>DJXW01000003.1:61535-90574 GCA_002449845.1 Prevotella sp. UBA6994
CTCAACACTAAACACTCAACAAAAAACATCTTTCACGCCAATTCAAGTTCCAACAGCACCCTTAGTTTTTCTATGGCAGGGTTGTTTTTGCGAATCTCGTCAAAGGCTTCCCTTTTCGTCAGGGCTTTCTTAAACTCCTTCCCTTCCGCCAATCGAAACTCCACTTGTATGTTTCCGTTGTGCAAGTCTCTTGCAAGCGTAGCCTTGATTCTGCTTTTGATGGCTTGTAGTTGGTCCAGCAATATCTGATTATCCACCACCACCTCCACGTTTGGATAGGTAGTAATTTGAGGGTTGAGGTTCTTCATGCGCGAAGCCAATCCCACCATCTTTTCGGGCATACGGTTACACATCATCACCCATTGAAGATGCAAGTCTTCTTGGTTAAACTTTTTTTCCTCCTGATTGATGGGAACTTGTTCTTGTTGCTCTTCAACCGTTTTCTCCTTGGCTTTCAACGACCCGAACGTAGTCATCAGCGACCCAAGTTTTATGGTCGGGGTGTTGGTAGGTTTTGGAGTTACGTCAATCTTGATTTCTTTCTTTGTGGCAACCTCCTCCTTCTCCTGTTTCGTCCTATTGCGCGATACAGGAATATGCTCTGTCCCAGCCACCTGAACTGCTGGTTTCGACAGAGTGTTGGAGGTTAGTTTCTTAAACAGGGATTTCAGTCTGTTAGGGCGACGCCCCGCACTCGCGTCATCGTCTGGCTGAGTGATTTGTGCCACTTGTATGAGCGTCAGTTCCACCAACAGACGTTTGTTGTTGCTTTGTCGATAGTTGATGTCACATTGGTTCATAATCTTGAGAGCCTTATATAAGAAAGGTACGGGACACTTCTGCGCCTGCTCCTGGTATTTCTGTTTTTGTTGCTGGCTCACCTCCAACAACGAAACCGTCTGTTCGTCGCGAGCCATCAGCACGTTTCTCACGTGCGAGGCAAGGCCAAGAATCAAGTTGCCACCGTCAAAGCCTTTAGAGATGATATTGTTCAGCAGCACCATCATTTCCGTCACCTTGTTTTCCAAAGCCAAGTCGATGAGCTTGAAGTAATAGTTTGAGTCTAATACGTTCAAGTCTTCTATTACCTTCTGGTAAGTGATGTTGCCTTGGCAAAAGCTGACCGCCTGGTCGAAGATGGAGAGTGCGTCGCGCATTCCGCCGTCAGCCTTCTCGGCAATCACGGCAAGTGCCTCTTCCTCGTAAGTCACGTTCTCTTTCTCGGCAACCATCTTGAGGTGGTTGATGATGTTCTGCACCGTCATCCGCTCAAAGTCGTATATCTGGCAACGAGAGATGATGGTTGGCAATATCTTGTGCTTCTCCGTGGTAGCAAGGATGAAGATCACATGAGCTGGCGGTTCTTCCAATGTCTTGAGGAAGGCGTTGAAAGCCTGTGTGGAAAGCATGTGAACCTCGTCAATGATAAAAACCTTGTATTTACCCACCTGCGGAGGTATTCGTGTCTGCTCCATCAAGGTCTTGATATTTTCTACCGAGTTGTTAGAGGCAGCATCCAACTCAAAGATATTGTATGAGCGTTGTTCGTTGAATGAGATGCAACTCTCGCAATGGTTGCAAGCCTCACCGTCCTCCGTAGGACTCATGCAATTGATGGCTTTTGCAAAGATACGTGCGCATGTGGTTTTTCCCACGCCACGCGGACCGCAGAAGAGGTAAGCATGTGCAAGTTTTCCGCTCTTCACGGCATTTTTCAGGGTGGTGGTAAGTGCCGATTGTCCTACGACGGAATCGAATGTCATAGGGCGATACTTACGTGCCGAAACGATATAATTATCCATGTTGTTTAGATTTTGACCACAAATTTAGTAAAAAACATCGGGAATCATGGATGTAATTCGTTAAATTCGTATAATTTGTTTCAAAACACGGTTTTTGATGGGTTGGCTTTAGGAAGAGAGTAGTAGAATTTATAAGGAGTTAAAGGGAGTTAAGGGAGTTAGGGAGTTAGGGAGTTAAGGAGTTAAGGAGTTAAGGAGTTAAGACAATAGTCTTTCTCATTAAATCATGTAGATATAAAACATTTGTCTGAACTCCTGAACTCCCTTTAACTCCTGAACTCCCTAACTCCCTTACTCCCTTACTTCCGAACTCCTAAATAGTTAAGCGAATGCGAAACTGAATCCGGAAATAAATTACAACTATCAAGTGAAAGGAGGAATTTTGCATCAGATATTAAACCAAAAGGGAGGATTTGCGTCAAAAAGATAAAGAATAAAAATATCACTCAATGAAAAGAACGGCTTTTTTATTGTTGCTGACCTTGGTGTCAGCAATTTCATTTGCACAAGAACGTAAGATTTCAGGAACACTCATCGATAGGGATACGAAAGAACCTATGATGCAAACCACCGTCCAGTTGTTGAAGATGGATAGCACCTTCGTGTCTGGTACCATCTCAGATGAAAAGGGAAAGTTCTCTGTACAGGCTCCAGAAAATGGCAAATACCTGTTGCGCATCTCCAGCATTGGCTACATCACGTCTATCAAGAGGTTAGAGATGGTGGAAGACCACGACCTGGTCATGGGCGATGTGGTCATGAATTCAGATGCCGTTATGCTGAAGGGAGCCACCGTGACGGGGCAAGCCATGAAGGTGGTGCTGCGTGAAGATACCTTCGTGTACAACTCTGCCGCATACGTTACGCCTGAAGGGTCTGTTGTGGAGGAACTGGTGAAGCGTTTGCCAGGCGCTCAGGTGAGTGATGACGGTAAGATTACCATCAATGGTAAGGAAGTGAAGAAGGTAAAAGTGGGCGGAAAGGAATTTATGACGGGCGACACACAGACCGCCATGAAAAACCTGCCGACCTCCATCATCGAGAATATCAAGGTGTATGATGAGAAAAGCGACTTGAGCCGTATCACGGGCATTGACGATGGCAATGAGGAAACGGTGCTCGACTTCACGGTGAAACGTGGAATGGACAAGGGACTCATGACCAATGCCGACTTGGGTTATGGCACGCATGAGCGTTATTCAGGTCGTCTCTTCGGAATGTATAGGGACAGCAAGTTTCGCATACAAGGTATGGGAAATGCCAATAATACGGGCGACCGTGGCTTTGGCGGTCGTGGTGGCGGTGGCCGTGGCGGACAGGGATTGAACTCTTCCAAGATGGCAGGTGTCAACTTCAACTTCGATAACGATACGATAGAGATTGGCGGTAGCGTGCGTTGGAATCATAGGGATGGAGACAGCAAGGCTTGGTCTTCCAGCGAGAGCTTCGTGTCTCGCTCAGGTGCTTTCTCCAACAGCATCAGACAAAACTATTCTCGTAGTGACTCTTGGAATGCGCAGATGCGATTAGAGTGGAAACCAGATACCATGACCAACATCATGTTCCGCCCATCTATGAGCATTTCCACAAACGACGGTCTTTCATCAAACAATTCGGGTAGCTACTCCAAAGACCCTTATCAATATGTGGCTGACCCCTTGGCAATTGCTTCTATCGCCCAACTGGCTAAAGATAGCATAATGGTGAACACCGAAAACAACAATAACATCAACTACAGCGACTCGAAACGGTTTGGAGGTAACGTTCAGATTAATAGAAAACTGAACAGCCAGGGACGTAATGTTACTTTCCGTGCCGAGGGAAACTACACCAAGGGTAACAGCACGAGTCTTTCTACCAGCAACGTTCACTTGTATAAGGTACTCAATGCCTTAGGGTTAGACTCTACGTATCAGACCAATCGATACAACCTCACACCCACCAAGACATATAATTATTCTTTACGTGCTACCTATAGCGAACCGCTTTGGAAAGCCACTTTCCTACAATTGAGTTATCAGTTCAACTACTCTACCAACAAGAGCGACCGCTCTACATACGACTTCTCTAACCTGGGCGAAAACTTCTTCAGCAGTGTGCCACAAGAATATCGGGGATGGGATAGCTATCTGAACAGGTTGGAACGTCCATACGTGGATTATTACGACAAGAGCCTGAGCCGTTATTCGGAGTACAAGAACTATACTCATGACATTGAGTTGCAATTCAGAATGGTCAGGGAGAAGTTTAATTTCAACGTGGGTGTATTGGTGCAGCCGCAAAAGTCGAACTTCATCCAAGACTATCGGGGTATCTACAAGGATACCGTGCGTACGGTGACAAATATCTCTCCTACACTCAACTTCCGTTACAGGTTCTCTAAGGTGAGCAACTTACGCATCAACTATCGTTCAAATACTACTCAGCCCAGTATCTCGCAAATGCTCGACATTTACGATGACAGCAACCCATTGAACATTTCCACCGGTAACCCTGGCTTGAAGCCTTCGTTTACACAACGTCTGAACGCTTTCTATAATGGCTACGTACAGAACCACATGCGCACGATGATGTCGTTCGTGAATTTCACTACCACCAACAATAGCATTTCTTCCAAGGTGACCTACAACGAGATTACTGGTGGACGCATCACGCGCCCTGAGAACATCAACGGCAACTGGAGTGTGCAGACGGGATTCATATATAATCAGTCCATCGATACCGTCGGGGTGTGGTTCCTGAACACCTTTACCGACTTCAGCTATAGCAACCACGTGGGATATGTATCGCTCGACCGCACGTCAGACTCGCAAAAGAATACTACCCGTGACCTCCGTGTAGGTGAACGCCTGGCTTTGAGTTTCCGCCCTCAATGGGGACTCTGGGCTACTGAGTTCGAGATAGATGGCAGTGGCACGTACAATCATGCTCGCAACGAGTTGCAGACACAAGGCGACCTCGACACCTGGGAGTTTGCGTATGGTGGTTCTATTAACGTGACGGCTCCTTGGGGCACTTCTCTCTCGGTGGACTTGCACAACCGTAGTCGTAGGGGATACAATGACCATTCTATGAATACCAACGAGTTGATTTGGAATGCTCAGATTTCACAGGGATTCCTCAAGGGTAGAGCATTGACCATCTCGCTCCAGCTCTACGACTTACTGCAACAGCAGTCTAATTTCAGTCGTGCCATCTCTGCCATGAACCGCAGCGACACCTACTATAATTCTATCAATTCATACGCCATGGTTCACGTCATCTATCGCTTCAATCTTTTCGGAGGGAAGAGCAACAACTCACAAGAAGGAATGTTTGGCCCTGGCGGCATGGGAATGCCAAGAGGAAACGGTGGAGGCCCTGGTGGTGGTAACAGAGGCGGCTTTGGTGGCCCTGGCGGCGGAGGAAGACCAATGGGTCGAATCATGTAGTCCTTTAGAGAAGGAGAGGTGAGTTTTTTAGAGGTGAGAGGTGAGGGGTGAGAGGTGAGAGATTAGTCTATTTGATTGAGATTCGTGATTGAGACTCCAGCAGCCATGACTATTCTCTCACTTCTCACCTCTCACTTCTTTTTCTCTTCTCTCCCCCTTTCTCTCATGTCAAAGATCCCAGCTGCCGCGGTTATTCTCTCACCCCTCACCTCTCACCCCTCTTTCTCCTAGCATCCCTCTCACCACTTTTTCTCTAAGCACTTGCAAAGTTACCTCTTAAATCCCCAATCACCAAAAATCGGGCTTTCAAAAGGTGTAAAAATCTGTTAAGAAATCACTACTTTCATGTTAAAAAAGCAAAACATAGTGTTTGCGATTCTCAAAGAATATTTATGCACTGCATATACATAGTTTATACAGTATGGAAAGATAGTGATGGAAAGTTTGACATTTTTTTGTGACATGTGACATGTGACATGTCACATTAGTAGGTTCACATAATCCATATTAAAATCAGATACAAAATTATCATTAAAGGGGTATAAAAAATTACAATTTATTATCTATTATATTTTATATTAATATATTATTATAATAATATATTAATATAATATTATATATACAGAGTTCTCTTACTATTGAAAGGTACTAATGTGACATGTCACATGTCACATGTCACACTTTTAACAGGAAACAAAAACAAGTTGCGTGTTGCGATTTCAATGGCACAATGACGCAGAAGGTGTCATTGTGCCAACATCGATATTATTAATCTTCTTTTTGTTCCTTTATTGCTGAAGCAATATTTTTTCTATCACTTGCGGGAAATGTTCCATTTCCAAAATGTGTTCTTTGTCGGCAATGTCTTCAGGTGTGTCATCTGGAGAAATGGCAGTCTTGAATTGGGCAATGATTTCACCCCCATCACAAACGTCGCTTACCCAGTGTACGGTCATTCCCGTTTCCGTTTCGCCAGCGGCTTTCACGGCTTCATGTACATGATGGCCATACATTCCCTTACCTCCAAACTTAGGCAAGAGAGCTGGATGCAGGTTAATCATTCTCCGTTGGTAAGCACGCACCAGGAAGTCGGGAATCATCAATAAGAATCCTGCCAAGACTATGAAATCTATTTGGTACTCCTCCAACAGAGGCATGATTTTCTGTTCGTCATTGAAGTCCTTCTTCTCCATGACAGTTGTGGGAATATGGTATTTTTCTGCTCGTTTCAGGGCATAAGCGTCTGCCCGATTGCTAAGCACCAACGCAATGTTCACCAAGTCGTTATCCGTGAAATACTGAATGATGTTCTCGCAATTAGAGCCGCTTCCCGATACGAAGATGGCAATGTTTTTCTTTTCCATATTTGTTGTTAGTTATGAGGTTATTCGTCCCAATCATCATCATCGTCGAACCCAAACATCAAGGCATCTTCCGAGAACGAGTCGAGAGCCCTGCGCTCTTTCTTCGTAGGTCTTCCCGTACCCCGAGCCCTGTCCACGAAGCCGCTGATACGGCTCATCTCCAGCAATTCGTATTGCTTGGGGTCGGTAACGTTTTCATAAATCTCAGGAATCAGTTTTGCCCCTACACGTTGCTCGATGGTCTTCAGCACCTTAAACGAATACGTGATGGGAGGTTTCTTCACGTCAACGGTTTCCCCCACCTTGATGGGTCTGCTGGGTTTCACGTTCACGCCGTTCATGGAAACGCGCCCGTTCTTGATGGCGTCCACGGCTATTGAGCGAGTCTTGAAGATTCTTGCAGCCCATAGCCATTTGTCTATGCGTGCGGTTTCACTCATGGTTTCTTTCCAGCTTTGTTGAATTGGTTCATGGTAATGTCTATTCCAGCCAGCACGAAGCTCTTGATGATTTCCACGGCTTGGTCGATGCTGGGTTGCAAGGTCTTCATGTCTTCTTCGGTATATTTTCCTAACACCCAATCGATTTGTCCCCCTTGAGGATAATCGTTGCCTATGCCCATGCGCAGCCGGGGATAGTCTTGTCCGATGAGTTGTTGGATATGTCCCAAGCCATTGTGTCCGCCATTGCTCCCCTTGGCTTTCAGTCGAAAAGCGCCCAAGGGCAGGGCTACGTCGTCAGAGATGACCAAGAGGCGATGCTGGTCGATGTTTTCCTTGTTCAGCCAATATCGCACGGCATTGCCACTGAGGTTCATGTACGTCGTGGGTTTCAGCAGAAACACTTTTCTTCCCTTGATAGACGTTTCTGCCACATAGCCATAGCGTTTGTCCTCAAAAACAATATTGGACGCCTTCGCAAAAGCGTCCAATATCATATAGCCTGTGTTGTGGCGGGTATTGGCATATTCGTTGCCTGGGTTACCCAAGCCTACAATGAGGTACTTGTCCATTATTCAGCCTCTTCGGTTGCTTCAGCGTTAGCGGCAGCAGAGAGAGCGGCACGTGTCATCTTGATAGAACATACCACCACTTCCTTGCTGGTAGCCAGTTCAAGACCTTCGAAGCTCAGTTCACCTACCTTGATGCTCTTACCAATCTTCAGGTTGGTAACGTCGATGTCGAGGTGTTCTGGAATCTGTGGATAAGGAGCAGTCACTTCAATCTTGCGGATAGAGAGGTTCATACGTCCACCGTCGCGTACACCTTGAGCCAAGCCATTGAGTCTAACGGGGATACCGATGGTGATGGGTTTGTCAGGATTCACCTCGTAGAAGTCGATGTGCAACAATGCGTCACTCACTGGGTGGAATTGCAATTCCTTCATGATGGCAATGTGATGCTCACCGTCGATGTTCAAGTTGATGACGTAGATGTGTGGAGTGTAAACAGCCTTGCGAAGGTCGTTCATGGAAATGGCAAATGCCAAAGCCTCTGGTTTTCCATCTTTACCCACTTTCTCTCCGTAGAGGTTACAAGGAACGAGTCCTTCTTTTCTCAAGGCTTTGGTAGCCTTCTTGCCTACGGTCTCACGTTTCTGACCGTTCAATGCAAATTCTTTCATAATTAAATGTGTTACTCTAAATTAAGTTATTTCTATTGCTTAATTCGCCATCACACGATGCGTTCAAAATAAGCGGTGCAAAGGTACTAATTTTAATTGGAAAACGAAAAGCTAAATTAATAAAAATCACATTTACTATATAAAATACAGAATAATTCTTGCATATTATGAGGAAAAAAGTTATTTTTGCATTTCAAAACAACATTATTTACAGTTAGAGGATAAAGAATGATTAATCGAGAGTTGATAAGAATTAAGGTTGTCCAGCTCACATACGCTTATTATCAAAACGGTGAGAAGAGCATGGAAAACGCAGAGAAGGAGTTGCTTTTTAGTCTTTCCAAATCATATTATTTGTACAACTATCTGCTATTGCTCATCGTGGCAGTATCCAGAGAGGAGCGCCATCGTGTGGATATTGCCATACAGCGTGCCGAAAGAGAAGGCTTGGCAAGGCCTTCAGAGAAATTCGTGAACAACAGGTTTGCCTTGCAATTAGAGGAAAACAAGATGTTGAACGAGTTTTTCGCCAATGACAACCAGGCATGGGAGGAGCATCTTGACTACGTGCGCAGGTTGTGCAACCACATCGAGGAGAGCGAGACCTATATCAATTATATGGCAGACCCTACCGATTCGTACAATGCTGACAGGGAGGTTTGGCGCAAGTTGTATAAGCAATTGATCGTGAAGGACGAGGAGATAGATGCCATCTTGGAAGAGAAAAGCATCTATTGGAATGACGACAAGGACATCGTTGACACCTTCGTGCTGAAGACCATCAACCAATTCTCTCAGGAGAATGGAGCCGACCAGGAATTGCTGCCTGAGTTTAAGGATGAAGACGAGAAGCTCTTTGCACGTAAGTTGTTCCGCGCCGCCATCTTGAATGCGGAGAACTACCATCGCTATATGAGCGAGACCAGCAGGAACTGGGATTTCAAACGTTTGGCTTACATGGACGTGGTGATCATGCAAATCGCCATTGCCGAGATGATGTCGTTCCCCACCATTCCTGTCAGCGTGACCATCAACGAATACGTTGACTTGGCAAAGATTTACAGCACACCCAAGAGCGGTGCGTACATCAACGGTATGCTCGACTCCATTGCTCGCTATTTAGTGAAGAGTGGAAAGATGCAAAAGGTCATGAAAGACGAAGTAAAGAAAGACGTTGTGAAGAAAAACTTTGTCAAGAATGACGAAGAGAAAAACGACGAAGTGAAAAACGATGTTTCTAATCAATAAATTAATATAATATGACGACAATTGTATTACAAGCAGGCGCACAAGGCGGTGGCTCCATGACATTTCTGGTGATGATGATAGCAATTTTCGCTATCATGTGGTTTTTTATGATTCGCCCTCAGCAGAAGAGACAAAAGGAGATACGCAACTTCCAGAACTCTTTGCGAGAGGGAACGAGCGTCATCACAGGTGGCGGTATCTATGGTACGGTGAAGCGTATCGACTTGGCAGCCAATAAGGTTGACGTGGAAATTGCACGTGGAGTGGTAATTACTGTTGACAAGGGATATGTGTTTGCCGACGCCGCATCGTCGCAAACAGCCGGTGCTAATTCTTAAAGATGGATTATTCCCCGATAGAACGTGTCTATACGAAAATCAGGAATTTCTTGTTTGCTGCATTCAATAAGGAGTTTCTGATTTTCTTGTTGTTTCTTTTTATCAGTACCATCTTCTGGTTGGGAATGACGCTCAACGAGACTTATGAACGGGAATATGTGATTCCCGTTACGCTCGATAAGATTCCTCAAAACGTGGTGCTAACTAAAAACGTACACGATACCGTTATCGTTACCGTGCGCGACAAAGGATTTCTTCATGCTGCCTATACTTATTCTGACAAGATTAGGAGGATGAGGATCAATTTCCTGAATTATGCCAACAACAAAGGGGAAAGAGGTTATGTCTCACAATCTGAATTGCAGCGACTTATTTACAAGAACTTGTATAGCTCTTCCAAGATTGTCTCCGTGAAGCCCGACCGTCTGGATTATGTCTTCAACTACGGTCTTTCCAAGAAAGTGCCGGTGAAATTGGTAGGCAAGGTGGTACCAGGCAAGAGCTATTATTTGGCACGTACCAGGTTTTGGCCTGATTCGGTGATGGTATTTGCCTCAAAAACCAAGCTCGACAGCATCAAGTACGTGCTTACCGAAGACATCAACATCGTCAACTTCGAGGATACCGTCATCAGGGTAGTGGCTTTGGAAAAGATTGACGAGGCGAAGGTGGTTCCGTCGAAAGTAAAGATTGGGTTATACCCCGACATCCTTACCGAGGGAACGATGGAAGTACCCATTGTGGCAATCAATATGCCCGAGGGCAAGGTGCTGCGCACTTTCCCCTCGAAGGTCACCGTGAAATTCATCGTGGGAGTAAGCAAATACCGTGTAATCCGTCCTGAACATTTCTTGGTAGTAGCTGATTATCGTGAGTTGGCAGCACGCCATTCCGATAAGTGTAATATCTATCTGCGCACGGTGCCTCGTGGGGTGAGCAAGGCTCAATTGGAGATGAACCAAGTGGATTATCTGATTGAACAACGATAGTATTCGTCAAAAACCACAGGTGATGAGGGTAGCGATTACAGGAGGTATAGGCAGTGGCAAATCGTATGTATGCAAGCGATTGGAAGCCCACGGTGTCAAGGTATATGATTGCGACGAAGCTGCTAAACGACTGATGCGTACGTCTGAACCGCTTCAAAAGGCATTACGCCAACTGGTGGGCGATGAGGTGTACGTTGGTAACGTGTTGCAGAAGCAAGTACTTGCCAAGTTCCTGTTAGCTTCTGAAGCCAACAAACAGGCAGTAAACCAAGTGGTTCATCCTGCCGTTGCCCTCGACTTCGAATCGTCAGACTATGAATGGATGGAGAGTGCTATTCTGTTTGACAGTGGTTTTCACCATCGCATCCATTTCGACTATATCGTATGTGTCACCGCTCCTTTGGAAGTGCGTATCAGCAGGGTGATGAAAAGAGATGGAATCTCTCACGACAAGACAATGGAATGGATTTCGCGCCAGATGCCACAAGAAGAGGTCTGCCAAATGTCAGATTTCGAAATTGTAAATGACGGTATTGCTGACATAGACGAACAAATCTGTCACCTATTTAATAAAATGAAGATAAAGGGAGTGTGCAGCTCCCGACAGAAAACATAATAACTTAATAATATTCTAAACAATGGAAACAATTCTTTCTATCGCAGGCAAACCAGGACTCTACCGCTTGGTGAGCCGTGGCAAACAAAACTTAATCGTAGAAGCACTTGATGAGACTAAGAAACGCTTACCGGCATTCTCTACCGACCGCGTGATTAGCCTTGCCGACATAGCTATGTACACTGATGCAGAGGACGTTCCTCTCTGGAAGGTACTCAAGAGTTTGGGCGAGAAGTCTGAGAGCAAGGAGTGCTCGCTCAATTACAAGAAAGCAAGTGGCAAGGAACTGAAGGAGTTCTTCGCAGAGATTCTCCCTGACTTCGACCGCGACCGTGTGCACGATAGTGACATCAAGAAACTTATTCAGTGGTATAATATATTGGTGAAAAACGGTATCACCGATTTTGAGAAGACATTGGCTCCCACGGAAGGAGATAATGTAGATGACCGAACAGAAGAATAAGCTTTACGTCTCTTGACAGGTAATGAGCCATTCCAAGAATCTCAATGATAGAAACTTGGAATGGCTCATTATTTTATACCCTGTGTTCCTAACGGTGCCATCCTCCACCATGCTACATGAGTGATGTGCCGAATTTATGCTTCGTGGGAGAACTACCCCTTATTTTCTTGAAATTTCGATAGAATGAGGTGTTGCTGGCGAAACCGGCGCGAGACGATACTTCAGTCAATGGCATAGTGGGATGTTCTTTCATCAGTTTCTCTGCATGGGCAATGCGCATACGGTTGACATAATCAGCGAAAGAAATACCCATTTCCACGTTGATGGCTTGATAGACATAGTTGCGGTTGCTATGGAGTCGCATGACCAAGTCTTTTAGTTTCAGTTGTGGATTTAGGTATAGTTGCTCTTCTTTCATCAGTTTCTCAATGCGCTCACACAGATGATTGCCCGCAGGAAGTGCCGACTGTTCATTCATTTCTACCTCTTCTTCGTCCTCCTTCCATTCTTCAATGCCTTGTTGTTTTGTACCGATATAACCGAAGGCAAAGAGTAATATTGAATATATCGTGGAAGGTATTACCAGTTTAGTGATTCTACCGATGAAATAATGTCTGCCAAAGGCGAAGCTAATCAATGAGATGACTGTTGTCACGACAAAGAGAATGAGCATTATCTTCACCCAACTCAATTGTTTCTGTTCAGGGGATGAGAAGTATTGTTCCAACATCTTGTCGTAACGGTTGATGCGACGAATGCCCAAAAAGAATATGGGAAGGATTTCCAAACAGAAAACAGTTTTTGTAACGTTGTGTGAAAACACCAACGCCCTCATCCCTGATTCATCGTAACCTCTCGATAAAGGAGAATGGAAGAGATATTGATTGATAAACAGATTGACATCCTCGCTTGGCGTTAGCCAATAAGCCATTCCCACCATTGTTCCACAAATGATGGCAGGCAAGACAAGTATTACCACCTGCCAATGGACAAGTTTTCGCTCGGTCAAGCTTTTGATATAAATGTAATAGAGCGGGAACACCAATGGGTTGCAAGTGCAATAGATGGTGTCTGTTATAGGCAATATTTTGATTCCACGAGAGAAATAGACGAAATGTCCCAAATAGAGCATAGTAGCCACAGCCATGAATATTGTCATGATACATCGTGACCTTTGAGGCCATTGTATGAGATCAAACAACAATATCATCGTGAAGATGCCGCATACGAAAGCCGGCATGGAAGCCAATACGTGATATACCATATTTTTCGTGCTGAGATATTCTATTTGGCAATCATGATTATTCTCAGTTCGCAAAATTACATAAAATAGATTGAGAACGCAAATCTTTCACTTCTTTTTATATTTCAAAAAATGCCCATTTCATCGATACTATTCCATGGAATGGGCATTTTCTGCAAATATGAAACATCTTTTCTATGAATTTGAAACATGATGTAAGGTTGTTAATAACTATATTTGCGTCGAGGATTTGCTAAATCTAAAAGTGTTCTTTATAGCATGATATGAATAAAGATTGTTTTTTAAAATTTGTTATTAACTTAAATTCGTATGTTTATGAAAAAGAAAGATTGCAGAAAAAGAGTAGGAAAATGGTCTTTCCTCTCGTTGTTTGTGTTGTTTTTGTGTGCGGGTATGGTGAATGCCAACGCTCAACCTCCCAAGAAAGCTGGTGCAAAAAAAGCATCACGTTACTATCAATTGCCTTCTGGCTATCAGCAATTGGGCAACAGTACGCTCTATTTTAGAATAGGAGATAATTCGTTTGACCTCCTCGGCCAGTTTGGGGAATATTACTATTCCTCTACTTACGGCGATTATGGTTATTCCAGCTCGTTCCAAGTGGACGGGGGGTCTTCTGACTGGATCAACATGGTCAATGGAACGACTATCAACGGTGTAACAGGTAAAATATCAATGGAAGAATGGAGTGGTCTGTCTATTATCAAATATACGTTTGAGAACACAACAGACGAGGACCATTTGGTTTCAACGGGTACACGAGCTGACGTGATGATTGGCGACAATGATCGTGCGCCTATCATTCGACGTAATTTCCCAGATGGACAAACCTTCGGATTAGTTATGGCTTACGACCATTCTGAGAATCCGGCTTCACTCGTACTTCTTTTCGGTGAAGGGTTGAATGGCGTGGATCCCGTAGATAATTATTGGTTTGGATACTATTATATCAATAGTAGCGCTTATGAAACTGCCGGAAACTACGCTTCATCGGGCAGTAACTATTATGAGGAAAACGGCTATTATGACAGTGGATTGGGATGGTGTTGGAAAGATCGATTGGTACCTGCCCATGGCACATTGGAATTGTCTATGCTGATTGGTGTGGGCGATGCGGCTCTGTTGCCACAACTTCACCAAGTTCAGCTCGGGTTGGTTGATGCCGACGCGTGGAAGAACAGTGCAAGTACACAGACACTCTCATTGTCGGGTTCTTATTTCAGCCCTGCCAACCAACAAGCTACTTTGTACTATTCTGTAGATGGAGGTGAATGGACGAAATTCTTGGAGGGAGTGGAATCTGGATCAACATGGAATGCCAATGTGTCATTCAATTTCTCTTCTACCACGAATCCTCACACGTTGCGCGTGATGGGAATAGACCAAATCGGTACCTATACGGCAATGACTAATTATGAGTTCTACGATGTTTCAACATATAGCTTGGCAAGTGGACTTGAATCCGTGACGTACAATGGACAAGCGCAAACACCTGCATTTACGTTGAATGACGTAACGGGAGCTACGGTTCCAACAGATAAATACCAGACGGAATATACGAATAACATCAATGCTGGTACCGCAAACGTGGGCGCATACGGAATATTCCCCAATACCGTTGGCGGAAAGCTCCTGACATTTGAAATCCTGCCTGCGGCAATCAATGGCGTGCTGACGGTAACACCACAGGAAAATCCTTATACGAGCTCGGAAATTCATCCTAACGTAGTGTTTACTGATCAAGCTTTTGGAGTACTGACGGAAGGAACCGACTATACCCTGACATACGAGAATGCAGTAGCTCCTGGTACGGCAACGGTGAAATTGACAGGTAAGGGGAATTTCAAGGGTACAGCTTCGGCTACATACACCATCGTGAAACGCGACGTTACTTTGCAAGACGCTAACTATACTTTGCCGGGCATTGTGACCTTTGACGGCAATCGTCATGGAGTGGAAATCATCTCCAAAACAGAAGGAACGGGTAACCTGACAATTACTTATACGGATGCAGAAGGCAATGTGACGACCGAAGCTCCAATGGTAGTTGGGTCTTATATTGTGACGTTCATCTTTGAAGAGGGTGCTTACATCAAGGCTGGTACAATCAATAACGTAGGTACGATTACGATAAACGAGGGCGAGATTGACAATCCTACCGGAACATTGCAGGGTGTGGTGACGAGTTCTGAAACTGGTTTGCCAATAGCAAGCGCTGTTATTACGGTTTATGTTGACGGTAAAGAACTGACGGCTGTCACCGACCAGGGTGGTCGTTATTCGATTGATCTGCCAGAAGCCAATGTTGAGTATGTTGTGAAATGTAGTGCGGAGGGTTACATAGAAACTCCCATCGCCACGATTCTGGTTGACGGAACCGTTGTTTACAACTTCTCATTGAACAAGGATGATAGCCAAGTAGGTGAAGATGCTGGATTGGTAGATGGCATTAATCAAACTGAAATCATTGGTGGTACCGCTAAACATTATGGGTTAGGCGGTGTGAGAATCCATGATAACGCTAAAGGCATTCACATTATCAATGGTAAAAAATACATCGTAAAATAATAATGGAAATAGATAATGTGTAATGCTGAACCGCGAAACGCTCTGGGTGAGTATTTCGCGGTTCCTTGTTATATAATACTCTTATATTCACAACGCACGTCTTGGTGTGGGAATATAATTTGGACAAAAACTGAAGGTTATATTAAGAATATTTGGGGAAAAGAGAGGTAACTTTGCAAATAGAATGAAAAGAAATAGACCATTATTGCACTTTCTAAGACAATTTTTTCATTTTTTGTAAATAGATATTTGTATCTTTGCAGAAGAAAACCCAAATAACGAACATTCTTTAACATATGAACAAGAAATCTATCTGCCTATTCATTATTACTTGGTTTTGTGCGGGAGTAGGATTGGCTCGACCGTTTACCCTCACTTCTCCTAATGGAAGACTGACCGCTACCATCGAAGAGGGCTCTCCCATTACACTCTCCATCCAACTCGACAACCAACTGTTGATGGCTCCATCCGCCATTGGCCTTACCTTGGCTGACGGAAAGCAAATAGAGGGCAATGGCAAAATGGGATTCGGAACGAAAAGAACCATCGAGGAAACCATCCAAGCTCCTTTCTACCGCCAAAGACAATACTCTACCGTGTGCAACGAACTGAACTTGCGCATGAGGGGGGGCTTCGGCATCGTGGTCAGGGCATACGACGAGGGCATTACCTATCGTTTCTATACCACCCGAAAGGGTGAAACCATCATCAAAGACGAGATTGCTCATTACGATTTCCATACTGCTCAATTGGCTTGGCTCGCCTACTCCACCAACGAAAACAACCCTTATGCGATGGCTTTTCAGAACACCTACCACATGACAGCGCTCGATACCGCCAAGGCATTACCAGCCTTCTTGCCCGTAACGCTGGATTGCAACATTGCCAAGGTGACACTCTTAGAGAGCGACTTGCGCCAATATCCAGGTATGTTTGTCAAAGCTAATGCCCAAGGACTGAATGCCACCTTCGCTCCCTACCCCAAGAAAATGGCTTATTACCAGTGGCGTGGAATGAGCTACGTGGCTGAAACAGAAGATTTCATCGCCAAATCTACAGGAAAACGTTCTTACCCGTGGCGCATCTTCGCCGTAACGGAAAGAGATACGGAAATGCCTACCAACAATATGGTGTACTCATTGGCTGAACCCAACAAGATTGGCGACACATCGTGGATCAAGCCTGGCAAAGTGGCGTGGGACTGGTGGAACGATTGGAACTTGAAGGGCGTAGATTTTGAGGCGGGCATTAATGTTCCCACCTACCAATACTATATTGACTTTGCCGCCAAGAACCATTTGGAATATATCGTGCTCGATGAAGGATGGTACAACTCTAACAAGGGCGACATCATGAACCCCATACCGTCCATCGACTTACCACGACTGATAGCTTACGGCAAGGAGAAGGGTGTGGACATCGTGCTGTGGACAGTGTTTAACGTGCTTGACGAACATTTGGATGCAGCTTGCAAGAAATATGCTGACATGGGCATCAAAGGATTCAAGGTGGATTTCCTTGACCGTAACGACCAAACGGCTGTGGAGATGGCTGAGCGTATTGCCAACCATTGTGCCAAATATCACCTCATGCTGGATTACCACGGTTATTTCTCACCCACGGGACTGAGTCGTACGTATCCTAACGTAGTGAACTATGAGGGTGTGTTTGGCATGGAAGAATGCAGATGGGCGAAAAAGACCACCGATATGCCGAAATACGACGTGACCTTCCCGTTTATCAGATTGATGGCAGGACAGGTGGACTTCACTCCTGGTGCCATGCGCAACGGTACACGTTGGAACTGGGTGGAGTGTTATCAAAATCCCGTGTCGATGGGTACACGTTGCCATCAGGCAGCTTGTTACGTGGTGCACGACTCGCCCTTTACGATGCTCTGCGATGCGCCCACCAACTATGAGCGAGAACCAGAATATACGAGTTTCATTGCTTCTATCCCCGTGGAATGGGATGAGACATTGGTATTGCAAGGCGAAATAGGACAATACATCGTGACGGCACGAAGGAAAGGAAATGACTGGTACATCGGAGGGCAAACCAACTGGGACGTGCGCCCCATCAACCTCACGTTTTCATTCTTAGACAACGTGGAATATTCTGCCACGCTCATGGCTGATGGCATTAACGCCAACCATAATGCCGAAGATTACAAGATAAAAAGCCTCACCGTTAACCGCAACACCGTCTTACCCATCAACTTGGCTTCGGGCGGCGGCTTTGTGATGAAACTCAAGAGAAAAGTACTCGGAGATCTCTGAGAACTCTGAGAACTCAGAGAGACCTCAGAGACCCTAATTAAAATCAAAATAAAAATGACACAATTTGTAAAAATCACCATGCTTGGTGCAGTAAGTTTGTGCATCGCACTTACTGGTTTTGCACAAAAGAAAAGTGCTGGTTATCCCATTACGCCTGTACCGTTCACACAAGTGAAGGTAGCAACCAACTCATTCTGGGGGCAACGACTGGAAGCCAGCAGAACGGTAACAATCCCCCTTGCCTTCTCTAAATGCGAGAGCGAAGGCAGATACAAGAACTTCGAGAATGCAGCCGCTCACCTCAAAGATTCCTCTAAGGTGTTCAAGGTGAATGGCGTGGGCTATTCCTTTGATGACACAGACCCCTACAAGACCATTGAGGGAGCATCGTACATCTTACAAACCTATCCCGACAAGAAATTGGAAGCTTACGTGGATTCAGTCATCGACATCATCGCTTCGGCACAGGAACCTGACGGCTATCTCTATACTGCCCGCACACAAAACCCCAACGACCCACACCATTGGGCTGGCAAGACCAGATGGTCGAAGGAGGAAGACCTCTCACACGAGTTGTACAACCTCGGACACATGGTGGAAGGTGCCGTGGCTCATTGGCAAGCTACAGGTTCAACCAAGTTTCTTGACATTGCCAAGCGTTACGCTGATTGCGTGATACGTGAGGTGGGTCCTAACCCAGGACAGGCGTGTGTGGTACCTGGTCACCAGATTGCAGAAATGGCATTGGCGCGTCTCTACTTGGCTACAGGAGAAAAGAAATACCTTGACGAGGCAAAGTTCTTGCTTGACTATCGTGGAAAGACCACCATCAAGCACGACTACTCACAAGCCCACAAACCTGTCATCGAACAAGACGAGGCTGTGGGACACGCCGTACGTGCCGCCTATATGTATGCAGGAATGGCAGACGTGGCTGCGCTCACTGGCGATCAAGACTACATTCATGCCATCGACAAGATTTGGGACAACATCGTAACCAAGAAGTTGTACATCACGGGCGGTATCGGAGCAACGTCTTCGGGCGAGGCCTTCGGTCCCAATTACTACCTGCCCAACATGAGTGCCTATTGCGAGACATGTGCTGCCATCGGCAACGTGTACGTGAACTATCGCTTATTCTTGCTTCATGGCGACTCTAAATATTATGACGTATTGGAACGTACATTGTACAATGGACTTATCTCAGGCGTGAGCCTCGACGGTGGCGGATTCTTTTACCCCAACCCATTGGAGTCGATGGGACAACACCAACGCCAAGCATGGTTTGGATGCGCTTGCTGCCCCAGCAATATCTGCCGTTTCATCCCTTCTCTCCCTGGCTACGTGTATGCAGTGAAAGACCGCAACGTGTACGTGAACCTCTTCTTGAGCAATTCTACCCAATTGAACGTGGCTGGCAAGAAGGTAGGACTCTCACAATCCACACAATATCCATGGGACGGAGACATTGCCATCAACATCGACAAGAACAGTGCAGGGAAGTTTGCCATGAAGATTCGCATACCAGGATGGGTGAAAAACCAAGTGGTGCCCAGCGACTTGTATTCATATAGCGACAACAAACGGTTGGGATATACTTGCACCGTAAACGGCAATGCTATTGCCACAACCACCACCGAAGACGGCTACCTCACCATCGACCGCAAATGGAAGAAGGGCGACGTAGTACGCATCCACTTCGACATGCAGCCTCGCACGGTACGCGCCAACGAGAAGGTGGAAGCTGACCTTGGCATGATTAGCATTGAGCGCGGACCATTGGTGTATTGCGCAGAGTTCAAGGATAACAACTTCGACATCATGCACATCCTGCACAACCAAAACCCAGTGTTTGAGGTGATTCCTAATGTTGACTTCAATATCACGGCTGCAGATGGCGCACATACATACAAGATTACGCAACTCGCCACCAACGTCCAGCAGTTGGCATTCGACAAACAAGGAAAACTGACAACAACAGATGCACGCCTCACCTTGATTCCATATTATGCGTGGTGTCATAGGGGAAGTGGCAACATGAAAGTGTGGATTGCTCAAGACCTGAAAGCCACTCGTCCGTCTGAGCCTGCTACGCTGGCTTCGATGAGTAAGATTCAAGCATCTACACGCACTCCTGCCCTCACGAGCATCAACGACCGACTGGTACCGAAGAACGGTAACGACCGCTCTATTCCTTACTACCACTGGTGGCCCAAGAACAACAGTACGGAGTGGATTACTTACACATTCCCTGAGAAGGCTACCGTACAGAGCAGCACCGTGTATTGGTTTGATGACCAACCGTGGGGCGGTTGCAGCACTCCCGACAGTTGGAAGATTTACTATAAGGACGCATCAGGCAACTGGCAGGAAGTGGCTCACGCCGACAACTACCCCACCGCCAAAGGCAACGCCTGCACAGTCAACTTCGACCCTGTGACCACCACGGAGGTGAAGTTGGAAGTGAAACTTCCCGAGAAACTATCGTCAGGAGTATTTGAGTGGAGCGTGAAGTGATAAAGATTAGTTTCATCGCATTTTGATCCACGTTGCATCAATATGTGCAAAATCTCAATAAATCAAGCCGCAATTTGTGTTCGTACTAATTGCGGCTTGATTTATTCTATAAAGATTCTTGTACACAAGCAATATCAGCTCTGCCCATACTCATCAAGACTTCGTAAGTTGTCTTTACTGTTGTTATATCGGTGATGACATTTGAATGGCCGTGTTCAACAGATGATATGAAGGAGAGAATTTCACCGTAGTAGCCTTGCGAATAGATTTGGTTGTTTAGGAGTGTGGGAGTAAAGTTGTTACGTGCATAGAGGTATTCGACGGTTCTATGATGAGTAAAGATTTTCTCGTATGGAATGCCCAAGATGGTGGAAGTTTTTGGCTCAAAGGTCAATTCATCCATCTGTGAGAGACGGTAGATGCCTTTTGATGTACAGACTTTCAAAGATTCCTCGGCAGTAGTCCATGTGTAAGCTGCAGAGAGTTCGAGAGTGCCGACAATGTACGGATGTTGAAGCATGAGGAGGCATGAGTTCTTGGCAACCTGTTTCACGGCAAGGATTTCTGGCTTTCCAAATAGGAAACTGACGAGATCAACAGGATGGATATAGAGGTCAAGCAGAGCGTTACCTTCTGGGTATGCTCCTGTGAGATAATGCAGGTCGTAGCTGATAAAATGCTCTGTGCGGAGGCATTTTTGAAGGATTTGCACGACGGGAGCATAACGTTTCTGCAATCCAACCATTGCAACAGGCGAGCCGTGGAGCCGTTGTAAATCAATGAGCGTGTCGAGTTCTTCCAAAGTCTGACAGGGTGGCTTTTCGATGAACAACGACTTGCCGCTTTTGAGGACTTTTGAGGCAAGAGAGAAATGGGAAGATGGAGAGGCAGAGATGAAAACTCCTTTGACAGTCTCGTCTTTGAGAATCTCTTCGAGCGAGGTTGTAGCTTTCGTGCCAATAAACTTTTGCTCTATCAGTTGCGCTTTCCGATCTGACGTGACGCAGATGTATTTCAGCGGAACGCCAAGATAATGCAACACGGGATATAGATTTGTCAACGAGTGCTGACCCATACCCACGAAAGCATATTGATATTGGTACGTTTGGTGCAGAAAACGCTCTGTACGCATCCGCTTATATCGGTTGATAAGTTCTTGTATCATTGTATTGTTTTTAGATGTTTGCGATAGGTCTGTTTAGGATTTTCCGTCCACTGATACTTGCCGTAGAATTTCTCAATGAACCACTTAGGTAGCAGTCGCTCGAAGTTGCGTAAGAGAATGATGTCATACTTACGATGGAAGTTAATCCAGCAATCGTTGCAGTGATGAGAGTAATGACATTGCGTTTGACAAGCTGATGCTCCATTGAAAATCTCGTCAAGTGATTGCTCATGGATATTTCCCAACACCACACCAAGATTCTGACAGAGCGGAACGTCACCGTTACTATGTACTACAAGGCAACTCATGATGCTCTGGCAGCGCAATTGAAGATGCCCGTTTCGCCATTCATCATAGAGTGCCACAAAGTCGTAGTTTTCTTGCGTGTCATGGATGCTTTGAGGTATTTGTTTCACGAAATCTGATGCCGTCAGCAATTCGTTAGTTGTATCGAAGAAAGCCATCGTGCCATAGATGCCGATGCGGACATCTATACCATAGTGCTTGGCAACGTCTATGACATACGCCATATCTTCGAATGTGTTCCACGGAGATAGACAGAACATCAGTGATAGTGGCACTTCATCTTTGAGCGATTCTACCACCTCAATCACTCGGTCGTAGCCGTCGCAGCCACGCATACGTTGGTAAGTCTCGCGCCCACCGTCGAGAGAGACGTACAGATGTCGGGGCTGATAGCGACGGACGGCATCTATAACACGACGGGGCGCGAGACAGTTTGACAACAGCGTATAGTTAGGGTGATGCTCACGGAACCAGGCCATGATCTCATCTGCCTGCGGGTGCAGGATAAACTCACCGCCCTCCAGTCCTACGGTAGTCTGTTTGGTCACACATTGACTCTGCATGATTCGCTGAATATCTTCAAGTGAAAGATGCTCCACTGGCCGTTTCTGCCAGATGTTGCAGTGCTTACACTTCGACTGACAGAGTGTAGTTGAGTAAATCATCAGTTGCGACAATCGTTTGTGCCGTGGCCTCATCATGTTGTTCAAATAGAGTAGCCCGTTATAGGCATAATCATAAATGCTATACATACTATTCGTTGCAATTTTGTTGGACTTTATCCCACCTTTTCCTTGCCTCGGCATAGTCCAAGCAAGCTTGGTCTCTGCTCTCGGCTACAGAAAACGTTCTCTACTTATAAAGTCCAAAATTGCAACGAATGACTGCACCAATTACCACGTAAATCTGATGCCTATGGGCAAGGAGAACGTAAACGGATGCTCAGTGCGGTATGTTTCAATTTGTGTACCCGTCGGAATGTAGTACTGAAGGCTTGGCTCTGCAAACAGTCCGATGTTGGGAGTGAAATTGTATTGTATGCCGAGCCCCGTACCAACCGACCATTGCCACGGTGTGCGGACAGTGGTCTTGTCGGTTGCCTCCATTACACCATGCAGGTAGTAACTTGTGTTGAGTGGCGAGTAGATAGGTATCTCCGTGGTAACACCGAGACTACCGTATAGGCTCCACGCCTTTCTATTATATATATTATAGGTGCCCTTCACGGGGATGCCGATATAGTGAATGGTCTGCAGTTCATTGATAGTATTACCGTTTGAACCCATCTCAAATTCCGACTTCAACCTACTGTAGCTCAGCCCTGTCTCTAGTGCAAAGCGATTATTCAGTCTGTAATTTAATGCCAACGAGAAGTTGACGGGCATGTAGTGATGGCTCTTGCGAATAATCTTGTCTGTACCTGAACCTGCGGCATCATCGGCATTATTCAGTGCAATGTTCATAATAACGCTTCGGCTATGGCTGCTGCCGTCATCAGGCATTTCAGCCAGGAATGCCGCATAGTCGCTCCAGTTTTCAAAAGTGACAGGCGATGGGGGCTCACTCGTCGGGGCAATCATCGGTGTTTCTGTGAAGCCATAAGGACGATTATAATTCTGTTCGCCAAAACCTCCAACGTATGCAAGATCTATCGACCACCTCTGTTTGTCATGAGAACTTGTAACTGGTGTGCCGGGGAATAAGTTAGCAATATCGTAGTTTGGCAGATTCAACTTTTCTCTGATTTGTGTCGTATCTGTCTGTTCGACATTTTGTATGGAGTCTGAAGTGGTTTGCCCCTGTGCCATCATGTTTGTCAACGAGTCTGGCATAATAGAATCAAGAACCTGAACGATGGCAGGCTGGAGCGTGTCAATCGGCGTATGACGTATAGGAGCATGAACTACCATAGACTCATCAGACTGCTCGTCTGATAGTTCATTTGTATATGTATTTTGCTTAGACGTATTTTTCTGCTTGGCAATAACGTTTTTTTCTTCGAAAGTTATAGACGATAGGTGTTCAGCATCGTCTTCCTTTTTGAGCAGGAAGAACGTAAACGGAATAAGCATCAACAGAAGTACAGCCCAGTATTGCTGCATCATCTTGCGCAGCATCTTCTTCGCTCGTGCCAGTTGTGACGAAGACGAATGTGGTTCGATGCACAGCATGTCGGCTATTTCCTTGTGCGACATCCCCTCGAATACCGACAGTCGGAACACCTGCCCATACCCCTTAGGCAGTCTGTCTATCATTCTCACCAACTCACTCAGCGGCACACCTCTCACGTCCTTTTCCTCGTCTTCAGCAGCAATCAAATCCGCCTCACTTATATCTTCGAGCGAAATCGTTGGTAATGCCTCCAGATGATTCTTGCATTTCAATGCCACATTCCTTGTAATAGCCATCATCCAAGACTCTGCCCGCCGCACATCGCGCAGTCTGTCGAACGAAGTGAAGATAATGACAAAAGCATCATGCAGCACATCCTCTACCGTCTGTTCATCGTCGAAATAGCGTCGGCACACACCCCTCATCTGTTGGGAGTATGCCTTGTACAATTCTCCGAGGGCATCTGCGTCCCCCTGTCTGCATCGTTCTATCAGCCTTGTTATCTCCATCGTCAGCATAACGTCTCTATTTATAAAGTCCTACTACGAAGGAAAAGACTGCATGGAAATAACAACTTTTTTATCGACAAAAATATTTATGCTATGAATTATTTAAGCTAAGCTCAAATCCTTATTCATGAGCGATTCAGGTGTTGGGGAGATGACGAGTCTCATACATGATTGATAGTCTTTTGCAGTTCTTCAAGGAAATGAGCAGCATGACCTCCGTCCATCTGAGCATGATGGAACTGGAAGGAGATGGGGAGTGTGGTCTTCAGCCAGCCCTTGCGATAACGGCCCCATGCAAGGAAGGGATTGGTGAAGATGCCGCTGTACTGATTTACGATGCAGTCGAGTTCCGTCCCAGTCAAAGCAGATGTGCCCACGATGACGGCATCCTCATCCAAGATGTCTTGACAGGTCTGACGGATGGTAGTTGTCAAGTGTAGGTAATTGGCGTTGAACTGCTCCAGGTCATCCGTGACGGAAATATCGCAGAAACTGAGCCCGCCCTTGACGTTATCCACTATCACATTGATGGCCATGTGGTCGTATTTATACAGTTTTCCGTTCTGGGGCAGCATGTAGAACTCCTCTATCCTTGAGGCCGTTTTGCCGATGCACCAACAGAGCAGCATGTTGAATTTCAGTCCGCGCTTACGGCTCACCCTACAGAGCCGCGTCACATCGAACGTCTTGGTAAGTGTCACCATCGGCATGGGCGACTTCATCCACAGCTCGAAAGCGATAGCCCTCTTCGTGTCTTTGGGATTGATTTCCTGTTTCATCACTCAATCACAAAACTGCGGGGATAGAAGTCGCTGTAGAAACGGCCGTCGGTGGCGGTGAACTTCAACACGCAGTAGTTAGGGTCGGTCACACCACCGGGATAGTACTGCTCGTCGCCATCGCGCCAGATCATTTCTTTCGAGGCGGCATCCGTCAGTACCTCCATCGTACCTCTGAGCATCATGCCTTTAAATCCTTTGGCATCGCAGAAATAGATGCTTGCCTTAGGGTTAGCCTTGTATTGAGCCACACGTATTGAGAACGTGTTGGTAGTAAAGTAGAATGTCTTGATGCCATCGCGCTTGCGTGGTGCCAACATAGCCTTGGTCCAAGGGAAACCGTCCTGATCTACGGATGAGATGTAAGCGATGGGCAGTTTGTCGGCCATCTTGGCAATGAGTTCTATAACGTCTGCCAAAGCAGGGTTGACATTCGTGACTTCATCGTTACTGACATCCAACGTTTGGCGCCAACGCTTCAACTGGGGAAAGTACGATTTCATCATGCCAATATATTCCTCTTTGGTGATGGGTTTCTCCAACCCCTCATTTACTGCACCAACAAACTGTGCACAATGCTCAATCATCTCGTCCATCGTGCAGTCCTGCAAGAACTGTCCATCCCTGTAGCAGTACATGCAGTAATCTTCGTTTTTACTGCCGTCGGCATTCGTGCCGAGGACTTCTTCTGTTAGCGGCATGCCGCAACTCTGACAAAATCTCATTTCTCCTTTATTCATTTTATTAATTAAATCCTTTTTTTATTTTTTCCACTTTGGTATTATTTCTGTATCGTCGGGATGGAATAGCCGGAGCGTCATCCTAATATCAGCAGCCCGCATCCGGCTACTATCATGATAATCCCTAACAGGCCGGTGACGATCCTGAAGGCCCTCGAAGGCCCCTCGCCTCCTCTTGTCTTCCACTTGTCGGTGACCGACCATATCTTCACTGGTGAGAGAAACACCAGACATGCGCCCATTACGCAGAGTACGATGCCTGCAATCATTTCATGTGTCATATCGTTACTTGTTTGGTTGTCTGAGTTCAAAGAAATAAAAGTCCGTCCAGCCGGTATTCTCAGCATAGAGATGTTGTTGTCCACGCAGCTCCAAGCCGAGGGACTTGTAGATTATTCTGTGGGCGGGCTTGTTCGAGGCGAGCGCATCGAGACGGACGGCCTTCATGCCATTTGCCTGAGCAAGACGGATAGCCTCAAGAATCATCTTAGAGCCGACGCCTTCACCCTGCCTGTCAGGACTGACGGCAAGAATATGAATCACGGCCACTTCATCGTCACCCACTTGCCGCATCCATTCTATCGCGTGATAGTCCTCGCCCTGATACATTGTGACAGCCATCGCCCCGACGATGCCGCCATCCTCACGATATAGATACATGCTCCCCTCCTCAATATAAGTCAGGATGCTTTCTTCCGTCGGATGCTTGCCTTTGCTCCATCGGGCATGGAGGCCTATGTCGGGCGTACGTGCCGTCACATCATCATAGAAGGCGATGATGCCGTCAAAGTCCTGTTTTGTTGCTTGCTCTAATCTCATGATTCCAATGTTTCGACGCTGCAAAGTTACCTTTAGTTGCTGACTCGGCCAAACATTTGGGATATTCTGCATGGATTTGTGACGAATGGAAGGGCATGAGAGCACCCTAAAAAGGTCGTTGGCTATTAAAGTTTTTCCAGCAGCCGCTGCAACTCTGATTCAAAGATTTCGTAGCCGCTGATGCGGAGGTCATCGCGCACACGGCGGCAGTCGGAGGTGATGGTCTCGTAGTGGGGAATGCCGTTGAACTGAAACAGTTCTTGCAGACGTGCGAAGTCCTGATTGGTGAGGCAGACGGTCTCTTCGCCGGCCAGCCATTCGTTGACATAATTATGATAGGCTTCGCTGCCCTCGGCAGTACGCTCTCCAGCTATGAACACGAGCTTCACGTCGTCGCGCTTAGCTACCTTGGCACGCAGTTCCTTGCTCGCCTGAATGGCAGCGCGGCAGGGGCCACACGTCATGCCCCAGAAGTCGATGACGAGCAGCCGACCGGGGTACTTGGCCGTGAGACTTCTGATGAGTTCTGCCCCAGGAGCGTCGGGCAGGGGAGTGGAAAGTTCGGTCTGTGCCAGTCGGCGGTCGCGGAATTGCTCGGCCTTTTGACGGATGTAGGGGTTCTTCAGGGCGGCGAGGTAAAGCGGAAACACTTGGTTGAGCAAATCTCCTGCTTCACGCCAAGTGTCAAATTCTCCAGTCATGTCCTTATAGACACATATCTGTGCTGTCAGATTATCCGACCCTGTAAACTTGTGCAGGGCGGCGAGACCGTTGGCAAGTTTCTTGGAGTAATTCTCAAAGTTTATTTCCATGCCGCCGCCTTCACTGAGAATACCTTTGTACTCGTCTTCTCTGATGGGCTTGGCATACTGGACGCGGTTCTGTAGGAAGTGAAAGCTGCTGCTGACGAAGAGCAGCGGATTGTCGTAGTCGATGCGGCGCATGAGGGCGTAAGTCTCGTAGTCCAGATACTTCTTCCACTCCGCGCTGTCAAGAATCTCGGTGTGCCAGACGCTGTCGCGCTGCTCGCTTTTCACCAAGCCTTCTGCAATTCTCTCGATACAGCCTAAATAGTTCATGCCGAAGTTGGCCTGAAAGTCGGCCAATGCCAGTTGCACTTCCTGCGGCGTGTAGTCCTCGCTACGGCTCACCCGCTGCAGTCTGGCCATCGCCCGCTGCCAAACCTCGTCGGCCACCTTGTTGGCCTCGTCCAGCGTGCCCTCGAACTCCCATAGCGGTTTCGTCACGTCCTCCAACTTGTGCGACGTACGGAGCCACCGCTCCACATCGCGGCTACTGCCATTATTGTAGACGCACTCGTAGAAGTCAAACATGACCTTACGCACAGTGATGTCGATGGTCTCGCCGGGGCGGGCAAAGAACGGGATGCTATTGAAGTGTACCTTGGAGCCTTCCGCTGAGAAAGAATTGCGGACGGGATAGCTGGCCAGGAACTTCTTGCAGAACGTGCCATCGTCGGCGATGTCGAGCACCAGCACCGTGTTGTCCTTCTCGAAGACATCATTGAAGGGGCACGCCATCGACGAGAAGCCGAACTCCTCGGCATTGTAGTCCTCGATGCGGCCTTTCAGCGTAATCGTGTCGGTCTTGAACCAGTCGGCGGGCACCGTCCACGGGTTCGCCTCTGCCAGTTCCTGCATCGTCGGGGCATTCGCCATCTCTATTTTGTCATATACGAAAGTCGCGACTTTCTTGATACCGATGATGCCAATGATGGCAAGGAGAATGGTAATGATAGTTTTCTTTTTCATAATGGTTTCAGTTGTAAGTATTTACACATTAATTTATATGCCAGTCTCGTCGTTGCATAAACTATGTCGGTGGTTGTCAAGTCGTGGCGGGCGATGGCGTTGACCACGTTACGTGCCATTTCAGTGTAACTCATATTCGTTGCATTTAAAAGATATGGTGCAAAGATAAACAAAAAACTACAAAGATATTGCGGTTTGCCGTAAAAAGTGCATAAAGGTCGGGCGAAGATGCGTAATTATATCATCTTCGCCCAACCAAAGGAATAGGGATTGTTTTACATGCGTGCTTTTTGTTTCTCGCCGGCACCGGAACCGCGATACTTCGAGCGGGCCTC
>DJXW01000003.1:90647-128019 GCA_002449845.1 Prevotella sp. UBA6994
CGGGCCTCGTTGAACTTCCACGTGACATCGAGGATGAACGTTCGGCGGGCGGGATTGTTGGTGGCGAGGTCGCGATAGCCGAAGATGATGGCCTCGGTCTTGTTGGTGTTGAAGAGGTCGATGCAACGCAGGTCGGCTGTCAGAGTGCCCAGGCGGCGGAGCGAGATGTCTTTCTGAATACCGAGATTGCCGATGATACGGGGCTTCGTGATGCGGAAATTGTTGTACTCGCCCTTTGTGGCCCACTCCAAGTCGGCACTCAGTCGGAAAGCGTGGGGCAGTTCGATGGAATTGCGCCAAGAACCATTGAACCAAGGCTGAGAGAGGGTAATAACCTCACCTATGGCAGTGGGCGATTTGTAATTCTGAAACATGGCTACAACTGACCATGTAGGATGCCACTGACATTGGAAATTGAACATTGAAAAATGAATATTGGGCCGTGCGGAAGCAATGACGGTGAGACGGTCGTAATCGTCTTGGCTGTTGATGGGGCGCACGAGGCTGATGAGTGGATCAGCAGCACCGGGATAGGGCTCAGTGGACATCGTGATGGCATCCTTGATGCGCCCGTAGTTCAGCGTTAGGTTCGCCCACTTATAGGCTGCATTCAGCACGAGACTGTGGGTATAGGTAGGCTGGAGATAAGGATTACCGCTCTGGTAAGTATAGCGGTTGACATAAACCGTCGAACTGGTCAGATTAGCATAGTTAGGACGCTGGATGTCACGACGGTAAGAGAGCGAGAGTTGTGCCTTGCCTACAGGGGCAGAGATGACTGCCGTAGGGAACCAGTCGCCATAGTCGCGGCAGACCTCATCCTCCTTTTCACCAAAATTGAAGTAGTCGTTTGTCAGGTGTTCATAGCGCAGTCCTACCTGGGCATAGACTTTGCCAAAAGAACGACCATACTCCAGGAAGGCGGCCGATGATTTCTCATTGATCTCTGTGTCGGTGGTTTTCACAGGCACATAGTCGGTGGCTGTAAACGAGTAGGCGTCAGTGCGATGGTTATAGCTATATTCGCCACCCAGAGAGAGATTACCTTTCCATACAGGATAGGAGAGGATGAGTTTCGTGGCCCAGAAGTTGTTGCCGCTGTTGGTGCTGCTCTCAAAGCTACGCTCCGTAGAGCCGCCTGTGGCATCCTTTGTTGTCTCTGTGGTACTGCCTGGCGTCTTGATGTCGTCGAAAAGACCATCCACGTTGAGGTCAATACCCAGTTGTCCTATCTTGCCGTTATAGTAGGCATTGAATATGTGTTTGCTGATAGTCTCGTCCTGCCAGACACGGCTCTCTGAATGTTCCGTGAACTGGCCATTCTCGTAATTGTCTGTAAAGATCATACCATTGTAGTCACTACTCGGATGACGGTCGTATTTGTAGAATGCACCAAAACTAAGGTTTTCATTCACCATGTAGTTCACCTGCAATTGAGGCGACCAGCCCTTCCAGATGCCCTTCGACTCCTGCGAGCTGTTGCTCTCGATGTAATCTGGACCGACAAAATAAGTCAGTTCATGCTCCTGCAACGACTTATAGTGACCGTAGCGCCCAGCCCACAGCGAGGCGGTGATGTCGAGACCGCCAGTTCGGTAGTTCACATCCAGATTGTTCGTCAGTGTGTACCCATACTGATAAACACCACCGAGGTTATCCTCAAAGCTCAGGCCCTCGCCCTGTGCTTTTTTCAGCGTGATGCGAACGACGGCCTTTACCGAGGCGGCATAGCGGGCTCCGGGATTTTGCACCACATCGACGTGCTGAATCTGGTCGGAGCGCAGACGCGAGAGCTCCTTCATGTCCTGCACCTTTCGGCCATTGATGTAAACCTCGGCATCGCCACGCCCCAACACCTTCACACCACCGTCGCGCTCAGCCTCAAGCGACGGAATCTTTCCTAAGGCATCGCTCACGGTTCCGGCTTTCTCCAGTATCGTACCTGCGACGGTGGTGCGCATGGCATCGCCCTTCACATGAGTCTTAGGCATCTGACCTTTTACCACTACTTCCTTTAGCAGTTGGGTGTCCTCTTTCATCTGGATGGTCAGGTCGTTGCCAGCATTGATATATAAGGTCTGGTAACCCACGCTAGTCACCTTGAACAGACCATCGCTTATATCTGTCACAATCTTAAACACACCCTGCTCGTCAGTCATCGCACCCTGTACGAAAGCAGAATCGGGCATCGACAGCAGCACCACATTCACATAGGGCATCGGCTGGCCATTCTCATTAATCACTCTACCACCCACGTCTTGAGACTTGGCATACACTGTCATTGTGCTCATCAAGGCAGTCATCAATGTTGCCATCTTAAAACCAATACTTCTCATATTATTATACTTCCTAATTGTTTTTTATACTTACACCACCAAGAAAATTACTGGCAACAATGTGCAGGGTAGGCGCACCGTCCTTGACGTTGCGGTTCGTCTCATTGCCCACACCGCCGATGAAACTGCGGCTTTTCGTCTCGACTTTCAGCCAGTCGGGCACTATCAGTTCCACGCCACCCATGAAAGTGTGGATGTCTATCTCCTCGTCCTCCGTAATGACTGCTTCGCGCAAGTCCAAGCGAAGCCCCCCGCAGAAAGCGTCAAGTCGGGCTCCGTGGAACGGCTCACCTTTATATATATACTCATCTCCGCCATAGTGGACCGAACAGCAGATGCGCTTTCCCTCTTCGGCAGGTGGAACTGGTCGCTGCAGCCATTGGCTTGGGTCGCGACGATAACTGTCGATAACAAGATGTACGCCAACATACAGCAAAATGAATATGCTGAAGTACATGGCCCATCTGCCTTCCGACATGGTTTCAAACCATCTCCAATGGAGAATGTCCCATAGTGTAGCTAACTTCAACAGAGCAGCCACGATGAAAATAATGCCAATAACAGTTCTTCTTTTCATAACCTCATTAAAACATTTGATGATTGTTGCATGATTACGGTTGCAAAGTTAAGGGGCATCGCTGAAGGTCGCAAATATCTGGGATATTCTGTATGGTTTTGTGACGGATAGTAAGTCTTCAGGGATAAATAGCACGAAATGTGACGAGCGGTAGCAAATTATTCACTCTTCATTCTTCATTCTTCATTTTTCTTCGTACCTTTGCTGACCTATGGATCAAGGACAGAAAGAAATCCTCCGCATGCGTGTCGTCAGTACAGCTTTTACGACACTTGCCCTTGCTGTATTCAAGCCCTTCGGACTTGATGCATGGCATTGGCAAGGCTATCTGCATCTGGCGAATATCTTTGTGTTGGGTGTTGCCGTGTGCATGTTGACTGATGCCCTGATGAAGTATCTTTTCCGGAAACCAGTTCGCATGGACGATAGTCGGAGGGATGTCAATTATTTCATCCGCCGTAATCTGTACTTCCAGATCATCAACACCCTGTTGGTGACACTGATGATTTGCCTTTATCGTCATTTCGTGATGAGCAACCTTATCGCAGAGAACCGTCTCTCATGGAGCAATTTCTTCGAGACGCTTTTGATCATCGCCTTCTGCTCCTTCGCCATCGGTCTATATTGGCGCTTCAAGTTCCGCAGCCGCTATCTGGCAGAAGAATTGGAGGAGGCGAAACTGCTGAATGAACAGTTACAGGCATTAAAGCCCTCTCCCGTTTCATCACATACATCGGATATTACGCTATCCGGCACGACCAACGAGACCGTCACGCTTCAGATTTCCAACCTATTATATATAGAAGCAGTTGGAAACTACGTGAAGGTCTATCATCTTCGTAACGGGGCTGTTCGTGCAGACATGCTCCGTGCTACTTCCAAACAGATGGAAGAAGAACTGCATGACTATCCGATGATTGTCCGTTGTCACCGTGCCTTCCTCGTCAACCTCGGTCAGGTAGAACAAGTTATTTATAAATCAGGCAGTATGCAACTCGTCGTGAGACATTGTCCTGAAGCGATTCCCGTTTCGAGAAGCAAAATCTCACCCATCAAAGAGGCAATCCTTAAAAACTCCAAGTAATTTACCTGATTTGCTTGTAGCAGTTGTAGCAGCTTATTGAAAAACTATACAAATATATTTTTCCTTCAACGAACTATATCCCTCCCTTGTCATAAAAATTCTGAATTTACCCCTCATTTTACGGGCATTTTTTCAAACGAGATGTGACTTAGTAGGAAAAATGCTCATTTTTCGGCATTTCCATTAATGATTGATAATCAACAGTTTACAAACTTACAACATTTGAAGATTTATCAAAAACAGTGTTTTTTCGTCAAAAAAGGCACATTTTACAGCTTCCTTAACATATATCATTAGCTCGCTAACATATCATATTACGGTCGTAACATATATAGTTATGTTCGTAACATGTTATGTTACGATGAAAAACACGGTTTTTCAGCCATTTCAACCTATTTTTCCGCACTCTTAATTCTAGTTTGCAAGAAAATCAGAACAAAATATTGTCACGAAAATTCAGATTAATTACATATCATCTATCGCCAATTGCGAATTGTCAATTGTGAATTTTGAATTGTCAATTGTGAATTTAAAAACACATCCAATCCCTACCTCTCACAATTATCCATAAAAAAACGAACAATGTGTCTTATAATTCGTTATTTTTATGTACTTTTGCAAAAAAATAAAGGATAATTATGATACTTTTCTTCAAGACATCAACGGAAAGCATTATTGCGACAGAGATTAATCATCAACCCAATCAAGAGGAAATCAACAAACTTTGTTGGCTATACGGAAACGCAACGTGTTTAGAGTCAGACACTTTGACTGGATATTACGTAGGTCCAAGACGCGAAATGATTACGCCGTGGAGTACGAATGCGGTGGAAATCACGCAAAACATGAGTTTAGAAGGCATCACTCGCATTGAGGAATATTTCCCCGTAGAAACGGAAGATGCTGAACACGACCCCATGCTTCAGCGCCTTTACAAGGGGCTGAACCAAGACATCTTCAACGTAAACCGCCAGCCAGAGCCTATCAAGTTGGTGGACAACATTGAAGAATACAACGAGCAGGAAGGCCTCGCCCTCTCTCCCGAAGAGATTGCCTACTTGCACAAGATAGAAGAGGAAAACGGCAGGAAGTTGACCGACTCAGAGATTTTCGGATTTGCACAAATCAACTCAGAGCATTGTCGCCATAAGATTTTCGGTGGAACGTTTATCATTGACGGTGAAGAAAAGGAATCATCCCTGTTTGCCATGATTAAGATGACCACACAGGAGAATCCCAACAACATCCTGTCTGCCTACAAGGACAACGTGGCATTCTCGCAAGGTCCCGTGGTAGAACAGTTTGCACCTGCCGACCAAACCACGAGCGACTGGTTTAGGGTGAAAGACATAGAGAGTGTTATCTCTTTGAAAGCAGAGACACACAACTTCCCCACGACGGTAGAGCCATTCAACGGAGCCGCAACGGGTACGGGCGGTGAGATTCGTGACCGTATGGGCGGTGGCGTTGGCTCATGGCCCATTGCAGGAACAGCCGTTTACATGACTTCCTACCCCCGTCTGAAAGATGACTACAAACAAGTACGCGACTGGGAAGACATCTTGCCCGTGAGACAATGGCTTTACCAGACACCCGAACAGATATTGATCAAAGCATCTAACGGTGCAAGCGACTTTGGAAACAAGTTTGGACAACCGCTGATTTGCGGTTCAGTACTCACCTTCGAGCATCAGGAAGAAGAAGCTACATCCACCAAATACGCCTACGACAAAGTAATTATGTTGGCTGGTGGCGTGGGTTATGGTACCAAGCGCGACTGCCTGAAGAAAGAGCCACAAAAAGGCAACAAGGTGGTAGTGGTAGGTGGCGACAACTACCGCATCGGATTGGGAGGCGGTAGCGTATCGTCAGTAGATACTGGACGATATTCCAACGGTATTGAGCTGAATGCCATACAACGTGCCAACCCAGAGATGCAGAAACGAGCATACAACTTGGTACGTGCATTGGTAGAATCAGACGACAACCCCGTGGTAAGCATTCACGACCACGGAAGTGCCGGTCACCTGAACTGTCTGAGTGAGTTGGTGGAAGAGTGTGGCGGAAAAATAGAGATGAGCCAACTGCCTATTGGTGACAAAACACTCTCTGCCAAGGAAATCATTGCCAACGAGAGCCAAGAGCGCATGGGATTGTTGATAGACGAGAAGTACATTGATGAGGTGAGAAAGATTGCCGAACGTGAACGTGCCCCATTGTACGTAGTGGGAGAAACCACTGGCGACGCACACTTCTCGTTTGAGCAAGCCGATGGCGTGAAGCCATTCGACTTAGACGTGGCGCAGATGTTTGGACACTCGCCAAAGACCATCATGCGCGACAACACCGTGGAAAGACATTATGCTCCTGTAGAGTATCAAGATATTAAGGGCATTCAAGACTTTAAGGTACTTAACAACTATGTAGAACGAGTGCTCCAGATGGAAGCCGTGGCTTGTAAAGACTGGTTGACCAATAAGGTTGACCGTTCGGTAACGGGAAAGATTGCCCGTCAGCAATGCCAAGGAGAAATCCAGTTGCCACTCTCTGACTGTGGCGTTGTGGCACTCGACTATCGTGGAAAGAAAGGCATTGCCACAGCCATTGGTCATGCTCCACAAGCAGGATTGGCATCAGCTGAAGCTGGCAGTGTACTCTCTGTAGCAGAAGCCCTCACCAACATTGTTTGGGCACCTATGGAAGACGGACTGACGAGCATATCATTATCTGCCAACTGGATGTGGCCATGTCGCTCACAAGAAGGCGAAGATGCCCGTTTGTATGCTGGCGTGAAAGCCCTGTCAGATTTCTGCCGTGAGTTGCACGTCAACGTGCCTACTGGAAAAGACTCACTCTCCATGACCCAGCAATACCCCAACGGCGAGAAGATTATCTCTCCGGGAACCGTCATCGTGAGTGCAGGTGGTGAGGTTTCTGACGTGAAGAAGGTGGTATCTCCTGTGGTGGTGAACGACAAGCATTCTTCCCTTTACCATATCGACTTCTCGTTTGACGAGCAACGCTTGGGTGGTAGTGCATTTGCCCAAAGTCTGGGCAAAGTAGGCGATGACGTTCCTACCGTGAAGAATGCCGAATACTTTGCCGACTGCTTCAATGCCGTTCAAGAACTCATCAAACGTGGATGGGTGATGGCTGGACACGACATTTCAGCGGGCGGTATGATTACCACATTATTAGAGATGTGCTTCGGCAACAAGGACGGTGGTATGAGAATCAACCTCTACAACATTGCCGGCGATGACATGGTGAAAAAGCTATTCGCCGAGAATCCAGGCGTGATTATCCAAGTGAGCGACGAACATAAGTTCGACCTGCGCGAATACTTGGAAGACGTTGGTGTGGGCTTTGCCAAGATTGGCTACCCCACTCCATCAGAACGTGCGCTCATTATCAAGGAAGGTGATGACGAATATGCTTTCGACATCGACACTTTGCGCGACTGCTGGTATAAGACCTCTTACTTGCTCGACCGTAAGCAGAGCATGAACGGAATGGCAAAGGAGAGATTCGAGAACTACAAGCATCAACCCTTGGAGATGAAGTTTAACAAGGGCTTCACGGGTAAGTTGTCACAATATTATATTACTCCTAACAGGAGAGGTACCGATATCGAACGCCCGAAGGCTGCCATCATCCGTGAGAAAGGTACGAATGGCGAGCGCGAGATGGCTTACTCATTGTATCTGGCTGGTTTCGACGTGAAAGACGTGACCATGACCGACCTCATCAGCGGACGTGAGACGTTGGAAGAAATCAAGATGATTGTATTCTGTGGCGGTTTCTCCAACTCCGACGTGCTTGGTTCAGCAAAGGGATGGGCAGGTGCATTCTTGTTTAACCCGAAGGCAAAGGAAGCCCTCGACAAATTCTACGCTCGTGAAGACACCCTCTCGTTAGGTATCTGCAATGGTTGCCAGTTGATGGTGGAATTAGGACTGTTGAATGAAGAATCCGATATTGCCACAGATTCTTCCATCAAGATGTTGCATAATGTTTCGCATAAGTTTGAGAGTGCCTTCCTCACCTTGCAAATCCCACAAAACGACAGTGTAATGTTTGGAAGCCTGAGCGGCAACAAACTCGGTATATGGGTGGCACACGGAGAGGGACGTTTCTCCCTGCCATTGTCAGAAGACCATTATCATGTGATTGCGAAATACAACTATGCCGGATACCCAGCCAATCCCAATGGCAGCGACTATAACGTAGCAGGAATCTGTTCGGCAGACGGCAGACACCTTGCCATGATGCCCCACTTGGAACGAGCCATCTTCCCTTGGCAAAACGCTTGGTACCCCGCAGACAGATGCAATGACGAAATAACACCATGGATAGAGGCATTCGTGAATGCCCGTAAATGGATAGAAAAACATGAAAGATAATTTTTATTGGACCTCGTTCAAGACATTCTTTAAAATTGGCGCATTCACCCTGGGTGGTGGATACGCCATGATTCCTATTATACAGTCGGAAGTGGTGGACAAGAAGAAATGGATAGGGAAAGAAGAGTTTCTCGACCTGATAGCTATCGCACAAAGTTGTCCTGGCGTGTTTGCCATCAACATCAGTACGTTTATCGGCTACAAGATGCGCAAGGAAAAAGGAGCCATCTGTTCGGCATTGGGCACCGCCCTACCCTCTTTCTTGATTATTCTATTGATAGCAATGTGCTTCCACCGATTTATGGATGTGCCCTGGATAGCTGCCATGTTTAATGGCATTCGCCCAGCAGTAGTGGCATTGATTGCCGTTCCTACATTCAACTTGGCAAAGAGTGCAAACATCACGTTAGTCAATTGTTGGATTCCCATCTTGTCGGCATTGCTGATATGGGCGATGCACGTGAACCCCATCTTCATCATCATTGCCGCTGGTTTGGGAGGATATATTTACGGTAAATTCTTAAAGGATTGACACAAATGATTTTCGTTTATTTATTTATCACATTTTTTGAAATAGGCATTTTCGGATTTGGCGGAGGATATGGAATGTTGTCGCTGATACAGACCGAAACCGTGTTACATCACTGTTGGCTCACGTCTGCCGAGTTTACCAACATCGTGGCAATCTCGCAGATGACTCCTGGTCCTATCGGCATTAATTCGGCAACCTATTGCGGATATGCAGCTGCGCATAACGCAGGCTATAGCGGCATGATGGCAGTGTTAGGTTCTGCCGTAGCCACCTTTGCCCTTGTATTGCCATCACTCATCTTGATGATACTCATCAGCAAGATGTTTCTGAAACATATCAATTCGCCTATCGTGAAAAATATATTCGAGGGATTGCGTCCCGCTGTAGTAGGACTGCTTGCCGCAGCCACCCTTTTATTGATGAACAAAGAAAACTTTAGTTCTATGACCGACGACCCCTGGAGATTTTGGATCAGTGTGGGTATCTTTCTCGCCACGTTTGTAGGAACTATGTACTTAAAAATCAACCCTATTAGAATGATTGGTTATGCGGCATTTGCTGGTTTTTTTCTTCTTTATTAACTTTACCTTGAGTCTGAGCGCACAAGGAAATCGTCGTCCACGCATCATGCGTGAGTTTACAACAGACACAGCCATGGTACACGATCCCGTCATGGCATTTGAGAATGGTACATATTATCTACTGAGTACTGGAAGGAGGATTCAGATAATGACCTCCACGGACAGAAAATCATGGAAGTTTAAACCCCACGGAGTGATGGTCTCTATTCCGGCATGGACACAAACGGCAGTTCCTGGATTCAGAGACCACGTCTGGGCTCCTGACATCATACAATGGCACGGGAAATGGTGGCTGATGTATTCGTGTTCTACCTTCGGAAAGAACACTTCCGCCATCGGACTGCTCACCACCAACTCACTTGCAGATCCTATCTGGAAAGATGAAGGATGTGTGGTGAAGAGCAAGACCGAAGACCCATTCAATGCCATTGACCCGAATATCGTGATAGATGACAAAGATTGCCCTTGGCTAACGTTCGGTTCTTTCTGGGACGGCATTCAAATGGTGAAGCTTGACGAAAACATGCATATAGCAAAGAAAGCCAAGCCCAAGACAATTGCCAGAAGATATGGCAGTCCGATGCCCAACCTTGAGAACCCCACCTCTAAATATGCTGGTGTAAATGCGATTGAAGCCCCGTTTATCTTCAAGCACAACGGATGGTACTATCTCTTCGTGAGTTGGGACTATTGTTGCAGGGGTGCAAAAAGCAACTATCGCGTAGTGGTAGGAAGAAGCAAAAAGGTAAATGGTCCTTACCGTGACCGTGAAGGAAAAGACATGCGCAAAGGAGGAGGTACGCTGTTCCTGGAAGGCGACAAGAAGGAATTTGAAGCTGCGGGACATTGCAGCGCTTACCATTTTGAAGGAAAAGACATCTTTGTATGCCACGGCTACAGCGTTCCACTTCATGGACAATCTATCTTGGTACAACGAGAGATGCAATGGACAGCCGACGGTTGGCCATACCTACCGTGATGTCCATATCAATATGCCTTGTACGTGAACGATTTCTTCTTTGACCAAACTATCCAAGGCAGCATCAAACACACGGTTGGGTAGGTTTAACGACCGCAATTCGGTAATTTGATGATATTCTCCATCTTCTAAGACATGGAGAATCATTTGTTGAGCATGAGTCAAGTGATGTGTATTCACCTCATTCGACTTATGCTCAATACATACATCACACTGCCCGCAATCACCTGCATCTGTCTCGCCAAAATAATACAACAGTTGCTTACTCCTGCATATCTCATCATTGGTGGCATACAATTTCATGGTCTGGATGCGATGTGCGAATTGCTGCTTTCGTTCTTCATACACTTCAGGGGGAATCACCAAATATTCTTCAGCTTCACGATGTTGCATATACGTAATGAGCGGAATCTTCTTGGTGGGAATGAATTGTATGATACGTTTCTGACCAAGAGCCCTGAGATTGAGATATACTTGCTGCTTGTCAAGGTCAGCTTCTTTCGCTATCAACCCTTCATCAATATAAACAAAGTCGGTAAACAATCCACCATAGCAACGCAGCAATGCCGTAATGACACACTCCTCATGCGGAGACAAATTGTCAAGCCTATACAACTCATTGCGTTGCAAGAGGAATCTCACCCTTGCCTTTGCATCTGGGTCGGTTTCATAATGAATATATCCTGCATTCTCTAATATCTTCAATGCAGCATCTACCACCACGGGGAAATGCTTATACGTCCGACTGAAGAGGTCGATGTCAAAATCGAATGTATAGCCCTTACCACTTCCCACTCCAACTTGGAAGAAATAGGCAAGGTTGTTGTACACATCAATGATAAATTGTTTTTCTGGGAAATTGTCGGCGATACGTTTTTCCAACTTCCTGCTATCGCTGTTGTTATATAACAAGACAGCATACGACTTATTGCCATCTCTACCTGCACGGCCTGCCTCTTGGAAATAAGCCTCCAAAGAGTCTGGACAATCATAATGAATGACCAATCGCACGTCGGGCTTGTCTATTCCCATTCCAAAAGCATTGGTTGCCACAATCACCCGCACTTCATCGTTTTGCCAAGCGTTTTGTCTTTCGTCTTTCACCGATGGTTCGAGACCTGCGTGGAAGAATGTGGAAGATATGCCATTGCTCTTCAATATATCAGCAATCTCCTTGGTACGTTTTCTGCTTCGCGCATATACGATAGAACAGCCACCTACCGAAGAAAGAATATGCACCAATTCCTCGCGCTTGTTTTCCGTCTTTCGTACTACGTATGCTACATTCTTACGCTCAAAACTCATTTGGAAGACATTCTCCTCCTTAAAAGCCAATTGCTTCTGAATGTCTTTCACCACCTTGGGAGTAGCCGTGGCAGTAAGTGCCAAGATGGGAGCATCTGGCTTTAATTGACGGATTCGGGCTATTTGAAGATAAGTAGGACGAAAGTCATATCCCCATTGACTGATGCAATGAGCCTCATCAACGGTAATAAAACTAACGTTCATCTTCCTGAACTTGTTTTGGAACAAGTCGGATGACAAACGTTCTGGAGAGACGTACAAGATCTTGATTCCTCCAAAGATGCAATTCTCAAGGGTTGCGATGATTTCTTCACGCGACATTCCCGAATAAACGGCGGCTGAACGAATGCCTTGACGAGTGAGGTGATACACTTGGTCTTTCATCAACGCAATCAAAGGAGAAACCACCACACACATTCCTTCCGAAGCAAGGGCTGGTACCTGAAAGGTAATGGATTTGCCACCACCCGTAGGCATCAACCCCAACGTATCGCGCCCAGCACCAATGCTCTCAATGATTTCCCGTTGGATTACCCTGAAATCATCATACCCCCAGTATTCTCTGAGAATGTCAAGATACTTGTCGGTCATTATATATCCTCCTCTGATGGGCGGATGTCTTCAATGAGAAGTTGTACTTGATTACGTTTAAAGATATTCTCCTCGATGGAATAGGCAATGTCGAAACTACGCTTCGACTTGATATAGCGAGCCGCAGCACTCTGCCCGAAGGCAATACCGTTGACCACGGTACTCGACTTAGAATCTACCAATTCCAACTTGATATGTTCCTGTTCACGACCTACCACCTTACTGGTACCGTAGTCATATACGCCGATGGTACAGAAGAGTGGTTTTTCATTGTCTGGACCGAACGGAGAAAACTTTTTCAAGTCGTTTTGCAATCGTTTGGTAATGTCCTTGAAGTCTATCACGGCATCAATATCCAACAACGGCTCTATCTGCTCCGGGTGTATATGTTCATCTACGTATTGTTGGAAACGAGTGCGGAAAGCATGTATGTCGCTCCAACGAATGGTAAGACCTGCCGCATAGGTATGTCCTCCAAAGTTGACCAACAAATCCCGACAACTCTTGATGGCAGAATAAATATCGAAGCCAGCCACACTACGTGCACTTCCCGTAGCAAAATCACCGTCTCTCGTTAACACCACGGTAGGACGGACATAGATTTCCGTCAGGCGGGAAGCGACTATTCCGATGACTCCTTTCTTCCAATTCTCATCATAGAGCACGATACTGGAATGATGCTTTTGACTTTCCAATTTCTCCACGATTTGGTTGGCCTCTACGGTCATCTGTTTGTCAATGTCCTTGCGTTGCTCATTGTATTCATCAATATGACGAGCAGCTTTCAAGGCTGTGTTGAAATCACGTTCCACCAACAAATCTACCGTCTCCTTACCGTTTTCTATTCGCCCAGAGGCATTGATACGAGGACCTATCTTAAACATGATATCGCTCATGGAAATCTCCCTGCCACTCAATCCGCAGACCTCGATGATAGACTTCAACCCTATACTCGGACTTTGATTGAGTTGTTTCAACCCATGAAAAGCCAAGATACGATTTTCCTCTGTTACAGGAACCAAGTCGGCTGCTATGCTCACCGCACAGAAATCAAGTAAGGGAATAAGTTTTGAGAAAGGAATGCCATTGTTCTTGGCAAATGCCTGCATAAACTTAAACCCTACCCCACAACCACAAAGATGCTTAAAGGGATAGCTGTCGTCCTCACGTTTAGGATTAAGGATGGCTACCGCAGGAGGCATCACCTCATCTGGAACATGATGGTCGCAAATGATAAAATCTATGCCAAGTGTCTTGGCAAGCGTAATCTCTTCGATTGCTTTGATGCCGCAATCCAAGATAATGATTAATTTCACACCTGTTGCAGCCGCATACTCCAATCCTTTCTTACTCACGCCGTATCCCTCATCATAACGGTCAGGAATGTAATAGTCGATGTTGGAATAGAATTGCTGCAAAAACTTATACACCAATGCTACGGCAGTACAACCGTCTACATCGTAATCGCCATACACCAGTATCCTCTCTTTTCTACCCATCGCATCGTTCAACCTATCCACAGCCACATCCATGTCTTTCATGAGAAACGGATTGATGAGGTCTGCCAATTGTGGACGGAAGAATCGCTTGGCGGCACTCTCTGTATGAATACCCCTGCGAATGAGCAACTGGGCAAGAACGGGATTGATGTTTAATTTCTCGCCCAGCTCCTTAGCTGCTTGACTTTCTTCTGGTGTAGGTGTCTTGTAATTCCATTTAAATTGCATTTATATTTGTTTTTATTCTTATCGCTTCAAGGGTTAAAAGCCTATTTAGGCAATTTAACGTTGTAAAGATACGAATAAAAAACAAGAAAACGAGACATAAAGCATGTTTTTTAACAGTTATGTCTCGTTTTTTATCAATTATAAGATGTTTACCACTTTATTCTATATAATCAACCTTCACAACTATCACGCGAATGTTTTGATCTTTCTTCTTGGTTTCTATCTTGGCAATGTGCCAATCCGTGGGAAAGAAAATAAGGAATCGCCCTGGTGTAGAGGGGAAGAAATTCGTTTTTTCTTTCTGATAATCATAACGAATCAAGTCTTTCTTCTCGTTATATTCCATCGTCACAACACTCGAAGCATGGTCAAGCAAAGCAAATCCCTCAGTGCCTTTCACCACATATTGGAAATCTATTTTCTTGCGATGGCTTTCCGTATTACGTTTCTCCAACGGCTCATTCTTTGAATCCTCTACACTTGCCACCAACGTTGAACCAGGTATCGGGTGCTTGCCTGCGGGAATGGCGAGCAAATCGGTATTTGCCAACCATTTAAACAAAGCGTGCCATTGATTGGGGTTCTTATGATATTGACGATAAAACTCATCAATATTGACGGTTTTATCGGGCTTAGCGTCCATAAAACCGTTTCGCCACGCTCCACTTGAAACCCATGCTCTTGCGTCAGTCTGAGCAAAAACAGGAATGGAAGCAACGGCAATAAAAAATGCAAGAATTAATCGTTTCATGATTATAAGGGTAAAACGTGCCAAAACATCTGTTCACTCATCGTTTTGGCACGTCTCCGTGATAAATATTTTCTTTAAATGATACTCTTTCAAGTTTACAAGCCTAACTTCTGACGAATCTTGGCAGGAATGGCATTCTTGTTAATCAGGAAGTCCATCGTATTGGCTGCGATAAATGATTTCGTCATGTACCAGATACCCTTGTACTTGCCAGACTCTCCCCATGAGTTTTTCACCATGTAATAATCCTTGCCGTTTTGGTCTTTAGCAATACCGTAAATCAACATACCGTGGTCGTCTGTCAATTCCCAATTGTCGAAACGCTCTTGGCGCATTTGCTGTGTAGGTACGATTTCCGGAACCTTGCAACCTAATGAGTCGATGATGTTACGCTTCTTGTCGGCAGTGAGTTTCAACCAACGAGCCATGTCACTTCCAGCAAGACTTTCTGCCTTCTTGGTATCTACGGCGTATGCCAATCCCTGACGTGTGAAACCTTCTTCAGAAACGTCACCACCCCAAGCAATGGTATAACCTTCATTTACGGCATTGTCGATGATTTCCATCATCTCGTCCATAGGCACATTATATGATTGTGGGAAACGCCAGTTGTCTTGCACCTCTACGGCAAAGGTTGTATAGAAAGGATGATGTGTGTAGCTGGTTACAGATACATAATCATTCAGATTGATACCTAAGCTGTTCATGAACGACTTCGGTGTATATTCCTTTCCTTCGTATGTGAACTTTTCAGGACATTTGCCCAAGTAAGCATCAAGAATACCTTGCATACCCACTTTCCATTGATTGGAAATCTTCTTCGCACTACTCTTGGCAACGGCTCCAACGTAAGGTTCCAACACAGAGAAGAACTCACCAAAGTTGTTTAACGAATCTCCATAAAGTGAACCAGGGAATGGCATGGCTCCTTCAGGGCAAATACCATATTGTTTCATTGTAGCAAGCACGTCTTCAGCAGAACCGCCTTGTGCAAACTGGCAATCGCCATGGAAACGAACCACCTGAATGGCGCGATCCATATAGGTTTTGTTGGCAACGAAAGACTCACACAAGTCGTATGTCTTACCTGTTGCCTTGAGAATTTCAGACTCGAAGAAAGACAAGGTAGAGTAATCCCAACAAGTTCCCGAACGGTTTTGGTCTTTCACACTTGTGATAGGATTTTCCTTGATGATAGTAAACACTGGTTTGTTGGCATCCTTAGGAGTTGCCTTTTTCTTTGCTGCGCTAACATTTAATGCGAAACACGCAAGCAACATGATAGCTAATGTTTTTTTCATTTTGGATTATTGTTTATTGAATGATTGATTATTTTCCATAAATGCCTCTACATCCTTGGGATGATATGGAATGCGGTTTTCACCAAGGAAGCGGCAACCATCTTTCGTGATGAGAATGTCATCTTCTATGCGTATTCCGCCGAAGTCTTTATAAGTTTCCAACATATCGAAGTTGAGGAATTCAGCACAATGTCCACTCTTGCGCCAATCGTCTATCAAGGCAGGAATGAAATAGATACCGGGCTCATCAGTTACCACGAAGCCTTCTTCCAAACGCCTACCCATACGCAGACAATTGGTTCCGAATTGATCTAAGATGGGACGTGTCTCTTCGTCAAAACCCACGTTGATTTGGTCAAGGTTTTCCATATCGTGTACGTCCATTCCCATCATGTGACCCAATCCGTGAGGCAAGAACATGGCATGAGCACCTGCCCGAACAGCCTCTTCCGTATCTCCTTTCATCAAGCCCAGTTCTTTCAATCGGTCTGTCATCAACCGTGCCACGGCAAAATGACAATCCATGTATTTCACACCTGGCTTGGCTACGTTGAGTACCATATCATGACATTCCTCTACAATCGAATAAATATCGAGTTGTCTTTGGGTAAACTTACCGCTAACAGGCATTGTGCGCGTGTTGTCGGAACAATAATTATTCACTGTCTCAGCACCTGCATCGCATAGAGCCAACCTTCCTGCTTCCAATAAAGCCAATGAAGGATTGCCATGCATGATTTCACCATGTTGAGAGAATATGGTAGCAAAACTTACTTGTGCGCCATAAGAATGGGCAATACCATCTACCTGACCTGCCACGTATTTCTCCGTTATTCCCGGACGTATGAGTTTCATGGCTGTCGTGTGCATCTTATAGCCTATCTCTGCAGCACGTTCCATCTCTTCAATCTCCTCACACGTCTTTACCGAACGCATCTTCACCACGGCTTTTATCAATTCCATAGAGGCAGACTCCTTTTGTTGATTGGGATGAATGCCTAAAAGGTCGAATATCTGCAACTTGATGTCATAGCGATATGGAGGAAGGAAGTGAATGGTACGTTTCTGCCTTAATGCCTCATTGCAAATCGTGCGCAAGGCAGCCATAGGAGCCGACTCACTCACGCCCACTTGAGCAGCTAAGTCGCTAACGCTGTCAACAGAACCATACCAAACAATATCTTCAATGTCTATGTCATTACCAATCAACATCTCCGTATCATTGTCTATGTCTATCACACCCACCAATCCATCACGTTGTTGTCCGAAATAATACAAGAACGTAGAGTCTTGACGGAAAGGATAATAAGCATTAGCAGGATAATTATTTGGTGACTCATTGTTACCAAAGAGGATAATCACTCCACTCTTCACGAGCCTTTTCAATTCTGCCCGTCTGCCAATATATGTTTCTTTGCTGAACATAAGGTATTCAATTTATAGTTTGATTGCAAAGTTAATCATTTTATATTGAAAAAAATCATTTCTTTTGAAAAAAAGACATCTTTCATGACATACACGATAAGACTTAGGTACTCGGACACTCCTAAGTATGAGATTCTGACATTCATTATTGACGAAAAAAGGAGTTACGAAATCACTTCGCAACTCCCCAAAAACGTATGTAGCGGGAGAGGGACCCGAACCCTCGACCTCCGGATTATGAATCCGACGCTCTAACCAACTGAGCTATCCCGCCAACACTTTCAAATAATTCGGCTGCAAAGGTAATATAATCTTTTCAAATAGCCAAAAAATTTAAAAGATTTCTTTGAAAAACCTATCAATCGAAGGCTTTCGCCACACTTTCACGATACTTATCAACCGATTTTAATGGAATATTGCGCCATGAAAGAGGCTCCTGGCTGCAGGTGATTCATCAAATATTTATCCTTAAACTCACCATTATAGCTCACTCTATCATGTATTCCGTACCACGGTTCTATACAAACGAATGGAGCATTCTTGCCAAATGGGCTCCATATACCTACTGCCGGCGATTTGAAATTCACCGTTACAACTGGCTTGCGGTCTTTATCCAAAAGTGCCACTTCCTTCACTTGGCATTTGTCAATGATAACCGCATCCTCATCAAAACTCTTCTCTTTGAATGCCCAATAACCTTTCTCGGTGTCCAAACGGAATCTTCCCGGCACGATACAACCACCGACATTGCCTACCAAACGTTCAATCTCATCTTCATTGTCAAACTTAATCATTCCGTGCATCGGTTCTCCTTCTTTTACATCAGGTAGATAAAACGCAGGATGACCACCAATCTGGAAATGGATTTCATTGGCATCGGTGTTTTCTACGTGCCAAATCACGTGTATCTTATTCCCTTCCAACCGATAAGTAACAGCCAGATTGAAGTGGAAAGGATAGTCGCGATGGGTTTCCATCGTGTCGTGGATGGCAAATGTCACTTTATTATCCGTTTTAGAAACCAACGTGAATTTTGTATCACGGGCAAAGCCGTGCCGAGACATCCGATAAGCATAGCCATCTATGTAATATTTGTCTTCCCACAAGCCACACACAATGGGAAACAACAATGGAGAATGGCGAGGCCAATACTTTTCATCGGCTTGCCAAAGATATTCCTTACCTTGTGCATCTTTGATACTCTGCAATTCCGCACCCATTTCGGCAATCTTGATTACCAGTTGTTCGTTTTTCAGTTCTTCCATGGTATGATGTATTTATATATATAATAATGTGTGACAAAGTTAACATTTTTCCGTTAAAAACGAGAAGTGAACACATAAAATTTACAACAAACCTCATAAAATATCTTGTACAGATAAAAATAATGAGTTATCTTTGTTGCATGAAAACAGAAATCATCATCCTTGGAACAGGCAACGCCCTGGTTACGCGCTGCTACAATACATGTTTTGCCCTACGTAATGAAGAGACCATTTTACTCGTTGACGCGGGTGGAGGAAATGGAATACTCCGCCAACTGAGTGATGCGGGGATTGCGATAGGCGACATTCACGACCTATTCGTCACACACGCTCACACTGACCACATCATTGGGGCATTATGGGTGATACGTGTCTTCCTGCAACACAAGGCTCGCGGCATTTGCCAAGGCAACATCCGTATCTACGGACACGAGAAAGTGATTCGAGTCATTCTAAACATGATGCGCGATATGCTTCCCCAGAAGTTGGTCAAGGAGATAGGTGTTTCCGTTATATTCAAAGAACTCAATGACCGCGACACTTTCGAGGTGGGCAATCTGCGCTTTCAGTGTTTCGACATTCTCAGCACCAAGGAGAAGCAATTTGGTTTTACCACTTGCCTTCCTGACGGACAAAAGCTTGTCTGCCTCGGTGACGAACCTTACAACGAGCATAATCGCTCTTTAGTGGAAGGTGCAGACTGGCTCATGAGTGAGGCTTTCTGTAAATATGCTGACCGTGACACATTCAAACCATACGAGAAACATCATTCCACCGTGAAAGATGCTGCCCAACTTGCTGAGGAATTGGGCGTGAGAAACTTGATTCTCTATCACACGGAAGATAAGACTATCCATACACGCAAGAGAGATTACACTGCCGAGGCTTCAGCATATTTCCACGGAAACATCTTTGTGCCAGACGATTTAGAGGTTATTCCCATCTCCCTTTCATAATGTCTGAATCCATTCGGCAATGTCGGCAAGCACTTCCTCTGAAATTGTTTGCTCTATCGTTCCATATTCATCCACCGCTCCAGTCTTACAAGGCTGGAAAAGGTGGTTCAGTCCTGGATATTCCTTGATTTTACTCTTGGTGTGCTTGGGCATCAAGTTTCTGATTACACTCAAATTGCTTTCCGCCAACACTTGCGAATCCTTGCTTCCATTCAAGATAAGTGCCGGACACTTCACTTTCTGAATAGCCTCAGCAGGGTCATACGACACGAAGAAATCATACCACGGTGTGGTTTTCGTCATCATCATCGTCAGGTGCATCTGCTTCACCGTCATGTTACCAGGCTTTCCCTGTTGGCGTAAGATAAAATTCGTCTGTTCGGTAATCACGCTATCTCCCCGCAATCCCGTTCCAGCCAAGGAAACGATAAAGTCTGGCTTTTTCTCTTTCGCAAGCATGAAGGCAATGGTTCCTCCCTCACTATGGCCAAGCACCCCTATCCTACTGAACGATTTCAATTCTTTCAAGTACTTCAATCCTGCTTCCGCATCGCACATGAAATCTTCAGTTGTGGCATGAGTAACATTTCCTTTTGAGCCACCCACCTGACGATCATCATAACGCAAAGAGGCAACCCCGTGACGAGCCAAGTAATCAGCAATTACCGCAAAAGGTTTATGGTCGAATATTTCCTCGTCACGATTCTGCATTCCGCTTCCAGTAATCATCAGGACAACAGGAACTTTCTTTCCTTTTTGATAACCCACTGGCCAAGTTAAGGTTCCAGCCAACGAAGCCGTATCTTTCTCATTGACAAATATCACCTCCTCCGTTTGATAAGGGAACGGAGGTCTTGGTGTCTGAGGACGAAGTCTGACCAATTCGCCCTTTTCCAATTCCAAACTCAATCGGTAGCCCATTTGCGTGAACGTTCCTTTGAGCTTGCCTTCTTGTAGTTTGCCCACATACGAACCACCCAATGACTCAAAAGCCACAGAGATAGAATCGGCAGATTGGAAATTCACCTTTCCAAGAATGCCTTTTGCCCCTTGGTTGGGCGAATCCAGTGTGCAACTATTATCTCCGATGTGAAATACCAACGGCAACTTCATCGTTCCCAAGTTCAGATTTCCGTTCCATGTTCCGATTGTGCCTTGCGCGTGGGCAGTTATTACGGAAGACAGAATCGTCAAGATTACACACAATTTCCTCATTGCCAATTTATTTCATCTTGTAAATTTTCACAGTATAGTATATCGTAGTTGCTATTATCAGCAATAATACGACAGCAAAAAATATCATCGGATAATAACCTACATGAGAAGTTCCCATCATCAGCACAACAGCTATGAACTGAAACGCCGTCTCTACGGCAAGCAAACGTACCATTCGCACGACGCAAACATACTGTTTAGGAAGGCTAAACTCAAACGGCAGATTGACAGACTTTGGGCGATAAGCAGATACCAGCATCCCCACAGAGAAAATTGTACCTAATGCAGCCATTACCAAGATTGTATTCTTGCTACCTACGGTATCGGGATTGAGATTCAACCCGAAACGAATGGGTACTTGTTCGGGTGCATTGCGATACAAATACCATGTTATTACCCATAACGCAAGTATCAATATCACCGTGACAATCTCGAAAATCGTACCTTCCTTGGTTCGAGGCACTTTAAAAGGAACTTCTTCATTCATACGGAATACTTATTTCATGACGGGTCTGACAGCAAGTCCAAGACAACTTGAGCTATATACCCAATAACCGTTATCTTCTACGAAAGTAAAACAATATGCACCAGATTTAGCAGTGACATCTGTTTCTTGGGTTCCCGTCCAATAATAACCCGAATGGTTTACAGCCTTATCTTTCAGTGGGAAGGAAGGCAAGAAGATACTGTTTCCATTTTTCCCAGTAAACTTGATACCACTCACGTAATGATACATAGTCTGTTCATGGGTACAGTTATCAAACAGTTCCTTAAACTCTTCGTAGGTAGGCATACGCCATTTTCCGCCCCACTTCAAGCGAGCCACATCATATTGCGTACCGCTGATGTTCTTTCCTATATCATGGCAAGATTCCCGCGTACCGTCACAATGAATATAATTGCTCCACTCATAAACACCTTTTTCATTTACCTCACCCCAAGCATAAAGGTTGCCGCCATCTTCGGGAGAGTTGGCTCCTACGTTGCAACTTGCCCACTTTGTCCCACTGGGCAATCCAAGATCTACCGCACTTACTCCTTTGGGTGTAAGATTATTCTCATCATCGTCACTACTACATGAAACAACGCATAACCCCATCAACAGAATCATCGTTAACCAAATATTTTTTTTCATAGGTCTATTCTTGTTTTTCAAATATGTCATTATTCAAGTTATTGCTATCGATTGTTTTTCAAAGACTCATTGCAAAGATACTACTTTTTCCGTAAATCAGATGGCTTTCCATTAAAAAAAAGTGATTATTATAAATAATCCCTACTTTTGAAAGAATTATTTGGATGTTTGAGAATCTATCACTAACTTTGCGAAAAGTTTCGCCTTTGTATGTTTCGCCACAAGGGAAATTTCTCACCATAAGGAATCATCTCATTAAAGAAAACTTCATGATTAATTACCAAGAACTAATAGATAAGCGTATTGCCGTGTTGCTGTCTGGAGGTGTAGATAGTAGCGTGGTGTTGTATGAATTGGCAAAGAAAGGCCTTCATCCCGACTGTTTCTACATCAAGATAGGTCCGGAGGAAGAGGAAGAATGGGATTGTTCAAGCGAGGAAGACATGGAAATGGCAACCGCCGTGGCGGCACGATACGGATGTAAACTTGAGGTCATCGACTGCCATAGGGAATATTGGGACAACGTTACACGTTACACGATGGAAAAGGTAAAGGCTGGACAAACGCCCAATCCTGACGTGATGTGCAACCGGCTCATCAAGTTTGGGGCTTTCGACGAGAAACGTGGTCACGACTATGACCTTATTGCCACCGGCCATTATGCACAAACAGAATGGATAGACGGCCATAAGTGGCTTACTACCAGTCCAGATCCTGTGAAAGACCAGACAGATTTCTTAGCTCAGATATATGATTGGCAATTGAAGAAGGCTTTATTCCCCATCGGTCATTACCACAAAGACGAGGTGAGAGCCATTGCCGAACGTGAACATTTAGTGAATGCGAAACGCAAAGACTCGCAAGGCATTTGCTTCTTGGGCAAGATTAACTACAACGATTACCTACGACGCTATCTCGGAGAATGGGAAGGTGACATCATTGACATGGAGACAGGCAAGGTATTGGGTAAACACAAGGGACATTGGTTCCACACTATTGGACAAAGAAAAGGGCTTGGATTAGGCGGTGGTCCTTGGAACGTGGTGAAGAAAGACATAGAGAAGAATATTCTATACGTCATCAAGGGCTACGAACCTATCAAGGCACATCGCATGGAGTTTCCCATCAAGGATTTCCATTACCTCACTCCCGAAGGAGGAGAATTACCCAAGGAAGTAACTTTTAAAATAAGGCACACGCCCGACTATTTCTATGGTATCTTGGAACAAACAGGTAATGGCTGCTATGTAGTACATTCCGACAGATGGGTACAAGGTGTAGCTCCAGGACAGTTCTGCGTGGTTTACGACAAGGAACATCACAAATGTTTTGGTTCAGGAGAAATTACCATAGAATAGCCCCCTTATTGGAGGCTATTAACAAGACTTATTTCTTCTTTTTCGGCATTTTCTGGAACTTATAGCTTAATGTGAGCAAAGCATAACGTGGGATGCAATTATGCCATGTTTCCGTGCGACCTTGCGCATTCACGCTATATTGTGTGGATGAGAGTTGGTGCAAGATATCGAATGCCATGAGTTTTGCCGTCAGTTTTCCTTTGATAAACGCACGTGAGAGAGAGGCATTCCACACCAAGTCGTCGGTATTCATCATCGATGAATTGTAGCCTCTACGTGAGAACATCTTCAGGTCGGTAGCAACATCCATCTTGATAACGGGAATAGTATATTTTGCCGTAACGCCATAGTTATAATCCCAGGCATTGATGGTTTGGAAGTTTTCGCTTGTTCCTTTGGAATGTCGCCAATCCACCTGACCACCGATAGAAAGAGATAGTGCCTTTTTCTGGTATTTCAATCGCAGTTCTTCCGAGAGATTGGTAGTGTTTACCTTCGAGTAGCTACTTGTCAACTCATCCTGCAATTCCACTTGCATTCCTGCCGTAACTGATTGGATGAGTTCAAAATCTACGCTATGAACGTAAGATGCGCTGACATTATTCTCAATATTGAATAGGCGCTGTTTCCCGAAAGGCCTCTCATAACCGAAATTCACATTAGCGTTCCAATTGCCGTTAACATTATCTTGCATGTACGTATAAGCACCCGTCTTACTGTTATAGCTACTGCGAGTACCCCACGCATTTTGCGTCAACGTAAGGTTACCAGAGAGTGAAATCCTTCGTGCCGTAGAGTCGTTGCGGAAATTGAAATATGTACCGAAAGAATGGTTGATGCGATTCTTCAAATTCACGTTGTTGACAGTATAGACAAGGGGGTTGGTCGTATCATCATGAGGCATGAGAGAAAGGAAATCTGGACGTTCCATCGACATGCTATATTCTATTTGCTTGAAATTCTTCCCCCATTCATTGTACGAAATACTGGGCTGGAAAATAACATCCGAACGACGTGCGATGGTATCAAGCACTCCATCATCAAAGTGCAAACGTTCATCTACCTTATCAACAGGAAACGTCAAAGAAAACCACCCTTCTTCATTACCAATCTCCTTGGTTATTTCTAACTTTGCGGAATAGGTACGTTCCAAATCCGTGGATTGGTCGGAATTGTTTTTATCCATCACATCCAACAACAACTCATTGGAAGGAAGCCAACCGATGGGATACGGCGACTTGGTTGTTGTAGAAGAAATACGACGACTATTTTTATAGAACGACTTCCCTCCTGCCGACAATTGCGACTCTACCAATCTGTCTAATCGATAATTAAAGTTGTGATCTGATTTGTACGTCTGTTTATATCTAACACTTGGAGCTATACGCCAACCATTCAGCAACGAGATGGTGTATTCGCCATTCAAAGAGTAATTATAGTTGCTGGAATGTGTGTCATTATATCGATTTCTGAAATCACTTCCTCCTGTTTGGAGATATTCCACCAAGTTTTGAGAAAAAGAGTCCGCAGGTTTGTTATTTGAATAAGATGCGCTCGCTGACAAAAAGACATAATCTCCCCAAGGCAACTTTTGGTACCATAGAAGGCTATTGCCTAAATTAATCGTGCGGTATTTATTCAGTCTTAAGTTGTGAGAGCGATTAATCAGAGACAACTGTCCTGTATCAAGAGAGGGGTCACGCCAAGTGGAATCACTATTTTCAGAGTTTCGGTCACCATTGTAATAAGAAACGGTAGTGTACATCTGCAACTTGACTGGCACATTAATTGTCAGATTATTATAAGCTGAGAAGCGAAAATCCTTTTGTCTGCTCCATGATTCCGAATTACCAAACACATTACCATCGGATGAGAATCGTTCACTTGAAGTACGCGTCTGGTCATCAGCATCGCTCCATGTCAGCGTGGCATCAAAGCGTTCTTCTACATTCTTGTCTTGGTCTTCAGAAGTGAGGTTCATTCCAACTTGTTTGGTAGCTCTCAAGCCCTGTGGTTGGTTGGCAGGAGTCCAATCACCCTCATAACCAGGCCTACGGTCTTCATTGACATTGTTGGTATTGGCAAAAAGAGACAAGCGTGTATGGTCTGTGTAATATAGTCCAAAGAGACGCGCCAAGTAGCGATTGTCCGTACCCACTCCTGCTTCGGTGTTTACAAGCAGTCCACGATTGTACTCACGCTTGAGGATCACGTCCATCACATAGTCTTTCTTCGTCGTTTCCATGCCTTTCCATTTGCTTTCTTCAGACGACTTATCATACACCTCCACGTTCTGTACCGTATAATAAGGTAGGTTGTCAAGCATCACCTTATTGTTTCCCTTGAAGAAATCCTTACCGTTCAGAGTGAGATAGTCCACTTTCTTACCATTCACGTAGATGTCACCATTGTCTTTCAGTTCGGCACCAGGCATCTCATGAATGAGTCCGTCAAGCATAGAACCTTCGGGAAGGTTGAAAGCAGACGCATTGTAAACCACGGTATCTCCGCGATAGGCAATCTTCACTTTCGTACCTGTCACTACCACACCGTCTAAAGTGCCTTCCGCAAAGACATCATCGTCTGCCTTTTTCTTTAGTAACAATCGAGGTAACGCAAACGAACGATTCCTGCCAAGATATTTCACTTCATAATTCAAATAACCCGTGTGGTAACCCTCGCTTTCTGCCTTGATGATATACTTCTCAACAACACGTGGCACGCTAAACTCATAGTAAGAATTGCTTGTACCCCATGACCACATCCAACACGTAGTGGTATCTACTACCGTAGAGTCGCTTCGCATCAACGTGACATGTGCTTTCAAGGCTGCCTTGGTGAAGGAGTCATATACGTTTCCCGTCAATCGTAAGGTACGTTTCTTCTTATCAACAGAGTCAGCAACTTCCTTCTTGTCAGAAGAATTCATTATTATTACTTGAGCTTGTGACAAATGAAAGAAGAATAAGACTAAAAAAACAAGGGGCAGACGTTTCATGCCAATCACACAATCATTATATATATGTTCAACTCAATATATTTTCAAAATCATCAACCAATTCTGTCATTTTACGATAAATGACATCAGCACCTTTATCCAATAAGACATCATCGGGTAAAGGTCCGCTATTCACGGCAATGGTCAGACAACCAGCCGCAACACCTGCACTGACACCTAATGGAGCATTCTCCACTACGATGCCTTGCCAAGGTTGTAAGTTTCCGCATCTTTGCAAGCCCATGAGATACGGATCAGGAGCAGGCTTTCCACGCTCCACGTCGTAAGCGGTAACAATCCTGCTCTCATCTATAAATGCCCCAAAATCGTGGAGCAGACGATTAATCAATGGCTTTTGGCCGCTGCCCGTCACCACGCCAATCTTCATCCCTCTTTGCAGAATCTTTTCCATCAACGGGATTACCCCATCAAAAATTTCTGCTTGTCGCATGTCATGGAAAAGATGTGTTTTCACATCATACATCTTTTGCGCTTCTTCAAGCGAGATATTCACTCCTTTTTGCTCCACGACCATCTTCCGAATGGTATCAATACCTCTTGCTCCTTCTGTAGCATAGGCATCGGCTGCTGTCATGTGAATACCAAACTGCCGCATAGACTCTTGCCAAGCAACAGCATGATTAGGCATGGAGTTATAAAGCACTCCATCCATGTCAAAAAGCACGGCTTTGGGAGCAAACCTCTCAAAGCCATGCTTTTTTAAATAATTATTAATTATTTCCTTGTTGGTCATATCTATCTTGTAAGTCATTAAGAATCATATATGACTCACTCATCTCATTTACTATTAAGCCTCTTTTGCCAAACGTTCTTGGATGGCCTTGCTTTCAGCCTCATATCCAGGCTTGTTCAGCAAAGCAAACATATTCTTCTTGTATGCTTCCACACCAGGTTGGTTGAATGGGTTCACGCCAAGGACATTGCCACTGATACCACAACCAATCTCGAAGAAGTAAATCAACTGACCGATATAATACTCGTTGAGTTCGGGAACGCTGATACGGATATTGGGAACACCACCATCAACGTGAGCCAGACGAGTACCTAACTCTGCCATCTTGTTCACCTCATCCACACGCTTGCCAGCAAGGAAGTTCAAACCGTCAAGATTTTCTTCATCACTTGGGAACAAAAGGTTACAGTTGGGGGTCTCTATGCTGATAACGGTCTCGAAGATAGAACGCTCACCGTCCTGAATCCATTGTCCCATAGAGTGCAAGTCGGTAGTAAAGTCGCAACTTGCAGGGAAAATACCTTTCTTGTCCTTACCTTCGCTCTCACCATAGAGTTGTTTCCACCATTCAGCGATGAAATGCAGCTTAGGCTGGTAATTAACCATGATTTCAATCTTCTTTCCTGCCTGGGCATAAAGACCATTACGAACGGCAGCATACTGAGCAGCGATATTTTCTTCAAACGGTACATCCAAAGCAGTAGCTTTCTCCATGTCAGCAGCACCAGCTACCAATGCCTTGATGTCAAATCCTGCACAAGCAATGGGCAACAAACCTACTGGAGTGAGCACAGAGAAGCGTCCACCAACATTGTCGGGAATGATAAAGCTCTTGTAGCCTTCCTTATCGGCACATGTGCGGGCTGCTCCACGCTTCGCATCGGTCACGGCAACAATCACGTTCTTTGCCTCTTCCTTACCCATTTGCAACTCGCATTGCTTCTTCAGCAAACGGAACGTCAGTGCTGTTTCCGTTGTAGTACCCGACTTGGAGATATTGATAACACCAAACTTCTTGCCTTTCAGGTACTCCGTGAGTTCATAAAGATAATCTTCACCGATATTGTTTCCAGCAAAGAGGATAGTAGGATTCTTCTTGTCGTTTACCAACCAAGCAAATGAGTTGCCCAGCGCCTCTATCACGGCACGAGCACCTAAATAACTACCACCAATACCAGCAACAACGATGGCTTCACATTTCTCACGCAACGTTGCAGCCACAGCTTGCACCTCGTCAAGAAAATCCGGTGTGATACTTGTAGGCAGATGCAACCATCCAAGGAAATCATTACCTGGGCAAGTGCCATTTTCCAATGCCTCTTGTGCGGCACGCACCTTTGGCTCATAAGCCTTCACTGCACCTTCATTTAAGAATTGAGCGGCTTTCGTAATGTCTAAACTAATACTTTTCATTTCTTTTGTTTTTAATTATGTAGATGTTTTTCCAATTCAAACCATGACTATCCCGCATTGAAATATGCGAAATAAATGAATACCAACAACGCTGCCAATACAATCAGTACAATTGACTTGATAAGGCAACTGGCGATTTTCTTAACCACCAACACTCCGACGATGATGGCAGCCAATACAAATGCGTAATATAAGAAATTGCTATCCATAAGATATAATCATTATTTAAACAAATGCCTGAACGAAGAAGGAATGGGAGTTTCAAACTCCATTGCCTCATGAGTGATGGGATGATAGAAACACAACACGTAAGCATGTAAGCATAAACGGTGCAACGGGTCGTCACCATTGCCATACTTCACGTCGCCACACACGGGATGTCCCATGTCTGCCGAATGCACACGTATCTGGTTCTTACGCCCTGTCTCTAAGCGAAACTCCACCAAAGAGTGGTCAACGGTACGGTCGAGCGTGTAGTAATGGGTAATGGCATATTTGCCACCATTGTCCACGGGGGAAGAATATGTGAAATAAGCCTTGTTGTCCTTCAGCCAATTGGCAATGGTTCCCTCGTCGTTCTCCATTTCCCCAGATACCACAGCCACATACCTACGGTCATAAACAATATCATGCCATTCGTGTTCGAGTATCTGTTCCGTTTCCATGTCTTTGGCATAAATCATCAAGCCACTGGTGTCTCTGTCGAGCCTGTGTACCACATGTGCTCTACACTTCTGCCTTGACTTCACGAAATAGCTGTCTAACAAAGACTTTACGTTTAACGAAGAATGTCCCGCAGCCATCGAAAGAATACCAATATTCTTTTCTACCACCACCAAGTAACGGTCTTCATAAACGATTTTCACATACCTACTCTTGAAGAGGTCATTGCGCTTGGTCTTGCTGACAGCCACTTTCATTCCCTTTCTCAGAGGTGTGTCATATTGCGTCACCACCTTTCCGTTCACCTTAATGCCACGTCCATGCAGGGTGTCTTTAATCTTGTTTTTACTGCCTTTCACGTTTGCCAAAAGCCACTCTAACAAAGGAGCGTCTTCCTGCACTTCGTAATAGTCGTAATCGGTTGATTTATTATATTGTCTCATCTGTCAATCCATGTTATTTTTGATTTGCCCATTCCCCTTACGGTTACCTAAACGAGTCGGTAAGCAATTTGATTTCGATTTGTGGCGAAATGCGTTCATATAGAATATTATATACGGCATCGAGAATCGGCATGTTCACGTGCATGTGATGATTAATTTCCTTCATACACTTCACACCGAAATAGCCCTCTGCTATCATTTCCATTTCTATCTGCGCACTCTTCACGCTATAGCCCTTACCTATCATGGTTCCGAAAGTACGATTACGAGAGAAATTGGAATATCCCGTCACCAACAAGTCTCCCAAATACACACTGTCATAGACATTGCGCTCCGTTGGTTGTATAGCCGTGAGGAACCTTGACATTTCCTGTACGGCATTTGCCATCAACACCGCCTGGAAGTTGTCTCCATATTTCAATCCGCTACAGATACCCGCAGCGATGGCATAGACATTCTTCAATACCGACGAATACTCTATTCCCAACACGTCACTACTGGTCTTTGTCTTGATATAGTCTGAAACGATGATATCTGCAAAGGCCTGTGCCTTATCGAGATTAGAACAGCCAATGGTAAGATATGACAAACGTTCAAGAGCCACTTCCTCTGCATGAGAAGGTCCACCGATGCAAGCTAAGTTGTCGTAAGGCACATCGTAAACCTGATGGAAATATTCCGAACAAGAGAGGTTCTCATCTGGCACGATTCCCTTGATGGCTGTAATGATAAACTTATCACGCAACCTGGTCTTCAATCGCTTGAGGTGGTTCTTCAAATATGGAGAAGGCGTGACAAAAACCAACGTGTCGTATGCATTCACTATCTTGTTGAGATCGCTATAGAAAGTAATCTCGCTGACATCAAAATGCACACTCATGAGATAGGCGGGATTATGGCCAAGGCGCTTAAAATCCTCTATGCGGTCATCGCGTCTCATATACCACCCAATGTGGTGAGTGTGACCAACCACTATCTTGGCAATGGCAGTAGCCCAACTACCTCCACCAATAATCGCTATCTTGCCGCAATCGTACATCTTTTATCGTCTTGAGGACCTTGAAAGTCATGAATGTCTCGAAAGACCATTAAGACACCAAGGCATTAAAGTCCTTGTGCCTTATCTATCCAAGCCTGTATCTCTTCTACACTGGGTTTGTCATAACCCAACTTATATTTCTTGTTGATTTCGCCAATCTTTTGCTGGAGACCTTGTGCCTTTTCCGTAGAGATATCGTTTACGAGGTTGAAACCTGCCTTTCGCAACACGTAAACCCAAGGTTCAGGAACACCAATCACCTCCCATTCGGCAAAGGATGATTGTGGTATCTTTTTCTCAGGTTTCATCTGTGGGAAGAACAGCACTTCTTGTATAAACGTCTTACCCGTCATCAGCATCACCAAACGGTCTATGCCGATACCGATACCTGATGTCGGGGGCATACCATACTGCAAGGCACGGAGGAAGTCTTTGTCGATAATCATTGCCTCATCATCGCCCTTGTCAGCCAGACGCATCTGCTCCACGAAGCGTTCCTCTTGGTCAATGGGATCATTCAACTCGCTATATGCATTTGCCAGTTCCTTACCGTTCACCATCAACTCGAATCGTTCGGTCAGACCTGGCTTTGAGCGGTGCATCTTGGTCAATGGACTCATCTCAACGGGATAATCTGTGATGAACGTAGGTTGGATGAAGGTACCTTCGCAGAACTCGCCGAAGAGTTCATCTATCAGTTTACCCTTACCCATTGTATCGTCCACTTCCATTCCTTTCTCCTTACAGAAGGCACGGATTTCATCTTCCGTCTTTCCGTCACAGTCGAAGCCAGTCTTCTCCTTGATGGCATCGAGGATTGGAAGACGGCGATATGGAGCCTTGAAACTAATGATTTGTCCGTCAATCTCTCTTTCCGGCTTACCATTGACGGCAATGCAAATGGTTTCCAACAATTTCTCTGTAAACGACATCATCCAGTTGTAATCCTTGTATTGCACGTACAATTCCATGCAGGTAAACTCTGGATTGTGATTTCTGTCCATTCCCTCATTGCGGAAGTTCTTGCCTATTTCATAAACACCTTCGAAACCACCCACGATGAGCCTCTTCAAGTACAGCTCAGTGGCTATTCGCATATACATATCTTGGTCAAGGGCATTGAAATGGGTTATAAATGGACGTGCAGACGCTCCACCTGCAATCATCTGCAACGTAGGAGTCTCCACCTCAGTATATCCTGCCTCATCAAGAACCTTACGCATAGTGCGGATTACCGTTGCCCTTTGCAGGAACGTATCCTTCACTCCCTCGTTGACAACGAGGTCAACGTAACGTTGGCGATAACGTAATTCGGGATCATCAAAGCTGTCGTAAGCAACGCCATCCTTATATTTCACGATAGGAAGTGGCTTGAGGCTCTTGCTCAAAAGTGTCAGTTCTTGTGCGTGAACGGAGATTTCGCCAGTCTGGGTACGAAACACAAAGCCCTTTACGCCTATGAAATCGCCAATGTCAAGCAATCGCTTGAAAATCACATTGTACAGGTCTTTGTTTTCCGTAGGACATAGGTCATCACGGGAAACATACACCTGAATCCTGCCCTTCGAGTCTTGAATCTCCGCAAAGGAAGCCTTTCCCATCACTCGACGACTCATCATTCTACCAGCGATGCAAACCTCTCGCTTCTCATCGTCATCTTTAAAACTCTCTTTAATCTCTGTGCTAAACGCATTGGTGGGAAACTCGGCTGCCGGATATGGGTCAATACCCATGTTACGCAATTCCTGAAGACTCTGGCGACGGCCTATCTCTTGTTCACTCAGTTCTAAGATATTCATACGATAATGTTAATTCTTCTATATATTTGGTGCAAAGATAACAAATAAACCTGATTTATCAGCACGTTTTTTAAAGATTAACGCATTTATGACGGTATTTATATCTTTCTTGATATGATTCCCAAATGGTAACTCACTAAGAAACCGATGGTCACCATATAAGAAACCGATGGTTTCCAGCATGGTGACCATCGGTTACATAGTATGTGAATCTATTGAAGATATTCATTGCAGACCCAACGAGCCACCTCCACACAATCGCCTTCTGGTTGAGAAGTATAAACATTGTGTTGCAATGTCCAAGGTTCTTCCATTGCATAGAAGTCGAGTGTCACGTCTTGCTCTAAAGCCAACTGGAAAAGTTGCTTGGTGGTAAGACCCTTGTATTTTCCGTTACCTAATTTCTCAATATCGGGTTTGGATTTCGCCTCCATCTGGTCGTTTAACGCTTTGAAATAAGCAGACCAACGCATGTAATAAAAATCCTTCAGGAGTCCTTGCCACTCTTTATGGGCATAGTCACGAAGTCCTCCTTGATCAGCACAGATACGATTGCCCCACGTAGTGATTTGCACACGCGCATTCCATTCATACAGGTTTTTCTCTTCCTCATTGTTCCCCAACTTCCTGGCAGCCTCTATCCAATGACCCAAACGAAACTCGGAGCGCGTGCCAAGCAACCGGTCTTGTGCCAACAACATATCAAGAAAGCGTTGCGAACTTACCTTGAAAGCCTGCTTTCTAAATGCCTTATAATCAGCCATTGCCAGCAAATACTGCACACGCCCTTGGTCTGCCATCGCCTGACGCACGATATCCACCAAATCATATTCAAAGTTATTGTTTCCTCGATACTTTTCCGCTACGCTCGACATTAACAAAGCAGCCTTTCGAATGTCTTCCGGGTCATAGTAATTAGACATCTTAGACCAACTCGACACTTGGTAATTATTCGTGGAAGGTCTGCCACAGAAGATGCTTTCATGAGTTCCCTGTTGGTTATTGCCCATCGGACAGTTGTAAATAGACTGAGCCAACAACAGCCAAGCCTTTTCGATGGATTCATCACGAACGCCATAACGAGCAAAACAATAATTACGAACCCACTCTTCCTTAGAATCCAATCGGTCAATCCAAGGCAATTCACTCATCAATTCAAACATGATAGGATTATTCTCAGAACCTTCCATCGTAAATCCGATACCTTTCAGATGTGCTGCCTTCGGGTTGGTCTTCGTTTGGTTGAAATGATTGAGCAATTGGTCCATCCTTCCATGCAATCCTACGTTTCCTCCAAAATTTTGTAACATACAGAAAAGCCATTGATGATGACCATATCCCTTGTCGTTTTGGAAGATAGAGGCAATGCCCCATTTAGGCCTGCACTCACTGAAGAGGTCGAGTATCAACAAATCTCCCTCCGACAAATGACCGATTAATTCTTCACGTGGGTTCTCCTGCCAACTTTGAATCACCCAAACGGCATGGGGATTTACCAATTTCATTTCCCTCATGATAGCATCACCAGAAGCAGAAAGGTCTATACCCCTGGTATTTCCCCCTTCATGGAAAGGATCCATCGAGTAATAATTAGCCTTTCCATAGAGAGCGGTAAGTTCTTGGTAATATAATGTGGCAATTTCATGAAACCTACTGTCGGTGGGTTGCAAGAAGGCAGGACGTGTATAACCATTCCATTTGCCACCGTCAGCCACGTTAACGCCTAATTTTTCCTTGGCGTTACTTGGAAGCATTCCCGAATAACCAGGCAAAACGGGTTGCATACCCCATTCTTTCATGCGTTTGAGGATTTGCTTTTGCAACCGCTCTTGTTGTATATACCATGAGTCGGGCAATGGTCCTCCCCATCCTTCTAAGTTGTTCATCTCCCACCAAGCCAAGAATGCGGGGCCAGCAATAAATCGGTTTATCTCATCTTTCGTATAGCCTAACTTGAGCAACATATTGCGCCACACGCACTCTACGCCTACGATGGCAAGCGGTAAGTTCACACCATGCAACGCCATCCAGTCGATTTCCGTTTGCCAACGTTCCCAATCCCAAAATGCCATAGAATAAGAGAACGTGCAATAATTGAAATCGTATCGTAAGGGAAGAGTTGTTTCGTGTCTTTCAGGTTTATCTACCCGTGGCAAACGATTGGGTAGAGGAGCTTGCATGTTGTTCCATGTGAGATGAATGCCAGCATGGTATTTCAAGTACCAATGAATACCCGTGGCAATGTTTACCCACGTATTACCTTTCACGGCAATTCGGTCGCCACTCTGGGAGATTTCAAAAAAGTTTTGATTAGATTTCTGGAGTTCTATCTTGAATTTCCTTGAAGCTCCTTTGTCGATTCGTTCAAGCATATCAGTAACGGGATTTGCATGTAGGCAAATGGCAAACAGGCTCATCATCAACAATAAAACATGTCTCATAAACAATGGGGTATTCTTAATATCTCGCAAAAATACAAATTATTCATGATTTAAGCAAATTATTTGTCAAAGCTATTTTTATTTTTCGTACCTTTGCCATCGGTTTAGCCCTCTTCCGTCCAGTTTGTTGCGTTGCCAACGCAACAGACAGAACTAAAAGGCGGCACCATTAACGATAACCATCAATAACAATAATACTATGAAAAAAGAAACGTATGAAAGACAAAAGGCCTTTGCCGGCCCCAAAAAGCCCTCTATGCTTCGCAGATGCGTAGGGCATGATTACACCGAACGCCAAATATACATGGTTACCATGACCACCGAAGGGCGCAAGCCTCTTTTCGGGAAGGTAACAGGAAAAAGCGATGCGGCAAAAGATAGTGCAGAAGCCCCACGCATGGAATTATCTGAATTAGGAAAAAGGGTTGTACAAGAATGGAAAAACACGGAAACACTTCACCCAGAGATTCAATCCATTGCCCTTCAGATGATGCCAGACCATCTTCACGGCATTCTCTACGTGAAGGAAAAGATGAAAGACCCATTGGGAATGGCTATCCGAGGCTTTAAGCAAAGCTGTAACAAACATTATAGAGAGCTAATATTAGGCGTTCCGTCTGTTGCGTTGGCAACGCAACAAACTGGACAAGAAGCTCCCCAAAAGAAAGACAGAAGAGGCGAAGACCGCACGCATGGCCTTCTTTTCTCACGTGGCTACAACGACCGTCTGCTGCTAAGAGAGGGCCAATTAGACCGATGGCTCAACTATCTCAATGACAACCCCCGAAGATTATTAATGAAACGAGAACATCCAGACCTCTTTCGCGTGCAAAGACAATTGTTGATAGGCAATCAATCGTTCTCAGCCATTGGCAACCGCTTTCTGCTACAAAGGCCTTATCTCATTCCCGTACAATGCTCAAGAAAGCTCTCTGAAGAACAAATCCACCAAGCAATCAATGATTACATGCAAGAGGCACGAAGCGGAGCCGTACTCGTTTCTCCCTCTATCTCCCCAGGAGAAAAGGCTATCATGCGAGCGGCATTTGAGGAAAACCTTCCGATTATCATCTTGTTAGAGAATGGTTTCACTCATCTTGCCAAGCCCCACGGTAAGAGAATGGATGCTTGCGCACGAGGACAGTTGCTGCTTCTTGCCCCTTGGGAACATCACAACGAAAAGAAGACCATCTCACGTAACCAATGTCTATCGTTAAACGACATGGCTAAAATGGTATGCGAAAATTCTTTACCTTGAGAAAAAAAGACAAAGAAATGCGATATGTGAAATATAATTTGTATTTTTGCACCGTCTAAAAAATATACATTATGTGGTTGAATCTATTATTTATCGTCATCGGAGTCATATTGGTATTGTGGGGAGCCGACCGTCTGACAGACGGTTCGGTAGCAATAGCCGAAAAACTCAATATGCCTCAAATCGTCATCGGTCTTACCGTAGTGGCATTAGGTACGTCTATGCCTGAGCTTTGTGTCAGTCTGACCTCGGCACTGAAAGGAACAGCCGACTTAGCCGTGGGAAACGTGGTGGGTTCCAACATCTTCAACGCAATGCTTATCGTAGGAGCAGCAGCCGTTGTATCACCTATGACCATTCTCACCTCAACGGTTAAGAAAGATATTCCTTTCGCCTTGTTTGCCTCTATCATACTGATGGCAATGTGTTATTGGGGAAACGATGTGTCGAGATGGGAAGCCTTCGTGCTCTTTGTCTTGTTTTTGGTGTATATGTATTACACCGTTCACGGAGCGAAAGGCAGTCATGCTGAAGAACCTTCGGTAAAGAAGAACTACACCGCGGCAAAAGCCACCTTATATATAATAATAGGATTGGCTTGCTTGGTCTTAGGTTCTAACCTATTCGTCAATGGTGCGACGGAAATTGCGCAACTCTTGGGTGTGAGCGAAGCTGTGATTGGCTTGACCATTGTGGCAGGTGGAACGTCGCTACCCGAACTGGCTACCAGTGTGGTTTCTGCCTATAAGGGACAGAGTGGAATAGCTATCGGCAACGTATTGGGCAGCAATGTATTTAACATCCTGATGATTCTTGGTGTTACGGGATTCATCAGTCCTCTTCAAATACAAGGAATCACATTCGTAGATTATGGAGTCATGGCCCTTTCCATGTTGCTTATTTGGTGTTTCTCGTTCACGAAATACAAGATAGAACGATGGGAAGGCGTTGCGCTCTTGGTGATTTTCTTCGCTTATATGGCTTGGTTGATTGCCAATGCCATATAATAAATAGAGAGAAACGATATGTTTACGGTGGATAAA
>DJXW01000003.1:128123-157024 GCA_002449845.1 Prevotella sp. UBA6994
TTTATCCACCGTAAACATATCGTTTAGACAAACAGAATACTATTCGCCGTAAATCTCAGCCAGTTTCTTACCCAGTGCAGGACCTCTTAAATCACGTGCAATCACCTTTCCCGTTGGGTCAACCAACAAACTTGAAGGAATGGCATTGATTCCATAGGTGCTTGCGGCAATGGTTTTCCAGAACTTCAAGTCAGAGAGGTGAACCCAATTGAGTTCCTTTTCCTTGATAGCCTTTACCCAAGCGTCTTTGTCTCTATCGAAAGAAAGACCGACAACGTTAAATCCCTTGCCGTGATACTTATCGTAATTGGCTTTTACATTGGGCATTTCAGCCATACAAGGTCCACACCATGAAGCCCAGAAGTCGATGAGTACGTAATTTCCCTTTCCCACATACTCGCTCAATTTGTGAGGTTTTCCATCAACGTCATTCTCTTCAATGTCGATGAATTGTTTTCCCACGATAGCCTGTTTAGACTCTTCCTCAGCAATATAACGCTTGATTGGCGCTACCATAGGGTGATTGGCGTAAGCAAACTTAGGGTCGAGCAGCGCCTTGAGCTCGTTTATTTCATACTCATACTTCACATTGTCAATGAAAGCGGCAGGGATAATATTATCGGGATTGTCTGCGATAATCTTCTTGCAATACTCATTGAGCTCATTCTCCAAAGGAATCAACTGCTGTTGGATTGCTGGAAGCATGGCTTGCAATTCTTCCTGTGACTTTCCAGACATTTGAGCCAGCATATAAGGCGCTACGATTTTCTTTGCCTTATTGCTTACAGAATCTATATGGCGATCGTAACCATTCAACTTCATATTCAAAGCTGAGCCTTTCGACTTGCCAGTATTCAAATCTATCGTCACGGGCGTTCCGTCATTGATAAAAAGACAATAAGGACCTCTTCCGACACCAAGGAAAGCATCTTTGTCGAATGTTCCGGTAAACGTAAACTTTCCGTCCTTTACTTCCGCACTGTCAATACTTGCATTTCTTTTGGCAACATCAACCAAAAACACCTTCTGTTTGTCAGTTGGACAAGTACCTTGAACGGTGTATTTTTGCTTCGCCACCCCGTTGGTTTGGGCTAATACAGGAATCGCTCCCATCGCAAATGCCACAATTGATAAAATCTTCTTCATGTTCTTACATTAATTACTTGAATATCTGATTGCAAAATTAAGTGTTTTCAATCAATCAAGCATGATTTAAAAGGCTCTTTATAGTTAATTTATGTTATTTAGATATTATTTTATAGTACTATGTATTGCAAGGTACTTATATTTTACCTATCTTTGCATCAGATAAACAATATTAGCGAAATGAACATAGACAATGCTAAATCACAAATGCGCAAAGGAATGCTGGAATATTGCGTCTTATTGTTGTTAAGACATCAACCAGCATACGCCAGCGACATTATCCAGAAACTGAAAGAGGCCCAGTTGCTGGTTGTGGAAGGTACGCTTTACCCCTTGCTTACCCGATTGAAGAACGACGGACTACTATCTTACGAATGGCAAGAAAGTACACAAGGGCCTCCTCGTAAATATTATGCGCTCACCGAATTGGGTGAATCATTCTTGGAAGGACTCGACTCAGCCTGGAATGAGTTGACGAATACCGTAAGCCATCTTAAAAATAAGGATTTTATAATTAATAATAATGTGTAAATAACGAGGAGAATCAATCATGAAAAAGAATATAACCATCAATCTATGCGGTAGGCTCTTCAACATCGACGAGGACGCTTACGAACTGTTGAAGAATTACATGGATACGTTGCACAACTATTTCAAGAACCAAAAGGGAGGGGAAGAGATTGCCAACGACATTGAGGAACGAATTGCGGAATTGCTGGAAGAACTGAAAGCAAAAGGTACAGAGGCCATCAACATAGAACATATCAAAGACGTTATCAACCGTATCGGACAGCCAGAGCAAATGGATGATAACCAAGAAGAGATGAAAGAAGATTATCAAGAACAGGCATATTTCTCAACAAGTGAAGAAGAGAAAACTCCACGGGGTATAGACAAACTGAAAGACTTTATCAAACACAAGCGTTTCTATCGTAACCCGAAAGACAAGATGCTTGCTGGTGTAATCTCGGGCTTTGCCAGTACGTTTGAAGTTGACGTTACCATTCTTCGTATGATCGTAGTGGTAGTGGCAATATTGGCGAGCGCCATTCGTTACCCGAACTTTCTCTTCATTAATTTACATCCGCTACTTTTCATCATCATCACCTATTGCATCTTAGCTGCCATTATGCCCGAGGCAGAAACGCCAGAACAACAACTGAAGATGCAAGGGAAACCCATCAACATGAGCAATCTTGCCAACGAAGTAGTACAAAACGTATCGGAAGCCACGCAAAAAATCAAACCAGCTCATGGTGCAAAGAGCATACTGAACACCATCATGAAATTTCTCACGGGTTGTATGAAAGCTCTATTGGTGATTCTGGCTATTGGTTTGTTCTTTATGGGAGCCATCATCGTGGTTTGGACAATATTAACATACGTCACGCCAAACAACATCCACCATTTCTTTGATTGGAATACCATCCCCATTTTCAATGAAAGCCTGGGCACGTTCAACGTATTCGTCGTCGCTATCGTGATGTCTCTACTCATTCCAGCTTACGTGATTATCTATTGCCTTACCAATCGGATGAGTGTGATGCAACGTATCAGTTGGTTACTCATTTGGCTCATTGCATTGGCAACGTCTATCATGACAGGTATCACGCTGACGAAAATAAGTGACGAGTATAAATACCAAAAATATTACGAATCACGCCTGAAAGACGGAGTGTTTATGTCAGAAGAAGACAAGGAATACTTGGAATTAAACAATTGGAAAGTGGTCATGTGCATGAACTGCGACCGATTTACCGCTAAGGGTCAGCACTATTCAGGCGACAAGGAAATACAGTATTTAGACGATTGGGAAGATCGTGCGAGAATGAGAATGAAAGTGGAACAAAGCCAAATAGTGGAACCAGGGAAATATAGACTGACTGCCGTTGTCCGTGCAGAGAACAAAGGTCCCATCCTTTATGCAAAGGTGCATGGTAGAAACTATCAAATAGATTTTCCCATTACTGGAAACGAAGGGGGAAGTGTATGGGAGGATGCTTGCAACACCAACTTAAACGCTATCAATGGAAAAAAGAACGATAATGATGCAACTATCCGGAAAACGGAAATAGAAAACATCAGAAATGCCAATGACGGCAAAGGCTTCGGATGGACACGCATTGCTATTGAAGACATCATCGTGAGAGGTACGGCGAAAGTAACATTTGGAATCAGTACCAATACGGGCAAGATGCGTGCGAAATGGTTTTCTGCCTGCGACGTTGAGCTTGAGCGCATTGGCGATTAAATAAATATAATGTTGTATAAGTTAGATAAAATATTATAGAATTGATAGAGGTTAGCTAACAAAGTGGCAACGGTGCGTGAGCATCGTTGCCATTTTACGTATAAATATTTGCACAACATACATTTTATTCGTAACTTTGCAAAGTAATCATATAGGGGTATTTGGTAACCCCCTTTAACAAAACAAGACTATGAGTATCATCAAAAACAGAAAAGAAGAAGGACTGAAAGCATTAGGTAAAGAAACGAATTACCTATCAGATTATGATCCTAACGTATTGGAAACCTTTGAGAACCAACATCCCGAAAACGACTATTGGGTACGGTTCAATTGTCCTGAGTTTACTACCCTCTGCCCCATTACGGGTCAACCTGACTTTGCAGAGATACGTATCAGCTATTTACCCAATAAGAAGATGGTAGAGAGCAAGAGCTTGAAACTGTATCTATTTAGCTTTCGCAATCATGGCGACTTTCATGAGGATAGTGTCAACACCATCATGAAAGATCTCATCAGATTGATGGAACCCAAGTACATTGAGGTTACGGGATTTTTTGTACCAAGAGGCGGAATCAGCATCTATCCATACGCCAATTACGGACAACCAGGTACGAAATATGAGCGAATGGCAGAGTACAGATTGATGAACCACGACCTCAATGTCAATTCTTAATATCTTCGAGGGCTTTTAGTTTTTGCTTGGCTACGATTTCCTTGGCTTTCTTGTTGATGTTCTTCACGTCACTGTTACGATAATAACTGCGTGATTCACCATCACTACTCAGCACTAAGGAGTCGTCGCCAAGAAAGTCTATGTCACATGTATCATGACGAACGTCACTGATAGTCATTTCCTTGGTCTTATCTGAGAAATGGGGCGTTCCGCTCGTCATCACCAACTTACCATTCCAAATGTGCCAAGCCGTAAAAAAGCCCAACTTTGGATAAACCACAGGACTCTCGCCCAACGTATTCTCCTGAACGTAACCTACGCTTTGCGCCGTCCATTGACGTTTCAGAGAAAAGCCATACTCGCGTGGAATCATAAAAGTTTCCTTGATGGAATCAGGCATATCTCGCATCAATCGCTTCTGCAACTTAGGACTCATCTTATCATAATCACGCATCTTGGGCATTACCACATAACACCAGGTGCCTTTCAATTCGTCTAAGTTAATCACCAAGTCAGCTACGGTAGAATCCTCTGGGTTCAACACAAGTCCAACCCAGTCGCCTACCTTCGGTTTTCCCATCACCTTGTGCTTTCGTGTAGCATCTAAGATGTCGTAATGAACAGGGTCGCTACCGTCATTCGGAAGCAATATAATAGTGGAATCTGAACAACCCTCACAGGCAAGTCCGTAAATGGTCTTGTCTCCTTCCAACTTCAACTCATCGTTCATCTTGCCTTCTCTTGGAGCAGACTCTGTCTTAGTGGAGTCTCCACACGAGACAAAGGAAAATGCCATCGCTAACACGAAAATGACAAATATAGTGTTTAATGCTTTCATTAATTACGTTTTTATCGTGCAAAGATAGTTATAAATCATAAAAAAGACCCTTTTAAACCATAAAAAAACATTGTTCTCACACGTATTTTGTTTTTTTTACCTAATTTTGCACCCCAAAAGAGATATTTGACACGATAACAAGGATTTATGAAGAAAAAGATACAATTCAGTCTCGTTTACAGAGACATGTGGCAAAGCTCAGGTAAGTTTCAGCCACGCAAAGACCAACTGGAGCGTATCGCCCCTGTAATTATTGAGATGGGCTGTTTTGCCCGTGTGGAAACCAATGGTGGAGCATTTGAACAAGTAAACTTATTAGCAGGCGAAAACCCCAACGATGCCGTTCGCGCATTCTGTAAGCCTTTCAATGAGGTGGGTATCAAGACGCACATGCTTGACCGTGGCTTGAATGCCCTTCGTATGTATCCCGTACCCGACGATGTTCGTGCCTTGATGTATAAGGTGAAACACGCACAAGGTGTTGACATTCCCCGTATCTTCTGTGGATTGAACGACACAAGGAATATCATTCCAAGCATCAAGTGGGCTAAAGAAGCGGGAATGACTCCACAAGCCACCCTTTGCATCACCACTTCTCCCGTTCATACCGTAGATTACTACAGCAAGATTGCTGATGAGGTGATTGCTGCTGGTGCAGAAGAAATATGCTTGAAAGACATGGCTGGTATCGGACAACCTGCCATGCTGGGAAAACTGACCAAGCGCATCAAGGAAAACCATCCCGATATCATCATCGAATATCATGGTCACTCTGGTCCAGGACTTTCTATGGCAAGCATCCTTGAGGTTTGCAACAATGGTGCCGACATTATCGACACTGCCATTGAGCCATTGTCTTGGGGTAAGGTGCATCCAGACATCATCTCCGTACAGAGTATGTTGAGAAACGAGGGCTTCGACGTTCCCGACATCAACATGAAGGCTTACATGAAGGCTCGTTCTCTCACCCAAGAGTTTATCGACGAGTGGTTGGGCTATTTCATCAACCCAGGAAACAAGGTGATGAGCTCTCTCTTGCTGGGTTGCGGCTTGCCTGGCGGTATGATGGGAAGTATGATGGCTGACCTCGGTGGCATCATGGGAACCATTAACAACATCCGCACGAAACGTGGCGATGAGCCATTATCTACCGACGATATGCTCGTGAAACTGTTTAATGAGGTAGAATATGTATGGCCACGCGTGGGTTATCCTCCATTGGTAACGCCATTCAGCCAGTACGTGAAGAACATTGCCCTCATGAACTTGCTCACAATGGAACAGGGTAAGGGTAGATTCGTAATGATGGACGACTCTATGTGGGGTATGATTCTTGGCAAGAGTGGTAAGATTCCTGGCGAAATTGCTCCCGAACTCATCGAGTTGGCTGCTAAGCAAGGTCGTGAATTTACCGATGCTGACCCTCATACTCTTATTCCTAACGCTTTGGATGACTTCCGCAAGGAGATGGATGAGAATGGTTGGGAGTATGGACAGGATGACGAGGAACTGTTTGAACTCGCCATGCACCCCGAACAGTATCGTAACTACAAGAGCGGACAAGCCAAGAAAAACTTCCTTGCCGACTTACAAGCTGCCAAGGATGCAAAACTGGGTTCTAAACTTTCACCAGAGGAATTGGCTGCATTCAAACATGCCAAGGCTGATGCCATCGTTGCTCCCGTCAAGGGACAAATCTTCTGGGAATTTGGCGGTGACGGCGAGGCTGTGGCTACCGTTGAGCCATATATCGGAAAGGAATATCAAGAGGGTGACGCCTTCTGTTACATCCAAGCTCCTTGGGGCGAGTTTGTTGCCATTCCTGCCGCACTCGGTGGCAAGTTGGTGGAAATCAATGCCAAGCAAGGCAGTAAGGTAAACAAGGGTGATGTGATTGCATATATAGAAAGAAAAGAGTGTTAAATATACATCAAGTTATCAATCACTTTTACCCTGAGGACAACGAACTGAAACATATTTTGTTGACTCATAGCGAGGCAGTTGCCAACAAGGCGTTGGCAATTGCCTCTTTACATCCAGAACTAAACATCGACTTAGATTTTCTCCGTGAGGCGGCAATGCTCCACGATATTGGTATCATCGAGTGCGACGCACCAGGTATCTATTGCTTTGGAACACAGCCTTACATCTGTCATGGAAGGATTGGTGCAGAGATGCTTCGCTCGCTTGGCTACCCTCGTCACGCTCGTGTCTGCGAACGACATACGGGTACAGGACTTACCAAGGAAGACATCATCGCTCGCAACCTACCCCTACCCCATCAGGATTTCATACCTGAGACATGGGAAGAACAAGTGATTTGCTATGCTGACAAGTTTTTCAGCAAGACACATCCTGACCGTGAGAAAACGTATGAACAGGCTGAACGTAGCCTCGCTAAGTTTGGAGAAAAAGGCGTGATTCGCTTCCGTCAATGGGCATCGATATTTACACTTTAATTAAGCATCCATTCTCAAGAACGTACATCATTGCGATTCTTACGATAAATTCCTAATCAACTATTGCGAAAACTCCTATTTTTTTGTTATCTTTGTCGCAAATATGAGCATCATTCGTTTCATCAAGGAGTGGACACTGCCCGTATCAATGGCTATGGGTACATTGCTCTACCTCATCTTTGCCTTTATTCCGGCTCTTGATGAGGCAGCGATGTTTTTTGCGCCTATCTTTGACACCATCCTCCCATTGTTCATGTTCCTGATTCTCTTTGTCACGTTCTGCAAGGTGAATTTCCATCAGTTACGTCCCGTACAGTGGCATTGGTGGGTGGGCATTTTCCAAGTAATTTTCGTTCTTATCGTCGTAGGTATTGTCCTGGGCTTTCACCTCAAGGGAAACAGTTTGATTCTCATGGAGGCTATGCTCACTTGTATCATCGGACCCTGTGCGGCTGCCGCTGCTGTCGTTACGCAGAAGTTGGGAGGTAACCTGGAGGAGATGACTACCTACACCTTTCTCTCTAATATAATAACAGCCATCATGATACCAGTCTGCTTTCCTATTATCGACAATTCGGTAGATAACTCGTTCATGTCGGCTTTCCTCAAGATTCTTCACGAGGTGTGCATCGTGCTGATTGTCCCGATGGCTCTCGCATATATCGTAAAGCACTATTTTCACCGATTCCATCGATGGATTATCTCCATAAAAGACCTTTCTTATTATATGTGGGGATGCTCGCTGATGATTGTCACGGGAACCACGGTGAAAAACATCGTTCATGCCAACACCACTATCGCCTTTCTCCTGACCATCGCATTCATGGGATTGGTGCTTTGCATCATCCAGTTTGCCGTGGGTAGGTTCATCGGACATTACTTTAACAACACCACGGAGGCAGGACAGGCGCTCGGACAGAAAAACACGGCTTTTGCCATTTGGATTGCATATACGTATCTCAACCCTCTGTCTTCAGTGGGTCCTGGTTGTTACATCCTCTGGCAAAACATCATCAACAGCATCGAGATATGGCAACACGACAAGATGTTGCGTTCCAACAATGCTTCTTCTCTCGTAAACATTCAAAAACAATAAGACAATGAAAAAGTTTTTTATTTCTATCACATTATGCTTGGTGTCTTCCCTTGCCGTTTCTGCACAAAACATCGTGAAGGGAGACTATGGCTACTTGTATTGCCACATGAGCGACAAGGGGGAATGGACTGCCTATGCCGTGAGTCGTGACGGGTACAACTATCAAGACATCATCAATGGCGACCCTATCATGGATCCAGAGGTGCACGCTCGCATCGAGGGCGGACAAAGAGATGCTTTCATCACCCGTGCCTATAATGGCAAGGGCTACGTCATGGTAACCACAGACATGTGCGTGCGCAAGTCGCACAAGTGGGACAACTACGGCATCGACTTGCTCAAGTCTAAGGATTTAATCAATTGGGAATCGGTGACGTTTGACTATCGTAAGGGCGAGAGCATTTTCTGCGACCCAAACTCTCCAAGCGTATATAAGGACTGGTCAACTATCAATCGTGTGTGGGCTCCTCAGATATTCTGGGATCCTAACTACGTGTGGGAGAATGGCGACAAAGGCGGTTACTGCATTTATTATTCTATGCTGAATCGCCCCGAAGAGAAATACGACCGTATGTATTATAGCTATGCGGACAAGTCGTTTACCAAGCTCACCAAGCCTAAATTGCTCTTCGACTGGGGTTATGCGACCATCGATGCCGACATCAATTACTTGCCTTCTGACGGTCTCTACCACATGCTCATCAAGAAAGAGGGAGGCAAGCCTGGCATCTATACCGCTACGTCGAAGAATCTCACCAATGGGTGGGGCGAACCTGTAGAGAACGACTACGTCAGCTTTGAGGGCAGAAAGAATTGCGAGGGTTCCAGTGCGTTCCAGTTGATGGGCGAAGACACTTGGAACGTGGCTTACATCCAATATAGCGACAATCCCAAGCATTATCGTATCTGCAAAGCTGACAAGTACCTGCGTAATTTCCATGACCCCGTGGACATCAAGGGTGTAACGGGACCTCAACACGGCTCTTTCATGCGCATCACCAAGAAGGAGTACAAGAAACTATTGAAGTGGGATGCAAAAATGAAGAAACAAAATGAGCGTAAGTAAAGCCAGGGTGTGGCGAGAGTTTAAAGACTATGCCATCATCACCATCTCCATGCTGTCTTACTGCATCGGATGGTCAGTGTTCCTCTTGCCTAACAATATCACGGCGGGTGGTGTATCGGGTGTTTCCTCTATCTTGGAATGGAGCCCCCTGCAAATACCTGCACAGTGGTCGTACTTTTCCATCAATGCCATATTGCTGCTGATTGCCCTGAAAATACTGGGATGGCGGTTTTGCGTCAAGACCATTTTTGCCGTTGTGGTACTCACCACGTCTCTTTCCATCATTCGTGGATATTTGCCTGAAACGCCCATGTTGCACGACCAACCTTTCATGGCGGCAGTATTGGGTTCTGTGTTCTGCGGATGTGGCATCGGATTGTGCTTGAGCAATAATGGCAGCACGGGTGGTACCGACATCATCGCTGCCATCATCAACAAATACCGTGACGTGTCACTGGGGCGCATCATCATGCTTTGCGACGTGGTAATCATCACCTCCAGTTATTTGGTGTTGCGCGATTGGGAGCGTGTGCTCTACGGTTACGTGGTACTTTACATCACGGCATTCTGTCTCGACCAAGTGGTAAACTCGATGCGCCGAAGCGTTCAGTTTTTCATCATTTCCAGTAAATATGAGGAGATTGGCAAACGCATCAACAAAGATCCTCATCGTGGATGTACGGTCATCAATGCGCAGGGTTTCTATACGGGAAGGGAGACCAAGATGCTCTTCGTGCTTGCCAAAAGACGTGAGAGTGCCAAGATATTCCAGCTCATCAATGAGATAGACCCTAATGCTTTCGTCTCCCAAAGTGCAGTCATTGGTGTCTATGGTGAAGGTTTCGACCGTTTCAAGGTGAAACACAGGGCACCGAAACCTATCAAGTAGAGAGAAGCAAGAGGTTAGAGGTAAGAAGCAAGAGGTTAGAGGTAAGAAGCAAGAGGTTAGAGGTAAGAGAAAAAAAGCATGAAGCAAGAAGCATGAAGCAAGAGATTAGCCTTTCAAATGGAGGACATATCTCTTGCCTCTTGTTTCTTACTTTCTTACCCCTCCTCAATAAGTCTTTAAATGGAGGACATATCTCTTGCCTCTTGCTTCTTACTTTCTTACCCCTCCTCAATAAGTCTTTTAAATGAAGGGCATATCTCTTGCTTCTTGCTTCTTACCTTCTTGCTTCTTACACCCCCCAATTCTGTCATAGAATTTCTGAATTTTGGCATCAAAATACTGGCATTTTTTCAAACCAATCGTATCTTTGTGCGAAAAATGGGAAAATTTACGGCTTCTCACAAGTATCTCATTATCAATGATTTGCAAAAATCCAATATTAAAAACCAGACATAAAAAACTTGTTTTTACGTCAAAAAACACATTTTTGGAGTATTCATAACATATCAAGTTAGCTTGCTAACATATATAGTTACGCTCATAACTCATATAGTTATGTGCACAACATACTATGTTACGATGAAAAACACGTTTTTTCACCCATCTTAACCCATTTTTTCACTCTTCTAATTCTATTTCGCAAGAAATCCCAAACAACATTTTGTCACGCATTTTGACATATATTTTATCGAGAGGATCATTTGCAATCACCCTATACATACGAAAACAGCCATCAGTTGTCGCCGATAATGACAACTGATGGCTGCATTCACACCATCAATGATGGTTTATATACGTTACATTGATTACTTCTCTATCACTTTCACCACTTTTCCGTTGGCGAGCTTCACAATGTTCAGACCCTTTTGACCTTTTCCTATCAACTGTCCTGCAACATTGTAGCGTACAGATTCTTGTGATGTTGCATTGAAGTCAATATCCTTGATGGCAGTTGCATTTTTGATTTCACCTTCATTGGCATTCAATACGTTCAAAGCTGTCACGTCATCCGTCACTGGCAGGTGTATGAAAGCAACAACCCTCATATTTTCCACCTTCCATCCATCCTCGATATTGCAAGAGAACGTGTTCTTGAAATTGTCTCCATTCCATTGGATAGGATTGCCTTCACATTTTCCGAGGGCGGTACGCAAGACGTTGTTATGAACAAAGGCATTGTCCCAAGTACCTAAGTTTAATTGCGCTTCCACAATACCGTCTTCCAAGAGATAAACGGTCAGTTTGCCATCGGGAATAGTCTGTGATGCTTTCTCTGCTCCTTCTCCACTAACCGTCACATTCAATTTCTTTGAGTTCTCATCATATTGGGCATCGATATTGACCGTAGCAAGGGCTGGATAAACAGAATCAACCAGTTCTATCATGGGCTTGAAGAGATATTCGATGACCATAGAGTGATAAGAAGCGTCATAACCGAGGCTCGTTGCCGTTGTACCTTCTTCATCATAAAGTCTGTCGAAAGAGGCAGAAGGGAATGCACCAACATGCTGGAAAGCCATGATAGAATCGCAAACACCATTGTTCATTCCATCTGGTACAGAAGGTGACTGAATGCCATGAATACCCACCCAAATCATATCATCACGATCAGAAACGAATGCTTTAAGCAAATCGATACCCAATGGACAATAGGTGCAAGAAGTAGAGGTAAACTGTTCGATAAGGTGTTTCTGGCGATCTTTGGTCTGTTGATAGACACGGAACGAACCAGTCATTTCATCATCTTGCAAGTTTCCTGCAGGAGCCTCGCCAGCCACCTTGCTCACCCAAATCTTCACCTCATGCTTTCCTAACGCGTATTTCCCCAAGTTTACTTCAATGTTCTGAGGAGTAACAGTAATCACTTGTGATAATTGGAGTTCTGTGGGAGCACCATTATCTATTGAGTAAGATAAGGCATAGTCACTTACCTCACCATTTCCTTCATTGCTAAGCGTAATGGTAGCCATCACGTCATCTCCTTGTTTGGCAAACGGACTGACAGACATTGCTGACATATTAAGGTCTGCCGACAATAAGGCATCACTCTCCACCAATGCCTGGATGCTCAGATTGGCATTTTGCCAACTATAGAATCCTTCTCCGTCACCAAGGTCACCATAAGCATACAATGGATTCGCTCCTTCGCCCGTCAAGGCTGAGAACGGGAAACACTCGTCATTGTAATATTCCCCATCATTGGTATCTACCTGGGTATAATCCACGCAGAAGAGATAGGCAGGATATTGATCGGTAATGGTATAAGCCCCATCCAACAACACTTCGTTCCAACCAGATATTGGTGAGTCGATATTGGCTGAGAACAAATCATCACCCACGTAACCTTCATCGTCGATACCCAACAGATAAACACGGACCGGTCCTGATGGATAATGGATTCCGATACGGGCTCCCACAATCTTGTCACCAGTATAACGCGAGAATACAGAACCTGGTACATAACTTGCCAACGCCGTGACCAGTCCTGCATACCCAGGCAATCCTATCGATTCGTATGGGTCACAGAGTTCGTCACCAGTGTAATTACCTACCCATTTCTGGTTTTGGGCAAGTTCGAGGGCTTTCTTGGGCATCTTTTTGCCTTTGACAAACAATTGCTTTCTCGGTTGGCGCTGTAACTGGTCAACACCTACACTTGGCATTGTCTTAAACTGTGCATACGCAGCATTACTGAGTATCAGCACAATAGATAAAACAGATAAAAATTTTCTCATAAAATTATTTTTAAATGGTTTATAAATTTAATCTCCACTAACAAAAGCCTTTTTCACCGTTCCATCGCTCATACGAACCAAATGAACACCTTTGCGCGACACATCCGTACGTTTTCCGCTTATGTCGAAGTGTTCCACTTCCACCACTTGGCGATTCGTATCAACATCCTTGATACCTGCAGGGTCGGCGTAAACGAATCGTAAGGTTACCTTGGGACCATTACCCACCACCGTCGAAGTAGCCTGTTCTAATCCGAAGCGGTTAGGTTCTATTTTCATATACTGAATCTGCAACGTGGCTGTCCATGTGGCATAGGCTGCAGGATACCATTCGGTCGTAATAGGCTCCAATTCTTTTGTGACAATATTCTTTGAGGAAGTATAAACACCTGCCTTTGTCCATTCCGGCAGACAAGAACCGAACGAACAAGTTTGGAAAGAGCCATTGGGCATAGATGAAATGTCTATATTCATCTGTGCTGCCACCTTCCCATCGGTTACTTTCCTGACCGACAACCCCGTAGGTATCTGCAAGGCTGCCGTTTCACCTGTCATCGGGTCAATGTCGCCACCTTCCACATCACGCAGTTCGATGGTCGTACCATCAGGTACTACATTCCCATTGGCATCAACAAACACCAAAGACTCTTCCTGTGCAGAGACAACAGACCATCCCAGCACCCAAGCCATACACAAAGTAATTAATTTTTTCATAAGCTTATCTTTTTCTTGACCACCTGCTCTACTTCTCCAGGATTACCTTTCGCATGATAAACAAAAGCCACCACAGAGAGATGGGCAGGATTCCATTCCTTATCGAGTTTTATCTCATATTTTGCGGTTCGTTTCTCGTCTTGCACCAAGGCAACAGGGTCACCCCACATACCGTTGGCAGCAGTTCTGAACACATGATGGTGCATATAATCCACCTTAGCCTTACCATCAGGCATCATCTGGGGAGAAACGATACTGTCTTCCACCAACCATACTTGCAGCATCATGTCAACGGCATTCAGTCCCGTAGCGGTCACGACAGCCTTCACGCTATTGGAGGTTGGTTGGTATATGCTTTCCACATCCAGTTTCACCTTTGCCTTTTGCCGTATCTGTTCTCGTACCAAGCCCATCCAAAGGTCGTGAGTGGCAAATCCTGTCCGATTGACGCTGCCAATGGGTTGTGCCTGAATTTTCCAATAATCATAGAGGCCATCCCCCATCTCGGTGCAGAGTGGCATTCTTTCGTTTGAACCTTTACCTCCCTTGTGCGCCAATGGTCCTCCATGAATGCCTACGGCAATCACCTTGTCTTCCCCAAATTCTTTGACGAGTCGTTCGATTTCATCGGCAGCATTGGGACAGTTCACGCAATACTGCGCCGTGAAGTCTTCTATCAATGCGGCACGATAGACAGCGGGTCCCGTACCATCCTCTTTGGGAGAATCTACGTAAATCAGTCGTTCACTGTCGTCTATCTTACTACAAGCGGTGAGCAATGTCACGGCACTTATCATCATCATTAGCCATTTCTTCATCATCACATTCTCATTTAGAAATTATAATTATAGGAAATGCTCAAACCTTTTGAAGCCGGCACGAAGCGACATACGCCTCCAGCGCAATTATATCCCGAACTGACGCGGCCATAGCCCAATTGTATGCGATGTGCTCCTACATTGTAAGTAACCATTCCCATATAATAATGTACATTGACTTTATCAAAATGCCACTCATCACTGATGGTAAACATGAAGTGAGGCGCAACGGAGAGTTCCAACAACCCAAATGCCAAGTCGCCCTCATCTTCCTTGGTGGAAAGATATTGCAGTTCGCCACGCAAGGTGAGGTTCTTGTTTATTTTGTATTTGGCATCTGCCACGAAGATGTCACTATGTATCAAGCCACCCTCTCCCTCAACCACAGTCATGTTATACAACTGGTTCATATAGAGAAGGGTCATCTTGAAGTCTTTTGTCAGTCGCTTATCCACCTGTACGTTCAAGTCTTGATAATAAGTAGAGCCTCCCCATTTCCAGAATGCCGAGCCATAACCGTCAGAGCCTCGTCCACTGATCCATTCGTCGGGTCCCACTTGTGTTTTCTTTGCGTTCTTCTCAATACCACGGATGTACGAATAATTCAATTTGACGTTTGTGCCGTATTTTCCTCCCAATGGTGTCTTGCTTTTAAACGCATAGCCCAATTCAGCCTGATACGCCCATTCTCCGTCTGGTTGTGTAGCATAGAGGTAGTTGGCTGCCAAGCAATAGGTATGTTCGTATGCAAAGGCAGGCAAGTGGTTGATGGTAGAAGCAGTATGGTCCATCTTTCTACGACTGCGAAACGACATGTTATCTGATCGTTTGGCTTGCAACAAGGCACTCAGTCCTTTCTTGGAATACGAAGCGGAAAGCATGGCTACGTAACCCTTACGGTAGATGTAATGATTATCGTAGGAAGGGTCTTGTGTCTTCTGGGCGTATTCAGCCAATATGTTGAAGCCACCTTTCGTCAGACTGGCTCTCACATCCCAAGCATTGACATTTTCAGGTAAATTCAACTTACGGTTGGCATCAACGAAAATCTGGTCGTTGTCGGCACTCTCGTGCTTATTGACAAACGACGCCCCAAGGGTCACGTAGATTTCTTTCTTTGCCAACTGAGGAATCCACTGCTCTAAGTTGAATTCGACGTCTGCACCAGAAATCCACGCGTCGTTGTAATTCCAATAACGGCGTTGTTTTCCTGTAAGGGCTTTCAAACGCAATCCCTTCACGGGTTGGAGCATCAAGTGTCCGCCCAAGAGGGCATTATCCACTCCCAAGCTCCGCTCTTCGTATGTGCGGAAAATAAATCCCGAACCAAACTGGTCATAGAAATGTCCAAGTGTCAACTCAGCATTTTTCAGTTTACCTTTCACATAGAAATGGGGTACTCCCCATCCCTTGAAATCATTATCAAAGCCAGGAAGAGGATGTTCCAAGTATTCCAGTCTTGCACCTGCATCTACATACTTGCTCATCAAGTGTAAGTCGGCGTATGTATTGGTCAGCACGTTGTCGCGTACTTCTTCGGTTCCTATCTCCTTATCATTTTCGGGGATAAGAATGTCACTCTGAATGCTTCCGCTAAGCGTGATTCCCTTGTCATCTTGCGCGTGGGCGAACAACACTACGAAAAACAAACAAATCAGGGTAATGTATGGCCTCAACATCTATTATTCTTTTTTCACTATTTCACGTACCTTATCTATCAACTCTTCCTCAGAGCCATCCGTATAACCACTGTGTTTATATACGATGTTGCCTTGCCCATCGACAATCAGGACAAAAGGAATCATCTGAATACCCAATGCTCGTTTCAAGTCGCCATTGGGGTCAAGCAACACGGTCTCGAATGGCCACTGATGTTGATTGACCAATGGTTTAACCTTTTGGATGTTATGGGCTTGGTCAATGGAAACGGCAATCAACTTAACACCTGTTTCTTCCTGCCACTCTTCATAATCCTCGCTGATAGCATCCAACTCACGGTTACAGGGCTTGCACCATGTGGCAAAGAAATCGATAATCATGGGTTTGCCATTGTTAGACAACGTATCTGTACAGACCATCTTGCCATCAATGTCTTTCAGCACAACGGCTGGTATTTGCGCATTTACTTCATTGAGAATAAGCACCAAACAGGAAAGGTAAATAATCAATACTTTTTTCATGTTCTTGAATATTTAATCAAATTGCAAAATTACTAAAAATAACACATTATTAATATAAAAAAGGTATTTTTTTCGCCTTTTCACTTGTAAATTGAAAGAAAACAGAGTTTTTCTCACTTGAAAACAATGAATATAGAAAAATTCACCATGAAAAAGATGGTGGATAAAAACTTTTTACTTAATTTTGCAAACATAACCAAAACGATCAAAAAATGGGAAAGAAATTATTGACTCTGTGTATCATGGCTGGCGTTTGTGCTTGTTCATTCGCCCAACCCCGATATGATTACGATAACATGCAACGAGAAAAACTCAATCGTGGCGTGGTAGCTATCAAGTCTGGTAATCAGGTGGTGGTGTCGTGGCGTATTCTTCGCTCCGACAAGGTGGCTGAGCCATTCGACGTATATCGCAATGGGAAGAAGCTCAACAAGACACCGCTCACGAAAAACGGGTCGATGTTTGTCGATGAACATCCTCTTGCCGCTGACGCTCAATATGAGGTGAGAGGCGGAACCATAAATGGCAGTTATCTATTAAAGGCTGATTCTCCAGAGGGTTACATTCCTATCAAAATAGATAAAATTGCCGATGAAATGGACAAAAACGGTAGAAACGTAAGCTATTCTGCCAATGATTGCAGCGTGGGCGACGTGGACGGTGACGGTCAATATGAGATATTCGTGAAATGGGAACCGTCTAACTCTAAGGATAATTCACGGGCGGGATTTACCAACAATACGTTTATCGACTGTTACCGATTAGACGGCACAAAACTTTGGCGAATAGACATGGGTAAGAATATCCGCTCGGGAGCGCACTTCACGCAATTCATGGTGTACGATTTTAACGGTGACGGGAAGGCTGAGATGATGGTGAGAACCGCCGACGGAACCGTTGACGGCATGGGAAACGTGATTGGAGACAAGGACAAAGACTGGAGATGCTACGAAGAGGGCGGCAAATTGGGCAGACTACTGGAAGGACCTGAGTATCTAACCGTCTTCGAGGGACTTACAGGCAAGGCTCTTGCCACAGCCAACTACATCCCGCAAAGAGGCAACAGCAGCGATTGGGGAGATGACCACGCTAACCGCTCTGACCGCTTCTTGGCAGGTGTGGGTTATTTAGACGGCATTCATCCCAGTGGTATCTTCTGTAGAGGTTATTACACCCGAACAGTCATTGCCGCATGGGATTGGGACGGAAAGACATTGAAAGAGCATTGGACATTCGACACGAACAACCCGGAATGGCGTAGTTACGCAGGACAAGGCAACCACAACCTGCGCGTTGCCGACGTGGACGGTGACGGTTGCGACGAGATTACGTATGGTTCAATGTGCATAGACAATAACGGTAAGGGATTGTATAACACGGGCTTCGGACACGGAGACGCCTTACACCTCACCGTCTTCGACCCTACCACGGACAAATTGCACGTGTGGGATTGCCATGAGAACAAACGGGATGGTTCAGACTTCCGTGAGGCTGCCACGGGAAAGGTTGTCTTCCAACTGCCCAGTCCGATGGACGTAGGAAGATGTATGGCTGCCGACATAGACCCTACCAACCCAGGACTGGAGATGTGGAGCAGCGACTCGAAAGGTATCAGAAACATCAAGGGAGAAGTGGTGAGACCTGCCGACCCAGACAATCCCGAACAAAGTCTTAGGCGTGGGCGCAACGTAGGACTATCTACCAACTTCGGAATATGGTGGGATGGCGACCTGCTAAGAGAACTGCTCGACCACGAACAAGTACAGAAATATGACTGGAACAAAGGAAGGTGCGAGACCATCATGCGCTTTGAGGGAAGATTCAACAATTGGACGAAATCTAACCCATGTCTCTCTGCCGACCTCTTGGGCGACTGGCGTGAGGAAGTGCTTATCAGAAACGAGGAAAGTACCGAGCTGCGACTCTATATTTCGCCCATTTCATCGGAATATCGCATCAATTGCCTGATGGAAGATATTCCCTATCGACTGAGCGTAGTTGCTGAAAACGTGGCTTACAACCAACCACCAGAGACAGGATTTTACCTCGGACCAGACAAGACCGTGAACCCATTCTTGAAATAATAGGTTTACGACACGCAAACATATTCTTTCAAGTGGCTAAACACCATACTTGAAGTGGCTAAACACTATATTTGGTGAATTAGCCACTTTTTTTGCAAATTTGAGTTGTTTTTTTAAAACAATTCACGCATAAATATTTTGTTGCTATCAAATAATTTTATATCTTTGCAGAATCTTAAATATTTACGAAGGAAAACATGGGGGAGTTGAAGAGAAGCATCTTTTACACCTCAGAAGCTATTTCGAGGCAAGCAAGAAAAGGAAGAGAGTGGAAAATGCCCTGTCAGACATGAGAACTAAAAAAGTCTTTTCAGACAAAATAAAACTCATCTATTTGCAACTGCCTTATTTCAACAAAGAAGCAGAAAGACTATAACAGATTTTTTATTATAACATTATAAACAATTTAAAACAAAAACCTTATGTTAAAACAATTACGTTATTTCTTTACGTTCTTGCTGCTGGCAGTGGCAAACGTAGGATTCGCTGACGAAGTGACATGGGATTTGAGTACAAATTCTTATGCAAGTGCTTCTGAAGATTTGGTTTTGTGGACAAGCGATTACGCTTCTATGCAAGCCACAAAAGGTTCAACAACTAATGCCAACAATTATCTTGGTGGTGATGCGAACAACAGAACAAGCTCTCGCTTTTACAAGGGCTCAACGTTAACCATTACACCTGAAAGCGGTTACACTATTTCTTCAGTTGTTTTTACAGCTACAAATGCAAATTATGCAACGGCATTGCAAACAAGTAAATGGACTAACGCAACTGCAAAAATAGATGGAACAACCGTAACTGTTACACCTATTGATGGAACAGAACCCATCATTGCAGCAATCGGAGGAACAACTGGTCACACAAGTGTAGTAGTTACTTACGAAGTAAATGGTGGTCCAACCCTCAAACCAGCAGAACTGTCATTTGAGACAACTGAGTTTACTGTGGCACCAAATGCAGATTTCACCGCTCCTACCTTGGTTAACCCCAACAATTTAACAGTAACTTATTCTTCCAACAATGAAGATATTGCTGTAGTTGATGAGAAGACAGGAGAAGTATTAATTGGTGAAGATGAAGGTACAGTAACTATCACAGCATCTTTTGCAGGAAATGACGAATATAAACCAGGCTCTGCTTCATACACCATTACTGTGAAAGACCCCAATGCAAAGGGTACAGAGAACAATCCTTATACCGTAGCTGAGGCTTTGGCAGTTATTGATGGTTTGGCAAACGGTGGATATTCTGGTGAGATGTACGTGAAAGGAATTATCTCTGGTATCCAATCACTTGATGTAAGCCAATGGAAGCGTGCTCAATATTTCATCTCCGATGATGGAACGGATAATAACCAATTGTTAGTCTATAATGGCTATTATCTGGAGGGAGCAGATTTTACTTCAAACGACCAAATCCAAGTAGGTGACGAAGTGGTAGTATTTGGTAAACTTCAAAAGTATGTGAAGAATGGAACCGTAACTCCAGAAGTTGCAGCAGACAACCACATCGTTTCTATCGTTAAGAGTGGCAAGCCCAGTGCAGATTTGTCATTCGAGCCAACAGAGATTTCCGTTGAGCTTGGCGATGATTTCACAGAGCCTATTTTGAACAATCCTTATGGCGTTGCCGTTACTTATTCTTCTTCTAACACTGATGTTGCAGAAGTAGCTGCTGATGGCAAATTGTCTATTTATGGTGCTGGAACTGCTACGATTACCGCTACATTTGCTGGTAACGACAGCTATGCAGCTGGTGAGGCATCTTACACGATTACAGTAGTTGACCCAGATGCTCCAGGTGCAACTATCGACAATCCTTATACTGTAGCTCAAGCTATCGCTTTCATCGAGACACTCGGTACAAGTACTTCAAGCGAAGTATATGTAAAGGGTATCATTTCACAAATTGACGAGGTAAGCACACAACACGGAAATGCTACTTACTGGATTTCTGACGATGGTGGAACTACCACACAAATGGAAGTTTATCGCGGTAAATATCTCGAAGGCGAAAACTTCACTTCTGCAGACCAGATTGCCGTTGGTGATGAGGTTATCGTTTATGGTACATTGAAGAAATACAATGAAACTCCAGAGTTCAACCAAGGCAACCATCTTGTTGATCTCAAGCACAATGATGTACCTGTTTTGGCTGACGCTGAGTTGAGCTATCCAGTAGAGGCTTACACCGCTACTATCGGTGGAGAAAACGAGTTCCCAGTATTGGCTAACCCCAATGGATTGGCAGTAACTTACACTTCTTCCGATGAAAGCGTTGCTACCGTTGACGCAGAGGGTAACATCACTCTCGTAGCTGCTGGTGAGACAACTATCACTGCTACATCTGAAGAAACTGACGCATTCAAGGCTGGTGAAGCTTCTTACGTGCTGACTGTTGAAGAGAAACCTGAACCTATTGAACCAGGAACTGACAAATACGAACTTGTTACCGATGCAAGCACATTGGCAGCTGGAGATGAAATCATCATTGCCTATGTTAATACCAACGAAGAAGCTATTGTAGCACAAGCGTTGGGAGCAGAGCAAGCAACTAATAACCGTCCTGCAGTTGAAGTAGTTTATAATGAGGATGCAACACTTACACCGAACTCTACCGCTCAAGTGATTACCCTTGAAGGCGATGCAGATGGCTGGTATTTCAATGTAGGTGATGGCTATCTCTACGCTGCAAGCACAACTAAGAACTGGTTGAGAACAGAAGCTGAGGCTGACGATAATGCTAAGGCTACTATCTCTATTGACGAAAATGGTGCCACTATTGTTTTCCAAGGAACCAATACACGTAATACAATGCGTTACAATCCTAACAATGACAACCCAATATTCTCTTGCTATGCTTCAACATCTTCCACAGGTTCGCTCCCACTTATCTATCGCAAGATAGCACAAGTAGAGGAAGAAACCATTCCTGTAACCATCGGTTCTACTGGCTATGCTACATTGTATTACAGTGAGAAGGCTTTGGAGATTCCCGAAGGTGTTACCGCAAGCATCGTAACTGGAGTTGATAACACTTCAAAGAAAGTTACATTTGAGGAACTTGATGGTATTATCCCAGCTAATACGGGTGTTGTATTACAAGGTGAACCAAAAGACTATGAATTCAAGGTTGTTAACGTGAACCTCGCTGCTCCTGATAACAACATGCTGAAAGGTACTGATGAGGCAACAGAGATTACAAGTGAAAACAATCTTTACATCCTCTCTAACGGCAAGTATGGTATTGGATTCTACCTTGATGACAACAATGATAATCACAAGATTAACAATGGTGCACACAAGGCATACTTGGAAGTTTCCGCCGGTGCTTCTAACGCTAAGTACTTCGTATTCGGAAACACAGAAGAACTTGTCAGCGAAGGCGACGGCTTGGTTGATGGCATCAACGACGTGAACGTTTCTGAGAGCAAGAAGGAATACTTCAACCTCGACGGTACACGCGCCAACACGCTCCGCAAGGGTATTTACATCGTAGGTGGCAAGAAAGTTGTTATTAAGTAATTGAAACATTCAAATATATTTTAACAATATGAAAAAGTACGTTCAACCATCTATTGCTATGGTAAACTATGATGAGTTCATCATGGCTGCATTGAGTATCCATGATGAGCCAGGCACTGGCGGTCAGTTGGGTAAGGAAGTATTCTTCGAAGAGGAAGAGACTCCTGCCGCAAACCGCAGCGTGTGGGATGAATAATCCCTTTCATTAAACAGAAATCCACTAAGACTGCTCACTACTCGTAAAAAAGATAGTAAGTCTTAGTGGATTTTTTCTTAAACGACAACATCAACAATTTTTATACACTACAATGAAACAAATCAGCATTTTCTTCGCTTGTCTGTTCAGCAGTTTGTTCACCATGGCACAGACCAACGAGAGCATTACCATCAATGGGGCAAGCGACGAAGGATTTATCACAAACATCTCTTTTAGCGGAAGCAATGCCCAACTCACCTACGAGGATGGCTCGCAGAAGACGGTAGATATCTCTGCCCTGAGCATTGACTTCGATTACACGGCATTGTTGAGCGACGAAAACGACGCAACGAACCAGGCAATGCTCAAGACATTTGGCGGTAAGACCGTCAAGGTAGAACTCTCCCGCCCCATGACTAATGGGGTTTGGAACACTCTCTGCTTGCCCTTCTCACTGACGGCAGCTCAGATTGAAACCATCTTTGGAAACGGTACGAAAGTGGCAAACTTCACCGACGCACAAGACAACGTGGTGAACTTCACTACCACTGAGAGCATTGAGGCAGGTATTCCATGCATCATCAATCCCACCAATTCGGTTTCCACCATTACCATTGAAGACGTAGAACTGCAGAATCTCACGGCAGGAGGTTCGGTAAACACGACAGACTACGCCTTGATAGGAACGATGTCAACCGTTTCGCCTACAGGTAACAATTACTACATTGACTCTGACAACACCATCAAGAAACTGGAAGATGGCAGTAACGTCAAGCCATTCCGTGCTTATCTCTCTTCCAACGGTGCAGCCATCAATGCGTTTACCATCGATGGTGTGGCTGTAGATTCTGACGGTTTATTGGGTGATGTGAATGGAGACAAAAAGGTGAACATCACCGACGTTGTGCTATTGGTGAACTATATCCTCGGCATAGAAGACCCAACATTTATCATTGGTAATGCCGACATCAATTCAGACAACGCAATCAACATCACAGATGTCACCAAATTGGTAAACATCATTATGGAGAATGAATAACGGTAACTATAATGAACAGAAGTCATGAAAAGAATACACATTATTATATTATATAGCCTCATGCTCGTCTTGAGCGGAGCAACCACTACCGTCAATGCACAGACACTTTACGATTTTACGGATTGGAACGCAGAGACCTTCAGCAGCACCGTTACCAAAAACGGACTGACCGTTACGGCTACGAGCGATAAGACCGTTGCTGTTGCCAAAAGCAGCCAATCCATCGACGGTTACAACTTTACCAAAACCTTGAAACTCGGAGGTGGCGGAGCTGAAACATACAGATACGCCAGCATCACCATACCAGGCAATGGAACCATCACGGCTTATTACATATCTGGAAAGGCGAATTCGGAACGTACGCTCAACATCGCCACAGGTAAGTTTAGCAATGTAGTAGCCTCAAACCCCAACGATGGAAACAGCATCGGCAAGGTGTCTTACACTTACACGGGCGGTGAAGAAACCACCGTATATGTATATAGTGCTGCATCTGGCATCAATCTCTACGGCATTGTGTATGATCCTAATGGCAGTAGCGTGGAACCTACCGATGACGTAACCATCACTCCTGCCACAGAAGGCTCATCTTATACCGACGTAACCACACACGCCGTGGCACAAGACTTGACAGCCAACCAGATGGAAGTGCAACTCACCACGGGCGACATCAAGTATTACAATACCAAGAACCTCACCAACGTGAGCATAGACAAGAAGGCTGCAACCGTTTCCTTGCAGAATGGCGATGGCACCAACGATGTTTACTACGGCAACGTGAAACACATCGGATTCAGCAAGAAGGCTGACAGTGGCATAGGAGGAGAGACGGTGAACAATGGTATCGAGATTACCGAATGTAAGGGATGGCATGAGAGCTGTTATGCTGAATGGACTCCCATCAGCGAAGCCAAGTCGTACAACGTATATATCAAAGGTGGCAAGTACAGCACTTACACCAAGATAGACGGTCCACTGGTTCGCAACTATGGCAGTTACGGTCGTGCCGACATGGTTGGATTGATTGCCGGTACTTATTCGATGAAGGTAGTGGGCGTAGATGCTGACGGCAACGAACTCTCTGCCAACGGTATCGCCAACAACTTGCAAGTAATCAATTACCAACGCGACGGCTTCGCATTCCTCAACCGCACGGCTGGCGTAGGTGCATACAATAACGATGGTTCATTGAAGAGCGGAGCACGCGTGCTTTACGTGACTGCCAACACCGCCAAGACCATCACCTGCGACGTGATAACCAACGAGAAGGGAGCAACCACCTCCTGCACGGGATTCCAAGCCATCCTCGATGCTTACCAGAAAGGTTATGATTCTACACCTATCGCCTTCCGTTTGATTGGTACCATCAACGACAGCGACATGGACAAATTCAGCAGTTCAGCAGAAGGATTGCAAATCAAAAGCAACAAGAGCAACGAAATGAATGTCACCATCGAGGGTATTGGCGAAGATGCCACCATCAAGGGCTTTGGTATCTTGGCACATAGCGCACGTAGCTTAGAACTTCGCAACTTTGCCGTAATGCTCTTCATGGACGATGGTATTTCTATTGACTCCGACAACAAGAACGTGTGGATTCACCACATCGACATCTTCTACGGCAAGCCTGGCAGCGACAGCGACCAAGCCAAGGGTGACGGTTCTGTTGATATCAAGTCAGACTCTCAATACATCACCGTGTCTTACTGCCACTTCTGGGATGCAGGCAAGTCTTCTCTCTGTGGAATGAAGAGTGAGAGCGGTCCGAACTACATCAGCTACGACCACAACTGGTTTGACCATAGCGATTCGCGCCACCCACGCATCCGCACGATGTCCGTACACGTATGGAACAACTACTTTGATGGCAACTCCAAGTATGGTGTGGGTGTAACGACGGGCAGTAGCGCATTCGTGGAAGGCAACTACTTCCGTAATTGTAAGTTCCCGATGCTCTCATCCATGCAAGGCAACGACGTATATGCAGGAACCAATACATACAATGCCGATTATGGCACATTCAGCAGCGAGGAAGGCGGCATCATCAAGTCATTTGGCAACGTCATCACGGGTTCACAGACATCATACTGGCCTTACGCTGCCACGTCTATGCTCACCAAGGGCTCGATGAAATCGGCTTCTTCCTTAGGTATAGACACAAAGACTCACTTCGATGCATACGAGGCAACGAGCAGAAACGAGACCGTGCCAAGCACCGTGAAATCGTTGAGTGGCAACCATACGTATGACAACTTCGACACCAACAGCAGCCTGATGTATAGCTATACTCCTGATGCTGCTGCCGACATACCTGCCAAATTGGCTGGATACTACGGTGCTGGTCGTTTGAATCACGGCGACTTTACTTGGACGTTCAACAATGCTACCGAAGACACCAACTCTGATGTAAACAGCGAGTTGAAGGCAGCCATCCAAGCATACAAATCTACCTTGGTAGGTATCTATGGAGACGCTAACCAGCAAGGCACCGGTGGTGAAGGAACTGGCGGCAACGAAGGTGGTGAAGGTGGAGAGCAAGGAGGAGAACAAGGTGGAGAACAAGGCACTACCATCTCTTCCGACGTGGAATGTAACTTCCAAGGCAATGCCGCATCTAACAGCGCCTTCACCGTTGTTGGCAGCTACTCCAACAGCAAGGGTACGGCTACCGTGAACGGAACGACCTATTCCGTATGTCTGAAGTTAGAGAATAAAACCTCCATCAAGTTCACCACCACCACGAAGATGACGCTCACCCTCGTGTTCGGTAACCAAGACACCAACTTCACGGCTTTGGTAGATGGAGAAAAGTACACGGGAACCAACGGCATCCTGACAGTTGACATTGAGGCTGGCAATCATGAGATTAAAAAAGCTGATGTAGGCAACCTGTTCTACATTGGATTGAAAGCTCAGTAATCAACAGGTTCGTTGATTGAAAGATATAGTTTACCCGCCATTGCTTTGACGTGATAGTCTTTGCAATGGCGGGTATTTTTCAAATGGTGATATAAACCAGTAGGCTATCAAGACCTAATCATTCATATCCATGTCAATCACTTGGCCATCGCCATCAAACTCAATCTCCACGCGATTGTCTAACTGCACTTGATACTTCGTGGAAAACATTTCTTTATCCTTCTTGATAAAGACGATACTCGCACCTGGCTGATTGGTTTGGATATAGGCCTTGGCAGCAACAGGCAATTGGTCTGCGGTCACAATCTTATCATCTTCGCATCCAGCCATGAAAAACATCATGCTCACCAAAACCACCAAAAATTTTACGTGTTTCATGTTGCTATTAATTATTAAGTGTTATTACTTCGTTTTCAGAAAATCAATCATTACATGTTTTTCATATAATGATTTGTATTTTTTGCAAAAATAGATATTATTTACCAATACTCCAAATCATTAAATATTTTTTACGGTTCAAACGGAAAGAAACATATAAAGAAAACGTACCACAAGGTTAGCAGAATATTGTCATAAAGCGTGACAAATTTTTATTCGAGTTTTCTTGCATTCCAGAATCAGGAAACCGAAAAATTGAATTAAAAGTAAGAAAAAACCATGTTTTTCTCGCTAACATGTATAGTTATTGACGTAACATATATAGTTATGAGCGTAACTATGTATGTTAGCAAGCTAACTTGATATGTTATGAACGTCCCAAAAAGCGTGTTTTTTGATGAAAAAATAAGGTTTTTGAATAAATTTTTATTATCAGTATTTTATAAGTCGTTGATTACAAACAATTTGCAGAAAACAACCAAATTTCCCATTTTTCGTGCAAAGATACAATTGGTTTGAAAAAACGTCCGTTTTTTGATGCCAAAATTCAGAAATTCCATGACAGATTTATATTGAGAGTAATTTAGAGAGTAAGAAAATAAGAAGCAAGAGATATGGCAAGAATGACCACAACGAAGGAGGATGCCATTTGGGTTGAAAATGACAAGAATGACCGCAACGAAGGAGGATGCCGTTAGGCATCAGATGTTAGTAGCCAGCCATACAGGTCTGCCGATAGGTAGACCGAAATGGCTGGAAAAAGAATGCCGCAAGCGAAGAACCTTGCCTTTAGGTAAGGGACATATCAAATTTATCGCCTACCTACGGCAGGCTTTCCCTCACACCTAACATTCCTTCCCAGCCATTTCGCCGTACCTATCGGCACGGCTGTATGGCTGGCTACCAATATCTAATGCCTACGGCATTTCCCATCCCCACAACCATTAACGAACCACCAATGCAAGCGAATGATTGGCACACACATCTAATGCCTACGGCATTTCCCTTGCCCACAACCATTAACAACCCACCAATGCAAGCGAATGATTGGCACATACATCTAATGCCTACGGCATATCCCTTACCCACAACCATTAACAACCCACCAATGCAAGCGAATGATTGGCACACACATCTAATGCCTACGGCATTTCCCCTCCCACACAACCGTTCTTATTATAACATTATTTCATACAAAACCTTTCATGATATAATTTTCGTTATACTCAACACCTGCTTTATCCAATATGCTGACCAATTCGTCATGGAAAGGAAGCCGTTTGTGGTGTTCTTGCTGATTGGCTATATATTTCACGACATGAGGTAAGAGTGACCTGCTATATGAAAATGCACCAAAACCACTTTGCCAATGGAAATTACCATGCAGGTAATGATCGTTTACCCATTTAGAAGATTGCGACTTAATGGATTGAACCAATTGCGACACTGATTCAGAAGGATTCATTCCTATCAACAAATGCACATGATCGGGCATACCATTGATGGCGTAAACATAATGATTTCTATTTTTACAAGCCCCTGTAATATAACGAAATAAATCCTCTTGCCATTCATCTTTTATGAGGCATTCCCTATCGTGAACGGCAAAAACAATGTGCATGTAGATTTGAGAATAAGTATTAGCCATGTATTAGATTCAATTTTAATTTGATTGATGTCGCAAAGGTATAAATTATTTCCCTTTTACATGCCATTCAGATAAAGAAATTTAGCATTTTAATTCCAGATTGTGATCGAATGAGAATAGTCGTGATGAAGGAAGATGCCATTTGGGTTGAAAATGACAAGAATAACCGCAACAAAGGAGGATGCCATACGGCTTGAAAATGACATGAATGGTTGTGACGAAGGAGGATGCCATACGGCTTGAAA
>DJXW01000003.1:157201-194172 GCA_002449845.1 Prevotella sp. UBA6994
TACGGCTTGAAAATGACATGAATGGTTGTGACGAAGGAGGATGCCGTTAGGCATCAGATGTCAGTAGCCAGCCATACAGGTCTGCCGATAGGTAGACCGAAATGGCTGGAAGAAGAATGCCGCAAGCGAAGAACCTTGCCTTTAGGTAAGGGACATATCAAATTTATCGCCTACCTACGGCAGGCATTCCCTCACACCCAACATTCCTTCCCAGCCATTTCGCCGTACCTATCGGCACGGCTGTATGGCTGGCTACCAACATCTAATGCCTACGGCATTTCCCTTACCCACACAATCATTCACGAACCACACAAACGAATGATTGACACATACATCTAATGCCTATCGCATTTCCCTACCCCCTCAAGCATTCACACCCCACCAATGCAAACGAATGATTGGCACATACATCTAATGCATATCGGCATTTCCCTTACCCACACAATCATTCACGAACCACACAAACGAATGGTTGGCACATACATCTAATGCATATCGGCATTTCCCTTACCCACACAATCATTCACGAACCACACAAACGAATGGTTGGCACACCATCTAATGCCTATGGCATTTCCCTTACCCAAAACCATTAACAACCCATCAATGCAAGCGGATGATTGACACACACATCTAATGCCTACGGCATTTTTTTCCACCCACAAACATTCATTTACAATTCTATCAATGCATTGGAATTTCGTTTGAATAATTATTCCAAAAAAACAGGAAAAAAGGAGGGAAACAATGTTTTTTGAAAAAAAATATGTAAATAATTGATTTTCATGATACATATATAAGAAAAAATAATTATCTTTGCACGGTTAAGTGTAATCGTAATAATCTACAAACGAAATAAAACAATAATATATTATTAATTAAAACTTAAAACAATATGAACAACAAATTACGTCTATTTCTCCTAACACTGTTGACAGTGTTTGTGAGTGGAGCAAGTTTTGCCGGGGATACCTACTCTATCTCCTTCAATGGCAAAAACGAAGGTGACACTAACTTTTTTAGTTGGAATACCAGCAAGCACAACTTCAACACCAAGTTTAAAAATGCTGAGTATGCAGGTATTACCTTCAATAGTGGTTTGAAGATGGAAGGAGCTACCAATGTTAGCTTCAAATCTACTGCTACTTCAACTGTCACTATCGTTCAATCTACATGGAGTGCCAACACCATTAAATTTGATGGTACAGAGTTGGCAGTAGCTGATGCTGTAGCTGGTACTGGCAGTTGTAGAATTTACACCATCAACGATGTTGAAGCTGGTACTCACTCAATCACGAGAGGCAGTGGTGAAAGTGGAATCTTCTACGTGAGCGTAGAATACACTGGCGCAGCTCTTGAAGTTCTTGCAACTCCAACGATCTCCTTTGACTCTGCTACTGGCGATGTGACCATTAGCGAAGTTGCTAATGCAAGTTCAATTGTTTATACTACCGATGGAAGTGACCCATCTGCTGATAATGGCCAAACATACGCAGATCCTTTCACCGTTGAAGACGGAACTACCGTAAAGGCTGTCGCCCTTGGTGATGGTGAAACCTACGCTAACTCAGAAATCGCTGCTGTAGAGGTACTGTTAGACATTACCAGCGTAGCCGCTCCTACATTCAAAGTGGTCTATGGAACAGTTGCCATTGCTTCTGAAACCGCAAAGGCTACCATTGAATATAGTACTGATGGCGAAAACTTCACTGAGTACACTGGTCCTGTTACATTGCTTGAAGACGGAACCATCTATGCACGTGCTTCACGTGACGGGATTGAATCAGACGTTGCTTCTGTAGAGGTTACCGCAGTTTCTAAAGGTGATGCTACCAACACTATCGTTTTGACATACGATGCATTTGAAGAGCCTGCTGTAATCGATGGATTCTCTACTATGGTTGGTAAGGATGCCGCTGAAGGTTACTCTTTGGTATTGTCAGGAAATTCTGAAAAAGCATATTCCGCAGGTGGTCGCGTCAACGACCAAGCTTCCATCAAGCTTTCTAATGGTGCAGAGAACACGCTCGTATTGCCAAGTGGCGTTTCAGCTACAAGAATTTCTATCTATAGTTATCAAAACGTAACTGCTCAAGGCAGAGAAAGTGGATGGGCATCTGTTGCTGGTGTAGAAACCAATTATCAAGACATTCCTATGGCAGCTCTCAGCACTGGAGGTTATGACCTTCGTGTATATCCTTTGACTGGTGAAGAGACTGAAATCAAATTCAAGAATACGGGTGAGCAACTTTGCTTCTACATCGTGCTTGATGTTGTAGAGAACAAGGTTGGTCTCGACGCAGCATACGACCCTGAGGAGATTAACATGATTTTAGGCGATGAGTTTGATGCTCCTACCCTGACCATTACCAATAAGGCTGGCGAGGCTGTAGAAGGTTTGACTATTACCTATACAAGCAGCAACGAGGAAGTAGCTACTGTTGACGCAGAAGGTAACATCGCTATCGTAGGTGCTGGTGAGGCTACTATCACAGCCAAGACTGAGGCTACCGATGAATATAAGAGCGCAACTGCTACCGTGAAGATTATCGTAACACCAGTACTGAAGGTGACAGAGAATCCTACTGAAGTTGTTTTAAGCAAGGAAAACGTAGAAGATGGAGAACATCTTTATATGACAGCTAATGGAAAATGGAGAGATTCTGAAAAGACATTCGGTGACTATACGGGTACCTTCATGGACATGAAAGCTAATAGAACCATTACCGTAACTGAGAAGGGCGCAATTGCCTTTGAAGTATTTGCTCAAAATGCAACAGCTGGTCGTACATATACTATCACCGTAAACGGTGGCGAGGCTACAACTATCACACACAATGGTAATGGCGTAGAGTCTTCTGGCATTATCAATTGTTCTTCTGATCAAATTACGATTACTTTGGAAGGAACAGATGCTTCTATTTATCCATTGGCAATCAAGTTCTACACCGAGCTTCCTATCTCAGTGAACATCATTGATGTTCCATATGCAACATTGTATTATGGTGACAAGGCATTGGTTGTACCTTCTGGTGTGCAAGCTTATACTATCGGCCGTATCGACAGCAAGAACATCGTAAAGAAGGGTACAGAATATGCAGCTGGTGAGACAATCCCTGCTGGTGAGGCAGTTGTTTTGGAAGGAAAGCCTGGCACATATTCATTTGTTATTGACAATGAATCTACCGCAGCTCCTACAGAGGGTAACCTCTTGAAGGGTTCTGACGAAGCTGCTCAAACCGAAGGTGGTGACATGTATTACAAGCTTACCGTTAAGGATTGCAACGTTGGTTTCTACTGGGGTGCTGACAATGGTGCTGCATTCGAGAATGGCGCACACAAGGCATACTTGGCTGTTTCAGGTGCTGCTGCCGCTGCTAACTACTTCGTATTCGACGGTGAGGCTACAGGCATCAACGCTATTGGCAAGGTGGTTGCTAACAACGGTAAGGTTTACAACTTGCAAGGAATCGAGATGAACGCAGACAACCTGACAAAGGGTATCTACGTGATCAACGGCAAGAAGGTAGTGATTAAGTAATTTCATTCTAACATTCAAAAAACAGATAAACATGAAAAAGTATATAAAGCCATCAATCGCTATGGTCAACTATGATGAGTTCATCATGGCAGCTTTGAGTACACACGATGAAGTTGGCGATGGTCAGCTTGGTAAGGGTGCTTTCTTCGAGGAAGAGGAAGCCGCTCCAGCTGCAAGCCACAGCGTATGGGATGAATAATTCTAAAGAAAATTGAATAACAACCATTGTCCACTGAAGGTACGCGCGTACATTATATATTATATACGCGTGGGTCTTCAGTGGACTTTTTAGCTACTTTCACATCACAATAAACTATTCATTATGAATAAAAAGACTTTCGTATCTATCTGCTTGTTGGCGTTGGCATTCGTCAGCGCAATGGCTCAAGGCCCCAACAATACAAAAACTTATTATCAAGCCGCCAACGGCAAGAAAGGACAGGCATTGAAGACTGCCCTCTATCAAATCATTACCAAGAAAAGCGTTCCCAGTTATAACGGACTGTTAAACGCATACAAGAAAACCGACGTTAGGAAAGACGGTTACCTGCGCGACTGGTATTCTAACACCACTCATTACGTGCCTGGTTCATCTTGCGGTCAGTATTCTAAAGAAGGCGACGCATACAATCGCGAACACTTAGTGCCACAGAGTTGGTTTGACAAAGGTTCGCCCATGAAGAGCGACATCATGCACGTTATTCCCACAGACGGTTACGTAAACAACCGTCGCAGTGCTTACCCCTTGGCAGAAGTGGGAACTACTACATATACATCCAACAACAACTATAGCAAATTAGGCAAATGCAAGACCAACGGCTATACGGGAACAGTATTTGAACCCAACGATGAAATCAAGGGAGACATTGCTCGTGTTTACTTCTATATGGCAACCTGCTATGAAGACAAGATTTCCAGTTGGGCAAACAACGCATCTGCAAGTGCCGTCTTTGATGGCAATGCTTACCCAGGCTTTAAGAGTTGGTATTTGACCATGCTCATGCGTTGGTCGAAGGAAGACCCAATTGATGAAGTGGAGATTGCGCGTAACAATGCTGTTGACAGCATTCAGAGCAACCGTAACCCATTCGTGGACTATCCTGGATTGGAAGATTATATCTGGGGAGACAAGAAGACGGAAAACTTCAGTTATGACCACTACGAAAATGCCTCTACCATTGTGTTTGCTCCTGCATTCTCTCCAGACGCAGGTACTTACTACAGTGCACAAAACGTAACTATCTCTTGTGCTACGGAAGGAGCTACCATATACTATGCGTTTGGCAACGCAGCATTTAATGTTTACAACGGCGAAATCATTCCTATCACCACGACCACCACGCTCAAGGCTTATGCTGAGAAAGACGGAGAGAAGAGTAGTACTGTGGTTTCTACATATATCATCAACGAAGAGGATACTCCTGCTACTGGCAATACATTTGTGAAGGTAACGTCCGCAAACCAAATTGCCGTGGGCAATGATTATATCCTCGTGTATGAACCTGGTGAAAAGGCAGCAGGAAAATTGAGCGGCAAGATATTAGGAGTGGCAGATGTGAACGTTTACGACTACGTTGTTACTCTCGAAGAAAACTCCACTGTTTCAGTGTTTACTTTAGGCGGTTCTGCGAGTGGCTATTCACTGAAGACAGGCAACCAATATCTTACTTCCACCACAGCCAAATCATTGTCTTTAAGTTCTACGGAATCCAAGATGTGGAGCATCACCGAGGCTGACAATGGTTATGTAGTAGATGGAGGAACATTGGGTATCATCCAATATAACACCAATGATCCCCGTTTCCTCAATTACACCTCGAAACAAGGTGCAGCCGTTCTTTATGTAAAGTCAGACATTGACACTCGGCAAGATGCCAATATCAGTTACACCACTACAACGTTTGAAGTGGAAGAGGAAAAAGACTTCACGGCACCAACGTTGGGCAATCCCAACAACCTGACTGGCATTACCTATACGTCAAGCAACGAAGAGGTGGCTATGGTAGATGAAAACACGGGAGCTATCGTTATCGGAAAGCCTGGAACGGCAGTGATTACGGCGACATTTGCAGGTAACAAAGACTTCAAGGAAGCTACAGCCTCATACACCATTACCGTAACGGAGAAGCCTGACCCAACCATCCCCGTTTCAAACGAAGTAACATTTGATTTCACCACGGATGGCTACGGAATGCCAGCAGTGAGTGGCGGTTCTGCACCATTTAATACCAATCCCACGACCATCAGCAATGGCATTGTCTCGCTGACGATGGCTGGCAGTAGTGCATCCCGTTATTGGGTAAACACAGACTCAAGCACCGAGTTGCGTGTCTATAAGGCATGTACCATGACTATCTCTGTGCCAGATAATTCAAAAATCAAGAAAATTGAATTTGCCGGTACTACTGTTTCAGGCATTCTCAACAACGGCAAGGCTGTTACTACATGGACGGGCAATGAGCAAGAAGTGACCTTCACCTTCTCAGCTACACAGAAAATCAACACCATCAACGTAACCGTAGAAACACAGCAAAGCGTAGAACGCAAACTTGGCGATGTGAACGGTGACGGATTGGTAAACATTGCGGATGTAGTGGCTATCGTCAATTATATTTTAGGAAACACACCTGATGTATTCTATGAGGATGCTGCCGACATGAACGAAGACGGCGACATAAACATCACCGATGCAGTGAGATTGGTGGGAAACATATTGAGTGAATAGAGAAAAATGAAAGATAGGAGTTACAGGAGTTAAGGGAGTTAAGGAGTTAAGACAAATGTTTTAAAATCAAAGGAAAACTGACAAATGTCTTAACTCCTGAACTACGTTATACTCCTGAACTCCAATAATAAAAGTTACAAGAAATGAAGATATTTGCCATTGGAATGAATTACGCCTTGCACAATAAAGAGTTGCATGGTACGTTATTAAAGACAGAGGAGCCCGTGATATTCACGAAAGCCGACTCAGCATTGCTGAAAGACCACAAGCCGTTTTTCATCCCCGACCATTTAGGGAGAGTGGATTACGAGACGGAAGTGGTAGTGCGCATTTGCAGGTTAGGCAAGTCAATCCCCGAACGTTTTGCCCATCGCTATTACGATGCGGTAACGGTAGGAATAGACTTCACCGCCCGCGAGTTACAACAAAAGCTTCGTGAGAAAGGTCGTCCCTGGGAGATATGTAAGGGCTTTGACGGCTCTGCTGCCATTGGCGAGTGGGTGGACATCGAAAAGTTTCGCGACATCCAAGCGATACACTTCCACTTAGACATCAACGGCAAGACTGTACAAGAGGGTTGTACAAGCGACATGATGTATAAAGTAGATGAGATTATCGCCTATATCAGTCAGTTTTTCACCCTCAAGACGGGCGACATCCTATATACGGGAACGCCTGCTGGTGTAGGTCCTGTCCATATCGACGACCATTTGGAAGGTTACTTGGAAGACCGCAAGGTACTCGACTTTAATTGTAAGTAGTTAAGGAGAAAAAGGAGGCAAGGAGTTAAGATAGATGAAGGCGCATTTCACACATCAGTATATGAATATGGTAAAGGCATTATTGTTCCTTTACCTCTTGATTTCATTGCCCTTACCTACGAGGGCACAAAGGTTTTACAACCTAACGGCTGATGATGTGGAGATAGATACCCTCCTACCCCATTTCAGTAGTTCATTCCCCTTGCCCGACGGTTATCAAGACTCCACTTACAACGTTTCTATCGTATATCCCGAATTTATCGACATGTCGGCTTCCGACATTGCCAAATACAATGCCATATCCGGAGCAGCCCTGCCCAACATACCCACCATCAACCAATGTATAGGCGTCAGCAGGAAGAAAGCCTCGTTGGAAGTGAGTTTCTGTCCGTTGGTATTCCGCGACAACAAATACCAGATATTGGTTAGTTTCATGCTGAAGGTGGAAAGCAAGGCACTGCCTCGTGCCATACGAAAAGCTCAAGCACGAGCCAATGCTTCAGCATCCTCACGCTATGCAGCCCATTCCGTATTGGCTTCGGGAAGATGGGCAAAGATACGGGTTCCGTCATCTGGCGTGTACCAACTCACTGACGCACTCATCCGTCAAGCAGGGTTCACCGATTTAAATAAGGTGAAGATTTACGGTTATGGCGGAGCACTGCAAAACGAACGACTGATTGCCGATGACCTGATTAAATACGACGACCTCAAGGAAGTAGCCACTTGCACATACAATGGCAAGCGACTGTTTTATGCCAAGGGTCCCGTAACGTGGAATAGTAATACCACCACCATTCGCACGCGCAATCCTTATTCAGATTACGGATATTACTTGATTACCCAAAACGACAGCACTCCTTTGTCGGTTGATTCTGCCGCATTCATCAATTCTTTTTATCCCTCGCCAGATGATTACCACATCCTACATGAAATAGACAATTTCTCATGGTATCATGGAGGGAGAAACTTGTTTGAGAACACACCCATTAATAATGGTTCATCCAAAACCTACACCCTCAACTCTCCATTAGGCGACGCATCAGGCACGGGAAAGGTGAGCATAGCCGTATCTGCAGGAACAGCCAGTCAAGTGAGATTGGAAGTAAACGGTGAGGACAAAGGTACGATGAGCATTACCATCAACAGTTATGACAAAGGTAACGAAAGCACTTCTACGTTTACCATCAATGAGGTGAAGGCAAGCAACGACATAAAGATTAGTTGTATCTCTGGTGGTCCCGTGCGTCTTGACTACATCTCTATCACGTTGACGAAAGCCAAAGCTGCCCCCAACTTAAATGCCACGACATTCGCTTCGCCCGAATATGTACACAATATCACAAACCAAGACCATCATGCTGATGCTGCCGCTGATATGATTATCATCATTCCGACATCACAAAAGACACTCACACAAGCACAACGCCTGGCTTCTTTCCATGAAAGTCGTGACAACTTACGAGTACGCATCGTGCCAGCCGACGAACTGTTTAATGAGTTCAGCAGCGGTACACCCGATGCCAACGCTTATCGCCGATACCTGAAAATGCTCTACGATAGGGCGGAAGATGAGAAAGACATGCCTAAATATTTGTTGCTATTTGGAGACGGAGCATGGGACAACAGGATGAATACGAGCGACTGGAAAACAGCAATGCCCGACGATTATCTGTTATGCTTTGAAAGCGAAAATTCATTCAATGAAATCTACTGTTACGTAGATGATGGCTTCTATGCCTTGCTCGATGATGGAGAAGGTACCAATCCCATGAGTTCGGATAAATTGGACTTAGCAGTGGGAAGATTCCCCGTAACCACGGAAGACGAGGCAAAAATCATGGTTGACAAGACTATCAGCTACGTGGAAAATGCGAATGCTGGCTCATGGCAGAACATGTTGGTATTCATGGGTGACGACGGCAACAAAGACATCCACATGAGAGATGTCAATGAGGCTGCCGAGGAAACCTCTGCCGCACATCCTGGATACATCATCAAGAAAGTAATGTGGGATGCCTATAAGCGAGAGTCTTCTTCCACAGGAAATACTTACCCCGAAGCATCAAAGGAAATCAAGCAATACCAAGCCAACGGTGCATTGATCATGGATTATGCAGGACACGGACGCGAAGACCAAATGTCGCACGAAAATGTACTGAGGCTCACCGACTTTGAATCATTCTCGAATAAGAATCTTCCTTTGTGGATTACCGCATCATGCGACATCATGCCGTGGGATGGTTCATCGTCAACCATCGGTGAGGCAGCGGTACTGAACAAGAAAGGAGGAGCCGTGGCGTTCTTCGGAACGACCCGCACCGTTTATGCCAACTATAATAAAGTAATCAACAAGTCGTTTGTCAAGCATGTTCTCGACACCCCCAACGGTAGGAAGAACACGTTGGGCGAAGCGCAGATGCTTGCTAAGAACGAGATGATTATCAAAGGCTTAGACACTACCAACAATAAACTGCAATACTCTTTGTTGGGTGACCCAGCCATTTCGCTTAATCTTCCCATGTTGAATGTCATCATCGATTCTATCAATGGCATTCCCACATCATCCACATCAGTACGTGCAACCATGAAAGCAGGGTCGATAGCCAAAATCGTTGGACACATTGAAAACGGTAGTGACTTCAGTGGAATTGTGTCTATCACCGTGCGCGACTCCAAGGAACTGATTACATGTAAGCAAAATGACAAGACTCCAAAGGAAATGTCTGACGAACCTTTCACGTATTACGACCGTACCAAGACATTATATAATGGTAGCGACAGCGTGCGCAATGGCAAGTTCAACATCTCCTTTGCCGTTCCAAAAGACATCAATTACAGTGGTGAGACAGGACTGATCAACGTATATGCCTTTAACAATTTCCATACACTACTTGCACATGGCGCAAACACTAACTTTACCATCGGTGGAAGTGATGTTTCCGGTAACGATTTGACAGGTCCGTCTATCTATTGCTATCTCAATTCACCTTCATTCTCCAACGGAGGTGAAGTGAACCCAACTCCCTACTTCGTGGCAAAAATCAATGACCAAGACGGTATCAATGCCACAGGTAACGGAATAGGACACGATCTGGAACTCATTATCGATGGTGAGATGTCGAAGACGTATGTATTAAACAACAACTTCACCTTCGACTTTGGTTCATATACCAGCGGAAGCACGTTTTATAACATTCCAGAACTCTCCGTAGGAACACATAAGTTGACGTTCCGCGCATGGGACATCTTAAACAATTCATCTACCACAGAACTGACTTTCAATGTGGTAAAGGGATTGGAGCCCAATATCCTCAACGTGAACTGCACCAATAATCCCGCAAAGACCAGTACTACCTTCATCGTCACTCACGACAGGATGGGAAGCAACGTAGATGTGATGCTCGACATCTTCGACATGAGCGGCAGACTATTGTGGACACACGCAGAGAGCGGAACATCCATCGCAAACACTTATACTATCGACTGGAACCTAACCGTTGACAATGGCAGAAGACTCAACACGGGTGTCTATCTCTACCGCATCAGATTGTCAAGCGACGGTAGCAGTCAAGCCACCAAAGCCAAGAAACTTGTCATTCTAAGCAATAATTAAGCAAGTTATTCGTTTTATGTAAAGTGTATTAGCGAATAAATACGAAAAAACAGGAATACAGAATGGATAAGACACTCAAAATATTGGTAACACTCTTGCTTGTATCGGTATCGCTGACGGTATCGGCACAAGACAAGGAGAATATGTTCAACCCAGTAAATTACGCCATTATCTCGCAAACGATTGCTCCTGATGCCCGTTCTGGTGGTCTTGGAGACGTTGGTGCTGCTACCGATCCTGACGTAAACTCACAGCACTGGAATCCTGCCAAATATCCGTTTAACATTTCACGAGCAGGTATAGCACTCAACTACACCCCTTGGTTGCGCCAATTGGTTAGCGACATCGACTTGGCTTATCTGGCTGGTTACTACCGTATCGGCGACTATTCCGCCATTTCCAGTTCACTCCGTTATTTCTCCTTGGGTGAGGTGTATTTAAATTCCAGTCTTACCGATGACAACAACATGACCATCAAGCCTTACGAGATGGCTCTCGACGTAGCATATTCCTTGATGCTCAGTGAGAAGTTTTCTTTGTCGGCTGGTGTGCGTTGGATTTACTCCGATATGCGATTCGACTATTCCGAAGAGTCTTCACCAGCCTCTGCCTTTGCAGCCGACATAGCAGCTTATTACCAAAACTATATCAATATCTGGCGTCGTGAATGTCAATTGGGATTGGGTTTGAACATCTCCAACATTGGTAGTAAGATTACTTTTAGTGGAGACAACGAGAGCCAGTTTATCCCTACCAACATGCGTTTGGGTGCTTCGCTGATGATTCCCGTTGATGAATACAACCGTTTCTCCATCTCCGCAGATGCCAATAAGCTGTTGGTTCCCACCGTTCCCAAGCAAAACGAGGGTGAAGCCATTGAAGATTATCGCAGACGTGTGATTGCCGAATATAGCGACATGTCGTCTATCACGGGTATGTTTAAGAGTTTCTCAGATGCTCCCAATGGTTTCAAGGAAGAACTGGAAGAGATACAATGGAGTGTGGGTGCAGAATACATTTATCACGACCAGTTCAGCGTACGCGCCGGTTATCACCATGAGGCTGAGAACAAAGGTAACAGAAAATACTTCACGGTGGGAGCGGGATTCCGCATGAGCGTATTCTCATTGGATGCAGGATATGTTATTGCCACAGCCAAGAACAACCCATTAGACCAGACCTTACGTTTCACCTTGGCATTCGACATGGATGGCATCAAAGACTTATTCAGACGATGAAGATAAGAGTTGGCATGGGATATGATGTCCACCAACTCGTGGAAGGACGCGAGTTGTGGTTGGGTGGAATCAAGATAGAACACTCATTGGGATTGTTGGGACACAGTGATGCAGATGTTCTCATTCATGCTATCTGTGATGCTTTGCTCGGTGCTGCCAACATGCGAGACATCGGTTACCATTTTCCAGATACATCAGCAGACACGTTGAACATCGACAGCAAGATTCTCTTGCGCAAGGTAGTCGATTTAATTGCCACCAAAGGGTATCATGTTGGCAATATCGATGCTACGGTTTGTGCCGAACGCCCCAAGATCAACCCACACATACCTGCCATGAAAACCTGTATGGCAAACGTCATGGGTATTGACGAAGATGATATTTCCATCAAAGCCACCACAACAGAGAAATTAGGATTCACTGGACGTGAAGAAGGAATGTCGGCGTATGCCGTCGTTTTGATTGAAAAACCCTAAATCATTAGAAAGTCTCTTGTTTTCTTGCACAGCTCAAGTCTTTTTCTTAAATTTGCCAATTCAAAGAATTAACTTATTTGGCTATCAATATGAAGAAGACTTATTTGCTATTGCTATTAGCGACAATGCTTGGCGTTTCAAGTAACGCATTCGCCAGCACCATTACAATGAAGACCAGCAAAGCGGTAGGCGAAAACTTGTCTCTGGCACTCAATGCCGACATGCAAGTGAAACTTACTTGGGGAGATGGTTCTACGGTAGAATTTAGATCTAATGGTCAATTGAGAGATTTTATCATCAAATCTGAATCATTAACCATTACTACCGACAAAGACATTACAGCAATATATGCCTGTGAAAACGATTTGACAGAGTTGAATGTCTCTGACGCAACGGCATTACAACGCCTGTATTGCTCAGACAATGCTCTGACCAGACTCGATTTGTCGAAATGCACCAGTATGACACACTTGGATTGCCAAGACAATCAACTGACTGGTATCACCATCGGCAGTTTGAAGATGGAATATGTCAACATCGCTGGCAATCAACTCACCTCATCTGGTTTGAAAAGCAATGGTGTGGGCAATATCAAGGCTTTGATTTGTGCGGGAAATAAGATGACTACCATTTCTTATTTGAGCAGCATGGGCAATCTGGAAACCCTCCTTTGCCAAGACAACCAATTGTCATCACTCTCTATTTCAAAGTGCAAGGAAATACGAAACCTCGTTGCTTCCAACAACAAACTGGTGGCTCTGAATGCTCCTGCACTGACAAACCTACACAATCTGTACATTGACAACAACCAGTTAGAAACGTTAGACTTCTCTGACAGTCGTTACCTCACTGTCTTTTCTGCTGAATCTAACAATCTGAATGAAATTACCTGGGCAAAGAAAGTGGATGGCATTTATGAAGGACTCTCTCACATCAACATTGTGGACAATTCTCTGTTCTTCAATTCCTTCCCCACCATATACAACAATATTTCACGTGTATATACCATGCACGCCAACATCATGCCTCAACGTCCTTACCATATCTTAGACGTTGCCAACATCAACGAGGCATACAATTTCCGTCATTTGTTCTTTGTCAATGGATGGTCTGCCAACGTAGGCGCAAGCATTCAATTAACCAATGCCAACGGGGAACAACTATCCAGCGAAACCGACTACTCTTACAAAGGAGGAAACCTCACGTTCCTGAAACCAAACTCTGGCGTTGTCATCAGTGCCACTTCAAGATATTACCCAGAGATTACCTTGACAACAGAACCATTCAATGTCATTGACCCAACAGGTATTTCTGAAATCACACAAGAAAGTACTGACTCAGAAAATCGCATCTTTGACCTGCAAGGACGCATGGTGCCATCTGCTCAATATCAAAAAGGTATCTATATCGTCAACGGTAAGAAAATTGTCATTCGTTAACTTGAAACTCCAGTATAAAAATGAAAACATCAAAAATATTTCTTTGGGCACTCTTCATGACACTATTTGCCACAAATGCCCAAGCACAAACGTTAAAGTTAGGTCAGGAGAAAGGGAACGCTAACCTGATAGTGGCTCCTTCCGAATATATCATATTGGGATATAATGATTTCGCCACCATTGCCCTCTCCAGCAATTATCCATACGACAACATCAGTTGCGACGCAGATTGGCTGACATGGAAAGTGCAGAAAAACGGAAACATCGCCATTTTCCCAACACCCAACTATAACCTGGCAAATCGAACAGCTCATCTTACAATAGGTCTCTCGAAAGATGCTACCGACATCCAAAGCGGGACAACTGCCAAGACTATTTTTATCACACAGGAAGGAAAGAACACTTCTGACAAGCAAATAGCTATCAAGAATGGTACGGCAAGCCAAGCAGAATCGGGCTACGCCATCACTCGTTCATTCGATGGAGACAACTCTACGTTCTATCATTCCCCTTGGAGCACTGCCACCACTCGATTCCCCGTCACGCTCACCTATAACCTCAATGAACCGTCGCACGTAGATTATGCTATCTACACTCCACGTCAAGACGGAAACAACAATGGTAACTTCCAAGAAGTGGTGATTACCTATCAAGTAAGTGGTTCTTCAGAGTGGATTACCTTGCGCACGATGAATCTCAGCGGTTCAGGCAGTTCTTCATACATTAGCTTCGGAGATAATGGTGTTGACAATGTAACTGCCGTACGATTCACGGTCAACAGTGGAGCCAATAATTTTGCATGTGTGGCTGAGATGGCATTCTACCAGAAAGACAATTTCTTCAGCGACATGATGTATGAGGTGTTTGCCGACAACTTATGTACACAACTGAAAGCTGGCGTTACGAAAGAACAAATCGAGGAGATTACCGTTGATGCCATCCGCAATTTAGCATTAGGGATTTACGAAGGTACTTACTCCACGAAATATCGCGTGGCTGAATACGAACCATACCGTCCTGTGAACGAGCTCATCAACGAACTGAAGAACAGTTATACATACAACAATCACGAAAACCCAACAGGTATCACCTTCAAGACTGGCGAAAACATCATGGTTGTTGCTGAAGGTATCGGAGACTCTCCTGTCACCTTGCAAATACGTAACTTCGGTCCTTCTGAATTTACAACCGACTATTACCCATTGACCAATGGCATCAACGTCATCAGTTGTAAGAACAAGGGCAATGGCTATATCAACTATTATACAAGTGATTACAAAACTGCACCAAACGTGAAGATACACTTCGTCAATGGTACGGAGAATGGATATTTCGACTTGGTACGTGGAGACACCAACGCCGACTGGCAACAACTGCTTGCCAATGCCAAGGGCGACTGTATGGACTTCAGAGGCAAATACATACAAGGCGTGTTCCCCGTTGCCACACTCAGACAAAACTGTCCTTCCAATGGAGAATGGCTCGTGCAAACATACGACAGCATCGTATCTATTGAGCACGACGTGATGGGACTCTACAAATACAACCGTAATCCTAAAAACCACATGGCAGTTATCACCGTGGCAACGAGTGCAGGTCTGTACCATGCCAGCAACGATGGCTTCTGCGTTCCCGTAAACGCATTGAGAGACCCCACCTCTCCTACATACTTCGACTTCTGGGGCTCTGCCCATGAGTTGGGGCACGTCAACCAAACCAATGGTGTACTGTGGATTGGATTGACTGAGGTAACCAACAATATCTATTCTGCATACGTAGAACACCTCTTACGACCTAACAAGTATCATAGATTGGAAAATGAGTCGAACGGATTCCGCTATTACGACTTCATGGAATATAACATCATGAAGGGCGGACAATTCATTCCACATGCCCATAACGACGTATTCTGTACGCTGATTCCATTCTGGCAGTTGCTTATCTACACTCGCATAGCTGGCATTCACCCCGATGCTTATCCCGACTTGTTTGAGAAGATGCGTACCATGAACCTTTCTGGCATGAACGATGGACAGAAACAGGTGAACTTCATGCGCCAATGGTGCCACATCACCAAGACCAACTATCTGCCATATTTCGAGAAAGTGGGTATGTTCAAGACCGTAAATGAGTCGATATCCGACTATTCTACCCGTCAGCTCACCATCACACAAGCCATGCTTGACAACCTGAAGAAGGAAATTGAGGCAGAGAATTATCCATTGCCACCAGCAGCATTCTATTATCTTGATGTCAACAACATGCCAGCCTTCCGTGACAAGGCAGCTCTTGTTGCCAACACGCTGAATGCAGGTTGCTCACGTTCAGGTAGTATCGTCAAGATCAATCATGCTTCATGGAAAAACGTAGTGGGCTTTGAGACTTACGATGCCAACGGCAACCTCTTGCATTGCACATCGTATGGTCATGGTAGCAGCGAATATGTTCCTACTTACACCAACGTGGTTTGGAATACTTCTGAAAGTCCTGCCTATATCATGGCTGTTGGATTCGATGGAGCGAAGATCAAATGTTATCAACCATAATCGTATCAAGACAACGAGCAACAACAACATTCATAAAGCCAACGGGCGACGAACCGATCATGTTCGTCGCCCGTTGGCTTTTACTTGTCATCAAAAAAGGATATAACGTTGATTTGAAATTTCCATACCGTCAATGTCAGGCATCCAATCATGGGCATTAACAAGGCGAATCACATTATCGCCTTTTCTCAAGTTCACATCCACACTGATTGTTTGTCGGTCGTTCCACCCCCGGGCAGAAACCTTCAAAGTCCTAACAAACTGTCCGTTCACATACACATCCATTTCACGATCCTCGCCAGAAAAACAACCGATGGTCATCGTGCGGCGACCCGCCTTCTTCACCCTAACGTGTTGCCATTGTAAATCATTATCGGCACGTTTTCCAAGAAAACGAGCTACATATCCACCCGTTGCATTCTCATGCGTACCATAGATGGCGGTTTCTGCTTGTACATTGTTTCGTAATTCCTGGTATTTGCTCAACCACGCCGTTTCTGCCTCATAGCGTGTGCGCTCCAACCTTTTCGTCCCTTTCGCACGAAATATTTTAGTGCCATGGGCAGGAATAGTGAACGACACACGTCCCTTATCCCATAAATAATCTGTCTGGAGGAAGCAATCATATAATTGCACCTGCCCACCCAAGTCTATGGTCTTGAAATCGAACTTCACAGTTTGTGCCTCATCAGAAGGATTGTAAATGGCGAATGCCCTTTCCTTGCCTCCCAGTTTCTTAATGTCTTTCACAAGTATATAGCACTCTCCTATCTTGTCGGCTACGTATGCCTGCAAGTGAAGTGGATCTTGATTGAGTGCAATGAGGTCAGCGTTGGTCAACAGTTTCAAAGTCTCTGGTTTGATATTTGACATGTCGCAACCTATAAGTAACGGTGAATCCATGATGCACCACATGCCGAAGTGAGTCTCATCTTCTATCTGTGACATTGAGCGTCCCACCTCCAACATATCCATGTCATTATAATGACCATCGTGACAATAAGCCGAGAGATAGAGGTTTTCAGCCAAGATACCTTTCACCGAACGCCATGCGTTGTAGATGTCACCCGTTGTTCGCCACGAGTCAGCCACATCAGCTCCCCAAGTACCTGGAAAAGCCCATCTACACATATTATAAACCACGTCTTTCTTTCCGCAATTCTTGATGGCATTGGAAATTTTGGTGTATTGCTGTCGCTCATCCAATCCCATGTGGTTGCCACCACAATAATCCACTTTGATAAAATCAAAGTCCCAATCACGGAAATAGAGTTGGCAGTCTTGCTCTTCATGTCCCGCAAATCCTACACCCATTCCCCATGCGTGTTTATTACCAGATCCACAAGTATTGTCGCCAGCATCACTGTAGATTCCAGCCTTCAAACCCAACGAATGAATATAATCCACCAAGGCTCGCATACCATGAGGAAAAAGTATCATGTTCAAGCGCAAATGTCCATCCTCACCACGACCATCCCAATAGCCATCATCAATGTTTACATATTGATAGCCAGCCTTCTGCAAGCCTGTTTGGTGCATGGCATTTGCTTGTTGCTTGATTAAGTCCTCATTGATGTTGAGGGCAAAGGTATTCCAAGAACTCCATCCCATTGTAGGGGTACGCTGTGCCACTGCCGTATAGGCAATGATCAAGAATGAAATAACTAATAGTTTTCTCATAACAGTTAATATTTTCAATTATCATCTATGTTGCAAAAATATCGTTTTTTTCCTTATCTTCCAAATATACTCAATCGAAATGATAAGTTGCTATCCTTTCATAACATAAATTGTATAGCACCGTTGATAAAATAATCCTTTGTCTTATTTTTATAAAACATCTAAATCATTATTGATTAAGATGTAGGAAATAATAAGAAAAGTTTAATCTGCGACACGGATTAATAAAACTGTGACGTAGTTTTATTAATCTACGTCGTAGTTTATTAAATCTACGACACGGATTTAAGAATTTAAATAACTATACCACCTTTTTCATTCATCTTTGACAATAAAAAAAGTGGAAATGCACAAAGAACATTTCCACCTTATATCAATGTGTGATTAATACTCACACTGTCGAATTAGTCGAGCTGAGCGAGCTTGTTGTCAGAACCGAGCACGTCGATGATCTTGTGCTTGTACATCTTCTCCATTTCGTCACGAGCAGGACCACAGAACTTACGTGGGTCGAACTCACCTGGCTTCTCAACGAGCGTCTTACGAACGGCTGCGGTGAAGGCAAGACGAGAGTCAGAGTCGATGTTAATCTTGCAAACGGCACTCTTGGAAGCCTTGCGAAGTTGCTCTTCTGGAATACCTACTGCATCTGGCAACTTGCCACCGTATTTGTTGATGATGTCAACATACTCTTGTGGAACAGAAGAACTACCGTGGAGCACGATGGGGAATCCTGGCAATTTCACCATGATAGCGTCGAGCACATCGAATGCCAATGGAGGAGGAACGAGCTTACCAGTCTTCGGGTCACGTGTACACTGCTCTGGAGTGAACTTGTAAGCACCGTGAGAAGTACCGATAGAGATAGCCAATGAGTCAACACCCGTGCGGCTAACGAAGTCGATTACTTCCTCAGGTTTTGTATAGTGAGACTCAGCTGCAACCACCTCGTCTTCAACACCTGCCAACACACCTAACTCACCCTCAACGGTAACGTCGAATTGATGTGCATATTCTACCACCTTCTTGGTCAAAGCAATGTTCTCCTCGTATGGAAGGGCAGAACCGTCGATCATCACAGAAGAGAAGCCATAGTCGATACAGCTCTTGCAAGTCTCGAAGCTGTCACCATGGTCAAGGTGAAGAGAGATTTCAGGATGTTTGCAACCCAATTCCTTGGCATATTCCACAGCACCCTGAGCCATATAGCGCAGCAAGGTAGCGTTGGCATAGTTACGAGCACCCTTAGAAACCTGAAGAATCACAGGACTCTTGAGGTCAGAAGAAGCCTTGATAATAGCTTGCAACTGTTCCATGTTGTTAAAGTTGAAAGCGGGAATAGCATAACCGCCGTTGATGGCACGTGCGAACATCTCACGAGTGTTCACCAAGCCTAATGATTTGTAATCTACCATAATTATATGTTATTTTAAAATAATGAATATCAATATTATCTTGCAGATTGCAAAATTAACATTTTAATTTGGCAACACAAAACGATACAACATTTTTTAATGCAGAAACTCATGAAATATTGTTAATATATAAACCTTTCTCACACATCATCCTCCAATTTGTCAACTTCATTTGTCATTTTTCTATAGAATTATCGCAAGGATTTTATATAAATGAAATTGTTGACTAAAAATTTGTATATATCGTATATATAATTTATCTTTGTGACAAAATACTAAGAATGATGGAAACAACAGGAAGAAAAACACCAAAACCCGCCATGCGTCGCAAAGTCATAGATATCAAGCCCGCCACATTCTGTGGTCTGTCTGTCATTGCCGCCAGTCGAGGAACAAATCTAAAGCATTTCATTGAGAGCAGTCTTGACGAGATTGTTGAAGCATACGATGATGCTGCCGTTTACAAGTATCTTCAACAGACGGATCCAGAAGGTATGGAGTTGCTAAGCGAGGAAGAACAAGCTGCCTTTGAAAAGAAATACGGTCTATGAAGGTAAAGATTTCCAAAAGTTTTTCCAAAGTTATTGCCAAACTATCAGGGAAAAAGCTTGAAAGTGTTCTCAATGTCATCAAGGAAGTGAAAGCTGCCCAAAACATTGAAGATATAACCAATTGTTCTAAACTTGTCGGTTATCATGCCGTCTATCGCATCCGAATCGGAAGTTACAGGGCTTTCTTTACGTTCCACATTGAGATTGTCGACGATGTAGTTAAGTTTCAGTATTTAGTGTCAAGAGGACAGGCTTACACGAAGAAAGTATAGAAGGAGTTGAAAAGGCTCGATGATTGAATTGTCTCATTAGACGATTATATCATAAAGATGAATAGAAATGTATGGAAATAAAAAAACGGCACTTTTGAAGGTGCCGTTTTTCTATGAGTCATGGAATGTTTATTCCTTCTCCGTATCAATCACTTTCCAGATACCAGCTGCAATAGCTGCACCAACGAATGGACCAACGATGAATATCCAAAGATTAGAAAGGGCCGTACCTCCTTGGAAGAAAGCTGGAGCCAATGAACGAGCGGGGTTCACAGATGTTCCTGTATAGCGGATGCAAGCCAAGTGGATAAGAATCAAGGAAAGACCGATTGCCAAGCCAGCAAAGTTGTTGGTAGCTCCATTTGTCTTTGCCGTAGCGCCCAGCACAACAAGTACGAACACGCAGGTAAAGATGATTTCAGCCAACAAGCCACCCATCACGGAAACACCGTTTTGCAAATCGTTGGCACCCGTTCCCGACAAGTCTTCAACACCCGAAGTAAGCAGGAAGAGCAAGGCTGAACCAATGAATGCACCAATGCACTGGAAGAGCATATACATACCACAATCCTTTGAACTCATTCTGCCACTGAGGAAAACACCTAATGTAATGGCTGGGTTGATATGGCAACCACTAATTCCGCCAATGGTATAAGCCATTGCCACTACTGCCAAGCCAAATGCCATAGCTGTACCGATAACGGTTCCCGCATTGGCTACGGTAGCACAATCAGAAGAACAATTAAGGCTTACGGCAACACCGCAACCCATCAATACCAGCACCATCGTGCCGACCATTTCTGCTAAATACTTTTTCATAACTTGTAAAACATTTAAAATTGAACAATACTATTATTAGGGGGGAGAGGTGAGGGGTGAGAAGTGAGAGAATACCTAAGATTGCTTGTCTCAAAAAGCCAAGTCATATCTCTTGCTTCCTACTTTCTTGCCTCTTGCTTCTTAATCATATCTCTCCTTTCTCACCTCTCACCTCTCACTTCTCTGGAACATACTTGAAATACATGAAATCTGCCGCACTATCAGAACGACTTCCTTCAACAAACATACCGATAATAACACCCGTAAAACCACCAGCCACCTCGGTACTCAACAAAGTGCAATCCATACTTCCCACTGGTTGGTAGGTATTACCATCGGTGGAATAAGCAAAGACATATTTTTCTCCGTCACTCTGTATGCGTAACTTGACTGATTCCATTTCCCCCGACAAGGGAGCCTGTCCCACTACATAATCTACCGACTTGAGTTTCATCCTCAACACCACGGAATTATTTTCTACGCAAAAGTTCAAATACCCGTCGTTTATCTGGTAAACAGACAATCCTGCCCTCAATGGCATTTCCTTTCCGTTAACCTTTCTCACTTCCGTTTCTACCGTCATACGAGCATCTTCCTGGCGCACACCCTTGAATGTTGGTCTCTCATTTTCTGTCAACGTACCATGAGGGTGTAGTCGTAACACGCCATCATGCACCTCATAATTTGCCATCAAGGGATTCTGCAAGTATAACCAGCCAAAAGATGAAGGAGGGATGAGGTTTGAAGGATGAGGTGTTTCGCCTAATGGCGAGGATGAAGTACCAAGGGAGGAAGTACTATCTCCCTCCTTACTTGCATATTGCGTATCTCGTAACACATCATCCTTCATCATTCCTACATCCTCCTTCAACTTACGTCCTCCATCAAAATTCCTACTTCCAACATTCATAATCGTGTCCACGGGATTTCCGCCATTCACCACGGGCCAAGCACCTTTGTCCCACTTCACGGGAGCCAAGAAGGTTTCACGACCAAGATGATGGTAAGAACCGCCAAAGTTACGGTAAGCCAAGAACACCATCCACCAGCGACCATCTACAGCCTGTACCAAGTCACCATGTCCCGTACCTTGAATCATATTAGATTGACCAGCCAGCGAACAATGGGTAAGGATGGGATTGTCGGGATTAGCTTGGTAAGGACCATCAATCTTTTTGCTTCGGGCAATCGTCAACCGATGCGCCAACTCCGTTCCACCTTCAGAAATCAACAGATAATACCACCCATCCTTCTTATATATATGTGGACCTTCAGGGTATCTGCCTCCCGTTCCTTGCCAAAGTGCCTTGCTCTCTGTAAGTTGTTCTCCCGTAGAGGGATTGATTTCACAAAGCATGATGGTATTGTCAGGATTGCTTACCATGTAGCATTTGCCATTCTCGAAATACAATGACGGGTCAATGCCTTGTTGCTTCAGCCATATAGGTTCGCTCCACGGTCCTCTCGGATTAGTTGCCGTTACCATGAAGTTGCCACCATTGCCCACATTGGTCGTTATCATATAATATGTACCGTCATGGTATCGAATGGTTGGCGCATAGATACCCTGCCATGAGGAAGCACCTTTCAACTGCACCTGCGACTCTCTATCCAATACGTTGCCAATCTGCTGCCAGTGAATAAGGTCTTTGCTCTGAAAGATGGGAACACCTGGAAAATACTGGAAACTACTGTTTACCAGATAAAACGTGTCACCTACCCTACACACGCTTGGGTCTGGATGGAATCCTGATATAATAGGATTGCGATATACTTGTCCGAACAAGGGAACGCAAAGAAAAAAAATCAATATCGATAAGAGGTGCTTTTTCATATTGACGTACTTTTTATAATGCAAAAATACAAATAAAAAACATAACTTGTTAAAAATAATCAACTTTTTTTCTAATAACTTTGACTATGCCGAAGTTACTGACACTCGGCAATAAAAAGAAAAAGGCAATGATATAGTTGTTGGCATAGTCAGTGCCGAAGGCACGATAGATGACAGGCAGGCGGTGAAGCCCGAAGGGCGTAACCCCTGCTAATAAGAGTTTATTATGTATAAAGAGTGCTGAAGGCACGACAGAACAGCTAAGCTCAATCAATTCTGTCACCCCCCTTTGGGGTTTGATTTGAAACGCTATCATTGAAGGGGTTTCGCTCCGCTTCACCCCTCCCTGTGTTCTTTTGTCCCTTCGGGACTTATGCCAACTGCTATATTATTGCCAAGAAAAAAGTGATTTTCTTTTGTATTGCACTCGTTTTTTCGTAACTTTGGAAGAATTTTCAGGATTTCTTTGTATAAAGGCAGTTCGGGGAATTGAGAATAATCGGGGTTACGATTTGGAGACCGTTCTCAATTCTTCATTCTGCTATAAATTGCCTTTCAATGAGCACCCGACTCGGAGCCACCAGCCGTGTTTGTAGCTCGTTGTCGGGTGCAAAGGTACGAAGAATTTATCAAAATACCAAATAAGGGAATAAATTATCACTAAGAATTGGAGGATTTTCGTCGATTTACACTTTGGTTTTGGAAAAAATTACTATCTTTGCACTCAAATTTGAAGAAAAGATGGAAAGAAATGCCCTACTGAACCACGAGATAGTGATGGCTTCGTCCGACAAGGCCACCTCCAAGTTCATCACGCAGATGAAGAAGGAAGGACGGCTGGTGAAGATAGCGCCCAAGATATACACCACCAACATGAACGACACGGCTGAGAACCTGATACGTCGCAATCTGTTCTTCATCCTGGGGGAACTCTATCCAGGAGCGGTGATGAGCCATAGAAGTGCCTTCGAGTGCCGTCCGACGAACGACGGACATATATACCTTACTTATACGTACACGAAGAAAATCCACCTGCCAGGCATCAGCGTCCACCTGCTGGAAGGTCATGAGGCACTGCCGCAGGACTACCCCTTTATGGGCGGACTGCGTATTTCATGCAGTGCGAGAGCCTATCTGGAAAACCTTCAGACGGGCTATACTCGCGACGGTGTGGCAAAATGCCTGACGCAAGCGACGATAGAGGAAAAACTTGACAAGGTGCTACAGACCAATGGTGAGGCAGAGTTGAACAAGTTGCGTGATGCTGCCCGTGAGATTGCAAGTGAGTTGGATATGGCCGACGAGTTCCAGCGGCTGGATGCCATCATCGGGGCGTTGCTCACCACCAAACCGTCGAAGATTCTGACATCAACGGTGGCCGAGGCTCGTGCATTGGGCGAACCATTCGACAGTCAGCGACTAAACTTGTTCGGCACGCTGATGGCAGCGTTAAACGAGCGTGAGTTTGAGAACCTGCCAGACCCAAACGAGACAGAGGAAGCCTATAACAACTTCGCTTTCTTCGAGAGCTATTTCTCCAACTACATCGAAGGAACGGAGTTTGAGGTGGACGATGCCCGCCAGATTATTGAGACCCGTACGCCGATGCCAGCCCGCAATGCTGACAGTCATGACGTGCTGGGCACCTACTATATCGTGTCGAACCGTAAGGAGATGTCTGTCACGCCCACCTCTGCTGACCATCTGCTTGAAATTCTCCAACATCGTCACCGCATCATGATGTCGGCACGGCCAGAAGCCAGCCCTGGTCTGTTCAAGACTCAGAACAATCGTGCTGGCGAGACTCACTTCGTGGATTACCAGCAAGTGCGTGGTACGCTCAAGAAGGGATTTGAGGTATATAGTGCCTTGCGTCATCCCTTTGCGCGTGCACTTTTTATGCTGTTCATGATTAGTGAGGTACATCCCTTTGCCGATGGCAACGGACGTATCTCGCGTATCATGATGAATGCCGAATTAACCGCTGTTGGTCAGTCAAAAGTCATCATCCCTACCGTGTTCCGCACTGACTACCTCAGCGCACTACGCCAACTGACCCGTAAGGATAATCCCGAAAAGCTAATCAATGCCATTCTGCGTGTCAGAAAGTTCAGTTACAACCTATGCGGCAATGACTTCAATGCCATGCGCGACTATATGCAGCGTTGTAATGCTTTCCATGAGGAAGATGAGTATATCCTATTATTCTAATTCGTACCCAACATGAAGAATCATATATCATTATACATCATTGCGGCCATTCTCCTGCTGACAGCTTGCAATGGAAGTGGTATGCGGACAGAACTACAGAACATTGATGAAATCATTGAGACCAGTCCAGATGCTGCACTCACACTTTTGAACAAATACGGCAAAAACAAAGATACCTGGAGCAAGGCGGACAGAATGCGATACGAACTTATCAGGACAAAAGCCCTTTATAAGACTGGGGTGACAGTCCGGTCCGATTCCTCTATTTCCGAAATAGTTTCATATTTTGATCATAGAGGAAACTCCAACGAACGAGTCCTTGCGCATTATCTATTAGGAAGGACATATAGCATGATGGGCGAGGCTCCTCAAGCCTTGCAAGCTTATTATGACGCAATAGATGAGGCAGACACATTGAACCTCGACTTCAACTACAATACATTAGCGGCAGTGTATGGACAAATGGCTAATATATTCCACCAACAATACTTGCCGCATGATGAAATTTGGGCATTAAACCACTATGTAGGCTGTATAAAACATCTCGGTGACAGTATAGAATCTGTAGTTGCACAAAGCCAGTTGATACGTCCTTATTATATATTGGGGGAAAAAGACTCAGTTCTTCAGATGATAGATAATTCATGTGAGAAACTCCGTCTGTTGGGTGAATACAAAAGAGCAGCAGGTCTTCTTCCATCTGCAATATACATATACACGGAAAGGGGCCAACTGGATGAAGCCCACCGACTAATAACTGACTTTGAGAACAACTCAGGCCTGTTTGATGAGGACGGAAGTATAACCAAAGGACGTGAACATTATTATTGTACAAAAGGTATCTATGAGTTGGCCACCAACAAATTGGATTCTGCCGAATGGTACTTTAGAAAGGCTATACAACATGGCTATCTTTCTGATGGATACAAAGGTTTGTTGGCAGTTTATCGCCACAAAAACGTATTAGATTCTATCATTCTTTTTTCCAAACTTTATGAAAATGCTCAGGATACACTACATAACCAGATGCAGATAGATGCAACTCACCGCATGTCTGCCCTGTATGACTACAGTCGAACCCAGAAAGAACTTGAGGAAGAGAATCATAAAACAAGAACAGCAAGGATATGGATAGGGATTATTCTTTTTCTTGTAGGGCTTTCTATCATATTGGCAACTTATAAATACAAGAAGATTCAACAGAAGAAGCGTGAGCAGATCAGTAAATTAGATAAGGCTCTCATGAAGGCAAAGGATGAATACACAACAATACAAAACGAGCTGCAAAGGCTCAGGAATCAAGACTATATAAGCCTTATTGCAGAGAAAGAGCAAAAAGGGCAAGAACTGAGACAAACTATTGTAAGTCTCGCTGGCGGAAACCAACCATCAATTTCTGTTGATGACCTCGAAAAGTTTGAAAACAGTAAGATAGTTTCAGTGTTCAATAAGAAGAAAGACTTCAAGTCTGACAATCCTATACCAAATAAAGCGGAGTGGAGAGCCTTGGAGATGCAATTTAGTAAGGACATGCCGACTATATATAAAATTCTTGCCAAGGAGAAAAAACTATCTCCACTGGAACTTCATACATGTATTTTGCTTTTCCTTGACTTTGAAGATGGCGCAATAGCCAATTTGTCTAACGCGATTCCACAAACCATTACTACTGCTAAATCAAGAGCGAACAAGAAAATTTTCAACGAGAAGGGTGCACAGACCCTAAAAGTCGGTTTGTTGCACCTAATTAAAGAGGGTGATTTAGTATGACTTAAAAGTTTCCTAAACAACTGATATACAGATAGTTTTAGGGGGGGGTATGGAACGTTTTGCGTTAATTTGACTTATAGAAATTTCGGCTAAAATCATTAGCAATCATATAATCGTCGTACCTTTGCAGCGTTAAACATTTAAACGTAAAAGGTATGAAAAGATCAACGGTTCTATTATTTTTGATGTTGTTCGTCGGTATCATTACTGCCAACGAGCAACAAGTTATGGGTGAAATAATTCATCTTCAAGTTAGGTATTATGATCCAACGCTGGAGCATGAACCTTTAAAATCCGCGCCTGTTAGGATTCCAACGATAATGATAAATGACCACACATTACAGTTCCAAACGTCACTTGATGGATGTGAAATATCCTTGCTTGATGCTGACGGGGAGCCAGTGTATATTAGTATGATTCCCAATGGAGCCACATCTATATTATTACCAAATTATCTTTCAGGTGATTACATTATTCAGATTACCAGAGGAAGACTCTGCTTTTGGGGATATATATATTTGTAACTCAGGACGTTGAAGTTTACCGCTAGGCACAAATAGAATAAACTATGCAGACCAAACAACAAATTATCTTCTATAAGAAAATAATCAAGTCGACAAGATTATATCCAGACCTTACTGGTTAACAGGCGAGTATGCCGAAAATCGAAAGAGTAGGTTTAAACTTAAACACGAGTAGAGATGGATTTTAAAACTCTCATTCCTGCTGACGATATTCTATCTAAAGAGCTGGAAAATGTATTTGGCGGAGCAGAACCCGTTAAAGAGATTGTGTGTAAAAGTGACGGAATTGTCGAGATTCCTGCGACAAAAGCAGGATTGGCAATCTTTTAGAATCTTTGTGTCAAGGAGATGGTGACTTCCGCCGCCATCTCCTTTAATACTTTATAATATGATATTCTCAAGGTATAACTATTTGAAAAGCTCTAAAAAATTTGGTTCATTCTTGTTCAATACGAGAACTAAATTTTTTGTTTCTTTAAGTGAATGCGTATATTCCAAATTGATAGACGTTTCAGATGGACATGAATTTGATGTCGAATCATTAAATTTGTCACAGAATATAGTCGAACAATTTGTAAAAGGAAAAGTGTTCGTAGAAACATGTGAGGACGATGATTTCTATGAGCTAAAAAAATTCCTGCGATATAAACAGGCTTTTTCACAAAATAGATTAGGACTGGTTTTAGTTCCCACTTTTACTTGTAACTTCAAGTGTCCGTATTGCTATGAAGATAATTTACCACATCTTTCTATGGGTAATGAAGTTATTGATGCCATTATTTCATTCATAAAGAATAAGGGGCAAAATAATATCGACATATGCTGGCACGGGGGGGAGCCTTTAATAGCCTTCGACAAAATTGTTTCTTTCTTAAATAGACTGAACAAAGAAAATGGCTTGAAATTATGCTCTCATTCCATGGTTACAAATGGCTTTTTGTTAGACGAACACAAATGTAAAGTTCTAAACAGTCATAGACTCAGCAGGATACAAATTACGATTGATGGTGATAGGGAGTATCACAACAAAAGTAGGTTACATAAGTCTGGGGCAACAACTTATGACACGATTATGGCTAATATTGAAAATGTTTTTAATTATATGCCTGAGTGTCACGTTATTATTAGGGTGAATCTACATTCTGAGAATAAAGAAGCCTTCCCTAAATTATACAAAGAAATAAAGACATCTTTTGGAAACAAGAATTATTCCATAAATATTGCTTTTGTCAATGACGTAAATAACTCATGTAGGGTTGCTTGTTTGGCCGACAAGGGGAAGGCCGCATATGTTCGAACCTTATATGAATCGTATGGCATAACAGATATAGACACTCCAGCCAACCCCCAAATAGGTGGCTGCACAGCATCTTGTACTAACTCATATGTAATAGGACCATCTGGGGAAATTTACAAATGCTGGGTAGATGTAGGTAAGAAAGAGCGAGTTATCAGCAACGTTTTTGACGGCAAACTTTTTAACTATATATATTCGTCATACACAGTGGGTTCCGATATGTTTTCTGATGACAGATGCAAAAATTGCGTGTTTATGCCTATCTGCGATGGAGGATGTATTATAAGGCGATATAATAGCAAGCATTTCCATATACCATATGACCCATGTCCTATAGATGAAAATGATTTTCTCTCCTTATTGGAACTTAATTATTTTAAAAGTACTACAAATAAATAACATGGATATGAAATTTTTTATTTTCAGATTTTTACTAATATTTTTTCTATACAGTCACTCATGTATTATATGGGCCCAGCATGTCAAAGGTCGTGTGACGGACGAATCAGGTGTCCCTTTGGAATATGCTAGTGTAATGATTGTTGACGCAAATGATTCAACGTTAATTGCGGGATGCGTGACAAATGCGGGAGGAGAGTTTGAATTTGAGCGTATGTACCCCAAAGAGCTCATATTAAGAGTAAAATACATCGGCTATGAGGATCATAAACGTTTACTGTCACATTCTGTCTATGACGTAGGTATTATCAAAATGAAGCCTTCCACATCGGTTGTTGGAGAGGTCATAGTGAAAGGCAGCAAGCCTCTATTCCAAACCCAAAACGGCTCACTTGTTACGAATGTGGCAGGAACCGTGCTAAGCCAGACACACGAAATGGGAGAACTTGTGGCGCAGATTCCTGGCATAGTAAAGACTGCGGATGGAGGCTTTGAGGTGTTTGGCTCTGGCTCTCCTATTATTTATGTCAACAACAAGAAAGTGCAGGACGTGAATGAGCTACGACTTCTTTCTCCGAAGGAGATAAAAAGCATAGAACTTATAACCAACCCTGGAGCAAAGTATGATGCAGAAGGGAAATCAGTACTGAGAATAGTCACTTTGAAGAAAGAAGACGGATTTGCACTACAGGCTGGTGGAAATGCAAAACAGAATGACGATACAAGCTATGGTGGAGACCTGAAAGTAGCCTATAAGAGAGACAAAATAAACTTATCGGCATCATACGGATATAGCGATGGTAGAAACAGGTCTAATCTTCCACAAAATAAGACACTTTTCATCGGTGAGGATACTCATAGCTTCGCACAAGACCAGAAGGCAAAAGGCAAGTTGACCAGCCACGAATGGAAGTTGAATGCCGATTATGAGATAAACGACCGCCACAACGTCGGATTTGAATGGGACGCTTCTCGCAGCAAGGACAAAGAAAATCGCTCATCCCTGCTTGACTATACGTTGAACGGTAGTCAGGTTAAGTCCACTGGTATCACCAACGACTACCAGAATGACATCAACTTCAACCACCTGAACATTTTTCATAATGGAAGGTGGGGGAAGCACCTAACAACGGAACTGAACCTTGACTATGCAAACAACAACAATGACTATCGGCAGAATACCAGTGAGACAACAAACAGACTGGCAACCGAGACCCAGAGTAAAGGCAGAAGCACATTAGACATCTATGCTGGGAAACTCGCATTCGGCTATGATTTAGTTTCAGGCGTGGATATATCCTGGGGATTGGAATACAACCATATCAGTGGAAGCGGCAGGATTAGCACAAACTCCAGTAGTGTTCCATCCTCAGACTATGAAAATAAGGAAGACAAGTATGCAATCTATGCTGAGCTAAACGCACAAATTGGTAACTTTGGTGTCAACGGAGGTATAAGATACGAAGACCTAGTATCTGATTATGATGACCATATTGACAAAGATGGTAACGTGCATCGCCACTACAGAAACATTTATCCGTCGCTGTCGCTGTCACATAGTGCAAATGGCTGGAGTAATACGCTGTCTTTCTCTTCGCGTACGACCCGACCATCTTTCCGGCAACTGAGCAACTCCAGCTACTATGCAAATGAATTTATGTATCAGCGTGGCAATCCGTTGCTCAAACCTTCCAACTCGTATATCGTGCAATGGAGGACTGGCTATAAATTCTTAAACTTCTCTGCAAGTTATACGCAAGTTGACGATTACATTTCTACAGACTTCTACGTTCCAGAGAGAACAGCCACCCAAGTAGTTAGCTCGTATTCGAACTTCGACAAGATACAATACTTCAAGGCGAGCCTGACACTACAGAAAGCCATCGCATGGTGGAGGCCCTCTTTCACCATTGGGTTGAATCAGCCGTTCTTCCACTATGAGTTCCGTGGGGAAAAGATGTCATATAACAAGGCACAAGTGTATTTCCTTGCCAATCAGTATTTCACGTTACCTAAATCCTACCTGCTATCCGTTTACTACTATCTCAACAGCGGAGGAAATCAGGGCGCGGTGGAACTGAAATCATTCCAGATGCTGAACATGGGATTGCAAAAGTCTTTCTTTGACGGTAAACTGAGCGTAAGCCTGAATGCCCGCGACATATTCCACACGATGAAATACAAGGAAACGGAACGGATCAGGAATCTTTTGTTCCGTCAGACCGAGGATTACTGCCTGTGGAACTATTCCATAAGTCTGATTTATCGCCTGAACAAGAACAAGGCAAAATATCGTGGTAAGACTTCGATTAGAGAAGAACTCGAGCGACTATGAAAAAAGTCTTTCAATATCAGCATGATTCCATGCAGTGTGGTATTGCCTGCCTGGCTATGATTTGCAGGCATTATGGGAAAAGGTATTCTATAGACTTCCTTTCGCATATATGCTTTGCTTCAAATGAGGGCATATCGCTATTGGGAATAAGTCAAGCTGCTGAAGAACTTGGTTTTAAGACTATTAGTGGCAGAATTGTCATTAAGCAGTTGGCAAATTCTTTATTGCCATGTATCTTGCATTGGAATCAAAACCATTTTGTTATTCTATATAAAATAAAGAAAGGGCGAAAGTTCTACGTTGCAGATCCTGGCAAGGGGCTGCTAACATACAACTTGGAGGAGTTTAAAAGTCACTGGATCGGAACGACATCTAATAACGAGGAGAAGGGAATCGCCATGTTCCTTGAACCCACTCCACGATTCTATGAACAAAAGGAAGGACTTGAGAAAGACAACGAGAGGACTTTTTCCTTCCTGATGGGATATGTCAGTCAGTATCGAAAGTATTTCGCACAGATTCTGCTTGGACTCATCGTTGGTAGTTTCCTACAATTGGCCTTGCCATTTCTTACGCAGAATATAGTTGATATTGGTATTAAGAATAAAGACATCGGCCTTATATGGCTGATTCTCATAGGGCAGTTGGTCATTACAATCAGCCGTACATCTGTTGATTTCGTCAGGAGATGGTTGCTGCTGCACATCTCTATGCGTATCAACATCTCCTTAGTGAGTGATTTCTTTATCAAGCTGCTTCATCTGCCCATGTCATTCTTCGATACCAAACTGATGGGTGACTTGATGCAGCGCATCGGAGACCATTCAAGGGTCAACTCTTTCCTTACACAACAGACACTGAGCGTGGCATTCTCCATGATTAGCTTCGTGGTGTTTGGGTGTGTGCTCTTGGTATATAACAGGCTCATCTTTGTCATCTTCCTGCTTGGAAGTATTATCTATGGTGGATGGATGACACTGTTCCTGCAGCGCAGGAAAGTGATAGACTATGAACTGTTTGAGCAGCAGGCTATCAACAACAATAAGACATATCAGTTCCTGACATCCATGCAGGAAATCAAGTTGCAGGACTGTGAACAACGCCGTCGCTGGGAATGGGAGGATGTGCAGGCAGACCTGTTCAAGGTGCAGATGAAAAGTCTCAAACTCCAACAGACACAGGAGGCAGGTAGCATCTTTATCAATGAACTAAAGAACATCGTCATTACCGTAGTATCAGCTACGGCCGTTATCAACGGCAGTCTTACACTGGGTATGATGCTGGCCGTGCAGTACATCATAGGTCAGTTGAACAGCCCCATTGAACAACTCATGCACTTCATCTATTCTATACAGGACGTGAAGATAAGTCTGGAACGTATCAATGAAATACATTGTAAGGAAAACGAAGAAGATGCCCATCGGACAAAAGTTAGGTTCGAGAATCGAGGGCATGATATTTCTTTAAAGAACATTGATTTCAAGTATGACCCTCACGCATTGGCAAAAACCATCGAGGATGTAAGCATAAATATTCCAGAGGGGAAGGTTACGGCTATCGTCGGTGCCTCTGGCAGTGGAAAGACCACACTGATGAAACTGATGCTGGGGTACTACCCTGTTGCCAGCGGAAGCATAGAGATTGCCGGGAGTGACATCAAGGAGTATAATCTGAAATGGTGGCGCAGACAGTGTGGTGTTGTCATGCAGGACGGTGTCATCTTCTCAGAGTCAATAGCCAGGAATATTGCGGTGGATGACGGGGACATAGACAAGACAAGACTCGACCTGGCAGCAGAGATTGCAAACGTAAAAGACTTTGTGATGGCACTTCCATTGAAGTACGACACCATTATCGGAAAGGACGGAATGGGATTAAGCCAAGGACAGAAGCAGCGCATTCTTATTGCACGTGCCGTGTACAAGAATCCCAAGTTTATCTTTCTGGACGAAGCAACGAACTCCTTGGACGCAAGCAACGAAAGGATGATAGTGGAAAAGCTCAACGGCTTCTATCAAGGAAGAACCGTGGTCGTTGTGGCTCATCGGTTGAGTACCGTCCGAAATGCAGACCAGATTATCGTGCTGGATAAAGGGCGAGTGGTTGAAATAGGTAATCATGAGACTCTTACAGCAAAGCGAGGAGCGTACTATAACCTTGTAAAGAATCAACTGGAATTAGGAAATTAAAATTGGATAACGATATGGATAAGGATTTAGAGAAATTAGAGAATCGCAGCAAGAAAGTTCGTGAAATCATGGCAGAGCAACCCCCTTTTTATATTCGTTATGGTTCACTTGTAATTCTTCTAATATTAATGACAATCGTTGTATTTTCATATGTTTTGCTCAATGATTCGTAAGAACTAACCTGTTCTCGCCCCAATCAATGGTGATTAAGTTAAAAGTCAATCAATTCATGCAAAAATCAATTAAAAAAATCACATCAAAATGAAACAAAAGATCTTAATTTCAGCAATTTGCACGCTTACTATTTTAAGTGGATGTAACGATTCCATGGAGAATGACACTGTCTCCTCAATGGAGAAGCCAGAGGTGCGCGTGGCACAGACTCGGGCTGTTTGTGTTGACTCTTCATTAACCGAGAATCTGGAAGAGTTTATTATGTCTGACAGCATGATAAAAATGAGAGAATTGTATTCGCAACTGCATTCGCAACACAAAAAAGCTCCGGCAACAATCCAGGATTCATATGATGAAACTCTATGGAGCAATATGTATGCCATCCGCGAATTACCAGCAACAATAAAGGTTCGCTCCATTTCTACAACAGGCTCAACAACAGGTTATGTCAACCTCTATTGTGAAGGAAAGGGTAAGGAGGTTACACTAAGTAACTCTAATGATGCAACTAAGACACGTTTCCACATAAAAGTTCTACCTGCAACAACAGGAGTCCCATATCTAATATATTCTGAGGCTTCAGGGACACCCCTTACAGTTGGCTATTACACGAACAATCCTGATGACAAGATATTGATGGCATCGAAAGACAATATCGGAACATTGATGAGTTGCGGTTGGGATTTGCTTAGATCAAGCACGTACAAGAATTATTATGCAATCCAGAGCGAAAGCTATCTCGGGCAGTCTGACCCAAATAATTCATGGTCAATTTTTTACTATGTTCTTGAGGCCTTTAGTGGTAACAAAATCCGTTATGCCCAGAGGCTTTCAAACAAGGCGCAACAAGAGTTTATTATAACTCCAGACAAACAGTTCGAAGTATATTCTTTGGAATACGACGTAAATTCTACTACAGTTTCAAAGACCACATTCACTAAGACGGCTACAGTAAAGAATGCCTCTTCAAACCAAAAGGACATAGATGTTCCTTTTGATTTCCATGTAACAGAGAATTCATTTTTCAGCAAGAGTGATTGGAATGTACACCTGAACTTTAGCAATCCACTTGTAAAATTTCGTCGTCCTTCTGTTATTGATGGAATCGTTATTTCACCAGATGGAAGTAGCCCTGTGGATGCAGCCTTCAATCCAGCCAACACACAATATATTGACCGACATATCCAGTATAAACATCCAATTCGCTGTAATGCTTCTTCTACCGCAAGAGTTACCTTGAAATTTGTGAAGTACAACGTATCAGTAAAATATACGGCAAAAGCCAAATATGAAGAAAATGGTGATAGAAGAGAGTGTGTGTTGAAAGGAACATGGTCTGGCAGTATCATAGAGGACCCCAATGAAATTACTCCAGAAGAGACCATTGTATATACTCAGATAGGGTCGGAGGGAGATATTGTCCTTTGATATTTCTTAGTTTAAATTTTCAAATAAATCACGATAATTATGGAAAAATTAAAATTTGCATTGGCAATAGTAATCAGCATTACTTGTATGGTAAGCTGTACTAATGACGACGATTATGTACAGGCCCTGACCCAAAATGAAGAAGCCGCCAATATAGTACTACAGGACAGAGATGACGCAGTTCCACATGCGAAGAAACTTCCTTTTAAAGCTGCTAAGCATATAGCTACAAGAAGTGCTTCCAATGGTGAGAACTTAATCGGTGACTCTGAAGCTATGCTGGGTCATTCGTATACCATTGGCAATTCAATACTCGGAGACATGGAGAATGTAAAATTTCCCGTCTTAGACCTTGCAAAAGTAAAAGCAAAATATCAGACATCAATAGTTAAGAAGGCTCTAAATTCCTCGTCTTCTTATTCATTTACCTACAATGGGATGTCAAGGTATGAGACTAATAGCCAGGTGTCAAAAACCGTAAAAAGTGGATTCAGTCTGAATGTTGGACTTTTCAAGATTGGCAGAGAGAAGAAAATGACTGAACTTTTCAAATCGTCATCATCTTTTGGAACAAATTGTGTCTATGGCGAATTGAATATTGAGATTAAAGGTAGTCAATATGAATTATTGTCAACAGCAGACAAAAGAAAGATTTATGCCCGTGAATGTTTAAGTCAGACATTCTTGACAGATTTGTATCGTGGGACTATCGGAAATCTAATTGATTCTTATGGTCCCTTTGTACTTCGTAGTTACATTACTGGAGGTAAAGCAACTGCCCTTTATGCAGGAAAATCAAAGGCAGGCTCAGATTCTCAGACACGGGAGCAGGGACTGACCAAAGACATCAATGCATCATTCTCATGGAAATCTGGCTCAAGTTCTAATTCTGCGTCTGGAAGTCTGTCCTTTGGGAATAATACAGGGTATAGTAGTTCTTCTCAGTATGAAACACAAGAAACTGAAATCTATATTCAAACATTTGGAGGCTCCCCTACACTGCAAACCATTATCTCTCCAACGAAATTAGAGAATCTGTCGATAGATTTAACCCCATGGCTTAATTCGCTGAACAACAGCAATACATATACCTTAATCGATGTGACATCTGGCTATAAGGAAGAAGAGTGCGGGCTGTTTCCGATGTCTGATTTTGTGTTAGAGAAAAATTTCAAATACAGAATGGATGACACAACGAATGGCTATCTTGAATCCCTTGACGAGGTTGTAGACCCCAAATTTGAAATTGTAAAAGTCTTGGCAAGAACGACGAGTGCCGGTGAAAATTTATATGAGGTGGCGGCAATATTGACAACACGTCAGGGCGACAAGATTGTTTTAAGCGATGGGGCATATGTAAACTCTACTGATGCCGAACTTCGTGCTAACAATAATAATCAAACAATGATGAGCAAGGTTCAGGAAATATTTGCTAAGAAAAAAACAATATTCCAAGGGCTACAATTTACGACAAACTATAATACCACATATAACCCCAATGTACGCAAGCCTCTTTGTGTTCGTATGAGTGGCTTCAATGAAGATAACATGTATCTGTATGAGGATGCGAACTCTCATATGCGCTATATCTATGACCCTACTCAAAAAATAGCTCTCTCATATCTTTATGACGAGGAATATGAAGATTACGTCTTAGATTATTATGGTATTCGAGACTGGGTAGAATCTATGCCAAAACGCAAGATTTCCATGATGATACTGCAGAATTAT
>DJXW01000025.1:0-22939 GCA_002449845.1 Prevotella sp. UBA6994
ATGTGCGCCCAGTGGATGGCTTACGTCTATTACCCCGGCAAGCTGCTCAACGACAACGAATGGCTCTGGAACTCCCTCAACGGGATGCAACGTCACCCCCTCGCCGGGTACCTCCGCTACGAGAACTTCTTCATCCAGGACCTCTTCGTGCACAAGCACGGCTGGGACGCCGTGGGACGGCTGTGGAACGACTGCCGCGACCCCGAAGACCCCTTCGAGACCTACATGCGCACCCGCATGACGGGTACCACCAGCCAGAAGGTCAGCCAGCTCGGCGACGAACTCTGGGAGTGGGGAGCACGCATGACCACCTTCGACCTCGACCCCATACGCTCCATCGGCGACGGCAAGGCCAGCTGGCGCAGCCAGACAGCACTCACCAAGGACGACGACGGCTACTGGTGGCCCGAGAAGAAAAACTGCATCGAGAACTACGGCAACAATGCCATCCGCCTCAACGCTCCCTCCAAGGCCAAGACGCTCTACGTGGAGTTCGAGGGCAAGGCCGGTGCCGACGGCTACACCGCTAAAAACATCACGCACGCGGGATGGCGCATCGGATTCGTAGCCTTCAAGAGCGACGGCACGCGCGTCTATGGCGACATGCACCGCGCCGGCTACAACGACGCCGACCAACTCATCGCCTTCGACTGCCCTGCAGGCTGCAGCCACGTGTGGCTCGTCATCAGCGGAGCACCCTCGACCTACTGGACACACAACTTCACGGGATGGATAGACAACACCGAGGAGCAGTGGCCCTACCGTGTCAGGTTCTACCAGACCAATGTCTACGGCGAGGCCAACAACGACGACGTGCCGACGGGCGTTGAGGACACTGAGGCGCTGAGGCGCGAAGACTTTGCCATACACGACCTCAGCGGACGAAGGCTGGGACAGGGTGCACCGGCGCTCCGCAGCCTTCGCCACGGCATTTACGTCGTAGGCGGCAAGAAAGTGGCGAAATAAGTTGCGACGACTGAAGAAAAAGCTTAGTCAGAAGAAATCATTAAATTTGCAAACAGTTTGCTGAATGTGCTTTATGGGATTATGTCCCATCCAGAGTTTGTGATGCGACTATCGTGAAAATGGTCTGACAAAATGTTGACCAAAATGTCGATCAAATTGTTGACCAAATGGAATAGTAATCATAAAGATTAAGATTAGATTAGATGAAGACAGATTTTATTACTTAAGCGATTATTCTTGCAGAAGAATACGAGTCAGCAACGTGCAAAATGTGCAGAATGCACGAAAAATTCAGCTCAAATGTTGACCAGTCCAAACATAAATATCTGACAATCAGCAAGATAACCCGAAAATTAGCCACCGCGCAGGCTGCAGTCGAGGAGTAAATAACATCTGCAGAACAAGTTGCTCTGATATTTTTGTGGGTAAAGCAACTACTTCACCACTTTCAAACAAAAAACGTCGTATGATGCAAGAAAAGCATGAAAAGCAAGCAGAAAGTCGTAGATTTTCATTAATTTTGAAAGCAGAAACAATAAATTATCTTTTTGAAGACCATAGAGATTAAGTTTTACATAACAACAGACGACATACAATGACTTTGAACGATATAGTAACAGCTTTCAAACAGCATCAGCTTCAATATGGGCTGAATGGTGATTCAACGCAGCAAGAACTGTACAAATGGAAATTGGTGACCAAACAAATTGGTCAACCAAATACTGATGCACAAGATTTCGCAAAAGAAATAAAATCTCTTGTGTTTGCGAATCTTTGTTATGGACCACAGATAACTGCGATAAGGAATTTTGCCAAGTATGAACCAGAAGACTATCGTGAAGCATTTAAGCGTTTGTGTGATGAAGAAGTTGACTTACAACAACGTATAGAGACATTCACTTCCACATGCAAAACTTTATGGGATGGAAAGATCAAGAAAAACTTTGAACAGGAAACCCGTGCAATGTGCGACGAGAGGTTGATAAGTTGTTTCTTGACTTTACTGAATCCGCAAAAGTATACTTTTTACAAGAGGGATGTATATGACAGCTTATGCAACCTTCTTCATGTTAAGACAAAAAGAACTGGTCATAAACTTGTTCATTTCTATGAACTTCTCCATCAGCTTCTGATTCCTCTTGTTGAACAAGATACAGAGTTGATGGAATCTATTAACGCAGAATTAGAGAAAGAAGGATGTATCCAGAGTTCCATGCTGACTGCCCAAACAGCATTGTGGTATTATGTCAGTAAATTGCAAAATAATGGCAAGCAGCAGGTTTGGTTGTTCTTAGGAGGAAAAGATGCTAATGATTATCATTTCGATGAAATGTATAATGATGGCGTTATGGCTTTGTGTGGATGGGACAAGGTTGGCGATTTGAGTGATTGCCCTGACAAAGAGAGCATAGACAAGAGAAGACAAAGTGTGAGTGACTACCAGTTTAATACTGGTAATCTGACTGGAATGCTCCATGCCATAGCCAATGAGATGAAGGAAGGAGACATTGTGTTGGCCAAATTCAGCAAGTCTGATATTGTTGGAATGGGAACTGTAACTGGTGATTACCGATATGAGAATAAGTCTGTATATGGCAAACATTGCAGGGATATAGATTGGACTCATAAAGGACTATGGCATTGTGCTTCCATTTTGAAAGAGTTCGGACAAGACGATTTTCCAGCAAAAGCACTGACCAATGTAACTAATTCTAAGTATATCCCAAAGATTTTGGAAATAATTGAGGGCAAAAATCAACAAAACAATAATATTCAGACACTTAAAACCATGACGGAAGTAGAAATACTCAAGCAAAAGAAACAAATTATCCTCCAAGGTGCTCCCGGCACAGGTAAGACATATAAAACAGCCTCCATTGCCGTAGGAATATGCAATCCAACCTTTTCCGATTTCGCCGACCATCAAAAGGTCATGACTGAGTATGAGAGATTGCAGCATGAAGGCCAAATAGCTTTCTGTACATTCCATCAGTCAATGGACTATGAAGATTTTGTCGAGGGCTTGAAGCCAGAGATCAAGGGAAATGCAGTAGAGTACAATGTGGAAAATGGCATCTTCAAGACAATCTGTGAGAAAGCCCAGACAAAGGAAAATGCAGACATAACAACTTGTATTGACAAATATCTCCAAACCATCAAGGGATATGAAAACAAAAAGACCATTCCTTCTTTGACAGGAAAGTCAGAATTGTATGTATGGTGGACTGAAGGCAACGACACCATCAGCACTCGCAGCGTGTTGTCAAAATGTGAAAAGGGTAATCAGTATTCACCATCACCTCTGAACATTGAGAAAGTTAAGATGCAGGCTCTTGGTGAAGGTGTAGAGAACAACTGGCGGCATTATGCACAGGCGTTCATCAATGCGGTGAAGAAAGAGTATGATTTGGAGAATCAAATATCAGATAAGCCATACGTACTAATCATCGATGAAATTAACCGTGGCAATGTTTCCAAGATATTTGGAGAACTTATCACTTTGCTTGAAGCCGACAAGCGCAGTGGGGGTGGTACGCATCATATCAGTTTGAAGTTGCCGTATTCAAAGGAAGATTTCTCTGTACCCTCCAATCTCTATATCATTGGTACGATGAATACTACAGACCGTTCCACAGGAACCATAGACTATGCGGTACGTCGTCGCTTTGCTTTTGTCACCTTGGAATCAAGAGCAGACGTTATAGAGAACTGGTGCAACTCTGAATCTGTTCCATCCGATGTCAAAAATACAGCTCTTGCCTTATTCGCTCAGATTAATGGCAAAGATAAGTATGACAACAGTTCTTTCATTGCGAAACATAAAGCTTCCGATTTCGAGTTGGAAGATTTAAAAGTCGGACATAGTTACTTTATGGCAAAAGACATGGCAAGTCTCAAACTAAAGATGAAATACGAGGTTGTTCCTCTCATTAAGGAGTATATCAAAGACGGTATTCTCAGGAGTATGCCTGATGACGACAAATACTTTGACAGTTGGCAGGATGCTGCGTGTTTCACTCCCTCCACAACAGAATACGTGACAGAATAATGCAAGAACACGAAAAGATACCATACGATTCCTTTGCCTTTCAAAAGTATTGGGGGGAAGGTATGCGTCTTCCTGGCCAAAGCAAAGGTCTGGACAGATGGTTCTTTCAGTGGCAGTGGCGAAATAGTCCCATCATAGATGAGCAAGATTCTGACAAACCCGTTGTAACAGAATCTGGCTATTACGCATCATACGTCATAGGTGCTCAGTGGTTTGATGAAGCAAAGACCATGCCTCTTGTTATCACCACCAAGCACGGTTGTGAACATATTGATTTTCTAAAGATGTTCAGCATCTGTTTCAATAGCGGTATTGAGTCCAAAGAGTTCTCAAAGATTTATGCAGTTGATATGGATGCACCTCGCATCAAAGCGCCAGAACTTAAAAGTGTCTTGAGTCCGCTGATTATCGTCCATTTCCTTTCCGTTGTAAAGGATATTGTCAAACGTGGATTGAAGAAAGATTATGTTCAGCGTGAAGATAACCTCAAAAAAGTAAAAGGACGTATTGACATCTCTGCGAATGAGCGCATGAATATTCTGAAGAAACGATACGATAAGGTGTTTTGTCGTTACCAAGAGTATTCAGAAGACACATTAGAGAATAGGTTAATAAAAAAAGCTCTTACTTTCTCTCAACACGCATTGCAAATAGCAGAAAAATCAGATAGTTTTCTTTCATTGCAGCACACCATACATGAGTGTCTGTCTGCTTTTAATAATGTCAGCGACCAAATTGAGGTGTGGGAAGTCAAAACTATCAAGCATCACAAGATATTCAAGGAATATGATGATGCTATTAAACTTGCACAGATGATTCTCCATCGCTATGACTACAGCATCACCAATATCAATACAGCCGAAGAAGAGTATTGTCCTGTTTTTTGGATAGATATGGCGATGTTGTATGAGCACTATGTTTTAGGTTTGCTCCGTGAGGCTTACGGGGAAAAGATACATTATCAAGTACATGGTCATACTGGTTATCCTGACTTTGTTTGCTACTCCCCACAAGTCGTACTTGATACCAAGTATATACCAAGGTTTGAACATGGAAATATAGATACTTACATTGTCCGTCAACTAAGTGGGTATAGCCGCGATAAATGGATTTTCCCGACAAAGCCAGATGCCAATGTTCCCTGTATGATTATCTATCCAGTAGAAGGTGCAATGAACAATCCATTCAAGGGTAAACGACTGGAAGAGTTTCTGAACACGGAAGACCATAATCTTTGGAACTTTCATAGAATAGCAGTACCAATTCCACTCTATTCCGCCTTATCTTCCTACGGATTGTAAGAAAATCAAGCTATTATTTTGCAATATGCAAAAAAAGGTGTATCTTTGCCATAATTTTGTAAAGTGAATCGAGTCACAAACAACCTAATCGCAAGAATATGAACAACGAATATTGGCAACCCGAGTTGGAAACCATGCCTCGGGAGGAATTAAGGAAACTTCAAGTGAAGAAACTGAAAGCCACTATCAACGTGGCACTCAAGTCGCCTATGTACAAGAAACGCCTTGGTGAACTGGGCATCAATGCCGACTCCATCAATAGCGTTGAGGATATACGCAAGATACCATTCACCACGAAAGACGATTTGCGCAACAACTATCCTTTCGGACTCGTGGGTGGTGACATGAAAGATGCCATCCGCATCCACTCGTCAAGTGGTACTACCGGTCACCCTACCGTAGTAGCTTACTCACGTCACGACATCGACTCATGGGCAAACATGATTGCACGTAATATGTATATGGTGGGATGCCGTAACACGGATGTCTTCCAAAACTCGTCGGGCTATGGTATGTTTACCGGTGGATTGGGATTCCAATACGGTGCAGAGAAGTTGGGAGCAGTAACTATACCCGCTGCGGCTGGCAACTCTAAACGCCAAATCATGTTCATCCGCGACTTCGGTACGACCTGTCTCCACGCTATCCCCAGTTACGCCATCCGTTTGGCTGAGGTCTTCAAGGAAGAGGGAGTTGACCCAAGGAGCACCAAACTGCATACACTCTTCATCGGCGCAGAGCCTCATACAGAGGAGCAACGCCAACGCATCGAACGGATGTTAGGCGTAAAGGCATACAACTCTTTCGGAATGACGGAGATGAACGGACCTGGCGTGGCTTTTGAATGTAAAGAACAAAACGGTATGCACCTCTGGGAAGACAATTATATCATCGAGATTATCGACCCAGACACCTTGGAGCCCGTGCCAGATGGTGAGATGGGCGAGATGGTACTTACCACCCTCGACCGCGACATGATGCCTATCCTGAGATACCGCACTCACGACCTCACCCGCATCTTACCCGGCGAATGCCCATGTGGACGTACTCACCGCCGCATCGACCGTATCAAGGGTCGTACCGACGATATGTTTATCATCAAGGGTGTGAACGTATTCCCCATGCAGGTGGAAAAGATTCTCGTGAAATATCCTGGATTGGGCAGTAACTACCTCATCACGCTCGAAACCATCAACGACAACGACATCATGAAGGTGGAGGTAGAGCTCGACGAGATACCTACGGATGTTTACCCAGAACTGCAGAAGATGACGAAAGACATCCAACGTGCACTGAAAGACGAGATTCTCCTCACGCCACAGGTATTCTTGGTGAAGAAAGGAACACTACCCGTTTCAGAAGGAAAAGCCGTGCGCGTGAAAGACCTGCGTCCATCACGTCAATAATATTGCAATAATGAGAAGATTATTATTCATAATGCTTGCGATGCTCATTACCATGATATCGCAAGCTAAAAACATACGGGAAATCTGGCTGTCTATGCCAGATTCCCTTATTTCGTATCTTGACAAGAGCAAACGCATCGAGATGGTGGATTACATAGACATGAAAGTTAAGGCTGACGTGAAAAACGCACTTGAGGGAACTTCTGTCATGGACACACTCACCAACGACTACTTGCAAGTAACGCTCAACGAGGCATGTACCTTACAGATGCGTATTCTCCCCACTGAAAATGGCGACACACTTTTCTGTCTGGTCAAAACCTTACGAGGACCATTGCCTGAAAGTGAAGTGACTCTTTACCGACAAGACTGGCAAAAAAAGAACACATTATCGTTCAACGCACAAGAGTTGATAACGAAACCAGACACGATGTCGGCTTCTTCCTTTACGGAACTGAAAAAATTATTAGACATTCCCATCGTTGAGGCAAGACTATCCATCGACTCCCCCACCCTCACCTTACAAGTAGCTGCACTCAACTTATCCAAAGAAGAGACTGAGAGAGTTCGTCCTCTCTTCATTCCACGTAGCTTAATATGGAATGGGAAGGAGTTCGTTGAAGATTGAACATTGAGCGTTGACCATTGAACATTGACCATTGATCATTGAGCGTTGAGTGATGAGAGATGAGAGATGAGAGATGAATAGTTACGACTGTTTAACTCTCAATCTCCAAGACATATCTCCTGCTTCTTGCTTCTAACTTTCATGCTTCTCTCTCCAAGACATATCTCTCACTTCTCACCTCTAAATTTTTGTCCTATAAATTCTGAATTTACCCCCTAAAATACGGGCATTTTTTCAAACGAGTTGACACTTGGTAGAAAAAATGCCCATTTTTCAAAATCTTACCAAGAGTCTCATTATCAATGGCTTACAATTTCACATCATGAAAAAGGAAGATTGAAACCCATGTTTTTGTATCAAAAAAGCCACTTTTTGGGCTTTCATAACATATATAGTTAGCACTCGTAACATATATAGTTACGATCATAACTCATATAGTTACGCTCGTAATATACTATGTTACGATAAAAAATACGATTTTTCGTCCATTCCAACCCATTTTTCCTTTCTTCCATTTCTATTTCACAAGAAAACCAGAACTGTTTTTTGTCGGAATAATTGACACGAATTTAGATTGAAGATAAAAAGATGGAAAATTGAAGATTATGTTTGTTGGTCAATGTCGTTAGAGTAATTTTGGGCGAAATACCACGAAGGAACGTGGTATTTCGCCGTATGATTTCCAACAAGGTCCTTAGATTTTTATTTTGTAAGTTCAAAGCCCACACGAGCACCGTCGGCACTCTTAGCGAGTTTGCTGACTGCCTGAACAGCAGCGGTGTTGCTGACCTTACCTTCTTTCTGAAGGATGTTAGCCATCTGCTTGGAGTCGAACATCAGCCCCATTCCTTTCTCAGTCTTTGTCACGTTGCCCTTAATGGTCTCAGAAGCGGTCTTTAAGGCGATTTCACCGTTCTGGGAATTATAGGTATATGTTCCACTGAATGGGATTCCATTTACCTTGGCTGAGAACTTGTTGCCAGCAAGGAACGAGAAAGAAGTGTTGTTACGATTGATACCGATGTTACTGTAATTGTTAGCCAGCGACGAGGCGATATTGGCAATTGTAGCAGTACCTCCGGCTTTTGTCAGCGCCTGTTGGGTAGTAAAAGCTGCACTTGGAGCATTATAGTTCCAGCTTCCAAGAAGGCTCGACTGATCGAATGTCATTCCACCTAACAACACCTGACCTAACACAGCGCCAAGCACGTTACCCAGCACATTGGTGTTTTGATTTGTGGTAGATGCAGTTCCCAATCCTGTTGTGAAGCAGCTCGACAACATCAATGTTGTTGCTGCAAGAAGTGTCATAATTGTTTTTTTCATAATTTTGTAGTTGTTTAATTGATAGAGTGAATAAATTTTCTGGACAAAGAAACAGAAAAAAATTGGAAACTCCAAATATATTTCAATTTATCTTTACTTTAAGTAATGATTAAACGATTATAACTCCACTCTATTTACGTAATGTACTTTACAGCGGTAGAAATGAGTTTCATAAGTTGAAGGCCCTACTACTGGAACTTCTTTAAAAGATAGTATCTTTACATATATTTCGTCACCAGAATCTACTGTTTTACTTAATAAATCTGATTTGTCAAATAGGATGACACAATCTCCTATAAAATTAGACTCTTCGGGTTTATTAATGACACTTCCACTGACAATGCCATTTTCATCAATTCCATTTATTCGAATAGTATAACATTGCGTAAGATCAACAGAATCATCAATAGAATCATCATTACTACAACCTGCCGAAACAATCATCAGCAAGAAGCTTAATAAAATAAATAGGTTTTTCTTCATTATTCTGTGGTTTTGGTTATTCTGAGACAAAGATATAAAATTATTCGCATACTTCCAAAACTTATGTCAAGAAATTTTCCGAAAGCACCTAAGTGAACGTATGTTTGGCAAAGACGGTAATGCTAAAACATGGGATGAGTATATTAAAAAACTCTAATCTATTTTGTTATATGGCGATAATTGCTTACTTTTGTGATTGAATCAAAAATTATCATCGTGAAAAAAAGAATTATTACCATATTTTTATGCATGGCTCTGCCATTCATGGCGTATGCCCAGAAAATCTCACTCGGTTCGTGTTTGACAAAAGACAAAGGTCAATACAAGGGTGAGATGGTTTCGGGAAAGCCACATGGCAAGGGCAACACCCTTTGGAAAAACGGAGACACTTACGAGGGAGAATACGTGAAAGGCAAACGACAAGGCATGGGTACCTACACCTTTGCCGATGGTGAGAAATATGAGGGGCAATGGTTTCAAGACCAACAACATGGACGCGGAACGTATTACTTTGCCAACAATAACAAATACGTAGGACTCTGGTTTCGGGATTACCAACAAGGACACGGTATCATGTATTACTACAACGGAGACCGATACGAAGGCGGTTGGTATCAAGACAAGCGACAGGGCAAGGGAAAATACACCTTTGTGACTGGAGCTTACTACGACGGCAACTGGTCGAACGACATGAAAAACGGCAAGGGATTCTTCGACTGGGGCGACGGTACTACCTACGATGGCTCATGGCTGAACAACATGCGTTCAGGCAAAGGCATCAACAAATATTCTACTGGTGACGTATATTCTGGCGACTGGAAGGAAGACCTGCCCAACGGCAAGGGCATCTACCGATTTGCCAACGGCGACGTGTATGAGGGTGGCTACGTAGAAGGTGAGCGCACAGGAGAAGGAATCTTCCGCTTTGCGAATGGTGACAAATACACGGGACGTTTCCTCAATGGAGACAAGTCGGGCTCTGGCACGCTGATCTGGGCTAACGGCGACATGTACACCGGTGAATGGAAGAACGACCAGCAAAATGGGCGCGGCAAACTGAAAAAGAAAAACGGTGACACCTTTGACGGTTATTTCAAGCAAGGCAACCTTGATGGAGAGGTGACCATTCACTACGCAGATGGCAGCAAGTTTAAGGGCGTTTACAAAAACGGCAAACGCAATGGCAAGGCCATCGAGGAAACCAAGGACGGAAAACGTTTTGAAGGAAGTTATGAAAACGACCGCAGACACGGTACGTTCATAGAGAAAGACCGCAACGGCAACATTACTGCCAAGGGGAACTACGACCATGGCAGAAGACTTGCTCAATAATGCACATCAACTTTTAAACTCAAAATATCATGATTATCGACACATTGGAGAATTTAGAGAAGTATGTATCTCTGAACCCATTATTTAAAGAAGTAATTGATTTCTTGAAAGAGAACGAACTGGGAAGTCTGGAACCTGGCAAGCACTTCATCAAAGAAAAAGACGTGTTTGTAAACGTACAAATGGCAAAGGGCAAGACCAAGGAAGAGGCAGTGATGGAATATCACAAGGAGTATATCGACATCCAGATTCCTCTCTCAGCCGAAGAAACATTTGGGTACATTCCCACCTGCGCTCTGCCAGAAGCAGAATTTAACGTGGAGAAAGACATCGCTAAAGTGCCAAACGTACCGGGACAAAGCTACGTAACATGCAGCCCTAACATGTTTGCCATGTTTTTCCCACAAGACGGACACGCACCCTGCATCAGCAAGGAGGCTGAACTGAAAAAAGCTATATTCAAAGTAAAAGTATCATAAGAGCTACATAAAAAGCAATTATTATGGCAACAAAAAAGATCACAGCCGAAAAGAAGCCTGCAAAGGCTAAAGCACCAAAGCACATTGGACTCGTGAAGAACGACGGGTATCTGGAACCATACGAGGATGCCATCAGAGGAAGACACGACCATGCCCTTTGGAAAATAGGACAACTGACACAGAACGGGAAGATGACACTGAGCGACTTCGCCAACGGTCATCAGTATTATGGGTTGCACAAGACAGCACGTGGATGGGTGTTCCGTGAGTGGGCTCCCAACGCCACTGCCATTTACTTGGTAGGCGACTTTAACAACTGGACAGAAACAGACAGATACAAGGCTAAACGCATTGAGGGAACGGGAAACTGGGAGCTGAAACTCTCAGAGAAAGCCGTGAAGCATGGAGACCTATACAAGATGCACGTGTATTGGGAAGGCGGAGACGGTGAGCGTATTCCAGCTTGGGTGCGCCGCGTGGTACAAGACGACAACACCAAGATATTCTCTGCACAGGTATGGAATCCAACGCCCTACGAATGGAAGAAAAAGAAATTCAAGGCAAACACGTCTCCACTCCTTATTTATGAATGCCACATCGGCATGGGACAAGATGCGGAGAAAGTGGGCACGTATGTGGAATTTAGAGACAACGTACTGCCTCGCATCATCAAGGATGGATACAACTGCATACAAATCATGGCTATCCAAGAACATCCCTACTATGGTTCGTTTGGCTACCATGTGAGTTCTTTCTTCGCTGCTTCGTCACGATTCGGAACACCCGAGGAACTGAAATCACTCATAGACACAGCTCACCAAAACGGCGTTGCTGTCATCATGGATATCGTACACTCACATGCCGTGAAGAACGAGGTGGAAGGACTGGGCAACCTGGCTGGTGACCCCAACCAATACTTCTATCCTGGCGACAGGCATGAACATCCAGCATGGGACTCACTCTGCTTTGACTATGGGAATGACGGTGTGATGCACTTCTTGCTCTCCAACTGTAAGTATTGGTTAGAGGAATTCCATTTCGACGGTTTCCGCTTCGACGGTGTTACGTCAATGCTCTACTATAGCCACGGACTTGGAGAGGCATTCTGCAACTATGGCGATTACTTCAATGGTCACGAAGACGACAATGCCATCTGCTACCTGACATTAGCCAACAAACTCATCCACGAGGTAAATCCCAATGCCATCACCATTGCAGAGGAAGTGAGCGGTATGCCTGGCTTGGCAGCTAAGTTTGAAGACGGTGGTTACGGATTTGATTACCGCATGGCAATGAATATTCCTGACTATTGGATCAAGACCATCAAGGAGCAATCGGATGAGAACTGGAAGCCAAGTTCTATTTTCTGGGAAGTAAAGAACAGAAGACCCGACGAGAAAACCATCTCATATTGTGAGAGCCACGACCAAGCATTGGTAGGCGACAAGACCATTATCTTCAGGTTGATAGACGCAGACATGTATTGGCACTTCAAGAAAGGTGATGAAAACGACATTGCCAACCGCGGAATAGCATTGCACAAGATGATTCGACTCGTGACCATCGGTGCCATCAACGGTGGCTACCTCAACTTCATGGGCAATGAGTTTGGACATCCAGAATGGATAGACTTCCCACGTGAAGGAAACGGATGGAGCTATAAGTACGCTCGCAGACAATGGAACTTGGTAGATAACAAGGAACTGTGCTATCACTGGTTGGGCGACTTTGACCGTGAGATGCTGAAAGTGGTGAAGAGCGAGAAAAACTTCAACAAGACTCCCGTACAAGAGATTTGGCACAATGACGGTGACCAGATACTTGCCTTCATGCGTGGCGACTTGGTGTTTGTATTCAATTTCTCCCCCACTCGCTCTTTCACGGATTATGGATTCTTAGTACCAACAGGCTCTTACGACGTGGTGCTGAACACAGATGCGAAAGAGTTTGGAGGAAATGGATTCGCAGACGACTCCGTGACACACTTCACCAACTTTGACCCACTCTATGTAGATGATCATAAAGAATGGCTGAAACTTTACATCCCAGCTCGTTCAGCAGTTGTATTGAAGAAGAATTAATCAATGAATAACTATAGGAAGAATGGCACGACGATGAATAGAATCGTCTGTGCCGTTCTATTTTGTACATTTACATTTGTATATTTGTATGCCTACCAAAACGACGTGTTGGCTGTGGGTCAACACGTGCTTTCCGATGGGCAGACACACTATTCCCGTTTCATAGGGGCATTTCTCATCACACTCGTCCTTGGATTACTGCAATTAGGTGTATCAACGATAACGAATCTCTCAAAGTCAACGTACGCATTGACGTACTTTCCTTCATTGTTGGTTTTGGCAGTAATCACGTCTGTTGACTCCAAGATTGACCAAGGCTTTTCGTTTGGAGCATGGGTTTGGTGGTTTCCTATCTTACTGATCCTGTTCGCATTGGTTTGCAGGTTGGAGAAGATATTGCAATTGTATGAGTCAACAAGCACTGGTGGTGGCATTTTCTCACAATCAATGTGGATCAACATATTGATCATGCTCATATTCTTTTTCTGCGTAGGACTCGTAGGAAACTCTGACACCGTGTTTCACTACCGCCTAAAGGTGGAGAGATACCTCTCTCAAGGCAAATACGATGAGGCACTATTGGTAGGAAGGCACTCGTTGGAATGCGATTCCAGTTTGACGATGCTAAGAGCATACGCACTCGCAAGGAAAGGCAAGTTGCCCGATGCGTTGTTCCAATATGCAATATGCGGCGGTTCGGAATCGTTGCTGCCCAATGGAAACAACGTGAAAGGATTACTCTTTGACACGCATGAGATATACAACTTTCTTGGCAGAATGATTGTTACCAAGCCCATTACTCCCCAAAAATATCTCAGCACCATCAAGAAACATCATCTCGACAATCGACCTGCAGCCGATTATATTCTTTGTGGGTATCTTTTGGATAAGAACCTTGACTCTTTTGCGGCAAGCATTGCCAACTATTATGACTTGAATGAGGAATTGCCACGTCATTACAGCGAAGCCATCATCATGTACAACCATCTTCACAGAAACAATCCCATTAAGTACGAAAACGACGTGACAGAAGCAGATTATCAAGATTACCAAAAGCTGACGAAACAGATTCGTGACAACAAGGAGGTGAAAAGCAGGCTGAGAGATGTGTATGGCAACACGTATTGGTATTATTATAAGGTAAAATAAACTGTTTTCATTGTTTCAGAAAAGATTGCCATATTTGTATTTGACACCACACATTATTATATATATGAGTTGGCTGTTTAGTACAAAAGGCTTCATCTTGCATCAGCAAATACATCTATGAGCAAACAAAAGAAAAGTGACATACTCTTAGAAGCGATACGCAACGGAAATCCGCTGACGACATCCGATAAGATGAATCTCATCATTGCATTGAGTATTCCATCGATATTGGCACAAATCACCAGCGTATTGATGTTTTTCATCGACGCATCTATGGTTGGTCACTTAGGTGCCGGACCTTCAGCTTCCATCGGATTGGTAGAATCCACCACTTGGTTGTTTGGCAGCATCACGTCGGCTGCTTCCATGGGTTTTTCCGTTCAGGTGGCACATTTTATCGGAGCCAACGACTTCATGAAGGCAAGGCAAGTGTTTCGTCATGCATTAATTGCAACCACGATTCTCAGTTTGTTCGTCGTACTGATAGCCGCAGCGATAGCCCGTCCTCTTCCGTATTGGTTAGGAGGTGGAGAAGACATAGCTGGCGATGCATCCTTGTATTTTTTTATCTTTGCGTTGGCAGTACCATTTTTCCAACTGTCAAACCTATCCGGTGCCATGTTGAAATGTTCTGGAGACATGCGCATTCCAAGCATTATGAGCGTAATGATGTGCATCCTTGACGTGGCATTCAACTATCTATTTATATTCATCTTCAAGCTGGGAGTGATGGGAGCTGCCATTGGAACGGCATTAGCCATATTCATCGGAGCCATCAGTCAGGCTTATTTTGCCATTTTCAGAAATAATATATTAAACCTCAAACAAGACCGCGGTAGCTTTAAGTGGATTTGGGAGTATATACGAAATGCGTTGAAGATAGGTTCGCCCATGGCATTGCAATCCATACTCATGGGCGGTGCGCAAATAATCAGCACGATTATCGTAGCACCATTGGGAAACATTGCCATAGCCGCCAATACATTTGCCATCACCGCAGAAAGTTTATGTTATATGCCTGGATATGGTATTGGTGATGCTGCAACTACATTGGTGGGGCAGAGTACCGGAGCCAGGAGATTAGATATCTGCAAGAGTTTTGCGTGGATGACAATTGGTACTGGAATGATTATCATGGCACTGATGGGATTGTTGATGTATATCTGGGCTCCCGAATTAATGGGATTGCTCACTCCTATCGAAGAAATCAGGGCATTAGGAGCTCAATGTTTACGCATTGAAGCATTTGCTGAACCCATGTTTGCAGCAGCAATTATTAGTTATAGCGTATGTATAGGAGCAGGCGACACACTCAAGCCCGCTCTCATCAACCTGTTTAGCATGTGGTGTATCAGGTTGACACTTGCTGCTTATTTAGCAAAAGACTACGGACTAAAGGGCGTTTGGACAGCAATGGCAATAGAGTTGTCTCTGCGCGGCACATTGTTACTCGTTCGTATATATCGCGAAAAATGGATGAAGGACATGGAAAGCAACATATAATTTTCCGTTGAGAACCAAAAAGTTTTGAATTTTATTTAAATAGTTTGTCAGAATAACATTTTTATCTTAAATTTGCGAAGAATTTATAAAACTATCATTATGAAGAGATTATTGTTTCTATTAGTATTAGTCTTATCGTGGGGAAATACATTTGCTGAGGAGTATCCTTTCTTGAACATTGAACAAGCAAATGGAACCATAACGACCATTGAATCAACGGGTGCATCTTTCACTTTTTCAGACGGTAAATTATTCGTGACACAGAATGGCACTTCTACCTCTTTCACATTGACAGATTTAAGTAAGATGTACTTCTCTACTACATCTGGCATTAAGACTATTGATGAAGAAGAAGGCAATCAGTATGATGTAACGAGTGTTTCTGGTATGTCTATAGGCAAATTTGACAATCTATCAGATATTCAAAGTAAACTCAACAAGGGTGTTTATATCATAAAAAGTGGTCAGAAGAAATTTAAAATTACCGTAAAATGAAAAATTTAGCTATTACAATATGCTGTGTTTTGGGATTCACTTCTGCCCATGCACAATCATTAAATGTAAACATCGGTGAAATAAGTTATGTTCACGATGCAGCCAATACTGGAGACATGACCTTCTCTAATGGTACTACCCTTACAATAGAAGGAAAAACTTATTCCATTTCGGATATTGACGGAATGGAAATAAATAACAACTCTATTGAAGACAATAACGTAAACATTACATACAATGGCAACGCTGCAAAGGTTATGGTTGCCGGAAATATAGCCAAATACTTAACCATAACGGCTAACGGTGCAGATGTAACCATTCTGCAAGATGCCAACGTGTCAGATGAAATCACATACACCTTGACAGGTAATTCTTCTGATGGTTCGTTTGTTATGGACGGAGATTATAAGGCAACTTTAGCATTAAACAACCTTACATTGACAAATGCCAACGGAGCAGCAATAGATATTGAAAACGGAAAACGCATCAATGTCATTCTCTCTGGCACCAACACATTAGCTGACTGCTCGAATGGCACACACAACGCTTGTTTTTATATCGACGGTCACCCCGAAATATCTGGATCTGGAACGCTTTCGGTTTCTGGTAACACCAAACATGCCATCACTTCAGGGGATTATATGTTGATAGAAAGCGGCACCATCAACGTGAACACTGCCATCAGCGACGGATTACATATCGACCAGTATTTCAAGATGGACGGTGGTAACATTACAATCCGAGCAACAGGAGATGGCATTGACTGTGGATTTAAAGGTGTGAACAAGGGAACAAAGGACACTTATGAAAACAATGGTTTTGTTTTCATTAATAATGGCACTTTAAACATCACTTCTACGGGTGATGCATCAAAAGGATTGAAATGCGACAGTTCTGTTGTGGTAACAGGTGGTAATGTCAATATTACCACAAGTGGAGCCTCGTATTTTGATACGACCGAAAACGACATTTCAAGTTCTTCTGCATTGAAATGCGGTGGATCTTTCACGATGTCAGCAGGAACAGTCAGTCTTCTCTCAACAGGTTCTGGAGGTAAAGGATTGAATGCTACTGGTGAAATCAACATATCTGGTGGAACACTGAGTGCCGTAACGACAGGAAGCAGATACAAGTATGACAGTGAAACCGACTCAAAGCCTCAAGGAATCAAAAGTGACGGAAATATCATCTTGTCAGGTGGAAACATATATGCTGCCGTTGTAAACACCAAGGCTACCACATTCAAGACCGATTATATCTTTAAGGCAGACGGTGCCACCATCATGGGTATTGGAGGAAAATCTGTTGTTCCTTCTGGTTCGCAAAGTTATAAAACCTATTCAAGCGTAGGCATAACTGGTGGACAAACAGTAAACTACAATGGTGTGTCATTTACTGTTCCTTCATCTTACACTGTTTCTGGTGCAACCGTCTTAGTTTCTTCTCCAAACATGTAAGAAACAAAAACGTCTTATACGAAAAACTCCGTATATATCAATCAATGATACATACGGAGTTTTTATTTGATTCTAAAACTACAAATTCACAATAAAAGATATAGCTTCTACAGCTTGATCTATTGACAATTCAGTAACATCCAATACCAAGTCGTAATTTCTACAATCATAACGGCTTGAGCCAGAGAGTTTTTTTGTAAACGCATCACGACCCTTATCCACATCCTCAAGCAGTTTCTCAGCCTCATCAGCATCTACATTTCTGTCATTCATTATGTTTTGAATGCGTTTTTCTTTAGAGCACTTGATAAAAACATGCAGGGAATTGGGTTCATCACGGAAGAAATGAAAACCCGATCGTCCAGCTATCACGCAAGAGCCTTCCTTGATCAATTCCTTTAAAATCTTTTCTTCCGCTGCGTGTAATTTTGCAGAGGTAAGCAATTTACTCTGATTTTCCAAATGAGAAGATGCCGCATGAATATCCAATCTACTCTGAATCCTATCATGGATATAAGACCTATACAAATCTTCCCAGAAATTATTCTTCTTTGCCTTTACCTTCTCCAATTCGTCCACAGAGACACCAAACTCTTTCGTAAGTCCTTCTACCACAGCCTTGTCATAGAAATTAACGCCGAGTTTTTCTGCTAATTTCTCAGCAATGGTTCTTCCCTTAGATCCCATCTCACGATTAACGGTGATTACAAATGTCTTAGATTTATCCATGGCTTTCATATTTTAGATCTACATTTTTTGCAAATATAAGAAATTTTTTCTACAATGCAAAATCTTTTGAGATAAGAGAACAAAAAAATGGGACATATTAACGTCCCATTTTTATTTAAGATTAAAATTCAGCTGTTTTTGGAGTACGTGGGAATGGAATGACATCACGAATATTCTGCATTCCAGTGACAAAAAGAATCAGTCTCTCGAAGCCCAATCCAAATCCACCATGTGGACAAGTACCAAACTTACGAGTATCGAGATACCACCACATATCTTTCATTGGAATGTCTCTTCGTTGAATCTCACTCATCAACTTATCATAATTCTCTTCACGAACTGATCCTCCGATAATTTCACCAATTTGCGGGAAGAGTACGTCTGTGCCTTGAACAGTATTACCATCCTCGTTGGCTTTCATATAGAATGCCTTGATATCTTTAGGATAATTGATCATGATGACAGGTTTCTTGAAATGTGTCTCCACCAAATAGCGCTCGTGCTCACTGGCAAGGTCAGTACCCCAAGATACCGGGAACTCAAAATGATGACCATTAGCCACAGCCTCTTCAAGAATCTTGATACCTTCCGTATAAGGCAGACGCACGAATGAATCTTTCAACACACCATTCAAACGCTCCAACAAGTTCTTATCTATCATCTTGTTCAAGAACTCCAAGTCATCCTTACAATGCTCAAGTGCCCATTTCACGCAGTATTTGATGAAATCTTCCTCCAAGTCCATCAAATCCTCCAAGTCAATAAAGGCTACCTCTGGCTCAATCATCCAAAACTCTGCCAAATGTCGAGGCGTGTTTGAGTTCTCAGCGCGGAAAGTAGGACCAAAAGTATAAATTTGTCCCAATGCCGTAGCACCAAGTTCACCTTCCAATTGACCAGATACTGTAAGTGAGGTCATCTTGCCAAAGAAGTCATCATCATAGATGATTTTTCCATCCTCATCCTTTTGCAAGTCATAGAGATTTTTTGTCGTTACCTGGAACATCTCACCAGCTCCCTCGCAATCGCTTGCGGTGATGATTGGAGTATGGAAATAGAAGAATCCGTGCTCATGAAAATATTGATGAATGGCAATAGCCATATTATGACGAATACGCATCACAGCCCCAAACGTATTGGTACGCAGACGCATGTGAGCATGTTGCCTCATGTACTCAAAGCTTTGTCCCTTCTTTTGCATGGGGTAATCACTTCCACACAAGCCATAAATCTCAAGGCTTTCACATTGTATTTCAGACGACTGGCCTGCTCCTTGGCTCTCTACCAATGTACCAATTACAGAGATACAAGCACCCGTCGTTACTTGCTTTAACAATTCTGCATCGAATTTTGCAGGATCCACCACAACTTGGATATTCTTGATAGTAGAACCATCATTCAATGCAATAAAATCAACAGCCTTACTACTGCGATGGGTTCTCACCCACCCTTTCACATTTATTTTTGCTCCAAAGTCATTGCGCTGTAACGCATCTACGACCTTGGTTCTACGAACAGTATCTTTCATCATTTAGTTTTTTCTAATTATCTATTATTCAAAAGCACCCATGCGCAACATGTCAACTTCCTTCTCGGTCAGATAGCGCCAGTCACCACGACGAACATTCTTCTTGGTAAGTCCAGCAAATTGAACACGGTCAAGTTTTACTACACGATAGCCAAGACTTTCGAAAATACGGCGTACGATGCGGTTCTTGCCACTATGGATTTCTATTCCAACCTGACTCTTATCACGCTCATCCGCATATTCGATAGCATCAGCCTTTACCTCACCATCTTCAAGTTGTACTCCTTCGAGAATCTGCTGCATGTCATGCGCCGTCACTTTCTTGTCAAGGAACACATGATAAATCTTCTTTTTAAGGAATTTAGGATGTGTAAGTTTGCTGGCAAGGTCACCATCATTGGTCAAAAGCAACACACCAGTAGTGTTTCTGTCTAACCTACCTACGGGATAGATACGTTCAGGGCAAGCACCCTTTACCAAATCCATCACGGTCATACGTTGTTGAGGATCATCGCTTGTTGTCACACAATCCTTTGGCTTATTGAGAAGTACATATACTTTCTTCTCAAGTTTAACCAACTGGTCGTGGAATTTCACCTCATCGGTACGCTTCACCTTTGTTCCGAGCTCTGTTACAACCTCGCCATTAACGGTAACGACACCTGCCAAGATGAAATCATCTGCCTCTCTACGAGAGCAAACTCCTGCATTTGCCAAGAACTTATTTAAACGAAGTGTTTCATTGGGATCAACGTAACCTTCTCCATAGTCAACGCGTCTTTTCAAGTTAAATTTAGGGTTAGAAGCAAAAGAGGAACGTTGCTGACGATTTCCACCTTGCTTATATCCGCCCTGCTGACGAGACTGATAACCACCCCCTTGTTGACGTGGTTGGTAACCACCCTGCTGACGAGATTGGTAGCCTCCTTGTTGACGTGGTTGGTAACCACCCTGCTGACGAGACTGGTAGCCTCCTTGTTGGCGTGGTTGGTAACCACCCTGCTGACGAGGTTGGTAGCCTCCCTGTTCTCCCTCACCATAGCGTGGACGATAGCCACCCTGCTGGCGAGATTGGTAACCACCTTGTTGGCGAGATTGGTAACCACCCTGCTGACGAGGCTGATAACCACCCTGATTACCGTCTGTATAACGAGAACGATAACCACCACCCTGCTGACGAGACTGGTAACCACTTTGTTGTTGGTTAGCATTAAATCTTGGACGGTAAGAACCTCTCTGCTGAGAATCGCTACTTTGATGCAGTTTCTCACCAAAACCTTCTGGTCTGAAACCACCTTCATCGTCTGATGGATTTGAATAAGCACGCTGTGAGTGGATACGTGGTCTTTGCGACCTTCCTACCTGACGATACTCTTTCTGGTAGCTTGACGACTTATAGCCATCACGACTAACATCATTCTTCTCTTCAGATTGTTCTTGATTTCTTTTTTCTAATTCTGGATCCATAGTAATTTTTTCCTTTTGGCCTCACGGCCAGATTAATAATAAAATAATATTAAATTCCTGTATAATTTGATGGTGTAATATTCATTAATTCTTTCTTGATGTCATCATTCACATTCAATGTATTTATAAACTCATGAATAGTTTCCTTTGTCATCTTCTTATTTGTTCTTGTCAAAGCTTTCAACGCCTCGTAAGGATGCGGATAAGCCTCTCTACGCAATATGGTCTGAATGGCTTCTGCCACTACTGCCCAAGTATTGTCAAGGTCTTCAGCCAACTTATCTTCATTGAGAATCAGTTTACGCAATCCCTTCAACGTACTTTGCATGGCTATCATACCATGTCCGAGTGGTACTCCCACATTACGCAATACGGTAGAATCGGTAAGGTCTCTCTGCAATCTGCTAAGTGGCAACTTTTGTGCCAAAAACTCCAGAATGGAATTGGCTATACCTAAGTTTCCTTCGCTGTTCTCAAAATCTATAGGGTTCACCTTATGAGGCATTGCACTTGAGCCCACCTCTCCAGCCTTGATTTTTTGCTTGAAATACTCCATGGAGATATACATCCAGAAATCACGGTCAAGGTCTATCACAATCGTGTTGATTCTACGAATAGCATCAAACACTGCCCCTAAGCAATCGTAATTGCTGATCTGCGTAGTATATTGCTCACGATGCAATCCAAGTTTCTCGCTGACAAACTGATTTCCAAATGCTTTCCAGTCGTAGCTGGGATAAGCCACATGGTGAGCGTTGAAATTACCAGTTGCGCCTCCAAACTTTGCCGTTATCTTGCACGACTTCAGTGTATTCAATTGTTCGGTCAATCTGTAAACAAATACCATGACTTCCTTGCCCAAGCGAGTAGGAGAAGCGGGTTGCCCATGCGTCTTGGCAAGCATTGGAACATTGCTCCAATCATCTGCATACTGCTTTAACTGGGCAATCAATTCTTCTATTAAGGGAATATATGCCTCATTTAGTGCTTCCTTGATAGACAAGGGAACACTTGTATTGTTGATATCCTGAGAAGTAAGACCAAAATGGATAAACTCTTTAAAAGCCTCCAAATCACCTATCTTGTCAAATTCCTCCTTAATAAAATATTCCACAGCCTTGACATCATGATTGGTCACCTTTTCGATGTCTTTTACCCGCTGTGCATCTTCTACGTCAAATTGACGATAAATGTCTCTTATCCTATCAAACAACGCATGATCAAAAGATGCCAATTGAGGTAATGGCAGTTCACATAAAGTGATGAAATATTCGATTTCCACACGTACCCGATAGCGGATAAGTGCATATTCAGAGAAATAATCGGCGAGAATGCCCGTCTTATTCCTATATCGCCCGTCAATAGGCGAAATTGCCGTTAACAAATCAAGACACATAGCTAATACGTATTTACGCTGCAAAGGTACTAATAAAAATCAATATCACGAAACAGAATTACATTATAAAAACTTAAAACAAAGAAAAATAGCGTAAAACAAAAAAAAAAAAATCCTGCAAGTCTCTCGATTTGCAGGATTTTTTGTGGGCGTTGACGGATTCG
>DJXW01000025.1:23051-53460 GCA_002449845.1 Prevotella sp. UBA6994
AACCAGCTGAGCTAAACGCCCGTTGCTCTTTAAAAGCGAGTGCAAAGATAAGAAGTTTTTTTTAATGCTCCAAATTTTTGCACCGCTTTTTCACATTTTTTATAATTTATAGAGGTCATTTGCCGCTAAAAGGTCCACTTTCTTCTTTTCAAGCAGTTCTTCACATACTTGTAAGTCGGATGGACGAATCACAACATTTGCATAGGTTCCACTGCTAAATGAATACATATATTCAATAAACACGCCATTGTCTGAAAGATATTTCAGAACCACAGCCAAAGAACCAGCCACGTTGGGACAAGTAAAACCAATGACATCAGTTACCTTAACGGCAAACCCTGCGTTTTTCAAGGCTAAACATGCTTTATCGGGGTCGGAAACAATACATCTAAGAATGCCAAAGTCACTATTGTCAGCAATACTCATTGCAGACAGATTGATGTTTGAAGCACCTAAGACTTCCGTCACCTCAGTAAGTCTTCCAGACTTATTTTCCAAGAATATAGATAATTGTTTTGCTAACATATAAATAATTGTTTAAAGATTGTCTTATTATTAGATTACTCGATTGTCTATTACGCGCTTTGCCTTTCCCGTACTGCGCTCAATGCTCTTAGGCTCTACGAGCAGCACCTTGAAGCCAATGCCAATGACACTACGCAATTCGCCCTCAAGTTTCTTTTGCAATCTGACCATCTGAGCCATCTCATCACAGAAGTATTCTTCCTTCACCTCCACCTTCAGTTCTGCGGTATCGGTATTATTCACACGGTCAACGGTCAAGAGATAATGAGGTTCAAACTCTTTGAGGCTTAATATCACGGCTTCAATCTGTGTCGGGAACACATTCACACCTCTCAAGATAAGCATATCATCGCAACGTCCCAAGATGCGGTCCATGCGTACCAATGTTCTGCCACACTCACATTTCTCATAATGCAAGGCTGTAAGGTCATGTGTACGGTATCTCAACAATGGCATTCCCTCTTTAGTGAGATGAGTAAAGCACAATTCTCCCAATGTACCTTCTGGCAACTGCTCACCTGTCTCTGGATCAACAATTTCAGGATAGTAATAATCTTCGTTGAGGTGTGTACCATGCTGACACTGGCACTCAAAACCAACACCAGGACCAGCAATCTCGCTCAAGCCATAGAGATCGTATGCCTTGATTCCCAGCGTTGCCTCAAGTTTCTTACGCATATTCTCCGTCCAAGGCTCTGCACCAAATGCACCAATTCGCAACTTAAATTCTTCCATTGGATAGGGAGACTCTTTCATCGACTCACCCAAGAACATGGCGTATGAAGGCGTACAGCAAAGTGCAGTAGCACCAAAATCGTGCATCAAGGTAATTTGCTTGTTGGTATTACCAGAAGACATGGGAATCACGCTGGCTCCGATATTGGTAGCACCATCGTGAGCACCTAATCCACCCGTGAAGAGTCCATAACCATAAGACACTTGGAAAATGTCTTTTTGGGTAGCACCGTATGCCACGAAAGCACGAGAAATAGCTTCTGCCCAAGTAGAAACATCCTTACGGGTGTAAAGGGCAACAACAGGCTTTCCAGTCGTACCTGAAGATGCGTGAATACGCACAATTTGACTCATTGGGACGGCTGCCAAACCAAATGGATAATTGTCTCGCAAATCCAACTTGTTGGTAAAGGGCAGTTTCACAATGTCATCAATGTCATGGATATCATCAGGAGTAACATCCATCTCTTGTAGTTTCTTACGATAGAAAGGAGAATTATGGTAAACATAATTTACCATCTTTCTCAATCTAATACTCTGGACCTCACGAAGTTGTTCGCGGTCCATACACTCCATAGTTTCATTCCAAATCATTTTCGTGAAAATTTAATGATGATTCCATGTCGCAAATTTACGAATAAAAAATCACAATGCAAAACTTAAACAAAAAAAACTAACATATTGTAAGCAATAAGCCAATAAAACCATCGGTTTCTTGCATGGTGACCATTGGTTTCTTATATAGTAACCTTTGGTTACATGTATGGTGACCATCGGTTACACATATAGTTACCTTTTGTTCCTGACAGGTTTATTTGCATCAAAATCAAGAGTACACCATATATATTGATGACACACACGAAAAAAGGTGTCCCTTGCGGAACACCTTTCTTTAAATAATGTGTTATGAAATTACTTCTTAAGTTCAACAGTTGCACGACGGTCGAGGCTGATTGGTGAGAGGATTGCAACACCACCCTTAGCAGCGGTTTCAATCTTATCACGGCTTACACCCATCTTAACGATTTCGTTAGCAACTTGCTCAGCACGCTTCTCAGACAGCCACTGGTTGTGGTCAGCCTTACCTGTAGCGCTATCAGCATAACCAGTAACGAGCAAGCCAGCGTTCTTCTCCTTAGCAACATTAACAAGGTTCTTAACGTCAACGAGGTCAGCTGCGTAAGAAGGACCATTGTTTGTCTTGTTGAGATAGAAGTAAACTGTTACAGGAACAGCAACGAATTCCTTAACTGCCTTTGGAGTCTCAGCTGCCTTTTGGTTAGCGAGGAGGTTCTTCAAGCGAGCGTTCTCAGCATTAGCATCGTTCAATTGAGCATTGAGAGCATCGATTTGAGCCTGAGAGAGAGCCTTGATAGCCTCTACGTCTGGAGTCTTCTCCCATCCAGCGGTCTTGCCGAGGTTGAAGGTCAAGCCAAGTTCACCATAGAGATAGTTGTCCTTGTTGTCCCATCCACGCTCTGTTCTGTGCTGCCATACACCATCAGCATCAGACTCTTGACGGTTGTAACCAACTTCAACATTGAGAGCTACTCTATTGCTCAGACGGAATTGGTTCAACAAACCTGCACTCAGCTGCATAGCATAAACATCGTGAGTCATGTTACGTGTGATACCACCACCAATGAAAGGAATGAAACTCCAAACACGGTTTGGATTGTAACCACAGAAAATGTTGCTCAAGTTCAAAAGAACATGCTCGTTCAATGTCCAGAATTTGGTCTTGTCACTGCTATTTTTTCCAAGAGCTGGATCTACAGTCTTACCCCAAATACCCTGTAACTTTGTACGGAGTCCGAGACCAGGAGTGAACCACTTACCAACAGCGATAGCTGCACCATGGCTGTTACGGAATGACTTGAAAGGACTCTTGTCATTGTCAATACTACTTGCATGTTCCTCATTTGAGTAGAACACATTGTAATTGTAACCTACCTGGATGAACCAATTGCTCCAGAAGGAATTTGTTGCTACACTATACTTCAGTGTAGGATCGTCTTGTGCCATTGAGGTCATTGAGACGCCGGCGAAAGCCAAAACAATTAATAATTTTTTCATAACTTATAAATTATTTTTATATAAAATCACAATTCCCTATGAGTGTAATCGAGCACAAAATTAGCAATTATTTTTATAACTCTTTCTTTTTTTTGAAAAAAATATCATTTCTAAACTCAAAAAAGTGATATTTATCACAAAATTTCATAAAAAAATGCGGAAAAGCTCTTTTCCCCCCTTGTCTTATCCTTTGATTTTAACGATTCTGAACAATTCAATGATCCTCACTTAATTCAACAAATGGTCTATATCTTGTTGATTTAAGATTCCCAGTATCTTCTTCCCATCAGGAGAATAATTTTGTGATGAACAAGCAAACAAGTCATTGACTAAATTATCCATCTCATCATTATTCAATACCTGTCCTTGCGGAATGGCGGTATTTCGAGCAAGACTTAATGCCACCAACTTATTCGCTTCGTCTTTCACGCTCAAGCCTGTCTCTTCTGCCGAGCCCAACATATCGTGCATCAGGGAAACTACATTCATTCCTATTGCATCTGAAGGAACAGAAACTATTGCATAATTGCCATTCCCCATATCCGTAATCTCAAACCCTAAAAATACAAGTTCTTCCCATACGTTTTTCAAAACCACCTGTTCTGAAGCAGACAATTGTATCACCTCTGGGAACAAAACTTTTTGTGAAGTTCCTTGACGATTATTGAGCATTCCAAGATATTTTTCAAATAATATCCTGACATGCGCCCGATGTTGGTCAATAATCATCAAACCCGACTTCACGGCTGTCATAATATATTTACCTTTATATTGATAATGAACGGGAGACATATCTGATGTCGCATCTGCTTCATTGGGAGCATCAAATTCATCATCAAACAAATTTGCGTCTTTTTGCGATTGTGTTTCCAAACCTTCATACAAGTCTTCCCAATGACTGACAGAAGAAGATGGCTGAGATTTGCTTGCCGTAAAAGGATTATACTGAGGATTGTATTTCACGGCAGGGGCAGACGAGCCATTGTGACCATCAAACAAAGGAATGTCGGGTTTTCCTTGTGTATCGAAATCTATAGACGGCACATGATTGAACAATCCAATGGCTTCTTTCACGGCAGCAGCCAAGATTTGCCAAATAGCTTGTTCATTCTCAAACTTAATTTCCGTTTTCACGGGGTGGATGTTTACGTCTATATCCGATGGAGGTACATCAAAATAGATAAAGAAGGGAACTTGCTCACCAACGGGGACCAATCTGTCAAAAGCATTCATGACAGCCTTGCTAAAATACGGATGACGCATGTAACGGCCATTGACAAAGAAATATTGACGAGCATTTTTCTTTCGTGCAGATTCTGGCTTACCCACGAAACCTGTGATTTTACACAAGGTAGTTTCAACAGAAACAGGCAACAATTCTTGATTCATTCGTTTTCCGAAAACATCCAAAATTCGTTGCTTCATATTTCCAGGCTTGAGGTTAAACAACTCTACCCCATTGCTGTGAAATGTAAAAGATATTGTTGGATAGACAAGTACAATACGTTCAAAAGCCGTTAAGATATTACTTAGCTCCGTGGAATTTGACTTGAGAAATTTTCTGCGTGCAGGTACATTGAAGAATAAATTTTCCACCTTAAAGTTACTACCTACCGCACAAGCGCATGGTTCTTGTCCCGTATATCTTGAACCAGAAATAGAGAGATGGGTTCCCACTTCTTCCCCTTCCTGTCTGGTAAATAATTCTATTTGAGCAACTGCGGCAATCGATGCAAGTGCCTCTCCCCTAAAGCCCATTGTCTGCAAGGCAAAAAGGTCATTAGCTTCACGAATCTTTGATGTAGCATGTCGTTCAAATGCCAAACGCGCATCTGTTTCAGACATTCCATGTCCATCATCTATTACCTGTATTGAGGTACGCCCTGCGTCAACCACCAACACATGAATGGTTTTTGCTCCTGCATCAACAGCATTTTCCACCAATTCCTTCACCACACTTGCTGGTCGTTGAATCACCTCTCCAGCTGCGATCTGATTAGCTACGGAATCTGGTAATAATTGTATAATATCGCTCATATCACCTCTGTGTTTTGGATTTTTGTATGATATTCTCCGTAGGAGGTTGATTGTCCAAGGTCTGTAAGGGTGCCGCATGACGTTCTATCACCTTCAACTTTGCCTCCTCGCTCTTTCCTCGCCATGAGAAGACATCGAACTGATCTCTCGGACGGATGTCCTCAAACCAAGCAAACTGTGGCAACAATAATTTATCTGGTGGGATTTGCGTCAAGGGGTACCACGTACCTGTAGCTGAGGGCATCCAAATTTTCTCCAACTTTCTCTCAGGGGTAAAATACATTTTCAACGTGTCTGTTTCGGTATAGTTCATCACGATGATGGACGTGTCCTTTTCCTCTATTGGATAATAGATGGCACACACATTTCCAATACTAATTGCATTGCGAATGGCACCATTGTCAAAGAATGCCATCATCTCCTTGGAAGAAATTTGGTTGTAATGCTGTTCCTCATCCACTTTTTCCACAGACAACGCTTGTCCTAACACGTGTGCCATCCTCACTGTGGAATCATTCATATACACACGTATCTCTTCTCCAAGCAATTGTCTTCCCATGTTCCATACGATGGGATCTTTATACATGGTCATGCATGAATCCTGCGAATTAAAGACCAAAGAATCGCATACAGCCTGCACATCTCTTCTGTATGCGCGTACCTTATTATAACAATGTACCTTACGGTAAACTGAATCGGTATTGATGTGAAACGTGAATATCTTCATCGAATCACTATGCATATACAAAGTGTCTTTCTGGGAGAAATCCTTCACGAGCGCATCAATGGTGGCAAAACCATAACCAGTCTTTTCATTATATCTCAAATTTCCACATTGCAACTCGTTCTTATTCAGTTTGTCTATATAAACGACATTTCCCACTCCCTCACTTTCTCCAGTCTTGTCATCATAATACAAACTGTCTCCTGTAATGGTCTTTTGGTCATTGACGATAGTTGAACGCCCATACATCTGAGCTTGTTCCGTTTTCGTATTGAAGAATCCATCTTCTGTATCAATGACACTTTTCTCTTGGGTAATCTTAGAGGGTCCCATGACATGGGCAACAGAAGTATTGGTGTCGTAATAAAGAGTATCCGTGGTAATCAGTCGTTGTCCGTTGGTCAATCGTACATTATAATAAAATACGGCCTGCTTCATCTCCGTATTATATTCTCCCCAGTCTGAACTCAGTCTTTCGTTTCCATCTATCAATCTACCACCTTCAAAGAAGTACGCATTGCTATAAAGTCTGTCATAATCAAGACTATCCGTATATAGAGTTTGCTTACGATGTTTAAGGACCACGTCTTTACGAGCACGCAAGATTTGTTCTTGACCATCATAATCTCCATGATCACAATCGAGCGACAAGGTATCACCTTGTTTATAATGCACGTGTCCGAAAGCCTTGACGGAATTTAATTCTTGATAAAAATAGGCACTATCGCAAGTTAGCGTAGCACCTTGATGACGAAATGAGACCTTACCTTTTACTATCTGCGCAGGAGGGTAAGAACCATACGCATTATATCGCAATTCATCAGCATGAATCAGATATACACGACTGTCTTGCTTGGCCTTGGGTTTCTTACGTGCCGACGACATGGTCAACACGCCAAATCCTCCCAGACATAAAATCATCAACAGAATGACCTTATTTCTCAAGACATTTCGGTTTATCTGATTCCCGCTTGTCATTTCACCCAACCTTGATATTCAAACTTGCAATCCTTATAGCGGTCGTTCATACGCACGTATGTGTGCTTGATTTTATCAACTACCCAATCGTGCAAAGCCTCTTGACGACGTTGATTCAGCACCACCTCTCTCATCACCTGAAAATCTTCGGTGATGGTAGCTTTATGACCTTCCACCCTACTCTTCAGTTTGACAATGGCGCAAGTGGTCTTGCCCTTGTTATCTATCATCTTGAATGGTTCTGAAATCTGATCCACTTTCAAGGTATCTACTACACGGGCAATCTCCGTTGGTAAGTCTTTCATTTGAAACTTAGAAGTACGGGTTCTCGTTTCCATGATTAAGTTAGACATCAACCCCCTGTTGTTTCTTGTATCTTTGTCATCAGAGATGATACTTGCACCTTCTTCAAAGGTAAATTTACCAGCACGAATGTCATTGGCAATAGAGTCCAATCTTGACAATGTTTGGTCGATAACCTCGTATGATGCTTTTGGTTTGCGTAAGATATGACGCACGTTCACCTTATCTCCACGTTTGTCTATCAACTGAATAATATGAAAGCCAAACTCTGATTCCACAATCTTTGAAATCTTCTTGGGGTCTGTCAAGTTAAACGCAACGCTTGCAAAGGCTGGGTCTAATATTCCACGCGTGGTATAGCCCAACTCACCTCCTTGTCGTGCACTCTCTGGATCATCCGAATACATACGTGCAAGCGTGGCAAAAGTGGTCTCACCTTTAGTGACACGATCGGTATATTCACGAAGTTCATCCTTCACACGATTAATCTCCTCTATGGGAATGCGTGGATGTTGGGTCAGAATCTCCACTTCCACCTCTGTCGGAACGAATGGAATACTATCTTGAGAAATGTTCTTGAAGTAGTTGCGTACTTCCGCGGGTGTCACGGTAATATCTTCCACCAATTTCTCACGCATTTTCTGCACCAGTTTGCTATTCTTAAACTCATCGTGCATATCCTCACGCATCTGTTGGATGGTTTGCTTACGATACTCTTCCAGCTTCTCTTGAGAACCGATAAGCTGCACCCAGTGGTTTATCTGGTCCTCTATGCCCTGTGTGATTTCTGTTTCAGGCACATCTATCGAGTCGATGGCAGCCTGATGCAGGAACAATTTTTGCACAGCCATCTGTTCTGGTATCACGCAATCAGGGTTACCTTCCCATTTCACTCCTTGAGCTTCACTTTGCAACCGCATCGCTTCCACATCCGATTTCAGTATTGGCTCATCACCAACTACCCATATCACTTCGTCGATGATACTCGACTCTGGGATAGTTGGCTCTTTCACCTCTACTTTTGTGGTATCGCTATCTTCGTTAGCAATGGGTGAATGATTTGCCTTGGCACTCACACCAACAAGCAGCGAGAGAACTACAAGTCCAGAAAAAAAATTGAAACCTTTATTCATTGATATATGATATTCAGAGCATGATGCTCTCTTCTCCTAATGTTTATTAACTGTCTTCAATACTGACTCATCTACTTCCACAGTATATCTCCGACGCAGGTTTGCCACCCACTCTTTCTCCAACTCCTCTTGATAATCAGCCAACACTTGGCCACGTACATCTGTATAGTCTTGTGGAGCTTTCAACTTCTTACCATAAACGGCATCAATAGGATAATCTTTCAACTGTTTGAAAGTAGTGTCTTTCTTGAACACTTCCTTGTCTATCAGCGCATTGTCTCCTTGCTTGAAGATTCCTTTTTCCACACGGATTCTCAAGATAGAGTCGTTGTTGAATGTCTTACGCAACACGTCAGCCCACTTGTCGAAAGACACTTTCTTCACGGCATCTTTCACTGCTTTTACGTCTGCAGCATCTTTCACATGATAGGCAATGCCCTTGAAACGGGGAGCGTCCCACTTATATTTCTTCTTGTTTTTCTTGAAGTAATTGGATAAGCCAGCCTCATCTTTTGCAGCCTTATCCCAAACCGTAGCATTGCTGATTTCATACAACAGCAATCCATCATGGTATTCTTGGATAAGATATTTTAAGTCCATATCCTTTGCCACCATCTCATCGGTCTTCGCATCTAACAATTGTTCCTTAGATACTTCCTCTGCTTTGGCAATCTCATCAATCTTTTGGTCAATGATATGTTCACGCAGATTACGTTGATTGATGAAATTCAAGATATCTGTATGAACGGAATCGTAGGGGAAGAAGCCACCTTTGTCTTCCACCTTAATTATATGATACCCTGCCTCAGAGAGAACGGGCTCACTCATCTCACCCTTATTCAACTGAAATAGCACTTTCTCGAAAGCGGGCAATGTTTGTCCTTTTGTCAGCCAAGGCAACTGACCGCCGTTCTTGGCAGACTGCTTATCGTCAGATAATCTCTTGGCCATGTCTGCAAAGTCGGCTCCTTTCTTTAATTCATTATAGATAGAATCTATGCGAACCTTTGCAGCAGCTTGTTGCTCTTGTGTCGCCTTCTGCCCCAGCAACAAGAGGATGTGCGAAGCCTTCACCATTCCACCCATCGAGTCAATACGCGTCTGGGTTTCCTTATATATCTTCTGTGCTTCTTTTTCCACATCTTCGTCGGTGATGAAGGCTGGACGAATCTGTTGGTCACGATAAGACGTAAATTCTTCCTTAAACGACTTCAACGTATCGAACTTCGCTTCCTTGGCAGCCTCCACTTTCAACTTATAGTTGACAAACAACTCAACATATTCCTCAACGCTTTTCTTGTCAATGACTCCTTCTGAATTGTTCTTGTTATAAGAATACTCAAATTCAGACCTACTGACAGGTTGACCGTTAATCTTCATAATGACTGGATCATTCTGGGCGAAACCTGCCATTGGCAACAAAGCGAAAAGCAATGAGGGTATCATCTTTTTCACCTGTAATTGATTAAAAATGCAATTCATTGTCTTGATATGATTTTCTTTATGATACTAATTCACAAACAATTACTCTGGTCTTGAATAATTGGGAGCCTCACTGGTAATGGTAATATCATGAGGATGACTTTCCATCACACCAGCATTGGTGATACGTACGAATTTGGCATGATGCAATTGTTCTATCGTAGATGCACCGCAATATCCCATACCTGAACGCAATCCACCTACCAATTGGTAAATAACCTCTTGCACCGTTCCCTTATAAGGCACACGTCCGGCAATTCCTTCTGGTACGAGCTTCTTCACGTCTTTGGTTCCGCTTTGGAAATAACGGTCTTTTGAACCATTCTCCATAGCTTCCAGAGAACCCATGCCTCGATAACTCTTAAACTTACGACCGTTGAAGATAATCGTGTCGCCAGGACTTTCTTCCGTTCCTGCCACAAGCGAACCAATCATGACACAACTTCCACCAGCTGCTATCGCCTTGACCACATCACCAGAATAACGTAATCCACCATCGGCAATCAAGGGAACTCCTGTACCTTGCAAGGCATTATAAACATCATATACGGCACTTAACTGTGGTACACCTACACCAGCAACGACACGTGTGGTACAAATACTTCCTGGACCTATGCCCACCTTAATGGCATCGGCACCACTGTCAACCAATAGTCTTGCGGCTTCTCCCGTGGCTACATTTCCCACAACAACATCTACATTGGGGAAAGCACCCTTCACTTGCAGAAGTTTTTCCACCACTCCCTTGGAATGACCGTGTGCGGTGTCTATCACGATGGCATCGGCACCAGCATCTACCAAAGCCTGTGCACGTTCAAGCGTATCTACCGTAACACCTACGCCCGCAGCTACACGCAAACGACCTTTGCTATCCTTGCAAGCCATAGGTTTGTCCTTGGCTTTCGTGATGTCTTTATAAGTAATCAAGCCCACCAGATGGTTATCTTTATCCACCACGGGCAACTTCTCTATCTTGTTTTCCTGTAAAATCTGTGCTGCGGCAGACAGATCGGTTTGCTGATGAGTGGTCACTAAGTTCTCATGCGTCATCACGTCATCAATCTTTCTGTCCAATCTACGTTCAAAGCGCAAGTCCCTGTTGGTGACGATTCCGACCAATCGGTTGTTCTCATCCACCACGGGAATACCGCCAATATGATAGTCGTGCATCATATCGAGGGCATCTTTCACGGTGCGTCCCATACGAATGGTCACTGGATCGTAAATCATTCCGTTCTCGGCACGTTTCACGATTGCGACCTGACGAGCCTGTTCCTCGATAGACATGTTTTTGTGAATCACGCCAATACCACCTTCACGTGCAATGGCAATAGCCATAGCCGACTCCGTGACCGTATCCATAGCAGCGGTCACGAATGGCACGTTCAACACGATATTGCGAGAAAACTTGGTTGTCAACTCTACCGTCTTAGGTAGTACTTCTGAATAAGCGGGGATTAAAAGGACGTCGTCAAACGTCAGACCGTCCATCACAATTCTATCTGCAACAAATGATGCCATATTACATTTTTATTTATTGCGTGCAAAATTAGCACAAAATTTCCACATAGCGACCCATTTCACACGATTTTCTACCTTAATTAATGCAAATTAGTGTGTTTTTAAGATTCTTTGTCTAACCACACTATGCATGACTTTCATGATACTCCATTAATATCTGTACGATACGCTCTGCGGAACGACCGTCCCAACGGTCGGGTAAATTACATTGTTTCCATTCTCCACAAACCATTTTCCTGATAGCTTCACTTAATTGCTCGGCATCTTCGCCCACCAGCACGTTAGAACCTACTTTCACCGTCTCAATGTGTTCGGTATAACTGTTAAGAGTGATACAGGGAACACCGTTAAACGTAGCTTCTTCTGCCACGTTTCCAGAATCAGTGATAATGCCACGGGCATGAGCAGTCAACCATCCAAACTCTAAATAAGACAATGGTTCTATGCGTTGCAACCCTCTATCATTGGAAGCATTTTTGAAGAAACCCATCTCATCAATCACCTCAGCTGCTCTTCCACGCAAAGGAGCCAGTATGGGGATGTCGCCCGCTTGCATAACAATTTGTTCCATCATCTTCTGCAAGTTTTCTTTGTCGGAAATCAATGCCTTACGGTTGAGCGTAAACACCAAATATCCCTTCTTTTCATCCATTTCATCGATGAAAGAAGGTTTCTTCAAACGTGGCAGATTAAACCGTAACGTATCCATGAGGATATTACCCACCATGTAAATCTTCGACAATTCCGCTCCCTCACGTGTGGCAATACTGTTGCTTCCCATACCAGCAGTAAAGAGCAGGTCGCTCAATCCGTCTATCACCAACCGATTGATTTCCTTGGGCATCTTGATGTCAAACGAGCGAGTACCTGCAACGATATGCGCCAACGTAATGCCTTGCTTCTTGGTTACGATAGCGGCAGCCAAGGTAGAAGCCAAATCATCTACCACAATGACAACATCTGTCTTATTGGCTTGCAAATATCGTTCAAACAACGACATCACCTGCCCGGTGAGCTCGTTCAGATTCTCACAATCCACCCCCAAAAACACATCGGGTTTGTCTATTTGCAAATCTTCAAACAATGTTGGTTCCAAAGTGGGGTCGTCTTCCTTCCCCGCATACACCAAACGATATTGTATGTCGCGTCCATGACACGCTGCATTTTTGATTGCCCTAATGATGGGAGCCACCTTGATGAAATTCGGGCGTGCTCCCGTTACGATACATATATTCATTTCCTATCTGTTTTTGTTTTGCAAATATAACGAAAATTGTTGGATATGGAATAGGTTTATAGAGAAAAATTTGGAAAATCCATCAAAACTATGTATGATACACAAAGAGGCTAATTATACAGTATAAGTTTGTTTATCTTTTCAAACACAGCAAATTTACAAAAAACACCTACAAAGTGTAAACACATTAAGATTTTTTTTGTACATTTGCACCAAACAATCATTCCTACAACCATGAACGACAAGAAGAATGACATGAACCGCCGGCAGTTTATCAAGCGCATTGGCACGGGAACGCTTTCCGCAATGGCTTTGATGAGCATTGAGCCACTGAAAGTATTTGCAGACAAGACCATTCCATCCCCCACGCAAATAATGCAATCGGAAACATCGAAGATGACTTACCGTGTGAACCACCATACCAACGATAAGGTTTCGCTGTTGGGATTCGGTATGATGCGATTACCCAAGAGCCAAGAGAAGGTAAACGAGATGGTGGACTATGCCCTTGCTCATGGCGTGAATTATTTTGACACGGCTCCAGCATACGGGAACTCTGAAGTGGTGACTGGTATTGCCTTGAAACGACATCCTCGCAACACGTATTACATCGCAACGAAAATGTCGAATCAAAACCGCAGGATGCACTCTTTCGAGGAATCGAAGAAGATGTATGAAAGGTCGTTCGAACGATTGCAGATCGATTATATCGACTACTATCTCTTGCATTCCATCGGTGGAAGTGGCATGGATGATTTTCGTTCAAGATTTATTGACAATGGTCTGCTCGATTTCTTGGTAAAGGAACGTGATGCAGGGCGCATTCGCAACCTCGGATTCTCTTACCACGGTAACGTGGAGGTGTTCGACTGGCTGGTGGATAATAATGACAAGTACCACTTTACCTTCGTACAAATAGAATTAAACTATATTGACTGGCGACATGCTTCCCTTGGAAAAGGAGGATGGAAAAAGGATGCTGATGCGGAATACCTCTACAACAAGTTGGAAAAAGCAGGTCTCCAAGCCGTGGTGATGGAGCCATTGTTAGGAGGAAGGCTCGCCAACATCCCCGAAGAGTTTGCCAATCAACTGAAAGAAAAGCGTCCTAACGACAGCGTGGCTTCCTGGGCATTCAGATGGGTTGGCACATTACCCAATATCTTAACGGCATTGAGTGGAATGTCTGTCATGGAACACTTAGAAGACAACGTGAAGACATTCTCACCCCTTGACCCATGTACGGAACAGGAGAAGGCATTGTTGGCGCAGATTGCAGACGGCATGAGCGGCTACCCTACCATCCCATGTACGGCTTGCAGCTACTGTATGCCTTGTCCGTATGGTGTGGACATCCCCAAGAACTTCTCTTATTACAATGACGCAGTAAACAAGAAACTTCTGCCTTTGCCCGACAAGACATCTGCGGATTACTCCAAGAAGCTGGGTGAGTTTAAGAAAGGCTACAAGAAAGCCCTCAACAAGAAAGCATGGGCAGACAAGTGCATGGATTGTGAAGTTTGTTTGAAGAAATGCCCACAGCAGATTCGCATTCCAAACCAAATGACACGCATCGTGGAATTACTTAACGGATAAGCAATCATTGAAAATATCGCAATAAAGCCATTTCTCACCCGTATTGTTGGTGCAGAAATGGCTTTATTCATTGATTAGCGTCAGGGGAAATACCTATCTGTTGCTCTCTACGAGTTCTATTTTACATTTCATGTCAGAATTCTGCCCCACACTGGAAGACGTAGCAGTGAAAGATACGTTCTTCAACCACCCATTGTTGCCAAATTCATAGTCAGCTACTTGGTTCTTTTCCATCTTGAAAGCATCGCTCTCCATGACCATGTCAATGTTTTGCTCAATCATTTCAGCTTGTTCGGGCATGATATTCTTTACTTGTTCGATAATCAATTTCTTCATGTCCTCTTTGGTCATTTCCGACTTGCTTGCCACGTTCACCTTACTGCCATCAGGAGCGGTGAGGGTATAGGTGTTTTTCATCTTCATGCCAGTAGCATCCATTCCCATATCAGTAGAGCCCGTGCCAATGGTCAGTCCGTTCAACGTGAAGGGTGATGGTTGCATCAACATGGAATTGACTAAGTTTTTCTCCGTAATCTGTCCAGCAACAGAGGCTTTGAGCTTATCCTTTGTAATCATTTGAGAAGCCCCTGCCGGCATCTGCGCCATCAATTCATCAAGCATCTTGTCTATAAAAGCACCTGATGCGTCCTGCACATCTTTGATGTTTTTGATACCCGTAACCTTTCCATCAGCATCCGTGGTAAGAATAACTTTCACGCCCTTGATGCTTTCCTGTGTCATGTTAAGCATACGTCCAACGATGTCGCTTGGTTCTGCGTTCGATTCTATCTTTTCCACTGTATTTTCAATAATGTACCCATTAGGAGATGCTTCTGTCACCACATATCGAGTTTCGCCAACCATATCTATGTTCTTCCCCATGATGGTTGTGGTTCCCGTCATTCGATACAGCATATTGTCTCCCTTTTGGTATTTAGCAGAGATTTTCACCCCAGAAGATTGCGCGCTCATGGTCATAGCTATCATCATGAGCAGCATGATAATCATAGATCTTTTCATTATGAGTGTTATTTTAATTGTAAAATTTGGTTTCTTGCATAGTGACCATCGGTTTCTTGCATGGTGACCGATGGTCACTCGTATAGTTACTTGAGGTTTCTTTAATAGATTACATCCTTAAAGATTACTTCTCGTTGAAGAGTTCTTTGATGCCGGCGATGCTTCCCAGCATGTTAGTTGCCTCAAATGGCAAGTAAACGGTCTTTGTCTGGTCGTTGGCAGCCAATTCCTGCATCATCTGAATGTACTTCTGAGCCAAGAGGTAGTTGGCAGGATTGGTCGATTTACCCACAGCCTCCGTAATCTTCTCAATGGCAATGGCTTCAGCCTCAGCCTTACGGATGCGAGCCTGCGCCTCACCCTCAGCATGTAGGATTTCCTGTTGCTTGGCAGCCTCGGCACGGTTGATGGTAGAGGTCTTTTCACCCTCAGATTGCAGGATGGCGGCTTGTTTCTGTCCCTCACTTGTCAAGATAGTAGCACGCTTGTTACGTTCTGCCTGCATCTGTTTCTCCATTGCCTGCAGCACACTTGATGGCGGGATGATGTCTTGCAATTCCACACGATTCACCTTCACGCCCCATTTGTCGGTAGCCTCATCGAGCACGGCACGAAGTTTGGTGTTGATCGTGTCACGACTGGTCAGCGTTTGGTCAAGTTCCAACTCACCGATGATGTTACGCAAGGTGGTTTGCGTCAGTTTCTCAATAGCATTGGGCAAGTTGTTGATTTCATAGACAGCCTTGAAAGGATCCATGATTTGGAAATACAAAAGCGCATTGATTTCCATTTGGATATTATCTTTCGTAATCACGTTCTGACGAGCAAAGTCGAACACCTGCTCACGCAAGTCAATCGTAGTGGTATAGACATAGCGTCCATGTTGCATGGTCACTATTGCCTTGGCACGATCGATGAATGGGATAATCACATTAATACCAGGTTTGAGCGTTGCATAGTAACGTCCTAATCGCTCGACGATCTTGGTTTCCGACTGCGGTATAATCACCAAAGCCATTTTCACGAAGATAACCACGAAAATCACGATGGCTATCAATACATAACTCATAAAATCCATAATATAAATCTTTAATTGTTAATAATTTCTACTGTAATAATAATGCTCTCTCTGCCAATGACACGTACAAAAGTACCCTTGGGAATCATCTCATCTACATTAGCCACAGCCTTCCATACGTCTCCGTCGATAGCCACTCTACCAAAGCCACCTTTCTCTATAGCCTCTACTACCCTGCCCTTTCTGCCTATCAACGCATCGGCATTGCTCACCCGTTCCTCATCATTGCGATGCAAATAGTGCAGGGCAAAGGGACGGACAAGGAATAAGCTGACCATCGTCAATGCGGCAAACACAGCCAACTGCCAATAGATATTGCCACCCAGGGCAGCACATGCAGCGGCAAACACGGCACCAATGGAAAAGCAGATGATAAAGAAATCGCCTGCCGTCAATTCCATAATCAAGCAAAGAACGGCTATCACCGCCCACATTTGCCATAAGTGTTGTGATATGTACTCTATCATACTCATATATGTTATGTTTATAAATGTTATATATTATATTAATAATGTGTAAACACCATGTTTTCAAAGCGACAAGATAAAATCGTCCCATTCTTTTGAAGAACCCTTCTTACCAAACACCTTTTGGTAAAGACGACTGCGTGTGGTAGCTATGCCCTCCTTGGAGTGCGACGTGAGCGTACCGATATCCTTGGGTTGCATCCTGACCTTGACCAACAAGCACACCCTATACTCATGGCTGCTCAACTTGCAAAGGCTATACAGACGTTCGGTAAAATTGGAATACACGGAGTTGACCACTCGGTTCAGTTCTTGGAAATCCTCGTCACTCATACTCCGTCCCTGTGCCAGCAATGATTTTATTTTAAGATATATTTCACTGCCAAAGAGGATGGTCTCGGCTTGCTCGCGTTTCTCATTTTCAATCTTTGCCATCGTATTGGCATAGTCGAGGCGAGCCTTTTGCTCCTCCAGTTCCAACCTAAGCATGGAATTTTCGTCACCCAACTTTTGGATGATTGATTCCAACTGAGCTATTCTTTGCAGGTTTTGCTCAATGTTTTGATTGCTGTTAGCCAATTGTTCCTCTTTCATCGCGTGTACCTTATTTAATCGCTCTTGCAACAAGAGGATTTTTCTCTTACTGTTTTGCACGGCAACGATAAACAGCACGATGTAGGTGACGCTTGCCAAGATGAGCAGAAACAGCTCTCGGTTGTTGAGTATGTCTAACACTTGATTCATATTGCAAAGATAAAGAAAAAAAGCAAACCAAGCAAGAAACTTGGTTTGCAATAATTCTCAATTAACACGTGAGTTTGCAGAAGTTTGCAAATCACTGGAAGAAACGCAAAAAAAGGGTTGTTATCTCTTGGTAGTCTTCTTTTTTGTCGTACTCTTCTTCGTTGTAGTTGTCTTTTTTGCCGTGGTGGTAGTGGTCGTTGTCTTTGGAGGATTATAGTATTTCAACGCCTCTGGCAAGAAAGACTTCTGAATGTTGTTGATACGAGTGGCATCAGAGGGATGGTCGCTGAAGAATTCCGACGTATTGTTGCCAGAGTTGGCAGCCATTCTTTGCCAGAAAGAAACAGCCACATTCGGGTCGTAGCCAGCCATTGCAGCAAAGATCAATCCCATACGGTCGGCCTCTGTCTCATGATCACGAGAGTAAGCGAGGTTGCGGAACTGCAAACCTTTTTGTGCTATGATTTGTGCAATGTTTTGGGTGTTTTGTCCCATACCAAGCGCACCGGCAATGGCAGTTCCGATTTGCAAGCCATATTGTTGCTGTATTTGCTTAGACATCTGCTCGGCAGAGTGCTTGGCAACGGCATGGGCAATCTCATGACCCAGAACTATGGCAAGCGAAGCCTCATTTTGCGTGACGGGCAACAAGCCCTCATACACCACAATCTTTCCACCAGGCATACAGAAAGCATTGACATTGTTGTCTTGAACAAGATTAAACTCCCAACTGTATTGGCTGATTTCATCCTGCAATCCATTGTTTCTCAGATACGTGGTAACGGCATTGGCAAGATTCTGCCCTACCCTTTGCACCATAGCGGTATTAGTGGCGTTAGTTGACTTCTTGGCACTCTGCATGTATTTGTTATACTCTTGAGTGCTAAGGCTTAATACCTCTGCATCAGAAACCATCAATGTTTGGCGGCGTCCAGTGATGGGAACAGTACGACTGGTTCCGCAAGAAGAAATGACCAGCGCTGCCACCAATCCCAACAAATAAAATTTTAGTCTTTTCATATAATTATAATGATTTAATATCATACTCGCAAAGATAAAGATATTTCATTAAATCTCAAAATTATTTGAACAAAATCTCCCCATTTACCGAAAAATCACTATCTTTGCAAAACTAAAAACCGATAACACCGCATACGAATGGCTAAAAAGAAGAAAGACCTATGGTGGTATATCCAAAAGGAATATGGATTGTTTGCCATGAAAAGAAAGTTTACGAAAGAGACGGGCATTCCAACCACTCAAGCAGGATTGGAACGCAAGATTGGGAAGAGTATTCTCAGTTGGATTTTTGGTTCAGGAAAGAAGAAAAACGACAACGACGAGTAACCATGAAAAGAAAGAAAAAAGCCATCCACGATTTATCCATGTCTCTTTTTACAAATGAGGAAATGTCTGGTGCTCCTGCTCCTATCATGGAACAAACGTTTATTCCCCAAACGGATATCATGGAACCTGAGCCAATCCCTCAAACGGATATCTTGGAACCCGAACCAAAGAACGTAATACCAGCAGAAGATTTTTCGTCAGAGACATTTTATCATGAGCCTTCGTTTGAAGTGGACTCGCGCATCTTGACGAAAGAAATGTTTTTCGCCATTCGTCATCTCAAGCGATTAGACGTCAATCAAGTAAGGATGATAGCCATGGAAATGGCAATGGTATGGCAAAACGGTAAGAATCTACAAGAGACATACGTACTGCAAAGCATACCAGACATGGAAATAGACTACCATCAATTCATAGCCTATTATTATTGCAGTTTCAACATGGCATTTCCCAATATGATGGACAAGATACAACTGCCTTACGAGAAGGAGTTTCAAACGGCTATGTACGACCTTGGTGCGCAGCGCGGTGGAGTTTCCTGATTGCCGCATCTCTCACCTGTCGCACCCTTTCACGCTTGAGTTGCATCTTCTCACCAATCTCAGCCATCGTCAACTTATCTCCATTCAAGCCAAAGTAGTCTTCCAATACCTTACGTTCACGGTCGTTGAGCACAGACATCACACCCAACAACTCAGTAGAAAGGGTTGCTCGTTCAATGCTTTCATCCGCAGCCGTGGCATGTGGGTCTTCTAACACGTTAATCAAGCTAAAGTTGTTTTGGCTTCCAGCAGGTATAGGTTCACTCATCGACATCATCTTCGAGCGTAGATGTTCTACCTTAGCAGCCTCTGTCATGGGTGTACGTAAGAATCCTGTCTGTTGCTCTATGGCTCGCTCCATATATTCACGGATATACGGTGCTGCGAAAGACACGAATCTCTTTTCGGGAGAATAACCATATTTCCTGGCAGCTTTCAACAAGCCCACGTTTCCCTCACTCACCAAGTCATCTATACCTACGCCCTGACCTGCATATTGGTTAGCAAGGGTTACGACGTACCTTAAATTAGCACTCACCAATTCACCGAGGGCTTTATCATCTCCGTTCTTGATACGCTCTGCCAATAGTTTTTCCTGTTCATCAGACAACAAGCTTTTATTGCTTATGTCATCTAAATAAATCTGTAAGCTTTTACAATCTACTTTGCTCATCGTGTTCTACCTTTTTATTGGTTGGAAGAAAATCAATTAGCCATTTCAGAGAAGAACTTGATTCTCACCAATCGGATTTCATTCTCATCGTATTCACCGCCAAGTTCTTTCATGGCTACTTCCAAGTCATCTGTCTCACTCTCACGGAAATAGTCGTAAATGTCATCAACATGGTCATCGTCCATCACCTCTTCCAAGAAATAATCGATGTTCAGCTTCGTACCACTATAAACGATAGCTTCCACCTCATCGAGAAGTTCCTCAAATTCCAGTCCTTGGGCAAGGGCAATGTCATCTAAAGCCACCTGACGATCAATGTTTTGAATAATCTTCACCTTCAACATTGATTTCTTGGCAACTGTTCTCACTCGCAATTCTTCTGGTCGCTCAATGCCATTCTCCTTGCAGTGTTTTTCTATCAGTTCACAAAATTCTTTTCCATATCGCTTTGCCTTACCAGCTCCCACGCCTTGGATATTCTGTAACTCTTGCAGGTTGATGGGGTACATGGTAGCCATTTGCTCTAACGATACGTCTTGGAAAATCACGTAAGGTGGAACTTCCAACTTGCGCGCCATCTGCTTACGCAAATCCTTTAACATGGCATATAAGGTTGGGTCGAGAGCTGCACCTACAGCCTCTCCACTTTCATCATCACCCTCTTCCTTAAACTCCGCGTCTTCCACTATCATAAACGACTTAGGACTCTTGATATATCGTTTACCAGCTGCCGTAACCTTCAACAAGCCATAATTCTCCACGTCTTTCTTGATGTAACCCGCAATAAGTGCTTGACGAATCACGGGATTCCACAACTTGGGATTTTCGTCTTCACCAGAACCAAATTCCTCCAAGGTATCATGTTTGTGGGAAACAATGTCTTCTGTGGAGACACCTTTGATAAAATCTACCACATAATCTTGCCTGAAGTTTTCCTTGATAGCTAAAATAGCTTGAAGAACGATAAGCAACAGGTTGGTTGCCTCGTGCTTCTCCTTAGGATGCAGACAGTTATCGCAATTATGGCAATTGGGTTCCTTATATTCTTCTCCGAAATAATGCAGCAACATCTTACGGCGACAAACTGATGACTCTGCATAAGCTGCCGTTTCCTGCAACAATTGTCTGCCGATGTCTTGTTCTGCGACAGGCTTACCCTCCATGAATTTCTCCAACTTCTGCAAGTCTTTATACGCATAGAAAGCAAGGCAAATGCCTTCACCACCATCTCGACCAGCCCTGCCAGTTTCCTGGTAGTATCCCTCCAAGCTCTTGGGAATATCATAGTGTATCACGAAACGCACGTCTGGCTTGTCGATACCCATTCCAAAGGCGATGGTAGCCACGATGATGTCGATGTTTTCCATCAAAAACTCATCCTGTGTTTGTGAGCGAGTGGCAGAGTCCAATCCCGCATGATAAGCAGCAGCCTTGATATCATTGGCTTGCAAAACGGCAGCAAGTTCCTCTACCTTCTTTCGGGAGAGACAATAGACGATACCGCTCTTTCCCGCATTTTGCTTGATAAACTTGATAATTTGCTTGTCAATATCCTTGGTTTTGGGACGTACTTCGTAATACAAGTTGGGACGGTTAAACGAACTCTTAAATTCCACCGCATCTAAAATGCCCAAACTCTTCTTGATGTCAGAGCGCACCTTATCAGTAGCCGTTGCTGTCAATGCAATCACAGGAGCTGCACCTATTTTATTGATAGTAGGTCTGATATTCCTATACTCAGGACGGAAGTCATGTCCCCATTCAGAGATACAATGAGCCTCATCAATGGCATAGAATGATATTTTCACTTCCTTGAGGAATGCAACATTTTCATCCTTGTTCAACGACTCCGGTGCCACATAAAGCAGTTTTGTCTTACCGCTCCTCACATCGTCTATTACTTGTTGGATAGCAGCCTTATTGAGCGAAGAATTTAAGTAATGGGCAACGCCCTCATCTTCACTAATGCCATTAACCACGTCTACTTGGTTTTTCATCAGGGCAATCAAGGGTGAGATGACAATGGCCGTCCCCTCCATGATGAGTGATGGCAATTGGTAGCACATGCTCTTTCCTCCACCAGTAGGCATTAGTACAAAAGTATTTTTTCCGTCCAAGAGATTATTGATAATTGCCTCTTGGTCTCCTTTGAACGAATCAAAACCGAAGTAATGCTTGAGATTCGCTACAAGATTATAGTCTTTTTTTGGCATAGTGTTGAATTTGTTAGGTGTAGAATTCAGGTTTTCGCATCATGTCAGGCAGATCGCAGATTAGATTTATTCAATTGTTCTTTCGCATAATCAAGGGTTACCTCGAAGCTTTTCACTCTTTTGGATGGTATTTCAAACATAGCATCTGTCATCATCGACTCTACGATAGAACGAAGTCCTCTTGCGCCAAGTTTATATTCCACGGCTTTATCCACCACATAGTTCAGAGCCTCTTCGGCAAAAGTCAACTTGATTCCATCCATCTCAAAGAGTTTCTCGTATTGCTTGATGATGGAGTTTTTGGGCTCGATGAGTATCCGATGCAAAGCATCCTTATCAAGCGGATTCAGATAAGTAAGCACCGGCAAACGGCCGATAATCTCGGGAATCAAGCCAAACGACTTCAAGTCTTGCGGCAAGATGTATTGCATCAGATTGTTCTTGTCAATCTTTTGCATGTTTCTCACTGAGTTATATCCCACTACATGCGTATTCAATCGTTGGGCTATCTTACGCTCTATTCCGTCGAATGCTCCACCACAAATAAACAGGATATTTCTTGTATCTACGTGTATATAGTCTTGGTCAGGATGTTTCCGTCCTCCCTTTGGCGGTACGTTCACCATCGTTCCCTCAAGTAATTTCAGTAATCCTTGCTGTACGCCCTCACCACTCACGTCACGCGTGATGGAAGGATTGTCGCTCTTACGGGCAATCTTGTCTATCTCGTCGATAAAGACAATACCACGCTGAGCTGCCTCTAAGTTATAGTCTGCCACTTGCAGCAATCGTGAAAGGATACTCTCTACGTCCTCACCCACATATCCAGCCTCAGTAAACACCGTGGCATCTACGATGGTAAAGGGAACGTCGAGCATCTTGGCAATGGTACGAGCCAACAATGTCTTGCCCGTTCCCGTACTCCCCACCATAATGATATTGCTTTTCTCTATTTCCACTCCACTCTTATCAGCGGGTTGCTGCAATCTCTTATAATGATTGTACACGGCTACAGACAAGAATTTTTTTGCCTCTTCCTGTCCTATAACATACTCATCAAGATGTTTCTTGATATCCATTGGCTTCGGGATTTTCTTCATCTTGAATTGTCCGTTCTGTCCTTCTCCCGAACCTTCTTCCAATCCCGATGTCTTGACAATTTCGTATGCTTGGGTGGCACAACTCTCGCAGATGTACCCGTCAATTCCAGAAATCAGCAATCTCACGTCTCGATCACTTCTTCCACAAAAGCTACAAACTTTCTTTGGCATGTATTTAATGTTTCCTTTCGTCTAATAATTATTAATGTCAACCAGCAATAGGCTTTCTGACCAAGATACTGTCAATCATGCCGTATGCTTTTGCCTCTTCCGCATCCATCCAGTAGTTTCGGTCACTGTCTTGCCATACTTTCTCGTATGGTGTGTGTGAATGTTCGGAAATAATCTTATAAAGCTCTTTCTTGAATTTTTGTATCTCACGAGCCTCTATCTCTATATCGCTTGCCTGTCCTTGCACGCCTCCCAATGGTTGGTGAATCATCACGCGGCTGTGTGGCAACGCTTGTCTTTTACCCTCTTGTCCTGCCACGAGCAACACGGCTGCCATAGACGCTGCCATTCCTGTGCAGATAGTTGCCACCTCACTGGCAATGAACTGCATGGTGTCGTAGATGCCGAGACCTGCGGTCACGCTTCCACCAGGAGAATTGATGTAAATGGAGATGTCTTTCGTGTCCACTGAATCCAGGTAGAGCAATTGTGCCTGTAATGTGTTGGCAGTATAGTCGTCAATCTCCGTTCCCAAGAAGATGATACGTTCCATCATCAAGCGAGAGAACACGTCCATCTGCGTCACGTTCAATTGCCTTTCTTCAAGTATATATGGATTCAAATAATGTGCCTGCGCTTTCAACACATCGTCCAAGACCATCCCATTCATTCCTAAATGTTTGGTGGCATATTTTCTGAAATCGTTCATGTTTCTATTCTAAAAAATTAACAAAAAAAATTATCGACTTTTCTTATCATCGTTCTTTAGGAACAAAGATAATAAAAAAGTCGATAATTAGAAAACTTAGACAAATATTTTATCTTAAAAAAAGTTATTATTATTTCATCAGCTCATTAAACTCATCAATCGTCACCGATTTTTCATTTAATTTCACCACATTTTTCAATGCAGCCATGAGCTTGTTGTCAATAGCACGATCTACCAATCCCTGAATGCTTTCTTCTTTCTTCATCATGTCATTGGCATAATTCTCAAGATATTCATCAGGAACATTGTTCATTCCGTACTGAGCAAACTGAGCACGTGCGGTGGCGATTGCCATTTCTTTCACTTCCTTGTCGTCTATCTTGATTTGGGTTTGTGCAACCAACTGCTCCTTTGCCAAGTGCCATGTCAACTCCTTGATGCTCTGCTCATAATTGTTCTCAACGTACTTGTCGTCCTTGTCTTTGTTGTTGAGTTTCATCACACGCTTCAAGATGGAATCTGGATAGGTAAGCGCACCAAGCTTATCCTCTACATACTTACGCACGTCTTGCAAGAACTTCCAATCGCTGTTGCTTGCCAACTGTGCTTTCAAGTCGTTGGCAATGCGCTCACGGAATTCTTTCTCGTCCTTAACGTTTCCTTGACCATATACTTGGTCAAACAACTCTTGGTTAACTGCTGCCTTGGCGAAACGACTGATTTCCAGGATTTGGAAACTGAAATCGCCTTCATGCTCCTTAACGGCATCACGGTCTATCTTCAAGAGTGAAGAAATCTCTGAGTCGTTGTCGGGATAAGCCTTGCGTGGGTTGAAGGTAATCACATCACCCAACTTGCTTCCCTTGAAAAGAGCCTTTTGCTCTTCCACCTTGATATATTCGGGCAGCATGATAGCTCCCTCTACTTCAATACCACCTTCCTTGGCACTTCCGTCTTCGTTGAGCTCGCGCAAATCACCTTTCAACATGTCGTTGCCTTCAAACTCTTCTACCTTCTCATACTTTCCGGCACGAGATGCGTACATGTCAATTTGCTGGTCAATCAACTTATCGTCAACCTTGATGGTATAGTAATCTATCTTATCCTTGTTGGTCAGTTCAACTTTCATCTCTGGAGCAACAGCCACGTCAAACTTAAATTCGTATGGAGCTTCTTTTTCCAAATCTACTGGTGCTTGTTGCTCTGAGGGCAGAGGCTCTCCCAACATCTGGATGTTGTTGTCCTTGATGTACTTGTAAAGTTCTTCGCCTACAAACTTGTTGATGACATTCAATTTTGTCTGCATTCCAGCCTGACGCTTAATCAAGCTCATTGGAACCATACCAGGACGGAAACCAGGAATATTGGCTTTCTTGCGAAGGTCTTTTAATTCTTTCTCTACGTTGTCTTTGTAATCTGTCTCTTCTACAGTAATGGTCATCAGGCCATTCACTTTGTCGGGATTTTCAAATGAAATCTTCATCTTTATTTTTCTAAATTTACTTTGATTTCTATACTTAACTCAAAAAGTGGGTGCAAAATTACTCATTTTTCACCGAAACACCTAATAAATATATAATTATTTGTATTTTTTGACTTTATACACGGTAAACGTCATCGTTTGTTAGAGGAGAAACAAACTATTATCTTACAAAAATCCCATTGCTTGGGACTTTTGTCCCACATACTGGGACTTTTGTCCCAAGCAGTGGGACATTTCTAAAACAATATGTTTCAAAGAGAAAAAAACAATGTTTACGTTTCTTTCTCTCTCTGTTTCCGTTCTTCATCTATCAACTGGAAGTCTTTCTTTCTCAAGATAAAGTTAGAGCCAAGGTATTTTTCCTTCACGATAGGATTGGCAGCCAACTCTTCGGGCACTCCTTGAAAGAGTATCTTTCCCTCAAAGAGCAGATAGGCACGGTCTGTAATGGTCAACGTCTCTTGCACATTGTGGTCGGTAATCAAGATGCCGATATTACGGTATTTCAATTGCCACACCACATGCTGAATATCTTCCACGGCGATAGGGTCCACACCCGCAAATGGCTCATCGAGCATGATAAACTTGGGCTCTATCGCCAAGCAACGGGCTATCTCTGTACGACGACGCTCACCTCCCGACAACTGATCTCCCTTATTCTTGCGCACATGATTCAAGCGAAACTCGGTGAGCAGGCTTTCTAATTTCTCCAATTGATAGGCACGTGGCTTACCCGTCATTTCCAAGACAGCCATGACGTTATCTTCCACACTTAGCTTACGGAATACGCTTGCCTCCTGTGGCAGATAGCCAATACCCGCACGGGCTCGCTTATATACGGGATAATCCGTGATGTCTTCATCGTTAAGATATACTTTTCCCGCATTGGGTACTACCAATCCCGTCGTCATATAGAAAGAGGTGGTTTTACCAGCACCATTCGGTCCCAAAAGCCCCACGATTTCCCCCTGACGCACGTTGATAGACACACCATTGGCAACGGTTCGCTTGCCATATATCTTCACAAGTCCTTCTGTGCGCAATACCATCCCCTCCGACTGTCCCGTTGACTGATTCGTTGGGGTTGTTGCACTTTGACTGAGTTGTTCCATATTCGTCATCGTATGTTTTGGCGACAAAATTACAAAAAAAAAGATATTCAACATAGAATTCCATTCGTTTTTTCGTCTTAGAATAGTCATAGAAGGGTTTTGATGTGAAGTCAATCCATAAAAAGACAAAGATATTTTGGTCATTAAAAGAAAAATGCGTAACTTCGCCAACAAATACAGTACAAGCACCATTATTATGTTGATTATAAAAGCACTTGAGACATTTGGCAGTTACTTGATGCTAATGGGACACACGTTCAGCATTCCCGAACGATTCCGCATGTTTTGGAAACAATATGTCAAGGAAATGACACAATTGGGAGTCAACTCCATAGGCATTGTTCTTCTCATTTCTTTCTTCATAGGAGCTGTCATCTGTATCCAGATGAAAGTGAATATCGAAAGTCCGTGGATGCCTCGCTGGGTAGCAGGATACACCACACGCGAAATCATGTTGCTGGAATTTTCTTCATCTATCATGTGTCTTATCCTATCGGGTAAGGTGGGGTCAAACATTGCATCAGAACTGGGTACGATGCGGGTGACCCAACAGATTGACGCATTGGAAATAATGGGAGTGAACCCTGCCAGTTATCTCATCCTGCCAAAAATACTTGGCTTAATCACCATCATGCCTTTCTTGGTGATTTTCTCATCTGCCACAGGCGTAATAGGAGCCTATGGCACAGCCTACATCGGACACATATTGACACCAGAAGACTTGACCGAGGGATTGCAACATTCATTCAAGCCTTGGTTTATGTATATGAGTATCATCAAGAGTTTATTCTTCGCCTTCATCATCTCTTCCGTGAGTTCTTTCTTTGGATACACGGTAGATGGTGGGTCTGTGGAAGTGGGAAAGGCATCTACAGATGCCGTGGTATCGTCAAGCGTTCTCATCCTATTCTCCGATGTTTTCCTGACGCAGATATTAAGTTAAATAGCCCCCTAAATTATGATTGAATTAAAACACTTACATAAATCTTTTGGAGACAGAGAGGTCCTCAAAGACATCAGCACCATCTTTGAAGATGGCAAGACAAACCTCATTATCGGACGAAGTGGATCGGGTAAAACGGTCTTGATGAAAAACCTCGTAGGACTCTTGGAACCTACCAGTGGCGAAGTGTTATACGACGGACGAGACTTCGTGAAGATGACTAAGAACGAGAAAGTGATGATGCGCAGAGAGATGGGAATGATTTTCCAAAGTGCAGCCTTGTTCGACTCGCTGAGCGTGTTGGAAAACGTCATGTTCCCTCTCGACATGTTTTCTTCCATGAACTACAACGAGCGTAAGAAACGTGCTATGGAATGTCTCGACCGCGTAAAACTCAAAGATGCCGAAAACAAATATCCCGCAGAAATATCTGGTGGTATGCAGAAACGTGTTGCCATTGCAAGGGCTATCGTGCTGAACCCCAAGTATCTCTTCTGTGATGAGCCCAACTCTGGTCTCGACCCCAAGACATCTCTCGTGATTGATCACCTATTGTCGAGTATCACTCACGACCTTGGCATTACTACCATCATCAACACTCACGACATGAACTCGGTGATGGGCATTGGCGAGAACATCTTGTTTATCCACAAAGGCGAAAAGGAATGGCAAGGAGAAAGTAGTCAGGTGATGCGCAGCACCAATAAACGCCTTACCGACTTCATATTTGCTTCTGACTTGCTGAAAAACATGCGCAACTTAGTCATTGAAAACGACATCGAGTTTGAGCATAAGAAAAGCGAAGATCTCAGCGCTATTATCACAGGGGAGGTTGGAAAATAAGATTATAGGAAACGTTGCCTGAACCAAAGGGTAAATACGGGGTCTGTTATATATAGCTGGCGCATCTCCGAGTAGATAATGTCACGTTCAATGAGAGCATCGCGAAGACGCACCATGTTAGAAGGACTTCCCAAATCGAATTGATTACGGACTTTCTTCTCATTATAACCAGAATGAATACCAGAGACAATGGCACGCAACAAATTCATCTGATAACCTGAAAGCGGCTCTATCTGTTGCATATAAAGCGCCTCATTTGTACTTATTAGTTCTTTTATGGCAGACGGCAACACATTCTCCGTCGCCGTTTCTCCTTGAGGCGTATGGTTTAGAACAATGGAAGCCAAATGTTGCACATATGAAGGGTAATGGTCAACGGACTCACATATTTTGGAAACCATTTGTTCTGAAATATGACGACCTTCACGTTCGAAATGACTCATGATATAGTTTATCCAATCAGAAGTTGGTATTTTTTGTAACCACATCAAGTCACCAAATTGATAGAATGGCATGCTGGGATCAAGGAATATTTTGCTCATCATGTGTCGTTTGCTGCCAAAAAGACAATAGGACGTATTGTGATGATGCTGCCATACAGAACGAAGCGTTGCTTGTACAGATTTCGTATTCTCAAATTCACCCACTTGTTGAAACTCGTCAATACAAACTACTACATGACGATCTTTGCGCTTTGCTATTACCTCAACCATATTAAGCACTTCCTCTGGACTATGAGTCTCTGGAGTGATACCGAGAGAAACGCTGATTTCTGAGGTCGAATCTATAGGGATATTGATTCTTGGGGTGAGTCGAGCCAGAAAGTCTTTGGCCTCATCCATCCATAGCTGTACTTTAGTAGCAGTCTGTTTCAACACGGCAGTAGCCAAAACATTATAGAAATCATATTCACTCTTACACCCGAAGATATCCAGACGGACAATAATAATATCGCCACCCTCCATCTGCCGACATACATGATCCACCAACGATGTCTTACCCCAGCGACGGGGAGAAATCAGAATAGAGTTAATACCATTCTCGAAATTCAGCTTTAAACGGTGCGTTTCTTCCTCCCTACCAGTAAAATTGTAGTCTGTAACCGCTACTCCATAGACGAAACTCTTCTCCATAACTCTTTGAATTTGAGGACAAAGATAGAAAAAAGAAAACAATTTCACAAGTTTGTGATTCACAAACTTGTGAAATTTAAGTATTATTAAATTCTATCGTCTCGTAAGTATCTACTCATTGCATGGGATGATGAGCAAATAAAGAATGAGAGGATGCACCCATGATGATGTAGTAAGAAGAACGTCACTTTGATAAGAACCATTCCGGCGGTAAACCTTGTTGTCTTTATAGGTAAACAACACATCTGATTGATTAGGAGAAGTTCCACGATAGAGTTTGTTCTCTCGCCATGTAGCCAAAACGTCAGAATCGTACATGGAGTGTCCCTTATAAATCTTTCCGTTATGGAAACTCATGACGATGTCACTATTGTAAGAACTATATCCACGATAGAGACTCGTGCCATCGAAACGCGCAATTACATTAGATGAATACGTGGATTTGCCTCGATACACTTTTGGAATGTTCTAAAAATTAATTAAC
>DJXW01000024.1:0-66541 GCA_002449845.1 Prevotella sp. UBA6994
GTCGAAATGACTCAAGTCCAAACTTCTAAGGTTGCTGCAGCCACAAAACATATGATTCATTTTCTCGACTTTCGGTGTATCGAAATGGCTCATGTCGATGCTTTCCAGACTTTCGCAGCCCCAAAACATCTCACTCATGTCGATGACTTCCGACGTGTTAAGATAGTTCAAGCCAGTGATGTCTTTCAATTGCTCCATTCTAGAAAACCAATTGGCGGTATATATCGGGCGTGCTTCAGAGAAACTGCTGTCGAATATCACATGCTCCACATCCTCGGTATCAATATACCAGTCTGGATAGGACATCTCACCGTACAGAATGTATGATGACCCCGCGCGCTCCTTCCTTTTGTCGTCACAATAAAACGAAAGTGTCTTACTGTCTGTTGACAGTATTGCATAATGGTCGTTGCTGAAAGGCTGGAGGCCTTTTATGCCTTGCCTACCTGCAGAGAAGTCATCTTCGCCAGGTCTCAAAGAGGTCATGGCAAACCACCCGTCATAGTCTCCACTCCATCCCCAGTTGAAATGGAATTCTCCTGTCGATGGGTCGTAACCGTCACAGATGAAGGCATGCCCACAGTCAAAACCGAAGCCAGCCATGACAAAGGGTTTGCCTTCGTTCAACTCATTGTAGACCAATGCTTGCCATTCCTCTTCTGTCTTACCCTCAGAATTGGATACTTGCAAACTCCAATTGTAGTCGAAATTTTTCTGCAAGGCTATTGCTGCACTCTCCAAGTAAGAACCAGATATTCCCATATCATAGTCCATTTGCACAGACTGTCCACAATAGCGCATCAACTGCGCAATGGCAGTCCTGCCCTTCTCCGTGGTGGGTTCGCCATCGGTCATGGAATCCCAATCAAACGATGTCAATGCGTCGAGTGCTCCTACGGTGAATCCTCGCGTTACAGTGGTGTATTCTGGAAGGACGGTGGAGCCACACCTATATTTTTTCCCATCGATACCTGTCGTGGCCCAATAATACATGATTTGTGCCATTGCGGTTGCCACACAACCAGTCAAACATGGGAGTCTATTGAAATAGCACATGTTGTTGTAGGGGGCACCCTGGTCCCAGGTAGATTTTATCATGGGGTTGATTTTTTGCCTAGAAGCATGAACAGGCGCGTTCCCTTTCGGGACGACACCATTCTCACGTGCCTTTCGGATTTCCTCGCCATAGCCCTCGAGCCACTCTTTCATGTTGATGGGGATATTGTTGATATCGAACGCCCCGTTTTCGCTATATCCGAGCACGGGAACAGCCACATCGTCGGCAGATGCTATGACGAAGCCTTTGCCATCGTTGATGTTGAACACATGAAACAAGGGGGCGGCCACGCCCTTGGTGTCATTGTGTGTAAAAGCTAATTTCAGGCTGCGGATGCCCTTCATTCGCTTCATATTTCCTGACATAAGGAAAGTCATGGCATTTTCCTTGGCTTTTTCTGTGGTGATAGGAAGAGCATTGGCCGTAAAAGGCATGAACGCGAACGCGAAAAGTGTTAGTATTTTTATCATTGTCATATGCATTTGTTCATTATTGTGTTTAAGTTTTTCACGTGATGGTGCAAATATAGCAAAAAGAATGAAAATGGAAACGCTTTTTGATTAAAATTATAGTTTTTTCACACCCGGCATCGTGCTTACTATTATTCTTGTCATTTATATACATATATATTTCCATCCCAAATCGGAGTCTTGCCATTTGATAAACAATCAGATCCCAAATTGGGACACTTATTATCTACATAAACTCCTACAGCACGAACTGCAACTCTTTCAATTATTCCTGTATCCACGTGACAATAGATGATTTGGTTATACTTTGCATATTTTAAAATATAAATATCACTTTTTGGTAATTTCAAAATCTTATTTTCGATCTATATTGGGATAATGCTTTGGAAACTCCTTTCGTTTTTAAAAAACACATCACTGATAGTCTAAACATGCGGTTAAAAATCTTAAAAGATTCCTAAACTTTATTGTTTTCGATGGCAAAATAACCATCAAAAACACACTTAAATGAGGTTCAGACCCATCGGAAAAGCCCTTCAGCAAAAATTGTACCCTTTATAACTTGGTCTTCGTTTTTTATTGATTATCAACAATATACAATTTTTCAACGGGCTTCCACATGAATTATCCATTGTGAAGTGAGAATTATTTATTGTGAATTATTCTAACAAATTTTTGTTCGGGTTTTCTTTCGAAATAGAATTGGGAAAGTGGAAAAATGGATTAAAACGGGTAAAAAACCTTGTTTTTCATCGTAACATATCGTTTTACGAACGTAACTATATGTGTTACGAGCATAACTATGTATGTTACGAGTACTAACTATATATGTTATGAGAGCCCAAAAAGTGCTTTTTTTGAGATAAAAACAGCCATTTTACATCTATTATAAAACGTTATAGTATTGTAAGTTATTGATAATGTGATACTTAGTGAAATATCGAAAAACAGGCATTTTTTCTACCAAGTATCAACTCGTTTGAAATAATGCCCGTTTTTTAGGGGGTAAATTCAGAATTTATAAGACAATTTCAGAAACTAGAATATACGAAACAAGAAGCAGGAAATATAGTCTGATTGAACTATATTTGAATTATCTCATGATAAAACCGATAAATGTTCGAAAAGCGTTGTTGCAGACTACTTCTTAGCTTCCAGTTTATATCTGAATGTGAGAGTGGCGTAGTGATGAAGGAAACTCTTGCCAGACTCGGTGTGTTTGGTGGCGGTGATTACGGAGCTATAGTCGGTTTCCTTGTTCAAGAGGTCGCGGGCGATGAGTATGAGTTCTGCGCGGTTCTTCGGGAACTTATAGCAGATTTCACCGTTGAGGACGAACAGATTGTTGTTCATCGCATCGGAGAGGTAGCCACGATTCAGGTAGAAGTGCGGGTCAAGCGTAAATGTCCATTGATTAAGATGATAGCGGACGTTCAGTTGCGTGGAATAACGGAAGATGTTTTCCCTCTTCTGTGCTGCGTCACTGTAAGCATAGCGTTCCCAGTTGAACTCGTGAAAGGACGAAATGGTCAGATGGTCTGTCTCATAGATAAGTCCCAGTTTCTCCCTCAGATGCGAGGACTGCTGACGATTGTAACTGTGCCCCGTCTGCTTATCCACCATCGTCAGGATGCCGTAGGAAGCATTCCAATTCTCAGAGAGCGTGTTTTGGAATTGCAGATTTTTGGCTAATGAGCGGTCGTAACTCAGTGATGCGTTCCAACTGTTGCCGCCACGGACGTTCTGCTTCTGTGCCCGATAGCCTCCCGTCTGTGAATTGTAATGTAGTACGGTGCCAATGGGGTTATAGGTTTTGATATAGTTCATGGCAATGCTGAAAGCTTGACTGCCATGGGTGAGCATGAAGTTGTAGCGGAGACTGGCATTGAGCGTCCGCGTGGTTGTGAGGTTCGGATTGCCTTCGTAGATAAATAGCGGATTGGTGTTGTCAGTATAGGCGATGCAGTCGATGAGGTCGGCGGGGCGCTCGTCGTAGGAGAGATTTCCTTTCAGGCTCATTTGCTTACGAATGCGGTAGGTTAGTCCCAATGAGGGGCGCAGAAGCAGGAGGTTTCTGCGGGCTACGGTGTCGAGGGCTGCACGGCGGTAGTTGGTTTGTTGCGATGACATCGCAACAGACAGAACGGGCTTCAGGGTGAGCTTATGGAGAGTAAGGTTAATTTCTGAGTGAAGGTTGTTGTGCCATTGGTTATCTACTCTGAGGAAGCTGTTTCCTGTGTCTGTCATGTTGGCGCGCATACGTTGCTCATTGCGGGTGTCGTGATTGTAGGATGATTTCAAATTGACGTGAAACATGGCCTGCTTGGTGAAACCATGACTGTAACCGAGCTGTGCGACGACGTTCAGATGGTGGTTCGGAGCCTCGTAGCTTTGGCGGTCGTTGGTCTGCGTGGCTGTTTGCCGGTAATGGTATTCGCCCACAGAGCTGCCATGCTCGGTTGCGTCCGAGTAGCCTAAGCTGGCTCTTGCTGTGAAGGAGCCTTTTGACGTGTAGTAAGTCAGATTGCCGTTGATGGTGCCGTTAAACATCTTGGAGGCAGACAAAGAACGATAAGTAGAAGTGTTGACAGGAGTGAGTGTGAACGTTTCAAACGTCTGTTGTTCCGAATGGTTGATGGTCTTGCCTCGTTCATACCCAGCATGAGCAGTCAGATACAGCGTACTCTTGGGACTCAGGTTAAGGAAAGCCGAGAAGTCGAGCGGTGTTTTGAACTGATGTCCGTAGCTTTCATGTTGGCTGTTGGTCTGCGTAGGCGTTGTGCCGGGAAGAAAGGTCTGTACGTTCTCCCAACTGCTTTGCGGTCGGTCGGTATGGTTGGCGCTGGCACTCAGTGTCAGATAGTTCTCGCGCTTTACTTTGAATGGCGATCGCCAGACGTGCTTGTAGCCAGTCGCTCCCATCTGCTGGCGCACCGCCGTGCCACCTTCCTCTCTCCCAAAACTGCCCATCGTGTGCACCATTTCCCTTCTTGGCTCGTCGCCCACGCGACCGAACAGCATGATGGGGTCGGTGTCGCTTAGGCGCATACCGTCAAGTTGGGCTCCATAGTTTTTGCTGGTATAGGCGGTCGCCTCGACGCTGCCATACCAGTTATCCATGAATCCCGGCTTTATTTTTACGTCGAGCACCTGCTCTTGGTTGCCGTCTGCCACGCCCGTGCGCTCTTCCTGTTCACTCTTGCGCTCGTAGGCCTTCACATCAGCCACTGCCTCCACGGGCAATCGCTTCAGCAACAGCTCTTCGCTCAAAGCCTCGCTGCCGTTCATCATGATCTTCAACGGTTCACCGTTCCAAAGCAACCGACCGTCCTTGATGCTCACGCCTGGCAGTTGTTGAACCAAGTCCAGCAGCCGGTCACCGTCTTCCAATTGGAAGGCTTCAGGATTGAACACCACCGTGTCACCCCGCATGTAGAAACGTCGCTGACGAGCCGTCACCTTCACCTCATTCAGCAGCACCTCACTTGGTTTCAGCAGAATGTCGCTGATGCGGATGGTGTCGCCGCCATCGCTTCCCATGAGTCTGACAGAGCCCTGTTTGTAGCCGAAGAAGTCGGCACGAATGGTGATGCGCGTCATACCGGTGCAACGGTATTGGAAGCGCCCCAGCGAGTCGGTTTGCAGGACTTGGCTGAAGGTACAAACATCTGGAATCACTTCCTCAATGCTCACCTTGGCACCGTCCAGCGGTTCACGGGTTTCAGCATCAAGCACTCGGCCCTGGAGAATGTCGGCCTGTGCGGTCTGCGTGCCGAGAAAAAGGCACAGCAAGGACAGGATGCGGAGCATTCCGCATCGGAAATAGTTGAATGTCATAAGAAAAAGATTGTTTAGAAGTTTGCTATCACTTGGTCAAGGGTCACGGTGGGGTCAGTGACTCCAAAGCCTTCCTTTTTCAACTTCTGTTTTCGGTGCTGAACGGCAGAAACCGAAATGAGGTAGATGGCCGACAAAGCTGTATTAGAAAGGCGTAGTCGAGTGAGCATGCAGAGACGGATATCCTCTTCCGTGAACTGAGGGTGTTCTGCCCGCAATCGGCTGACGAAGTTGCCATCGGCAGTGTTGAGCGTCATCTCTATCTCACGCCAGTTGCGAGCATTGATGATGGTACGCTTGCCTGCTTTGGGTTCCAGCATGTCGAGAATTTCACTCTTGTCCATGATGTGCCCGCGCAGCATTGCAATCATCGTATCCTTCTGTCGCAATCGCTCTGCCAGTTGTTCGGCTTCGCGTTGGTGGACGATGCGCTCAGCCTCATGGCGTTGCTTCGTCTTGACGCGCCAACTGCGGAAGAGAAGTCCGAGGATTAGCAAAGTGAGCAAGAGGATGACGATGGCAGCCGTCATCAAGTGTCGCTGCAAAGTGGCGGTTTTCATGACATAGCCAGCAGCCAGATAGGTGTCTTGTGAGGTGTTGAAGTTACTGATGGAGTTCTTCCATTCTGTTTCAAAATCAGGCTTTCGCTTCCTGTTCTTGTCATTTTCGTTGTATAACTGCCGAGCCTCTTCGTAAATGTCTGCTGGCACTCCGATTTCCGAAAGGCTCGTGTAGGCAGAGTCAGTCTCGTTGTACTTGCCATGACTCATGAAGGTGGCCGACGTAAATTTCGGAGCCGGTAAAGCCTGAAGTCTTTCGAGACATTGAAAAACAGAATCGCACACTGCGGACTGAACCAGAGGGGATGTCTGATGGCGGGCAACCGTGGCTGCCATGCGTTCCACGACAGAGAAGTGAGTAAGGTCGAAAGGTGCATAGTGGAGCACGGCGCAGCCATAGTCATTGATGAGCGACAGCAACCAACGTTCGCTACCTTTCGACTGGCGGTAGTGCTCCAGCGCGCGAGTCGCATACAGGAGTTGCGAAACACCTTCCGTGTGCTGCCATAAGAGCCGATAAGTGCGAAATGCCAAAGCGTGGTCTTTGCTTGCCTCGGCACAGTGGATTGCCAAGTGTAGGAGCTTGTTGGAATTGAAGAGAGAAGCCTTCTCGTTATCTATGCGACTCATAGCGTAACAAATACGCCCAAAGCGGCGCAGGTCATCCCTGTCATCAGTCGTTCCTCCGAGACTCGCGCGTTCATAATAATGATACACACGCAGGAGCGTACTATCTGCGAGCAGTGGCTTATCATCAGCTTTCCTATGAATCGTTGTACGCTTGAAACTCCATACATTGCTGTTTGTTGACAGACAGGAAGCCGTATCAGCATAGTGCAGTTGCCATCGTTCTTCATTCACCAATGCCCGCATGAGGTCATACAACATTTGTGAATCTTGAGTCAGATGCATTGTGTCAATTTGTGCTAACAGCCGCTTTGTGCTATCTACGTCCACGAAAACCATATCTTCAGCGCACTCAAGTATTCGTTTCTGCGATAAGTCCCGCAAGTTCCAGCCAATACAACACGCCAAGACCAGTACCAGTATGGCAACGATAATGCTAACAGTTTTCCTTTTCATGTTCTTAGGGGTTTGATGCTGCAAAGATACTGCTATTTTGCTGCTCCTACAAGAGAGATGGGTGGAAAACACCATTCCAACCCTTTTGCTCTGGTATTCAGTGTGTTTTGCATCTGTTTTCCACCCACTTTCCACTGTGCAAGGTGGAAAAGGAGCGTTTCATGAGCTATACAGAAAATAACACAAAAACAGCCTACATCACAGGCTGTTTTTGTGTTTCTCAATCATTGAGATAAGGGAGGATAACCAAAGGAATTACTTTTGCCTTGCCTCAATCTCCATGTTGATTTTGTCGATAACCTCGTCGGTGAGTTCATACTTACTGATAATCCACATAGCCAACAAGAGCAACAAGGCGGGAATGACACAGACTAACCAAAGGATACCTTCTTCGGCAAATGGGGTTTGGTCTATAGTGTCGCTATTGTAGCCGACAAAAGCTAACACTGCAGGACCTACTATACTTCCAAAGGTCATACCTGCCTTGAAGAAAAGCCCTGTCAAGGCATTGACAATACCAGAGATACGGCGACCTGTAGTATATTCACCATACGAAATAACCTCTGGAACCAATGCCCACATATAACCCGTTGCTACAATCACACCTGTACTCTTGATGAATTGTGCAATATAAATCATCGTCATGTTCACATGCTCCATCTTAGAGATGAAATAGAGCAATATCATACCGATGATGGCTGCTCCAAGGAATATGTAGAACATGTTTTTCTTTCCAACCATACGTTTGAACCAAGGAACAAGTGGCATGAAGATGAAAGCGGGAATAGAACCGAGTGCCATGAATATAGATAACTCTTGGGCAGAGCCGTGCAGATTGCTGTTTACAAAATACGCTCCTGCGGCATTTCCGACAGACATCATGGCGAATGCGGTAATGAAAAAGAAGGCGATGATGCGTAATGGACGATTGCGTAAAAATTCCATCCAAAGGTCGCTAACCTTCACGTTTTCTGTGGTTTTTGCATCCATTACAACACGTTCTTTACACTGGCTGAAACAGAACAAGAGTAAGCAGAAGCCAACGATGGCATAGATTGTCATGGTAGTGAACCAAGCGGAAGAATCTTTTGGAAGACTGTCGGATGGAGCTCCTGCAATCAATGCGATGAACAAAGGAAGTCCAGAGTTGACAGCCAAGCCGCCCAGATTTGCCATAAACATACGTACTGAAGTAAGTATGGTGATTTCGTTGGTGTCGCGCGTAAGCGAAGAGTTCAATGCTCCGTATGGCACGTTGATAAACGTATAGAGCAATTGCATAGAAATATATGTAACGTATGCGTATATTAAAGAAGGTGCGAAACCGTTGTAAAAACACAAAATGGCAAATCCAGAAAGTGGAATACCCACATAAAGCAGATACGAACGGTATTTTCCGTAACGTGGGTTGTTTTTGTCGATTAATGCGCCTACTATTGGATCCCAAATGACATTTGCCACATTGCCTACAAGGAACATGACAGCTACTGCTGACGGAGTAAGTCCATAGATGTCAGTATAAAAGAACAGTAAGTAAGTACAAATGACCTGAAAAATTAAGTTTTGTGCAAGGTCGCCAGAGCCGAATCCGATTCTTTGCAACCACGATAGCTTGTAGAATCCCTTGGATTCCTGGATAGTAGTTGATTGATTCATATCTTTTGTTTTTGATGTTATTATAATCTTTTCCGTCGTTTAGGAATTCCAAAATCTCATGTCGTAGATTTTATTTGCAAAGTTAAAAAACTTGTTTGTAAAAAAAAGAATTTTAAATGTAAAATTTTACATGAAATAAAATATTGATAACTTATCGACAACTATCAAATAAAATTTGAAAAAATATGTAGGTTTGATGATGGATAAAAGTAAATAATTCACTACATTTGCATTCGAAATAAAAAAATAAAAGATGAAAAAGCGATTTGCCTTATTGACGATGTGCCTGTTGGCATTGAGCCTTTATGCGGAGAATGGTTCCCGCCTGTGGCTCAGATACACGCTCCTCAACCAAGCGGAAGTGATTGCACCGAAGAGTTCTCCAACCATCGACATTGCCGTAGATGAGTTGCGAAAGTATTATTCCGGCAAGAAAGTGACGTTGCAGTTGCAGAAATCCCAGACTCCAAGCGATGGCTATACCATTGACCAGCAAGCTGATGGCAGTGTGACGGTGGCTTCTTCCTCAGAGATAGGATTGCTATATGGAACCTACGGCTTGCTACGTATGGTGTTTACGCACGCTAAACCTCATGTTTCCACCTCGCCAACCTATGGTTTGCGCATCCTAAACCATTGGGATAATCCCGACGGAAGCATTGAGCGCGGATATGCGGGAAAAAGTATCTTCAATTGGTTCCATCTGGATGAAAACCTGTTGAGGGAATATGCACGAGCCAATGCCTCTATCGGCATCAACGGAAGCGTTCTCAATAACGTGAATGCGTCGCCAAAGATGCTCACACGCCAGTATTTGGAAGAGGTGAAGAAGATTGCCGACTGGTTTCGCCCTTACGGAATCAAGGTGTATCTGTCCGTGAATTTCGGTTCGCCGAAGGCTTTGGGAGAGACCACTACTGCCGACCCGCTTGACAAAAAGGTGCAACGCTGGTGGCAACGGAAAGCCAAGGAAATCTATTCGTTGATACCCGACTTTGGTGGATTTCTCGTTAAAGCCAATTCGGAAGGACAGCCAGGACCTGGAGACTATGGACGTACACATGCTGAAGGAGCCAATATGTTGGCTAAAGCGGTGAAGAAATATGGTGGAATCATTATGTGGAGGTCGTTTGTATATGGCGCTAACCACAAAGGAGAAGACCGTGTGAAGCAAGCCGTCTCAGAGTTTAAGATGCTCGATGGGAAGTTTGCAGACAATGTAATCCTTCAATCCAAGAACGGACCGTTGGATTTCCAACCCCGTGAGCCATACGCCCCCATCTTCGACAATATCAAACAGACCACCCAGATGGCAGAGTTGCAAATCACGCAAGAATACCTTGGACAAAGCATTCATCTGGTCTATTTGGCTCCCATGTGGGAAGAGTTCTTTCAATTTGTGAATCCACAGATGCTGAAAGGCATTGCTGGTGTTGCGAATATCGGAAACGATGCCAATTGGTGTGGTCATCATTTCTCACAAGCCAACTGGTATGCGTTTGGACGTTTGGCATGGAATCCCTCGATGAAATCGGAAGAAATTGCCAATGAGTGGCTGATGCAGACCTTTGACGTGACGGATCAAAAAGCCAAGGATACCATGCTCTCGATGATGATGCGTAGTAGGGAGGCGTGTGTAGATTATATGATGCCGCTCGGCTTGCACCATATCTTCAAGTTTGACCATCATTACGGACCTGAACCAGATGGCTATAAGGCTGAATATCCCATAGAATGGTGTCCTGTGTATTATCATCAGGCAGATGCCAATGGGGTAGGGTTTGACAGAACATCAACTACGGGAACGAATGCGGTGGAACAATATCGGGAACCTTACCGTTCGATGTATGACAACGTGAATACTTGTCCAGACGAATACCTGCTATGGTTTCACCATCTGCCTTGGAACCATGTCATGAAAAACGGAAAGACACTCTGGCAAAACCTTTGTACCCATTACGACAAGGGCGTGAAAGAAGCTGCGTCGTTTGTAGGTGAGTGGAGACAATTGCGCCCCTACGTAGATGACGAGCGTTGGCAGGAGGTAGATGAACGCATTACCCAACAGTTGTTTAATGCGATGGAATGGCGGAATGTTTGCCTGAAATACTTCCAAACCTTCTCGAAAATGCCATTGGAAAAAGAATAGTCAACATATTTATATTATATACAAATAGACAGTCAACATACTACCATGACTTACACGATAGAAAAAATAACGACACTAATAGGTGCTCGTAGATTTGGTGAAAAGGAGATGAATATAGCCTTTTTGCTGACAGATAGTCGTTCCCTCTGCTTTCCAGAGGAAACCTTGTTTTTCGCGATTAAATCGGAGAGAAACGACGGACATAAGTATATTCCAGAGTTGTATCGCCGTGGTGTGCGTAACTTTGTGGTTACTCACCTGCCCGATAACTACTCGAATGATTATCCGGAAGCCAATTTCCTCTTGGTGCTGAATACGCTTGAGGCATTGCAACGCTTGGCAGAACGCCATCGTGACGAATTTGACATTCCCATCATCGGTATTACAGGCTCAAATGGCAAGACGATGGTGAAAGAATGGCTTTATCAGTTGCTCTCACCCAATATGCGAGTGACGAGAAGTCCACGTAGCTATAATTCGCAGATAGGTGTTCCCCTTTCAGTCTGGCTTCTCGACAAACAAACGGAGGTAGGTGTGTTTGAAGCGGGTATCAGTCAGCCAGGTGAGATGAAAGCCTTGCGAGATATTATCCAACCCACCATTGCGGTGCTCACCAATTTGGGAGCTGCCCACCAAGAAAACTTCGGTTCCATGGAAGATAAATGTGAGGAGAAAATGCACCTCTTCCATGATGCAAAGGCTGTGGTTTATCACGCTGATGATATGAAACGTCTGCACATAGCGAATCCCTTGGCTGAGGGACAAGTGTCTTTGGCTTGGTCGGAAACCGATAGAAATACACCTTTATATATAGAGGCTATAGACAAGACAGACGAAGCCACTCGCATCACCTATATATATCAAGTGGGAACGGCAAAACTCAGTGGCACGTACCAGATACCTTTCATTGACGAAGCCTCAGTGACCAACTCTATCGCTTGTTGTGCGATTTGCCTCTACTTGGGAATATCGCCCGAAGCACTTGAAGAGCGCATGAGCGGATTGGAACCCGTTGCCATGAGACTTGAGGTGAAGGAAGGACAACATGGTTGTACGCTCATCAACGATAGTTATAATTCAGACATCAACTCTTTAGACATTGCGCTCGACTTCATGAATCGTCGCCCAGACCATCAAGGGCGCAGTCATACGCTTATCCTCAGCGACATCTTGCAGAGCGGTAAACATCCGAAAGACATCTACCGTGAAGTGTCGGAATTGGCAAAAGAGCGTGGCGTGAAGAAGTTTATAGGCATTGGCGAGAAACTATGCGAGTTTGGGCAAGAAATTGAAGTAAGCGAGTGTTACCTGTTCCCCACCGTAGAGGCGTTTGTGAAGAGCGACGTATTTGCATCTTTGCATGATGAGGTTATCCTGCTGAAAGGAGCAAGGCAATACGGCTTTGACCAGATTACCGAACTGTTAGTGAGAAAGGTACATGAGACGATACTTGAAGTGAATCTCGGTGCCGTTGTGAAAAACCTGAACTGGTACAGGTCTTTCCTCAAGCCTACTACCAAGTTGGTGTGTATGATCAAGGCTGATGGCTATGGAGCGGGAGCCGTAGAGATAGCCAAGACCTTGCAAGACCACCGTGTGGATTACTTAGCCGTGGCTGTGGCAGACGAAGGTGTTACGTTGCGAAAGAATGGAATCACATCTAATGTAATGGTCATGAATCCAGAAATGTCTTCCTTCAAGACCATCTTCGATTACGACTTAGAGCCAGAGGTGTATTCGTTCCGTTTGTTAGATGCCTTGATCAAGGCAGCTGAAAAAGAAGGAGTGACGGGACATCCCGTACATATTAAGATTGATACGGGAATGTGTAGATTGGGATTCAATCCCGAATGCGATATGGAAAAACTCATCTCTCGCTTGAAGAGTCAGAATGCCGTCATCCCACGCTCGGTGTTCTCTCATTTCGTGGGAAGCGACAGCGATGGTTTCGACAAATTCTCCGCTCGTCAGTTTGCCATTTTCGACAAGGCAAGCAAGCAATTGCAAGATGCCTTTGACCATAAAATATTGCGCCACATTGATAATTCTGCTGGCATAGAACACTTCCCCGAACGGCAGTTGGATATGTGTAGGCTGGGCTTGGGATTATATGGCGTGAATCCCAGAACTAACGAGATGATGCATAATGTGAATACCTTGAAGACCACTATCTTGCAAATCAGAAACGTGAAGGCTGGCGAGACGGTGGGGTATAGTAGAAAAGGCGTTCTTGAACACGACAGCACCATTGCTGCCATTCCTATTGGATATGCGGATGGACTGAACCGACACTTGGGTAATCGCCACTGTTATTGCTTGGTAAACGGGAAGAAAGCCGAATATGTAGGCAATATCTGTATGGATGTTGCCATGATAGACGTAACGGGTATAGATTGCGCGGAAGGCGACATGGTGGAAATCTTTGGTGACCATCTGCCTGTGACGGTGCTCTCAGACGTGTTAGACACCATTCCATACGAAGTGATGACGGGTATAAGCAACCGTGTAAAGCGTGTGTATTTCCAAGATTAGAAATTTTCTTTTTATATGTAGTTGATTTTCAATATTTTTTTATTACCTTTGCATGGATTATTTCTACTGGAAGGCAAATTAGAAAAATAAACAATCATATTATGGAACAAGTATTTAGCTATATCATTAGCTTGGGAGCCAGTGTGATGATGCCAATTCTTTTCACCATCATCGGCTTGTGTATTGGAATGAAGTTTGGAAAGTCACTCAAGAGTGGTCTTTATGTGGGTGTCGGTTTTGTCGGCTTGGGTATCGTGACGGCTTTGCTGACCACCAACTTTGGCAGTCCGCTTGATGCTTTCTCAAAGATCTTTAACCTTGACCTAAGCGTGTTTGACATGGGTTGGCCAGCCGCTGCTGCCGTAGCTTACAACACAGCTGTGGGCGCACTGATTATCCCCATTTGTCTGGGTGTTAACTTTTTGTTGCTCATAACTAAGTGCACTCGCACGGTGAACATCGACCTCTGGAACTATTGGCACTTTGCCTTCATCGGTGCCGTAGCCTATTTCGTGATGGATCAGTCGTTGGCATGGGGCTATTTTGCCGCCATTGTCTGCTATATCATTACATTGGTGATGGCTGACCTCACAGCCGACCGTTTCCAAAAATACTATCCTGAGTGGCAGGGTATCTCGATTCCCCAGCCCTTCTGTCAGAGCTTCACTCCGTTTGCCATTGGTATTAACTGGCTGCTCGACAGGATTCCAGGGTTCTCTAAACTCGACATTGATGCCGAAGGATTGAAGAAGAAGTTTGGTGTACTTGGCGAGCCCATCGTATTGGGTGTTATCGTTGGTGCTATTATTGCTGCCTTGGCTCACCTGAATCATTTCGGTGACATGGAAAGCTATAGAGTATCACTTGAAGAGGCAATGAAAAGCAAGAATCCGCTGGCTAAACCAGTGTCGATGACCGATGCAGTGATGTCTGTTGTCAAGGATATTCTCTATCTTGGAGTGGTCATGGGTGCAGTGATGGAACTCATACCTCGTATTACGAAGTTGTTCATCGACGGATTGAAACCCATTGCCGACAAAACACAGGAGGTGGTAAAGGAGAAATTCAACGGCAAGAAAGTTTATATAGGTATGTCGCCGGCAGTTGTTATCGGCCATCCTACAACGCTCGTTGTATCTTTGTTACTCATCCCCGTTGCCCTGTTGGTTGCAATCATACTTCCTGGCAACCAATTCCTGCCGCTGGCATCATTGGCAGGCTTGTTCTATGTGTTTGTCATGGTGTTGCCTTACACTAAAGGAAATGTGGTGAAGACATTTATCATTGGTCTGATAGCTGTGGGTATAGGACTTTATTTTGTTACCGACATGGCTCCTGCATTTACAAAGGCAGCTAATTCAGTATTTGCTACTACTGGTGATGCTGCAGCCAAGATTCCTGTCAAGACCGATGGCACACCCTATTTCGCAGGTGCACTCGACTTTGCCTCATCTCTTTTTGGCTGGGTTATCTATAAGTGCGTAGCCTCTCTGAAGTGGATAGGTGCCGGTGTGCTGACGCTTATTACCATAGCTATGGTGGCGTGGAATCGCAAGCGCATCGTCGCTGATGAAAAGAGATAATAAACAGTGATTAATTAAAAAGATAAAAATAATGAAGAAAACAATTCTTTCGATTGCGGGGGCTATTGTCCTTTCGCTTTCTTCAGCCAATGCACAAGAAGCTGACAGGTACGTAGGAGCACAGCATGTTAAATTCCAGACAGCCTGTCATCCAGAAGACGTGAAACACTATGACACCAAATTGCTCCGTGAGCGATTTGTCATGGAAAAAGTCATGTCACCAGACTCTATTCTACTCACTTACTCCCATTATGACCGTTTTATCTTCGGTGGAGCAATGCCTGTGAATACCACGTTGACATTAGAGAACTTTTGGGAACTGGGTCTTGATGTTGATAACACCATCAAGGAAAAATATTTCATGTATAACCGCGAACTTGGTGTCGTGAACTGTGGATTGGGTGATGGTTGGGTCATTGTTGATGGCAAAGAGTACGCTCTCTCACCTAAAGAGGCACTCTACATTGGTCGTGGTCATATCGCCAAGGGCAAAGATGTAAACAAGAGCATCCAATTCCGTTCAAAGGATCCTAAGAACCCCGCCAAGTTCTACTTGAACTCTGCTACCGCACATCAGCACTTCAAGACTCAATGGATTACCCTCGATGGTCGTAAAGGGTCGCTGAAAGCTGCCGTTTGGGGTCCCGTGGGAACAGTTGAAGAAGCAAATAACCGCACTGTCTATAAGCTCATCGTCAATGATGTACTTGAAGAAGGTCCCTGCCAATTGCAACTCGGACTGACCCAGTTGAATCCTGGTGCTGTTTGGAACACGATGCCTCCTCACACTCACGGTCGCCGTATCGAGGCTTACTACTATTTCAACTTGCCAGAAGATCAGACAATCTCTCACGTGATGGGACAACCACAAGAGAGCCGCAATGTTTGGTTGCACAACGAGCAAGCCATCATGTCTCCTGAATGGAGTATCCATGCTGCTGCTGGTACCTATTATTATACCTTTATCTGGGGTATGGCAGGTGAGAACCTCTATTACAACGACAAAGATAATATTCCAGTGATTGACATCAAATAAATTTCAGAAATATGAATTCAGTACAGAAAACAAAGATGTCTAACTTCCGTTGGGTCATCTGTGCGTTGCTTTTCTTGGCAACTACGATTAACTACATGGACCGTCAGGTTCTCTCATTGACTTGGAAGGACTTCATTGCTCCTGAGTTTCATTGGACCGATAGTCACTACGGTACTATTACGGGTTTGTTCTCATTATTCTATGCCATCGCCAACCTCTTCGCCGGAAAGTTTATCGACTGGATGGGAACGAAGAAAGGCTATTTGATTGCTATTTTCGTATGGTCTTTGGGTGCTGTTCTCCACGCTGGTTGTGGATGGGTGGCAATGACAATAGAAGGCTACGATAGCATTGAGGCTCTTCGCATGGTTCAGGCTGGTTCTGATGCGGCTGTGGCTATCGCTACTATTTCTGTTTGGCTCTTCCTCTCTTGTCGTTTGATATTGGCTGTTGGTGAGGCTGGTAACTTCCCTGCTGCCATTAAAGCAACGGCAGAATACTTCCCCAAGAAAGACCGTGCCTTTGCTACGTCTATCTTCAACAGTGGTGCTTCTGTTGGTGCATTGGCAGCTCCTGCTACTATTCCATTGCTGGCTCGTGCCTGGGGGTGGGAAATGGCATTCATCATTATTGGTGCATTAGGTTTCATTTGGATGGGACTCTGGATGTGGCTCTATGAGAAGCCAGCCAAGAATATTCGTGTGAATCAAGCTGAGCTTAACTATATTGAACAAGATAACGATTTGGCTGAGGCTCAAGATCGTGATAACATGAAAGAAGAGAAAACCATTCCTTTCTTCAAATGTTTCAAGTATAAGCAAACTTGGTCGTTCCTCGTTGGTAAGTTTATGACTGATGGAGTATGGTGGTTCTTCCTTTTCTGGGCTCCTGCATATTTCTCTGACCAATATGGTTATACTTCTGACTCTGCTATGGGTATTGCCCTCATCTTCACGCTTTATGCTATCGTGACTGTTCTCAGTATTGGTGGAGGCTATTTGCCAACTTATTTCGTTGACAAGAAGGGTATGAATCCTTATTTAGGTCGTATGCGCGCCATGTTGATTTTCGCTTGTTTCCCAGTATTAGGTCTCTTTGCCCAACCTCTTGGTGCATATAGTGCATGGTGGCCAGCTATCCTTATTGGTTTGTTGGGTGCAGGACACCAAGCATGGTCCGCAAACCTCTTCTCTACCATCGGTGATATGTTCCCCAAATCTACCATTGGTACGATTGTAGGACTTGGAACAATGGCAGGTGGCTTAGGTTCAATGTCGATTAACCTTGGTTCTGGTCGTTTCTTCGACTGGGCAGCAGAGCAGGGTGCAGCTTTCACCTTCTTTGGCTTTGAAGGCAAACCTGCCGCTTACATGGTAGTGTTCTGCATTTGTGCTGTAGCTTACTTGATAGGATGGTGCATCATGAAAGCCCTCGTTCCTAAGTATAAGCCTATTAGTGTAGAAGATTAATTCTCGATATCCTAAAATTGTTGGTCAAGAACCTGTTTCTTTGGGTTCTTGACCATTTTTATTTTATTTGATAAATTTAGAAAGACGTATAAGGCGTCTCCGCTCAATAACTTGGTGTGTGCAGTACTCCAGACAGACATTGCGAGTGACATCGCCCCTGAATGGGTTGCCCAACGCATATATGAGGTACTCCTTTAAAGTGTATGTTTCCCCTTTCTTTATTAACCACAGGTTCTGAGGACACTACGGGCTACAGATTGGAGACTGCGCTGTAGTTTGATGTGTTTATTATTCTGTGATGATGATCTTCGATTATCCATCTTCTCCCTTAGATTATTTGCATGAGCCTAAATATTCATGAGGAAATTAATTCCATAATAACTAAAAAAGGATGTGTCTTTCACGAAGGCACATCCTTTATAAACTATATTGAAGCTAATTATTTTGCAAATGCAACAGAACGAGTCTCACGGATTACTGTAATCTTAACTTGTCCAGGATAAGTCATCTCATTTTGGATCTTCGTTGCGATTTCGCCACTGAGTGCTTCTGTCTCCTTATCGTCCATCTTGTCTGCTCCGACAATGACACGAAGTTCACGTCCTGCTTGAATGGCGTAAGTCTTGGTAACGCCAGGATAGCTCATGGCTATTGCCTCAAGATCGTTCAGTCGCTTGATATAGGCTTCAACTATTTCGCGACGAGCACCTGGACGAGCGCCTGAAATAGCATCGCATACTTGTACGATTGGTGCAAGAAGAGTGTTCATCTCTGCCTCATCATGGTGAGAGGCAATGGCATTGCAAATATCTGGTTTCTCCTTAAACTTTTCAGCAATCTTGGCACCATATAATGCGTGTGGCAGTTCACTTTCCTCATCAGGTACTTTTCCGATGTCGTGCAACAAGCCTGCTCGTTTTGCCTTCTTAGGATTAAGGCCTAACTCTGAAGCCATCACCGCGCACAAATTAGCGGTCTCTCGTGCATGTTGCAGAAGATTTTGACCATAAGAACTACGGTATTTCATTTTTCCTACAATCCTAATTAATTCAGGATGTAATCCATGAATACCTAAATCAATAGCTGTGCGTTTGCCTGTTTCGATGATTTCATTGTCTAATTGCTTTTTCACTTTGGCAACCACTTCCTCAATTCGAGCGGGGTGAATGCGACCATCTGCAACCAATTGGTGGAGAGCCAAGCGACAAACCTCGCGACGAATTGGATCAAAAGCGGAAATAACAATGGCCTCTGGAGTATCATCAACGACGATTTCTACACCAGCAGCGGCTTCAAGAGCACGAATATTACGACCTTCACGACCGATGATTCTTCCCTTTACCTCATCGCTGTCAATATGGAAAACACTTACAGAATTTTCAATGGCAGTCTCTGTGGCAACGCGTTGAATGGTTTGGATAACTATTTTTTTTGCCTGAGCGTTTGCGTTGAGCTTAGCCTCATCCATGATTTCGTTTATGTAGCTTGCTGCTTCAGTACGAGCTTCATCTTTAAGGCTTTCTACCAATCTGCTTTTTGCTTCTTCTGCACTAAGTCCAGAAAGTTCTTCCAACTTAGCACGCTCTTGATTTTGCATTTTTTCAAGTTCTTCTTGCTTAATGCTCAAGAGTTTCTTTTCGTTTTCAACACGTTGTTGGCTTTGGTCAAGTTCTTGTTTACGTCTTCCAAGTTCTTCTTGTCGTTGATTAAGAGTCATTTCACGTTGTTTCAACTTGTTTTCGTTTTGTTGAAACCTTTGATTACGTTGTTGGGCCTCTTTCTCAAGTTCACTTTTCTTATTCAAGAAATTCTCCCTTACTTCGAGTAGTTTCTTTTCTTTAATCACCTCAGCTTCCTTTTCGGCAACTGACATCATCTCATTATATTTTCCTTTAATGACATATCGGAAAATTAGATAGCCAATGACACCTCCAATGATAAGAGCCAAAATAGCTGTTATAAAAATACCAATCATATAAAACTATTTAAATATTCTCAATTTCATTAACTTTTCAGAGTATCTTCGATTTCTGAAGTCAACTTGTTGAGAATATCACTATAAGGTGCCGTGTCATTTCTATTCGACTCTTTTTCATATCGAAGTGCAATATGGATAAGAGCCATATAAAGAATATCCTTATCCGTTCTTTTCCCCTTGAAAAGAGACGCATAAGTATTAACGGTATCTGTTATAAGCTTTGCCGCATTACGATAATAAATCTCTTCATCACGTTGAATCGTAATGTTCAGATCTGTATCATATACATGCAATCTTATATGTAACTTGTCTCTGTTTTCTTCAGCCATCAACTCTTACTGTTTCTCACTCAATAACGTGATACACTTATTGACATCTCGGATAAGCTTAGACAATCGTTTTTGGGCATCTTCCATGTCGCCATCAGATATTTCAATCATCTTTGCCATCTTTAAGCTGGTGTAGTCATTTTGCATCTGACTCAACTTTGCCTCAAGTTCTTTTATTTGAGACTCTCGCTTTTTCAACTTTTCTTGCAAGGCATTGATTTCTCTTTTTTTCTCATCGTATTGGAGTATCAGTTGCCTTACACGAGTGGTGAAAAGTGTTAAAGTTTTCTCATTTGCATTCATGAAACTACAATTTGAGTGCAAAGTTAATTTTTTTATTTGATAAAACCAAACATTTTGTTGGTTTTATTTAAGATAAGGTTATACTCGTCACTCTTTTTCCCCATCATTTAGATGTGGTTTCTTCTTTTGGTTTTGGTTCTTTTTTTGCCAACATAACAATCTGATAGACAAAATCTGTAACCCATTTTTGACTGAATCCTAATCTTTTGTTGTATTGTCTAATAGCCACAATCGTTTTCAATACAGATGCATCACTGAAGTCGTTCTTGTTGAAGATGTCGTTAACGGTCTTCTCAGTCATTGCATAAATAGCTTTTTTCATAAATGAAGGCACACGTAATTTGAACTTCATCAGGTTGCCAATCAACATCATTAAGTCTTGAGAAAAAGCTTGGAATTGAATTAAATACATTTGCACATCTTGTATCTTGTGGCAGTTTTTCCTTATGCTTTGATCTATTTCCTTGAAGAAATCGTCATTGGTGTTGTAAATTTCTTTCAGCATCTTCTTGCACTGATTTTTTTCACCAATACCTAATTTGTTGTTAACTGTTGGTACATGAAGTGTAGCTTTGAACAATCTCAAGTCTGGAAGCATGGAGAGATTGTTAATGCCTAAATTTGCAGCTAGTGATGCTTGGAAATAAACTCTAATAAGTGTCATGTAATCTTCCATTCCACCAGCTTTGTCTGTATCGGCTTTTTTACCAAATAATTTTGAGAAAAAACTCATAATCGTTAAAATATTTTCTTTTAGTTTAAACTTGTTATGTTTTAATTTTTTGCAAAAATACAACAATCTATTTGAATAACAAAATATTTTGGAAAGTTCTAAAACAGATAAACTTATATTTCCCATTCTTTAGTTCTTGAATCTTGGTTGTTGTGTCATTTTTAGCATGTAGATTCTTAAAAACATGAATAATATCCTTAAAAAAGGAACATTTTTTATCTTCTATTTTTTAGTATACATATTTTTTCGTATCTTTGCGCAGTTTTTCGACATATTAAATAGGAGAATTATATCATCGTTAAAAAATGAGACAATATTCAAGTGGCAATGATATCATCAGAGTAATTGTGATATTGGGCGATTTTGTTTTGCTCAGTATCTTGATTATGGCATTTTATTATCTTCTGCCTCAGGATATGTTGCCTGTCTATTTCAAATCTTCTATTAAAGAGGTTCTTCTAGTATCGAACTTCTCTATGTTGATTGCCCAATATTTTTTCCATACGATAATCCACTTCAGGAAAATTCGCTTGAACGTGATTTTTTTAAGGGTGCTTAAATTGACATTTGCACAAGCCATAGTCATGTTTGTGGCACTCCGTATCATCAGCGATGGTGGTGGATTGTTCCAATTCATGTTGATTTTCATCCCAGCTCTTTATGCTACACTTCTCATTGCTCGCTTGACAGAAAGAAATGTTTTGAAGTTTTATAGAAAAAGAGGTGGTAATACAAGAAGCGTAGTGTTCGTAGGCAGTGACCCTGCAAATTTGATGCTTTACAAGGATTTGATAGCAGAACCAACTACTGGATATATCGTAAAGGGTTATTTTAGCAATGACGTAATAGAAGATTGCCCTGATGAATTCGTAAAGCTTGGTTCAATAGATGATTTGAATAAAACCATTGAGTCAGATAATTACAATATATTGGTTAAAAAAGTTCATCAAAAAGATGATTCTTTTAGATTGGACTTGATAGATGAATTCTTTTGTTGTCTTTCTCATGATGAATCCGAAGAGATTATTCGTATTATGAGATTTTGTGACAATAATATTATTCATTTCCACTATGTGCCGAGAATGTATGGGAATTTTAGGCTTCATCTCAAGCCCGAAAGATTTGGTGACATGTCTCTATATACCAATTTGCGTGAACCACTGACATATATGAGCAATAAAATCGTTAAAAGATTGTTTGATATAGTTTTCAGTTTAATTGCTTGTATCTTGTTATTGCCATTTATTCCTATTATAGGACTTATCATACTTTGTCAAAGTCGTGGTCCTATCTTTTTTAAGCAGGAACGTACGGGATTGAATGGAAAAACATTCTTGTGCTATAAATTTAGATCTATGCATGTAAACAGTGATGCAAATACCAAACAGGCTACAAAAGATGATCCTCGTAAATTTGCCTTTGGGGAATTTATGAGAAAGACTAATATAGATGAACTGCCACAGTTTTTTAATGTTTTAGTAGGAGATATGAGCGTGGTTGGACCACGTCCTCACATGGTATACCATACGGAACATTATCGTAAACTGATAGATAAGTATATGGTTCGTCATTTCAGCAGACCAGGTATTACTGGATGGGCGCAAGTTACTGGTTTCCGTGGTGAAACGAAAGAATTGTGGCAAATGGAGGAACGAATCCGAAGAGACATATGGTATATTGAAAATTGGTCTTTTTGGTTGGATTTAAAAATTATTTTAATGACTTTTACATCTTTTTTTAAACACGATAAAAACGCATACTAATTATGAAAGGAATAGTTTTGGCTGGAGGATCGGGAACGAGGCTTTATCCTATAACCAAGGGGATAAGTAAGCAACTCATACCTATTTTTGATAAGCCTATGATATATTATCCGATATCTGTACTGATGCTATCTGGCATCAGGGATATCTTGATTATTTCTACACCTCATGATTTACCGAGATTCCGTCGCCTTTTGGGAGATGGTAGTGATTTCGGTGTCCATTTTGAATATGCCGAACAACCAAGTCCTGATGGTTTGGCCCAAGCATTTATTATTGGTGAAGAATTTATAGGGAAAGATAGTGTGTGTCTTGTACTTGGTGATAACATTTTCCATGGTGCAGGTTTCACTTCGTTATTGAAGGAAAGTGTCATAGATGCAGAGCAGCATGGAAATGCGTCTGTTTTTGGATATTTCGTCAATGATCCTGAAAGATATGGCGTGGCAGAAATAGATGACAATGGTAATTGTGTAAGCATAGAGGAAAAGCCACAACATCCCAAAAGCAATTATGCCGTTGTAGGCCTTTATTTCTATCCTAACAATGTGGTTGAGATTGCTAAAAACATCAAACCAAGTAAAAGAGGAGAATTGGAAATAACAAGCGTAAACCAAGAATACCTGAATCGAAGACAATTAAAGGTGAAAAAACTTCAAAGGGGATTTGCTTGGTTAGATACAGGTACTCATGATAGTTTAAGTGAAGCAAGTACCTTTATAGAGGTTATCGAGAAACGGCAAGGATTGAAAATCGCGTGTCTTGAAGAAATTGCCTTATACAAGGGGTGGATTACTAAGGAACAATTAAAGCAGATAGCTCAACCAATGGCCAAGAATCAATATGGTCAATATTTACTTCAATTAGCAGAACAATAAAATTATAAATAAAATGGAAGAAAGAAAAGATTTCACTTTAGACAGTGTGTTGGAACAAGAGGATAAAAATACCTTTGATTTCCAATCGATTTTGAAGACCATTATTCTTAACTGGCAATGGTTCTTACTTGCACTGATTATCAGCCTCGGTACGGCTGCACTCTTTTTACGTTATGCCACACCTATTTATCAAGCCAGAGCTAAGATGCTGATCAAGGATGAGGATGGTAATGGCAACCGTCGTGGTAGTATGCTTAACATGGCAAACCTTGGTATGATGACTAACTCTACTGGTATTGACAATGAGATGGAAATTTTAAAGTCTCATTCTATTGCAGAACGAGTTGTTAGGGACCTTAAATTATATGTGACGTATATTGCAGAGGGAAAAATTAAGGATAGGTTGGTTTATGCTACTCAGCCAATTACAGTTGATATAGACCAAGTTCATTTGAATAAAATGACTTCTTCTATTCTTTTACAGATTGTTCGTGAAGGAAAGAATTATCATATTACTGGTTCTTATTATGTTCCAATTGAGGATGGACCAGATGAAGGTCCTTTTGGGATTGATAAAACTTTTGCCAAATTACCTGCAACAATAGCAACTCGTGCAGGAATCCTTTCCTTCAGTCTGAATGGAAATAGAGATCTTAGAGATGGATCTGTGCTTAAGGTTAGAATTTCTCCTGTTAGTTCTATTGGAAACAAATATGCTTCAGCACTCTCTGTGGCTCCAACTTCTAAAACCACAACTATTGCTGCACTAACTCTGTCGGATGAAATTCCTCAACGCGCAATTGATTATTTGAAGCAATTGGTTATTTGTTACAATGAACAAGCCAATGAGGATAAAAATGAAATTGCTTTCCGTACAGAGGCATTTATCAATGATCGTCTGGAGAAAATTAATGCTGAACTCGGTACCACGGAAGGTGAGTTGGAAGCATACAAGAAACGCAACCGTATGGTGCAATTAAGTGTTAATGCCAACCAAGCAATTAGTAATGCCAATCAATATGAGCAAAGATTACAAGAAGCAAACACTCAAGTTGCTTTGTTGAATAGTTTGCAGGATTACATGGATCAGCCTTCAAACAAGTATCAGACATTGCCAACCAATGTTGGTTTGAGTGACCAAAGTGCTTCACATTTGATTAACAAATACAACGAAATAGTTTTGGAGCGTAACCGTCTGCTTCGTAGTGCATCGGAAAATAGCCCAACAGTGCTTCCTTTGACTTCTCAACTTGATGACTTGAGCAAGAGCATCAATGGCGCTATGGCTCAAAGTCGTAAAAACATGGAGATTCAACGGAGTTCTATCGCTTCTCAATTTGGCAAATACACAGGACAGGTAAGTCAAACTCCTGAACAGGAACACATGCTTTCTCAGATTGGTCGTCAACAAGAGGTGAAATCAGGACTTTATTTGATGCTCCTTCAAAAACGTGAGGAAAACTCTATCGAACTTGCTGCTACGGCTGATAAGGGTAAGATGATTGATGTACCCGTTTATGCAGGTCAGGTGAGTCCTAAATCAAATATGATTATGCTCATCGCTTTGCTGTTAGGTCTTGTTGTTCCAGCCGTTATATTCTTCCTTCTCAAGTTCTTCCGTTATAAGATTGAAGGTCATGATGATGTTGTACGTCTCACCAAATTGCCAATTTTGGCAGATGTGGCTGTTGCCAGTGATACGGCTAAATCAAAAGCTGACATTGTTGTACATGAGAACAAGAACAATCAAATGGAGGAAATCTTCCGTTCTATGCGTACCAACTTGCAATTTATGATGAAAGAAGGGGAGAAGGTAATCCTGTTTACATCTACTACATCTGGTGAAGGTAAGACGTTTAACGCAGCTAACTTGGCTGTCAGTTTCGCCCTCCTTGGCAAAAAGGTAATCATTGTTGGTCTTGATATCCGTAAACCTCGTTTGGCAGAGTTGTTCGAAATCGATGATCATAAGCATGGTATTACCCCATTGCTTTCCCAGAATGCTCCTTCTTGGGAAGATGTAAATGCAAATATTGTTCCTTCGGGTGTTAACAACAGTCTCGACCTTCTGTTGGCAGGTCCTATTCCACCAAACCCAACTGAGTTGGTTGCTCGTCCCTCATTGGAGATTATCATGAATCATTTGAAAGACCATTATGATTATATCATTATAGATACTGCTCCTGTGGGTCTTGTTACGGATACCTTGCAAATTGGTCGTGTTGCAGATGCAACGGTTTACATGTGTCGTGCAGACTACACTCCAAGAGAAAGTTTCAATCTGATTAATAGTCTCAGTAACGAAAACAAATTGCCAAATATGTCAGTTGTTCTCAATGGTATTGATATGTCTAAGAAGAAATATGGATACTATTATGGATACGGACGTTATGGTAAGTATGGACGTTACGGACGTTACAATTCAAGGTATGGCCGCTACGGTAATTACGGTAGTTATGGTAGCTACGGAACATACGGCTCATACGGAAATTATTCAAACAGCCATTACGGTGACAAGAATGACACATCAGTTAAACGCTAATTGCGTTTAACTGATGCTCAAACCTTATTATATATGGTTATTGGTGTAGATTTTGACGGTACTATAGTCGAAGACAGATATCCTGAGATTGGACCTGAGATTCCATTTGCTACGGATACTTTACGAATGCTCATCAAGCAACAGCATCGTGTCATTTTATGGACAGTACGCGAAGGCGAATTGTTAAAAAAGGCTGTTGATTGGTGCCGGGAACGTGGCGTGGAGTTTTATTCCATCAATAAAGATTATCCAGAGGAAAAAGAGGAGTGGAATAATCATTTCTCAAGAAAGATAAAAGCCAATGTCTTTATCGACTCTCATAACGTGGGAGGTATTCCTGAATGGGGACAAATCTATCACATGATAAACGATGGTACTAATTTCAAGACCTTAGTGTCTGAGGCAAGCAGAACCAGTATCGATAGTTACGAAACACCAAAAAACAATTGGAAAAAGAAACTGAAACTATCTAAGTGATATTTTCTAATATCTTTCAATTGTATATGTACTAATAAAACTGAGCGCATCATTAAGACGCGCTCAGTTTTATTATAAGGGTGATTTCGTCAGAATGGATAACCAATGGCTAAATGAATGCTTTGTCCATCCTTAAAACTTGGTATGTTATAGAAGCCTGACTTATATGGCAAATGCAAACCTATTCCCCAATCCAATCGAATCACGAAAAAATCGAGGTCGTACCTTACTCCAACACCAGTTCCTAATGCCATTTCCTTTAGGACATTCTTTATTTTAAATTTCGCATAGGGTCTGCTTTCGTCATCATGCATAGCCCAAACGTTTCCGGCATCCAGAAATATGGCGCCATATAGATTGCCAAATAATCGTGAGCGATATTCAAGGTTGGCTAAGAACTTTATATCTCCTGTTTGGTCAAGATAAGAAGATGACTTAGATGTTGGCGAATAACTTCCAGGACCGATGCTTCTTACCGTAAAGGCTCTGATACTATTGGCACCTCCCACGTAAAACTGTTCTGTATAAGGTGCGGCTGATGAGTTACCATACGACCAGATTGCCCCAATGTCTAAATGAGAAACGAGTTGAGAATGGGAAGAAAGGTGCCACGTCTTACGAAATTCGCTCTCTATCTTAAAGAATTGAGCATAAGGATTTTTAAACATCTTCTTGTCCTTTTCATTCCAGTTGTTTCCTGCTACCATATATCCCAACGACAAGATATTTGCCGCTTCACTGACGGTTGTTTGCCAAAAGATGGGATGTAAATATTCAGTAGGACTTGAATAAATATATGTATAGCGCATCTTGGGAATAAACTGGTCCTTCATGGACACTTTCAAATACGGACTTCGTTCCATGATTTCGTCAAATTCTGCCGTATGGCTCGACATATAGTTATATTGCAAATGTAAGGGACTGAATTGGTGCAAAGATGTTTCTGATGTTTGAAAATTATATGTCAATTCGCCAGATACCACATGCCGTTTAAAATAACTTGCTCGATTGATGACATTCGTTGCGGCTTTTAAAATAGTTGATGGGGTGGTGAAGAAACGTTTTCTGCGATTATGTGGCAAAAGTAAACGCGGAAATTCCAAGGATGCGTCCATACCGTACTCGTATGTATGAATACGGTCACGTGATTCAGACAACTGGTTCCGTGTTTGCCATTCATAACTGCCATGTGCGTTGATATCGAGCTTTTCCCCTCCACGAAAGGCATTACGCTTAGTAAAACCAATCACCATTCCTGGACCTATCCAACCACTTGTCTTGCCTTTCAAGTTCGTTTCCACGTAGAAATCGTATGGCTTGTCAAACACACAGTTGATTACCAAGTCAAGTGTGTCACAAGTTTCAGTCGTGTCACGAGGTGAAAATTTAAAGTCAACCAAGCTAAACAGACCATTTCCTGTAATCTTGTTCACGGATTGCTGATATAAATCATAGCTAAACAGTTGGCGAGGTCGCAATTTCAAGTCACGTAGTATCACACGGTTTCTCATAGGTGGCTTACGTCCGTTAAAATATGAACTAAAGCTCCTGAAGTGAACAGAATCGTGCAGGGTTTCCATGATTTGCTTTCTCATCTCTATCCTCACTCTTCCAATATACCATTCATGTTGAGCTTCAGTGGGTACGTTTTCCACTTGCTGAAGTTTCAGTTGTACTTTTCCTGGAATCGTTACCGTGTCAGCCAAGTATGATGAATAGGTGGGCTGATAGTAATAATAACCGTTGTTGCGAAACAGATTGTTCAATCTATTACGTTCAGCATCTAATGACGTAATGTTGAATGGTACTCCAGTCTGAATCATTGACTTTGTCCTCGTGGAATCGATGAGCTTTTGCATCTTTTCTGGAAAGCGAACGTATGAAATGCTATCGAGAGTGAACAAATGCCCCAAGTTTACATCGTATTCTATCTTTGCCTTCTTGGGATTTTTCTGCGTTATCGTTTTTGAAGAAACTTGCCCGTGAAAATATCCGTGATTCTTCAATACTGATTGAGCCACTGACGCACGAAGTTCTGGGTTTACCCAACTCATCAACACGGGTTCCTTGGCAAAGTTTTTCGTAATCCATTGTGAGAGTTTTGATTCAGAATTAACAAATGCGTTCCATGTCCACAAGCGAAATTGCAAAGGACTACGATAATAACTACTGCCAAATAACGAACCATTGGGAGCGCAAGCCAAAGCTGCCTCTATCTCTGCCATTGTTTCCGAGAAATGGGAGTTTTTCTCGTAATTGTTGTATTTGATTTTGGTAAGTCCCGTATAGAGTTGATCGTCTTCTGGAATGTTTTTCGTTGTCGAACACGAAACGAATGACATTGCCATCAACGTCAACATGGGCAACATCCAACTTCTTAGTTTCTTCTTTTTCAAAAACAACCTTGGCATCTTGATCATTCGCATTTATTCGTTAGTGTTCACGTTACTTTTCACGGAGTCTCTACGCAGGGTAGGCATCATCATGTTAGATTTATCTTTCAATTGGAATATATCCTTGAAGTGTTGCAATTTCCTTCTCCAAATAAAACCACCACCATATTCGCTCACGTTGCCTTCCAGCCAGTCGTACGAATCGCGTTCATAGAATAGTTTCAGGAATTGTGACGATTTCTCATTCAGTCGATATTCAAACTGTACGTTGTTAAAGAAGGAATTGTTTTGCCTTTCCATGTCTGAACCAGATGACAACTTGCCGCCAACGATGATTCTCAGACGATTGTTCCAGAACCGTTTAGAGAATTTAAACGAATAGTCCGTATGAACATTTCCGCTCGCATCAGTGGAGTTATCCATGCCAAAGCTCAAGTCGAGTGTACGAAGGGCATTTCCTGCAATACCGTTGATTTGACTCTGCAAGAAAGCACTCAATGCGCTGTTCATGGAGAATGCGCTGGTATTGCCGTCTGCCAAGTACATTCCAGTGGTAAGCAGGGTTACTGCCAACTTTCCACGCTCTTCCAGGCTCATTGTGTTCAGTTGGTTGCTGATGTTCATGTCTTGTGGAGCATCTATCACAAACTGCAATCCCATGTCGTTCAAGGTCTTGGTAATCACCACGCCACATTCAAACTCCACCATCCTGCTCTGCTCTCCTTGTTCCGAAACGGCAGCTTTGGTCATTTCCGTAGCGGTGATGTTCAGACGTGGGTTCATTGCATCTCCGTTAAACTCAATGTAACTGCCATCCTGAATGGTAAATGTCTTTAATGGAATGACGGGCAATGAGTATTTCATCTCTCCATTGCTCAGGGTGTATCTTCCCGTCAGGCGCAACTTCTCTACAGGACTGTATTGCATCCTCAGTTCTCCGCCACCTATCAAATCTACGTAATTAGACTTATCGGCATTCAGAGCGCAGAGAATATGTGCACTTTCGTCAATGTTCAGCGACAAGTCCATGTTGAAACCTGTCAGTGGCGGACGTGTTATCACTTGTTCTGTCGTGTCCTTGAAGTTGGTAAACTTCACCAAGTCGTCCAGTTGGTTGTCTGTTGTCAATGGCGAGTCACGAAGGATATAGGTCATGTCTGTAGAGCCAAGCACGTCTAATCGTCCACGCATTCTCAGACTCTCCAATTCTCCTTGCATGATTCCCATAAAATTCACGAATGTCTTTCCGAATACCTCCGACCTGCTGTTCTCCTTGGCATTGATGATCTGGAAGTTTTGCGCTCTCATGCGTACATTCATGTTCATGTGGTCAAAATCGGAGAAATCGAAATAACCAGCGGCAAACAATGGACTCTCACCTTTCGTGTCATTGCTTCCGTACATGTTGAAATTCTCAAACAACAATCGACTGTTGGTAATGGTTACGGGGTCATTGTCGAATCTCAGTTTCACTCCGTAGGGAACACTTGCCATATATGCCGAGTCAAGATACACCTCACCGTTCACCACTGGCTTAGACAATGAACCTCTGATAGACAAGGTGCCTTCTCCATATCCGTCAAATCCTATCAGATGGTTGGGGATAAATCCATTCACCATTGACAATGGTAAACGCAGCAAGTTGAGGTCGGCATCAAGAAAACCATCTTTAGCCGAGTTATACGTACCCTTTACGGTGGCTATATCTATGCTATTCCTCGACAAAACACCATCTATATAATGACTGCCATCCGACTTGGGCATATATACAAATTCTGTTGCCACATTGCCCATGGGATTGCTTTCATACACCATCTTGTTTACCTCCATGCTCGATGATACAGACAGTTCTTCTTCTCCCTTGATTAAGTGGAAGTCGCCACTCATCATTCCAGATATATGAGGTGTATATGGGATAACCGATAGGATGCGTTCCAAGTCTATCTTGTTTACACTTACCGTGATGTCTTGCAGAGCCTCGTCGTTGTCGTCATTGGTATATACTTGCAAACCAGTTCCGTCTTTTGCCTTGAGTACCATGTCTGCCGACACTCTCATGTCATTACCCACATATACGTAATTGTCGTCATTAATCGTAAACTGCTTATATCCCAGTATCGGCTCATCACCGTAAGAGTGGAACACAAGTCCACTGTCGGCAATCTCTGCCGACACACCCATTCTTACGCCCAATTCATCCTTAGAGTCAAAGATGGAAGTGGTCAGGTATGTGCCTTTCTCAGTCAATCCTCCATCTGCCAAGGCATTAAACACGTATTGTGGATTGTCTTTGTTGTTTCTCACTTGGGCAGAATAGTAAATGTTGGTAGAGTCTGAGCGAATGGCAAAGTTTACGGTGTCTAACAAGATACTATCTACGATGAGTGAATCTACGTGCAATTGCCCGTTCAGTCCTGCTACGGGTGAGGAAGTCAACTGGCAGGTGAGGTCTTTGATTCCATAGCCATATTTGTTGAGCATTTGCACAATGAAGTTTTCCTTGCCGCTTGACAGCCAGATACGGGCATTAGGCAGTTGTTGGCGAATGCTCACTTGGTCAATCAACTTGTTTCCGTATTGCTTTTCTATCTCCTTGGCGATGACGTTTCCTGCTTCCAAGAGTTCTTCGTAGTAGTGACTTGCGTCCATGTCGAGATGGAAATCTGCACAGTCTATGATGGCGTGTGTGGTATCTGGACAAGAGAACATGTCAAGTACCATGTCGTCTGGCCGATAGTATTTTTTCTCGTCGTGTATGGTCAGGTCGCTTATCAATCCTCGCAGTCTATGGCAACGTTTCATGTCGGAATCAAAGTCAAGGTGCATGCATCCGCTTGCTGACAACTTATTGTTGACCAATCCAAACTTATGTAGGTCTATCTTGCTCAGGTCGCCTGTCAATGTGCCACGCAAATGGTCTTTAGACACTAAGGCATCTAAGTCTAAAAGACCCTTTAGCAAAGGATTGTCGCTGTTTATCTTTGCCTTGGTTCTTCCGTTAGCCATGGTCGCATCTGCCGACATGTTATTGAGGTCATAACCTCCGTATTTAAATTTCTTGATGTCTGCCTTGGCATTTAATGTGGTCTTGGGCGATGTGAAATCTGTACCTTGCCCCTTTAATGCTACATGTCCCGTAAACGGACTTAGTCCGTAGTTGGGTGCAAAGTGTTGCAATTGAACGTTGTTTGCGTCAATGTCTGCTTGATATGCTTCTTTCGCCTGGTCGTAGCTGACGTTGCCTTTCAGGTTTCCGCCGCCTTCGATGAGGGTGAAGTTGCCGTTGTATTTGTCTCCGTTTGCTTTGACATGTCCTTTTAATGCCATGTTCTTGGGGAGGCGAATATCGTTTTTCACGTTATTGGGCAACATCTCTCTGACAAAGCCAATATCATGGGCTTTCGCGTCAAAATCTACGTCGGCTTTCAGTCGCTTCAGGTCGTTGAGATTTTCTGCATGTCCGGTAGCTTTAGCTTGGAAAGCCGTTGGCAATTTCACGTTCAGTCCTTTGAAGTCTAAACGATCCATGTTCCCTTTTACCACTCCGTCAATGCTAAGAGGATAGTTTGGCCATTTCTTCCTGAATCCGGCTGGTGTGTCTCCCATGTATTTCATCAGGTCTTGCTTGCCTATCGAAGCATGAATGTTGGCGTTCAATTTCCCTGCGTTTTTCACGTCAAAGGTGTTCATGTCCATGTCAAAGTCGGCGCTGATGCTTGAATCGGGAGTCTTTACGTTTGCGTTTTTCAACTTCAACTTTTTATCATCCATAGCCAGTTGTCCTGAAACGTTCCTGATGTCTATGCCGCTCTTTTCCTTCAAAAAAGCACTTTTAAGGTTGGCAGACAGCTTGGGCTCCTTGTATGATATGTTTTCCATGCTCACGTTCACGTCCTTGGCATCTATGTGGTTGGTGTCCAGTCCGCTTCGTGCATGTACCTTTGTCTTGTCATCGTATTGAATGCGCCCGTCTTTGAGGTCGAACTTGCCCACTTGATAAGACGATTCCTTCAAGTCGAAATTGCCGTCTTTCACGGTTGCCTTTCCCAAATGGGCTTTCAGTTGTAGCGCATCGCCCGGTAAGGTAACCTTTACGTCAGAGCGATTCACGTTGAGGTTGTCAACGCGTATTTTCCAGGGTGTTTCTGTTTTAGTGGTATCATCTGGAACCGTATCGCTGAGAGCCACGTCAATTTTCGCATCTGCTATCTGTGCGTCATCGATACGTATCTCATTAGTCTTTAGGTCTATGCCATGACTTTTCACCGATAACTTGCCTATTGTTCCTTTCACACGTGTGTCATCAATGAAGTCGGTGGTGTTGATTTTCGCATCATGGAAATCCAATTGGTCTATTTCCACTTTCTTTTTCAACAAGGGACCCATCTTCACGTCTGCCACCACTTTCTTGATGTCGGCAACGGTATCTTTTTGTTGCGGAATGGAGTCGTTTGGCTTGATGACCTTCACGCCTTCCACGCCAAGCTTCAAGGGAAACTCAAGTCGTACCTTGTCAACAGAGATTTCCATCCCTGTCTTTTCCGAGGCATACGAAGCCACTTTATCTACCGCCCAGTTTTGAAAAGGCGGAAAATAAAGTAAGGCAGCGCAGATGCTTGCCAAGGCTACTGGTATAGAGGCAGTAATTCCTGCCCATTTGAGTAATCTCTTCATCCTTGACGTGTCTTATCGTAGTACGTGCAAAATAAACAAAAAAATCACAAACTCCATTCGTTTGGTACGAGAAAATCGATAATTTCTATTGTTTTTTTGCACTTTGCGCAATATCTCGCCACAAATTATCTTCTGGAATAGGTGAATCTACTGAAATGAAATCTTTCGATACGGGGTGGGTGAACTCCACGTGGTGAGCCAACAATGAGATGCTGCCGTCTGGATTGCTGCGCTTAGCCCCGTATTTCAAGTCGCCTTTGATGGGACAACCTATAGCTGCCAATTGGCAACGTATCTGATGGTGTCTTCCCGTAAGTAGGTTTACCTCTATTAACGTGTAGTTATCGGTGGCTCCTATTACTTGGTATTTCAGACGAGCTAATTTGGCGTGAGGCTTTTCCCTATCGTAAGCATAACTCTTGTTTTGCTTTTCGTTTCTCACGAGCCAGTGCTCCAAGAGTCCTTCCATTTCTTGCGGTCGGTTCTTGGTGATTGCCCAATAGGTTTTGTGTACTTCACCATTGGCAAACATCTTGTTCAGTCGTTCCAAAGCCTTGGAAGTCTTGGCAAACACCACCAACCCGCTCACGGGTCTGTCTAACCGATGCACTACACCGAGAAATACGGCTCCTGGCTTGGCGTATTTCTCCTTGATGTAGGCTTTTACGGTTTCGGATAGTGGGGTGTCGCCAGTCTTGTCGCCTTGCACGATTTCACCACTGCTCTTATATATTATAATAAGGTGATTGTCTTCGTAAACTACTTGCATGTTATTTTCAATTCAACGCCCAAAGGTGAATGGTTCATCTTTGGGCGTATGAGGTTATTGTTTCATGACTCAGGGCTTACATGTTCATTCCACCGTCAACCTGAATCACTTGACCGCTTACGTAGCTGGAGAGGTCGCTGGCGAGATATACGGCTGTATTGGCAATGTCATCTACCGTTCCACCCCTGCGGAGAGGTATCTTCTGACACCATTCCTTACGCACGTCCTCTGGCAAGGCTTGGGTCATGGCTGTATCGATGAAGCCTGGAGCAATGGCGTTGGCACGTATGCCCTTTGGTCCCATTTCCTGGGCAATTGATTTGGCAAGTGCAATAAGTCCTGCCTTCGATGCGGCATAGTTGGCTTGACCTGCGTTGCCATGAACGCCAACCACTGATGCCATGTTGATAATCGAACCGCCACGCTGACGCATCATGATGGGGACGCAAGCGTGAATGAAATTGAATGCCGACTTCAGGTTGACTGCTATCACAGCATCCCATTGCTGTTCGGTCATGCGAAGCATCAAACCGTCTTTGGTGATTCCTGCATTGTTTACGAGAATGTCTATCGAGCCAAACTCTTCTTTTACTGCTTTCACCACTTCCTCTGTTTGGGCGAAATCAGCGGCATTTGAAGCGTAACTCTTGGCTTTCACGCCAAGGGCTTCTATCTCTGCCTGTGTCTCCTCGTTTACGGCGAGGTCTGTAAATGCAATGTTTGCGCCTTCAGCGGCGAATCGTAAGGCAATGGCTTTGCCAATGCCACGTGCAGCTCCTGTGATGAGAGCCGTCTTACCTTGTAATAATCCCATTTTCTTATATTAAAGTTAATTCTTCAGTCTCTTTCCCAATGCACCGTAAACCACCTTCGCCACTTGCGGCTTCGTGGCTTCCTCGGTCATTCCGTGTGCTATCCTACCATATATATAAGGTACTTCCAAGCCCTTGATACAATAGTGCGTGATGTCTGCCACAAGTTCTACGTTGTCAATGTCAAACTCACCGTCTTCCTTGCCTTCTGCATACACCTTTCTAAACAACTTGATTTCCTCGTCGTCGAAGTTCTTGCGAATCTTCTCCACAGTCCAAATGTTGCGGAAAAACTCTGCACGCAGATTTCCGTTGCGCACCACCGTCTCCTTGATGGAACTCAGATGCGTGTAAATCAATTCGATAATCTTGTCTTGAGGACGTATCTTCTTGGCTGCTACTTCATCGAGCTTGTCGCTCAGTCGCTCCAATTCCGATTCGATAACTGCCGTATAGACATCTTCCTTGCTCTTAAAATATGTATACAACGTACGGCGACCCTTGCCAGATGCCTGCGCAATGTCGTTCATCGTTGTATTAGCAATTCCATTCTTGGCAAAGAGTTGTCTTGCAACGTCTACCAACTTCTGCCTTGTCTTCGATATTGACATTTTTGCTCCTTTCCTTAAAATTGCACACACAATATCACGTGTGCAAAATTAGTTCTTTTATTTCATATAACCAAATAAAAACGGAAATAGTTATATGAAAATGTTGTCAAAACTTGATAAATATCACAAACTGATGCAAAGTTTTGGGTTACATTTTGTGCTATTTTACTTGTATTAATCCAAAATAATACTCTTTTATTTGCACATCTCAAATATTTGTTGTAATTTTGCACCCGAAATCAAAAATATCGCGGAGTGGAGCAGTTGGTAGCTCGCCAGGCTCATAACCTGGAGGTCGCATGTTCGAGTCCTGCCTCCGCAACTATCAAGAGAAGAGGATGCTCAATTGAGCATCCTCTTTTCGTGGTTATATAGAAAATTGTGAGGCAGGCTGCTTCCTGAAGAATGTTTTTTCAAATTTCGTAATTCACATTTTTGATTTTATAACTATTATTATTACTATCTTTACAAAAAAATAAATATATTTGCAAAACTATATATAACGATTAACAATCTGATGAATACGGTATGAACTCCTGCGCCTCTCTCTGGTATCTCATGTATTTGAACAAGAAAAAATCATTATAATAAAACCAAATCTGTTATCATTATGTCAAGAACATTCATTTTCATATTGCTCATGCTTCTGCCGTTAGCATCCCGTTCACAGACGGTGGTGATAAATAATATCGTCTATACAATAAACACTATGAGCGGTGATGCTAAGGTCGTAAGAGTAACAGATAATCTGTTAAATGAATATCCTATCCAAGAGACCGTTGAATATGATGGGAAGAAATTTCCCGTAACCAGCATTGGTGAAGGAGCATTCAGCCTATGCCATAAAATGGAGTCATTAGTTATACCAAGTTCAGTGGTGGACATAGCCTTACCTATTTTTTCTACTTATTCGCTATATCCAGATAGAATGCTTTCTTCCATAGTTGTAGCTTCTGACAACCCTAAATACGATTCACGTAATGGTTGCAATGCACTTATAGAAACTGCAACAAATATTCTTCTATTGGGTAGTAGCAAAACTGTAGTTCCCAACACTGTGACCGTTATTGCCAAGCATGCATTCTGGGGTTTAGAAGGTTTGAAAAAATTTTCGTTACCTAATTCCGTGAAGGAAATCTGCGATTCTGCTTTTGTCGGTACTAAAAATCTAACTACGTTCACGTTTCCCGATTCCCTGTCACTTATTGGAGATTATGCATTTTTGTATAGTGGACTAACTAACATTAAACTTCCAAATTCCTTGAGGCACATCGGTGAGGCAGCATTCTTCGATTGTGGCAATCACATTTCCTTCTCGCCTGGACTTTTAATCCTACCCGATTCTATGGATTATATAGGTGAAGGTGCTTTCGCAAATTCAACAGTTTCTACAGCCGTGTTTCCTCGAAAATTGGAATCCATTTCAAGAATGGCTTTTTCAAGTTGCAAATATCTCACCACCGTAATAATACCTGAGACCGTAGTCAATATTGGAGACTCCGCCTTCCGATGTTGCGACAGATTGTCCGAAGTAAAGATTCTCGGTTCCTCTCTGAAGAGCATCGGCAAATGTACTTTCAAGGATTGCCCAAGCCTCACGAGCATCAACATTCCCAATTCCGTGATTGAAATCTGCGATTCTGCGTTCGTGCGGTGCAAGAACCTTTCAAGTATCAACGTTCCCCCTACGTTGTCTTTCCTCGGCAGTGCATTCAAGGATTGTCGCAACCTTCGCAAGGTGAACCTTCCTCCTGACTTGATGGAAATCCGTGATGAGACCTTTTCCCATTGCGGCCTTGATACCATCATCATTCCCAATTCCGTGAAACGTATCGGTAAATCCGCTTTCGCCCACTGTTATAAATTAAGTACGGTCAAGTTGCCTGACGACCTGGAATCCATCGAGGACAGTACATTTTATAATTGTCCGTCAATTATCAAGATCGTCCCTTCAACCATGGCAGAGGAAGGTGGTGACTCCTGCCTAATTTTGCCTCCTTCATTGAAGCATGTCGGGAAATATGGCTTCGCCGATAACCGTAGGTTGACCTGCGTCATCCTTCCCAATTCGTTGAAGACAATTGGATATAGGGCATTTTCCATTTACAATGATACTCACCGCATCCTGAAATCCGTAGTGATACCTGCTGGCGTAGAGGAGATAGGCACAGCTGCCTTTTCCCATGGATGGCGTTACAACTATTCTCCGCCATCTATGGTTGATGACTTAAAAGACATCTATTGCCATGTTGTAACTCCCCTCGATTGTTCCCCATTCAGCGAGCCATCCGAGAAGACGCTGCATGTCCCTGCCCAATCCGTGGGGTTGTACCGCAACCATAGTTATTGGGCCAAGTTCAAGGAAATCGTACCCTTGACAGACGAGGAGACTGGCATTAGTCCAACTACGATGAGAGAACCCGATGACGGTATTCACTATTCCCTCTCCGGCTCACGCATATCTCCCAATCAAAAGGGTATCCATCTGGTGAGATACGATGACGGGACAGTGAGGAAGGTGATTTGCAAGTAAGCTTATCTATAGCTATATTGTCTTTGGTTATTGTTCCAGCATCGCTTATGCTGAATTGGCAGAATTATCATAATGTATGACAAATTCTTGTTTGCTTTTTCTTGCATTCCAGAAATGGAAACACGGTAAAATGGGTTGAGATGGGTGAAAAACCATGTTTTTCATCGTAACATAATATGTTACGGACGTAACTATATGAGTTACGAGCGTAATTCATATAGTTAGCACGCTTAAAATGATATGTTATGAAGGCTCAAAATGATGTTTATTGTGCATAAATACATAAAAACGAGTGCATAAACATGCACTCGTTTTTGTAATATATTAAATATCAGGTTGTTATGAAAATACTAAAAACTGCCATTTTTTCGACCGACTTAGGAGTTGGTGAAAAATATCGCAAACGAGAGGGCTGTTTTTGTTACTTTTTATTGACAAATTGAGCGTCTTCTCTTATTTCAAATGCCTTTTTATCCACTCCATCTGTCCGTAGTTGGTATTATCGCTTGTCCAATGCTCGTTGATGGGGGTGATGAGCGATTCCTTGGGAGCGGTGATGAGATTCCATACGATGTAGGATGTGGTGGGAGGGCATACATTGTCGTTGAATCCCCAAGTGAGATAAGTGGGGCAGGAGAGGCGACGGGCAAAATTCACCACATCATAGTATTGCATGGTATTCACCTTTTCGGGAGTCAGCATGTGGTTGGTGCGATTGAAGTGTGGATAGCCACCTGCGCGATGGTCTAAGTAACCAGCCATGTCGCTTAATGCGGGATGGTTGGCCACGCATGCCGTGATGCGAGAATCCAGTCCTGCTGTGACAATCGACAGAGCTCCCCCTTGGCTACCGCCCTGTACGATGACGTTTTTGCCATCCCATTCGGGAAGGGTGGTGAGATAGTCAATGCAACGCACGCAAGCCACATATACATGTTTCATGTAATAGTTGTCGCGGTTGTCAAGACCGTTGTTAAGGTATTCGTTGGCATCAGCGAAAGCGGTGCTGATCTCCTTGAATGCCTCGGTACTCAGTTCGGGATGCAATCCGTGAATCTCTATTTCCAGTCGGATAAAACCGTTCTTGGCATAGTACGTGTTGCGCATGGGTTCCTTGATGGTCTTGATGCCAGCACCAGGAGGGCAGAGCACCACGGGATACTTCCCTTCTTTCTTGGGTTTTGTCAGGTAGCCATATACACTATGCCGTTTGTCGGTCTTGATTTTCAAGAGAAAGCAATCAAACTCATCCGTGGTGTATTTGTCCACCTTCTCGCAGGTGACAGACAGAGGAACCTTTCTCGCTTCTTCTAAGTTGTGTTTCCAAAAGTCATCAAAATCCTGGGGATTCTTGGTATATGGTTTCAGAAGCTCGGGTGAGAATCCCACCTTGACGTGATGGTTGTATTTCTTGTCATTGACGGTGGCAGACAATCGTAGGTCGAGAAACCCTGCGCCCTTCATCGTACCCATATTGATAGTGGCACGTCCGTTTTTCAACGTTACTTTTCCCTTTTGGGTAGATGGCATCATGTCGGGACCTATTTCATAACTAACCTCTACGTCTTGTGGAATGCCATAGAGATAAAATCCAACATCTACTTTCGCTTTCTCGCCAGTTTGATAAAGCCAATCGGCATGGTCAGGAACGGTTATCCAAAGGTCGTTACTACGATAGGGATAGTTTTCTGCTATTGCCTTGTTGCAGAAAAATGATAAAGCGATGATGATGGACAATAACAATGTCTTCAAATTCTCTCTCATAATTTTTTGATTTATTTAGATGTAGTTTATTTATGGTTACAAAATTACTTGTTTTTCATAGAAACTATGGGTAAAAAACAATCAAAAATGGTGGATAATTATGTTTCGATAGTATTTTTGATACAAAATACCATGTCTTAAGGGAAAAGTATGTGTTTGTCGTATTGGAGATGGAAAAAGAAAGGGATGCTTTAGTTGCATCCCTTTCTTTGGTTTTATTCTTGCTTGAAACCATAACCGTTAGTGAATCCACCGTTGCTCATCACGTTAGGAGTGAATGGCCAATAATGGATAGGTGCAGTTTCATAGTCATAGTCATAGAACAAATACTTATAGTATTCGTCGGCATTGTTAAGGAGAGTCTTTCCCCAATCCACAGCCTTATAACCATCAGCTAAGAGTGCAGATACCTCTGCGTCAGACAAACGGGTAAACAATCCTTGGATAGCCAAGTTGGTCAGGGTGTTGCCTTTGTAATCCAATCCGTAAGATGCCCAGTCGTCGTTAACACCACGCCAACCTGGATAGAGGATAGGATCATTTTCGCTGCCAGCAGGACATTGAGCGGTGAGACGGTGCCCCTTGATAGCCTTTGCGTCAACCATCTTTGTGTAGATTTGGTTAGAGATGATGTTACCATTGTCGAATTGATAGTAACCATTGGCAGCTAATCCGTCAAGCATCTTCTTTGTCAAATCTTTTATAGCCTTGATCTTCTTTCCGATAAGACCTGTACGGATGAGTACTTCGCGACGGTCACCTTCACCAGCGAACTCAAATCCACGTTCGTCGATGATAGCCTCTAACAAAGAACCTTCTTTTGCGATGAATCCCTCAACGTTGGCTTTGCCAGCGGGGAAAGCACGTTCACGAATGATGGAGAGATACTTCTTTGCTTCAGCCTCGTTTCCTAACATGGCACATGCCTCAGCATATCCGAGATAGATTTCAGAGAGACGCATGTAAGGTCCATTGATACCAGACTTACGTTGGTTTGCTGTCCATACCTTTGTTTGGCGATTCTCATCCCACTTGTTGAATGAAATACCACCACCTTTGCCTTGTGAACCTGGGTTGAATGGAAGCAATATTTCAGTACCATCACCACCATTGCTGGCAGTTACCGTACAAGAAACGTCACGACGCATGTCGTTAGGATCAAACATTCCATAGTAGAACGCAGGATTGATACGACCTTGACCATAGTTCTTGCAAGGATAGTTGTTCTTGCTACCACCAGTGGTCGGACGACCGAAAGAGTAGGGACGTGCATCGTTTCCACCACCTTGTGCAATAGATACCTCATAGATGGATTCATCAGCGAAACCATCATCGTCCATGTGCATCTGCTGGAAGAAGTATTGATAAGGATTGTTATATACACGACCATTGTCAGCTTTACGTGGGTCAGTGGTGTGGAAAATGGCTGTTCCAGGGTTGTCGATAACAGCCTTGAAATACTGTTGTGCCAACTGATAATACTTGATATAGTCGGTACGACGACCGTAAGAAGCATTGTTGTTGTCCTTACCCATCTTCTCGAAGGTCAATGGGTTGCCTTCACCATCCGTACGGGTGATGTCGTTACGACGGATTTGATAACCACCAGCTTCCAAGGCAATACGTCCAATCAAACCTTCAACGTATGTACGAGAGAAGTAATTCTTACCAGTAATTCCAGGAATGGAACCAACACGGAACATCAAAGGAGCTGCTTGTACGAGTTCTTTCAAGATAACGTCATAAATAGAATCACGTCCGCAAAGCAATCCAGAGTCTGTAGCCTTACCACTGAGGTAAGGAACGTCGCCGAAGTATTTCAGCAACTCACGATAAGCGGTAGCTTTCAAAGCAACAGCTTCACCATAGAGTTGTCCCATCGTACTTTCTACGCCAGCCTTCACCATCTCTTCAAAACCATCTGATTGTTGAGTGGCTTGTACCACGATATTGGCTTTGTTAATGATAGCATAGAGAGCTGCGTATGTGTCATCTTCCTTTTGGTAACTCAACAAAGCATATTCGCCTGCATACTTACCATTCTGATAGAAGCATTCAGGATAGTGACGACCAGGTTGAGCGGTAAAGCCTTCAGGGTGACGCTCGATATCAGAACCGGCAACATCGGCTGCATAGAACAAACCATCACCGAACACCTTGTTTTGGGCTGCGTTAATCCAGTCAGCGTATGCACCTTCAAGGGCAGCACGTGCGGTTTCGCTTGTTGAGAATACAAAAGCGGCATCAGTCTTTGATGGAGAGTCGGTCTCCAGATAATCGCTACAAGAAGTTGTCAATGCTAAAACTCCTGCTGCGCATAATGTAGAATATAATTTCTTTTTCATATTTTTCTTTCCTCCCATAAATTAGAATGCAACATTAAGACCAAATGTATAGGTGCGAGCACGTGGATAAGAGTTCCAGTCGTAGTTAGGAACGGGGAATCCATCCTGACCGCTAGGACGCGTGTTCACGTCTGGGTCTATGCCATTGTATCCTGTAATGCAGAAGAGATTACCACCAGTGAAGTAAACGCGAAGGTTGCTGATACCAACTTTCTTGGTCAGTTCCTTTGGTAACGTATAACCAATGGTAAGTGTGTTCAAGCGAAGGTAAGAAGCGTCTTCGATGAATTCAGAAGATACCATACCGTATTCGCAATAAGGCAAAGCATGTTTTGCACCTGCGTTGAGTGAAGCAAGAGCGGCTGGGTCGGTAACGGCATAGAGATTACCGTTAGCGTCTACATCGTACATCTTCCAACAATCATTGACAAATGCCAAACGGTTCCAACCATAACTGGTATTCTTGTTGCCCATCATAGAGTGCATGGCGTTTGCATTGTAAACATCGCCACCGATTTGATAGGTGAAACCAACAGAAGCGTCAAAGCCCTTATAGCTGGCATTGAAGTTGAAACCACCAGTGTGTTTTGGCATGGTGTGACCGATTACACAAGCATCGTCTTCAGTAACAGTACCGTTTCCGTCGGTATCTTCAAACTTCATAACACCTGGGAATGCAATCTGTCCTTCGGGCAAGTTGTAGGGCTTGTAACCAGAGTAGTTTACTACACCTTTGATGTCGGGAACGTCTGCCTTCAAAGTCCATACGCCATTCACGACGTCGAAATCTTCTACTCTATAGAAACCAGCGGACTTATATCCGAAGATAGTTCCAACGGGTTCGCCAGTACGGATGATATAGTCGTCGTAAGGACGTTTCATAGAAGAACCCCAATTGGTGTGGGTATCTGCATTTACGCCTTCACGTACTTTTTCCACCTTATTCTTATTATAATTATAGGTGGCGTTTACGCTGAGGTTAAAGTCTTTTGAACGAACGATTTCATAGAATACGGAAAGTTCAAGACCCTTGTTGGATGTTTCGCCAACATTCTGGTATTGATAGCTATGACCAGTAGTCTCGGCTACAGGCACTTTCATCAAAATGTCCTTGGTGGTATTCCAATATGCTTCGATACTACCACGCAACTTACCATTCCAGAAACTATAGTCGATACCGAGGTTACGTGAAATGGTGGTCTCCCATTTCAAGTCGGGATTGGCAAGGATTGCACCTGGCTTGAAAGTTACGGTACGCTTGTCACCATTCCAAGTGATTTCTGGTTCCCAATATTCTTTCCAGAGACTGGCGTCAATGGCATCGTTACCAGAAGTACCGTAAGAAAGACGGAGTTTCAAGTTGTCGAGCCAACTGCGTGTATTAGCCATGAAAGGCTCGTCAGAGATACGCCAACCGAATGCTGCTGATGGGAAATATCCCCAATGCTTGTTAGGAGCGAAGTTAGAACTACCATCGGCACGGAACGTAGCGGTGAAGAGATAGCGTCCTAAGAAATCGTAGTTAACACGACCGAACCAAGACAACGTGTGCTTGGGTTCGCCGATATTATTATAGAAGTCAGAAGTACGCTTGGTTTGGTCATAGAAGTCATCTTTCATGTTGTACATCTGAATCAAACCGAATGCACGATCCATGTCAAATTCTGATGGGAAACCTGCACCTGTGATTCTGCTTGAGTTAGACTTGCTTGCCAACACTTCATTACCAACGAGGAAAGACAGGCTGTGGTCTTCGCCAAGTCCTTGAACTTCATAATTCAATGTGGTTGCCCAACGTACGCTATAGCCATTACCTTTCGTGAGTTGTGCTTGATTGTATGGATTGGTAGACTTGCCGCCATCCCAATATCTTGTCTCACTCCAGTTGCGACCTAATGAAAGTTCAGTCTTTGCGGTCAAACCGTCGATAACTTTCCAAGTCAGCACACCCATACCACGCAGACGTTGACGCTTGGTGATGTTGGTGTAGTTATCAATGATATTAAGTGGATTGAAGTTTTCTTCCACACTTGAGCTACCCATAGAAAGCAATGATGAATTGTCCTTTCCTAATGGTTTGTCGATTGGACGATAGCCATAAACAGAGTTACCTGATGCATAGTCGAAGTTGGTTCCCTCGAATGTCATCTCGCTATAGCGGATGTCAGCATCGAATGTCAAGTTCTTCGTAATCTTCTGTGAAATCTTTGCATTTCCGTTCCAACGCTTGAAACCAGACTTGATGCGTACACCATCATCGGTCAAGTAGTTTACGGTTGCATAATACTTGGTGTTTTGGTTACCACCAGAGAGTGATAAGTCATGGTTCCAAGAACCAGCGGTACGCATTACGTCATCTACATAGTTATGTACGCCTATGTTCTTGTAATCATTGAGATGGTTGCCAAATTGTGAGCCTAATCCGAAGTATTCAGCAATACCGTCTTCCTCGTTCATGTCGTAAGCCGTAGCATAACTCCAGTTGTGAAGTACATAGTGGTAAGCATCCATTACGTCAAGAGCCTTGGGAGACTTCTTGATTTGGTAATAAACATTATACTTAACCTTGGCTTTTCCGTCACCTTTCGAACCTTTGGTGGTTACGAGGATTACACCGTTTGCACCACGTGCACCATAGATAGCGGTAGAAGCACCGTCTTTCAAAACGTCGATGCTCTCGATGTTGTCGGCAGGAATGTCGCTGATGTCGCTAACCTGCACACCGTCTACGATGTAAAGAGGTTCGTTGGATTGGGTGATAGAACCACCACCACGTACACGGATAGACATTGTTGCACCAGGACGACCGTCTTGTGATACGACGCTAACACCTGGTAATTGTCCTTGCAATGCTTGTGCTACGTTAGAAACAGGATTGGCGGCCAACTTGTCACCGCTAACTGATGCAACGGCACCAGTCAAATCCTTACGTTTCATCGTTCCGTAACCGATAACAACCACGTCTTCCAATGTGGTATTGTCCTCGTTAAGAACAACGTTCAGAGAAGAAGAATCTCCTACTTTGACTGTCTTTGTCTGATAGCCAACGTAAGAGAACGTCAATTGAGCGGATGAAGGTACTGAAGGGATGGAGTAATTTCCGTCCAAGTCAGTTACTGCTCCAGTGGAGGTTCCCTTAATCATCACGCTAACACCAATCAAAGGTTCGCCAGAAGCATCCTTTACATTACCTGTAACAGTTTTCTGGGCGAAACTCACCAACCCCAGCATACAAAATGCCAAGGCTAAAGAAAATCGTTTGATTCTTAGGTTCATGGTTTAAAATTTAATAATACTTATAGTTTGTCTGCTTGCAAAATTAAGTAAAAATATTTAATAACAATTTTTATTTGTGTTAAATGTGTGGATTTTGGATGATTTTGTTTATAATTTGCCCTTTTTGTTCCATTTTATATTCCGTAGGAGTCATTCCCATGTCAGCTTTGAAACATTTTCCAAAGTATTTGGGATCAGAGAATCCACAGCCGTATGCTACGTCGTTGACAGCCATTCCCATCGCCAGCATCTTGCAGGCTTTCCTGATTCTTGCCTCACGGATGAAGTCGAGTGGGGTAACGCCAAGCAGCGACTTCATCTTTCGGTTTAAGCCAGAACGACTGGTTGCCGTAGCTTCAGCCATATCGCCGATGTTGATGTTTGGATCGTCTATGTGTTCCTCGATAAACTTCATGGCTCTTTTCATGAACATGTCGTCTTCGGGTTTGATTTGCGGTTGCGGAATCGTTTCCTCCACTTGAGACTTGCCATCTTGTCTTTCCGTGTTTGTAGCATTGAGCAAGGCGAGATACGCTTCATGAGTTTCCTTTTGCTTTCTGCTCAGTTCGGTGATGTGTCTATGCGTTCTCAGGATGGCATAGACAATGGCTGCTATTAATAATATGTATAGTAATTTTGCCCACGTGGTTTCCCAAAAGGTGGGTTTTACGATGATTGTCAGTATGCGTGTGTTGTCAACCCACACACCGTCTCCATTGGTGGAGCGTATCTTGAGCAGATGCGTTCCTGGTCGTAAGTCTAAGAATGTTGCAGTATGAGTCTTTTCCACGTAGTTCCACGCATTGTTGCCGTTGTCGCCCATTTGGAAAGCGTAATGGATTTCTGCTTCCCCCGTATAGTCGAGTGCGGAAAACGTAATGGTGAAATTGCGTTCGTGAGAAGATAATATTAATGTGTCAAGTACATTGACGGCAAGGTTTGGTGCTTGTTTCTCCACCGAGATAGACGTGAGTGCTATCGAAGGTACATATCCACTCTTGCGTAGTGATTGGGGCATGATGGTGAATGTTCCGTTTTGTAATCCGAAGATGCGCCTGCCGTCTGGCAACAGCGTAGGAACGGCATCAGAGAATCGGACTCTTTCTTGGAAGAAATGAGAATCGAAATTCTCCATTTGGTTATCGTCTGGGCGCAACGTAATCAGTTGGTTGCTGCTCACTATCAGCAAGTGGTCGCCTTCCTCGATGGCAGAGAGCGTAATGTCAGAAGGCAATCCCGTCGTAGTGTCGAAGTGCTTAAATTCCAATTGGTCTTGAAGTAAGTCTTTCGATAAGATTTGGTTCACGCCGCCACTTTCCGTACATACGAATATGCGATGCTTGCTGTCTTCCATGACAAACATAGTGGCATTGTTGCTGAGGCTCGAACTGCGATGGGAATCCCGTGTGTGCAACTTGAATTGTATTTGTCGCACGTCTTTTTTCGTCACGTCTGCCACAATCAACCCTGTTGTCGTGGCTGCCAGTAAGATGCCTTTTTTCGTGATATATATTTGTCTTACCCTATTGCCAAGTACTTTGGGGTATTTCAAACCGTTTCCTCCGTGTACGAATCGGATGTCTTTTGCTTCCGGATGTTCGATGCAGGCAATGCCCTTGTTAAACGTTGCCACCCACAATCTTCCTGCTGGGTCGATGGCTGAATAGTATAGCTCATCGTTAGGAATAGAGTGGGGATCGGCATCATTGTGCCTGAATTGTTCTACGGAGAATGTTCCGTTTCCCGTTTCGCGCAATCTAAACAATCCATTGGGTTTGCTGCATAGCCAGATAGTTCCTGTTTGGGCTTGCAAAAGATGGTATATAGGTGAGCCAAACGTAGTGTATGCGTGGTGTAAACCTCCTCTTTGTCCCAGGTAACCCAATAGGTGGTTGGATTGGTCATATAATTTGATGATTGCGTCATCACGTGTGGTGAGCCAAGTGCGTTGTTTTCGGTCTATTAAGAAATTGCGTACTTGGGTCGGCTTTTCAAGCGCTACTCGTGCGTGTGGCTTTTGACTGAACGTCAGTTTATATGCACCATATTCACTTCGCATCCAAACGTTACCTTGTTTGTCGGTCAGGCTATAGTAGAGTGTTGTCGTGGGTTCGATGTTTGGGTGATAGTCTGTCCAGGTGTTGCTTCCCTTCTCTTGGTAACGAATGGTACCATCCTTGTGTATTTCCCATGTCACGCCCCAAGCATCGGTATGTCTGATGGAATGGTCACCTATGTTGCGTATGCGGTCTGACCGCTTTTGGAACATGTTTAATAGTTTTTGTTCTTCCTGTGGCGGGAGCGATTGGTATTTGCAGGTTTTCAAGTCAAAACGCAGTACATGGTCATCGTATTGGCACAATATGTTACCGTCTTTGTCTAAGATGATGTCGCGAATGCGGTCGGAAGGAATGTCTATCCCATTGCCCACTTCCGACTTGAAGCATTCAAACTCATAGCCATCGAAGCGGTTGAGCCCATTCCATGTGGCAAACCACATCATTCCTTGCTTGTCTTGCACGATTTGGGTAACGTTCCATTGTGCCAAGCCTGAAAACTCATCATAATGGGTGAGGTGGCAAATCGGTTCGCCTGCCCGTATGACAAGAGAAAACAGTGTGGTGATGATAAATGTCAGTAGTACTATCTTTTTCATCCTTCACGTATGTTATCAGGTTGATGATGCAAAGATAATCAAAATTTTGGATTGTAAAAAAAATATTGGTAAAATGATTCAACTTTCTAATAGGTGTTCGAGAATTCAGACAATAGTCTTGCTTCTTATATTTTGGCAATAATATAGCAGTTGGCATAAGTCCCGAAGGGACAAAAGAACACAGGGAGGGGTGAAGCGGAGCGAAACCCCTTCAATGGTAGCGTTTCAAATCGAACCCCGATAGGGGTAACAGAACCGATTGCGCAAGGTTGTTCTGTCGTGCCTTCGGCACTCTATATACAAATGCTCATGTTAGCAGGGGTTACGCCCTTCGGGCTTCACCGCCTGCCTGTTATCTATCGTGCCTTCGGCACTGCCTGTGCCAACAACTATATCATTACCTATATTTTATAAAAAGGAGTATATAAAAAAAGGATGAAGAATCACTGACAATGGCAAGACATTGGGTGATTCTTCATCCTATTTGATACATGGTTGTTGTTTACAAGTTTGGATTAATCTTGCTCCATTCAGAGATTGGAGGAACGATGTTGAGCGTTACCAACTCGTCGCGCATCTTGCAGAGGTGCGCGTAAGAAGCATCAAGCTTGGCATTTTCCTCTGGAGTGCCTTGTGGAACTTCAAAGTGAGCACCATTCTCGTCGAGAGTGGTCTTCATTGCCATCATGATATGATCGTACTTGTCGGTCTTTACGTATGTACCTACAGGGAAACGGAATGCCTCGCCACCCATGGCAGAGCGAATCATTTCTACGCTGAGATAAGAGGGGCTTTGGAAAGAACTGCGTCCGCGCAACTTGATGATGGCTGCACCACCCTGTGTCACGTCTTTCTTCATCTTCTCCCATTCCTCTTCGGGGAACTCTTCCGTGCCGATGATGTCTGCCAACTTGCGACCGGCAATCTCTACGTGGCTGCCAAACACTGCCATTTGCTCACCGTGACCGCCGTATGTGGCGCAACCAGTGATTTCGCTTTGCATCACGCCAAACTTCTTGGCGAGAGCTGATTGCAGACGAGTGGTGTCAAGAGCTGCCAATGTGGTCACTTGTCCTGGTTTCAATCCTGAGTAAAGTAACGTTACGAGACCGGTGAGGTCGGCTGGATTGAAGATGATTACCACGTGCTTTACATTGGGGCAATATTTCTTGATGTTCATTCCCAGTTCCTCTGCTATCTTGCAGTTACCAGCCAAGAGGTCTTCACGAGTCATACCCTCCTTACGTGGTGCTCCACCACTCGAAATGATGTATTTAGCATTGGTGAAAGCCTCAGCTACATCTGTGGTAGCAGTAATCTTCACGTCACCAAATCCACTTTGGCGCATTTCCTCTGCTACACCTTCTGGTGAGAATACGTCGTAAAGACAAATGTCGTTGGTCAGTCCCATCATCAAAGCGGTCTGTACCATGTTTGAACCAATCATGCCAGCTGCACCGACGATGACCAGTTTGTCGTTAGTTAAAAATGTCATATCAATTTTATCGTTTTAAGTTTATAATTATTCTTTCTTTCGGCAAAGTTACTAAAAAAAATGCGGAAGATTGCATTTATTTGCTTTTTTAATTGTTATTATTATTAAAAATGTAGGCTTTTGCCAAATCGACATTGCAATTCGTGAGGTCTGTGTCTGTAAACGAAGAACGAGCTATATAAGAGATATACGATGAGGCTATACTTGATGCATATTGTGTCAAATTGTTGTTGTTTGCCTTGTTTTTGTAACAAAATCACATGAAAAACCACTTTTGCGCATGATATGTGTCATGAAATGTTATTAAATATAAAAACTATAGGCATATTTTTCTAAATCCCGCAATAATCTATTAATTTTGCGAAATATTTTTATAAACTTTTTAATTTTTATATTTATGAGAAAACAGATTTTCAAGATGGCCACCTTAGCGGTGGCATTGGCTGTGTTCAGCAGTCATGCTGCCATGGGGCAACAAAAGAGTGAGGAGAAAACCAATTGGATGAAGGAGTTAACCTCGCGTATTACATTCAATGGCTATGCACAAGGAGGTTACTCCTGGCAAGATGCTAATGGCAAACAGCGCAATGACTTCAACTTGAAACGTACATTGCTTTGGGCAAAAGCCCGAATTACCGACCGATGGTCGTTTCTTTTTATGCACGACTTCTCAAGTGTGGTGCAAGAATTTTACACAGACTACCGACTCTCCAATGACAAATCCCTTACCGTAAGGGTCGGACAATTCAAACATTCTTATACGTTAGAAAATCCTCTCTCGCCTACGATGCTGGAGTTGATAGATGTCTATTCGCAGGCAGTGTTGTATCTGGCAGGAGAAGGACCAGACCCGTTGAATGGCGTCAACTATGGCCGTGACATGGGAGCTATGATTTATGGTGACGTGTTCAATGGCTTCTTACATTACGAACTCGCCTTGATGAACGGGCAAGGCATTAACAAGCGTGATGGAAACAACAAGAAAGACGTGATTGCCAGGTTGGATGTGCGCCCCATCGAAGGGCTTCGCATCGTGGCAAGTGCCCAGAAGGGTACGGGTAATGCCGTGGGTACGGCTGCCTGGAACCCTGAGATAAAAGTGGGCGACGACTATACTCGTGACAGGTATAGCATTGGTGCAGAATATAAGACGGGGCAATTTGCTCCAGGTAAATATAAGGAGGCTCGCCCCATCAGCTTCCGTGGTGAATGGTTGGGTGGCAAGGATGGAAACGTGGGTAGCCGTGGCGGTTACCTCACTGCCTGTGTTCCCCTGACCAAAGGTTGGGATGCCGTGGCAAGTGGCGAGACGTTTAATCGCAATACAAGTGTGGATGGTTGGACACAAACCAACCTGACCGTAGGCTTGCAATACTGGTTTTACAAGAAGTGTCGTTTCCAAGTGCAATATGCTCGCTGTTTCTGTGGCGACCAGATAGGAAAAGACTATAATTGGCTGCAATCTCAAATTCAAGTGGCATTCTAATATAATATACTATGGTAATCAAAATTATTCTTACATTGATATTCATCCTCGTCATGGTGGGCGTGGGTATTTATTCTCGCAAGCAAGCCAGTTCTGTAGATGGTTTCGTGCTTGGCGGTCGTTCCGTTGGTCCTTGGCTTACAGCCTTTGCATACGGCACAAGTTATTTCTCGGCGGTGGTATTCGTTGGCTATGCTGGCCAGTTCGGTTGGAAATATGGTCTGTCTGCCACATGGATTGGCGTTGGAAATGCCATCATTGGCTCTCTCTTGGCGTGGATTGTGTTAGGTAGGCGTACCAAATTGATGACCCAGCACATTGACAGTCGCACCATGCCTGATTTCTTTGGCACACGTTTCGATAGTCAGGGCTTGCGTGTGGTGGCATCTGTCATTGCGTTCGTCTTCCTTATCCCATATACCGCTGGTGTTTATAAAGGAATCTCCACCTTGTTTGAGATGGGTTTTGGCATTCCTTACGAATATTGCGTGGTCATCATGGCTATCTTCACGGCTGTCTATGTGATATTGGGTGGCTACAAGGCTACTGCCATGAATGATTTTATTCAGGGTATCATCATGCTTTTCGGTATCGTGACCGTGATTGCAGCTGTGCTGAACTCGCAGGGAGGACTCTTTACCGCTGTGCAGAAGATGGCTGAACTGCCCAGTGACACCGATGCAACCGTAAACGGAGGCTTTGCTTCATTGCTGGGACCAGATCCGTGGAATTTGTTGGGTGTCATCATCCTTACCTCTCTTGGTACGTGGGGACTGCCGCAGATGGTGGGTAAGTTTTATTCCATTACCGACGAACAAGCCATTCGCCGCGGTACGATTATCTCTACGTTGTTTGCCTTCGTCGTGGCTGGTGGTTGTTACTTCCTTGGCGGCTTCGGTCGTTTGTTTGGAATGCCTCCCGTATTGCCCAACGGACGGTTAGACTTCGACAGCATCGTGCCTTCTATGCTGATTACGTTGCCCGATTTCATCATTGCCCTCGTGGTATTGCTGGTGTTGTCGGCTTCCATGTCAACCTTGGCTTCTCTGGTGCTCACCTCGTCTTCTACCATGACGCTCGACTTGATCTATCGTGACAAGAAGTCGGCTCCTGGAGAAGTGGAAGAAGGTGCCATTGACGACATCGTGGCTGAGAAGATTGAGCGCCGAAAGGTGGTGGTGATGCGTGTGCTGATTGTATTCTTCATCGTCATCTCTCTGATGATTGCCCTCAATCCGCCCACATTCATCGCCCAGCTCATGGGAATCTCTTGGGGAGCCTTGGCAGGTGCATTCCTCGCTCCTTTCATGATGGGTCTTTATTGGAAAAACACGACCACGGCTTCCGTATGGGCTTGCTTCGTTTGGGGCGTAGGCATTACGGTCATCAATATGTTGCTTGGCAACCCCATCAATCCTATCAACTGTGGAGCTATCGCCATGGTAGGTGGCTTCGTAGTTGTGTGGTTGGTGAGCCTGTTTACCAAGAAGATGCCCAGCAACACCGTGGATAAGATATTTGAGTGTTACGATTAAGCAACGCTACAATCTCTCATATAGACAAAGTGTGGCAGTGCCTCATACTTGCTATATAATTATAAAAATGGCTGATTCCATCGATGGAATCAGCCTTTTTGCATATAATCAAACAGGATGATTACTCCTCCAAGATGATATGAGTGGTTTACCATCAATACCACGTCTGTTACGTTCACCGTTAATGGAAATATCTACTATTGCCATTAAAAATAATGGCAATTTTAACCACAAATGCTCATGTTAGCAGGGGTTACGCCCTTCGGGCTTCACCGCCTGCCTGTCATCTATCGTGCCTTCGGCACTGCTTATGCCATTTGCTATATCATTGCCTAAAAAATTATGTTATCGAATAATTTGGTGCTTTCGTGAATAATCATTATCTTCGCTCCCGTTTAATTGAATGCAAATACCATGGACATCAACGACATTGAGAAAATTCAACTGACCACCAGTCAAGAGTTTGTTCTGAAACAATTACTCAGTTTTATCAATCATCCCACTGACAGGGTGTTTATCCTCAAGGGCTACGCAGGTACAGGTAAGACCACCTTGATGAGATTCCTGATACGACAATTGGAGTCGTTGGGAAAAAACTATCAATTGCTGGCTTCCACGGGAAGGGCAGCAAAGATATTGTCTAACCTTTCGGGGAATGCCAGTGCCTCTACCATACACTCGATGGTGTACGACTTCAACGGATTAAACAAAGAGCTAAACGAAAAAGAGGAATTGAAAGCCGACCAATACGGGCAGCTCTTCTTGGTGTTTGAACCCACCAGGTTGGCTCCTACTGACGTTTCGGAAACCATTTATATCATCGATGAGGCTTCCATGGTTTCGGATGTGGTTGTCAAAAACGTGACACAGGCTAAGTTTGGTGACGGAAGGTTGCTCCAAGACCTCTTGCAGTACGACACGCGCAAGGGCAGCAAGTATATTTTTGTGGGAGACCCTTGCCAGTTGCCGCCCATAGAACAATATTTCTCACCAGCCTTGATGAAAGAATATGTACAAAACACCTTTGGCGTAGTGGCATAAGAGGCGCAACTGACTAAAATCATGCGACAAAAGGGCTCTAATGGCATCATTGACGCATCAAAGAGAATAAGAATACTCTATGCCAAAGCGCCAGACAGCAATAGACAATACGGGTTGCAAGTGGTTTGGGGAATGTTACCGTTCCGCAATAATAAAAATATTGCATTACATGCTAATGTGGAGGAAATGCTTAACCATTATGTCAGTAAGGTACAGAAAGACGGGTTGAACAGTGCCGTTTGTATTTGTAGGTCTAATGCAAGTTGTGCCGATCTTTCCGCAAGAATCAGGGAGAAACTGGGATTTGCAAGAGGGTGCTTGCAAAAAGGCGACTTGCTCATGGTGACGCAAAACAATATGCTGACAGGACTGATGAACGGTGATGTGGTCGTGGTGGAAGAAATCAGTAAGAACAGTGTGACAAGGGCACATCTCACATTCCGACAGGTGAAGGTGAGGGAACTTTTTACCGGAAACAGCTATAGCTCGCTGATGATAGAAGAAATTGTAAACCAGTCGAAGCCAAACTTGGACAAGCAACAACAACATGCCTTGTTTCTCGATTTCATTTATCGTATGCTCGACAAGGGCATTACGGCAAAAAACAACAGACAGGCGTTTTACGACATGATGTTTCATGATTCATATCTCAATGCTCTCCGCTGCGTGTTTGGATACGCCATTACCTGTCATAAGTCGCAAGGTGGAGAATGGGAAGACGTATATGTTCATGTGCCAAGAAACATAACCAAGAATCCTACCAAGGAAACATACCAATGGATATATACCTCCATGACAAGGGCGGAGAAGACACTGCACATGGTGGATGATTTCTACATCAGATAGTGTAACCATTGTTAGTGGTTTCTAATTAGCTTTTTGTCATACAAATTCTGAATTTAGGTGCCAAAATACGGGCATATTTTCAAATAACTTGAGAGTTGGTTGAAAATATGCCCGTATTTTGATGTTTTTGCAATATGCTGAAAATCAGGTAATTGTAATTTTCTGTCTTTTGGTAATAGCGGAAAAAACCAAGTTTTTACCTCAAAATACCCTCTTTTTTGCCCTTCATAACATATAAAGATAGCACTCGTAACATACATAGTTACGGTCATAACTCATATAGTTACGCTCGTAACATGCAATGTTACGATGAAAAATACGCTTTTTCTCCCGTTATAACCCATTTTCTCTGCTTCCCATTTCTATTTCGCAAGAAAATGCTAACAAGTTTTTGTCGGGTATTTTGACAATTTTTGTTAAATCTCTTGAATTGTTAAATAAAAAAGTGTACAATAATGGATTTGGAAATATCATTTTTAATTTGTAGTTTTGCAAAAAACTATTTGAACAGATGAATGAAATACAACCCAGATGGATAGAACGGCTTACCACATTCAAGAACGCTATAGCAAGGTTGTGTGAGATTATTGATATTTATAAGCAACGTCCGTTAAATTCGTTTGAAAACGACAGTCTTATAAAAAGATTTGAATTCACATACGAGATGGCGTGGAAGCTAATGATGAGTTACGAAAAAGAGAATGGCATCACAGAACTTATGGGTTCAAAGGATGTGGTGCGACGTGCTTTTGCCATGTCGTTAATAGAAAATGGCGAGACATGGTTGGAGATGATAGACGACAGGAATAAAACGTCTCATCTATATGACGAAGAAATGGCTGAGGATGTGATAGATGATATTGTTCATACATATTATCCTCTGTTCTTGGAATTACGAAATAAAATGGATGTGTTAGCAAATGGATGATGGAATGTACGGACTGACAGAACAGTCTTATAATGAGTTGATGCAGATATTGGCTTCTTTTCCTGAGATAGAGGAAGTCATAATCTATGGCTCTCGTGCAAGAGGCGACTATTGGCGAGCTTCTGATATAGATTTATCTATTAAGGGGAAAGATTTTAACCGTCATGTGCTCGCCCTTTTGAACGATAAGTTGTATAACTCACATATTCCTCAGATATGTGACACCCATATTTATACGAACGTGAAAAACTCAAAGTTTAAGGATAATATTGAGAGGGATGGACAAGTAATATATCGTAGAGAAATTCCTAAAAGCACTTCGGTCTTGTAACATTTGTATAAGCATAATATAACAAATGGCACATATTTGTTGTAAGAAATGCTTTCTATGTCATTGTGCCAACATCGTATTATTTCTTTCGTATTAGGGGTCGTAACATGCGTGGATATTCGTGTTCAATAATCAATTTTCAATATGATTTTTATGGTGGTTTCAGAAATAATGATTATATTTGCATTCACAAACATAAACCAATGAAATCATGAAAAAACAAGCATTATTCTTCCTTTTGATGCTTACGTCCATGCTGGCGAAAGCAGAGAAAGTACTAATTGATGGCATTTGGTTCAACTTAAACCCTCAAGAATGTATTGCTGAAGTGACATGGGGATCCTCAAAATATGCTTCTACATATTCTGGAGAAATAAAAATACCTGAAAAGGTTACGTACAAACAAATTGATTATGCAGTATCAACCATTGGAGAATATGCATTCCATGGTGATGTAAATCTTTCTTCTGTAAACATCCCTAACAGTGTAACCAGCATCGGAGATAATGCTTTTTATGGATGCACAGGTTTGACTTCTGTTATTCTTCCAAATAGTATAAAAACTATTGGAAATGAGGCGTTTCGTGGGTCAAGTATAACTGCTATAGACATTCCAAATAGTGTGATAAGTATCGGGAAGTATGTTTTCGCATATTGCTTAAACCTCTCCTCTGTAACTATTTCAAATAGTGTATTAACAATTAATGATTATACTTTCTCGGGATGTGAAAAATTATTGACAGTACTGATACCAGAAAGTGTAATGTCTATAGGAGATGGTGCTTTTGAAAGAACAGGTCTAACTGCTATTGTTCTTCCCGATAACGTTACATCCATTGGCTTAAGTGCTTTCTCTGGTTGTTCAAACCTTATTTCTGTAATTTTAGGTAATGGCGTGAAGACAATTGAAGGGTACGCTTTCCATAGTTGTTATAAACTAACTTCAATAACAATACCAAATAATATAATTTCAATAGGTAATTATACATTTTGTAGATGTACAGGTATAACAACCATCAACATTGGTAAAAATGTTACAAGAATAGGAGAAGGAGCTTTTAATGGCTGTACAAGTATAGTTGATTGTTTTTGTTATGGGGACAAAGTGCCAACCGCAGTCTATAATGCTTTTAATAATTCTAATGTGATGAATGCCACGCTTCATGTTAAAGATTCCTTGATAGAGATGTATCAAAACTCTACTCCATGGAATTATTTTAAGGATATCGAAAAGATGTCAAAGTGCATAAAACCTACCATCACACTGCTTGCTAATGGCAAAATCAAGGTGGAGAGTGCTACAGAAGGAGCAACATGTGTAACAAATATTACTGCATCGAATGCCGAACCTTTGACAGATGGGGAGATTAGTTTAAATACTCCGTTAACCGTCTATACCGTTACCGCATACGCTACGAAAGAGGGCTATGATGATTCCGAGGTAGCTACCGCCACGTTCCGATATGAGAAGACGGAGGGTGATATGAATGGCGACGGACAAGTAAACGTCAGTGATGTGGTGCAATTGGTAAACACTATTTTGAGTAAATAAATAAAACAATAATATGAAAGAAGAAATCAGCAACCGATTGTCAACCTTGCGCGAGGTGATGCGACGTGAAAACCTTGCGGCGTTTATATTCCCCAGTACTGACCCGCATCATGGCGAGTATGTGCCAGACCATTGGAAAGGGAGAGAATGGATTAGTGGGTTTAACGGTTCGGCAGGAACGGCGGTGGTTACGATGAATAGTGCCGCATTGTGGACAGACTCCCGTTATTTTCTTGCCGCAGAGGAACAGTTGAAAGATACTGAATTTCAATTGATGAAACTCAAGATGCCTGATACGCCTACCATTCCCAAATGGTTGGGAAGAGAGTTGTTGAGCATGTCGTCCACGGAAATCGGCATTGACGGAATGGTCAATTCACTCTCGTCGGTGGAAGAACTCATCAAGGACATGCGCCAGAACGGTGGCATTACGGTGAGAACCAATCTTGACCCGTTGGAACAGATTTGGGAAAACCGTCCTCCCATCCCCGAAGACAAGGTAGAGATACAACCCATAGAATATGCCGGTGAGAGCGCAACGTCAAAGATACAACGTGTGAGAAAGGCTTTGCGCGAGCAACACGCAGACGGAATGTTGATTTCTGCGTTAGATGACATTGCGTGGATATTAAACCTGCGAGGCTCAGACGTGCATTGCACCCCGTTGTTCGTGAGTTACCTGTTGATTTCCACGACCAAAGTCACCTTGTTTATCAATCCCAAGAAACTCACTCCTGAAGTCTCTGCGTATCTGCGTGAAAACCAGGTTGACGTAGAAGACTATGACCAGGTGAAGAAAGGACTGCAAGACTATTTTGAATACAACATCCTCATCGATCCAGACGAGTTGAACTACACCCTTTCAAAAGCCATCAAGACCAAGGAAATCATTCGGGGCAAGTCGCCAGTACCTGCCATGAAAGCCATCAAGAACGAAAGGGAAATAGCGGGTTTTAGGCAAGCGATGCTGAAAGACGGCATCGCACTCGTGAAATTCTTGAAATGGTTGAAGCCGGCAGTGGAGGCAGGAGGACAAACCGAGATTTCCATTGACCAGAAGCTCACCGCATTGAGGGCGGAGCAACCCCTGTTTCGTGGTCTCTCATTCGACACGATAGCCGGCTATGAGCAGCACGGAGCCATCGTACACTATGAGGCAACGCCAGAAACAGATGCAACGCTGGAACCCAAAGGACTTTTGCTTATCGACAGTGGAGCGCAATATCAAGACGGAACGACAGACATCACCCGTACCATTGCCTTGGGACCACTGACGGAAGAGCAACGACACATCTATACGTTGGTGCTGAAAGGACATATACAGTTGGAACTCTGCAAATTCCCCTCTGGAGCCAGTGGAACGCAGATGGACATCCTTGCCCGTATGGATATGTGGCGAGAGGGATTGAACTATCTGCACGGTACAGGTCATGGAGTAGGGCAGTACTTGAACGTCCATGAAGGACCCCATCAGTTTCGTATGGAATGGATGCCCGCACCTTTCGTGAAGAACATGACCGTGACTGATGAGCCAGGAATCTACCTTGCCAATCGCTTTGGTGTACGACATGAGAACCTGTTGCTCATCGTTCCCTATATGGAAACGGAGTTTGGTGAGTTCCTGCAATTTGAATCACTTACCCTGTGTCCCTTCGACACCGCTCCCATTGTGAAGGAGATGATGAAAGACGAAGAAATACAATGGTTGAATACGTACCACCAAACGGTATTCGACAAGCTCTCTCCCTATCTGCAACCCGATGAGGTGGAATGGTTGAGAGAAGCCACGAAGCCCATAGCCAAATAATCACCAAATCATAATCATGGTCATGAAACTTTTCGCAAAGGAAACATATATCAATAGAAGACGAGTGCTCCAACGAGAAATGGGAAAAGGATTGCTCGTGTTTCTTGGCAACAAGGAGTGTGGCATGAACTATGCCGACAACACCTATCGCTTTAGGCAAGACAGTACGTTCTTGTATTATTTCGGATTGGACTGTGCCGATTTAGCTGCCGTCATCGACGTAGATGAAGACCGTGAAATCGTCTTTGGAAACGAACTCACGATTGATGACATCGTTTGGACAGGCACGCAACCCACATTGCAGGAAATGTGCCAGCAAGTGGGGGTAGCTCACTCCTTGCCCTTGAAAAACTTGAAGGAGTATATTCTCAAGGCGCAGGCAAAGGGACAGACGATACACTTCCTCCCCCCTTACCGTGCAGAACACCAAGTGTGGTTGCAAGAACTTACGGGCTTGTTGCCATCAGCACAGGCAGCCCAGGCATCGGTACCTTTTATCAAAGCCATCGTCAAGCAACGCAACCATAAGAGTGCGGAAGAGATAGCCGCCATAGAGGAGGCGATAGACACCAGTACCGAGATGCACCTGAAGGCTTATAGCATGGTGCGCCCAGGAGTGACGGAGGCAGAGATAGCTGCTGCCGTTGAGGAAGTAGCAGGTAGGCGTGGGCACACGCTCTCTTTCCCCACCATTGCCACGGTGCAAGGACAAGTGCTTCATAATCATGGATATATCCACACACTGCAAGAAGGAGACATCTTCTTGTTGGATGCAGGTGCAGAGAACCATCTGCATTACGCCGGCGATCTGTCATCTTCATTGCCCGTAAACGATAGGTTTAGCGAGCGTCAAGCATACGTTTACAACATCCATCTGTCAAGTTTCCAGGCGGCGGTGGATGAACTCAAGCCAGGCGTACCTTTTCGTAATGCCCATATCGCAGCTGCTACGAAGATTGTAGAGGGAATGAAAGACTTGGGACTGATGAAAGGTGATGCGCGAGATGCTGCCGAATGTGGCGCATACGCCCTGTTCTTCCCCTGCGGTCTTGGTCACATGATGGGACTCGATGTTCACGACATGGAAAACTTAGGTGAGCAATACGTGGGCTATGCCGACGGAATGGAGAAAAGCAAGCAATTCGGCTTTAAGTCGTTGAGGTTGGCTCGCCCCCTTGAACCAGGATTCATATTTACCGTAGAGCCAGGCATCTATTTCATCCCTGAGCTGATGGATAAGTGGGAGGCAGAGAAACAATTCACCGACTTTATCAATTATGATAAGTTGAAAGAGTGGCGCAACTTTACGGGATTGCGAAACGAGTTGGATTACTTGATTACCGAAGACGGAGCCAAACTGTTGGGACACCTGAAGAAGCCTATGACCATAGAAGAAGTAATGAATGCAAAAAACACAAAGATATGAATTTTTCCATTAAGAACCCCGCCAACGAGGGGGGCATGAATGAGCGCATCAAACGCTTGCGCCAAGAGAATTTTGACACGCCTACCACATTGAGCATAGAAAGAGCATTGATAGAAACGGCATTCTATAAGGAAAACTACGGAACAATGCCCATCGCCATGTTGCGTGCAAAGAATTTCTACGAGATATGTAAGAAGAAAACCATCTATATAGGGAAAGACGAACTCATCGTAGGAGAACGTGGACCATTGCCCAAGGCAGTACCCACGTTTCCTGAGTTGACCTGCCACTCCGTGGAAGACTTGCATACGTTGGACACTCGCGACCTGCAAAGTTATCATATCAGTCAGGAAGACATTGATACGTATGAGCGAGAGGTGATACCTTACTGGAAAGGAAAGACCCAACGAGAACGCATCTTCAACCATGTGTCGAAAGAGTGGGAGGAAGCCTATCATGCAGGCGTGTTTACCGAGTTTATGGAACAACGCGCTGCCGGACATACTGCTATGGACGGAAAGATGTATCATACGGGATTGTTAGACGTGAAGGTTCGCATTGAAAAGAAAATTGCCTCGCTGGATTACATCTACGACCCAGAGGCAACCGACAAACAACAGGAACTGGAGGCAATGGCGGTTTCGTGTGACGCAGCCATCTTGTTTGCGGAAAGACACGCACAACTGGCTGAGCAACTGGCTGAGCAGGAGACAGACCCGCAACGAAAGGCAGAGTTGGAAAAGATTGCCGACGTTTGCCATTGGGTACCAGCCCATGCGCCACGCGACCTGTGGGAAGCCATTCAGATGTATTGGTTCGTGCATCTTGGAACGGTAACCGAGTTGAATGGCTGGGACAGCATGAACCCCGGACATATCGACCAGCACCTCTATCCTTTCTATCGAAAAGGACTGGAAGAGGGCACGTTGGACAGAGACAAGGCGAAAGAACTGTTGTCTTGCCTTTGGATCAAGTTTAATAATCAACCGGCACCACCCAAGGTGGGAGTGACGGCATTGGAGTCGGGAACCTACAACGACTTTACCAATATCAACATCGGTGGTGTTGACCGTGACGGAAACAATGCCGTAAACGACCTGTCGTATATCATCCTTGAGATACAAGAAGAGTTGCATGAACTACAACCAGGTTTGAGCATTCACATTGCCAAGAACACGCCAGATGAGTTCTTGATAGAAGGTGTGAAGGTCATCAGACAAGGACATGGCTATCCTTCCATTTTCAATCCTGATACCTATATACAAGAGTTGGTACGTGAAGGAAAGACCCTTGAAGATGCGCGTGAGGGCGGTTGCTCTGGTTGCATTGAAGTAGGTGCTTTCGGTAAGGAGGCTTACCTGTTGACGGGTTATCTGAATACACCGAAGATACTGGAAATAACCCTGAACAATGGCATTGACCCTGAGACGGGTAAGAAATTGGGATTGGAGACAGGAGACCCACGACAGTTCAAGGATTTTGAATCGTTGTATGAGGCTTGGCATCAGCAAATGGTGTATTTCGTGAACCTGAAGCTATCAGTGAACAATTACATAGAAAGAATGTTCTCGCTCTATGCTCCCGCAACATTCCTGAGCCTGTTCATTGACGATTGCATAGAGAAGGGCAAGGACTACTATAGCGGTGGAGCGCGCTACAACACCACATATATACAATGTACGGGATTGGGAACCATCACCGACTGTTTTACAACCTTGAAGAAACATGTCTTTGAGGAAGGTAGATTCACGATGGACGATATGCTCAAGGCTGTGGCTTGCAACTGGGGGAAAGACACACCCCTTGCCCGTGAATATGAGAAAATGCGTTTGTACATCAGAAACCATACGCCATTCTTCGGGAATGATGACAATTATGCCGATGATATTGCCGTGAGGGTGTATGAAGACTTGGTGAAGGCGATAGAGGGAAGACCCAACACAAGAGGAGGAAAGACCCAACTGAATATGTTGAGCACCACTTGCCACAACTATTTTGGTTCGGTATGCGGAGCAACACCGAATGGACGTTTTGCCCATTTCGCCATCAGCGACGGTACTTCTCCTGCCCACGGATCAGATTCGCATGGTCCGACGGCGGTGGTGAAATCACTTGGAAAACTTGACCAGACGAAGAGCGGCGGTACGTTGTTGAATGTACGCTTCGTGCCCTCATTGCTGAAACGAGATGAAGATTTGAAGAAATTCAGTAGTCTGGTGAGAACATATTTCAAGTTTGGCGGTCACCATATCCAATTCAACATCGTAGATACGGAAACCCTACATGATGCGCAGAAACATCCTGACGACTACAAGGACCTGTTGGTGAGAGTAGCTGGCTACTCCGACTATTTCAACGATATGACCGAGCAGTTGCAAAACGAGATTATAGCACGAACGGAAAACAATGATTTGTAATGGCGTTGATATTCGACATCAAGAGATATGCTATCAATGATGGCCCAGGCATCAGGACAACCATCTTCATGAAAGGTTGTCCGTTGCGCTGTGTCTGGTGTCATAATCCAGAAGGATGGGAAAGCAAGGCGCAAAAATCGTACAAACAAAGCAAGTGCATAGGATGTATGAGTTGTGTGGAGGCGTGTGAGCATCAGGCATTGGAAATGACCAAGGATGGAATACGCCCGACGGATGCGGAATGTGTGCTTTGTGGCAAATGTGTGGAAGCATGTCCTACCACCGCCTTGGAGATGTGTGGGAGAGACATGACGATGGAAGAGTTGATGGCAGAGATAGAAAAGGAAAGAGACATGATGGAGGATAGTCATGGAGGAGTGACGATTTGCGGTGGTGACCCTCTGTTGCATCCGAAAGATACGTTGGCAATATTAAAGGAGTTGGGCAGGAGAGGATTTCATCGCACGGTAGATACCGCTCTTTATGCCACAGAGCAAACGGTGAGAGATGTTGCGGCGGCGTGTGAACTCTTTCTCGTTGACATCAAGGTGATGGATGAGAAGAAACACATTCAATATACGGGAGTGTCTAATGAGAGAATCCTACAGAACATTCGCTTGCTTCAACAGATGAAGGCAGACTTCTGGATCCGTATTCCTCTGATAGAAGGAATCAATGCCGATGAAGAGAATATTGCCGCTACCATTCGGTTCTTGAAAGAAATAGGATGGAATGGCACCTTGAATCTCTTGCCTTATCACGATGTGGGGAAAGACAAGCACAAAAGAAGATGGACCGCATATAATCCACAGCATCTCCGCATGGAAACACCATCGGATGAAACGTTGGCACGTTGCGTGGGGCAGTTTGAGAGTAACGGAATACATGCTATCATTGGAGGATGATGGAAGGTAGAACAGGTGAAACGAGAAGCCCGAAATTATTACGAGAATGTTACATCTCAAATTAATTCAATAAAAAAATGGGGAAAAACTTGTTTTTTTGCTAAAATAGCAGTAATTTTGCACCCGCAAATAAAAGCATTTGTTGAAAACGCATAAGTTTAACGATTAAAATACATTGAAAAGAAATGATTATTGTACCAGTAAAAGATGGTGAGAACATCGAAAGAGCTCTCAAGAAGTTTAAGAGAAAATTCGAAAAAACAGGTGTCGTAAAGGAATTACGTAAGCGCCAGCAATACAATAAACCTTCAGTTATGAAGAGACTGAAGATGGAACATGCCATCTACGTTCAGAAACTGCGTGCTAACGAGGAATAATATTCCTCAAAAAATTTGGTAGTTTAAATAAAAATCCGTATATTCGTTGCCGAAAACTGAAAATGATATTCGCAACGGATGATGATAGATAAATTTTTGAACTACTTGCAGTATGAGCGGAACCGTTCGGAACTGACGGTGAAGAGTTATGGCGAGGACTTGCGTGCCTTTGAGTCATACTTCAAAAATTTAGATAACCATGCCATCTCTTGGGAGTCGGTTGACTCTGATATAATCCGTGACTGGATGGAGAGCATGATGGATAAAGGAAACTCTGTGACTTCAATCAATAGGCGATTGAGCGCATTGCGTTCCCTTTATCGTTTTGCCCTTTCTCGAAATCTGGTGGCGAGAGATCCTGCGCATGGAGTGGTGGGTCCCAAGAAGTCGAAGCCGTTGCCACAATATCTCAGGGAGTCGGAGATGGATAAGTTGCTTGATGACATACCGTGGAATATGCATATATATAAGGATGTACGCGCGCGTACAATTATATTATTATTCTATGAGACGGGTATGCGCCTTGCTGAACTGATGGGATTGGATGATGCGTCTGTCAACTACGCCAATGCAGAGGTAAAAGTGACGGGTAAGAGAAATAAGCAGCGCATCATTCCTATTGGTGAGGAGTTGGCGAAAGTGCTGAAAGACTATCAGGCTTTTCGTGATGAGCATGTCGTGAGGAAATGCGATGCTTTCTTTGTTACAGAGAAAGGCTTGCGCATGAATCGGGAGCAAGTGAGGAATGAGGTGAAGAAACACTTGTCGAAGGTGACGTCCATGAAAAAACGTACTCCCCACGTGTTGAGGCATACTTTTGCGACAACGATGCTCAACCATGATGCCGGAATAGAAAGCGTCAAGAAACTGTTGGGGCACGAAAGTCTGTCAACGACGGAGATCTATACACACACCACATTTGAACAACTGAAAAAAACATATAGAAATGCCCACCCAAGGGCCTAACCTAAATATTAATAAAGGAGGTAACTATGGAGATTAAGATTCAGTCGATACATTTCGACGCTACTGAGAAATTAGAGTCGTTCATCGAAAAGAAGACGGCTAAGTTGGAAAAATCTTTCGAAGACATCCAGAAAGTGGAGGTACAATTGAAGGTTGTTAAGCCAGCCACCGCCATGAACAAGGAGGCAAGTATCACCGTCACGGTGCCAGGAAGTAAATTGTTCGTGGAAAAAACCTGTGATACTTTTGAGGAAAGTGTTGACCAATGTGTGGACGCAATGAAGGTTCAATTGTCCAAATTTAAGGAAAAACTACGCGAAAGATAAAAAAAAAGCCAAAAAGTTTTGGTGATTAAAAAATAATGCGTATCTTTGCAGCCGTTTTACAGCACGTTCAAAATGCGAAGCCTAACGGCTGCAAAGATTTGCCTCTTTAGCTCAGTTGGCCAGAGCACGTGATTTGTAATCTCGGGGTCGTTGGTTCGAATCCGACAAGAGGCTCAAGGCGAGAGCGCTTTACAAGAGTTTTGATACAAGTAAAACGAGTTGTTAAACATGGGTGGTTTCCAGAGCGGCCAAATGGGGCAGACTGTAAATCTGTTGTCTTTCGACTTCGGTGGTTCGAATCCATCACCACCCACTTCAGTTTAAGTTTTATTGCGGAAATAGCTCAGTCGATAGAGCACTAGCCTTCCAAGCTGGGGGTCGCGGGTTTGAGTCCCGTTTTCCGCTCTAACTTGCTGTAATAGCTCAGTGGTAGAGCACTTCCTTGGTAAGGAAGAGGTCCTGAGTTCAACTCTCAGTTACAGCTCTTTTTTTTATGACCTTTTTAAGGTAAGGAAAAACGAGATTATTCAATATTAATAAATAAAATAACAAGCTATGGCTAAAGAGAATTTTGTGCGTACCAAACCGCACGTAAATATCGGTACCATCGGTCACGTTGACCACGGTAAGACAACTCTGACTGCTGCTATTACTAAGGTTTTGGCAGAGAAGATCGAGGCTAACAAAGATAAGGTTAAGTCTTTTGATCAGATTGACAACGCTCCTGAGGAAAAAGAGCGTGGTATTACCATTAATACCGCTCACGTTGAGTATGAGACAGAAAAGCGTCACTATGCACACGTTGACTGTCCGGGACACGCTGACTATGTGAAGA
>DJXW01000024.1:66645-66766 GCA_002449845.1 Prevotella sp. UBA6994
TGGACGGTGCTATTCTCGTTGTTGCCGCTACTGATGGTCCTATGCCACAGACTCGTGAGCACGTACTTCTCGCTCGTCAGGTAAACGTTCCTCGTTTGGTTGTGTTCCTGAACAAGTGTGA
>DJXW01000024.1:66830-67112 GCA_002449845.1 Prevotella sp. UBA6994
TCCTGAACAAGTGTGATATGGTTGACGATGAGGAAATGCTTGAACTCGTTGAAATGGAAGTTCAAGAGATTCTCGCTCAATATGAATTTGAAGATGATACTCCTATCATCCGCGGTTCTGCCCTCGGTGCATTGAACGGTGTTGCTAAGTGGGAAGACAAGGTGATGGAATTGATGAACACTTGTGATGAGTGGATTCAAGAGCCTCCACGTGATACTGACAAACCATTCTTGATGCCTGTTGAGGACGTGTTCTCTATTACTGGTCGTGGTACTGTTGCTA
>DJXW01000024.1:67173-70437 GCA_002449845.1 Prevotella sp. UBA6994
TACTGTTGCTACTGGTCGTATCGAAACTGGTGTTATCCACGTAGGTGATGCAGTTGAGTTGCTCGGTCTTGGTGAGGATGCTAAGTCTGTTGTTACCGGTGTTGAAATGTTCCGTAAGATTCTTGACGAAGGTCAGGCTGGTGATAACGTAGGTTTGCTTCTCCGTGGTATTGACAAGAACGAAATCAAGCGTGGTATGGTGCTCTGCCATCCTGGACAGATCAAGCCATTCAAGAAGTTCAAGGCTTCTATCTACGTGTTGAAGAAGGAAGAGGGTGGACGTCACACTCCATTCAGCAACCACTATCGTCCTCAGTTCTATCTCCGTACAATGGACTGTACTGGTGAGATCACATTGCCAGAGGGAGTTGAAATGGTTATGCCTGGTGATAACGTTGAGATCAATGTTGAGTTGATTTACGCAGTTGCCTTGAATAAGGGTCTCCGTTTCGCTATCCGTGAAGGTGGTCGTACCGTTGGTTCTGGTCAGATTACAGAGGTTTACGAAGACTAATACCTGGTGTGTTGCGATGACATCGCAATAGACTGAAAAAATACTCAAGCTCCCGTTAGGGCGGGAGCTTACTTACGGGAATAGCTCAGTTGGTAGAGCATCGGTCTCCAAAACCGAGGGTCGTGGGTTCGAGTCCTCCTTCCCGTGCAAAATAACAACGATATGAAACTCATAACGAAATTTGTAAATTATTGCAAGTCGTGTTACGAAGAACTTGCTTATAAGACTACTTGGCCAACTACATCTCAATTGACCCATACGGCAGTGGTTGTTTTATCTGCTTCCCTTATCATTGCGTTGGTGGTTTTTGCGATGGACTCTTGTTTCCGTTGGATTATGAGTGTGGTTTATCCAGGTTAATGATTGTCTAAGGTAATGGCTGAAACGGATAAAAAGTGGTACGTTTTACGTGCAGTTAGTGGTAAGGAGGCTAAGGTGAAAGAATACATCGAAGCCCAAATTAAACATGAACCATTATTGGCAGCTAATGTTTCTCAGGTATTGATACCTACAGAGAAACATGCTTCTGTGAGAAATGGCAAGAGAATTGTCAAGGAAAAGGTCAGCATGGCTGGCTATGTTTTCGTAGAAGCATCATTGGTAGGCGATGTGGCTCACATGTTACGTTTTGTACCTAACGTTTTAGGATTCCTTGGCGGTATGGATAACCCAACACCTGTTCCTTTGGCTGACATCAATCGTATGCTTGGCACTGCTGAAGAGTCGGAACTTGTGGACGATATTTCTGTTCCATTTGTTGTTGATGAGGCGGTGAAGGTTACGGATGGTCCTTTCAGTGGTTTCAGTGGTATTATCGAAGAGGTCAATACCGAGAAGCGCAAATTGAAGGTAATGGTTAAGATCTTCGGACGTAAAACTCCGTTAGAGCTTGGTTTTATGCAAGTTGAAAAAGAGGGTTAGTGTATATTGTTACGGATACATGAGCTTCTTTTATAATTCAAATTTTTAATAATAAACAAAGAAATGGCTAAAGAAGTTGCTGGATTAATCAAATTACAGATTAAAGGTGGCGCTGCAAATCCTTCACCTCCCGTAGGTCCTGCTCTGGGTTCTAAGGGTATTAACATTATGGGATTTTGCAAGGAGTTCAATGCAAGAACTCAGGATAAGGCAGGAAAGATCATTCCTGTTGTTATCACGTACTACACCGACAAGTCTTTCAGCTTTGAACTTAAAACTCCTCCTGCAGCTGTACAGTTGAAAGAGGCAGCTAAAGTGAAGAGTGGTTCTGCTCAGCCTAACCGTAAGAAAGTTGCTTCGGTAACTTGGGATCAGGTTCGTGCAATTGCCGAGGATAAGATGAAAGATTTGAACTGCTTCACAGTTGAATCAGCCATGAGGCTCGTTGCCGGTACTGCTCGCAGTATGGGTATTACAGTAAAAGGGGACTTCCCGGAATAATAAACAATAAACTTCAATTAGAAAAATGAGTAAACTGACAAAAAATCAAAAATCAGTCGCTGACAAGATTGAAGCAGGGAAGGCTTATAGCTTGAAGGAAGCTACAGATTTAGTAAAGGAGATTACCACTACTAAGTTTGATGCTTCTTTTGACATCGATGTACGTTTGGGTGTTGACCCACGTAAAGCCAACCAGATGGTTCGTGGCGTAGTGTCACTTCCTAATGGAACTGGTAAGGTTACACGTGTACTTTGCCTTTGTACACCTGATGTTGAAGCTGCTGCAAAAGAAGCTGGTGCTGATTATGCTGGTCTTGATGAATATGTAGAAAAAATCAAGGGTGGTTGGACAGACGTTGATGTAATCATCACGATGCCCTCTTGCATGGGTAAGGTTGGTCCTTTAGGACGTATCCTCGGACCACGCGGCTTGATGCCAAACCCAAAGAGCGGTACTGTAACTATGGATGTTGCTAAAGCAGTAAAAGAGGTTAAGCAAGGTAAGATTGACTTTAAGGTTGACAAGAATGGTATTATTCATACCTCTATTGGTAAGGTTTCCATGGATTCTGATAAGATTTATGGTAACGCTAAGGAGTTCATCAATACCGTTATCAAGTTGAAGCCTGCTGCTGCAAAAGGTACATATATCAAGAGTATCTTTGTTTCTAGCACAATGAGTAAGGGTGTCAAAGTTGATCCGAAATCAGTTGAGTAACTCTAAAAGTTTGTAAAATGAAAAAAGAAGTTAAAGATACTATCATAGTTGAACTTGGTGAGAAATTGAAGGAGTATCCTCATTTCTACTTGGTAGATGTTACCGGTATGAATGCTGCTGATACAAGTGAACTTCGTCGCAATTGTTTCAAGAAAGAAATCAAGATGGTTGTTGTCAAGAACAAACTCTTGCATAAGGCTCTTGAGGCAAATGACGTAGATTTTGAACCATTGTATGGTACTCTGAAAGGCAGTACAGCCTTGCTTTTCTGCAATGTTGCTAATGTACCTGCCAAGATGTTGAAAGAGTACAAGGATAAGAAGGCAGTTGTTCCCGCATTGAAAGCTGCATACGCTGAGGAAGGAATCTTCGTTGGTGCGGATAAACTGGATGAACTTTGTGCTATCAAGAGCAAGAACGAACTTATTGCTGATATTGTGGCTATGCTGCAAGCACCCGCACAAGGAGTTATCTCTGCTCTCGAATCAGGCGCTAACACCATTCATGGTGTACTTGAGACTTTAAGTGAGCGTGCTGAGTAATTTAAGTCAAAAATAAAAAAATAAAAAACATTAAAAATTAAATAAAAATGGCAGATATTAAAGCTATT
>DJXW01000024.1:70504-79277 GCA_002449845.1 Prevotella sp. UBA6994
AAGCTATTGCTGAAGAGTTGGTAAATCTTACAGTGAAAGAAGTTCAAGAGTTGAAAACAGTCCTGAAGGACGAGTATGGTATCGAACCCGCTGCTGCAGCTGTTGCTGTTGCTGCTGGACCTGCTGCTGGTGCAGCTCCCGCTGAGGAGGAGAAGACATCTTTCGATGTAGTTCTCGCTGAGGTAGGTGCAACAAAGCTCCAAGTTGTTAAGGCTGTTAAAGAGGCTTGTGGTCTCGGTTTGAAGGAAGCTAAGGATCTCGTTGATGGTGCTCCTGCTACTATCAAGGAAGGTCTTTCTAAGGACGAGGCTGAAAACTTGAAGAAGACAATCGAAGCTGCTGGTGCTAAGGTTGAGCTCAAGTAATTGAATTTTTATATTTTTTCAAATAACGGTTAGGATCTTCCCAGTCGGTGGGTCCTAACCTTTTTGTGTCTTTTATTCGTAATTATAATGGCTTCAAAAGTTGTTGAAAACAGAATTAATTTTGCCAGCGTCCATAATCCGATGCCATATCCGGATTTTCTCGACGTTCAATTGAAGTCTTTCAAGGACTTCCTTCAGTTGGATACTCCGCCAGAAGAACGCAAGAACGATGGTCTGTATAAGGTTTTCTCAGAAAATTTCCCAATTACTGACACTCGAAACAATTTCGTTCTTGAGTTCTTGGATTATTTCATAGACCCACCACGTTATTCTATTGATGAGTGCTTAGAGCGTGGACTCACTTATAGCGTGCCTCTTAAGGCCAAAATGAAACTATACTGTACGGATCCCGACCATGAAGATTTCAACCCTGTTACTTCAGATGTGTTCTTGGGAACGATACCGTATATGACACATAATGGAACGTTCATCATCAATGGCGCTGAGCGAGTTGTTGTTTCTCAATTGCACCGTTCACCAGGTGTGTTCTTTGGTCAAGGTATTCACTCCAACGGAAAGGTTCTTTATTCTGCCCGTATTATTCCTTTCAAGGGTTCTTGGATTGAATTTGCCACTGACATCAACAACGTGATGTATGCCTACATCGACCGTAAGAAGAAGTTGCCAGTAACAACCCTTCTTCGTGCCGTTGGTTACGAACATGATAAGGATATTCTTCAGATTTTCGACCTCGCTGAAGAAATCAAGATAAACAAGAAAAACTTAAAAGAGGCCGTTGGTAAGAAATTAGCAGCTCGTGTATTGAAGAGTTGGAATGAAGATTTCGTAGATGAGGATACTGGCGAAGTTGTTTCCATCGAGCGTAATGAGGTGATCATGGATCGTGAAACCGAGATTACCGAAGAAAACATTCCAGACATTCTCGATTGCGGAGCTTCTTCTATCCTTATCCACAAGGATGCAGAACTTGCCAACAAGTACGCCATCATTTTCAATACACTGGCAAAAGACCCCAGTAACTCTGAAAAAGAGGCTGTACTTTATATCTATCGTCAGTTGCGTAACGCAGAGCCACAGGATGATGCAAGTGCAAAGGAAGTATTCCAAAACTTGTTCTTCTCAGACAAACGTTACGACTTAGGTGAAGTGGGACGTTACCGTATCAATAAGAAATTAGGTCTTGATACGGATATGGATACACGTGTACTTACGCAACACGATATTATTGAGATTATCAAGTATCTTATTCAATTGGTTAATTCTAATGCAACGGTTGATGATATCGACCACCTCTCTAACCGTCGTGTTCGTACCGTTGGTGAACAATTGAGTAACCAATTCTCTATTGGTTTGGCACGTATGAGTCGTACTATACGCGAGCGTATGAATGTGCGTGACAATGAGGTGTTCACGCCTACAGACTTGATTAATGCCAAAACCATTTCAAGTGTTATTAATACATTCTTCGGAACTAACCCATTGAGCCAGTTCATGGATCAAACCAACCCTCTTGCTGAGGTTACTCACAAGCGTCGTCTCTCTGCTTTGGGTCCTGGTGGTTTGTCTCGTGAACGTGCAGGCTTTGAGGTTCGTGACGTTCACTATACTCACTATGGTCGTCTTTGTCCTATTGAGAGTCCTGAAGGTCCTAACATCGGTTTGATTTCTTCGTTGTGCGTTTATGCAACTATCAACGAACTTGGATTTATTGAAACTCCTTACCGCAAGGTTCACGATGGAGTAGTAAACCTGAAGAATGAAGACATAGTTTATCTTACGGCTGAAGAAGAGCAAGACCACGTTATCGGTCAGGGTAATGCGCCTTTGAAGAAAGATGGTTCATTTATCCGTACATACGTGAAGTGTCGTCAGGATGCAGATTTCCCTGTTGTGGCTCCTTCACAAGTAGATTTGATGGACGTTTCTCCTCAACAGATTGCTTCTGTTTCCGCAGGTTTGATTCCTTTCCTCGAGCATGATGACGGTCACCGTGCATTGATGGGATGTAACATGATGCGTCAGGCTGTTCCATTGTTGCACAATGATGCACCTATCGTGGGTACAGGTCTTGAGAAACAAGTATGTGAGGATTCACGTACCATGATTGTAGCCGAAGGTGATGGTGTTGTAGAATATGTAGATGCTACAACCATCCGTATCCTTTACGACCGTACGGAAGACGAGGAGTTTGTTAGCTTCGAGCCTGCTTCCAAGGAATATCGCATTCCAAAGTTCCGCCGTACCAACCAAAGCATGTCTATCGACCTTCGTCCTATCTGTACGAAGGGACAACGTGTTAAGGCTGGTGACATCTTGACAGAGGGATATGCAACGGAAAACGGAGAACTTGCTCTCGGTAGAAACTTGCTCGTGGCTTATATGCCATGGAAAGGTTACAATTATGAGGATGCTATTGTTCTTTCCGAACGTCTTGTTCGCGACGACGTTCTTACATCCGTTCACGTAGATGAGTATTCACTTGACGTGCGTGAGACAAAGCGTGGAATGGAAGAGTTTACTTCCGATATTCCTAATGTAAGTGAGGAAACGACAAAAGACCTGGACGAAAATGGTATTATCCGTGTCGGAGCTCGTGTTGAACCAGGTGATATCCTTATCGGTAAGATTTCTCCAAAGGGAGAGAGCGATCCTTCACCAGAAGAGAAACTGTTGCGTGCCATCTTTGGTGACAAGGCTGGTGACGTGAAAGATTCTTCACTGAAGGCCAATCCATCGCTTAGTGGTGTGGTTATCGACAAGAAATTGTTCTCTCGTGCCGTAAAGACTCGTGAATCTAAACGTCAGGATAAGGTCATCCTTGCCAAGATTGATGATGAGTACAAGGCAAAAGACAATGACTTGAAGGATATCCTCATCGACAAGTTGCAAGTTCTCACCAAAGGCAAGACTTGTCAAGGCGTGAAAGATTATACTGGAGCCGAAATTATTACGAAAGGTAGTAAATTCACTGTTCCGGCATTGAGAAACTTAGAGTATGATGGTATTCAGTCTAACGACTGGACGGGCGATGAGCATACCGATATGCTTATCCAGAAACTCATCATGAATTATATTCGCAAATACAAACTCCTTGATGCAGAATGTAAGCGCAGGAAGTTCGCTATCACCATCGGTGACGAACTGCCCACTGGCATTCAGCAGATGGCTAAGGTTTACGTGGCTAAGAAACGTAAGATTGGCATTGGAGATAAATTGGCTGGACGCCACGGAAACAAGGGTATTGTTTCTAAGGTGGTACGTATGGAAGATATGCCGTTCCTTGAGGATGGTCGTCCCGTTGACTTGGTACTTAACCCATTGGGTGTGCCTTCTCGTATGAACTTAGGACAGATCTTTGAGGCTATCCTTGGTGCAGCCGGTCAGAAGTTGGGTGTTAAGTTTGCTACTCCTATCTTCGATGGTGCAAAACTGGATGACCTCTCTGAGTGGACTGATAAGGCTGGCTTGCCACACCTTTGTTCTACTCGTCTGTATGATGGCGAGACAGGTGAGCAGTTTGACCAACCTGCTACCGTGGGTGTAACCTACTTCCTCAAGCTTGGTCACATGGTAGAAGACAAGATGCACGCCCGTTCCATCGGTCCGTACAGTCTCATTACCCAACAGCCTCTTGGTGGTAAGGCACAATTTGGTGGCCAGCGTTTCGGAGAGATGGAGGTTTGGGCACTTGAGGCATTCGGTGCTTCACATGTGCTCCAAGAGATATTGACCATCAAGTCTGATGACACTGTTGGTAGAAGCAAGGCTTATGAGGCTATCGTCAAGGGCGATCCTATGCCTACGCCAGGAATCCCAGAGTCTCTCAACGTGTTGCTGCATGAATTGCGTGGACTCGGATTGAGCGTTAAACTCGACTAATTGTGAATGTAAGATTATTTATTAAAGAGTTAAAAGTTAATCGAAATGGCTTTTAAGAAAGATACAAAGGTAAAGAATAATTTCACGAAAATTACCATCGGTCTGGCATCGCCCGAAGAGATCTTGGAAAATTCGTTCGGTGAGGTCACTAAGCCCGAAACCATTAACTATCGTACATACAAACCTGAGCGTGAGGGCTTGTTCTGTGAGCGCATCTTCGGTCCCAGCAGGGATTATGAGTGTGCTTGCGGTAAGTACAAGCGTATTCGCTATAAGGGAATCGTGTGCGACCGTTGTGGCGTTGAGGTAACCGAGAAGAAAGTGAGACGTGAACGCAGTGGACATATCGAACTGGTGGTTCCCGTGGCTCATATCTGGTATTTCCGTTCGTTGCCCAATAAGATTGGCTACTTGCTTGGTATGCCAACCAAGAAACTTGATTCCGTTATTTATTACGAGAAATATGTAGTCATCAAGCCTGGTATCCTTGAAGGTAAGAAAAATGAAGAAGGCTCTGATGATCTGAATGGTTCTCACGCATTAGACTTGATTACGGAAGAGGAATATGTCAACATCATGGACAATTACCTCGATCCTAACAATGACTATTTGGATGACAACGATCCTAATAAGTTCATTGCCAAGATGGGTGCTGAGGCTATTTATGACTTGCTTGCCAATTTGGATCTCGATGCATTGTCATACGAACTTCGCGACCGTGCCAACAACGATGCTGCACAGCAACGCAAGACCGAGGCTCTGAAACGCTTGCAGGTGGTTGAGGCTTTCCGTTCAAGTAGGGAAATCAATCGTCCTGAATGGATGATCATGAAGATTATCCCTGTCATTCCACCAGAGCTTCGTCCTTTGGTTCCTCTGGATGGTGGTCGTTTCGCCACATCCGACCTCAACGACCTCTATCGTCGTGTCATCATTCGTAACAACCGCTTGAAGAGACTGATGGAAATCAAGGCTCCTGAAGTGATTCTGCGTAATGAGAAACGTATGTTGCAAGAGGCTGTCGATTCTCTCTTCGACAATAGCCGTAAGGCTTCTGCCGTCAAGAGTGAGAGCAATCGCCCATTGAAGTCATTGTCCGACTCTCTCAAGGGTAAGCAAGGACGTTTCCGTCAAAACTTGTTGGGTAAGCGTGTCGATTATTCCGCTCGTTCGGTAATCGTCGTTGGTCCAGAGTTGAAGATGGGTGAGTGCGGTCTGCCTAAGTTGATGGCTGCCGAGCTTTACAAGCCATTTATCATTCGTAAGTTGATTGAGCGTGGCATTGTGAAGACCGTGAAGAGTGCCAAGAAAATCGTTGACCGTCGTGAACCTGTAATTTGGGACATCTTGGAAAATGTCATGAAGGGTCATCCCGTATTGCTCAACCGTGCACCTACGTTGCACCGTTTGGGTATTCAGGCTTTCCAACCCAAACTGATTGAGGGTAAGGCTATCCAACTCCACCCATTGGCTTGTACGGCATTCAATGCCGACTTCGATGGTGACCAGATGGCTGTACACCTTCCTTTGAGCAATGAGGCTATATTGGAAGCTCAAATCTTGATGCTCCAGAGCCATAACATATTGAATCCTGCTAACGGCGCTCCTATCACTGTTCCTTCTCAGGACATGGTACTTGGTTTGTATTACATCACCAAGATACGTCCGGGAGCAAAAGGCGAGAAACTGACTTTCTATGGTCCCGAAGAGGCAATCATCGCTCACAACGAGGGTAAGTGTGACTTGCACGCTCCCGTGAAAGTGCTGGTTGACGATAGGGTAGATGGCAAGCCTGTTCGTCACATGGTGGAAACGTCTGTAGGACGTGTCATCGTCAACGAAATCATCCCTGAAGAGGTAGGATTCTTTAATGACGTTATTTCTAAGAAGACATTGCGTGGTATCATTGCTGACGTTATCAAGAACGTAGGTATGGCTCGTGCCTGTGAGTTCCTTGACGGAATCAAGAACTTAGGTTATCGCATGGCATACGTAGCAGGTCTGTCGTTCAACCTTGATGATATCATCGTGCCACCAGAAAAGGAGGCAATCGTGGCTAAAGGTCAGAAAGAGGTTGACGAAATCCAAGCCAACTACGATATGGGTTTCATCACCGACAACGAGCGTTACAATCAGGTGATTGATGCCTGGACTCATGTGAATAATGAACTGGGCGACATCCTCCTGAAAGAAATGACTGCTGCCGACCAAGGCTTCAATGCTGTTTATATGATGCTCGACTCTGGTGCCCGTGGTTCTAAAGATCAGATCAAGCAGCTTTCTGGTATGCGTGGTTTGATGGCTAAGCCACAGAAAGCCGGTGCTGAGGGTCAGCAGATTATCGAAAACCCAATCCTTTCTAACTTTAAGGAAGGTATGTCGGTGCTCGAATACTTTATCTCTTCTCACGGTGCTCGTAAGGGTCTTGCCGATACCGCTATGAAGACTGCCGACGCTGGTTATCTTACCCGTCGTTTGGTGGACGTTTCTCACGACGTGATTATCACGGAGGAAGACTGTGGTACTCTTCGTGGATTGGAATGCTCTGCCTTGAAGAATGGCGATGAGGTTATCTCATCTCTCTCAGAGAGAATCTTGGGTCGTGTGACTGTTCACGACGTGATCAATCCTACCACTGGCGAACTGATCGTTGCCGCTGGTGAGGAAATCACCGAGGAAAAGGCTGCCGCAATCGAGGCTTCTCCTATCGAGACGGTCGAGATTCGTTCAGTGCTCACCTGTGAGAGCAAGAAGGGTGTCTGCATGAAGTGCTATGGCCGTAACCTCGCTACACAACGCATGGTACAGAGAGGTGAGGCTGTCGGCGTGATTGCTGCACAGGCCATCGGTGAACCTGGTACCCAGCTTACTCTTCGTACATTCCACGCTGGTGGTGTGGCTGGTAATGCAGCTGCCAATGCCAGCATCGTAGCTAAGAATGAGTCGCGTCTTGAGTTCGACGAGCTTCATACCGTTCCTTTCGTAGAAAAGGGTGGTGAGGAAGAACGTACTTGTCAGATGGTGGTGAGCCACTTGGCTGAGGTGCGTTTCGTTGACCCACATACCAATATCGTTCTCTCTACGTTGAACGTTCCTTACGGTAGCTCTTTGTATTTCAAGCAAGGTGACGTGGTGAAGAAGGGCGACTTGATTGCCAAGTGGGACCCATTCAATGCCGTTATCGTTACTGAGTATGCTGGTAAGCTGAAGTTCCAGAACGTTATCGAGGGTACTACCTTCAAGGCTGAGACCGACGATACTACGGGTATGACCGAGAAGATTATCACTGATTCTAAAGACCACACCAAGATTCCATCTTGTGATATTATCGACGAGAATGGTCAGGTGATTGGTACTTACAACTTCCCCGTGGGTGGTCACGTGGTTGTGGAAGACGGTGAACGTGTACAGACTGGTCAGACGCTCGTTAAGATTCCTCGTGCTGTGGGTGGTGCTGGTGACATCACGGGTGGTCTTCCTCGTGTTACCGAGCTCTTCGAGGCTCGTAACCCCAGCAATCCTGCCGTTGTTTCTGAAATCGACGGTGAGGTAAGCATGGGTAAGGTGAAACGTGGAAACCGTGAAATCATCGTTACCTCTAAGACGGGCGATGAGAGAAGATACCTCGTGTCTCTGTCTAAGCAAATCCTCGTGCAAGAGCATGATGCCGTGCGTGCGGGTACGCCATTGTCTGACGGTGTTATCACTCCTGGCGACATCCTCGCCATCAAGGGTCCTACTGCCGTACAGGAGTATATTGTCAATGAGGTACAAGATGTGTATCGTCTGCAAGGTGTGAAGATCAATGACAAGCACTTCGAGATTATCGTTCGTCAGATGATGCGCAAGGTGCAAATCATTGACCCAGGAGATACCACGTTCTTGGAGCAGGAGTTGATAGACAAACTCGACTTCTTGGAAGAGAACGACCGCATCTGGGGTAAGAAAGTGGTTATCGACGAGGGCGATAGTGAGAATATGAAGAAGGGACAGATTGTCACCGTTCGTCGCCTGCGCGATGAGAACTCTTCGTTGAAGCGTCGTGACCTCCGCATCGTACAAGTGCGTGATGCCGTTCCCGCTACTTCTACTCAGATTCTCCAAGGTATCACCCGTGCCGCTCTGCAAACGAAGAGCTTCATGAGTGCTGCTTCCTTCCAGGAAACCACCAAGGTGCTCAATGAGTCTGCCATCCGTGGTAGGGTTGACCATCTTGAAGGCATGAAGGAAAACGTGATTTGCGGTCACCTCATCCCTGCTGGAACGGGTCTCCGTATGTGGGAAAAACTGATTGTTGCTTCCAAGGAAGACTATGAGCGGATGCAAGCCAACAAGAAGAATGTGCTCGACTTTGCTGAAGAAGGTTGATAACTCTATAGCATATATATGAAAAAAGGGGAATGCCAGTCTCGGCATTCCCCTTTTTGTAATGGGGTGAGGGGGAATTTAGTGGGGTTAGAAGCAAGAAAGTAAAAAGTAAGAGTATTAGTGGTGCGATAAATTTTAAT
>DJXW01000012.1:0-53883 GCA_002449845.1 Prevotella sp. UBA6994
TTGTTGACTAAAGAGCCTAAAAGACATAGCTATAAGCAATTATGGTTTCTGTTTCCCTCAACAAATATTCAACATTTCATCATATAAATATTTACCAAGAAAAAAAGGAAATTCTTATCTGCTAATAAAAAAAGGTTCAAAAGCATGGAAAAAGTAGCATCAAATCATGTGCAGCCAAGTCGACAACGCTCCTGCACACTACGGCGTAGCATCTCTTCCCTATACCATAACCCAAAGGGTGGTTTTATAGTGTTTGGGGGAGCAAGTATAGGTTTTGCGTCCCACAAAACCACGGCTCATAAAAGCCGAAAATACCAAATATCCACATAGCCATTTTATAACTATGCACCCCCAAACACCAAACAAGGGCGGCCGCCCGAAGAAGTCAGAAGATGAGCTGCGGCTCTTTCCAGTCAAAGTCTATTTTGATGAACAGAGCTACAGAAAACTGTTGAACAAACGGAGGCGTACAGGCATGTCACTATCCTCGTTGGTTTATGAACTGGCGGTCAGTGGCTATATCAAGGAACCCATATCCAAAGAGGAAGCTTCTCTGCTTCGCTCATTGGCTGGCATGGCGAATAACCTGAATCAGCTTGCACATGAGGCACACATCTATCATTTCTCCCAAATGGAAGAGCGTGTGCAACATCTGGCAAAAGAAATCAATGAAGTACTAATACGAATAAGTGAAAGATAAACTATGATAGCAAAGATACATCCAGGAAACAATTTTGGTGGCTTGGTCAACTATGCCAACGACATCGAGAAAAAGGATGCGGTGGTTGTGGCATCTGATGGAGTAAGCCTCGCATCCAATGCCGCCATCACTGCCAGTTTCAAAGTACAGGCAAAGACCCACTCTGGTGTGAAGGATTTCGTTGGTCATATATCGCTCAGTTTTTCTCCTGAGGATAAAGACAAGGTGGATAATGAGCTGATGGCAAAGATTGCTCAAGAATATATGCGAAGGATGGGCATCATCAATACGCAATATGTCATCTTCAGGCATCAGGACCAGCCACACCCTCACGTTCACATCGTTTATAACCGAGTCGATAATGATGGTAATATCATCAAAGGTGACTGCAGCTTTTCCAAGTCGGCAGCCATCACCAAGGCTTTGACCAGAAAGTATGGACTAACCTTTGGCAAGGGCAAGAAGAACGTCCGACGCGACCGCCTTACGGGAAAGGATGCCATCAAGTACCACCTCTATGACACCATCACCGCAGTCTTGAAGGACTGCATCACTTGGCAGCAGCTCCGAAAGGCTTTGTCAGAAAAAGGAATTTCGCTGGATTTCGTCCGCAACAGCGATGGCAGCGTACGTGGGGTGACCTTCACAGACAACAAGCATCAAGTCACCTTCGCAGGTGGGAAGATTGACCGTTCGCTGACATTCGGCAACATCGATAGACAGATGTACGATATCTATCAAATCAACGATGATCCGAATGACCAACCATATTTATATCCGCATCACGAACAAGAGTATATTACTCATATTACCCATATTACCGAGGAATACGGTCAAGACACATCAGCCTCTGGAATAGAAGATGCCTTCGACTTCACTCACACAAATAACCATGAAGACAGCTCTTCATCTGGTAGCGGCATAGGCTCCGCCATTGCAGAAGTTCTGTTGCAACCTCATGTAGCACCTTCGCCATCTGGTGGTGGAAGCTCATCTGGTGGATGGAGAGATGATGACGATGAAAAGGAGAAAAATAAGAATCATAATTATACACCACGTAAACGTAAAAGATAAGTTATGACAAAAAATAGAACTATACCTCTGAAGGACGAGCCATTGGCTCAGTTCGATGACGTTTGCAGCAAGATTGATAACCTCGAAAAGGTTGTCAATAAGCAGAACGAGTATATGAAGAGCATTGCCGGAAATGGAGGCTACAATAGTGAGTTCAATTTTATTTGTAATGAGTTCAATGTCCGTCAGACAATTGAGAATGCCTTGGACGAATACCTTCAGAAGAAGAATCTGCAGATAGAAAAAGCAGACAAAGACAATCTCCTATCCGAAGCAAAGCAGATGTTGCAAGAATACATGGATGCACTTAAAGCTGCTACGGAAGCCCATAAGCGGTATGCAGAGAAAATGAAAAGGTTGGCTAAAGATAAAACACCTCGTGATGAAAGCGTCCAATTTTCTGTTACTGTCCTACATCCACAGCAGCCTCAGTCTGCCAAAGGTATGTTTGCCTATCTATTCCTTCGCTTACCCTGGTATCATGTCCGTTGCTTCTTTGTCTCTTCCTATTTCAGACGATGGCTCATCATTATTATGGTATGTCTCTGGGTTGTATCTGTATGCCTGACCTGTATCATGGCTATTGATAATGCACGTATGCATCAGGTGTATAGGGCTGTGCTCATGCACACTGGAACTTAAAAACAAAGAAAAAATGATGACATCAATAAAGATAAAGTTCAGACCATCTACTAAAGATGGCAAGGAGGGAGGTCTCTATTTTCAGATTATCCACAATCGGGTAGTCCGTCAGTTGAATACTGATTATAAAGTCTTTGCAGGGGAATGGGATGCAGAGTCGGAAAGCGTTATCGTAAATGGTAACCGTTCCAACCTATTGTTGGGTATTCAAGAACGTCTGACTTGGGATGTGGCCCGCCTGGAAAAGGTCGTCCGTTCGTTGGAAACGGAACGCCGTCGCTTCACAGCAGAAGACGTGATCACCATGTTCCATAAACTGACCAAGGAGTCCTCCCTCTTTACCTTTATGCATGGTGTCATAGCGCAATTGAAGCAGTTGGGTAAAGTCCGCACATCGGAAACCTATACTGCTACACTCAATAGCTTTATGGCATTCCGTGAAGAGCAGGATGTGCCACTTGATGGCATCAGTTCTGATTTGATGCTCATGTATGAAGCTTATTTGAAAGCCAGAGGTGTACGTATGAACACCATTTCGTTTTATATGCGTAACCTTCGGGCTGTTTATAATCGTGCCGTGGAGAAAAGGCTGACTCCACAAAACAATCCCTTCCGTCACGTCTATACTGGAGTAGATAAGACCGTGAAGCGAGCAATACCAATTAAGGACATCAAAGCCTTGAAGGAGTTGGACTTATCCATGAAACCATCATTGGACTTCGCCCGCGATATGTTCATGTTCAGCTTCTACACCAGAGGAATGTCTTTTGTGGATATGGCATATCTCAGAAAGACAGACATAAAGAATGGCATTCTGACCTATCGAAGACGAAAGACAGGACAGGAACTAAGTATCAAGTGGGAGAAGTGCATGGCTGAGATAGTTGCTAAATACCCTGAAAATCAAACAGAATTTCTTCTCCCTATCATTAAAGAACAAGGCAATGGTCGAAGGCAATATGACAATGCGCTGCATCTTGTCAACTATCGCCTGAAGGAGCTTTCCACAAGGCTGAAACTCCAGCGACCACTCACCATGTATGTGGCTCGCCATTCATGGGCCAGTGTTGCCAAGGCAAAGAATGTGCCGTTGTCAGTTATCAGCGAAGGAATGGGACATGACTCAGAGGCGACAACACAGATATACCTCGCTTCATTGAAAACGTCGGTTGTTGATAAAGCAAACAAGATGATATTGGGACTTTTATAAACAGAAAAATGTTTAGCAAATTTCTCAATCTCTTTCCAAGAGACGTGGAGTAACAAAAACACATTGATTTGCTGACAATTCAGCGTGTTTTGTAGTGTGTTTTGCTAAACAAAGTGAAAAAGAGACCCGCCAAAAGTCAGTTTTCACAACAAATAAGGTGGATTTTGCCCGAAAAATAGTACCTTTGCAAGCAAATATCCGTCTCTTGGAAAGAGACGAATGGATATTCTCTACAAACGACCCCAATTCCGAAAGGTAAAACATAAAAGACTCCTCATAGTGCTTGAAAGGGTTGGGTCACCCGTAGGGACGCTACTGAGGGAGTTACTTTGTCGTGAATGAGGAATAAAAGAATAGAAGCCATAATCGAGGAGCTTAAAGACCAATATCTAGAGAAGGATAGATACAATAGGCCCTGGATTATTGGCTTTAGCGGTGGAAAGGACTCAACGGTACTGCTTACTCTTGTTTGGATTGCTATGCAAAGACTGCGTGAGGAAGGCAAGGCATTGGATCGTAATGTTCATGTAGTGTGCAACGATACAATGGTAGAGAATCCGATCATTGAGGAGTACGTCACGAAGGTATTGGATATGATAGCAAGGGCGGCCAAGGATCAACAGATGCCTGTTTCTGTAGCAACAACAACTCCTGAGCTAGAGGATTCTTTCTGGTGTTGCGTGATTGGTAAGGGCTATCCTGTTCCAAATAATTCCTTTCGTTTCTGTACAGAGAAGATGAAGATTAAGCCCACCTCCAAGTTCATTACAGATCAGGTGGCTGCTGATGGCGAGGCAATTGTGCTGGTTGGTACACGTCTTTCGGAAAGTCAGGCGCGTGAACGCTCCATCAAGCGTCATGAGATTAAGGGCCATCGTTTGTCGAAACACCCTCTGAATCCCAATACGTACACATACGCCCCCATCAAGGAATTGATGTTGGAAGAGGTCTGGTGGATTATCAACGCCATTCCTTCACCTTGGGGATTTGACAATGAAATTTTGTACAAGATTTATCTCGATGCTTCTGCTGATGACTATGAATGTCCTACAGTAGTGACAGATGACAGTCACCGCTCTTGTGGTCAGAGCCGCTTTGGTTGCTGGATTTGTACGGTGGTGAAGGAAGACAAGTCGATGACTTCGCTAATAAAGAATGGCATAGAGTGGATGCAGCCACTGTTGGATTTCAGAAACAGGCTGGTTGACAATCGTAATGTGTCAGAACTACGCTGCTCTACACGAAGGAATGGGCAAAAGGCTGTTGATGGGACGGGCCACAATATGGGCAACTATACGATGGAATACCGCATCCAGTTGCTTCGAGAACTGCTAACTGTTCAGAAGGACACACAGGCATACCGTTCAAGTATTGACCTGATTACGAATCAGGAACTCATAGCCATTCAGGTGTTGTGGTATAGAGATGGCAATTTCTCTACAACAGTTAATGACATCTACAACGAAGTGTATGGCTACAACATTCCGAACACCAACATTGGTTTGCAAGAGCGCATACTCTTAGAGAAAGCCTGTGCAGACAATCCCAATCATTACCAGTTGATACAAGAACTGCTGGCTTTGCAGAAAAACAAGGTGCTGCTGATGAGGAAATACGGCCTACAGACGGACTTGGAATCTCGTCTTGAATCATTTGTGAAGGAGGGCGAGTCATGATAATCAAGTCTATCACACTTAGCAACTATCGCCTTTATGAAGGCAAGAACATCATCACGTTCATACAAGATAATGACAAACCCATTTTCCTGATTTCTGGTGAGAATGGCTTTGGAAAGACCACATTCCTTCACTCGTTGATTTGGTGTCTTTACGGCAGATTGATAACAGAAGTGGAAGCAGAAGTAAGAAAAGATATTGCCAACAGTGGCTACAACGCTTTCCTCAGGAACAATCTAAACAACAACGTAAGGGAAAAGCTCGAAGCACTTGATGCTTCGAAGAAGGATGCTATCAAGCGCAGAGGATATTCTTCTGACAACGAAGACCTGAAACGCTTGACTACCTATTATGTTGCCATTGAATTTGAGGATGTTGTGATACCGTCTCTGCCTTGTACGTCGCTGAAAGTGGTGCGCTCCTACGATATGGTAACAGAAAAAGAGAATGTCGATATTCTGATAGATGGGCAGAGGAACGAACTAACAGCGACCATCGGTTCAGAGGTGTTCATCAACGACTTCATCCTCAACAAGGACATTGCTCGTTTCTTCTTTTTCGATTCGGAACAGATCGTCGCTTTGGCAGAAACCAACACCTCTACAGAAAAACGCCGTTTGTGTTCTGCGTATAACGAGGTGCTGGGAGTACGTAAATACGAGGACTTGAAGAAGAACCTAGAAAATGTCAGGTTGCGTTTCCGTAAGAAATCATCAGATGTGGCCAGTCGCGAAAAGTTCATTTCGATGCTCAACAAACAGGAAGAATTGGAAAAGCAAGTCGCAGATAAAAGGTTTGCATTGTCTAATCTCGAATCGGAACTCCTTCAACTACGCAGCAAGGATGAAGCTATTCAACTTCAGCTGATGCGCGAGGGTAACGATGCAACTTCTACAGAGATAGCCCGAATTGAAAAACTAATCGAGGCAACGAAGCAGAAGGATGAAGAGTACAAGCATCAGTTACGGCAGTTTATCGACTATGCCCCCTTTGCCATCACGGGAAAGTTGTTCAAGGACACCCGTGACCAGATTGAATATGATTTCAAACTGCGTGAGGCAAAGAATGACCAATTGAGCAGAAACCTCGTAGTGAGCCAAATCACATCAGACCTTATGCTCATGTTTGAGCATACAACGATTTCTACCCCTGAGAAGTCGGAACTGATTATGCAGGTTCAAGATGTGCTGGAGAAATACAAGCACGAAGTGACTGAAGAAAACGTGCTGCTATCTGTCTCAGAACAAGACTACGAAGAGTTTCTTGCCATATACAACAATCTGACCACTACATATAGGTCGGAGTTTGAACACTTGGCAGAGGACTATAAGAAGAATAAACTTGTACTGGAGCGTAACAGCAGAAGACTATCAAACATTCAGAGTAAAGAGAAGGACGAACTGATCAAGTCCATCCGTGCTCAAAAAAATGAGTTGGAGAAGTCTATTGCAAAGAAGGACGTTGAGATACGTCAGATGCACGAATCTATCGGTGAGATGTCGCAAGAACTTGCTACAATCAGCAAGCAAGTCAGCGAACTCAGCAAGAAGGTAAGTTTGGACGATAGCGATGCAAAGAAAGATGCCGTAGCGGAACAACTCATCGACGAACTTTCAACTTTCCTCATTTCGCTAAAGCAAGAGAAGAAGTATTCGCTGGAGCGTCGCATCAAGACAACTCTCAATACACTCATGCACAAGGAGGACTTTATAGGCAAGGTGGAAGTCGTCATCAACGGGGAGGATATGGATATCAACCTTTATTCTGTTGATGGAAATGTTATCAGTAAGGATGCACTTTCCAAGGGAGAACAACAACTCTATGCCACCTCCATTCTGAAGGCTTTAGTAGATGAATCGGGTATCCAGTTCCCCGTGTTCATAGACTCGCCTTTGCAGAAGTTTGACAAGAGCCACGCGACAAAGATTATAACCGAATTCTATCCTCAGATATCAAAACAAGTGGTTCTGTTCCCGTTGCTCTACAAGGAGTTGACAGCAGAAGAGTATAATGTGATGAGACCCATAGTCAAATCAACTTACTTGATCAAGAATGATGTCACCCATTCATTCTTTGAGGAAGTGCCGGTAAACGAATTCATAAAGGAAAGCTAATATGTTCACTCAGATAAAGACAACAGCAAAGAACAAAGAAACCGTAACGGTTCTCACTCGTAAGTTCGCCTTGGGAGCAGAGAATGTTATAGCTCGTATCGCTATCGCATATTCACTGCAAAGTGGTGTAAAGTTCTCACCATTTGATGTGAAAGATTCGGGTGGCAAGGAATATTCAAAAAGCGTCCTGTTTGGCAACCTCTATACCATCTATGCAGCCATCATGTGCAAGCACTACAATATCAAGATGTCTGACAAAGACTTACCTCGCTATTTCAAGATGCATCTTGACGATGGTCTGGAACGCATTATGGCTGACGTTAAAGACAACCCTAATCTGGTAGGATTCGACTATTTGTTTGACAAGATAGAATTTGGACTGGGACAGATATGCTAAGGGACTGTAATTTTGAACTCTCGTATTCTTCAGGCTTGAAACACGGGCCAAAAGAATTCTTTACAGAGGCTTTGATTGAAAGTAAGTCTTTTGATCTTGGCTTGGGGTTCTTCTCTACGTCTGGGATACGATGCCTTGCATACGGCTTCGCTTTGTTCATCGCTAATGGTGGGCGAATGAGGGTCGTGATTAACCATATCCTTAGTGAACAAGACAAACTGGCCATCGAAAAAGGACAATCGGGTATCATAGACAGTTTTGAGGACAAGATTCTTAATAACGTCACCCAACTTTGTAGCACTCTTTCCCGTCAGGATGAGCAGTTCTTTAATTGCTTCTCCTATCTGATTTCTGTAGATAGGATAGAGTTCGTGGCAACCATATCGACCCAAGGCGGACTTGGGCATGATAAGTATGGTGTATTCACGGATGAGCGAGGCAACAAGGTTGCCTTCAGCGGCTCAGCAAACTTCTCGCAGACAGCAATGGAACTGAATAGCGAGACTATTACTGTGTTTACGTCCTGGCAATCGTCTGAATACGTCAAAGACCTTGAAGCCAAGTTCAACGATAATTGGCAGGAGGATAACGAACACCTTATTCATATTCCTATCAGCAAGGTCACTTCATATATCAAGGACAAGTTTGGCAGTGTAAAACTTAAGAATTTACTTGACCGTGAAATCGATCTGCGTGATGTAAAAGAGATTGACTCTTCAGACCCAATAACATCCCAACCTCTTCCTGAATATCTTGTTGAGAAGATGGAACTCAAAGAACAAGAGCCTCGGTTCCCATTCCCATCTGAGCGTTCCATCCAGGTTAATGCATACAATGCGTGGATAGAGAATGATAGAAACGGAATCTTTGCTATGGCTACTGGTTCTGGTAAAACTGTTACGGCTCTGAATTGTCTACTGAAGCAGTATCAAGAGAATGGTTTCTACAAAGCCATGATTGTAGTTCCAACAAGAGCATTGGCATTGCAATGGGAAGATGAAGTAAAGCATTTCAATTTCCAAAACATTGTCTCTACCCATACAGAAAAAGATTGGAAAAATCTATTATCTCGCTATACGACCAAATCTCTTTTGAGCCAAAGGAAGAATATTGTTATCATCACAACCTATGCAACATTCATTCGGAAGTACATACAAGACTTCATAAGAAGCACAAAAGGTATTGAGAGCTTTGTTTTTATTGCTGACGAGGCTCACAATCTTGGAGCTACTGGCCCAATAAAGCATCTACCTCTTTCTATAAAATATAGAATAGGTCTATCAGCAACTCCTGAACGCATATATGATGAAGGCGGCTCAAAGAAGCTATATGATTTCTTCAACTCAGAACCTCCGAAATACACCTATCGTTTTACTATGAAGGATGCGATATGGAAGTCTGACCCACCAATTTTGTGCCACTATGAGTATTATCCTCTGTTCGTTAGTTTGACCCCTGACGAGATGGAGCAGTACAATATGATTACGGAGAAACTCAGAAAGTTTATTGACCCGCTTACGGGTAAGTATAAGAAAGAGGCCGAGATGCTTCTGATGGCACGGAAGCGCATCATCCACAAAGCAGCTAATAAGAAACAGAAAGTAGCCCAACTGCTGGATGAGCAAAAGAAGAAAGGCAACCTCAACTATACCTTTGTGTTCGTTCCAGAGGGCTACGAACCTGACTATGCAGAGATAGATGACTACAACATCGACAACGAGGATATTCACATCATCGACGAATACTCGCAGATGTTCCGTGAACGCAAGTATTCCTACCATCAGTATATTAGCGGGCTTGACGATGCGCCATCAATACTCGATTCCTTTGAGCGTGGCGATATACAGATACTCTTGTCGATGAAATGTCTTGATGAAGGTGTTGATATTCCCAGGGCACAGAATGCTATATTCATATCAAGCACGGGCAATCCTCGCCAATTCATTCAACGTCGTGGACGTGTACTGAGAACATGCAAAGACAAGGATATGGCTTACATCTGGGATTTGATCGTGATGCCGCCAGACATTTCAGAATCTGCATCCTCTGTAGAGCGTAGCCTCTTTGCAGGTGAAGTACGACGAATTCTGAATTTTGCAGCTTTGGCAGACAATAAGATCGATATCCTCTATGGCGAATTGAAACAGGTTTGCGACTCTTTGAACATCCCCATGTTCGATTTGCTTGATACAGAAGAAGAACAATATAACTAAAAACATATTTGGCTTATGGCAATACAAGATGAAATGTATAAAATGATAGAGCAAGAAATTGATCTCGTTGTTAAAGAAGAGCGAGAAAAAGTGCTCGTTGATATTGACAAAGCAAAGAAAGTCGCCAAGATGCTGACGGAACTCAGCGTTGACAAATCAGAAGCCGACAGCTTGGTGAATCAGTATATGGCTAATATTAAGAACATCTGTAATTCATAACGACTATGAAGATAAACAGTATTACTATTAACAACTTCCAGTCCTATTATGAGGAGCAAACCATTGAGTTTGGTGATGGCCTGAATCTAGTGATTGGAAATGGTGGAAAAGGCAAGTCAAAACTATTCAATGCCTTTTATTGGGTGTTGTTCGGTAAGATATATGTCACAAGTGAAGGTTGGTGTACGACAGATGACCTGTATCTTAGTTCTCATAAGGCTCTTCACAAGTTTGAGTATATCAACAAGAAGGCCTTGTACGATGCAAAAATAGACGGCAAGGTTGACTGCTATGTACAATTAGACCTGACAGATGACAGAGGTAGGAATTACATCATCGAACGTCAGGCAAGTGCAATACGTCAACCCGTTCAGGAATGGGACAAACCTGAATCTTGGGATGTCAGGCCCTCTTCATTGAAAGTAACTTATGATGTCGCTACAGGGACTAAAAGTGATAATGGCATCATGGCTGAGAGTATTATTGCAGATTTGTTTCCTGAAGGCATTCGCGGCTACATCTGGTTCCAAGGAGAATCTTTAGACAGCCTTATAGATTTCAGAAAGAAGCAGAATCTGAAGGATGCAGTGAGACATATCTCGTATTATCCCTATTACGAGAAATTGACTTCAATAATATCCAAGTCAAAAACTAAAATTGAGTCTCAGGAATCAAAGAGGTTGAAAGAAGCTAACAAACAAAACTCTGAAATAAGAAGTTTGTTGTTAAAAATAGACTTCTTGCGAGGGAGAATACAGACAGAGGAAGATAATAAGAAGAAGTACGAAAACAACATCGCCCAAATCGAAATTGCTTTAGCAGATGATGAAACCAAGATGCAAGGACTTGCTGGCTTCTCAAAGCTTATCAAAGACTATGACGATTGTGAGAAAGAGATAATAAGAATCAATAATCAACTTACAGAAATCGACAATAATCAGCGAAGCCTTCTTCCTTCACTTTGGATTCTCCGCGGTATAGACAAGCTGGTTGAACAAAGCAAGGAAATTATTTCTTCACACGTAGAAGTGGAAACGGCAGTACCTGAAAGGAAGTATATTGATGAACCAAGTAGAGCCAAATTGGAGGAAATTCTTAATAAAGATCATCAATGTTTCGTTTGTGGTTCTCCTGTTGACGAGGCCCATCCCCATGCTGTGGAATGGATTATGAATCGCTTACGGATGCAGGAGGAGTATTACAAGGAGTTGGATGACTATCGTAACAACATGGAGTTCTCAAAGCAGTTCAATATGTTTGTGGGTAAAATACAAGACTACCCTGACTTCGTATTGAGAAGCTTGAGAGGTATAGATAAGCAATTCCAAGATACAGAAGAGGAGATGGACAGGCTCATTGCCAAGAGACGGAAGTATCTGGGAAAGAAGTCTGATTTGGATAAACAGATTGAGTCTATCAAGCAGAAATATGGTGTTGACCCTCATCGTGAAGCCAGTAGCGTTCCAACGCTAACAAGTAACATCAGGGCTTCACGTGGCAATCTGGAGAAACAGAAAAAACTTTTGGAGTCCTGTAAATCCGCCATCAACGATTATAAGAGACAACAGGAGAATGCAGAACGTGAACTGAATGGAATGGGTACCAATAATACAGGGACTGTAACGCAAGTTGCTGAAACCGAGTGGAAGCACATTTCAACTTTCTTAGAGGATGTCTGCCGTTCTGTACAGGAAAAAGCCCGTAAAGAACTGCTCCATAAGATAGAGGACAGGGCCAATCAGTTCTACGAGAAATTTACAGAACATGACAAGGGCTATAAAGGTCGTGTGGAGATAGACGAAGACTATTCCATCACCTTTGACGGCGGTTTGAATACTAGTCATGAAGATAGAAAGAAGATGAGTATTATCAATGCGCTGCTTGCCTTGAACCAAGAGGCTATAGGTACGTATTATCCCTTTATTAGCGATGCTCCGACTTCCAGCTTCGACCCAAGTACAACGCATAAATATCTGATGGGTATCAAAGATATCTTCGGCCAGTCTATCATTATGACGAAGGACGTTGAAGTCGGTAGTGACAAATACGAAGACCTATTTAACCAAGGGAATGTGTCACGTATCATCCAACTTGAAAGCAAAATTTATTGCGCTGATACGAAAGAGCCTGAAATATGGGAAGTTTCAACTATTGTAAAAGAACTCAAATAATAAAGAAATATGGATAATATATTCGAATTGCGATTCTCCTTCGAACAAAAGACAAAGGACGATGTAATATATAAATTCTCCAACAAACAAGGAGGAGATTTCAACGTGTTTTCTTTTCATTGGCAATGTTTTGTATGGGCTGCGATCATCGGTTTCTTAAGAAACGAGCGTCGTCCACTAACACCACCTATTGCGGATAAACCTTTCAGTTTGAACACAATGATGAATAATCATGGTGAGAAAGACGCTCAGGCTCTCATTTGTCTTGCTATAGCAAAGGCTGGCTCACTAGACATTATGAAGAATCCTACCGATGCAATAAATCTCATAAACGAGTATGCCAATGGCGGCTTCTATCATATTATGAAGTTGATGGAGAATGGCGAGAATTCCTTCAACGACTTGGAAAAAGTGAAGCAGGAGATCTTCTCGCGAAACTACAACGTAGACGGTGCACCGCTGCCTATTCAATCTGCCGAAGAATACATTGTGCCCGAAGAAGCATATAGTCAGAAGGCAACTGAACAAGAACCTGCTCCAGATGAAATCGTCGCTACCGCGTCCGCTTCACCAAGGAAATCCCGTCGGTGGACATTCAAAGAAGAGAAAGACCTTGTGGGTTACTTCCAAGCTGGAATGACCATAGAACAACTGACTCGCCTGTTTGGAAAAAGTGAAGATATCGTGAAAGAAAAGCTAATGCAGAAGGGATTTGCAATATGAATAGAACTCTTCATTTCTTCGATTACGAGCATTGCTATATTCTTTGTACAAAGAATGTTATAAGGATTCGTCAGAAAAAATTAACGGTGAAACAATCGTGGCGAAGCTAGTACTTCTAGTGGCAATATTTGATTGTTTAGAAAATAATGTGTTCATAAACAACCAATTCGTTATCAATGGCCAGTTGGAAAAACGATATATTATATTGATGCAACAATTTACGAAGAACTCACAGTTTGAAGAAACAACATGAATAGAGAAACCCTTTTGGCATTTGGAAAGTGATGGCTTCTGGCATCTTAACTATCAAGGTGAACGTCTCGGTAAGGGCCATACTCCTTTAAAGACATGGCAGAAAGACAATGTTGATTACGCCTATTTTGATGATCCTCTATGGATCCTTTTACAGAATAAAACGTGGCGTACAAAGTTACGTAACTATATCATCGAACATAAACTGACAGGTGATTTATAGAGTGAAGATTGCTATAGATGGTTGGGGTATATTTGCATCTATTTTACTTGCAGCTTGACGAGTATGAATGGAATCATTCATGGATTCATTACTCTCATATTAGTTGTAACAGGAAACATTAAGCGTACAACAGAGGGTATCTATACACCACCCCTTAATGTTAGCAACTTAAATCGCATTGGTTATATATCGTGAATCGTTCTTCCTCAATAATCCTCTTCTTAACAGAAATAATGATTACAATGGGAGTCCATATTTTGAGTTTGTGAGATAATAATCAATCGTCTATTGGCGAGAATTGTTGACATTATTTGTTAAATATAGGTTTTTCCGTGAGATTTTCACGGAAACTGTTGCTGCTCTCGATTTTTTATATTAATTTTGCACCCAAAAGATGTTTCATTCTTGTATTTTCAAAAAACATCCATTATGGTAGAATCGTTTATAGTAAAGAATTATATGTCCTATAGGGATCAGGTGGAGTTGTCATTTCTCGCTTCAAAAAAGGAAAAGACATCTACATTACCGCCTGAGTGGTATCAAGAGATTGACGGCAAGCGAATACTGCGGTTGTTGCTATGTGTAGGACTGAATGGCACTGGCAAATCAAAGATGTTTTCAGCTCTTAACTATCTTAGGATGATAGCTACAGATAAACCGGATAAACCAGATGACAGACCGAAGTACAGACCGTTTCTGCTAGATGATGATTCGCGTAACAAGCCAACTGTGCTCACTATATCGTATTATATAGGTAATATATCTTATAATTATAAGGTGGCAGTGAGTGCTGATAGGATAGAAGAGGAGGTTCTGCGGCAAACTGGGAATCCACCAATTTATCAAAGAATATATAATAAGGAGAAAGATACTGTTACTATCAAGTTTGGACAGGCCTGCGACCTGAGTAAAAACGACCAACGAATGTTGGAAGCAAATGTGATTCAGAACAGTACAGTTTTGTCTGTGTTTGGCGCCTTGAATTTGGAGAGTGTCATTCTGAGACAAAACTACGATTACTTTAATCAAAGAATCAGTTTGGTTAGGCGTGGTGATCAAAGTCTGGCTGATAGGCTGCAAACTGGCGATCAAGAACGCGATAAACGTGTGAAGACTTTATTGCTGAAACTATTGGCAGACGTGGGAACAAACATAGTGGACTACGAGGTGGACGATGCGAGTGTGCTGATTTCTGACTTGGTAAAAAGTGGAGCTCCAGAGATTGTTGTTAAGGCCATGCAGGAGCAGTATCCTACGGGCATAATATCACACAAGAACTTGCGGTTTATTCATTCGACAGCTCATGCTGGCAAAAAATCACTTGATAGTGGGGTGGAGTCGTTTGGTACGATTAACATTATAAGGTTGCTAGTGGTAATATACGACATCGTAATGGGGAGAAAGTGTTCCTGCATAGATGAAATTGATGCGGGTATACATGCTAAGGCCCTGGCTTTTATCATAAAAATGTACCTCTCGATAGCTGAGAATTGTCAGATCGCCGTAGCAACTCATGACTTGAGTTTGTTGGGAAATCCTGATTTAAGGCGTGATGCAGTTCGTATGTTTGAGAAGGATGAAAACGGCAGTACCTATATACGGAAACATGTTTATGTACATAATACCATCAATTTTCAGAAACAATATAGTAAGAACCTTGATCCGAAACTGGATGAATTGATGGCAAAGAGTGAGCTGTTTATAGAATATCGTGATTTGGTGAGTGAATTCTTGAAGGAGCTACAAAAACTACAAGACGTGAAAAAATAACGAAAAGTATTATATTTGCACTGAAGATTTAATAGAAATTCCAATTTTCCGTGAAAATCCCACGGAAAATATTGGAAGTTCTATTTTTTTTGTGTACCTTTGCGGCAGTTATTAATTAAAAATTGATTAAATAATGAGCAAAGTTAAAAGTTTTTCGGTCGGCAATGGAGACATGTTCTACATCCGACACAACTCAGACAACTTTACGACAATTGACTGTTGTCTTACAGATGACGTTAAGGATGACATCCTTGACGAGATTGAAACGGAATCATCAGGTAAAAGCATCAAGCGTTTTATTTCGACCCATCCTGATGATGATCATATCAAAGGTTTGGTGGAGTACGACGACAAGTTTGGCATCCTGAATTTCTATCGTGTTGATAACAATACAACTAAGAAGGGTACGGAAACGGATGATTTCAAGAGGTATAAGAAACTGCGCGATGACAGCAAGAAAAGCTTCGAACTTAAAAAAGGGTGTAAGCGTAAGTGGATGAACGAGTCGGACAACGAACGTGATGGAGCCGGGCTTTATTGTTTGTGGCCTATAACAGATAACGACCTGTATAAGGAAGCGTTGGAGACGGCAGCAGATGGCGGGAGCCCTAACAATATTTCGCCGGCTATTAAGTATCTTGTAGGCAAATTTTCATTCCTGTGGATGGGTGACATGGAAAAGGATATGCAAGAAGAGTTTGATAAAAAGGTGACAAATACTCATAAGACCATAGTGTTTGCACCCCACCATGGCAGAAAGACTGGTCACATCCCCAAGTCGCTAATGGATAAGTTGACACCAAAATTAGTGATTGTTGGCGAGGCACCTAGTGATGAGTTAGATTACTATAGCGGCTATGACACCATCACACAGAATACGGCAGGAGATATTTTATTCGAGACAAATGGAGACTATCTTGATATTTTCGTATCGGAGGATGGATATAACAAGACAGATGGTATGGTAACGAATGCCAATCATGATAGCCATGATGGCATGAAGTATTTGGGTAGTATTAAGGAAGATTAGGCCTATGATGGATAAGTACATTAGAGTAGCAAGGGTATATCCTGCAATTTTGGGAATGCTCCCCATATGCATATTGTTGGCCATGTGTATGGGGGAGTGGTTTCCTCAATATCAAGTACTGGTTGGCAATCTGCAGTGGGTGTTGTGTCTTATCGGCGGTACTGCGCTGGTTAGCATGGCTGTTGGTTATCTGGTAAGGGAAGTGTTTAAGGAAACGTCAAAGTGGCTTTTCCAGTACCGCATGTTTAAGAAGGACGAGACAGAGATGCCTACCACCAAGATGCTGCTTTGGCAGAATACTGCCATTTCGTCGGCGTATCACAAGGAGATAGCTGCCAAGGTGAAAACGACGTTTGGCATTAAACTGCCAACCAAAGAGGATGAAAAGGCTGACCTTGATATGGCAAAAAAGACGATTGCAGATGCAGTGTATCAGATTAGGCAAAACTGTCGTGGCGATGTGATCCTGAGGCAGTACAACATAGAGTTCGGCTTCTGTCGAAACTATCTTGGTGCTAGCGTATGGAGCATTCTTTTAATAATAAGCATAGGCATAGCCAATATCTTCTGTGGCTGGTTGTCGTGGTGGCCCATTGGGGTGGTGTTGATAATTCAAGTCTTATTAATGGTCGCATGTTATCTGTTGTTGGAGACAAGAGGCTGGACATATGCTAGGTACTTATTTGCGACTTTTACAGGAAAAGAGAAACCGAGAGATTGTTGAGGTCTATGTAAAAAAATAAATAACGGTTGCCTGAAACATGCAGCCAATTAGGGATCCCCGCCACAGGACGGGTTACAATGATTATGGCAAAGGACAGCGATGGCCGTAAATTCAATCGCATTCCTGAATATGATCGAGTCCAGAATGGCAAGACCATTCATGTGTCTGCTCATGTCAGAAGCAATCGAAGCGATTGTAAAGGTCAAAAGAAAAAATGAATGCAACTTCTTTAAGGATTGTGCCATGGCGATGTGAATCGTTATGGCATTTTATTTTCCTTTTATTCATTGGTTAGTTCCACAGAGACTCCGTGACTATCTATGACACAAAAGCGGGGACTGAAACAGTTTGTTTACGCATTGTTTACGCAGACATGAAAAAAGGAGTTACGCAATTGGCGTAACTCCTTGATTTTCAGCGTGGACCAGCCAGGGCTTGAACCTGGGACCTCCAGATTATGAGTCTGTTGCTCTAACCAACTGAGCTACAAGTCCATGAATTGAGACTGCAAAAGTACATTAAATAAATGATATTTCCAAACTTTTTGGCAAAAATCAATCAATCTTTCACAATTATTCCCTAAAGAGGAGGAAGAGTGTAAAAGAAGCAAAGTTTCATGAATACTCCTAATGAGGAAGTAGAGTGTAGATTTCAAGATTATCCCTAAAGAGGAGGTGGAGCGTGAAAGAAGCAAGGCTTCATGATTATTCCCTAAAGAGGAGGCGCAATGTAGAGGAAACAAAGCAGGGGGCATTTGAAACGGAAAAAGGCTGGCACGATGTGTGTCAGCCTTATTTATATATATGTGATAAGGGAGAGTGATTACTTCACCATCACCTTCTTCACTACGGTCTTACCATCCTTAGAAGTAGTCTTGATGATATTCATACCCTTCACGAGAGCGTTCACGCGACGACCGTCAGCAGTGAAGATAGCCTTTCCAGCCACTTCGCTCATGCCGATCTCAGAGATACCCGTTGTAGATTCATGGCTGCTCTCTGTGCCGAGGTATTCAAGTCTCCAGTTAGAGAATGGAACCCAGTCGTTAGATTTAGCAGACTTGTTGCAAGCACCGATTCTCAATACGCCCGTAGCATCTACGTATGTATAGAACTCATGGTCATACCATCCAAAGTCGCAACGGTTAGCAAGAGCCCTGCGGTTGTTTGGATAATAGTATGTTATAGGAGCTTCGGGATCTGTGAGGTTATCCTCGTAAGAAGTCCAGCTACCCTCGTCAGAAATACCAGACTGCAAGATAGCCTTGTCATCATCATTCTCAGGCATGAAGATCCAACGTGAGAAGTTGATGGTGTCACCGTTAGCATAGATCTTGGCACGTGGGTCAAATTCTACCACGTTCTCCTTCTCAGCATCGGTCAGCAAGTCGAGCAATCCCTTCTCTGCTGCATATCCATACTTCCAAGTCTTGGCATCAGCATCGATACCCTCTTGGCGATAGAGACCCTGTACCTTCACGCGGTATGTTCCCTCTGGCAAGCGCTTGATGTCTTGGTAGATGTCGAATGACGTGTTCCATCCCTCAGCGAAGCCGATTTGTGTACCTTGTGAAGTAGTCTCCTGCTCAACAGTCACCTTACCTGCAAATTCCTCAGCCTCGGTCCATCCAGCAGTACCACCTGTGTATGTTGGGTTAACGATGAGAGCGGTGAAGTCTTGTGGGTTTATCTCAGAAGCCTCTCCAGCAGGAATCTTCAGGTCGAAGCTTACTTCATTGATTTCAGCAATCTTCTCTTCGATTTGTGCATCGGTATATGCACCGGCAGCAAGACCTTCCTCTACCTCAGCGTTCAGAGCATTAGCAGCCTCGAGAGCCTCTGGCTTAGCGGTATCCATATACTTGAGGATGTCGCTTGCCAATTGCTCGTTGGCAGCCTTCAGACGGTTGTATGTATTGATGCTTGCGTTAGCAGCGTCAACCAATCCACCGAGCGCAACGTAAGCGTCGATGAGTGCTCCACCATCTTTTGCTTCCTTGGCAGCATTGATACCATTCTGCAAGTTAGCGCGAGCGTCAGAAGCCATTGGTTTTTCGAGCAGAGCCTCAGCATCAGCGATAGCCGTTTCAGCGATTGGCAACATAGACTCCACATCATTACCCAAGAATGTCAACGTGAATGTATCCCAGATGGTCCAAGCATATCCTACAACAGTACCCTTGATACCAATCTTCACAGGCTCGCCCGTAGCGATGAAGTCAACATACATGTCATAGTCGTGGATTTCCTCGTTAGCGAAGAGTTCGCGAGCACCCGTACAGTTGTTGGGGCAATAATAAGTTACGCCATCCTCAGTGAAGTGATATTCATTACCTTGTGGGAAGTAGATTTCCTTCTCTTCGGCAGTATATTTCCTCTTATAGATGTCTGGGAATGGGAACTGAGATGCGCTACCATAGAGGTAAGACTTCACAGCCTGATAGTCAGGATTGTTCAGATAGGTATTATAGTCAGTAGTACTACGATACCATCCCTTGGTAGAGAGGCGGAATGCGCCCTTTGGCAAGTTCACATATTGGTAAACGTCAATCATACTGGTAGAAGCCGTACCGTTCCACTGCTCAACCACCTCGATAGAACCAGCATTGTTCTGGAGAGCCTTGTCACTTGCAACGGTCCACTTGTCAAATCCAGAGTTTGTACCAGCAGCATCGCGGAAGGTTGGGTTTTGAATCATATCGGTGCAGTCGTCACCTGGTTGTTTCAGATTCTTCTTCACTTCCTCAGCAATTCTGTTCATCTCTTCCAACTTAGCGATAGCCTCTTCTGTACTCAGAGCATCATTCTCGATTAACTCGAAGATACCAGGAGCATCGTTGGTTCCCTCAAGGAAGTCAACCAATGCATCTTCACCTCCGTATTCGTTCCAAACCACTTCGTTGATTTCGTTGGCACGGTTCAGCAAGTTGGTATAAGCGTCAGCGTTTTCACGCAGAGCCTGAAGGGCTTCAGAAACCTTTGCGTATGCAGCGATAGCCTCGACTCTGTTGGTAGCCTCGTCAGCGTTAGCCAGAGCCTCGCTCACTGCGTCATAGTAAGTCTGGTTATACTCTTTCTCAACAAATTCCTCTTCCCATCCCTCGCTGAGGTTTTGAGACAAGAACTTGTAAGAGTCAACACCAGAGCCTAAGCTTTCGAGCTTCCAGCTTCTCCAAGCCAGCCAGTGGTCGCCAGTGGTATCGTCGGCAGTCAGTGAAATCTCCACTTCGCCATCCTCAGCGGTAGCAAAGAGCAGTTGGTTTACGAAGTCGCCATTGTTGAAGCGTCCATCAGCTGTACCAAGATTATTCACCTCGTCAGAACCAACGGTAGCGATGTACATCTTGTCGTTGCCTGCAGCGAGTGTAGCCTTCATGCCTGTACGAGTGTAAGCCTGGACGGTAAGGCGATAAACGCCAGCGGGGATAGTGATTACCTGAGAAATCTTACCGCCTGAGCGATTCCAAATCTCACCGCAGTTGCTTCCAAACTTAGGAGCAGCCTCAGAGCCAGTATCGGTCAGTGTTACGGTCCATCCCGTAGGAGCCACGCCATTGGTACCTGTCACAGGAGTAGCGTTCACGATGTACTTGTCGGTTACATCTACTGGCTCATCAGGAGTAGCCACGTTGAGCAATTCGTCCTTCAATGCGTCATTGGCGGCATTGAGCTCATTCAATGTAGCGTTAGGATTGTCGAATACAGCCTTGGCAGCACTTACGTCGATACCCTTTTCAGAAGCCTTCTCAGCAGTTTCCATCAATGCAACTTTAGCAGCATACACATCGATGTCAGCTTTCTTCACGAACTCCCATTGGCAGTTGGCGGGATTATCAGCATACACCACGTCGTAATAGATACCGTAGGTTACGCCCTCTGCGTTCGTGGCAGCCCAAGAAGAACTATGGTCGGGTTGTACGCCGAGGAACTCACCATCTTTGTAAGCCACGTCTTCAGCATAACCATTCTCCACCGTCATTTGCGATGGTACCTGAATGGTGTAAACGTTGTTACCTACAGGAGCCACGCTCCAGTAACGAGCGGGAGCGCCACCGTTGTCAACGAAGCAACCCTTGTTGCCTTCTCCGAGGTTGGCATCAGCAGGCTGACGCCAGATGAAGTGAGTACCCCAGCCCTTGCTGTTGTCTTGGAGCTCAATGACGGTAACGTCTTGGGCAGTACCATCCTCTAAATTAACAGACAAGACAGCCTCTTGTGGGCGAACCAGCAAGAATTTGCCATTAGGAACGGTGACGTCAACGATACCTTGTGTACCCCACGCCTCGCCCATGTAGATGTAAGCATTCTGCCCTACGTTACGTATGGCGAATGTGTCTTCCAGTACCAGTGGAGAAGCCTTGGGAGCAGTGGGAGCAACCCAATCCAAAGCAAAAGCCGTGGTACTAAACAATGTTGCGAAAAGCAACATGGTCAAAATACGGAAACCTTGTTTCATAAGCTTTTAAAGTTAGTTAGACATTATAGAATTGTTTAAAATTATTTGTCAAGATAACGTTTACCATTGCCAAACCTCACCTTTCCATGAGGTAAAGATGGTGTTTCATCAAGCTATAGATGGTGTTTCATCAAGCTACAGACATGGCATAGTCGGTGCAAATATACGAAAAAAAATATCATTTAACCATCAAATAAATAAAAAAAGTTTAATTTTACTCCAAAAATTGTAACATTTGAGACACTTATGTAACAAACAACGATTTTTTTTGGTTTAAAAATTGCACATTTTAAATTATATAACTATCTTTGCCAACGAAGTTTTTAAGATTACATTGCTTTCAATTTTATCTAACTAATAAATAATTTTTCTAAAACCTACAAAAATGAAGAAGTTTCTACTCTTAGCAATGGGTACGATGTTAGCATTCCCTACATTTGCCCAAGATGAAGATGTAACTCATCTCATCAAGAATCCAGGTTTTGACGAAGACCTTACGTTCCAGGTAGATGGAGCCATCAAGGAAATTGTGTCAACCACTACTTCTCTGAGTGACCGTAGCTGGGCTTACTATGCAGCCGACAGCACGGTGTACGCCAAGCCCAAGACCACCAGTGGCCAGAGCCGTCCCGACGGAAGGAAGCTTGAAGCCGTCAACGGTTTCAAGGGTCGCATTAAGGGTTGGACATTGGGATCTAACGCTGATTTCCCCAAATGTGAATGGACCTATTTCGGTTCTGTACCTTACGACCTGAAGCCTCAGTCAGTGCCTATCGCCGACGACGGAACCACGTATCTTGAAGTTCCTGCCCGTCCCACAGAGTTCGACGGTGGCGAAGGATTTGTGTATCTGCGTGCCGGATGGACCAACAGTGCCACCTACAAGCAAGTGGTAAATCTGCCTTGTGCCGTTTATCGCCTGGAGTATTGGACCATCAACATCAACCCCAACACGTCGGCAGTGGCAAAAGACCTGACACAGATTACCTGTCGTAAGGACGTGTTCAAGGATGAGAGTGGTACAGGTCTGAACGCCCAGCAATGGACCAAGCACGAGTTTGAGTTTACTCCCACCTCTGAGTTCACCATGCAGTTTGGCTATGAAGCAGCCAATGCCGGTTCTGGCGGTCAGCCTATCGTAGCGCTCGACGGTATCAAGCTATATAAGATAGGTGAGGCAGACATGGTAGAGCTGTTGAAAGCCGACATCTTCGACTACACTTCTCAGATTCAAGACTCAGCTTACACCTTGCAAGGCGAGTTGATGAACGAGTATCTTGACGGTGCTATGGAGATTGAAGACGCTTCAGACGGTGCAAGCCCAGAGGAATTGCAGCAATTGTTGCAAGATGCCAAAAAGTTGTTTGACAAACTCTTGCAAGCACAGAAAGACCTGGCAGCTCTGACCAGCATGATTGAGGAGGCTAACAAGATTGCCGAGACCACTGCTTATCCAGGTCTCGACGACTTTAGAGCAGCCATCGAGAAGTACACCATCCTGTTGGAAGAAGGTAAGTCTGAAGACATCGCTCAAGCCTTGACCGACTTTGAGAAAGACATGACTACTTACTACATGAGCCAAGAGGCTACTGTAGATAATCCAGCCAACTTCACCCACTTGGTACAGAATCCTTGGTTCGTGAACAAGGAGGCTGAGCCTACCGTGGCAGAAGACGGTACTCTTACCTACCCATTGGCAGAGGAGCACAGCTACGCTAACGGCAGCAACCCATCTGATGCCAACTCTACCGGTTGGTATATTGGCAACAGCGGTGGCGACCAACGCACCAACTACGTACAGCAACGCACTTGCTGGAACGCTTGGCAGAACTCTGGTATTGACCTGAGCATCAGCCAAGACTTGACCGGTCTGCCCAACGGATATTATAAGGTATCTGCACAGATGATTACCCAGCCTGGTTGTATCACCGACCAGCACGTATTTGCCAAGAGCACCCTGCAAACTGGCAAGTCTAACACCTTGGCAGAGGGTCTTTGGATAGACAGCGACCCATACAACGGAACATGGGAAACCCTGACCACTACCGACGCCGTTATCGTGGTTGACGGTAAGCTGACCATTGGTGCAGCTGGTAGCGGTGACGCTCAGCTCACTCCTATGGACTACGGAGGCAGCACGACCGACTTGCGCCGTGGCTGGTTCTGTGTAACCGACTTCAAGTTGCTCTATTGCGGTCCTGCATCAGAGGAACAAATCGCAGCTGCTCTTGCCGGACGCGTGGCAGAGGCTAACGAGATGATCAACGGTATGCACTTCGCAGCCGACAAGGCACAAGCCCAAGAGACAATGGCTAAGTATGCTGAAGATACCAACATCGAGACCTTGAGCGAGGCTATCACCTTGGCAGAGAAATCTGAGGCTAAGTACAATGAGGTGATGGAAGCTGGCAAGACCATTCCTACCGTTACCGACTCTTTGGCAACCTCAGCAGAGGCTTACGGAGCAGGTCGCAGCATCGTAGAATTTGCCCTCAACTATGGCAACAGCTACATTGCTTCAGACAAGGCTTCTTACAATGGCATTGACTCTGTGATCAACGAGATGAAGAACTACATCAACACCTACGTTCCCACATACAACAAGGCAAGCGAACTGGCTGCTACTTCTGGCGAGAACGTGAAGGCATTCTTGAACGGCTTGATGGCTCCACAAGCAAGCAACCTGACTGCTGCCATGCAAGACGAAGCTACCGTGAAGGGATATGTAGAGGAATTGGAGAAGGCTATCCTCGAAGCTGAGAAGCAAAACGCTTACGCCCAGAATCCTGACGGAACCGACTATACTGGCTTCATCAGAAACGCTAAGGCTGAGGCTGAGACTGGTTGGACATTGGAGAGAGGTGCTGGCGACAAGAACTCTACCAGCGGACAATATTACAACCCGAACGAGACCAACCATCGCTACTTTGACTCTTACAACAGCACGGCTGGCAAACTGAACTACTACGGCGAGCAAGTAATCGTAGGTGTACCTAACGGTACTTACACCATCGGTGTTGACGTACGTACTGCCGGCAACGGCGCATTCATCTTCGGTGCCAACGGTGGCGCAGAGAAGAACGACACTACCTTCAAGGAGATTCCTCTGCAGACCTACACTTACGTTGACGACGCTACAGGCAACGACACTACCGTAAACGCTACTGATAAGTATGGTGCTATCTGGCAAGAGGCTTGCGTTAAGTTTGCCGATATGCCTGACAGCGATCCAGCATACTTCGACACCCAGGCTATCGTCAACGCCAACGGTGGTAACGGATATGGATGGGAGCACCTCGACTTGCCAGGTATCGTAGTAGAAGACCACATCATCGTGATTGGTATGACTACCGACAGCTTGCGCACAGGCGTTCCATTCACAGGCACATGGTTCTCTGCAACCAACTGGACATTGACTCTCACCCAGAAGGGTGACAACACTGGCTGGGATGGTCCATTGTCAACTGGCATCAGAGAGACAGTGGTTGATGCACAGAAGCCAAGCGACGGTATCTACACCATCAACGGCGTGAAGGTAAATGCCATCAACAATAAGGGTATGTACATCATCATCCGCAATGGCAACGCCAAGAAGGTATTGATGAAGTAAGCACTCTGATCAAATATTGAATGGAGGGAGGCCTCAGAGCCTCCCTCTCTTTTTAAGGAGTACAGAAGAAAAAAGGGAGTTCAGGAGTTCAGACAAATGTTTTATTATCCGTATGATTCAACCAAAAAGACTATTGTCTTTACTCCTTTACTCCTTTACTCCTTAACTCCTTGAAACTCCTAAGAATGACCTTAAAGACAAAAAACCATAACGATAATGAAAAAAAGACCATTACTCACTCTCACACTCCTCATCCTATCGGCTTGGGCATTTGCCCAACCTAACAAAATGACTGACGAAGGCGCATGGTGCTGGTTTGCCGATCCCAGAGCCACCCATTACGAGAACGCCTCGGGTACCATCAACGCAAGCTATATAGGCTATATAGACATTCACGGAAACGTCAAGGCTACACAGGTTGACTTCATCCACAACAAGAAAGAAGAAGTACTGGTACGCAGTTGTTTCCAACCCGATGACCATAACAACCCCACATTCTTGGTATTACCCGACGAGCGCGTGATGATATTCTATACACGCCACACCGACGAACCGAAGATATGGTACAGAATATCCGTGAAACCAGGAGACATCACACAGTTGGGCGAAGAGAAATTCATCAGCGTGGCTAACAACACCACATACCCATCGCCATTCATCATGGCAGACGACCCAGACCATATATATTTATGTTGGAGAGGTATCAACTGGCACCCTACCATCGCACGTATCACCATGCCCGACGGCAACGACAACGTGAAGGTGGACTTTGGTCCCAAGCAAATCGTACAAAGTACGGGAGCCAGACCATACGCCAAATACCAAAGCAACGGCAAAGACAAGATATACGTGAGCTACACCACTGGTCACCCCGACAACGAAATGCCCAACTGGCTATACTTCAACGTCATCGACATCAACAACGGAAACGGTCCCATCCTGAAAGACGTGAAAGGCAATACGCTGAAGAAGGTGGCAGACGGCGTGTTTAACGTGTCGAAGACAGACGCATACAAGAACGCATATCCCTATACCGTGGTTGACAACAGTGCCAGCATACGCAACTGGGTGTGGCAGATTACCGTGGACAAGCAAGACCACCCCGTAATAGCCTATACGCACATCGACGATGCCAAGACCTCGCACGTATATTGGTATGGTAGATGGACGGGTACGGAATGGAGACGCACATGGGTGCAATATGCGGGCCATGCCTTCCACAAAAACTGGAACTCTACCGAACGATGCTACTCTGGCGGTGCTGCCGTTGACCCAGAAAACATAAACGACCTCTACCTGAGCATTCCCACCACCAACGGGCAATATAATCGCGATGGAATCTATGAAATATGGAAGTTTGTGGTGGATGATGACGGTAAGGTGGCCTCATCTGAACAACTCACAAAAAACTCACAGAAGAATAATGTAAGACCCTATATTCTGCCCAATTCATCGACATCTCCTCTCCGTCTGACATGGATGAACGGTAATTATTTCTACTGGATGGTCAACAAAAACTATCCCAAAGGCTATCCCACGGGAATCATGTGCGACTACAACTTGCCACAAGCCAGCATCAACCTGCAACAAGGGTTAATCAGCGAGGCAAAAGACAACAAGGGACTGAACATCGAAGCCAAGAACTATCCACAGTTCTCCATCCTTATTTCAGCCACGCTGAACGCCAAGAGCTACCAGGGATGTACGTTTGTGAATGGTGTTGACGAAAAGACCTATCCACAAGTGGCACACCTCAGCAACTGGGCACCAAAAGCAACCATCCAATTAGCACTCGACGCAGAGGGTTACCTCACCTTGAAAGCCGGAGGAAAGACCTATCGCAGTGAATATAAGTTCTATAATTCTGACAACTGGGCAGCCAATTCATCTGGTACATCAGGCGACTCATGGCCTACCACCTACAATGAGGTGAACCTGGCATTGACCTACGACGGACAGCAGATGGTGGTATATAGAAACGGCGTGATAGAAATCAAGGCAGACGTAGCCAACGAAACCCTTTACCAACTGACCGTTGGTGGATGGGATGGAAAGATGAAGTTGGGACGATTCTATGACCGCGCATTGCCACAAGACGAAATCAAGGCGAATGGTGACGCAATGGCTCTCAACAGCATTGCCATTCCCGAAAACGTATATACAGACATCGTACTGCCAGCCGAAACCAACGGCAAGAGCATTACATGGACCTCAAACCAAACCCGTATCATCAGCAATACGGGTTTGGTAAACCTTCCCGACTCCCCTACCCCAGTGACGCTGACAGCCACGACGGAAAGCGGCAGTGTGAGCTTTGACGTGACGGTTTATCCACGACAGATAGAAAACAACCTCTTGCTGCAATACGAGTTTGAAACAGATGACCTGTACACTTCTTCTACAGGACAGAAATACGTGAGCGACAAGAGTGGCAACAACCGTGACATGCAGGTGATGGGCACAGCCAAGATAGATGGTACGCTGAACCTCATGGGCAACGCTCCCACCACCTTTTCTGCCAACGGCTACGGACTGGCTCCCACTGGTATCTTGAAAAACGTGAGAAGCTACACCTTCACGTTCGACGCACTGGCACACAACCGCACCAAGCTGCCACGCTTTTACGACTTCGGTTCAGGCAGCGGCAACAGCGTATTTCTTCGCCTGACCAACAACTACAAGTATTCTGCCGGTGCTAAATACAATGGTGGTTCTACGCTGATGGTGGAAGCCAACAGCCAAATGCCACAAGACAAGATGCAACACATTGCCGTGACGTTTGACGCTGCATCAAAGAAGACCACCATCTACGTGGATGGTACAGCCATCGTCAGCGGCACCAACGTGACGTATGAACCTTACCAACTGACAAACGGCGACAACGATACCCGCAACTACATTGGCAGGACGCAGTGGTGGGACAACAATACCGACAACGGCGACTTGGTGGGACAGATTGACCATTTCCGCCTGTACGACATTGCGCTGACACAAGAAGAAATCAAGACTTTAAACGACATTACTGACGGAATACAAACCCTCTACCAGCCATCTGCCACTTCTTCACATTATTATAATTTGGCAGGGCAACGCATAGCACAACCACAAAAAGGTTTTTATATCAAAGACAACAAGAAATATTTCCAAAGATAACCTTCGCGTTTCCTACGCGTCACTATCTCGGAAACCATCGGTCACCATGCAAGAAACCGTTGGTCACACATATAGTAACCATCGGTTTCTTGCATGGTGACTTTTGTTTCCACGATTTTAGCGAAATAAAAAACACAAAAAGGAACATTTTATTTTGTACTGCCCCCAATTTGCATTATCTTTGCACGTACAAACAAGAATATCCGTGAATGGCAGAAGATTTTAACATCAGGGAAGAACGCCTGAGCAAAGCCGAGAAAGACTTCGAGAACGCACTGCGCCCATTGCGATTCAATGACTTCAGCGGTCAGAAGAAAGTGGTGGAGAACCTTGAAGTGTTCGTAGAAGCGGCTAAGTATAGAGGTGAACCTCTCGACCATACCTTGCTGCATGGGCCTCCAGGACTTGGAAAAACCACGTTGAGCAACATCATAGCCAACGAGTTGGGCGTGGGATTCAAAATCACGAGCGGTCCCGTATTAGACAAGCCAGGCGACTTAGCTGGCATCCTGACCTCATTAGAGACCAACGACGTGCTTTTCATCGACGAGATTCATCGCCTGTCGCCCGTGGTGGAAGAATACCTGTATTCCGCCATGGAAGACTATCGCATAGACATCATGATAGACAAGGGTCCGTCGGCACGTTCCATCCAGATAGACCTCAATCCCTTCACGTTGGTGGGTGCCACCACACGCAGCGGACTGCTTACCGCACCCTTGCGCGCCCGTTTCGGCATCAACCTACACTTGGAATATTACGAGCCAGAAACGCTCACTCGCATCATCAAGCGCAGTGCGAGCATTCTGAATGTTCCTATCAGCGACGATGCCGCCGCCGAGATTTCGGGCAGGTCGCGCGGCACGCCCCGTATAGCCAACGCTCTGCTGAGAAGAGTGCGCGACTTTGCACAAGTGAAAGGCAGTGGCAGGATAGACCATGAGATAGCGAAATATGCGTTGAAATCGCTGAATATCGACCAATATGGTTTGGATGAGATAGACAACAAGATATTGCTCACCATCATCGACAAGTTTAAGGGAGGTCCCGTGGGACTTTCTACTATCGCCACCGCCATTGGTGAAGACACGGGTACGGTGGAAGAGGTGTATGAGCCATTCTTGATCATGGAAGGATTTATCAAGCGCACACCCCGTGGGCGCATGGCAACGCAATTGGCATACGAGCACTTGGGGAGAAACCCATATCATGGAAATATCATGGAGCAAGAATTATTCTGAGATCTCTGAGAACTCTGAGGACTCTGAGAACTCCGAGAACTCCGAGAAAAAACCAAAACACAATGAAAACAGGAATCTTCGTAGGCAGCTTTGACCCATACACCATCGGCCATCATTCGGTGGTGAAGCGCATCCTGCCCCTTTTTGACAAATTAGTAATCGGCGTAGGTATCAACGACAAGAAACAATATACCTGCAACGGGGAGGAACGCGTGAGAAAAATCGCCGAGATATATGCCCAAGAACCGAAAATAGAGGTGAAAGCCTACCACGACCTCACCATCGACTTCGCCCGTCGGGAAGGCGCACAATACATCGTGAAGGGTGTGCGCAATGTAGCCGACTTTGAATCAGAACGAACACAAGCCGACATCAACAGGAGACTGTCGGGCATAGAAACCATCTTGCTGCCCGCAGAACCAGGCATGGACATCGTATCTTCTTCTATGGTCAGAGAACTGACAAGATTTGGAAAAGACACTTCGGAATTTACGACGATATTATGATAACTTACAACACGGAAGGCGTGAAGATGCCTCGCATCAAGAAACGTGACACTACAGCCTGGATCAAGGCGGTGGCAGCCACGTATGGGAAGAAAGTGGGAGACATAGGGTATCTCTTCGTGAACGACGAGAAGATACTGGAAGTAAACCGTGAATACTTAGGACACGATTACTATACAGACATCATTACCTTCGACTACGACGAAGATGATGTAATCAATGGCGACTTGGTCATCTCTCTTGACACCGTGCGTACCAACGCAGAACAATTTGGCAAGGAATATGACGAGGAACTGCACCGTGTCATCATCCACGGCATCCTACACCTTTGCGGCATCAACGACAAAGGACCAGGAGAACGAGAAATCATGGAAGCAGCCGAAAACAAGGCACTTGCCATGAGATGACTTGAAGGACCTTAAAGCTCAGAATGTCTTTAAGGTCCTTCAAGTTTATTGATTGTTATTCTTTTTCAACCAGCTCCAAGGCTTTTTTCACCACGTCACTGCCGTCATTCATCACGGCAAAATACTCGCTCATATCCCATAAGTCGCGGGCAACAAGAGCTTTCAGTTGCAGCTTCAATCGAGGAATGGTCATCTGCAATTCCTCATCATCCTTGGGCTTTACCTTTTCCTTCTCAGCCTCAGCCAAGAGGTCGTCTATCATCTTTTGAGGAACCTCAAACTGTGATTTGAACAATTCAAACGTAGGATATTGCTTACGCAATTGCTTGCGATGATTATCTACGTAGCGCAGGTTAGCATTGATAATGATACTCTTGGCAGCCAACTGGCGATGAAACTTGGTGTACTGCGTGGTATCGAGCGGCACGAAATAATCTGGCATGATACCACCACCGCCATAAACCGTGCGATGCTTGCGTAAGGTATAGCATTTCAAGGAATCCACAAAGTGGATGCTATCAGCACTGTAAAGCTCACCGTGCTTGAATCGTTTCTCGATGTCTTCAGCGTATTCCTTGCTCTCACCCTTCACGTATGGCTTCTGGATACACCTACCAGAAGGCGTGTAATAATGAGCTATTGTAAGGCGAATCATGCTACCGTCGGGGAAGTCGATTGGACGCTGCACGAGTCCCTTTCCGAACGTTCTCCTTCCCACGATGATACCACGGTCTTGGTCTTGGAGAGCACCCGTCACGATTTCAGATGCCGATGCAGAATATTCATTAACCAATGCGTAAATCTTGCCATCAAGCAACCTGCCATTGCCTTGTGCCCTGAACTCCTGTCGGGGAGCACTCCTTCCCTCAGTATATACAATCAAGTCGTTTCTCTGCAAGAATTCATTGGCAATCATCACGGCAGCCTGCATGTATCCACCACCATTCTCCTGCAAGTCGAGGATAAGGTCTTTCATGCCCGCCTTCTTCAAGGAGTCAACACCCGTCATAAACTCATTATACGTAGTGGCTCCAAAGCTACCGATACGGATATAACCCACCGTAGGACGAATCATATAGATAGCATCAATGGTCTTCACGGGAATCTTGTCGCGCGTAACGACAAACTTCAACTTATCCGCAATACCCCGACGGATGATACCCAAGTTGACCTTTGTACCTTTCTTGCCACGCAAGCGACGCATAATCTCCTCTTTCGACATCTTCACGCCAGCAATAGCCGTGTCGTTAACCGTAACGATACGGTCGCCAGCGACAATACCCACCTTCTCAGACGGTCCATTGGTAACGGGCTGAATAACCAGCAAGGTGTCTTCCACCATATTAAATTGCACGCCGATGCCTTCGAAAGACCCTTGCAACGACTCGGTCATCTCCTTGGTTTGCTTGGCAGTGGTGTAAGAAGAATGCGGGTCGAGTTTTTCCAACATACCCCGAATGCCATCCTCTACCAGCTTTTGCTCGTCAACGGAATCTACATACAAATTGTTAATAGCCATCTCAGCGATATGCAACTTCCTGAGCGGACTGTCATCACTGAGATTGATGCGTTGCGCATACGTCAGCGACGGCAACAACACAAGGCATATCACATAAAAAAGTTGTTTCATTATCTTTGTTGTGTTTGATATTTCTAATTTTGAGAAAAAATTGTCAATCCTTCATCTGCGACTCTTCCGGAATATCCTCCTCTATCACCAAATTATCAATGATAAAGTTTTGTCGTTCCATGGTATTCTTACCCATGTAATACTCCAAGAGCTTAGCCACTTGGTCGTTCTTGTGCAAGGTAACCTGTTCCAAACGCATATCAGGACCGATGAAATGGACAAATTCGTCGGGCGAAATTTCACCCAATCCCTTGAATCGCGTGATTTCTGGATCAGGTCCCAATTCCTTGATGGCACGTAATCGCTCTTCGTCACTATAGCAATAATGCGTGATGAAATCAGACTTACGTTCCTTGCCATTCAACTTGGCATCAGCAGCCTCAATAACCTGTTTGTTCTTGATGCGTGTACGTTTGTTTCTGACGCGGAACAAAGGGGTTTGCAACACGTAAACATGACCTTTCTTGATGAGTTCGGGGAAGAACTGCAAGAAGAACGTGATGATGAGCAAGCGAATGTGCATACCATCTACATCGGCATCGGTGGCTACAATCACCTTATTATAACGCAACGTGTCTAACCCATCCTCAATGTCGAGGGCAGCCTGCAAGAGATTGAACTCCTCATTCTCATACACCACCTTCTTGGTCAAGCCATACGAATTGAGCGGTTTTCCACGTAAGGAGAACACGGCTTGCGTATTCACGTCACGACTCTTGGTGATGCTTCCGCTGGCAGAGTCACCCTCGGTGATAAAGATGCTACTCTCCTCCTTGCGCTCGTTTTTCACGTCGCTGTAATGGATACGACAGTCGCGCAATTTCTTGTTATGCAGATTGGCTTTCTTAGCCCGTTCACGTGCCAACTTCGTCACACCAGCAATAGCCTTACGCTCTCGCTCACTCTCGGTAATCTTATTCTGAATGGCATCAGCCACTTCGGGATGCTTGTGCAGATAGTTGTCAACCTGCAATTTGATGAAATCCCCCACATACTTATTCACAGAGTCACCATTAGGAGACATGGTGGTAGAGCCCAACTTGATTTTCGTCTGACTCTCAAATACGGGTTCTTCCACATTGATAGCAATGGCAGCCACCAATCCATTGCGTATATCTACATACTCGTAGTTTTTACCAAAAAATTCCTTGATGGTCTTGGCAATATGTTCCTTAAACGCACTTTGGTGCGTACCGCCCTGCGTGGTATGCTGTCCGTTCACGAAAGAGTGATATTCCTCTCCATATTGATTGGCATGGGTGAAAGCAATCTCAATATCCTCACCCTTCATGTGAATGATGGGATAAAGTCCGTCATTTGTCATATTGTCGTTCAGCAAATCTTTCAAGCCATTGCGACTCAAGATGCGACGACCATTATACATGATGGTAAGACCAGAGTTTAAGTAGGTATAATTGCGGAGCATGGTTTCCACGATGTCATCGTGAAAATGATAGTTCTGGAATAACGTATCGTCTGGCTCAAAGAAGATAAACGTACCGTTCTCGTCATTGCTGTCGTTCGTCACGTCGTCAACAAGTTTTCCACGCATGAACGTCAGCTCACGCACTTTTCCCTCACGGTACGACTTCACCTCAAACTTAGAGCTCAAGGCATTTACAGCCTTGATACCAACACCGTTCAATCCCACGCTTTTCTTGAAAGCTTTGGAGTCGTATTTTCCACCCGTATTCAACACACTGACAGCCTCAACGAGCTTACCTTGAGGAATACCTCTACCATAGTCGCGTATGCTCACACGAAGATTGTCTTCCACATCTATCTCAATGCGTTTGCCGGCATTCATCTTAAACTCGTCAATCGAGTTGTCTATCACTTCCTTCAAAAGCACATAGATACCATCTTCAGGCAGGGAGCCATCGCCCAATCGTCCGATATACATACCGGGACGTGTGCGTACATGCTCCATATCAGAAAGATGGCGTATGTTATCGTCTGTATACTCCACTTGCGGTTGGAGTTCCTGTTCGTAAATTTGATCTGTTGACATTTAAATCCTTACTCTTTATCTTCGTTTAAATCTTCTTGACAAAGCACCTACGGCGTTTATGCAGTTCAGTATTGAAATATTGCCATTGGCTTTGTACGTTTTCGTTGGTTTCCATTTCCACTTGGCTCTCCCCCCACTCGATTCCGTACTTGTTGTACCACGGAATCAAATCGTAGAACATGAGAGCGTTTACTCCCTTGCTGCGGTATTCGGGCAATACGCCAATCATCATCAAATCGACAATGTTGGTCTTATGGAATTTCAAGGCACGTATCACATGCCACCATCCAAAAGGCAACAATCTACCTCTTCGGCATTTCTGCAAAGCCTTGGAAAGTGATGGAATGGTAATGCCCACACCCACCAGCTTGTGCTCATCTGTGCTCCAGTCTTCGATAATGGGGATGAGGTTGAGATCTACCGCAGGGAAATACATGTTAACGTATTGGTCTATCTGCTTATCGGAGAGTTGGGAGAAGCCATACAAATCCTTAAACGTCTCGTTAATCAAATAAAACAACTTGTGGCCTAATCCTTCCTCAAAGACTTCTTTCTTGGTAGGTTTCCGAACATGCAAGTTGTATCGTTTCATGATCATCTGCGAAATCTTCGACATTTTCTCAGGTACCTTTTCTGGCACGTATATCTTAAATTCCACATAGTCATTGTCTTTCTCGTAACCTCCCCATTTTGCCACATGTTCCGGGTAATAGGGATAATTGTATATCGTTGCCATCGTGCCCAACTGGTCGAAGCCCCACGTGAGCATTCCCTCTGGGTCGAAATCAGTAAAGCCCAACGGACCAACAACCTCTGTCATACCGTTGTGCTTGCCATAATCCTCCACGGCTTTCATCAGGGCACTACTAACCTCTAAGTCGTCTATAAAGTCAATCCATCCGAAACGCACACTCTTGCGATTCCAGATTTCATTGGCACGGTGGTTAATGATAGCGGCAACCCTCCCTACGACGCGCCCATCCTTACGAGCCAAGTAATATTCTGCCTCACAAAATTCAAATGCGGCATTCTTATCCTTGCTCAACGTATTCATATCATCACTGAAGAGACTGGGTACGTCGTATTTGTTGCCTTTATACAAATCATAATGGAAATTGATGAAAGTTTTCAAATCTTTCTTCGTCTCCACTTTCGTAACTACTACTGATGACATTCTAAATTAATTATGTAATCAAAGTGCAAATATACTCATTTTTATTAAAAAAATCTTTTCATCTTGGCATTTTATGACTGAAAATCCACTTTCTGAAAGTATTTTTATCAAAAAAAGACAAATTTAATTGGTTTTATGATTTTTTTTGCTTTTCTTTGCAAAATAAAACAATAACAAGTATAAGAAAAATGATATTTATGAAAACCAAAAGACTACTAACAGCTATTGTCATGATGATGATAGTTAGTGCCGTTTCGGCCCAGGAAATCTTAAAGTCGTATTCATTCGTTGAGGCACAAGGTGGTGTTCAACTCACTTCCACGAATGCGCCTATGGACAAGCTCATTACACCTACAGCTGGCTTCTCATTTGGTCACTACTTCTTTCCTGCTGTTGGATTGCGTTTACATGCTAACGCTTGGCAATCAAAGAGCGGAATTAAAATTTCAAACGAGAATCAGTACTACAAGTGGAAATACGTAACTACTGATTTGGACTTGCTGGTTAACTTGACCAACTTGTTCAGCAAGAACCACAATTATTCTCACCCACTGAATGTAATCTTGATTGGTGGTTTCGGATTGACCAACGCATGGGACAACGACGAACTGAAAGACTTGATGGTAGCCAACAAGTTGGACATGCCATTGGTTTGGGACAAGAATCGCTTGAGCCATAACATTCGCGCAGGCTTGAGACTGGAAACCAACGTGACCAAGCCTTTGGGAGTATCTCTTGAAGTGAATGCCAACAGCTTGACAGACCGTTTCAACTCAAAACTAAACAACAGCGACGATTGGATGTTTACTGCTATGTTGGGTATTAGCTACCGTTTCGGCCACAAGTATAAGACTTGCAAGAAGCCAGAGCCTGTAGTAGCACCTGAACCAGTGGTAGAGCCAGAGCCTGTAGTAGTAGAAGAACCAAAACCCGTTGTAAAGCCCGAACCCAAACCAGAGCCCAAGCCTGTTACGGTTAACGAGTCATTGCACGAGGAGATTTTCTACGTAATCTGCAAGTCTGATCCCGTAGGAACAGAAGCTCAACTCCAACGCATCAAGAAGTTCATGGAGCGCAATCCCGATGCTAAGTTGCAAGTCGTAGGTTATGCTGACAAGGGTACAGGTAATGCAAAGGTTAACTTGATGTACTCACAACGCCGTGCTGACAATTGCAAGAAGACATTGGTAGAGAAATGTGGCATTGATGCTTCTCGCATTACCGCAACAGCCAAGGGTGACACCGTTCAACCATTCAATGAGAACGACAAGAACCGTTGCGTGATTATCGATGGCAAGGGTAGTCATCAAGAAATGAAATAAACAACAATAACTATCCTAATAATCAATCCCCTTTTCTATCCATTTAGGAAAGGGGATTATTTTGTACACTATTCAATTGTCATGAAAAAGTGATAAAAAGGGCTCTCCAGTTTGCGATATTTTTCACCAACTCTTCCCTTGACCTAAAAAATGGCGATTTTCGAATAATTTCTTAATTGATTGATTATTAATGTATTGCAAAAACCACTGAATATATATGCACTCAAAACTGATTGTTTATGCAGAAAACACGGTTGTTTTTGGCTCTCATAACATATTCTGTTAGCTCGCTAACATACATAGTTACGCCCGTAACATACATAGTTATGACGATAACTATATATTTTACGAGTAAAAACATGATGTTTTATGATGTGTAATCATCCATTTGGCTTCTGTCATTTCTCTTTTGATTTTTTTGAGAGAAATTATTTGTCCGAGTTTTTCGTATATTAATTGAAGATTCCCCCTATGAATAATCGATTGTTCCAAACAATTGAAACTACAATTGGCAAATGAGCAGACGATGATCTGTCTGTCCAACGGTAGTGGCAAATATGTACGTATTCCCACCATCACGAAGTTTCAACTTCTTTCTCAGTTCTTGAACGGAAAGGGGAAAGTTACGAGTAGTAATATTGGCTTGTGAAATGCCATGAAGGCAAGTTTTCAACTCTTTCTTGTTCATGGATGAAATGGCGGATATTCTAAATTTCCTACCAGGAAAAGCATCTATCAATTGAGAGGACACGAATAGATGTGAGTTGGAACCAACTGACTCCACACCATATCGTTGGCAAATCAAACCAAAGCATTTTGCCTTCATGATAGAAGCATTTGGCTCATATAGATATAATCCTTCAGACAACTGTTCTGCAATAGGCACTGGGGTGGTATCGTGAAAGGGGAAAGAAAAAGAAATATCATCATTCACGCAAAAAACACGAGTTTCATCTGCTTGTTTTGACAATACAACCAACAACTCCTTGCACTCATTGGCAACAGATACCACGTGTACCTCATGAACATGGTTGTTACCAAGAGCCTCTACGGTGGCGGCAATGTCTAACATGGGAGATAACTTCAAGACCACATAGTCGGCCTTTTCCAACAATTCTTGCAGGATAGACAATACGTCGGGCGTACAATCAGATATGGCAAAAGTACGAGCTCCATGAGCATCACGACGTGCAGGATCAAGAAACAACACACTTGTATGAGATAATTGACGCAGATAATCTACTCCATTCCCATTGATCATACGGGCTTCGCCTAACCCCATGACTGAAAGATTATGGCGCACAATGTCACATAAGCCATCTTGTTGCTCCACACAAGCCATTCTATCGGCGGAGATACCAGCATCCATCAACGATTTCGCCATCATCGTAAAGTCCACTCCAAACCCAGCCGTTAAATCTACTAATACAAATGGGGTAGTTGGTAAGGAATTGGAAAGCTTACTACAAACCAAATCCCTTACCAACCGAGCCTTATACTTCGCTGTTCGTTCCGAGGAACATTGTTCCAAGGATAAATGCGGAGGATAGATGATGTCTTCGTTAGCTGCCCACGACGGAATTTTTAGCCTTGCCTTTTGCCTTCCTGCTATCTGGTCAAGTGCATAGTTCATATCCACGTCAGGAAACTTGTCTTTTTGCAACGCCAAATTTCTAACGTCATCATTGGCATGTTGGAGGATAAAGGTTTTTGTATTCATCGCTTTCTCCATATCGGTGTTAATTCGCCTACAAAGATAGCGATTTTCCATGAAACCCCATCCATTATCACCCACCTATCTTCCTATTCCTCCCATACATTTACGTTCCACGTAACATCTTCGGCATCATCTTCCATAAAGCCCCCTTTAGATAATTGTTCGTCACTACTGAATCGCTCATACTTGGACAGACAAACAACCTGACTGCATTTCATCTCAAAACACTTAATAACGGGGCAGACGTATGTCTTCATGCTCTTCACGTTACCGAACAACCATCTTTTTGCCATTGACGATATATATGCCTTTAGGCAAGTCTGTGCCATGCACACGCTGACCTCCAAGGGTATATACATCTTGGTGGATTGAGGAAGAAGAATTAGGTATTGCCTCTACCCCACTCGTCCAATCGAATGCGAAGCCTTTGCAAGACACTGACGTGGGAGCAACTAAATAAGCCTTGTGTGCTTTGCTGATGAATGCCTCACCGTTCTCTGCTCCCCAATAAAAACCGATGTTTTCGCCTTCGAATGTAGATAACTTATAGTAATATCCGTCTCCTACGGTAAGTGCATCCTCATCAAATCCTTTCAACATATTATCAGGATCTCCCTCACCATTCATTTCCGTCACCTCAAGTAAATAATTACCCTTGTTTCCTTGGAACACCACACCCGTTGATGCAGGTATCACTTGTCCTGGAAGATAAGTCTTGCTCGCCAGCAATTGATCATTTACCACATGGTACGTTCTTGCAGTAAGTCCAGAGGGAACGATGAAAGCCTTGTCGCTATAATATAAAGTGGCAAAGCCCAGGTCGCTGACCGAGAAATCAATATACTCACCGGATGTGTTTGATATTTCCGTCTTGCGGTATAACTGTATTTTCCTATCAGAGGTTGACGGAGCATTATAATAGCAAGAGAATCGCAACGTTCCACCATAATATTGGAAATAGCTATTGGTTCTACCTCCACCCTGGAATTTAATCTCCGCATTCCCGTCTTTGATGCTGATGCTTGCTTTTGAATAATTACCCTCTTTCTTTGTACTCGTTTTTACGTAATTATTACTTGTTTGATTGGCATACAGATAACCTGTGGATGTGAGCAGATACCATAGCTTGCTTGTCTTTTCCAAAGTTACTTCATCTACATCATCCGATGGATTCACTATCTTATCGCCCGCAATAGTCACGTCAACCGCATAGCGATAATTGCCAGCATCTTTTCCCATTGCCTTGGATGCGTCCTCGTTGACAACGAGGAATACGTCACCATCATGAAGTGTAGAGCCATCCGTTACTTTTACATACTCGTATTGGGTGCTTTCTACTTGGATGGTATAAGTGGCTTCTGCTATTTCACTTGAAACGCCAAACATGACCGCAATGGCTCGAATTGTCATGTCATGATCGATGGTAACAGATGTACCTTCATTACTTGACGTTGTAGGAACAGAGCCATCGGTAGTGTAATAAATACTTGCTCCCACCACATTAGACGATATTTCCACATTCGTACCTTTCTTCACCATTCCCTCGATACTGAAAGTGGGCGGTGCAGGTTGGTCGAAAGTGGTGGTTTCATCATATACTACCGTGATGGAATTAAGCTTCCTCAACGTGGAATTGACATTCTGATTCACATCCAATGAATAGATGAGTCCCCCATTACAAGTCCAAGTCAATACGTTGCTTGTGTAAGTGCATTCCCCAACTGAAATTGTTTGCGGAGAGAGTCGCGTGTCATTGGTAGGACTGGAGAAGACCACACTCTTAATGGGATGACCATTGGCAGTAATATTCAATGTATTACCATTATATAGATACGCAAACGTACCGTCTGTCCTGGGTTTGTATCTGGCATCATTCCTTTCAAAGAGTAGTTTCACCTCCCCAGACTCAAGTGTGGTCAAACTGCTAATCACCTCATCATTCTTGAAGTTAAAAATCACTTTCGTATCTGCCCAAACAGACACGCATCCAGCTATTGACAACAATAGCAACAAAATGTGTAATCTTGTTGTTTTCATAGTTTTAAAATTTAAAAGTTAAAAAGTTCCGTGTCAAAATTAAACATTTCACATCACACAAACTTGATATAAGTCAAAGAAATCAATATTCTAAACTAAATTCTTGATTTAAATCAATGCTTTTTCTTGGTTAACATCCTTTTTTGATGGGTTACATTATTTGGAAAATTACGTCTATAATGAAACAATATCAAAAAGACAAAACCATGAAAAAGTTATTGGGAATCATTACTGTCCTTTTCATCAGTGCCATGATTGGAAACGCCGCCAACAACGTAGAAAACGTGAAATACAACTTTATAGTCGCTACCGACGGCTCAGGCAATTATACCACCGTACAAGCCGCCATCAATGCCGTACCCGACTTCCGCAAGGCTGGTCCTACTCGCATCTTCATCAAGAAGGGTGTGTATAAAGAGAAAATCATCATCGCTGAAACCAAGCAGGCTGTTGAACTCTATGGCGAAGAAGGTACAGTGATTACAAACGACGACTATGCCAATAAGCCCAACATCTTTGGAGAAAACAAAGGAACAAGTGGGTCTTCCACCATTTACATCTTTGGAAACGACTTCGTGGCAGAGAACATCACATTTGAAAACTCAGCAGGTCCCGTAGGACAAGCCGTAGCCGTGCAAATCGGCGGAGACCGTGCCGTATTCCGCCATTGCCGCTTCCTCGGATTCCAAGATACATTATATACTTACGGAGAAAACACCCGTGAATATTTTGAGGATTGCTACATCGAAGGAACCATAGATTTCATCTTCGGCAAAGCCACTGCCGTGTTCTCTCACTGCCATATTCATAGCAAGTCAAAAGGCTACGTCACTGCTCCTGCCACTCCACAAGGAGTAACTTACGGATATGTATTTTACGATTGCAAACTTACTGCCGACAAATCCGTAGCTCCCGCCTCTGTCTATCTATCTCGTCCTTGGCGACCATACGGACAAACGGTTTACATCCGTTGCCACATGGACTCGCACATCAAACCAGAGGGATGGAACAACTGGGGAAAAACCTCTAACGAGCAAACTGCCTATTATGCGGAATATCAAAGCACTGGAGATGGTGCGGACCCAAGTAAACGTGTGGCTTGGTCACACCAACTTACTGACATCAGCAAATACGACATCAAGCAAATTCTTGCTGGAAATGATGGCTGGAATCCGCTTTGAATTTAGATGCATATAAAATATTCAAATATCATGAAACTATTAGGAAACATCATTTGGGTAGTCTTTGGTGGATTATTCATGTCCATCGGCTATCTTATTTCAGGATTGGCTTTGATGCTTACTATCGTGGGCATTCCATTCGGATGGCAAGTAATCAAGTTAGGGTTGCTGGCACTATGGCCATTTGGCAAGGAGGTGAAGAACGGAAACCAAGTTGCAGGATGCTTGAGTACGGTGATGAATCTGATTTGGATTTTCATCGGAGGTATTTGGATTGCTCTCGGTCATGCTATTTTCGGAGCAATATTCTATATCACCATCATCGGTATTCCATTCGGTAAGCAGCATTTCAAGCTCGCCCATATTGCCTTGACACCCTTTGGTCGTAAAATCGTTAATCATTAACGCTGAATGCGTCTTCGCTCAATAACCGAGAGTAGCGAGTACCCTCGATTACTGAGCGAAGACTGCGTTGGGTCTCTTGCAGCAAAGATTTGCCAAATGCAATTCCCACAAATATTCTGAAAGAAGTCTTTGCTCAATTACTTGAACAATTTTGGCAAAAACTGATTCAAGTAAATACGCCAATTGCGCCACTCATGCCCGCCATCTGTTTCCACATACTCGTACTTGTACCCAGCTTGATCGAGACGCTGACGATATTCCACATTATCCCGATAGAGGAAATCTGTCTTGCCGATGGCAATGTAATAATATGGCGGATTGGCAAATTGCTGCGCCAACTTATCATCTAATTGTTGATAGATATATGCAAATTCTCCTTGAGGATTCTGACGATTGATAGCCGCAGAAAACAATCCCACATACCCGAAGCAATCGGGATTGTTCACCGATATATACAATGAATGGAAACCGCCCATGGAAAGACCAGCCACGGCACGATGCGCCTTATCTGCCATCGTACGATAATGGCTATCCACATATTTCACCACATCAGGAACGAAAGCTGCCTCTATAGCCCCATCCATCATACGCGGATTCATGAACGAGGGTTTATACATCGAGTTGGGATATTCTCCAGGTACAGCCTGTTGACCGCCATTCCCATTGGGCATTACCACAATCATGGGCTCAGCCTTTCCTTGTGCGATGAGGTTGTCGAGTATTTGCACGGCACGTCCCAATTCGCTCCAAGCATTCTCGTCTCCACCCGCACCATGCAGCAAATACAACACGGGATAGCGCTTTTGCTGATGGTCATCATAGCCAGCTGGCGTGTAAACCGTCATCCTACGACGTTCAAACCCCAACGTATGACTGGGATACCACACCTTGGAAACTGTTCCATGTGGAACCTCACGCACGAAATAATTGGCAGACAATTCGCCATCTATCAAGAAATAATTCTGGTAAGTGGCAATGTCACGCAGCATATACACATTGTTGGGGTCTGTCATACGCAAACCGTCAACGACGAATGTGTACGTATGCAACTCTGACCATAATTTGTCTGAAGTAACCGACCACAGTCCTTTCCCATCGTTTTGCATCTTCACCCCTTGTTGCGAGAGAAAACTACCTTGCAACACCACATCCTTGGCTTGGGGTGCATACAAACGGAATGTTACTGTACCGTCATTATTCACTTCGGGCGACTTGATATTACCCGTATTCATCATCACCGTTTCTTGTGCCATCATCGAAATAGCCGTCAGACACAAAGCAATCGTCATTAAAAATAATCTTTTCATCATCATAATATGTTTTACATTCTATTTTCCATCCACTTTTTTCGTTCCTCTTCGTCCATTTTTTCAATGGCGTACCGTAATGCCGTACGAGGCATTTCATGGGCGTGTTGGCGCAGGAAATCGCGTAATAAGTCCATGCTTACCCGATTCCCCATCTCTCGCAACATCCATCCCACCGCCTTATGCATCAAATCATGCTCATGATGAAGATGTTTTTCCGCATAACGAAGACAATAGGAAGGGTCACCTTGTTGTGAGGTTTTCCATGAGCAAACCATGCTCATGCGCTGTAGCCATAGATTAGAACTGTCAGCAAGACCGTCAAGTATCTTGAGCTTATATTCTTGGTGTAATCCCACTTTCGTTCCACCGAGATAAGTTGGCAACAACAACCAATGGCCTATAATCTTATGTACGGATAAATCCACCAAATCCCAGTTGTTGGCTTGTCTTGCATATTCCAAATACATTTCTACAATCTCATCCCTTCGGTGAATGGCATCTTCATCATGCTCCAAACGTTTCTTGGCTTGTTTCTCAAACTTATCTACCAAAATCAAGAAACCACAAAGACGTACCTCATGCCAACGGTTCATCAATAATACAGGCACCTCATGAAGCGGAAAGTCTTTTGCCACCACTTTTACCACCTCACGCGTTTGGGGAACCTTCAATCCCAAGAATTCATCACCATATCCATATTCGCCTGGTGCCGTCTTGAAAAATCCCATGAGTATCTTGCGCTGAGACTCATTACGCTGAGATTCCATGTACTGAATGATTTCCTTTGCCGTATTCATGTCATCTGATTGAAATATTTCGATAATCAAAGATAATATGCAAAATTAATAATAGTTTTGAATAAATATCTTTGCTATCCATAAAAAAGTTGGTATTTTTGCAAGATAATAATTATTACAACCAAAAATGCCATGAAAAAATTATTTTTTCTCTATTCCTTATTGATTGCCGCATTAACCGTCCATGCACAAGCCAATCCTCCCAAAGAAACGCCAAAGATGGAATTTGTCATGCAATTAAACGTAACGCTTGACCAAGCCTATACCATAGGTAATACTCCTCACGGCAAACGCATGATCATCCCCATCACTGGCGGTACTTTTGAAGGTCCACTCGTAAAAGGAACCATTATCAACGGTGGTGCCGACTATCAATTGGCTAATCAAGAGGGAAATCGGACAGAACTAGAAGCTATATATTCCATCAAGACCGACGATGGGGTATATATCCATGTGCGCAACCGTGGAATCATTTATTCGGGCAAGGATGAGTATGGAAAGCCATCCTTCTATTTCAAAGCTGCACCTCAGTTTGAAGCACCTAACGACAGCAAATATGCTTGGCTGAACAATGCCATTTATGTATGCGAACCTGCCCCTGGAGAATCTGGCAGTATCACGTTGAACGTCTGGAAAGTGAAATAACCTTCGTTCCCATATATAGTAACCATCGGTTTCTTGCATAGTGACCGATGGTTACTTGTATGGTGACCAATGGTTTCTTAATAAGTGTCTTATTAGAACGAAATCGGCATCAAACACAATCTTTCATGAGGTAACTATGTGATAACGCAATGTCAACTATTGCTTTCGCTTGCAAAACTGCTTATACTCATCGCATCTCGAAACATATTCGCTGATGCCTTGCGTGTTTTGCTTCTCAAACTCAGCAAGAGCCGTGAATGCCTGATATTGCTGTGATTGAGGATTGACTTTCCTGACGTAATCAATGGCACTGTTGTCCCAGACCAAAATGCTCCAACGATGGGATTCGGGATAGAGATAGACGTAAGACAAGGCGAAAAGAGAGCGTTCTCTCAACCGCAAATCACTACTTTTGCTTGCTTCACGCAACAGGCTTACGGCTTTGGCAGCCAAATCTACTTCATTTACTCTCACCGTATCACTCACGCTCTTTCCGTCATGCATCAAAAACCAACAATCACCCGTAAAGCAAGCTTGAGCATAACGAACGGCAAGGTCGTAGCAACATTGTTGGCGATTCTGTCCCGTCAACAATGTCATTTTATTCTCCATATCCAACATTTCATGGGCAAAATCAACTTTTGGATTAGACTTCAACTTAGGTAGATGCTCCCCATATCTCTGTTCCCACGTTAGCCACTGACGAGTCAACCACGGTTCCACCGTCCATTGACGATAAAGGGCATACGGATGATAATATTTCTCATTGACAAACGAAAGGGGTACCTTCGCCAACCAAGTCAAGGCTTCACCCCATTGGCAGAGACGCAGGTATTTCGTGCCTATCAAGTCGTTCATCGCATGAGGGTCTATTTCTATATGCGACTTGATGTAACGGTCAAGAGCCGTTGTAGATGGAGATTTAGCATACTCCAAATATTGTAGTAAATGCTCTACTGCCATCGTATCGAGAAAACAATCGTATTCGTTGGCATGATCCATATTGTATAAAGCTATTGCCACTTCTGGGCGATTCGCTTGTAGATATTTGTCGGCAAGTACTTGATGGATGGTACGGTCTAATGCTTTGCCATAATGGTCATCCTTCTTTTGCATGGTTTCTAACCACGACAGTTCACCAGCCAGATAGTCGTTATACGTCTTGCTTACCGGAGATTCTGCGGAGGAAATGTAGAATGTCAACACGCGGGCATTGTCGCGCATACGTTGGGTTCCTTCGAGTTTTGCAAAAGCCTTGATGTCATTTTGGGCTTGTCGTTTGTTCCCGAAAAGATATTCCAGCCAAGCCTTGGCACTCTGCCACATCAGTGGGTGGCGGTTTTTTCCTTCTTTCACCACAAGCGTTGCCAATTGGCACATCTGTAGCGCTTCGTTCTTCTGAATATCGCGTACAAAGAGCTTACCTTCATTGTTTCCCTCAACAGTACCATCTATAGCCTCTTGCGCATTGTTGACGAAATCCTGCAACAAGAATGGCAACACAGGTGAGTTTGCATCACGCAGATATTCGGCACGAATAGCCTGATACGAACGTTTCTCATAATATTGCGTCATAAGGCTCTCCCAGTCGCCCATTTCCGCAAACAGCGCACCAGAACGGTCTGGGTGTCCTGTTTTCAGCAATGCACCGGCGTAGATGTTTTTCATCATGTCTTTATAGACCGTTTCGATATACTGGCTTGCTGTTTTCTCCCAGAAAGAGATATTCTCAGCATGGCGACCCAACATCATGTTGCAACGCATCAAGAGCAAAGCGTGTTGGCTACGCAGACGAGTCTTCAACTTGCCTTTCGCATAGGCACGTACTGATTGTAATACTTGCTGGCGATGAGACAGCTCAGCCTTGGTGGGATAATCCCAACTCTCATTCTTTGCCTTTTGTGCGCACTCTAAATATTTCTGTAGATTTCTGACGTAACTTTCCATCAACACATCACCTTTCTTCCTGGCAGACTGGATAATGACATCTGCATCAAAGAAAGAAAACTCCTCATCTGAGCCTAAATAAGTTTTCCAATTATTCATGCTTATTTCATCGACACGTCTGCTAAATTCCCTGCTGTCGTAAACGCTGAAAAGGTAATAATTATGGGTTCCTATCCAACCACAAGCAAATATTTGCGCGGTAAAGGAAATCAAAGCACTAATGATGATAAATCGCTTCATAATCTTCTGTTTTGTATCGGTTGATGTTTTCTTTGTCAAGATGGTAAGTGATAATGGTATGATGAAGGTCGGGACATCGCTGTTCTACCGCTTCCTTCACCCTCAACATTTCATCTGCCTCAACTACATGCTCGATGCGTACGCCATATATCGTGCGTTGCCAACGAAATATGGGATAAGCGGTTGCCATTGGCAAGGGATAGTCGGAAAGATAACGCAAATAAGGTTGTACGTCACGCAAATCGAGTATGGGATTACGCTCTTGAAATTTACGTGGGTCACCTGTATTGTACAGCATAAGTACTCCATAATCTGCCGGTGGCTCTTCCATTGATAATTGATGCAAGCGAATGGTAGTAGAGAGTCGCATCTGGTGAGTTTTGGCAACCTGTCGTACTTCTGACAAGAAATCATAGTATATTTTCTTGCTACGAGCCGTAAAATCACAGTCAATCTGTATCTCACGAACACCTGCCACGTCATTGGTCTCGTTCATTTGCACAATTCGCTCAACGATACGTTGAGCCAATCCCTCATGATGAAGGTGCATACAGTCTTCAGTAATATAGACGGTGGGGACAATTTGCAATGTTTGTGGCACTTTTTCGGCAAAGGCTATCGTGGCATTGGGCATGGGTACAGAATCAACCATGACCACGTCGAAATACCTGCAAAAAACCTTTTTAATATGGTAGCGTTCGAGAAAAGCTGTTTCCGTGGAATCCAGTCGCCACTCCGTGCGCCAGTAATATACAGAGTTTTCATCAGGTAAACTATTACGGGAACTGCATCCTGAAACAACCATACATAACAATGGCAACAAACATTTGAATATGGAGAAAAAACGCTGATAGGTAAGTATTCGCCACACCCATTCCAACGGTCCGAAACGGAAATACTTAAACCAAAAGCTACAGAAAACAATCTGTAAGACAAATATCAACAATGCCGTCAATTCCACGTGTACCAAGCCAAAAGAGGTGCCAAGTCCGAATCCGATACCATAGAACAGCATCATACCTATCAACGACTGCGAGATATAATTGGTTAATGCCATTCTCCCTGGAGCTGCCAACCAACGAAAGCATCTTGACTGGGGAAGCCTATCATACAAAAGACAAAGCAATGTCACATAACAAAAAGCCAAAGGAATGACGCTAATCGCATAGAGCAAAGAATGAACTGTAAGCCCCAAGGGATGAGCATTCACTGCACTCAACGCATAGAAAAGCGAAAAGGGTACCCCTATCAATGCAAACCACCATAACATCTTTTTTAGTGGTAACGTGGAGATTCGAGCATATAATTGATGCTTACCTGCCAAATAGCCCAAGATAAGCATCTGAGCCTGTTGGTCTGCACTAAGAAATGTCCATAGTGCAAACTCCGGCAAATTAGCCAATATGATACCCATCAATGAAAAGCCTCTCAGTGCATCGAGAATAAGATAACGCCCTTGACCTACAACAGGTCCCAATTGTTGGTTTTGTGACATGAAAACTATATGCTCAATTCTATGCTCACTTTGGGATGACTACTTTCTTATAATCTTAGCTTTTGGATATTTTTTGAGGTCCAACTTGAACATATCATCATTAACGCCAAACTTGATTTTAGTGGCAGTCATTCTCACCGTCAAACCCTTTTCCTTAACTGACATCTCATGAAAATAGTAATTGTTCTTATTGATTTTCATAAGAGTCTGTTTGGGCGATTCCTTATCCTTGGGATTAGAAAAAGTAATCTCATAATAGTCGCCTTTCACCTTCATCTTGGCTGTCTTATAATCCTTATGAATATTAAGGTCTATGTCATAATCACCTTTCCCCTTCTTTGAAACCTTGGTGATGATAAGCGAATCAGGTTCAGAAGACTTAATGCTTTGTTTGTATTTCCATTCTTGCACACCATCAAAGCCAGACTCTTCTTTCAGCTCTTTCCCCAACACTTTCATGGTCATCACATGATAAGACTTTTCACCTTTACTGTATATCTTGACCGTTCCATTCATAGAAAACACCAACATGCCGGCATGTAATTTAAAATCCAGTTCGTAGCCAGCAGGATTGTTCATCTTCTCGCTGCATTTATTCATTACATTCATTACGTCTGCAGGTATCTGTGCATTCGCAAAGATACATACTTGCAGGAGAAGTATCAAAAACAGTTGTCTTACCTTCATCTTTTTAAATATTATAATGTGTGTTTGATCTTGCAAAATTAGATAAAATACTCGAATAACAAACCTTTCCCATCAAGTATTTGTAGTTTCTTTACAAGATATAGGCTTATTTAGCGAACAACTTACCCACAAAATTGAGCAATGTATGTACAGTTTGCTTGTCAGGCACGGGAATGCGAATTTGTGTCTTACCCGTCTCAGCATCAGTCTCCACAAGAGTTTCAACCAATTTCTCTGTAGCTTCAGGTGACTGGAGTGTTTGGGCAAGTCCTGTCAAGAACGAAATACCTTGTTCAACCAAATCGCGAGGCTCGCGGGATAATTGCCCGGAGCTATGAGTATCTGACTTGATTTCTGTTTCCTGCGCATTAGGAAGATCGTCTTTAACGATTTCCTCATCAATCTGTTCAACTGCTTGATGGTCTCTTATAGGCTCCTGTCCTTCTTCTACGACTTCAACCACTTCATTAGAGGATTCCTGCGTCTGTTGTTCTTCTTCCACCATGTCGCCTAAGCTATCCATCATAGCAGTAAACTTCGTTTCATTATTCAAGAAGATAGTGTCCTCACCATTATCAAGCACACCTTCAAACATAGCAGACTTGAAACGCAACTTTCCTAACATTCCTTCCTCAATAGTTCCACGAGCCACGAGATTAATCACCTGCACATTACGTTCTTGACCCAAACGATATATGCGAGCTATACGCTGTTCAAGCACAGCTGGATTCCACGGTAAGTCAAGGTTAATGATAATAGAGGCTGCTTGTAAATTCAAGCCCGTACTGCCCGCATCTGTGGAGAGAAACACCCTACAATCTGGATCATCTGTAAAGTTATTGATGAGATTCTTTCGCTGTGCAGATGGTATTCCCCCATGTAAGTATTCATACTTTACGCCCAGTTGGTCGAGCTCACGAGCTATGAGACGAGTCATACGCTCCCACTGACTGAAAATGACAACCTTCTCGTCCCCATTCTCAAAGACAGACTGAAGAATGTTAACCGTCTCGGTAATTTTCGTATCATAACGTGTCTTTTGGTCAAGAATATAGGTGGAATCACACACCATGCGCATCTGGGAAAGGGAAAGCAACAAACGTTGACGGTCTTTCTCTGAAAGGAAATGCATTTTACGCCATTTATAGACCAATCTTGCAACAACATCCTTGAACTCGTCGTGTATGCCTTTTTGCTCTTTTGTCATTGCCACCAAAAGGTTCTGGTCTTGTCGCTTAGGCATTTGAAGAGCCACTTGTTTCTTTGTACGACGTATCAAACGATTGCGCACCTGCTCACCTATTCGGTTGAGATTTTGATACCCAATAACCTTTCCACCATCGTCTGTGACAATACAATTAGCCTTGAACTGCCAATAAGGACCTAAACAATAATTGTCGGCAAACTCCATGACGGAATACAACTCCTCTAACTTATTCTCCAAAGGTGTTCCGCTAAGGATTACGGCATAATCTGATTGAATTTTACGAGCAGCGATAGAAATTTGCGTTTTCCAATTTTTCAGTCGTTGCACTTCGTCCATAATCAATATATCGGACCGCAAAGTTCCCCACATCTTAACATCATTGGTAGCACAATTGTAAGATACTATTTTATAAGGTGTATCTGAAGCATACTGCTGTTTGCGCTTCAATGGGTTCCCTTCGATAACAAGTGTCCCTACTCCACCCGTAAATCGCTCTATCTCTCGTTGCCATTGATATTTCAATGATGTAGGACAAATCACCAGCACCTGCTCAGCCAGTCCTTCCCGACGGAGTAATTCTGCCGTTCCAATAGCTTGTATGGTCTTGCCAAGCCCCATTTCATCGGCAATTATAGAGCGTCCCTTTTCAAAGGCGAAACGAATACCCTCTTTCTGATATGGGTAGAGATTGACGGTGAGCAACTGGTCAAGTTGCTCATCAGTGTATTTTTTAATGAGTTGTTCACGGAACTTTCGTTCTCGTTGCTCTAAAATAAAATCAATGGCATCTTGGTAAAAACGGAATGAAGAATCAATGGCAACAGCTTCGGTCAACAGTTTATCGTAATCATAGAAAGCATTTGGGTACATGACACCATCGGCATCAAAATATCGTAAAGCCAGATTCTGATATTCTTGATGATGATTACTTCCCAAGCGAATCTTCACTTGTCTGCCATTGGTATAAGAAAGGTAAACGGAAGTATAAGCTGGCAAATCGAAATGTACTTGTCTGTTCAGGTTTTCTGCTAACCAAAGCTTTACTTTTTCGATATGCTTACAAGTACCAAGACGTGATGTCTTGAAGTCCATACATGAACAATAATTCCAAGGACTGCCAGATCCACGATAAACAACCTTATATGTTTGTCGTGTCTGAGGATTCTTAACCTCATACTCTCCTGGCAAATTCTTCTCATCAACGGCAGCCACTGCCATGGTTTCCTCTCTTGCAATCTGTTTCCGCAAGGCTCTTTGCCATGCTTCTAACGTCATACCATGTGGCTTAATAGTCCAAGAAATCTTCGGTCTTCTTTCCGTCTTTTTCACCGTAGTACCTTTTTTCCTTGCCATACTTTTCTTTCATATTTAATTTCAAAGTACAAAGATACTAAAAAGAAAAAGAACACAATAAGAACCTATAGAATTTTCAAATAATTCTTATGTTCAAACCGAATTTATTTCAAGAAGAAAAGAATCTCTGACCTGTCTCTATAATACTCTTTTAAAATACAACAGCGCAAGCTCTCTTGATGTCGATTAATCTTTTAATGAGAGACTTCTTTTGTCGCGCTACAGACATATTATAGCGTGTTTGCATGTTGATGAGCAATTCAGGATTGATACCAAGAGCAGCCTCCATCATTAGTGCAAAATCGGTCGTTACAGGACGCTTTCCGTTCAGTATTTCATTAAGCTGTGTATAGGGAATGCGCAGAATTTCTGAAAATTTCTTCTGTGAAATGCCTCTGGCTTCCAACTCCTCTTTCAGTACATCTCCTGGATGTGTAGTCGTTCTGTTCATATCTTCGTTTATTGATAATGGTTTGTAATATCAGTTACGGTACAAATAGTCACAATAGACTCGGTTCCCTCTTGTTTAATCTTAAACTCCAAGCGATAATGGTAATTTATACGAATAGAGTAATAGCCATTATCCAATGCCTCGAAGTTGAGAGAGTTAAAGACAAACAAGTCTTCTATGCGAGTAGCCGACATTAACGTATCTATTCGCTTTTGGTATTTCGCAACAACAGGTTTCTGGAAACGATACTTTTTGTTCTTGCATTTCCCATCGTTGTATAGTTCTTCAAGATACTCCTTTTCGTATTCAATGACCATAGCATCTTATTTTGTGCAAAGATAAATAAACTTTCTTGAATTCACAAATTTAGTGAAGATGTATTTTATGTTCCACAAAAATATCCGCTCTCTCTCAAATCATATTTTTAAGAGGAGCGGACAAAATGATTGGTTTTATGGAATTTCTCATTTATGATGATGATTAGTAATTACAACAACTTTGAATCTTGTAAACCTCTATATTACTTGGTTTCCCATTACACACATCAACATCAAAAGTCGTTATACAATAATGTTTCTCTTGTATTCGCAAAAACACCCCTAGTAGAGTTTCACAGACAAAATCTTTATTTCTTTTGTTTCTATGTTGTACTATATTAGACAATCGAAGAAAATCAAATTTAAGTTTTGAATAATTGTTATGCACTTTCATTTCTAATATACTATCAAACTCTTCTTTTGCAAAAGAAGGTACTAATCCTTTTTCTGCTAAATATATTGCTATTTTTGCTAACTCTATCTTTTTTATCCACAAAGGCAAAAAACCATTTACTTCCTTAAATCTATTTGAATATCTTTTTGAATATTCTTTTATAATATTATTTGTCGAATCCGAAAGGTCAGCTGTCCATAAATATAATTCCATACGTTTACGAGCTATATCCTTAAAATAGTAGGTTGAACAAGTATCTACGCTATCAATACCTATTATTTCTTGAATCTTTGAGGGATCATCTAAATGATCTTTAGCATACTTTTCGAAAGAAGATAATACTTTATCGTTATTACTTTGTGAGCAACTATAAAATTAAGAGGCAAATTAATAATGAAAGTATTTTATTCATGATATTCATTCAAATCTTTTGGGAGTACATTAATTAAATGGGGATGTGTTTGACACATCCCCATTTTCAAAATTAATCAGCCAACTTTGCCTTGATGAACTCACGGTTCAAACGAGCAATGTTAGAGATGCTTTCGTTCTTTGGACAAACGGCTTCGCAAGCACGAGTGTTTGTACAGTTACCGAAGCCAAGTTCTTCCATACGCATCACCATCTTCTTTGCACGACGGGCAGCCTCTGGACGACCCTGTGGAAGAAGAGCGAGCTGAGAAACCTTGGAAGAAACGAAGAGCATGGCAGAGCCATTCTTACATGCAGCCACACAAGCACCGCAACCGATACATGTTGCGCAATCCATTGCCTCATCAGCATTCTCCTTCGGAATCAGGATAGCATTGGCATCTTGTGCCTGACCAGTACGAACAGAGGTATATCCGCCAGCTTGGATAATCTTATCGAAAGCACCACGGTCAACCATACAGTCCTTAATCACTGGGAAGGCAGCACTACGCCAAGGCTCTACGGTAATCACGTCGCCATCATTGAAACGACGGATGTAGAGTTGGCAAGTGGTAGCGCCACGCTCTGTCTTTCCGTGAGGCGTACCATTAATATATAGAGAGCACATACCGCAGATACCCT
>DJXW01000012.1:53958-54420 GCA_002449845.1 Prevotella sp. UBA6994
GGCAGTCGTGGTCGAAGACGAATGGTTCCTGACCCTCGTTAATCAACTCTTCGTTCAGGATGTCGAGCATCTCAAGGAACGAGGTGTCATCAGGAATATTCTTCATCTCATGCGTATCGAAATGACCAGCGTCATTAGGACCGTTCTGCTTCCAATACTTTAATGTGAATGAAATATTTTTAGCCATAATAGTAATCCTTTCTTAATTAGTTCTTATAGTTACGGGTCTGAACTTTGATTGCTTCATACTCAAGCGGCTCCTTGATCAGTTCGGGAGCTTTCTCGTCAGAACCTTGATATTCCCAGCATCCCACGTAGAAGAAGTCCTTATCGTTACGCTTAGCCTCACCTTCCTCTGTCTGGTGTTCTTCACGGAAGTGACCACCGCAGCTCTCCTCACGGTGCAGGGCATCGTAAGCCACGAGCTCGCCCATGATGATGAAGTCGCGCAGGTGGATAGCC
>DJXW01000012.1:54487-54886 GCA_002449845.1 Prevotella sp. UBA6994
AGGTGGATAGCCTTGTCAAGCTCCACGTTAAGTCCTTCCTTCTTACCAGGAATGAAGAGGTTTGTCTCAAATTCCTTGCGGAGGTCTTTCATCAGCTTCAAGCCTTTCTCCAAGCCAGCCTTTGTACGACCCATACCTACATATTCCCACATGATGTGGCCAAGTTCCTTGTGGATAGAGTCAACACTGCGCTTACCCTTGATATTCATCAGGCGGTCAATTTCAGCATTGACAGCCTTCTCTGCCTCGTCAAACTCTGGCAGGTCTGTAGAGAGGCGAGGCCAAATCTCCTGGTCTGCAAGATAGTTTTGAATGGTGTAAGGCAATACGAAGTAACCGTCAGCCAATCCCTGCATCAATGCGGAAGCACCCAAACGGTTGGCACCGTGGTCAGAGAAG
>DJXW01000012.1:55010-55462 GCA_002449845.1 Prevotella sp. UBA6994
AGTCAACCCAGATACCACCCATCGTATAGTGTACGGCGGGGAAGATCATCATTGGCTTGTAATACTTCACGCCATTGATTTCATTGGCAAGGTCGCCAGGGAATACGTCGGTGATTTCCTCATACATCTCGAAGAGGTTACCATAACGCTGCATAATCTGGTCGAGACCAAGACGGTTGATAGACTCAGAGAAGTCGAGGAACACAGCCAAGCCCGTATTGTTTACGCCGAAGCCGTGGTCGCAACGCTCCTTAGCGGCACGAGAAGCCACGTCACGAGGAACCAAGTTTCCGAATGCAGGATAACGGCGCTCCAAGTAATAATCGCGGTCTTCTTCTGGGATTTCCCATCCTTGCTTCGTTCCAGCTTGCAGAGCCTTGGCGTCTTCAAGTTTCTTGGGAACCCAAATACGACCATCGTTACGCAATGACTCAGACATCAGCGTCAGCTTA
>DJXW01000012.1:55533-90038 GCA_002449845.1 Prevotella sp. UBA6994
GTCAGCTTAGACTGCTTGTCACCGTGAACGGGAATACATGTTGGGTGAATCTGTACATAAGAAGGATTTGCAAAATAAGCACCCTTACGATAACACTGAACAGCAGCGGTACAGTTACATCCCATAGCGTTGGTAGAGAGGAAGTATGCGTTTCCGTAACCACCCGTGGCAATCACCACTGCATTGGCAGAGAAACGATGAAGCTTACCTGTGGTGAGGTCTTTGGCAATGATACCACGTGCACGACCGTTCACGATCACCACGTCTTCCATCTCATAACGAGTGAAAAGCTTTACCTTTCCCTCTTCCACCTGACGGCTCAACGAACTATAAGCACCCAGCAAGAGTTGCTGACCTGTTTGTCCCTTGGCGTAGAATGTACGACTTACCTGCGCACCACCGAAAGAACGGTTTGCCAACATACCGCCGTATTCACGTGCGAAAGGCACACCCTGAGCCACGCATTGGTCAATGATATTGTTAGACACCTCTGCCAAACGATAAACGTTAGCCTCACGAGCACGATAGTCGCCACCCTTCACGGTATCGTAGAACAAACGATAAACAGAGTCACCGTCGTTCTGATAACACTTAGCGGCATTGATACCACCTTGAGCTGCGATAGAGTGAGCACGGCGGGGAGAGTCTTGGATACAGAAATTATACACGTTGAAACCCATCTCACCAAGAGAGGCGGCGGCAGAAGCACCTGCCAATCCAGTTCCTACCACGATGACATCAAGTTTCAGTTTGTTCTTAGGATTTACCAGGCGTTGGTGAGCTTTATACTCCTTCCATTTTTCAGCTACTGGACCCTCGGGTATTTTTGAATTTAACACTTTAGCCATTTTTTCAAAATTTAAATAATGAAAAATAAAAACAACTCAAACGATTAGCACTTGCAATCCTCACATTGACAGGGATCACATGAGCAGCCTTCTTTCTCAGCACATTTGCAGGGGTCACACTTGCAATCTACGCATTTGCAGCTTTTCTCCTCACCACACTTGCATGGGTCGCATTTGCAATCCTCACACTTGCAAGCTTTCATCATGTCACAAGTTTTAGCAGCCTTGTCGCATGGAGCCTCCATCACGCATTCGGTCTTTGCCTTACAGCAATCTGCCTTGCAGAGACTTGGAGCACACTTGAAAGCAAATGACAATACCACTACCAAGAAACCAAGCATGAGAAGTGTGGTGTAGATGAGTCCAATAACCTTCCAGCGACAGAACCATGTCTTACCATTCCAACCGAAGGTTTGCATGGCACTCCAGAAACCGTGAGAGAGGTGGAACCAAATTGCCACGATCCAAATCACATACAATACAACGTAAATAGGATTGCTGAAAGTGGTTACAATCTTTCCGAAACCGTCAGCGGGAGCTGGGTCGTAGTGGATAGATGGGAACAACTCGGCAAACATCATGTTGTACCAGAAGTTGAACAAGTGAAGCAACAAGCCGAGCAAGATGATGATACCGAGTACCAACATGTTTTGTGAAGCCCACTCCACTTTTTCAGGCTTAGCCGTCACCTCATAGCGAGAAGCACCACGAGCACGGCGGTTTTGAGCAGTCAGGATGAAAGCATACACGATATGAATAACTGCCAAGGCAGCCAAACCTAAGGTAGCAGCAACAGCATACCAGTTGGCACCGAGCAATTCACAAATCATGTTATAGGCTTCACCCGAGAAAAGTGCCACGACGTTCATACAGCAGTGGAACGTCAAGAACAGGATAAGTGCAATGCCAGTGACTGACATTACTACTTTTCTACCAATTGATGAATTGATTAACCACATAAATGATTGATTTTAAATTATATAAATTAGTATTTATCTCATAGAATCATTTGTAATGAGCCCGTCAAACGTATTGCCTTTTACCGATAAAAGGTAATGACAAACAAAAGGTACAATCATCTTATTTAGGTATTGCATCCTTCTTTTGATTGCAAAAATACCATTTTTTAGTGATACTACAAAGCATTTTTAAAAAAATCTTAATATTTTTGCTATATATATTAAAAAGAGGAAAGAAGAAAGCTATGGTTTACGAAGGCTAAAGATGATGTTTACACCTTGCAAAGATATGGTTTGCATCTCGCAAACGTATGGTCTTCTGTTTCATTATCATGCAAATCTTTGCTTTTTACAAACAATAACCTACATAATTGCAAAAGATTTTGTAATTTTGCCACATGATTCTAAAATACGACGTTTTGATTATCGGTGGCGGACATGCAGGATGTGAAGCCGCATGTGCCAGTGCCAACATGGGCGCAAAGACTTGTTTGGTGACGATAGACATGAACAAGATTGCACAGATGTCTTGTAACCCTGCCGTTGGAGGCATTGCCAAAGGGCAAATAGTTAGGGAGATTGATGCATTGGGAGGAATGATGGGACTGGTAACCGACAAGACTGCCATTCAGTTCAGGATGCTCAACCGCTCGAAAGGTCCTGCGGTGTGGTCGCCACGTGCTCAATGCGACAGGGGGAAATTTATTTGGGAATGGAGAACCACCCTCGACCATACCGACAACCTTGACATCTGGCAAGACCAAGCCGATGAACTGCTCGTGGAAAACGGCGAGGCGGTGGGCGTGAGAACCATCTGGGGAGCAGAGCTACGTGCCAAGAGCATCGTGATTACCGCTGGAACATTTCTCAACGGATTGATGCACATCGGACGGAAACAGGTGGTGGGCGGAAGAATTGCCGAGCCTGCCGTCTTCCATCTCACGGAGAGCATTGCCCAACACGGCATTCAGGTGGGAAGGATGAAAACGGGAACTCCCGTGCGCATTGATAAGCGAAGCGTGCATTTTGAGGACATGAACATTCAAGTGGGCGAAAACGATTACCATCAGTTTAGCTACATGGGCGAACCTCGGCACTTGGAGCAGTTGCCTTGTTGGGAATGTTACACCAACAAGGAGGTTCACGAGACTTTGCGTGGGGGGTTGGCTGACTCTCCTCTATACAATGGACAGATTCAATCCATAGGTCCTCGTTATTGTCCTTCAATAGAAACCAAGCTCATGACTTTCCCTGACCGCGACCAGCACTTGCTTTTCTTGGAACCAGAGGGGGAGAATACGAATGAGATGTACTTGAACGGATTCTCGTCGTCAATGCCTATGGATGTTCAAATTGCTGCCATCAGGAAAATTCCTGCACTTAGAGATGCAAGGGTTTACCGCCCTGGCTACGCAATAGAATATGATTACTTTGACCCAACGCAACTGAAACATTCATTAGAGTCGAAAGTGGTGAAGGGTTTGTTCTTTGCCGGACAGGTGAACGGTACTACTGGCTATGAGGAAGCGGGCGGTCAAGGATTGGTGGCTGGTGTAAATGCTGCCTTGCATTGCGTAGGCGACAAGACATTTACCATGCACAGAGACGAATCGTATATCGGTGTGCTCATTGACGACTTGGTCACTAAAGGCGTAGATGAACCATATAGGATGTTTACCTCAAGGGCTGAATATCGTATCTTGCTGAGACAAGACGATGCAGACGCAAGATTGACTGAGAAAGCATACGCTTTGGGCATTGCCAAACATGACAGATACAACTGGTGGATGGAGAAGAAGGAGAATTTGCAACGCATCGTGGACTATTGCAACAACACTTCGGTGAAGCCTGCTTTGGTAAATGGATTTTTGGAATCATTAGGCACTGCCCCACTCCACGGCTCCGTGAAGATTGCCGACCTCATTGCCCGTCCTCAAGTGAACATGAAAAACTTGAGTGAACAACTGCCATCATTGAAAGCTGTACTGGAGGCTTGCGCTAACCGCGTAGAGGAAATCACCGAAGAAGCAGAAATCAGCATCAAATATAAAGGATATATAGAACGCGAGCGTGTGTTTGCCGACAAGATGCACCGCTTGGAGAACATTCGTATCAAGGGTAGATTCGACTACCCTAACATCAACGACCTCTCAACGGAATGTAGGCAGAAACTGGAACGCATACAACCCGAAACCCTGGCTCAAGCCAGTAGGATTCCTGGGGTAAGTCCAAGCGACATTAACGTATTACTTGTACTGCTCGGAAGATAATTCCGCAACGCCTGTTAAACAGATTTTAACAATCCGAACAACACGTTCCACGTGAAACAAAAGAGTGAAAATAACAACTTAAACCATAGGATATGAACAACAAATTATTACTTGACAATCTGCGTTGCATACCAGATTGGCCCATCAAGGGTGTGAACTTCAGAGACGTCACTACCCTATTCAAGAACCCTGATTGCATCAAGGAAATCAATCAAGAAATGTTGAACCTTTACAAAGACAAAGGCATTACCAAAATCGTAGGCATTGAGTCGCGTGGCTTTGTCATGTCTTCAGCGCTTGCCATAGAGTTGGGAGCAGGCGTGGTGCTTTGCAGGAAGCCAGGTAAGTTGCCCTGCGCCACCGTACAGGAAAGCTACGAAAAGGAATACGGCATAGACACCATCGAGATTCATGAGGATGCTATCACCGAAGATGATATAGTGCTGTTGCACGATGACCTTCTGGCAACGGGCGGAACCATGAAGGCTGCTTGCAACTTGGTGAAGAAGTTCCACCCCAAGAAGATTTACGTCAACTTCATCATAGAACTGGTGAACGAGGGATTGAATGGGAGAGCAGGATTTGACCCCGACGTAGAAGTAACCACACTATTGCAAATCTAACACAACATGAAAGGTCGTGAGAACAATTGTTTTCACGACCTTTCTTTACGTTCCACGTGGAACACAAATCAATAAAACATCCCTAAATAAAGGCAACTAACATGAACAAGGAAGAAAACGAGAACAGACTAACAAAGCTCAAAAACATCGTATTAAATATGCCTGACAAACCAGGTAGCTATCAATTCTACGACAAGGATCATACAATTATCTATGTAGGTAAGGCTAAGAGTTTGAAGAATCGTGTTTCTTCGTATTTCCACAAGGAAGTGGACCGATACAAGACAAAGGTGTTAGTGAGCAAAATATGGGACATCAGTTACACGGTAGTCAACACGGAAGAGGATGCTTTACTTTTAGAGAATAGTCTTATCAAGAAATACAATCCAAGATATAATGTATTGCTGAAAGACGGTAAGACTTATCCAAGTATATGTGTAACTAAAGAGTATTTTCCGAGAATATTCAAGACACGAACAATCAATAAGAGATTTGGTACTTTTTACGGTCCGTATTCTCACATCTCAAGTATGTATGCGATATTGGAACTCATTAACAAATTATGGAAGCCAAGGACGTGTAAGTTTGCGATTACTAAAGAAGGCATAGAGCAAAAGAAATACAAAGCATGTTTAGAATATCACATTCACAACTGTAATGCTCCTTGTATCGGCAAGCAATCTTACGAGGATTATCAAGAGAATATTGCTCAGGCAAGAGAAATACTCAAAGGAAATACACGCGAAATCAGTAAGATGCTTTACGAGGAAATGCAAAGCAAAGCAAGTGAATTGAAATTTGAAGAAGCGGAAATATTAAAAAAGAAATACTTGATGATAGAGAATTTTTGCGCAAAAAGCGAGGTGGTAAGTCAAACCATCAACGACGTAGATGTATTTACTATTATCGACGATGACGAAAAGAAAAATGCTTATATCAACTATATTCACGTAAAAAATGGTACGATAAACCAAAGTTTTACCTACGAATACAAAAGAAAACTGGATGAAAGTGATGAGGAATTACTGATTACTGCCATTACAGAGATTAGAAATAAGTTTCATTCTACGGCTAAAGAAATCATTGTCCCATTTGAAATGGAATGGAAAATGAAAGATGCTACATTCTTTATTCCCCAACGTGGCGACAAGAAACATTTATTGGATTTATCAGAAATGAATGGCAAACAATATAAGTTTGACCGTCTCAAACAAGCAGAGAAACTGAATCCAGAGCAAAAACAAACACGACTGATGAAGGAATTGCAAGAGAAGCTAAAGCTAAACAAACTACCCTATCACATAGAATGTTTCGACAATTCTAATATTTTCGGAACAGATGCTGTAGCTGGTTGTGTGGTTTTCAAAGGAATGAAACCATCTAAGAAAGATTACAGGAAATATAATATCAAGACAGTTGTTGGAGCAGACGATTACGCTTCTATGCACGAAGTAGTTTACAGACGTTATCATAGAATGATAGAAGAAGGCACTCCCCTACCCGACCTCATCATTACAGATGGTGGAAAAGGACAAATGGAGGTAGTAAGAAAAGCGGTGGAATATGATTTAGGACTAACAATTCCCATCGCAGGATTGGCAAAAGACAATCGGCATAGGACAAACGAACTACTATACGGTTGGCCTCCACAAACGATAGGAATTGATATTAAGAGCGAATTGTTCAAGGTTTTAACTCAAATACAGGATGAAGTTCACCGCTATGCAATTACCTTCCATAGGGAAAAACGCTCAAAACATGCTTTACATAGTGAATTGGATGACATCAAAGGAATTGGACCAAAGACAAAGGAAGGTTTGTTGAAGCAATTTAAAACCGTCAAGAACATCAAGGAACAGGATTTAGAGGCTTTGTCGCAGGTTATTGGACAAGCAAAAGCATCTATCGTTTACAATTATTTTCATGAATAAAGAGAGAATATAGAATAAATTTCATAAATTTGCAGCATGAGAGTAGTAATACAACGAGTAACACACGCATCAGTTACCATTAACGGAATGGTTAAGTCGAGTATTGGTAACGGATTTCTCCTTTTATTGGGTATAGAGGAGAGTGATGGTCATGAAGATATTGATTGGCTGGTAAAGAAAATCACGAACGTACGTGTTTTTGATGATGAAAAAGGTATAATGAACCGTTCTATCATGGATGTTGGTGGTGAATTTCTCGTTATTAGTCAATTCACATTGTTTGCTTCATATAAAAAAGGAAACAGACCCAGTTGGTTCAGGGCTGCCAAACATGAGATTTCCATTCCTTTATACAATGAATTTTGCGATAAATTAGGCTTAGAATCTCAATTAAACGTCAAGACAGGTGAATTTGGCGCAGAGATGAAGGTGGAATTATTAAACGATGGACCAGTGACAATTTGCATGGACACGAAAAATAAAGAGTAAATATGACGATAAAAGAGGCACAAGAGAAAGTTGATCATTGGATAAAAGAATACGGAGTAAGGTATTTCAGCGAACTAACCAATATGGCTGTATTGACGGAAGAAGTTGGCGAATTAGCTCGTATAATTGCCCGAAAGTATGGTGATCAAAGTTTTAAGGATGGAGAAAAGGATAATTTAGGTGAGGAAATGGCAGATGTACTATGGGTTTTACTCTGTTTAGCCAATCAAACGGGTGTTGACCTGACTGAAGAATTTGCCAAAAACATGGAAAAGAAAACAAAAAGAGATAGTTTAAGACATATACATAACCCAAAATTAAAAGCATAATATCATGGCTGAATTAAGTAAATACGAAGAGGCGTTAAGTAAATACAATGTGGATCTTAACGATGAGGAAATTTCCGCTAAAGTAAAAAAGTTGATTGCGGAAAAGGTGTCTGAAAACGATACGGTTGAAGTGAAGAAATTCCTGTTGGGAAGCGTAGAACTCACCACGTTGAAGACAACAGATTCTGACGAAAGCGTTCTGGCATTTACGGAGAAAGTAAACGAATTTGAGAATGCTTATCCCGATTTACCACATGTAGCAACCATCTGTGTTTATCCTTGTTTTGCTAAGATTGTCAGCGAAAGTTTGGAAGTAGATGGGGTAGGGGTTGCTTGTGTTTCCGGTAGTTTCCCTTCATCACAAGCTCGTATTGAGGTTAAGATTGCCGAAACAGCACTTGCCGTTCAAGATGGAGCTACAGAAATAGACATCGTAATGCCGGTCGGTAAATTCCTCAGTGGTGATTACGAAGGTGTTTGCGATGATATTACAGAACTGAAAAATGCCTGTGGAGAAGAACCGATGAAAGTTATCTTGGAAACGGGCGACTTAGTAACAGCATCTAATATCAAGAAAGCATCTATATTATCTATGTACGCAGGTGCAGATTACATCAAGACTTCTACAGGTAAGGAAAAGATTAGTGCAACTCCCGAAGCAGCATACGTCATGTGCCAAGCCATCAAGGAGTATTATGATGAAACGGGCATTCAAATAGGATTTAAGCCTGCCGGTGGATTAAATACCGTATCTGACGCATTGATTTATTATACGATCGTCAAGGAAGTTTTAGGAGAAAAATGGTTAACCAATAAATGGCTCCGACTTGGAACAAGTAGATTAGCTAACTTATTACTGAGTGAAATCATAGGTGAAGAAACCAAATTCTTTTAATCTTTAATGATAAAACATAAAAGGGAGGCGAACATTCACCTCCCTTTTCCTATATATTATATTTCCTATATATTATAATTGTCTTTCAATCACAAAATCAAGATATGCGGTCAACGCTTTACGAATTTCGTCATTATCAACATAATGATTGATAAATTCAAAAGCCTCACTATGAAAATCTTTCATTCGTTTTTCTGCATATTCAATACCTCCATTTGCTTTGGCAAAATCTACCAATTCCTTGATTTCATCTGAATTGACCATTCCACTTTTCACCTTTTTTGCCAAGGAATCCATGTATTCATTAGGATGGTTATTCAAAGCATAGATGAGTGGTAAAGTCAACTTACCTTCCATCATGTCATTTCCAGTAGGTTTTCCTATTTCTGTAGAATCGAAATAGTCGAAAATATCATCTCTAATCTGAAAAATAATACCGATATTTCGTCCAAATATCTTGGCAGCATTCACTTGTTCTTCGTTGCCTCCAGCAGATAATGCACCAATTGTGGCACAGGATTCAAAAAGGGCTGCTGTTTTCTGTCTAATTACTTGATAATAAACGTCTTCCGATATAATTTGGTTCCGAATATTCGATAATTGGAGAATTTCTCCATTAGATAGGGTTCTACCAAGGTTAGCCAACTCCCTGACAATGACATCAGAACGTGTATAAGAGATGCGGAGCAATGCTGTTGAAAGTATATAATCGCCGACTAAAACAGCCACCTTATTATTATAAGAAGCATTGACTGATGCCTGACCTCTTCGTTCCGTACTTTCATCCACCACATCATCATGTACCAGACTGGCAGTATGAAGTAATTCCAATCCCAATGCAGCATTCTGGGTAATGTCAGAAACCGAACCGAAATTCTTAGCAATGAGGAAAATCAACATGGGGCGCATACGTTTACCACCGCGGTTCTTGATATGTTCAAGAGCTTGCGACAATAAACCATCAGTATGCGAAAGCGAGTCATTGAAAAGATTGATAAACTCGTTCAATTCAGGAGCTATTGGCTTCTTAATCTCTAAAAGATAATCCATGTTTACGAATTTTGATACAAAAATAATGAAAATTTCGCTAAGATTGCTATTTTTTTTGTAATTTTACGCAATAAAATGAATATTTATGGAGAAACTCTTTCTTTTTGACGCTTACGCATTGATTTATCGTTCTTATTACGCATTCATCAAGAATCCTCGTATTAACTCTAAAGGACTCAATACATCTGCTGTAATGGGCTTCGTTAATACACTCAACGAAATACTCACTAAGGAAAAACCTACCTATATTGGCGTGGCTTTCGATCATGGTAAAACATTCCGAAACGATGCTTTTCCTGCGTACAAGGCACAACGTGAAGAGACACCTGAAGACATCAAATTGTCTGTTCCCATCATCAAGGATTTATTAGATGCCTTTCATATACCCGTGCTACAAGTAGATGGATTTGAAGCGGATGATGTGATTGGAACCTTGGCACTCAAGGCAGGAGCTATGGGCATAGAAACCTATATGCTTACACCCGACAAAGACTATGGTCAGTTGGTCAGAGACCATGTTTACCAATATCGGCCTCGTCATGGTGGTGGTTACGAAAAAATGGGGCAAAAGGAAGTGTGTGAAAAATACGGCATTTCATCGACTGATCAAGTCATCGACCTATTAGCGTTGATGGGAGATAGTGCCGACAACTTCCCCGGATGTCCTGGGGTGGGGGAGAAGACTGCCGTGAAACTAATCAATGAGTTTGGAAATATCGATAACTTACTGCAACATACCGATGAAATCAAGGGAAAATTGCGAGAGAAAGTAGAAAACGCAGTTGAAGACATCAAAATGTCGAAATTCTTGGCAACAATTAGAATCGACGTTCCCATTGATTTCAACAAGGAGGATTTCAAACTGGTGGAACCAGACAACGAGAAATTGAGAAAATTATTCCTTGATTTGGAATTTAAATCTCTTGCCGACAAAATTCTTAATAAAGTTGAAAATAAGCAAAAAAACACTTCAAAACAACTCGATTTATTTGCCGTAAATCCCGACGATTCCCAAGAAGTTCAAAAAAAAGTCGATTTTTTGACCCTAAAAACCACTCCTCACGATTATAAATTGATTGATAATCAAGAGGATATGATTAGATTATGTGACTTTTTTAGGACAAATAAAATTTTAAGTTTAGATACAGAAACCACTTCAACTAACGCTATTGATGCTGAATTAGTAGGTTTGAGCTTCTCCGTGAAGGAATTTGAGGCTTTTTACGTACCCATTCCTGCCAATCGTGAAGAAGCCTTAAAAATAGTAAACATTTTCAAACCAGTATATGAAGACCCTCAAATCTTGAAGGTAGGACAGAATTTGAAGTACGATCTGGAAGTGTTGCGAAACTATGACGTGAAGTTGGCTGGCAAAATGTGGGACACCATGATCGCTCATTACCTCATCCAACCCGAACTTCGCCACAACATGGATTACATGGCTGAAATATACCTCAACTATCAAACCATACACATTGATGAACTGATAGGTCCAAAAGGTAAAAACCAAAAATCGATGCGTAGCCTTTCTCCATCTGAAGTATATGAATATGCTGCCGAAGACGCGGACGTTACCCTTCGATTGAAAAACAAACTTGAAGTCGAACTCAAGAAAAACAATTGCGAACAACTGTTTTACGAAATAGAAATGCCTCTGATGCCTGTTTTGGCAGAGATGGAAATGAACGGTGTCATCTTAGATACTGAATCACTCAAGGAAACCTCTCATGTGTTGACCCAACGAATGAATGAGATGGAAGCACGTATCTATGAATTGGCTGGAGAGCGATTCAATATTGCCTCACCCAAACAAGTGGGCGACATCTTATTTGATAAATTGAAAATCGTAGAGAAAGCGAAGAAAACCAAAACGGGGCAATATGTTACATCTGAAGATGTACTCCAACAACTAAAAAACAAACACGAAATCGTGGCAGACATCCTGGAACATCGTGGCTTGAAAAAACTTCTCGGCACGTATGTAGATGCTCTTCCTAACCTGATCAATAAACGTACAGGACATATCCATACGTCATTCAACCAAACAATCACGGCTACGGGAAGACTCAGTTCCAGCGACCCTAACTTGCAAAACATTCCCATCCGAGGTGAAGATGGCAAGGAGATTCGCAAGGCTTTCGTTCCCGAACCTGGATGTTTGTTCTTCTCTGCCGACTATTCACAAATCGAGTTGCGAGTAATGGCTCACCTCTCCGAAGACGAAAACATGATTCGGGTGTTCCAAGAAGGGAAGGACTTACATGCAGCCACGGCTGCCAACATTTATAAAAAAGACATTTCCGAAGTGTCACGCGACGAGCGTACAAAATCTAAACGTGCCAACTTCGGCATTATTTACGGCATTACTGTCTTTGGTCTTGCCGAACGACTCGACATCTCACGTGACGAAGCAAAACGACTCATCGACGGTTATTTTGAAACGTTCCCGCAGGTACACGACTATATGGAGAAATCGAAAGAGTTAGCCCGTGAAAAAGGATACGTTACCACGTTGTTCGGTCGTCGCCGATACCTACCCGATATCAATTCTCACAATGCTACGGTACGTGGTTTTGCCGAGCGAAACGCCATCAATGCTCCTATCCAAGGCACTGCTGCCGACATCATCAAGGTAGCAATGATTCGTATCTCACAACGCTTCAAGGCGGAAGGCATTCGCTCTAAGATGATTCTACAGGTACACGACGAACTCAATTTCTCTGTTTATCCTGAAGAAAAAGACCAGGTAGAACGTATTGTCATCGAGGAAATGCAAGGTGCCATCAACCTGAAAGTACCTCTTATCGCCGATAGCGGATTCGGTGATAATTGGTTAGAAGCACACTAATAGACATCATTAAGAACGAAAAAATGGGGAATAAAAGGCTATTCTCCATTTTTTTGACTACCTTTGCAACCAAATTATAAACGTTTATAAAAGAAGATGGCATTAAAATGTGGTATCGTAGGACTCCCAAACGTGGGTAAGTCCACACTTTTCAACTGCCTTTCAAGTGCCAAGGCACAGGCAGCCAATTTCCCTTTTTGTACAATTGAACCCAACGTAGGCGTGATTACCGTGCCCGACGAGCGACTGACAAAGCTTGCTGAGCTTGTCCACCCAGGACGTATCGTTCCTGCCACTTGCGAGATTGTGGACATCGCTGGCTTGGTAAAAGGTGCATCAAAAGGAGAGGGATTGGGTAATAAATTCCTCGGCAACATTCGCGAAACAGATGCAATCATTCACGTATTGCGTTGCTTTGAAGACGAAAACATCACTCACGTTGACGGTACGATCAACCCTATTCGTGACAAGGAAATCATTGATACCGAACTACAACTGAAAGACTTGGAGACCATAGAGAGCAGACTTAGCAAAACCGAAAAGGCTGCCGCTGCCGGCAATAAGGAAGCCAAGGTAGAGGTGGTGGTGTTAAAGGCTTATAAAGAGGTACTCGAACAGGGAAAGAACGCCCGTATCGTAGAGTTTGATTCCAAGGAAGAGCAAGAAACTGCCCGTAATTTGTTTTTGCTGACCGCCAAACCTGTGTTATATGTTTGCAACGTAGGCGAATCTGAGGCTAAAGATGGCAATGAGTTTACTCGTAAAATTGAGGAATTAGCTCAAGAAGAAGGGGCTGAAACCATGATCATCGCTGCAAAGACCGAAGAAGATATTGCCGAACTGGATAGTTATGAGGACAAACAAATGTTCTTGGAAGAGTTGGGACTGGAAGAGAGTGGTGTAAACCGACTCATCAAGAAAGCTTATTCCTTGCTCAATCTTCAGACATTCATCACAGCCGGAGAAATGGAAGTAAAGGCATGGACATTCCGCAAGGGATGGAAAGCTCCTCAATGTGCAGGAGTCATCCATACTGATTTCGAGAAGGGATTCATACGTGCCGAGGTCATCAAATATGAAGACTATATCCACTATGGCTCAGAAGCTGCCGTCAAGGAAGCTGGTAAGATGGGCATCGAGGGAAAGGAATACGTGGTACAGGATGGAGACATCATGCACTTTAGGTTTAATGTTTAATCCTAGTAAAACTAGTAATACTAGCAGTACTAGAAATACTAGAAGTACTAGAAGTACTAGAAGTACTAGGAATACTAGCTTTACTATAAATCCCATCAAGAAATGGCAAATCTTCTTAGCTTCATCCTCTGGAATCCCAATGAGGTCATCGCCAACATTGGTCCCATAACCTTGCGCTGGTATGGTATGTGTTGGCTTGTGGGCATCGTAGGCGCATACTTCATGGTGCGTTGGCTGTACAAAGACCAGAAAGTGAAAGACGAGCTCTTCGACCCGTTGTTCATCTATAGTTTCATCGGTATTCTCGTAGGAGCCAGATTGGGGCATTGCCTCTTCTACGAACCCAATTATTTCTTATCATCAGGCACTCATTTTATTGAGATGTTTATACCCTTACACAAGATGGCTGACGGTTCATGGAAATTCACAGGCTACGCAGGACTGGCTTCTCACGGTGGCACATTGGGATTGATGATTGCCTTGTGGCTCTATTGCCGACATACGAAGATGAATATCTGGCACGTTCTCGACGACATTGCCATTGCCACACCCATTACAGCTTGCTGCATCCGATTGGGCAACCTCATGAATTCTGAGATTATCGGCAAGCCTACTGATGTGCCTTGGGCTTTTATCTTTGAACAAGTGGATAACGTGCCTCGACATCCTGGACAACTCTATGAGGCTTTGGCTTATTTCTGCTTCATCTTCGTGATGCTGGGAGTTTATTTAAGAAGCAGGAAGCAAGAAGCAGGAAGCAAGAATATAGAGGTGAGAGGTGAGATAAAAGAAGCGAGAAGTGAGAAAAGAGAAGTGAGAGGTGAGAAACAAGAGGGTAGGGGAGTGAAGCCCGTTGGAACAGGCTTTTATTTCGGACTTGTCTTAACGCTCATCTTCACGTTCCGTTTCTTCATTGAATATACCAAAGACAATCAAGTGGATTTCGAAAACGGTATGTTATTCAACATGGGGCAACTCCTCAGCATTCCATTTATCATGATTGGAATAGCTTGTATGAAAGGAGGAAGATGGATGAACTACTTAGGAGCTATCAGAAACCAGAAGTAACATATACAGTGACTTTTGGTCACACATAAAGAATCCATCGGTTACTCGCATAGTGACCGATGGCTTCTCATTTTATGAAAGGTTGGGAATTATCCACTAAACACTAAACGCTAAACACTCAACACTAAACACTCCCCCATTCACCTTCCTCGCACGATTTTCTTAATTTCGTTCAGTTTGTTCAATGCCTCTACAGGTGTGAGGTTATTGATGTCGAGCGTCAAGATCTCATCACGAATCTGGCAAAGTACAGGATCATCAAGTTGGAAAAACGAGAGTTGCATTCCATCCCTACTTTGGTTGATGGTTTCCACAGATGGTTTTGTAACGGCACTGCCGCCGCTGTTATTAGCTTCAAGTTGCTTCAAAATGGTATTGGCACGTTTCACGATACTCTTAGGCATTCCTGCAATGTCTGCCACATGAATACCAAATGAGTGTTCAGACCCTCCACGCTCCAGTCTTCTCAAGAATATCACCTTACCGTCCACTTCCTTTACGCTCACGTTGTAGTTCTTGATACGGTGGAATGATTTCTCCATCTCATTCAATTCGTGGTAGTGTGTGGCAAATAAGGTACGTGCTCGTGCCTTTGGATGTTCGTGTAGGTATTCCACGATAGCCCATGCTATGGAAATACCATCGTATGTGGAGGTTCCCCTGCCCAGTTCATCAAACAATACCAACGAGCGAGGAGATACGTTGTTGATGATATTAGAAGCCTCTGTCATTTCCACCATAAACGTGGATTCACCCAATGCAATGTTGTCTGAAGCACCCACACGGGTAAAGATTTTATCCACCAAACCTATTCTCGCGCTCTCTGCCGGCACGAAACACCCCACTTGGGATAGTAGCACGATAAGAGCCGTTTGGCGCAACAGAGCGGATTTTCCAGCCATATTAGGACCTGTAATCATCATGATCTGTTGTTTCTCGGTATCTAATTCCACGTCATTGGGTATATATCGTTCACCAATGGGCAACTGAGTCTCTATCACAGGATGCCTACCCTGACGTATATCTATCACGTCGTCATTGGCTATGATGGGGCGCACATAATGGTTTTCCTCGGCTGCTTTGGCAAACGACAACAAACAGTCCATGCGTGCTATCACGTTGGCATTGATCTGTATCTGCGGAATAAACTCTTGCATGGCAACCACCAATTCATTAAACAGTCGTTCCTCAATGGATTGGATTCGTTCGTCGGCATTCAAGATTTTCTCCTCATATTCCTTCAGTTCCTGCGTGATATATCGCTCTGCCTGTGCCAATGTCTGCTTACGTACCCAATCGGCTGGCACTTTGTCCTTATAAGTGTTTCTCACTTCCAGATAATAGCCAAACACATTGTTATATCCCACCTTCAATGAAGCGATACCCGTTTGCTCTATTTCTCTTTCCTGTATTCGCAAGAGATAGTTCCTACCGTTATTGGAGATATTACGCAACTCGTCCAATTCTTTATCATAGCCATCTGCAATCACCGAACCCTTACTCAGCAACAGGGGTGGATCGGGCTGAATCTCCTTTTGTATCCTATCTCGTAAACTCTCACAGAGGTTCAATTGCTCCCCTATCCGTTTCAGTGATTCGTTTTCCGCATACAAGCAAGCTGTCTTGATAGGAACTAACGCCTGCAATGCCACTTTCAGTTGTACCACCTCACGTGGAGACACTCTTCCTGCTCCCACCTTCGAGATGATGCGTTCCAAGTCGCCCATCCGATGTAACTGTTCGTCAATGCACTGGCGGAAGTCGGGCTGACGGAAATAGTATTCCACCACGTCAAGACGTTGGTTGATGGGTTTCTCGTCTTTCAAAGGGAACAATAGCCAGCGTCGCAACAATCGTCCTCCCATTGGGGTTACGGTACGGTCTATTACATTCAGCAACGACGAACCATCTTCTTGCATGGGCTGCAGCAATTCTAACGAGCGAATGGTAAACTTATCTAATCTCACATATCGCTCTTCCTCTATGCGCGAGAGCGAAGTGATATGACTGATATGGGTGTGTTGGGTAATTTCCAAGTATTGCAAGATGGCTCCTGCAGATATCACGCCATTGTGCAGATGTTCCACGCCAAAACCTTTCAACGATTTGGTCTCAAAGTGTTTCAGCAATTTCTGTCGGGCTGTTTGCTCGGTAAACACCCAGTCGTCAAGTTCAAACACGCAGTATCTGTTGCCAAAATATTGCTCAAAGGATTGTTTCTTGTTTCGATCGTATAGCACCTCCTTAGGTTGGAAGTTTCCCAACAGTTTATCCACATAATCAAAGGTACCTTCTCCCGTCAGAAACTCACCAGTAGAAATATCTAAGAATGCCACGCCGCAAGCTGTCTTTCCGAAGTGGACGGCAGCCAAGAAATTATTCTCTTTGTAGTTGAGTACATTATCATTCATTGCCACGCCGGGCGTTACCAATTCCGTAATGCCTCGTTTCACGAGCTTCTTGGTAAGCTTAGGGTCTTCCAATTGGTCACATATCGCCACTCTCTTACCAGCTCGTATGAGCTTAGGCAGGTAGGTGTCGAGTGCATGGTGTGGAAAGCCAGCCATTTCGTCACCTTTCACACCTGCTCCATTGTTACGTTTGGTAAGGGTTATGCCAAGGATGGCAGCCGCTGTAACGGCATCTTCACAATATGTCTCATAAAAGTCACCGCATCTGAACAGCAGAATTGCATCGGGGTGTTTCTCCTTCAGCGAGAAGAACTGCTGCATCATCGGTGTCAAGCCTTTTTCTTTCAAAATATACGTCGTTTTTTATTTGCGACAAAATTACAAAATAAAAATCGATAATCCTACAAATCAAACAAGAAAAAGATTTCAGGGGAAGGAGAATGGGAGTTGGTTGAGGAGTTCAGGAGTTAAGAAGTTGAGGAGTTCAGGAGTTCAGACATTTGCTTTTTTGATTGTTGATATCGAAAGACATTTGTCTGAACTCCTGAACTCCTTAACTCCTATAAATTCTCCTTAATTCCTAAAAAATCATTGTTCCAAAACAATATTCGTCAACACAACCACATCGGTGATGTTCACGGCACCATCATTGTTAATGTCTGCTTCAGACTCTATCACGATTCCATCATCTGAGCCTAATACGTAATTCACCAACAATACCACATCCGTGATATTCACATATCCATCGTGGTTCAAGTCGCCTAAAAGGAAACGATAGGGCTTGTATGCGATAAACTTGCAGAACGTGGTATTTCCGTCAAGTTTATACGTCCAACTACCATCAGCATTGGCATTCGTGTATCCAGCATCGTATTTAGAAGCATAACCACGACTTAAATCTGCTTGATAATAAACGATAGTTTGAGCATCTCCAAGGTCAGAAACAACGATAGGAGTTGCGCCCTTAGTATAGTTATGCCCAATACCAAAGCCTTCTACAAGATGGAAAACATTACTTCCCATGCGAGTGAAATACAATTTGGCATCATCGTCAAGGTATCCTCCTTCTTTTTGACTTGACACCATCACATAGTTTTCACCATATATGGCATTGGATCTATTCCAATTAGACCAACGTGCAGTATATGGAGCATCACTAAATGTTCCACCTAATTTGCTGGCGGCTTCAGAAGCCTTGATGGTGTTATAAGCAGGACTCTCGTAGAGTTTGTAATAAGGTGTCTCTACGGTATAGGTGGCAGTTGCTGGAGAATACGATGAAGAGGCGAGCTGAGCCGTAACCGTCAACGTACCTGGTTGGGTGAATGTGTAAGTAGATAGGTCAATTGGTTCATTTCTTACCACGATATTGTCTATCTGTATTTGCCCGTAAGTATCTTGATATGCAGAGTTTCTTGCGCGACCAACTACCGCAAATATACATGCTGCCCTTCTTCCCGTCTTGACATTATAACTCTTTTGCAACAACGTAACACCATTTTGTGATATGGTATAGGTGATTTTATCTTTAACGTCTATCTTAAAATGGCACCATGTATTATTGAACTGGTTAAACGTAGCACTATGATTATCGGATGTGCCAGCCACATAGAAATCTTTGGAATCTGCCCCATCTGAACGAAGACTGAATATGTATTCGTTGCCATCGTAAGCATACGAATTGCCAGCGGGAAGGTCTGATGTTCCTATGACCAATTGAGTAATTTGACTACTATGACCACCAGATTTGATGAAAGCATCAAACTCTAAGGTGTAGTTATCCGAAGTAACACCATTAATGGTTTTCTTTGCATAACGGTTGCCGCTTCCGCTATTGTTGGTTAGATGGACATATTTGGTATGATCTGTAGCGAGTGTAGCAACCAAATTACCGTTTTGTGTTTTCCAATCGCTTACGTCATTTCTGTTTTCGTAATTCTCTTCGAATAATATTTCTCCATCCTCACTTCCAAGGCTTGTCGTTGTTCCGTCAATGGCGGTAAACGTACCTGATAGGGTAGTGGAGAGACCATTTGTGTCACTCGTCTTGACGCTTACCACGGGCATATAATAGTCAAAGTTTTCCTTTTCAGGATAGGCCGTTCCAACACTCTTCATGCTTACCATATCGGTAAGCTCCAACGAGGCTTCTAATTTGATGTCTAATGTACCAGAGTTCATCATGTCTTTGGCAGCATTCCAAGCCTCCTCGTCACTCTGTAAGTCAGACCCGAGATAATATCCAACGTTGGTGGGTTGATTGTAACCGATATTCTCATTTAACGCACTCATCCAATAGGTGTGGTCGGTCATCAACCAAGGAAAGCGATGGGTAGTAGGATACCAAGTGGAGAATATTTTTAAGTCTTGTAAACGAGTAGCATCGGGCAAGATAACTTCCTCGCGCCAATCACCCAAGATGTCGCCATACCAAGAGGGATTTGATTTCGTACCGTTAATGAATGTCTCGGAATAACGATACATGGTAAAAGTACGTCCATTAGCAGGACTGTGGATGATATTCTCATTGATAAGTTGTCGCGAAAGAGTACCGTCAAACCATATTGCCATGTTGCACGAGGTGGGCTTATAACCTAAGTCTGTCGCTCCATCTTGTGAATGAGCATTAGAACCATACCACCAAAACTCACAACCAGGGGAATTGGGGTCGATATCTGCAACCAAACAACGTCCCATGTCATTGTCTTCTGCGCCTTCTTTTTTCCAAATAACCGTTCCGTCCTTCGCATCATGCAAGGCAACCATCGTCTTTCCTGTTTCCAAACAATGATACATCTGAAGTCCATCACGATTAGGCAAGAACTTTCCAACATGATTAGCGTCACCATGTCCTAACTTGGTAGTCCAAAGGCCCACGCCATCATGATCAACTGCCATAGAACCATACATGACTTCATCAAGACCATCGCCATCAAGGTCTGCTACATTGAACGAGTGATTGCCTTGAGCGGCGTAAGCGCTATAGGGATTGCCATCCTTACCACTTTTGTTATCATTGGTATCAAAACGCCAACGCTTTGTGAGGTTTCCATTGCGATAATCCCAAGCCTCTATCACAGAATGAGCATAAACACCACGTCCCAAAATGATAGACGGCAAACCTGTATTATCGAAACAACCAACGCCAACACGGAAAGAACAAGCACGTTTCCAATAATCATCTCCCCACGATTGACTGGTCTCACGATTAATGAAATTATCTCGTGCCAATTCACGTCCTGTCTTACCGTCAATGACAGAGATAAACTCTGGACCGGCACAGTTGTAATGGTCACCCCATCCAGGACTACTGGAATTGAGATTACCCCACGTGCGATAGTCTATCTTACCGTCTCCATTGGTATCGCCAATAGCCGTTCCGTCTCCAAAGACAGTACCTTCACAAGTACGTATTGCCATCTCGGCACAACCATCGCCATCGAAATCTGCAATGGCGAAAGCAGAACTATTACCTAAGATAATACCAGGACCACCTTTGATACGCCAAAGGAAAGTGCCATCGAGTTTATAGGCGTCCCAAATGACCGCATACAGACAATCTTGTTGTGAATAACTGGCACCAGAACCATCACTAATGATATTTCCATTGGCATCTTTCACGCTTTGCAAACGTTTCACCACTATCTCATATTCACCATCACCGTCAAGGTCACCAACACTTACGTCATTGGCGGTATATACAATCTTGTCGGTATTTGCATATACGTCCTTGGTGTCTTTAAGGGGAATGGAGATATAAGGAAGTCCACCGCTTACCTGTGCTTGTTTCAGCGTAAACGTGCCTATTGTCTCATTGCGCCCAGCGTATGTCAGCCTATAAGTATTGTCAGAAGACTTATTGGCTGAGTTATCTTGGTAATTGGTAGCCTTGATGTCGCTGGCAATAAGTTGTTCTGCTCCCGTTCCAATGGTACGGTAGAGGTCGAAAGAGGTATTGGCATCATCACTTGGCAACATGCGCCAAGTAACGAGAACCTTACCTGTATGCGTTTGATAATCTCCTAATGAAGCATTTTTCACTCCATTGATAGATGCCCACAAGGCACGACTGTCCAAACGGTTGGTTTGGGCAGTCATGGTTGTCACCAACATGATAATCATGAGGGAGAGTAGTTCTTTTGTCTTCATTTTGTTTTGTAGTTTGTGATTTTAAGTAATTAGTTTGTTGTTTACGAGTTTCGTTCAAATATGTCAAGAACTTATTCGTTGTTGAGTATGATATTCGTCAACACAACCACATCGGTGATGTTCACGGCGCCGTCATTATTAATGTCTGCTTCAGACTCTATTACGATTCCATCATCTGAGCCTAATACGTAATTCACCAACAACACCACATCAGTAATGTTCACGTATCCGTCATGATTGAGGTCGCCCAAGAGGAAACGATAGGGCTTGTATGCGATAAACTTGCAGAACGTGGTATTCTGGTATAATTCGTAGGTCCAACTACCGTCCGCATTGGCGTATGTATAACCTGCATCATACAACGAATTTCCTCCACGACTTTGGTCTGACTTGTAATAAACGATGGTGTTCTCATCACCAAGGCCAGATGCGGTTATTGTCGTATTGCCCTTGACATAATTATGTCCGATACCAAAGCCTTCCACCAGATGGAACTGGTCACTGCTGGTGCGATGGAAGTTGAGCATGGCATCATCATCAAGATAACCACTATCTTTGCCGCTCGATACAAACACATAATGTTCACCATACGTGGCATTGGTCTTGTTCCAATATGCCCAACGAGAAGTGAAAGGTTCTGTACTGAATGATCCACCCAGCACACTTGCGGCATCTGCTGCCTTGATGGTGTTGTAGTCAGGACTCTCATAGAGCTTGGTATATGCGTAAGGCACTTCAAAGGTGGCTACGCTTGGCTCATAACTGGAATCGCTTATATACGACGTGATGGTCAGCGTTCCTGGCTCTTTGAAGGTATAAGTAGATAAATCTACAGCTGATGACCTGATGATGATATTATCCAACTTCAACATGGAATTATAGCGACCTGCCACAAGGTAGAAACCATCAAACTCTGTACTTGTTCCTGATGGCAAGTTGAACGTGCCTGAACTGCCGTTAGAGATTGTCCAAGCAACGGTTCTCATGGCTTGGTTGACATTGAGCGTTACATGATACCATGTTTCAGAGGCAAGGGTGGTGGTAGATGTGTCATTCACTAAAAACGACGTGGAACCACTTGCAGCTGTGAGATCGAATAGCATATTGGCATTGCCGTTAATAGATGCATAGTTGTCCCAACTGTTTGTTGGATTGGTTCCGTTTTTGCTCATCACGCAGAACTCTACACCATCCCTACTTCCTGATTTGAGTGCCAAGTCGAATGAGATGCTGTATTGGTCATGGTTTGACACATTTACACCGCTCAATCTTTGATAAGCATAGCGTGTATTGGTATTACCTGTATTGACGTAGAAATATTTACCGTAGGTATCATCGCCCGTTCCCAAGCTCATGTTAGCACCTGGAGAAGTCCAACCGCTGATGGCGGTCTCGCTTTCATAGTCTTGACTATATATCACTTCTCCGTCGGCACTTCCCAAGCTGGTGGTCACTCCGTCTAAGTTGGTAAACGTACCCGATAACTTGGGGGTCTGACCATTGGTTTCCGTTGTTGTCACACCGATGACAGGCAAGTAGAGTTCGGTAGCGGATGAAGAACCACTATATTTTGCCATATCTACTATCTCTATCTTCGACTCGTTGACCTCCGGACTTTGTACTTTCAGATAGAGCATATTGTCTTGATGCACCAAAGAAAGATAGCTGAGATTAATGCCAGTACACTCCATGACGATTTTCTCCAAGTCACCGTTCAACGTCTCGCATGTACCGATAGGATAGAGGCCATTAGCCAACTCAGCACCTACTCTCAACTGTAACACAGGAGCAATGTATTTGGGACCGTAGTTCTCCCATGCTTCAACGCCCACCTTGCTGTCATCAATGGTCAACGAAGTAAGATTGAGGACATCATGCTCTCCGTCGCCACTTCCGTTGATGTCGAGCACCACGCGAGCACCGTAGTTCAACGTCAAATCACCGATGGTAACGGTACCAATATTTCCACTTGTCGCTCCTCCCACGTTCAGCGTAGAGGCATATTCCATGGTAAACGATTTCTTAAACGTGGCAGTTTCACTGTTCATCGTGGTGAAACGATTCATCCATACATTGGAATTGTTCATCGTGCCATTGAAGTTCACCGTTCCACCCCAGATATCGGTGTTTCCCGTGTGGTTGAGTGTCTTCTTTGGAAGGTTCACGATACCGTCTCCTTGCTTCACGAGTCTCATGTTTCCTTGGAAAGTGAAGTCGCTGCCCGTATAGGTGAGCTTATGGGTATAAGTAGTGGTCTTGATGCTATTGTTGTCATTAGCACCTTGTACCCATGTCGGCGTATTGATGGTCAGTACGGCGGGAGCCACTTTTCCTTCAAACGTCAATGTAGCATCGGCTTGCGGACAGAACAAGAGGTGTTGTCCATCGTATGCGGTGGTTACGGTGGCTCCATTTTCCAACTCTGTACGTTCGTTTGTCATCAATGGGGGAGGAGCAACGGTATATCCTTCCATCTCACCAAGGAAATAGCTCAAGTGTGGTGGTTGGTTGTATGCCATCATCTGCCAAACCATTGCTTGGCGATACTGATGGTCGTGCCATAGGGTAGGGAGGGAGTAGCTGGTACCCATGCCTGATGTGTAGATACGCACGTTAGTACCGCAACGCACGACGATTTCCTCGCGCCAATCGCCTATCAAATCGCCTTGGAAACAAGGATTGTTCTTCGAGTCGTTGTTCATGTTGCATCCCGAAGAGGTAAACAATCGTCCTGTACCAGGCTTTTCTATCTTAGCTTCCTTGGCAGTTCCTGGAGAGTTAAGCACCTCTGAACAGAGGTCACCATCCCAATAGATACGGAAGTTCAGGTCTCCCCAAGCAATGAGATTATCGCCACTCAGACTGGTTATCGCTTGGTCGGTCACACTATTGTACATACTCGATGAAACCGAACGACCTAATGAACCCGGATAGGTGTTGAGAAAATTTGCCATAATAGCACGACCATCATCACTACTTGCGGTACTTCTCACATACAGTTCACTGGTTGTAGCATTGCGATAATTCATGCCAGGGTTATCCTCATTGCAACCGAAAAATTCCAATCCCTTGCGCCAAGGGTCGAAATCGCTTACATGCTGAGCATCGCCATGTCCTAATCCCGTCGTGCTGAGTCCCTTTCCGTTATCGTCAATCACCATAGAGCCATAGACTATTTCGTCACGTCCGTCTTCATCCACGTCGGCAATAATGAAATTATGATAGCCATTGCCATACCAATCACTGGAAGAACTGTTGCAATTCCATGTCCAACGAATACTCCACTGATGGGTACTCTTGTTCAAGTTCATCGCAATCATCTTCTCACGTGTGTAGATACCACGAGCCAAGAAGAGATTAGGGGTACGTCCGTCAAGATAGGGCGCACCTAAGAAGTGTTTGGTAGAACGGTGACCATAGTCATCACCCCAAGCTGATTTCAAATTGGTCTCCCCACTTTCCAATCGTGCCAATGGATATGTAGTTACTTGATACTTGGCTCCCGTCTGACCGTTCATATATATCAAATATTCGGGACCGTCTTTTGTCCAGGCGTATTGCGAATTGCTATGACTGGTCATCTGGCTACGATAGTTGGCACCAGCCGTGCCAATCGTGTACTTCTTGGTCTTGCCGTCACTGCCATAGACAATCATGTCATCAGCACCACGCAACACCACCTCTGCCTTGCCATCTTCATCCCAGTCGAAGGCAATGATGTCTATCTCGGTAGAGTTGAGACTCACCATATTGGGACCGCAGTCAATACGCCACATCAACGAGGCTGCACCTGTCTGCCAATTGATGTCGTATGCATCCAGAACCACGAACTCTTTGGAGTTGGTGGCATAAATGTCCTTGGAGACTCCATCCCAACTGCCCGATGCATCATAATCGTTGAGTCGTTTGATAATCATTTCCAACTCACCGTCGCCATCAAGGTCGGCAAACTCTGCATCGTTGGGTGAGTAGTGGCTTGTCACGTCATTTCCATTGCGGTCATAGACCTTTGCCAACGGTAAGTCGATGTACCCCGTGGCACATCTCACGCTCAACTTATATACATATTGTGCCCAAGCTGTCACGGCAGTACACTTGGCTTGTTCTACGCCTCGCACCACGGCAGCCACTTGGTACTTGCTGCTTGGCAGACCGTTATTGTTATCATTATAACTTGTCGTGGTAAGGTTAGACGCAATTTTCGTTCCGTCCTTGTAGAGATTATAGGTCACGTCGTAATACTCCGTGCCCAAACGTCGCCAGCTCACAAAGTTGGTCTTACTACTTTCTGTGGAACCCGTTGGTACCACCACTAAACCACGCCCTAAATTATCCATGAATCGCTGGGCAAAAGCGCCACAAGCGAACATGGTTAGCATGATAGCCAAGATCTGCAATCGTCTCATTATTATTTGATTTGTTAGTTTGACGTTGCAAAATTACGAATTAATCACGACATTTTGCCGTGATACCTTGTTTTTTTCAATAATAAAAGACGAAAAGAGATGAGAGGTTTGCTTCTAACTCACTAAATCATTTCTCCCACTTCTCACCTCTCACCCCTTGAAATATTCCGACAAAAAAATTTCGTGAAAAATCTCAAACCAGAAATTTGAGAAGGCATATCAATGGTTTTACAATGTAAAAACACTCGTTTTTCCACGTAACATACATAGTTATTGCCGTAACTATATACTTTATGAGTGTAACTATATATGTTAGCGAGCTAACTAAATATGTTATAAACACTCAAAAACGTTGTTTTTTCTGCATAAACAGCCATTTTTGAGCGTATAAATATACATACAACTTTATAAGACATTAAAAATCAACATCTTACAAAATCACTCAAAAACACCCATTTTTTGAACCGAAGGAGGAGTTGGTGAATAATAACGAAATCTGAAGAGCCCTTTTCAGCACTTTTTATTGACAAAACGATTGTTTCAAAGGGCAACCTTACCGATACCTTTCATTTCAAGAGCAACCTCCACACCTAAAGCACGGAATGCACGCATCATGGAAGCAAGGGTGATGCTCTTCCCACTCTCCATACGACACACCTGTGCCCGATGCAATCCCATTCGTTCACCTACCTCCTCTTGTGTGAGACCCAGAGCAAGACGTGCCTGCTTCAAAGCCTCACCTACATGGTAAGCTTCTATTTCTGCCTTTACCTTCATTTCATACTCATCGCGCTTAGGTGTACCCACCTGACCAATATACCTATCCTCAACCTCTCCAAGTGTGTAAACTTTCATTGCCATAATTCTAATTATTTTGTTTCATAATACTTCTTTCTCAACTCCTCTGCACGAATAATCTCCTTAGAAGGAACTGACCACCGTTTTTTAATGAAACCATGTGTAGCTATCACAAGACTATTTCTGGTTTTATCCCAAAATGCAAGTAGTCTATATTCCATACCGTTATACTTGGTACGTAACTCCCAAATATCATTTGTTCCATCTAACTTTTTAAACAATTCCTTGTCTTTTATTCCCCCAGCTACCTTACGCATATTAGCCGTTATCTTCTCTATTGCTTTGTCAGAGAGGGTGTCAAGGAATTGCACCGCATCTTCCAATAACAATATATCGAAACTACCGTTTGCCATTTAAAATTTTATATGATGCAAAATTACAAAATGTTATCAATATACGCAACAAATAAAAAGGATATTTTTCCTTTTATTTGTTTAGTTTTTCACAATATTAAATATTCACCTTGCAAAGATACCCTTTTTCAATAAATCCGCAAACTATTGACCAGATTTTTTATTGAGAGATTAGTCTTTTTGATTGAGAAGCAAGAATATTAGAAGCAAGAAGCAAGAGATTAGTCTTGAACATTATGAATTATCAATTATCAATTATCAATTATGAATTATCAATTATCAATTATCAATTATGAATTATCAATTATGAATTGTCAATTATGAATTGTCAATTATGAATTGTCAATCTTCTATCTCTTGCTTCTTACTTCCTACTTTCTCTTGCTTCTCTATCTAAAAACACAAAGGGGCAACGCCCTGCGCGATGCCCCTCTGCTGTTTATACATTTACCTTGACGGTATCATTTCCATACATTGCCCCAAGCACTGGATTCCTCGTCATCATCCATGAAACCCTGCTTCGAGTTCCAATCAGCTGGGTCATTTATATCCTCGAATGTTCCTGCGAGGATTGGGCGCTCAAATTTAGGAACGTGAGTCTTAACGATAGGTCTGATATATAATTTCTTATACATGTCTATTAATCCTTAATGATTATTTAATAATGACTTTTTTACCGTTGTGGATATAAACACCCTTCCTTGGAGTAGTCACGCGTACACCATTCAGGTTATAGAACACACCATTGTCGGTATCCTGTTTCAGTTCCTCAATGCCATCGGGGAATCCGCCGTCTTCACTAACCAACTCTTCGTCGTTCGTATTATTACCTCCATTGGTCTTGAAGATAAGCTTTACACCAGCTGGATTTGAAGATAAGCCGGGAGAACCAATGTCTCCAGCATTAGGATCTGAAGGAGTGTATTGAGTATACTCATCTCCAGGAGTCTTACCATCACTGCTGTAGATAATCTTTCCAACGGTATTCACCTCATATTCTTGCCATGTCAGTTTCATGTAAGAACGTCTTCCCTTCGACCAGTTATCATTTCCAGCACGGTAGAACTTCACAGCGGCGGGACCAATCAGGTTGTAATAGTACTGTTTTGTATCTACATGATCAAACTCGCCTTGTGTTGGGTCGTTGGGTGAGGTCGTTGGGTCACCAGGAGTCAACTGCTGACCTTGTGCATCATGCATATAGTCTTTCAATTCCTTATATACATCATAATCCTCATTATAATCAAGGTATCTCTTATTATACTCATTGGTCATGCCCAATGCGATGAAGTGATAATAAGATGCATCATCTTTGTGAGATACACCATTATTATTGGAAGTAGGCATTTGACCATCCTTAGAATAATAATCCTTGAAGATGTAGGTAGAGTACGGAGAAGAGGTAAGCCTATTAGGCAGGTTGTATGTAGGAACGTCTTTCCTTTCCGTCCCATCCGTATAGACAAAGCTCTTGGTATCTAATGCAGGAACTTCAAGAGTGCCATTTGGTTTAATGTTTGCAGCATTAATTGTTTTACCTACACCACGACCACCAGCATTAGCAGAATAGGTATTCTTATGCATATTCTGAGCGTTGGCAATGAAGTATGTAGGCAAGAAACGATACGTATAATTGTAGGTATCCGACTTATAGAGAATCTTACCCGATGCATCGGTCTTTGGATTACCCTTCTCGTCATACAATACGCTTATCACCGTCTTGTTAGCTACTGTACGCTCTTCCGTTCCTGCATTGTATGCATCCTCACCTATCGCTTTCTTGATGTCGTGAAGCCTCTTGGTAGGATACAATACGATACCTTCATTGGCTGGAATCTTATAATTCACCAATTCTTCAGCTTCTAACGCTTTGTCTCCTTCTGCACGTGTTTCAGTTTTGTCAGACAACAGTCTGTCAACAACCAATGACTTATTGGCATGTACATATCCTGTACCATAGTAAGGTATCATGTTAACCCCGTTGCCAGTACCGAATTTCTCTTCAGTCAGCATGGTCATCACCTGATTGGTCCTATCAATATCCAAGTCAACGGGATAAGAGTAGGTATAGGTCTCATAGTCCTCACGCAAGAAACGTGGTTCTGTGGTGATACCCATCCAGTAAACGTGTACACCATTGTTGAAGGCGAGGTAAATCTGCTCCTGGAAGTCATCATCCCATGGATTGAGAGGAATTGCATAAATTTTGGGCTTATCCACGGCATCAGCAAGAAGGATTTGCTGTGCATTGGTACTAACCCCACTCGGATTGGTTTTGTACTGATCAGTATTCTCACTATAGAGGGTACCATTCTCACCGATATCTGTACCAGTTCCCACACCAGATGTACGACTCTTAGTATTTGTCTGCAACATCATCGACTTACCACCTACATAGATAACAGATCTATTACTGTTACCCATTGCCTTGATGACGAAGTAAACTTTGTTGTTCTTCTTGTTTGTATAGTTTTGATTATCAAATATGGGATTATGAGAATAAATATTATTATTTGATAGATAGCCCCTGTTAAAGTAATCTACAGTACAGTTGTTTTCCTCTGTATTGAAGTGTACTTGGCTTCCTGGCATCGGGAGTGTGCCAAGTTCGCGAGTACCATCGGCAATAATAGCAGAACCGTTGATGCCGAATCCTGGCAAACTCAGATAGTGTACACCACCTTCAAAATAGATACCGCCATAAGGTTTGGTAGATACATTGAAACGGGTGTATTTCTGCTCCCAGTAGTCGAGACCGGCAATGTTCAGGCGCAAGCCCTTGAACATATCGAGATATGTACCGTTGGCACTGAGATCCTTAAACCATCTCTGGCGTGAACCAGACACTCTGTTTCCGTCTGGGTCATATCCATACGATGAATAGTTGTTGTCCTTGTCATCATAGTCGGCATTGAATACACCATTATACTGATAGTAGTCTTTATCAATTCCATGAGGTGACCTTAAGGTAGAGCCTCCACTTGAATCCCAGCGTTTACGCCAATAGCTACCGCCATTACCTGGGTCGTTGTGACCATTCGTACCATAATAAGTACCGTTTTTAGCATCTCTCTTAATTTCCTCTAAGCCACAGAGTTCCATGTGCTCAAAGTCCCATGTGAATGGGTACGTCATGTGTTCCAAAGACTCTTGTCTCTTAGCAAGCAAGCTGTTTCTTGAATAAATCTTTATTTCGATAGGTGTACAGCACAAACCTGTTTGTGGATCTTCTGCCCAAAGATAAAGATGTTGATTATCGTTGGTTGGCTTATTAGCATAAATCAACAACGAGTCATTTCTGTAATAATCACCCAATCCACTTGCCCAGAATATCAATGCCTCTGGAGCGTCTGCCTTATTGGTATGGGTAGTAGGAATGAGACGGTCGGTCGATGGTTTCTTTCCACTATAACTTTCAGTATCATTTTGATAATTGTAAGTGAAGAAGTAATTGGCTATACCTTCACGCCAGAAGTAAGGCTTGAAGTTCATCACAATGTCACCTTGTTGGATACCATACAAGTACTTGTAAGCTCCTTCCTTAGAGTAGTCATCGTTACCGTTAGGATTACCCACGATACCAGGCATATAGATATAGTCACCCTCAATCATGTAAATGGTCTTGATTTGCTTGTCATCATGACCTTGTGCATTATCGTTCATCTCCCAGTGGAAGAGGTCATCACCTACGCTAACTACCGTTACATGGTAGGTAGCCTCTGCATTAGTGAATTTTTTGGTTCCATTGTAAGTAGATCCCACAATATGGATGGTTACGTCAGCTTCCTCGCCAACGGTAAGACCCCAAATTTTCGGATAGATACCTTCTATCATCCAGCCAAGTGTCTCGTCGTGCTTCAGCTTGAAGTAATCGAAGTAACCACCCAACATACGTCTTAATTCCGTCTCAGAGTTACATGCCTTAATGGCATCTATCGCTGCATCCATAGTAGCATAAGGCTGACCTGTTGACGGATTAATTACCTTCGAGAGTGAGAACATATCATCAGCTCCTTCAACAGAAACGGCAACTGCATTGTCAATGGTTACCCATATTTTCTCGAAGTCAACCAACTGCAAGTCTGGGAACTTCACGTATGGGATAATCCAGTGGTCTTTGTTCACCACACCCTCTTCTGGTTGGAAAGAGAATCCAAAGTCTGAACTGTTTACCCAAACTTTTGTAGTAGAAACACCAGGATTGACTCTTCCTACGCCAGGATACGTTGCTGTAATGGTTAACGAGTCTCCGTATGTAGAGCCAATGTGTAGTAGTGCTCCGTAACCCACTTGACCTCCCTTCGGTTGCTTAGAGCCAATACCTTTATCATAAACATTAGTATATGGAGCCGGATTGTCTTCCCAGAAAGTATTTGCTGCTGATGTTTCAACATCTACTGTGTAAATAATCTTTGCACTTTCTTCGTAAGAATTATTATATAAGAATTGGGCCAATGGAGCTTTGTCATATCTCCAACCACCATCACCTATATAATAGAAATAGTCATCTGTTTCCTTATTCTTATAAGGATATTGCAGCAAACCGGCATTCCTCAATTCTTCATTTGTCGTACCTGCCTTAATTGCTACAGCCTGGAACCATTGGTCATTATTATAAGGTATGATATTATTATTTTCATATTGAATAATATCAATTACATTACCTTCTTCGTCTTTCACTTGGTTATCTGTCTTGAACCACCTATATCCATAATTGGCTCCACGTGCCATGTCCAAATTGTCGTTATTGCCAGGAATACCATTAGTTGCACCTTTATATCCTGTAACCCAGATGATACGTGGTCCAGATCCTTCATCACCATTGATTGTCACCGTAAAGCTTGCTTCGTTTTCAGACCAGTTATTATCACCAGCTACTATAGCGGTAATCGTGGCTGTACCAGCATTACCCGTCCATTGGATCTTACCGGTATTGGCATTCACCGTCAATACGTTGGTGTCGCTCGACTTAAAAGTGATTTGCTTACCACTTGGAGTATAAGTCCAGATGCCGTTGTTTATGGTTATATTGGTATGATTACCAGTATTCAAGTCATTATGTACATCATTTCTTAGACCATAACCTTCGGCTTCATCGTAAGTAAAGGTCCAATCTTGAGGATAACTGATATCCTGCTTACTCTTCAATACCGTAAATGCGAACTCTGCGTCACAGTCTTCGTATAATGGGTGATTCCTCAATCTAATTACATATACATCGGTACCAATCTGTGCTGCATGGAACCATTTATTTAAACTTCCATTGTACAAATTAGTTGCAGTATTAGTTACTGCACCTGTATTGTTTTTAAAGCCAGATGTAGTGTAATAATTCACATTGTCAAGGGAAATTGTAGTCGTACTTCCCTCTTCACACAAATGGAAAAGAACAAACCAATCAGGATCACCTAAATGCTTGGTAAATGCGGCTCCACTGCCAGCACGGATGTACACGGGTTTCTTCTTGATGTTAATGGGGTGTGTCTCCGTGATGCCTCCGTACGTAATGGTGATGTAGGCAGTACCTTGCTGGTGGAGATCGATTCCAGTAATCGTGTATTTTCCACTGCTGTTAGGACCAGTAATTGAAATATTACTTACGTTGATTACATTACCGTCAGTAGATGTAACAGTGAAATCACTTGGGGCAGCTGTTGTAATAGCGTTGCCATTAGCATCCCTGAGTTGGAAATTAAACTGAGTGGTCTTGCCAATGTCACTATACGGAACAGAAAGCACGTTATTCCTAAAGTCATCCTTGAAAGGATTAGCACCCTCGTCTGTCTCTCCGTCTATCTTGAGGTCGGTGAAGTAGATGGAAGCTTTCTTTACTTCTATCTGCCAAACGAATCGATGAGTATTGGAATTACCAAAATTATCCAAGACAACATTACCTGCCTCAGTAACCGTGTAAGTACTGTAATAGTCATTATTTCCTCCCTCATCTACCATGTCATTGCCGTTTGCTTTAACATCGTTACCACTTGAATGAACAGTAATAACATCGCCTACATTCAAGTTTGGAATAGTGATACTTGTTGCATACAATTCTATACCATTGCCGTTATTATGCAAATTTAAGCGACCTTTTGCTGTGGAGAATATCAGACCAGCTGTTTCGGGAATGACAGTTCCAACTGTTGTAACTGTACCACCATTACCATATCTTCCTGTCATCAACTCACCTGCATTATTTGGATTGGAAGTTACATAAGCATAATTTGAAATAGAATAATTGGTAGTGTTATCTTGCCATCCACTACCAGTAACTTGTGTACTCCAATTGGTGAAGTCCCATGTCTTTGCGTTATTTGTTTTCTCCACCAACTGCATACTCGTAACGGTAAGTTCTACCCATGAAGCAGCTGCCTTGATGGAATTGAGTTTAGCAGAGCCTTTATCAGCCACGATTTTCTCCAAATCGATGGTGTAAGTGTTGCCACTCTTGGTCATGTAAGTACCAACCTCTGGTCCAACTGTTAATCTCTGATTTTCTGCACTACCTGTGGCATTGAAGAAAAGTCGAGGCTGACCCTCAGGGACTGTGACTAACAACTTTGAGTAGTTCGACAAGTCAGCATACTGATTTGCATTTGGAGTCTGCAAACCAAAAGCCGTGTCGGTAGACTTAAATAGAACATACTGGCAAGTTCCACCGCCAGTCCATTGTGCCGTAGTCAGCGGAATCGCAGCATACCCGCCAGATGCAAATAGCATCAGCAAGCACAAAAATGACAAAAGTCTAAATTTTTTCATACTGTTAAACGTTTAAAATATTATTAAAATGTAAACTATTTCAGAACTCTTTTGATTTATTTCATTAAGTGTGTACATAGAAAATGGTCACAAATATTAATATATGTGACATTTATATTCAGAATTATTTTGCAAAAATAAGGATAAATAATAAAATTGACAAGTTTTTTTTGTTTTTTTTTTGTAAAAATAAGTAATTGAAACAAAAATAATATGATTTGTTACAATAGTAAAAGAAGGAGGAGATTGAAGATTGAAGATTGAAAATTGAAGATTGAAGACACCCGCAGGTACTTCAGACACAGCGGTTAATAAGGGCGGTGACGATTTACCATCATCCCACGTTGTTGAGGTCTGCATCTCCGCAATTAAAAGAATTTACATGCTCATCTAATAGAAGCTTTCTTACTTCGTAATGGGCATTGATTTCGAATCCATAAATCAACCTTTAAAAATACCCATAATCAATTCGTATGCTGCCATACGGTCAGCCTTTTCCTCTGGAGTTTCACGCCTCTGTTCTTTCATCCTCGCCTCAAAGCGGCGTGCATCCTCACCGAAAAGTATTGGAGTTTCCTTAATTGGTCTTGCCAAAGCTGTTCTCCTTTCTCTTTTGTTTTGGCAATAATATAGCAGTTGGCATAAGTCCCGAAGGGACAAAAGAACACAGGGAGGGGTGAAGCGGAGCGAAACCCCTTCAATGGTAGCGTTTCAAATCGAACCCCGATAGGGGTGACAGAACCGATTGCGCAAGGTTGTTCTGTCGTGCCTTCGGCACTCTATATACAAATGCTCATGTTAGCAGGGGTTACGCCCTTCGGGCTTCACCGCCTGCCTGTTATCTATCGTGCCTTCGGCACTGCCAGTGCCAACAACTATATCATTACCTTTGTTTTTCATTGATAAGAATTTCGTTGCAAAGTTACGAAATAATGTATGTAAAACAAAAGAAAATCACTTTTTCTTTTTATATGATATTAATCAAATCGAAATATAAATATCTTGTTTTTAGTGGTAATTTTAACCTAACCTTTTCTGCTTCTTGCTCTTCGGACTTAAAAAAAA
>DJXW01000032.1 GCA_002449845.1 Prevotella sp. UBA6994
AATGTTAATTTTTAGAACTTACCTAGAAATACTTAACCGTTTTGAGAGTTTTAGTTAAGTGTTACTCTGAGTTGACATTTTGGGACACAAATAAGCTTAATATCTCGTTATTGAAGTAATTCCAACGTCTTTTCCAAGTTGTTTGGGTCGCATTCGTCGGCAATGCGCACATAAAGCGTGTTTTTATATGAACTCTTCTCTCTCCACACACGATAAACACCAAGAAAAGTATAGCAAGAGTCTTTTGTGAGATTCTTCATGAATGTAATGCGAATTACTTCATGGTTTTGAACTTGCAAATTGGTAAAAATGTCCCCTTCATCAAGAGATATTTTCTTCAATTTAGCAAGAGCTTCGATAGTGTCCATATCCTCTTTGATTGGTCTATAATACTCATTGATAGTAGGCATGAGTTGTTGTTTATCCCCATCATTGTGCCATACAGGATGGTGGTATTGAGGGCTCCATACAAACACCTTTGAATAATTTGGAACTTTCTTAAACCAATACATGTCAAACGGGTCATAACGGATACCAAACAATTTTAAGTATTCTTCTTCAGTTGCGAAGGTGTCTCCCTTTTTCAGGATATGGCTTTTGGCGTGTTGTCTTTCAGGATTAAAGTAGGAATACAAGCCGAAAGCTAACAAGAAAATGAGTGCCAAGGCACAGAGCAAGCCTAAGATTCGCAAAACTGGGGACGATTTTCCCTTACTTCTCTTCACTACAGGTGTCTCGTCGTTCTCTACATACTCCGTAGCATTATCATTGGCAGTTGGAAATTGCCCACAAAACTGCTCCCAATTTTTGTATCCCACGAAATGAGCAAGTATATCTAATGTGGAAACACGAGGTGTAACATTACCAGGAAGATACCCCCATATACGCTTGAGTGTAGTTGGGCTGATTTGTTGATGCAACTCTTTAAAGATACATTCCGCCAACAAGTCGTAATCGCGAGTGGTTTGCATCTTCCTCTCCACTTTCGCCTCGACGGCTTCACACAACTTGTGTAGGCATTCTTTTTGTATCTCTTCTTCCTGCATCTTTCGTTTGTTTTTTTATCAGCGCAAATACCAGATGCCCTCATGTTCCACCATGGGAACATTGATTTCCTCGCTGGTGCTATCTCCGTATGCAAAGAGAAGGAAAACGTTGGCGGCATGTTGGGCTGTATATGCCTTGGCATCTACGATGCGTACCTCCTTAATACCACGATGTTCCTCTTTCTGTTGACCTACAAACATCTTGGCATTCACGATTAGTTGCTCGCGATAAGAAGCAGGAATGGAATCTGGACGATATTGACCATCCACGAAAGCCTCGTATTTATCCTCCAACAAATAATCATAGTATTGCTTGGCAGCATGAGCGGCAACATCGCTTGGGTCTGCTTGATTGCAAGCCCAAACGGTAGCCACTAAAAAACCGATGAAAACATACAATAACTTTTTCATGGCTATTTCTGACGGATAAATATATTGATGGGACAACCATGCATCGACCAGTTTTCGCGAATCTTGTTTTCAAGGAAACGCTTGTATGGCTCCTTCACATATTGTGGGAGGTTGGCATAAAACACGAAAGAGGGTATCTGCGTATTGGGCAATTGCGTACAATACTTAATCTTGATATACTTACCCTTGATAGATGGGGGCGGAAAAGCCTCGATGAGAGGCAGCATCACCTCATTGAGTTTGGACGTACCCACTTTGGTAGTACGGTTCAAGTAAACCTGCTTGGCCATTTCCAACACCTTGAAGATGCGTTGCTTGGTTATGGCAGAAGCAAAGATGATGGGGAAATCCACGAATGGAGCCATGCGCTCACGGATGGCATTCTCGAAAGTCTTGATGACGATATTGGTCTTATCCTCCACCAAGTCCCACTTGTTAACGACAACGACCAACGATTTATTGTTTTTCTGTATCAGCTGGAAGATATTCATGTCTTGCGCCTCAATGCCTCGCGTGGCATCAATCATCAAGATACACACGTCGCAATTCTCGATAGCACGAATGGAACGCATCACGCTATAGAACTCCAAATCTTCGGTTACCTTATTCTTTCTGCGGATTCCTGCCGTATCAACAAGGTAAAAATCGAAACCAAACTTATCGAATCGGGTGTAGATGGAGTCGCGCGTAGTACCTGCTATCTCAGTTACAATATTCCGGTCTTCACCGATAAAGGCATTGATAATACTCGACTTACCCACATTGGGTCGTCCCACAACGGCAAAACGAGGTATTCCATCTTCTACTACGTCTTCCTGTACGGTTGGAAGCTTCTCCATCACCAAATCCAATAAGTCTCCAGTACCACTACCCGTGGCGGAACTGATGCAATAAGGTTCACCGAGTCCGAGACTGTAAAACTCGTAAGAGTCGTACAGTTGCTCATTGTTATCGGCTTTGTTTGCTACCAAGATAACGGGCAACTTGGAACGACGCAAGATGGTAGCTACATCCATGTCAAGGTCGGTGACACCCGTGGTAATATCCACCATGAAGAGAACGAGATCAGCCTCTTCGGTAGCCACTAACACCTGTCTTCGGATGGCATCTTCGAAAATATCGTCGGAATTAACCACCCATCCGCCAGTATCAACGACAGAGAATTCGCGTCCATTCCACAAACACTTACCGTACTGACGATCTCTCGTTGTACCAGCTTCATCACTCACAATTGCCCTACGGGATTTGGTTAACCTATTGAATAATGTTGACTTTCCAACATTCGGGCGTCCTACTATCGCTACTAAATTTCCCATACATTTTCTTTTTATGATGCAAAAATACATAAAATAATTGAGATTATTATGTCTGGATGATATAAAAAAACATTTATTGAGAATTAGTTAAACATCGTATGACGTGGAAACGATATGTTTAGCCATCGTAAATAGTATGTTTAGGGATTGCAAACATAGTATTTGCATGAGCTAAATATAGTGTTTACGTTGAGCAATAACTAATAATTAACAAAATCATTGCACCATCTCAATCTTTTTCGTACTTTTGCAGCTAAATTTATTATCGACAAAGAAATGATGAAAAAGAAACTTTTGAATGTTTTCATATTATTCCTGCTTCCCCTATGCGTTACTCATGCGATAACCGCTAACGAAGACACATTGCTGAGGGTGTTGCAAGAAGAACTTGCCGCTGACATGGCAGAGTTGCAACAACAAGAACAAAAGCCGTATTGGATGAGTTTCTTTGTAGAAGACTCCCATATCGCCAGCGTCATTGCGACTTTTGGTTCGTTGGGAAATTCAGGACAAGAGCACACACGAACATTTATGCCACAAATAAGGATTGGGTCTCCTGAGATAGACAACTATAAGTCGAACAACACGAATCAACCCTCTTCGACGACACAACTACCATTAGCAGACGCCTCTCCTGATGCCATCAGAGCAGCTATCTGGCAAGCTACCGTCAACGCCTATTTCCGTTCTGAGGAAGCATACCGTGGGGTGTCTGACCGATTACGCAGAATGACACAAGACGAAGACAAGGCTCCCAGCTTCTCCATGGCACCCAAAGAAGAATACTACGAAGCACCACTACCCCATCCGACATTGACTCCGGAGGAAAGAAAGGAGTGGGAACAACGATTATGTCGTGTATCAGCCGTTTTCCGTCAATGGAAACATTTCAACTCTGCACAGGCACGATTGGAAGTGGAAACACGTCGCACATACCTTGTTAATACTGAGGGTACCTCGGTTGTACAAAACCGGCAACACTTCCGTTTGCTCATATTGGGAGAGACGAATGCCGAAGACGGAATGACACTCCCACTCGTCAAGACCTATTTTGCCACTCAGTTAGACTCGTTACCATCCGAAGAACAACTATGTGCTGACGTAGAAGACATCGGAAGACGTCTCATAGCATTGGAAAAAGCTCCCATTGCCGAACCGTTTACAGGACCAGCCATCATGAGTGGAGAAGCCAGTGGCGTGTTCTTTCATGAGATATTTGGACATCGCATGGAAGGACACCGTATGAAATCTGGCGGTCAGACATTCCGCAATATGGTAGGAACTAAAGTGCTCCCTGAAGATTTTCAAGTGTATTGCGACCCAACGCTCACCCATTATGGAAAACAACTACTGAACGGAGGCTATCATTATGACGAGGAAGGTGTCAGGGCACGTCGCGTGAACAATGTCGTTGACGGAATCCTAAAGGAGTTTCTCATGAGTCGCATTCCACTTGACAGCTTTCCGCAAAGCAATGGACATGGTAGGGCTGCAAGAGGTAGAAACGCCGTGAGCAGACAATCTAACCTTGTTGTAGAAACGCGTCGTCCTTATAGCGAAAGCACATTAAGGCAGATGCTTCGAGATGAAGCCAAGAAACAAGGGAAACCTTACGGTTATCTTTTCCAAAGCGTAACGGGCGGTTACACTGATACGGGAGAGCGTGGAGGAATCAACTCGTTCAACATTACGCCATTGGAAGTGTATCGTATCTATGCCGATGGCCGCCCCGACGAACTGGTGAGAGGCGTAGATCTCATCGGAACACCATTGACCATGTTCTCTCATATTCAAGCAGGAGGCGATACGCCCTCTACCTTCATTGGCATGTGCGGAGCGGAATCGGGATGGGTTCCTGTATCGGCAACGTCACCCATGTTATTCGTGGCTACCATCGAGACGCAACGTCGTCAACAAGCTAACAATTTGAAACCTTTGCTTGATGCACCATCTTTTAGTGCATTCAACTATTCACCTATCAATCAACTGACCAATGCCCAACGCGATTCCATCGTTTTCCAGGCTTTGGAGACAGAAATGAAACGTAGCCTCGATAGTCTCCGTATGGAAAATCAACCCGCCCCATTCCTTATTGACTATCGTCTGCAGCGCCGTCGTGGATTAAATATAAAAGCACAACTTGGCGAAACAGTGACAAACCAATTAACACCTTGGGAACAATGGATGGCTACCGACATTTTGATTGGTTCACACCAATGTACCAACCTCTCCAAACCCGATTCTGAAGAGAGAGGAATATCCATACCTATGAGTACAGACATTGACAATCTGCGAAGGTATGCATGGACAATGACTAACGATAAATACAAATCGGCACTAACCGCATACGAGCGGAAATGTCAGGAACTCAAGAAGATTACACTTGCAGAAGACGAGAAAGAACTGCCTGATTTGCTAAAGTTTGCTCCTGCTACAAGCATCGAACACCGAAGCGAAACGGAAGAAACTTATCCAATTGACAAACTCGAAAATTACGTCAAGCGACTCTCACGTATTGCATACGATTATCCCAAACTTACACAAAGCAGCGCATCTATTGATGCCAGGCAATGTGACCAATACAGAACCACTTCGGAAGGCATTCGCGTATGCCAGCCACAAGATTTTATCAACCTGTCTTTCCATTACTTGCTACACTTCAATGCTGGTGGTTATGAATATGGTAGCGCTTTCGAACGCAAATACAAATGTGTTGAAGACATGCTGGCAGATAGCACAGCATATATAGAAGGGCTTCGTCATCACATAAGCGTTTCATTACAAAAGGAAGAATTGCCTGCCAACGAAGAATACTATATCGGTCCGTTACTCATAGAGAAAGGTGCCTGCGAAAGAATCTTCCAAACCAGTCTTGTAAAATTGATGTCCACTGAACGCAATTTCCTCGGTAGCAATAGAAATAATTATGCCAAGCTTTCACGGAAAGTTGTAGATGAGAAAATCAGTCTATGGCAGGATCCCACCATCAGCCAATGGGAAGGAAAAAAACTATTTGGACATTACAAGGCTGATGCAAACGGACAGGCTCCACAAACCATCAAACTGATAGAAAACGGGATATTCAAGGCACAACTATGTGGTAGGTCTCCATCATTGGGCACATCTTCAGCTACGGGTAACTATCGTTTCTATAATCATAGGTTATGGAATTCACCTATGGGGATAGGTACCACCCCATCCGTATTGCGCTTGCAAAGCAATAAGACAATGTCTATTGCAAAGATGAAGAAATTATTGTTGCGCAAGGCACAACGCGAAGGATATGACCATGCCTATATATTGCGTTCCTTTAACGAGCTCATTCGCATTGGCGTAAAAGACGAAAAGGAAGAACTGGTACGCAATGAGAACATCAAAATTCCCGACTACCTTTTACGTCACATAGTGGCTCTCTCAACCGAAGAAGAAGCTACACAGAACTCACTTATCGGTAGTGATCTGTTTTCTATCATCGGACCGAAAGCCATGTTACTCAACGACGTGGAAATGCCTATCTCTTCTGTACCCACCAAAAAAGAACCAGTGCTAACATTTCCACTGACACGGACTAAAAAACAATAAAAAGAGACTGTGGCTGTCTCAATAACCAGATTGTCTTTATTCTGGATTGTAGCCAAAGTTATCAAGTTCTTTCTTGGAAGAACGCCAATCTTTATCTACCTTGACGAAGGTGGAAAGGAAGATTTTCTTACCAAAGAATTTCTCCAATGCCTTTCGGCTTTCGGTGCCGACCTTCTTGAGCGCAACCCCTTGATGACCAATAATGATTCCTTTCTGACTCTCTCGCTCTACATAGATAATAGCACTGATGTCTATTCTGTCATCCATCTCCTTGAAACTTTCTACGGAAACTTCCACACTATAGGGGATTTCCTTGTCATAATAGAGCAATATCTTCTCACGAATGATTTCACTGACAAAGAAACGAGCGGGCTTGTCAGTAAGTTGGTCTTTATCAAAATAGGCTGGACTCTCAGGAAGGAGTTCCTTGATACGCTTTAGCAGCATATCCACACCAAACTTATTTTTTGCAGAAATGGGCAAGATTTCGGCATTGGGCAACAAAGTATGCCACTTCTCCACAATCTTTCCAAGAAGCACATCACTGCCCTCACCTTTCGGAGAAGCGGCTGTGAGATTATCAATCTTATTGATAAGAAGTAACACGGGGATGGCCATTTTCTTCACCTTCTCCAAGAAATCCATGTTTTTCTCTGGATTCTCTATGACATCAGTGACGTAAAGTAACACATCCGCATCTTTCAATGCCGACTCAGAGAAAGCGAGCATCGATTCTTGAAGCTTATAGTTGGGTTTGAGGACACCAGGAGTATCTGAAAACACTATTTGCATGTCATCTGTATTCACGATACCCATGATACGGTGACGGGTGGTTTGGGCCTTAAATGTAGCAATACTGATGCGCTCGCCCACTAATTGATTCATCAGCGTAGATTTTCCCACATTGGGATTACCGACGATATTTACAAATCCTGCTTTATGCATGTGATAATCATGAATTAAAAAAAGAGTTAGAGGAACCGAGAAATACATTTCTTAGAAGGATTAAATAAATTAGCCAATGGCTTTCTATTACCCTCTTGAAGAAACAGGAACAATCCCGAATCCTTTAACTCTCCTGAATTATTTCTTACCAGCAAACGCTATTCCGTCGTAAGCCCACTTATAATAAGATGCGCCATGAGAGAAGCCGGCGCCAAACGCCGTAAATATGACATTATCGCCTTTCTTCAGATTAGGCTCATGATCCCATAATGCCAACGGAATGGTTGCGGCACTGGTATTTCCGTAACGTTCAATATTGACGACAATCCTGTCCATAGGGAGTTCCACACGCTTTGCCACAGCCTCAATAATGCGGTAGTTAGCCTCATGCGGTATCACCCATTGCACATCGTCGTGTGTAAGGTTGTTACGTTTCAATATCTCCAACACATCATCACCCATATTGGTCACTGCATATCTGAAGACCGTACGACCCTCTTGATATACATAGTGCAAGCGATGATCTATCGTGAAATGAGAAGGTGGACACACAGAACCACCAGCTTTCATGTGCAAATATGGAAGTCCTTTACCGTCTGCACGGAAAAAGGCATCCCTAACACCTATTCCCTCTTCTTCTGTTGCCTCCAACAATACGGCTCCTGCACCATCGCCAAACAGCACACACGTCTGTCGGTCAGAATAGTCAACCATTGACGACATCTTGTCTGCACCGATAACGATAATTTTTTTACAACGTCCACACTTAATCATAGACGCTGCCATATCCAATGCATACATGAAACCTGCACAGGCGGCTGACAAGTCGAAAGCAAATGCATTCTTCAGTCCTAACTTTCCGAGGACAATGGAAGAAGTGGAGGGGAATTTATAATCGGGTGTTGTGGTGGCTACCAATACAGCATCGATGGTGTCAGGATCTACATCCGTTTTAACCATAAGTTGTTTGGCTGCCTTTCTTGCCATGTAACTGGTACCGAGACCTTCCTCCGTAAGGATGTGTCTCTCTTTTATGCCCACACGCGTCATGATCCACTCGTCGCTGGTGTCAACCATGCGCGACAATTCCTCATTGTTAAGGACATAGTCGGGCACATAGCCACCCACTCCGGTGATTATCGCGTTGATATTTCCCATTGATTATTCTACTGCTTCCTTGACAATTGCTACCATACCACGATAGTATCCACATGTAGGACACACGGTGTGGTAAACATAGTAAGCACCGCAATTGGGACATACTGCCAATGTGGGAGCTACTGCGCCATCATGAGTTCTTCTTTTACGTGTACGAGTCTTAGACTGTCTTCTTTTAGGATGTGCCATAATTATTAATAATCTTACCCCCATACAGGGGTGGAGTGAAAAAGGAAAGATCCTCTTACTCCAGTTAAACATTTTGTTAATTGTCTCGTAAAGGGAATTACAAATCCCCAGCTCCCTCAAAGGGAATCTTTAAGCTTTTTAAGAGCATCCCAACGTGGGTCTGTAGTTTGCTCTTCTTCCTCTTCACTGCTTCGGGCAGCGTTATGCTCATGGAGCATTTGTATCATCGCAGGATTGCATTTTCCAGGTGCATGCACGTGCTTGATGGGAATATTGAGAACTATAAACTCGTAGATGAACCATGACATGTCAAGGATACCTTCTTCCTCAGGCACTATAATGACTTCATCATCGTCGTTATACTCTAAACCAAATTTTGCAACCAAATGATTGTCTGCATCAATTGGCTGGTCCATGTCTTCCAAACAGATGTCGCATGGTATGCGTACAACTCCATCTGTATGTATGTCGAACCTAAACATATCAGCCACTTTTTGTACGTTAACTTCTACGTCAAGTTCTCCATGCATCACATCAGGAGCATCGATTGCCTTAAAATATGAATCGTCAAGATGAAAGCTAAAGGTCTTGCCATCTTCTTTCAGCTCCTTCAAATCTATCTTAAAGGTATCTAAACTACACATTTGGCTTGCAAAGTTACGAATATTTTCTGATAAAAAATCAATTAAATGGATATTTTTTATCTCACGCAATGGATTTCGGTCTGTTTTTGCACAGGTGATTTTTACTTGTGCAATTCTATGCGGAATGTTGTGCCTTTTCCTACCTCAGAACTCTTCACCCAAATCTTTCCACGATGGTATTCTTCAACGATTCTCTTAGCCAAAGACAGTCCCAATCCCCAACCTCTCTTTTTCGTCGTGAATCCAGGTCGGAAGACATTGGCGATGTCTTTCTTGCGTATGCCTTTGCCTGTATCGGAAATCTCAATGGCGATTCGTTCACCTTCGTCGTTCATGAAAAGAGTAATCGTACCTCTTCCCTCCATGGCATCGACAGCATTTTTACACAGATTTTCTATTACCCACTCAAAAAGAGATGCATTGATTTTGACAATAATATCTTCAGGTGGGAATACCTTGACCATCTTTACTTGTTTGGAGGTACGCCGATCCATGTAGTCTATTACATGGTCCATAACTTCATTCAAACTGGAGGGGACTGGTTCTGGGACAGAGCCTATTTTAGAGAAACGATCAGCTATAAGTTGCAAGCGCTTGACGTCTTTATCCATCTCTGGAATCAAATCATCATTGGGATAAGACTCTTTTAGCACTTCTGTCCAAGCCATCAAACTGGAAATAGGTGTACCTAATTGATGGGCTGTTTCCTTAGACAAACCTACCCATACTTTATTTTGTTCGGCTCTTTTAGAAGTTAATAACGCAAAAATGGCAACTATCACAAATATGAGCACAACACCTAATTGAACATAAGGATATGTTGCTAAACGTTTCAACATCAATGAATCATCATAACAAACATCAATGAAATCATTTTTGGATGTGTCACTTATAGAAATTCTAATACTTCGCCCAGCTTTTTTCATGGACTTACCCATGACAGCGATTTTTTGAATACTGTCATTGTAATCTCTTCCTATGACTTCTATGTTTCTATATACTTGCACATCTCCATGTGCATCCAATACGATAACAGGAATAGTGGTGTTCTCTTCAATCACTTTTAAGACAAGGTTCATGCCGGAGTTCTCATCATCCATATTCAAAGTACGCATAGCTTCAGCCCAAATCTCGACTTTCTTATGCTCTTCTTCATATAAATCTTTAGTCAAGATGTGAGAAACAACCAATGAAGCAATGGCTATAACAATTGCCATTACAACTAAGATTATCTTCATTTGGCGAATGCGGTCTGTCCATTGCATAACAATAAAACGAAAACAAAGTATTTTTATTGCACATTATTATTAAATACATGACAATGAACTAAAACATATTATTATAATCAGTTAACAAAAAGAGAACATTCAGTAAGTATAAAACAAAAAAGGTCCCCGCAGGCTCATTCGTCTGCGGGGACCGACAGGGCTCTGTGCCCAGATGAGAAAGGGGCGGCCTCCTACTCTCCCGCATTGCATCGCAGTACCATCGGCGCAGGCGGGCTTAACTTCTCTGTTCGGGATGG
>DJXW01000034.1:0-135235 GCA_002449845.1 Prevotella sp. UBA6994
CTTTGATGTTTTGAAATGAAACGACAGTACCTGTATTCTGTTCATCAGTAGATGGTGTAGGCTCAGATACGTCATAATCGGCGAGGTTCTCAATGGAAATAGTAATGCTGAAAGATTTTCCTTGTCTTCGTTGTCTTTATATGTGGTGTCCCATGTTGCTTTCGTCGCAAACTGACTAAATGAGAAGCGCCCTTTTCCTTTCTTACCTCTTACGTCTGATGTACGCTGAAAAGTTTTTGTCTTTTGTGAATCAAGAAAAGCTCCAAAGGTAAATTCGATAGTATCGTGTTTGATACCAGATCCATTATCTGAAATAGATAGGCTTGTAAGAACCCCAAGGCCATTTGCCTCATAGTCAATATAAACTCTGGACGCTCCAGCATCAAAACCGTTCCAAATATATTCAGCAATAGCTTGCTTATAATCGGAGGTAATTCCTGCATTCGTAACGCTCTTGCTATTAGCAGATATTTTATGCTTCATATATTATAGAAACTATATGGTTCTCTATTTCCACTCTCCAAAGTACTTGTTTAGGAAATCTATCAAGGGATTGAGCTCTTCGCTTGACAAGTCCCAATATTTGGGATTATCAAACATCCAGTAGCCCTTACTCAAATAGCCTTTTTGCTTCTGCGACATCTTCTGTAGAGAAATGTATGAGTACATCTCGCCTTTGCGTCCTGGAGTCTCATACTTTTCTTCTTCTGGGTCATTTTCCCTAACTTCGTCTTCAAAGTGTTCGTAACAATCCAACAGACATTGGTGTTCAGGATTGACGATCTTTGACAGAAGCAACTCAAAGTCGCCATCAGTTTGGTTATTCGGCCACAGGAATAAGTCAAAATCAATGGAATCTGATTTCAATGCTTGTATCTCAGCCTGTCTTATGGCGAATCCACCACCATTTTTCTCTTCGTCAGCATCAAAGATTATCAAGTTTGCAAATCCGTTATCCATGTTCTCTTTGAACTCATATTCAATGTTTGGGATATTCGTCCACCCGTTTGTGCCGATGACATCAAAGTCCTTTTTATACTGACATTTGGGGAAATGCTTAGTGATAACCTTCACGATGAAGTCTTGCTCGTTAGTGGTTTCCTTGTCATGCTTCTTGGCAGCATTGACACCACTTTCTATGAATATCTTGATCATCTAATTTCCCTATCTTCGTTCAACAAGTAGCTAAATTGCTTATATGTGTGCTTGTATGCTATTAATTCTCCCTCCGAGAATTTCCTCAGAGTGAAAGCACGCCATTGAGGCTGCATCTCTTTATATGCATCTTCTTGTAGCACTGCATTTACGGCTTGAAGCGTGTCGATATTATGAGTGGTTGCAAAAACCTGTACGTTCAATTCTTTTGCTGTCTGAATGATTGCACGCCACAGAATCGGCATTGACTGATAATGAAAACCGTTTTCCATTTCGTCAATAAGCAACACTCCATTCTCACATTGGAACATCGCGGCGATGATGTCGAATATTTTACGGATTCCATCACCTAACACTTGGATGGGCACTCTTTGTTTTAGACCTATATCTACCATTAACAGATTGTCAGCAATGACAGCATCCTTGATAGAAGGCTCAATCTCACGGAGAATGGCAATCAACTTGTCTTCTTTCTTCTGTTTGAGTACTGTGGAATAAAAGTCATTCACATAATTGCTATGACCTATAATAGAAGACAGATAGACGGAATTAATATGACTACCCAATTCCTTTGGGGCCTCAACTCGTGCTTGTTTGTTTTTGTCGCTGCTTAAAATTAATTTCGATTGATACGTTCCTACAGGCGTGTCAAATGTCTGTTGCAACCCATATTCTTTTTCCAGAGCAGTCTGTTTGTCTTTAATGTCATTGACATCAAGAGCCTCAGCGAAATGCTCCCAATACTTGAACTCTGCTTTTCGTTGTGCGTTGTCGTAAATCCCAAACAAGATAATGGACTGCTCTGTGTCCAGATTATAGAAATTCAATTTGTACTTTTCGTCGCTATCAACAATCAACTGACGCAGGTTGTTGATATTGACATTACCGATAATATTGTCATTACCGAGGAACAAATATATGGCTTCAAGCACAGTCGTCTTTCCACAATTATTATGACCCAAGAAGATGTTGAATCTCCCAAAGTCTTCAAGGATACATTCACGTATACCCCTAAGCCGTTCTATTTTTATACTATTAACCATCTTCTTAATTTAGATGCTTTTGGTTTGCAAAGATAACACTTTTTTTATTGAAATTAAAGAAAAAGTAAAATAATCGTTAAAAATATATACTTTTTTGTGTTTTTGTTGCGTAATTCAACATTTTTTTGTATATTTGCACTAAGAGAATTGGCTGAGTGGTTTAAAGCGCTTGACTGATACTCAAGTAGTCCTACGGGGCTCGGGGGTTCGAATCCCCCATTCTGAATATTCAATCTATTATTATATTAAGCAGGATACATTCCTGCTTTTTTCATAGAATACAATTTGAAATAAACTCTATAAAATGGGCTCAAAGACACACTAAAATAAAGAAAAAGAAGATGTCTCGTTATCATTCTGAAAAACGATACAAAAGGAAGAGACGCGGACATTATAGCCACTATAAATGTAGAGGTAAAAGGGAAAAACGAGCAACTGTGAGGATATATATATCCGAAACAATCTTGGGGGCTGAATTTGAGTCTCTTGTGCTTCGGATTGTTGACGCAATTTTCTCATTAGACAAAAACCAAGAGATACAAGAGTTCTTCAAACACAAACCTTCCGAAGACGAAATGCGTTCTTATATGATGGCGCATGCTCAAGAATCAGTTAGAACTATTCACACTGGATTCAAAAAAGCTCAGAATCTTATTATAAATGGTCTTATACAAATTCAATCTGAAATCAAAAAGGCAAAAGAACAGCTAAAGGAAGCTCGGCGACAAAAATCCGACAAGAAAGAAATCTGTTTGGAAAAAGTCAATATACTTGAATATAAAGAAACTGTTCTGAAACATCTTGCTGATACCATTTTCTGGCATTTGATTGAAGGGAAGTTGTATATAGCACGTCGCTTTTATCAGAATGCTCCTGGAAGTAAAAATTTAGAAGACACCAACTACAAGTCGGTTCTGCTTGTCGCTGATAAAATAAATGAGAACCCTGATAATTTCGTGTTACTAGCGGATATAACAAGTTATGTCCAAATAGGAGATCTGTTCGGTATCATTGATGGAAAACGTAATCTTATAGAAGTGAAAGAAGGAGAGAGAAATGGTGAAATATTAGAGGATATGGATGCTGTCAACAATTCATATCTATCTATATCTGAATTCTTTGAAAAGTATAAAGAACGCCCCAAAGATGTAGAACAAATTAGACGAATACTGAAACAGAAAATAGTTGCAAATGATGAGATTAATATCATAAATACTGATAGTGGACATGATCCTGTAACAGATAGAAACATTAAAATATATACACCCAAAGAAGCTACTCCATATTTCTATGATGAATTGCATGACTTAGAGAAGCAACTAATGACAAGAAATTTTTGGGCATATACTGTTGTTGATAGTTGTTTGCATATTGGATTATACAAAAATAAGTGGAAAACGTTAGGTCGACCATTATTGGAAGCAATTGCAAAAGAACAAAATATCGAGCACAAAATTATTGTAGATGCTCGTTCTGTTATGAAGACAATGGATTGTTCTCTTCTGTTTTTACCATTCTCAAGACAACTAATCATAGATATTTTACTTGGAAAAGTTCTTATGTTTCTGATGCTTGATATTGATAAATTCATGAAACTATTTGAATATTATGGAACAACCTGTTCGTGGACATCAAGAAAAGAGGCAACAATGCTAAATGAAAGTACAAAGAATCTAAATTTGTATTTGAACGGGAATCGTGCAATAAAGATGAAAAATGTTCATGGGGTGGAGTCTATTATGACGATGGGGGGATTGGCTAAAATTAAGTTCAATCATATTAGGCCTACTTACATGGCATATTCTTCCAACTATTTTACAAATGAAGATTTTGATGAATAAGAATTATTATTGTAAAATGCGTACTTTGTAATTACTTTTGATTGAAGAAGATATCTCAGTATTTATTTCTAATAGCGTTCTATATTATGATAGGCTTCAACTCATACATCAATGGTCTTGACCTTTCAGCGCTGAATGAGTATTGTATTAATCATGGACGATTGACACAATACGCTAAAGGCGATTATTTCGTCAAAGCAGGTGAAAAGTCTCGTTATATTGCTTATGTTGAATGTGGATATTTCAACTACATAATACACAATTTCTCTGAAGGGAAAGATTATATCACATGGTTTGCATTTGAGGGTGAGTTCGTGGGTAATTACCCAAACTGTCTTTCAGGTAAAACGTCAAAAGTGGCTATTGTAGCTGGAACTTCATGTAAGGTCTATCAATTATCAGGTGAAGAATTATGTAATCTGTTAGATTCCGATGGTATGAGAGATCTAAAACTAGCCATATCCGACCATCTCTTTTCTCAGGTCTATACACAATACCTTGATACCTATCGAATGACAACCAGAGAACGTTATAAGCGTTTACTCCTTTGTTGTCCTGAAATAGTACAAAGTATCAACCTAAAAGACATAGCTTCTTATCTAAAAGTTACACCAACAACTATCAGCAACATACGTAGAGAGATAACTTTTGGGCTGTAAATTCTCAAAATGTTTTGAGAGTTTGCTCTAATGACGTTTCTTTTACTTTCAATTGTGCTTAGGCTTACAAATAAACTATTACTTTTGTACACAAAAAGCACAATATGAATATCGTTATCATCGGAGCCACCTCGGGTATTGGTAAAGCTCTTTTCGAGAAATATGCAAATGAGAACAATAGAATCGGCATTATTGGACGACGAGCACATTTGGTTGACGAATTGTATCAAAAATATCCATCCAAGGCCATTCCTGCTAAAGCTGACATTACCAACTTGGAAGAGATTGGGCAAGCCATTTGTACTCTCCATGAAACGTTAGGGCACATTGATCTTGCTATCGCGTGTGCTGGTACTGGTGAGATTAACGCCACTCTTGACTATGCCGTGGAGCGTCCAACTATTGATACTAATGTTGTGGGTTGGACATTTTTCATTGACATGCTCTACCACATTTTCGAACGACAAGGCTGCGGCTATCTTGTTGCCATTACTTCTGCAGGTGGTCTGCGGGGGGAACCTATGGCACCTGCCTATAGTGCAACTAAAGCCTATCAAATCAACTATATGGAAGCCCTGCGTAAGAAGGCTTTCAAAAACGGAGGGCATATAATTGTTACAGATATTCGTCCAGGTCTTGTTGATACAGCTATGGCAAAAGGAGAAGGATTGTTTTGGGTAATGCCAGTAGAAAAAGTTGCTAATCAAATCATTACTGCCATTCGGAAGAAGAAATCCAAAGCCTACGTTACTAAGCGTTGGCATATTTTAGCGATAATAAATAAAATCCTTCCATATTGTTTATATAAAAGAATGTAACTTCCTAATATTGAAAGAAAATTGCCTTTTGAAAGCAGTTTAGTTTATTCCGCTTTATATATAAAGAGGTCTAAACTAAACCTATTTCCCCACGCAGAATCTACTTTCCGATGCACCAAATAAAGGTCGTTGATAATCAATAAGTTAACATTTAAACGGTAGAAATACGGTAAAACGAGGGTAAGGCCGATAAATCCAATCCGAAAAATTCACTTTTTAACACAATTAATACTTTTTAGCCAACTGCGTATAGCATTATTAGCTGCAAATATACAGATTTAATTTTGAAGTAGGCGTTTTTACACCCTGATTTTTCACCTTCCTTTTTGAAAAGCACTTTTTGCCGAGGAAATGTGCGAACATGTTCAGAAGAATTTCATGTGGTGCTAAACTTCGATACTTTTACATGGGTTGAAAGACTCATGCTCCCTATGAAATACATATCCTAACTGATTGGACACACATTTAGTATTACCTATCTTGACATCTACATTGTAATGAGAGTGACCATATATCCAGTAATCTATGCCGCTATCCTTGATATAATCTTCCAGTTCCACCGTGAAGGCTCCGTTTGCTTGGCTATCGGCAAACTTGGGACATTGCATCTGGAAGGATGGTGCATGATGACTTACGACAATCTTTATTTTGGCTTTGCTGTTTGAAACGGCATCCTTCAAGAATGCCATGCATCTTTCGTGTTCTCGGTTGAAGTCTGCAAACGTGAGAAGTTCGCCATTGAAGATGATGCGCCGGAAGTCGCTTACCACTTGTTCCGTGTAGTATGCCTCCTTCAGGGGGATCTTGGCCCACAATGTAGATATGATGAAGTCAATGTCTCCTATATGTACGACAGCGTTATAATAGCTGTGGACATTAGGACGTATTTCAAGACAATAACCGTTGTTAAGCTTGGCGATGTCGTAGAATTTGTAAAACTCATGATTGCCCATACAGGCTATCACTTGCTGGTAGTTCTTCGATGCCCAGTCCCAGAATGGATGCTTGGTATAGTTGTCATCCCCCAAGTAACCAATGTCGCCAGCCAGAACGAGAACATCTCCTGTTACTTGCAGGGGATTCTCTTTCAGGTATCGCCAGTTGTCGGCGAACTCCAGATGGAGGTCAGAGGCATATTGTATCTTCATGACTATTCTGTGACAAATAAACCGTCCAATTGTTCCAACAAGGCTTCGATGAATGGTGCATCCTGGTCAAGAGCCTTGGCAAGAGGTTCCGAGAGTGTTTCCCATTCATTCTTGATTGAGACGACAAACTCCTTTATGCAGGCAACTATTGGCTCTGGAGCAGTAATCTGACTGTCTTTCAGGATGACTACGTTCTTCAGCACATCAGAACGATGCTTCTTGATATCCTTGCTGTTGACATGCTTTCCATTAGCCTTATCTAGTAAAAGGTTGAGGTAAGCACGTGACTTCAGGGCAATGAGCGCAGCAGAGTCAGCATGGCGAAGCCCATTGGTCAGTTTGCTGTGCTCGATGGTGAAGTGGTAGAAATCATCGTCCATGATGATTGCACTCAGGCTGGATGTGTCCTCGCTGGTGGGAAGCGGCTCGATGGTCAGTCCTTTCGGCTCGCCGAGGATGTCAGGATGCCGTGACAGCAGTTCAATCATTTCGGGATAATCTGGTTTACCATTGACAAAGCGGTACAGTTCGTACTTTGGAGCCTCGCCCTCTTCCTGTTTGCGTCTCTCAGGACGATACCCACCTTCACGCACGAATTGCCAGAAATGCTTGGCGAAGTCGGCTGTCATCTTCTCCACGATGACAATCATATCGATGTCGTGAGTGGCACGAGGACGAACAGCTGTGCCGGTCATGGCAATGTCACAAGCCGTGCCACCTATGATGACGTAGTTCTCAGAGTAAGCTTCAAAAGCTTCACGGAATTTCTCTAATCCTTCCATTCTATTTCATTTATTAAACGTTCAACTTCACCTTCTACTCGTGGGTCAGCATCCTCACGCAGTGAAATGGCCAATGATAACCTGTCCACCCATTCGACTTCCGTACCAATGCTGGTGACAGGTGGGTATTTCCATGCTTCAATGATGATGTTGCCGTCATACTGATTGGGACGTACTATGACACCTGATGCCCTGAAATCCCGAAGTTGTTTGACGGTCATCATGATTATCTTTTCTGGATCAGGATTGAGCCAAGTGTAATGTGCCAGGGCATTGATGCCACATGTCGTGAAATGCTCTTCAGTCAATAATTCATCGCAGAAAATGCGCTCTTCAACAGGATTAACGAGGAAGGGTTGGGCAAGTTCCCACAGTTCCTTTCCCGTACTGCCGAAGTGGATGACCTTCCGTTTTGAGCCATCTGATACTTTCTGGCACAGCCCCAAGTCTTCAAGGCAAGTAACGCCAAGCGTAATGCTTGAGTATGAATATGGCATCTTATCCTCTATATCACGTGCAGCATGTCCTTCGATACTCTCTATCTGTAGATGATAGAGCAGCAGGTATTGGGCGACTGGTGACAGTGCTTTAGCCTGTTTGGTTTTACGGATGCGTTCATTAGCCAGAAGCATCGGCAAATGAACGTATTTGTCTGAGACGACGAAATAAACGTCTTTGTCAATGAGTCTTTGCCGTTCATAGGCAGGACATGCCGGCAACAAAAAGACGATGGGAAGCTTAAATAATGAAGTTAGGTTGCTTGCCGTGGCAGATAAGCTGCGTGGTGCAGCTACCTTGCCCTTTGGTTCAGCGAAAAGCAAAGGCATACCATGGAACTCTCCATCGTAGAACTTGTACGTCAACGAGTCTCCGATGGTGACACCTTTCATCTGTGCCTTGCTTCGTTCTTGCAACTGTATAGGTCTTCCTAATATGACAACATCTTTCATTTTAATTATTCTGATTCATTTTAATACACCATTAAAACGATGCAAAAGTATTAAAATGATCTGATATGACCAAAGGTTTTCTCATTTTTTTTTGCTTTATGCATGAAACAAAAAGAATTTTATATCTATTTTTGACAGCGAAATCGAAAAAAATGCAAAGAAGATGTATGGGTGAGCATTACAAACACACATGTTTGGGTGATAATCGTTAAATAATTCGTCTTTTTAACATTTTTACCGTATCAACCCATCATAAAATAAAGAAAAAGATGTATTTTTGCATTCGCAAATAAATATTGAATGCGGTTATGAGCAAAACGACGATGAGTACAAAGCTTCCCAGAAAACTTGAACTAAAGATGCAAACAGTTGGTGAGCAAATCAAGTTGGCCCGTTTGCGTCGCAATCTTAGTATGGCTCAGATTGCAGAGCGTGCGACCTGCTCTCCACTTACAATTGCCCGTATTGAGAAAGGTGCGCCGACAGTAGCTATTGGTATTTATCTGCGTGTACTCTACGCCTTGCAACTCGACAATGACATCCTGTTGCTGGCACAGAGGGATGAAATGGGTAGAGCCTTACAGGATCTTGCACTGAAACATCGTGAACGTGCATCTAAAAAGCAATAATGCTATATTTATGCGGATCTCAACTGGTTTGAACAAATAGCAAGAATAATGAATAAGCGTATCTTTCCTGATTGGAAATCTTTTGAGTATAAGTACCGGGGTCGCGAACAGGATGCGTTCGAGGATCTCGCACGTGCTCTTTTCCGAAAGGAAATGGGCATAAGGTATGGTTTGTTTCAAAGGATAAACCATAAGGGAAACGAGACAGATGTTATAGAGAAGGATAACAAAGTATGTGGCTTCCAAGCAAAGTTCTTTGACAATAGGATAGATGCTGATAACATCATTAGTTCGATGAGGAATGCCAAAGAAAGTCATCCAAAACAAACACATTATTACATTTATTGTAATCACGCATTTGGGAATCCTCATAGAAGAAAGGGAACCAAGAAATCAGACCCGATACCAGACCAAACCTTAGTTGAAGAAAAGATAACGAAGGTCGCTGATGAATTAGGCTTAACCATAGTCTGGAAAATGGATAGGGCTATTTTGGATGAAGTCAATGAAGAATCATGGATAAATGATGTGTTCTTCAGTGTAGAAGGTAGACTTGAAGCTTTGATAGAAGAGGAACGACAACATACGGAGATTGCTTTCAATAGTATAAACTATGCATGTTCATTCAATAACCGTTCAATTCATATCGACCGAAGCGATATCCTTTCTCAGGTTGAGAATGCGAATCCGTCAACACTCTACGTCATTCATGGTGACGGCGGTTGCGGAAAGACGGCAATTCTGCATGAATTATTTGATAAGAAGGGAGATATGTATCCCATCTGTTATAGAAAGGCTTCTTCTCTGAATGTGAAGAATCTGGCGGCTGTATTCCATTTAGGAGATTTATACACCTTCCCAGACTTCAAAGAAGCTTATAAGGACTGTGAGCGGAAATATTTCATTATTGACTCAGCAGAGCATCTTGACGAAATTGAGGATGGAACCATACTCCCATCCTTAGTAAGAGGTCTGATGGAAGCGCATTGGTGTATCGTTTTCACTGTGCGAAATGTTTTCCTCAGTGATTTGTTGAATCTTCTAAAGTACGAGTTCCATCAAGTTCAGATTAACAAGATTGATGTTGGCATATTACCAGAGAACCAACTAAGGATTATAGCCAGGATTAACGGTATTCAATTGCCTGCAGATAGAATCCTGTTTGACAGAATCAGAAACCTGTTCTATTTCGATTTGTACACGCAGTATTATGCTGAGATAGACCATCAATACAGTGATCGCGATTTCTTAAAATTAGTATGGGACAAAAAAATCAGAGGAAAGAATAATCGTATAGGCTACCTACGTGAAAGTTTGTTCGAGTCATTCATAGAAGACCGAATCAAGGCAAATTCCTTCTTCTTACCAGCAACGAAGTATATCAACGAAGAGTTTGATACGCTAATATCGGAAGAGATTATCGCAGATGACCCGGGTCTAGGCTTATTTATTACTCATGACATCTTTGAAGAGTGGGGCTTGTATCGTATCATTGATAAAAAATGGGAAGATAAAGATTCTATACAAGGCTTCCTGACAGCCTTGGGTGATACCCGAGCTGTGCGACGTGCATTCAGATTATGGCTGAAAGATAAGGTAATTGTCAGTCCTGATTCTATTCAATCGCTTACCCAAGCATCCTTCTTGTCAGATATACCAGGAATATGGAAAGAAGAAGTGTTGTGCGCTATTTTATTGTCAGATAAGGCACAGTTGTTCCTATCTCCGTATGAACATCAGATACTAAACAATACGGATGGCCTTGCAGAAAAAGTTATATGGTCTTTGCGAGTAGGTTGCCTATACGTAACGGATGTTATAAGTTATAAAGACTACTATTTGCCTCGTTATGCACCCATTGGATCTGGTTGGGAGTACATTATCGATTTGCTATTCAAACATCAAGATGAGGCGAAACTGTCTATCTGGCTACCCGCATTGAATGATTGGGTAAAAGGTAATTCGAGAGGGGAAACAACTCGCAAGATTGGATTGATGGTGATAGCCTATTATAAAAGCGAGGCATATCAAAAAGAATACTATTGGGACAGAAATAGTAAGACGATTCACGAAATCCTTAACAATACTGTATGGGAGATAAAAGAAGAACTATCAGAATTGCTTTATAGTCGCAAAGGTTATGATGAACGTAGGAATGGCTTGATAGAGTTTGTCTTGAAAGAGACTTTTGGAGCCATGAACATTCATCTAGCTATACCTCAAACGGTAGCAGACTTATGCATATACTACTGGAGAGAAAGGCCCGATGAGGAAGACCGCTATCAATATCGTTCCAGGTCAATGGAAACGGGATATGGGTTGGATATTTATGTGGATATGTTAAAATATTTTCCTTCTGGTGCAAATCAAACACCGACAACAACGTTATTGGCTGCCAACGAAACCATTGCTATAGATTTCATTATCCGCCTAATGAATAAGTGCGTGAAATCTTATTCGGAATCTGGCTACGATATACTTGAGAAGGTAGAGATAACAGATGGGGAAGACAAAAAGAATTGGCAATGGCACTCATTCGGGCTATGGTGTATGTATAGGGGGACTGGCTCTCCTGTAGCACCATATTGTTTGCAGTCTGTCCATATGGCTCTGGAACAATATCTTCTGAAGAAGTCTAAATCAGGCGAATTTGAACGGTGTGAAGCCGTTATGCAAAGACTTTTATTTGAGTGTCATTCATCATCGGTCTCTGCTGTAGTGGGAAGTGTTGTGCTGGCATATCCAAATGAGTATTGGAGAATAGCTCTGATATTGTTTAGAACAATTGAATTCATACAGATAGATTCACATAGGGCCTTGCGTGAAAATGAAGCGAAAACACTTTATCAAATAAGCGGTGACCTTAATCCGAATGTATTAAAAGAGCGACTGGAAACATGTAAGCAAGAATTCCGAAAAATCCACTTGGAGAATATCTGTTTGAACTACCAGTTTGTTGGTACAAAGTGTCTTTCAAATAAAGATAATGAGAAACTGATACAAACACTATATGGGATACTTGATATACACCGTAAGCTTTTGAGGAAAACAAAGGGCGAAGAAAAAGAGTTGTTGGAGATTCAAATGTCTCGCATGGATCGCAGACGTTTGAAGGTAAGAAGTACAGAACGGGTTGAAGGCGGACTTGCTATACAATTTGAGACGAAGCTTACTAAAGGATCTCGGAAAAGAAGTGAGGAATCGGATCAGTTGAATCAGGATATGTATAGGTATTTAGGGCTTCTGAATTGGGCGATGGCCAAATTAAGAGGCGAGGCACTTGTCGGAAACAAGTACATGGATAATCCCATATTGGTATTGAAAGATGCCCAAGAGATGCAGAAAGAACAGGAGTCAGGTCGAAGAGGATTTATAACCGACGCCTATACATTAGAGTGGGTGAGTGCTGGTCTAATTAGGTTCCATGCTGAGCAATTAAGCAGAAAAGACTTATTGTGGTGTAAAACGATTATTGATAAGAAGTTGTCAAATATGTCTCTACCCATCAATACATTGGACGGAACTACGGCATGTATTCAGGTTATACCACAAATGATAGTATTGTTCCCAGAGGATAAAGAAAAATATGCTGAGCTTCTTTTCAAGTGTTTAATGATGCCTGCTTATGGTGGAGCGGATGCGTGCGATTATGCTGTCGCTGCAATCCAATCATCTGATTTGTGGGTAAAAGATGCAGCATTGATAAAGGATATTTTAGAGAGATATATTAAAGACGAGTCATTAAAGACACTACACTCTTATCATTTGAAAGTCATATTTGGACTTATACCTCATTCACCGGACAAGGAAACGACAGATATTGCTGTAAAGTATTTGAAAGTCCTGCCAGAGCTTATTAAATCTCATGAATATGAAATGCAAGGAATGTTTGACGTGGTGATTTATCTGGTAAAATTGTTTATGCACACTGAAAGTACAGAGATTCTACATTGTTTACCTTATACTTTTCCGATTATTAAAGAAAGCCATTTGGGGTCCTCATATCTGACTCGTTTTATTCTAGAAGAAGAATACTGTAGGAAACCAGATCGATTCTGGTTGATTTGGAATACGTTCAGAGAGCCAATAATGGAATCGGGGACTTATTGTGATAATCAGGAATTGAGAACTTATACTCTAAATACAGAATGGAAAGATGGTGTGAAAGAATGGCATTCTCTACGAAAAAAAGATGTCGGATTCTATACATATTTAGCAGAGCATTCAGCTGGAAATGCTGTGGTGTTTGAAGGCTTAGTTAAAGTTTTGATAACAATAGCAAGTGGGTATAAGACTGAGGGTATGGCGTGGATTGCAAAGGCCATTAACCAATGTCCGACGATGAATCTGAATGGAACGCTATCTTTGATGTATCTTGAACTTGTTATGATGCCATATGTTTATACAAACAAGATGCAAATCAGGAAGAATCCAGAATTGTTAGCGCAGGTTAGGACTATTCTGAATTTTATGGTGACAAAGAGTTCGGTTACTGGTTATATGCTGCGGGATATGGTGAATTAAATAAGTAAGATATGTCTATCGCAATTCAAACATCATTTTTTGATTATAAGGATCTTTTCCTGCCTGTTCAGGCACTTCGTGATGTCAGCATGGAACATGTGTTGGGAATAGATGAGATCTATGAGGCTGCAACTATTGAGTGCGATACCAACGGACTATCAAAAGGAATCTTGTTCTTTGAGGAAAGAAATGGTATTATGACGCCTGCTGAAATTTCGCCCGTAAATGGTGAGTATCAGATTGCCATTTCATTGACCTTTTGCCAGTTCGTATGGGCGGTGGGACTATATATGACTGTTTACTTTGACAATGTTGTACAGATTCCTAACATGAATGCTGCAGGCACTAATATTCATGGGTATAAGGCTAATAAGGATTATCTCGAATATGCTAATGAACAATTTAGACTTGCTCGATCCCTTATTTGGGGGTACAATCACGATGTTTTTTTTGAGTTGCCAAATATTTGTGATCCGTTGGAGTTTAGAGAACCAGTTGGAAAGGCTAATGGAATTCTGGTTGGTGGAGTAGCTTTTTTGTTTTGTCATGAGCTATCGCACAATATACTTGGTCATACACACAAAGAATCTACTGATGATGAATCCGTAGCAGAGGAAACTGCGGCGGATAACTACGCAATAGAGTTACTCTCTAATACGTTCGATGGCGATTTTGGATTTAATCATAAAGTAGGTGCTGTTACAGTGTTGTGCTCGTTACTTGTGATGGGTAAAGATAGTATCAGCGGAGGCTCCAGACATCCGCACATGGACTATCGTATTCGAATGATGATGACGAAGCTTAATCTACATGAGATGGATTGTTTGTGGGGATATGTAGGGAGTGCGCTCCGTTTGTGGCTATTGGTATATGGCGGTTTAACCATACAAGAGGATATGAATACTGGAGGATTCAATTTTTATAAGGATTTTTATGAACATTATTTGAGACTGCTAACACAGGTGAGAGAGCAGCGTTATCCAAAGTTGGTTAAACCTGTATGGTATGTGGAATAACGAAAAAGATTTTTGTGTTTATGTCATAAAAGACAGTAAAATACTATAAAAAGGAAATAGAAATAGTTTGTTTTATTTGGATATTTTTACAACACTAGGTTATTTGAGATATAAGCCAAGAAAAATCTTATCAACTATTATCTGGTTTTGTGGCACTTGATTTTTGTCGATAGCAAGAGGATCTATGTTCAGGAATTAGAAATGAGATAACCCCAATAAGTAACCTATTCCAATTCATACTGATTTATAACTACCATTATTCTGCTCGGAATATGATGATAACTTTTTTAAGTTAATTGAAATAGGGACGTTTGCTTTCAATCTCTAAAGACATCTTCGGTATAGTTGGCGTTTTTATACTACGCAGAAGTTCTTAAAAGATAAGATTGAGGATTTTGTTCCCCAATCTTATCCATAATATTCAAAGGTGTGCTATTGCTTTTTATTACGTTCTACAATTTGAGAACCGTTTTACGCAACTGTTCATCAGATAGCTGGGCATAAACCTGTGTGCTCGAAACTGATTTATGTCCCATCAGTTTGGCAATCGTATAAATGTCAGTACCTTTATTCAATAACAACATAGCAAAGGAATGTCTAAAACAGTGAAAAGTAATGTGCTTTTTGATATTTGCCTTATCTATCATCAAAGGAATCTCTTTGTTCAACATATATTCTGTAAGACCAGGAAAAACACGGGGACCCTCTTTCCTGATTGAACGCAATAGTTTTGTTGCAGACGTAGACAACGGTAGGCTGATTGCTTTTTTCGTCTTGTGTATAGTAAGACTAATGCTTGATTTGTTCTTGTACCGTAAATTGATGTCTTTCCATTCAAGATAGATTATATCAGCTCTTCTTAGTCCTGTATAAATAGACAAGAGTGCAGCTTGCTTAATCATTATATTTTCTGAATAATCAAGATTCTCCAATTGTTGTATTTCGTTTTCTTCAAGATATTCTTTCTTGTTGTCATGATTCCAATGTATTCTCTTAACATCAGCTGCTATGTTGTTTTGTAAAATTCCGTCCTTGTAGGCAAGTCCGACAACTGAAAGGAATGCGTTGAAATATGCAGCTGCAGTATTGTGTTTAAGTTTGCTATTCCTTTTACAGCCAGTCTCTTTAATCAGGAATTTTGAGTATTTTTCGCAGAAACTTACGGATAAATCTTTGAAACTGCATTTTTTGTTGCAAAATCTTTTGAAGTGTTTATAACTGCAGATGTACTTGATGCCATAGTATTCGCAGCAATTTCGGAAATAATCAAGAAAACTTCCGTTTAGTTGTCCTTTCAATATAAAGGAATAATCCTTTTTAACCATCCGCATATACCTGTCGCATCTAATAGCCTCCGCTATTTCATCAATCATGGCATTATGCTCTCTTTGGATTTCGTTAGCAGGATTTACATATTTTTCCAGATTCAAGAACTCATACCTGACTTCTTCTCCCTTTGGATTGATGAAAACAGGATTGTATTCCAAAAACACAGATAACATAGTTCCTTTGCATTTTTTCTTGGTTCGAATTGTTACCCTATTCATAATGTCCCTCCTTCCATCTGATTATGCCTTGTCTGTTGAATAATATAACTCCGTTGGCATGCTTTATGTGTACAATGTTCTGCGCAACAGCGTTAAACAGATCCTTCTTTTTCATTTTGTAGCCTATTTCTACCTCATTGATGTCAAGCCATAGCTTGATAAAACATGATTCTTCTGTCCAGGCTTTCAAAACGTCATCTTTTGAATAGCGTTTGAGCCAGCCAACATGGTATGACTTGATATTATATCTCTCCACGAAACTTAATAACCAGCTCCTTCCCATGCCTGTGTAATTCATTAAGCCATAGATGGAAAAAGAAGACTCTCCGATAGGTGATGAGGGAGTTTCTAGTAGATGTGAATACCAGTGGACAAAGTCTGTCCATTTGACCTTTCTACCATCGTTTTCAATTAATGATGGAATCACGCCGTTTTTAACTAAACGGTAAATGTAGCTTTTAGTGTACCCGGAAAGACAAACAATCTCACCAATTGTGAGATAGCCCTTGGATACAACATGCTGCCACTCTACATCCAAACTATCGTATGGATTGTAGTAATGTTTGAAATGCTTGTAATTACTCATAATTATTGATGTCACTTTTGTGTGACAGTAAATAAATATGGTCTACAAGTGGCAGAATGAGTATGAACTGGGTCAATAAAGTTTTAAGCAAACTGGAATTTTATACGTTTGTTAACAGAAATCTACCATCTATTAACAATAATTGCGCACTTTTGTCGGCTATTGTTGGGCTTCAGAGACATAAATCGTACTTTTACGGTAGAAATACGGTAGAAAAAAGAAAACAAATAGACTCGAATAACTTGAAATAAAAAACGTAAAGTGTTGAAATTCAGTAATGTGAAAGATGATAAATTGCTTCTACTTTCTTTTTAAAGAGAGATGTAACATCTTGCATGTCAGTGAGTTACGGTCATTCATTTGCCCACGCAAAAGTGGCTGAAGATATTGTTAAGCGTCTCTTGTGGAGTGATTTGTCCTTCCCCTGTGATCTCTGAGAGATTAGAGAGGACGAGGCGGAGGTCTTCGGCAATGAGGTCGGCTGGGATTTGGGATTCTAATCCATTGATAACGCGACAGATGTTGTCTTTAGCTTGCATCAAAGTATCGAAATGGCGGACGGAGGTGATGATGACATCGTTTTCCTTCACCTCTGGGATGTCTGCGGCAGAATAGATGGCTTGTTCCAAGGCATTGATGCCGATATCGTGCTTGCCACTAATGAAATAGGTGGGATTCATCCAAGGATGTTGCTCTGTTGGAGCAAGCTTGTCAACCTTATTCTGAACGGCAATAAGGGATTTCCCTTGAGTGAGATGTGTCATTTTCTGGATTTCGTCCTCAGATGGTTTCTTGTCGTTCAACCAAATGACGATAGTGGCTTCTTTCAATTTCTTATATGAGCGTTCTATGCCCATCTGTTCTATCTCGTCTTGCGTGTCACGAAGACCCGCCGTGTCGATGAAGCGGAACGTGATACCGTTGATTTGTGTAGTGTCTTCAATTACGTCACGGGTAGTACCGTGAATGTTAGAGACGATGGCTTTGTCATCGTGAATGAGGCGGTTGAGCAAGGTGCTCTTTCCCACGTTGGTATTGCCGATGATAGCCACGGGAATACCGTTTTTCAATGCTTGTCCCGTCTTGAAGGATTGAGCCAATGTGGTGATGCGTTTTTCGATGGTTTGCGATAGGTTCAGCAGTTGTGTACGGTCGGCAAACTCCAAATCCTCATGGTCAGAGAAGTCGAGTTCGAGCTCTAAGAGTGAAGTGAGTTCGAGCAGTTGCTCACGTAGCGTAGAAAGTTCTGATGAGAAATGACCTCTCAACTGACTCATTGCCATTTGGTGAGTAGCTTTGTTGGTAGATGCAATCAAGTCGGCAACAGCTTCGGCTTGCGACAAATCCATCTTTCCATTGAGGTAGGCACGCATGGTAAATTCTCCAGGGTTAGCCATGCGGCAACCATTGGCAACAAGAAGATTAAGTATTTGTTGGATAATGTATGTGGAACCGTGGCAAGAAATCTCCGCCGAGTCTTCACCCGTATAACTATGCGGAGCCTTGAACACCGACACCATTGCTTCGTCGATGATTTCTCTGCCATCGGTAATGTGAGTGAAGTGGATGGTGTTGGCAGGAGTGGTTGCGGCAATACTGCTACAGACTGAACTAACTATTGGAAGGGTTTGGTTACCGCTTATGCGTATAATGGCAATTGCGCCCCCTGCCTGTGTGGCGAGGGCGCAAATGGTATCATTGTTTATAATGTCAGATGTCATGATTTGACGAACAATAGTGTTTTTACTGGAATAGATGTCGGAGCCTTCACGTAAGAGATGAAGATAAACACGAAGTGAACGAACAAAGATGCAACGATTAAAATCATTGAAGAAAATTCCATACTATTAAAATTATAGTAAAACGTCAGATTCTGTCAAGAACGATAGATATGAGAGAATCGATGGAATTCTTATATTCTGTATTCATCTTTTGCGCACGTCGGTTGGCTATTACCATGCAACAAGTCATGGCATGATGACCTAAGAGCGAAGCCAGTCCTGCCAATGCAGACGACTCCATTTCAAAGTTACAGATATGAAGTCCGTCGTATTCGAAGCTCTCTATCTTTTGGTTTTGTTCTGGGTCAGCCAGAGGAATGCGAAGAGTCCTGCCTTGTGGTCCATAGAATCCACCGCAAGAAATGGTATATCCTCGTACCATCTCGTTGCCTGCTATTCTGTCTATCAGTTGGGCATCCGCTTGTGCCACGTATGGTGCAGCATGTAGCGGGTTCCAATTCATGTGTCGTTTGAATGCCTCTTCCAGTTTGAGGTCACACACCTCATTCCTTCCCGCATAGAAATTAAGCAGTCCGTCAAAGCCAATGCTCTTCACGCTTGCCACGAAGGTACCTACGGGCGTATTGAGTTGCAATCCTCCGCACGTGCCTATGCGAACCATTGTCAACGTACGATGTTCCTCTCGTTCGGTACGAGTCTCATAGTCGATGTTGGCAAGAGTGTCAAGTTCGTTCACCACGATGTCGATGTTGTCACATCCAATGCCGTGTGATTGTACGGTAATGCGCTTGCCTTGGTAATAGCCGGTTACGGTATGAAATTCCCTGCTTGCTACCTCGCATTCTATTTCGGAGAAGTGTGCCGCCACGGTACTTACTCTGGCAGGATCGCCTACAAGGATTACTTTGTCTGCCAGTTGTGAAGGCTTCAGGTGAAGGTGGAAACAACTTCCATCTTCGTTAATGATCAGTTCTGATTCAGGAAAATACTTCATAATATCACAGTGTTTAGGTTCTTTTTGAATGATTGATAATAGCGTTTTCTGCATTTCGGATTTTCATTTCCAAATCCTTCAAGTCTTTCTTTTGTTGTTGTATGTCGTGTTCCAATCGCAGAATGGGTTGGCGCAGTTCTGCTTTCTTTTGAGTATTGCCGTCGATATAGGCATTGCGCTGATTGTCAAGTCTTTGCTCGTTCAGCTGAACCATACCCTTCAGTTCTGCATATTGGCTGTAAAGTTTCTTTGCCGTAGGCGACAAGAACTCGTCGGCGTGATGATAAACTCGTTGGTCGTTGATGACAAAGTTCATCTCTCTTCCCCCTTGAGCTTGGGATGAACGTTCGGTCATAGCCTTCAATCGAGCCAATGCTTGTTTTCTGTTTCCAAACTCCCAAGTGTCTTTGATACTGTTGAGCTTGGCGTATTTCGTCAACTTGTCCTTGTCCACGCTTCCCTTGAATCCTACTCGTGGGAATGTTGGCACAAAAGTATAGATACATACTTTCCCCTCTGGTTGATAGCGGTCGCTCACCAGCCACCCAAGAGAGTCCAGCTCGTCAAAAGCAATGAGATAGTCGTTAGCTGACGAGTTGAAAGGCAATCCATAATTTTCTGGCTTGTAGAACACACCTTCCTCACTGTCAAAAACCGTTGTGAAGATGTCTAATCCTCCCATTGACCCTTCTCCACTTGCAGAGAAGAACAACGTGAATCCGTCAGCCATGAGAAAAGGATAATTGATATGACTGAAATCCTTGTCAAACTCTTTTATCAGTCTTGGCTCGCTCCATTCGCCTCCTAATCTGTCAATGGAGTAGAGTTGCGTACTTCGGGTGGTATCACCCAAAGCAAAGTAACATCTGTCTCCTAATTCGTTGCGATAGAGAGCGCAGGGCACCTGTGTCTTTGTGTTGAAAAACTCATCGTAATACATGATCTTTCCTGATTCGGGATTCAGGGGGACCTTCTCAAGAAATCTTTCCTTGTCAACCACCACACTATCGATGAACATCACCTTTGCGGTAGATGGCAACAAGTCGTTAAAGATAGATTGGGCGTACGTCTGTACTGAGACAAACAATGCCAAAATGGTAATGAATATTTTATATTTCTTCATGGTTCTTAAATTGATAAACAAAAATACTCATTTTTTTTGAGAATACATCATTTTCCATCAAGAATTTAGTTTTTTTATGAGAGCGAGCAGATTCTTGCCAACTAAAAAGGAAATAAATCATATAGATGTTGGCACAATGACGCTGAAAGCGTTATCGCCCTTTAACCTCGGTTATTGAGCGAAGACCGCGCTGCGGTCTCTTACAACAAATATGTGCCATTTGCTATATTATATTGCCAAAAAGAATGTAGCTTACTTGAATAATTATATGAAATATCCGTACAATGTTTTTTCGTTGAAAAACGTAAATTAGATATTTAGAAATGTAAAACAATGCTTTTTCGACGTGAAATTACTCCTTTTTTCTCGTAACTATATATTTTACGACCATAACTATATGAGTTATGAGTGTAACTATATATGTTAGTGGGCTAAAATAATATGTTATGTAGGCACAAAAACGTCGTTTTTTCTGCATAATTACCCGATTGTTAATGTATAAATATACGGGTGTGTTTGTAACGTATTAACAATCAGAATGTTATTGAAACAGTAAAAAATGGGCTATTTTTCGACTGACTATTATGTTGATGGGAAAAATCACATTCTGAATAGCCCTTTTTATTACTTTTTGTTTACAAATAGAACTGAAGAACGTGACGTGATAAAAAGAAAGAACCTGCATACGAGAGTGATGTATGCAGGTTCATTGGGAGGTTTATCTTCTGATTACTTTCTTTCCGTTGATGATGTAAATTCCCTTTTGTAGAGTCTGGTAGTTTTGTTGTTCTTGGTCAGCACGTATTTTTCTTCCTTGCAGGTCATAGATGGTTGCTTTTCCTTTCTCGTCCGCCATAATGTCTTGAATGGCATTGGGATTATCTATGACGGTCAGCGTACCGTTCATGTATTTGAAGATGTAGTTCTGCGCTTCTGCACCAGATATACGGATTTCATATTCTCCGACAGGACTTGTAGGTGTTGCGTCGCACTCAAAAGTAGGTTCTTTTGTCAACACTTCACTTGCCTCTTCCTTGTTTCTGAAGGTACGATAGGTTGCCTTGAATACGGGGTTAGGCTCTCCGTAATAGCGCGTGTACGATTGAGCCGTAGCCGTTACGGAATAAGGAGTGACGGTCATGATGGCAGGGATGTATTTCGCTCCAAAAGTAGTAATCGTCCCAGAAGAAACCTCTATCGGATATGTTCCTACGGGAGAGTATTCATCGGCATTGCATTCCACGTTCGGAACGCCGTTAATAGGTGCACCTTCCACCGAATATTTCAAGTTCGCATTCTTGCGACCATACACCCTGCTGTCGTCTGCACATTGCACAACGGGAATCCCCGTGTATTCCTTGATGGTGAATCTCTTCCAGAAACTATCGTTCTGGTAGGTCTCAACAGCTTCTTTCGGCACGAATATGGTAGCGCTGCTGAGCAATCCACAGCCAATAGCTTCTATCTCTTGTGGATTGGGATTGAGTACTGCCACATACTTCAGTTTTGTGCATGAAGAGAAAGCGTTTGTTCCAATCTTCTTGATGTTTTCAGGAATATAGATAGAAACGATGTTGGTACAGTTGTTAAAGGCTTTGTCGGGAATGGATTGCAAAGACGTGAAGTATTGTAGTTCGTCGAAACTTGCCATATTCGTATTTTGGAAATAGTTACCAATATCCTTAATACTTGACACTTCATCGATACTTATTTCATCGTCCATATTCTCGTCCCATTTGTTTACGCATTTAATCTTGATGTCATTGTCGTTGAATGTGATGTATTTCATTTTCTTGCGGACGGATACGATGGCATTGATGATTTCTTCGTCCGTGCTATTGATGTTGTCATACACGGCTTGTTCTTCTATCACGTCAATATCCTTTTCATGGGCAATCTTGAGTAATCCTTTCAGCTCGCGGTAACGGTCAAAAGCCTTTTCTATTGCCTCATAGTCAGACACCTTGATGAATGCCCATTGGCAACTACTCTCGTTATCATGATATGGAACATCCCAGAAGATGGCACTCGTTTGGAAACCTTCATATCCATAGTCTACTGGATGGTTGGGATTTATACCCATATATTGGTCTGCCACATAGTAATTATTTGTCGTTGGAACCTGGAATGTATATTTGTTGTCGCCAACAGATTCTACGTGCCAATATGCATCAGGAGAAAGAATGCCGTCAACGAAGCAAGTCCTTATACCGACGCCAACATATTGGTCAGAGACGGTGCGGAACAAGATATGATTATCATATCCCGTTTGGTCAGAATAGAGATAGTAACAATCCTTTTCCATGCTGTTGTTTCGCTTGAGTTGGAATCTCATCTTTGTAGAACTCGCAACGGCTTGTGTACCATACGCTTCACCCTTGGTTAAGAACTTTCTTGAACCGACTTGGTAAATATATACCCATTCATCGGTTTGTAATGGACAGAATGCGGGTGTTTTCTTTGTACGCATTTCCTCAATTTTGCCAAACTCCTTCCATACGGGAGCGTTTGCATATTGTTCCTTGGAACCTACAGGAACGAAAAGGGTTGCATCTTGCAGGATTACGCCTTCAAAGATATTATCACCCAAAGTGATGGTGGATGGGTCAGGGGTGGCAATGCTGAATGTGCGCAATGATGAACAACCAGCAAAACAGTATCCACCAATGGCACTAACTTGTTCTGGCAATTCGATTTCTTTGAGAGAAACACAATCGCTGAACACCGCATCATCCAAAGTTGAGATGGTGCTTGGCAATTGAATGGAAGCGAGATATTGGCACTGACTGAAAAATGAAGAGTATATGGAGCTTATACCTGTGAAGTATTGAAATTCATCAAAAGAGGCAATTGTACTATTGAAAAATTGACTGCCGAGATACTGTCTATTCTTTGCTTCACTGATGCTTACCTCCCCATCCTTGTTGGTGTCCCATCTCTTTGGAGCCATTTTACGTAGATGTTCATCTGCAAAATGGATGAAGTCCAGTTTCTTACGGAGAGACTTTTGTGCTTTTTGCAATTCAGCCAAATCGCTGTCCATATTGTCATAGATAGCTTGTTCCTTTTCATGATTCACATTTCTTGCCTTGGCAATGCTAAGAAGGTTTTCCAGTTGCTGGGCAGCAAAAAAGTTGTCATGTGCTTCCCCAATTTCAATGAATGCCCAATGACAATTTTCTGGATTGGTGTTGTATGGCACATTGCTGTTAACCTCGTCGGTTGCTGTTCCTTGTTGTTCCATTTCGTTGAATCCTACTCCAAAATACTTGTCTTTTTCATAGTCTTCTAATTCCTTCGGTATCTGAATGGTATATTGGCTGTTGCCCATGGATTCAAAGTGCCATATCGCTGACGGGGTTTCAACAGGTATAAGGAACAAATCTTCCCACGAGTTTCCTTCAGAATCGGAACTTGTTGTTCGACAAACACGACCAGGATTATCGTTCGCATCTTCGGTGTACATATAGTAGTTGTCTGGTCCAAATTCCTCGTCTTTATAGATTGTAAACTCCACGGGGGTATTACTAACGGCAAGGTTATAAGAGCTATCTTCGCCAAGATATTTGCCCGTACCTACATTATATATATAATAACGATGTCCGTCAGCTACAGAAGCGAATTCTTCTTTCGGTAGTTGGCGGTATCCATTGATTGTACCGAATTCTTTCCATTGGTTTGCTTGTGAGAACAAAGCCTTTCCGTCTTTTGGCACAAATAAGGTGGCATTGGCAAGATTCATTCCCTCAAACACCCCGTTACCCATGCTGATGTCGGCGGGATTGTTGGTATTGACGGTAACGGTTGTCACGTTCACGCAATTGCGGAATGCCTGACTTCCGATAGAAGTGATACTATTTGGAATGTCTAAAGAGGTGAAGTTGGTGCAGTTCTCAAACGTATTGGGATGTATGGTAGTAATTGATGGAGGAATCGTAATGTCTTCAAGGAGGTAACAATTTTGAAAAGCCTCTTTGCCGATGGATGTTACAGAAGAGGGAATCAGCAATGAATTAATGTCGCAGTCCTTGAAAGCACGCTCACCGATGGTTTCTATCTGATTTGGTAGAACGATGTCGTATAGATTTTTGCAACCGTTGAAAGCATCGTTTGGGATAGCTCTTATTCCCGTGAAATAGCGTAGAATGTCAAGTTGGTAGATAGGCTGTCCCTTGAAAACTGTCCCTATGTCTTCCACGAGCGCAGCTTCCTCGAAGCTCAGTTCGCCATCATTGTTCTTGTCCCAGTTGTTGACGCATAATTCTTTGACACTTGATTCATAAAAATTGATATTCTTTTCCATATAGTTATCAGGCTCGATACCTATCACGGCATCAACACCCTCTTTGTAGGGATCGCTACCACCGGGTGCCAGGTTGGTCAGGAGGAAGTAGCTGTCGTTAGAACCTCCCCATCCCCAATTGATGTGATAGTATCCGTTGCCGTCATATCCATCGCATACGAAAGCATGACCTCCGCCAGAATTGCCTCCCCCCATATATACGGGCCTTCTGTTGGCAAGTTCTTCGTATATCAGCTCATCCCATTGTTCCGCAGTGTAATAATACTCCAACTCTTCTCTTGCCGATGACTTATATCCGAAATATTTGATCAAGGCTTCGGGTACCTTAGATGAATATGCACCAGAACTGGAAGCGGAATAGTCCATCTCTACTGATACACCACAGTAAAGCATAAGATCGGCAACAGCGTTTTGGTTGATAAATGGCTCATTCCCGCCATAATTTTCCAGCATGTTGTCCCAGTCAATCTTGCTTCCTTTAGGAATGCCATTAACGTGTAATTGACCGTAGATGGAGACCGTCGGAGCATCATAGGCAGGTATTTCTTCTAATGTTTTGTCGGTTGATTTATCACGATGGTAGTACATGATTTGAGCCATGGCAGTGGCTACACATCCCGTCACTGAACGTCCCTCTGAGAAAAAGAAGGGGCATTTGTTGTTGTAAGGAGCAGATTGGTTCCATGTCGTCCATACGAGCATGGGGATTCTCGGATGCTTCTTGACGTTGGCAAAAGAAATTGCCAAACGGGGATTGTTCTGAATGGCCTTGATTTGCTTCTCATATCTACCCAACCAACTTTTCATGTTGTCGGGAATCTTCGTATAGTCGAAGCTGCCCTTTTCGCAATAGCCAAGCACAGGGATGGTCTTGTCATCTCCAGAAACGATGATATATCCCTCGTCGTTCTCACAGTTGAACACGTAGTATGCATCAGTTTCGTTTTGTTGGGTTGTGTCCTTCTTTGGGGCTAACTTGGCTCGGTCGCTAACAGCCACGAGACGTTTTGTCACATTCATTTCCTTTTGGAATCGGATGGCTTGCTGTAATGCTTGTTGACGGGTGATAGGTTCACCATGGCTCAGCATCCATATCATACAGAAACACGTCAACATGAGAATTCTTTTGTTCATATAATTTAGGTTTTAGAGTTATTTTTGCAAAAATAAACTTTTTTTATCTTGTTTCATGCTGTTTTTTCCCTATAATTGAGGTGGGAAATTCCTATTTAAATTAGGCATTTCCCTATTTTTATAAAAAAATACCATAATAATTCTTTTTTTTCTACTGAAAATAAGTATTTTTGCAATACATTTAATTTATCAAGATTATGAGAAAAATTTATCAATTGATGATTGTTGCCACAATGTTTTTTTTCGGCAACGTATCAGTAAACGCACAAAAGGATGTGTATTTTACCACGGAGCAACTTCCTAATCTTATCAAGTGTTTACCTCCACCACCAGCATTTAATAGTCCTGAATTTGCCAACGACTTGATGCGCTATTCTTGGGGTAAGCAACAGCGATTGAATGCAGAGCGAGCTGCCATCGCCAAGGGTGATGCGGTGTGGAATTTTGACTCACTCTTCCATCAGTTTGCGGTGCCTTTCGGTCTTGAGGTGTCAAAGGATAATACGCCAGAGATTTACAAGCTTTTGGTGAAGGCTCTTTCTACCACCGACCAGATTCGTGTGGCTCCCAAAGCATATTATTTGCGCCAACGTCCCTTTGAACGTTTGAACGACAAGATGCTTACGGATGAGGAAGATGAATTGCGCGGTGAGGGTAGTTATCCTTCTGGACACACCATGCGTGGTTGGACTTGTGCCTTGTTGATGGCAGAAATTGCTCCCATGAAAGCAGATACTATCTTTGCCCGTGGCTGGATGTACGGTGAAAGTCGTGTTATCGTAGGCGCACATTGGCAGAGCGACGTCGATGCCAGTCGTGTGGCAGCCAGCATTGGTTATACAGCTTTGCAAGGCAGTAACGATTTCCGTGACGATATGTTGAGAGCGCAGATGGAATATGCCGAGAAGACCGGAGATACAGAGAGATTCAGTAAAGCGAAAATCGTTAAGCATCCTGCCTCAAAGGGTCGTACTGCCCGTAAGGCAAAGAAAATGAAGAGAGCCGTGAGGTAGGAGGTAGTAAAAAGCGAGATTGGCAAGACAAAGCTAACGAACTAATAAAATAGCAGTTTTACCCCTCAATCAATTTTCCGTCTCTTTCCAACGCATTCCAAATGGAATATCTTGCTTCGGGATTAAGGCTTTCCATTTGTTGGAAGATACGCTGAATATCTGTCCTAAACGATTCTTTTTCGTAAGGACAGATTTTTTGTTGTTTCCGGTAACCTTCTTGTTCGGCGTATGCCTTAATGTCTGATTCATGGCAAAGGCAAAGAGGACGGATGATGGTCAGTGGCATTTTCTTCATCCTAAGAGAGACGGGCATGGTATCAAATCTTCCTTGAAAACATTCATTCATGAGCGCAGTATGAATGAGGTCGTCCATGTGGTGACCCAATGCAATCTTGTTGCATCCCAACTCTTGTGCCAGATTGAACATTTGTTTCCTACGATTCCATGAACAAAGGAAACAAGGCGATTTGCGCTTGTCGGTGGAAGCATCGAAACTGGTGTTAACAACATGCAAATAGACGTTGCGTTGTCGGCAAAAGTCCTCCAAATAACGTGTATCCGTTTCGTATGCAATATTTTCCATGCGTACATGAACAGCCTCAATCTTGAAGCGAGGCATGAAGATACGTTGTCTCATGGCTAACAAATCAAGGAGGCAAAGACAGTCTTTGCCTCCTGATAATGCTATAAGTATGTAGTCACCATCATCAATGAGATGATAGTTTCGCATCGCTCGATTGAGCTGACTCTGCAGATGTTGACGTAAGTCTTTCACCTCAGTTGCTTATCCATGTTGAGTGCGGCACGACGACCGTCTCCCATAGCGAGGATAACGGTAGCACCTCCACGAACGATGTCACCACCTGCAAAGAGGTTACTGCGAGAACTCTGCATCTCCTCATTCACCACTATGGTGTTCTTTCTGCCTAACTCAAGTCCTTCGATAGACTTTGGAACGAGTGGGTTAGGACTAACGCCAACAGCCACGATCACCTGGTCAACGGGTATCTCAATTGTCTTGCCCTCTACGGGAACGGGTGAGCGACGGCCACTTGCGTCTGGTTCTCCCAATTCCATCACTTGTAGAATAGCTGCGCATACGGCACCGTTCTCGTCAGCCTTATATTCGATAGGATTGTGCAAGGTGAGGAAGTTGATGCCTTCTTCTTTGGCGTGCTTTACCTCTTCGAGACGTGCGGGCATTTCTGCTTCTGAACGGCGGTAAACCAATGTCACCTCAGCACCGAGACGCTTGGCAGTACGACAAGAGTCCATAGCTGTGTTTCCACCGCCTACTACCAACACACGTTTACCTAAATTGATAGGCGTATCTGTTGTTGGATTGGCAGCATCCATCAAGTTCACACGTGTAAGGTATTCATTGGAAGACATGATGTTGATGGCATTCTCGCCAGGAATGTTCATGAAGTTGGGCAGACCTGCGCCCGAACCAACGAAAATACCCTTGAAGCCTTGATCTTCCAAGTCTTTCACGGTAATGGTCTTACCTACGATGACATCGGTTTGGAAATGAACGCCCATCTTCTTGAGGTTCTCGATTTCCACGTCAACGATAGCGTTTGGCAAACGGAACTCTGGAATACCGTATTTCAATACACCACCAATCTCGTGTAATGCCTCGAATACGTAAACATCGTATCCTTTCTTCACCATATCGCCAGCGAATGACAGACCTGCAGGTCCCGAACCTACGACAGCAATCTTCATACCGTTAGAAGGAGCAATCTCTGGCAAGGATATGTTACCACTTTCACGCTCGTAGTCGGCTGCGAAACGCTCCAGGTATCCGATGGCTACAGCTGGCTCGTTCATCTTCAAGTGAATGCAACGACTCTCACATTGTTTCTCCTGTGGACAAACACGACCGCAAACGGCGGGTAGGGCAGAGGTATCTTTCAATACCTTGGCTGCGGCAAGAAATTCTCCACGTTCGATATTCTTCACGAACGATGGTATGTTGATGTTTACGGGGCAACCTTCCACGCACGTTGGCTTTGCACAATCCAAGCAACGCTTAGCCTCGGTGAGAGCCATTTCGGGAGTTAAGCCAATGTTCACTTCCTCCGTACGTGTGGTAGCTCGATAGACAGGATCCAATTCGGGCATGATGACACGTGGAATGGCAGTACGCTCTTTTGGCTTCATCGACTTGCGAAGTTCGGTACGCCATTCAGCATTGCGGTCGGTCAGCTCTGAGATGGGTTGATCTACGGCTGCTATAGGTTGGGCTGTAGCAGTACTTTCAGTTGCTGCAACAGGTGCTTCCGCACTTTCAATATGTTCTTGGAAATGCTCCATTTCTTCTTGTTCAGCACGTTTGAACGTACCCATGCGCTTAAACATCTCGTCCCAGTCAACCAATGCTCCATCAAATTCAGGACCATCGATACAAACAAACTTCGTCTTTCCGCCAATGGTAAGACGGCAGGCACCACACATACCCGTACCATCCACCATGATGGTGTTGAGAGATACTTCACAAGGGATGTTGTGTTTCTGAGCGGTCAGGTTAGAGAATTTCATCATGATAGGAGGACCAATGGCAAATATCTTGTCCACATGCTCTTCCTGTTCGATAAATTTCTCGATACCAACGGTTACCACACCTTTCTCGCCGTATGAACCGTCATCTGTCATGATGATTACTTCGTCAGATGATTCACGTACCTTATCTTCCAAGATAATCAAGTCTTTGCTTCTACCAGCCAGCACAGAAAGAACACGGTTGCCCGCTTTCTTCAAGGCCTGTATGATAGGCAACATAGGAGCAACGCCTACGCCACCTCCGGCGCACACCACCGTACCGAAGTTTTCGATATGGGTAGGATTTCCCAATGGTCCAACCACGTCGGTCACGTATTCGCCAACGTTGAGGTTGCATAGTTTGATGGACGACAAACCCACTTTCTGTACGACGAGGGTAATCGTGCCACGCTCGATGTCAGCATCAGCAATGGTAAGAGGCATTCTTTCACCTTTCTTACCTACACGTACAATCACGAAATTGCCAGCCTTACGACTCTTGGCAATCAGTGGAGCCTCAATCTCGAAAAGGAATACCTTCTCGGAAAACTGCTCCTTGCGAATAATCTTGTTCATATCATTATAATATTGATTCTTTTCAGAATGAATTTCTATATACTGAAGTTGTTGTTGTCGAGAATCTCGAAACCACAGTATGGCACGAGGCACTTAGGAATGCGAATGCCTTCTGGTGTTTGGTTGTTCTCGATGATGGCAGCCACGATTCTGGGCAATGCGAGTGCAGAGCCGTTAAGTGTGTGGCAGAGTTCTATCTTCTTGTCGTCTGCATGGCGATAGCGACATTTCAGACGATTGGCTTGGTAATTGTCGAAGTTGCTCACGGAAGATACCTCCAACCAACGCTTTTGTGCCTCTGAATAAACTTCAAAGTCGTAGCAGATAGAAGAGGTAAATGATTGGTCACCGCCGCAAAGCAACAAGATGCGATAGGGCAGTTCGAGTTTCTTGAGCAATCCTTCTACGTGCTCCAGCATTTCCTTGTGGCTTTCCTTAGAATGCTCTGGTTTGTCAATGCGTACGATTTCCACTTTAGAAAACTCATGTAAGCGATTCAATCCACGCACATCCTTGCCGTAAGAACCAGCCTCACGACGGAAACACTCCGTATAAGCACAATTCTTGATAGGTAAGTCTTTCTCATCAAGTATCACGTCACGATAGATATTGGTAACGGGAACCTCTGCCGTAGGGATGAGATAGAAGTCATCCACCTCAGCATGATACATCTGTCCTTCTTTGTCAGGAAGCTGACCTGTACCATAACCAGAAGCGGCATTGACCACTGTGGGAGGCATGATTTCGGTATAGCCGCTCTTACGTGCCTCGTCAAGGAAGAAGTTGATCAATGCACGTTGCAAGCGTGCTCCCTTACCTATATATACAGGGAATCCTGCACCGGTAATCTTTACGCCTAAGTCGAAATCGATGAGATTGTATTTCTTGGCAAGTTCCCAGTGAGGCAACTTAGCTTCCTTGTTTTCGGGGTTGGCAGTCCAGTTGCCAACGGTGTCTTCGGGAGTACACTCTTTCAGGTTACTCTTTACCACGCGGTTGTTTTCAGCAGAACCACCTTCTGGCACTTCATCGTATGGGATATTAGGGATTTGGCAAAGCAACATGGTCAGTTCCTGTTCACTCTTGTCCATCACCTCCTGTAAGTCTTTGTCTTTTTGTTTGTATTCTGCTACTTGCAGTTTCACTTGCTCAGCCTCTTCGCGCTTGCCTTGTTTCATGAGAGCGCCTATCTGGGCAGCAAGTTGTTTAGCTTGTTGTTTGGTTTGGTCGAGTTCGCGTTGAGTTTCGCGACGGTGTTTGTCCACCGTCAATACATTTTCGATGGCTTCACGAGCACCAGAGAAATGCTTTTTTTCCAAGCCACGAATGACACGTTCAGTTTCCTCACTGATGAGTTTGAGTGTTAACATATTGTCGTATTTTTGTTATTGAATGTCTGTTTCTTGCATCTGTTTTCCTTGGTTAAGGGTACAAATGTCTTTAAGAATTTGCAAAATTACGAAATTTTGACGATTGCACAAAGCTCATGCAAACATTTTTGAATGTTATGAAATAAAAAATGCCAAAAAGTCGAACTTCAACTCTTTGGCAACTTGTTTTTAGGCTTTGTGACTCCCGCGGGATTCAAACCCACAACCTTCTGATCCGTAGTCAGATGCTCTATTCAGTTGAGCTAGGGAGCCTTCCCATACTAATGCAACGCTTGAAGTGACTCCCGCGGGATTCAAACCCACAACCTTCTGATCCGTAGTCAGATGCTCTATTCAGTTGAGCTAGGGAGCCTTCCCCTTCAATTTTGCGACTGCAAAGGTACTGCCTTTTTTTGAAACAACCAAATATTTGGTGTTTTTTTTTCAATGTTATTTAATCAAATCTACACTTCTACGCAAGAACGCATCCAAAGCTGCACCTTTCAACATACCATTTTGCAGGAGAGCGAGGTCTATGAGCTGGTGAACGATGTCATTATTTTTGGCGTAGTCTGCCAACACTCCGTTTCGCTTGTCTTTCTGTTCCTGCACGGCTTTTTCGGTATTGCTCTTGTCGTCTTTTTCCTCTTGTGTCAGTTCGTCATACTTTTTCTTGTCTTGTACCTGACGAATGGCAGCCAGACGAGCCTCTTGTCCTTTCAGTTCTGCAAGGATAGGTTTCAATACTTCTGTCGTGTTGGCTTCGGTGTCTTCCAGCACTTTCTTCACCAAAGCATGGTCGGCGTTCAGCACGATGGTGTACATGTCAGGCATTTGTGCATAGAATCCCATGCCACTTTGGAACCTGCTCATGTCTTTCATACGACGCATGTATTCGCTTTGGGTGATGATGACGGGTTGTGTGTTTTCGCCTAATGATTGTACCTCTACGTGGAACTCGGTCTTGTCGAGCTTTGGCATTTGAGATTGGAACACTTGTGACAAACTGTCAGTTTGCTCTTCACTCAATTCCAACTTCTTACTGTCTTCCTTCGGGATGAGTCGGTCGATGATGTCACCGTCAACACGGGTGAAACGGCACTTTTCCAGTTTCTGCTCCAACATCTGAGCAACAGGTGTGTCAAGTTGTCCGTCAAACAGCAATACGCTGTATCCCTTTTGCTTGGCAGTTTCTATGTAACTGTATTCCTCTTCCTTGTTGTTGGCATAGAGATATACGAGAGTACCGTCTTTGTCGGTTTGTTCACCTTTGATGAGGTTCTTATATTCCTCGAAGGTAAAGTACTTCCCATCAACATCTTTGAAGAGAGCGAAGTCCTTGGCTCTGTCATAGAAGTCGTCTTGTGAAAGCATTCCGTAGTTGATGAATATCTTCACGTCATCCCATTTCTCCTCGTATTCCTTGCGGTTCTCGTTGAAGATGCTCTTCAATCGGTCAGCTACTTTCTTGGTGATGTACGTAGAAATCTTCTTCACGTTAGAATCACTTTGCAGGTAGCTACGGCTTACGTTCAATGGAATGTCTGGTGAGTCAATCACACCATGCAACAAGGTAAGAAACTCTGGTACAATGCCTTCCACCTGATCGGTAACGAACACTTGGTTGCAGTAGAGTTGTATCTTGTTCTTCTGTAAGTCGATGTTCGACTGGATGCGTGGGAAATAAAGAATACCCGTGAGGTTGAATGGATAATCCACGTTCAGGTGAATCCAGAACAGCGGTTCGTCTTGCATGGGGTAGAGGGTGCGGTAGAATGACTTATAATCCTCGTCCTTGAGGGTTGACGGAGTCTTTGTCCACAGTGGCTCTACATTATTTATAACATTATCCTCGTCGGTATCTTGCATCTTACCGTCTTTCCATTCCTGTTTCTTGCCGAAAGCCACGGGAACAGCCATAAACTTGCAATACTTGTTCAGCAAGTCTTGTATCTTCTGCTTCTCCAAATACTCTTTGCAATCATCAGCAATGTGGAGGATGATGTCTGTACCACGGTCTTCTTTCTTCGCATCCTCGATAGTGAACTCAGGACTGCCATCGCATGTCCAACGCACGGCTTGTGCATCTTCCTTGTAGCTCTTGGTGATGATTTCCACCTTCTCTGAAACCATGAAAGCTGAATAGAAACCCAGTCCGAAGTGTCCGATGATGGCATTGGCACTGTCCTTGTATTTATCGAGGAAGTCGGTAACGCCAGAGAAAGCTATTTGGTTAATATACTTGTCGATTTCCTCGGCAGTCATACCGATACCACGGTCGCTGATGGTCAGAGTCTTTTTCTTCTCGTTGAGGGTGATGTGAACGCTCAGTTCTCCTAACTCTCCTTTGAAATCGCCCTTGTCGGCGAGAGTCTTCAACTTCTGAGTAGCGTCAACGGCATTAGAAACCATCTCACGCAAGAAAATCTCATGATCACTATAGAGAAACTTTTTGATGACGGGGAATATGTTCTCGGTTGTAACCCCGATGTTTCCTTTTTGTTTCATATTATTGAATGATTTTATTTTCATGTCTGACAACGTTAATACAAATAGCGTGCCAAAAAGAATTCTCCGAGAACTCCGAGTCCTCTGAGACCTCCGAGCTCTCCGAGTCCTCCGAGCTCTCTGAGTCCTCTGAGTCCTCCGAGCTCTCCTCTCACTCCCTCTTCCTATACTGCACCCTTGCCCTATACATCTGCTCTTTGATACCACCCTCTTCCAAGAATCTTTGTTTCTGGGTCTCAATCAGCCGAGTAATCAGCACGTCAAATTGGTGGAGCATTGTGATGGCGATATTGGCAATCGTCTCGTCCGTTCGGTTATTGACAGCTTGGCGATATAGTTCTGGATCAATATGAGTACGGCAAAAGACGCGAGTCTTCCTCACTCGTTCATCATCCTTCCCCCATTTCGTTAATCCACGAGTCATCAGGTAATCCTCATAATCTATTAGCAGCTCGTGCATACTGGCTTTCGCTACGTTTGTCAACTTGATTTCCATCTCTCGTGAAGTAGCACCATCTACGCTCCCTTCCGCAATGTTTTGTTTGCCACTTCGAGCAGCTTGTACCATTTGGTCAATGGTACGGTCTCCTACTTGCAGATGACGATGGGCAAAGGCATACGTCAAGGCATAGATGCAGTTACCCAATTGAAATACCCTTAGCTGGCGATAGTCGCCTTGCTGGGGAATAAATGTGTTGTTCATAGTATTATTATTTATTATTCAAAGGTACATATATTTTTCAAATTCTTCATAGCGTTCTCTTTTTTCATTGCTTCCTCAATGGAAATGATGGGGGGATTGATGCAACGTACATCATGGAAGCCTGCTTGGAGAAGGAGGTCTTTATCTGAGACTATTCCTGCGAGCAAGATGGTGGGGATATGTTGGAGTTTGGCTCTTTGCATGATGGCAAACGGCAGCTTGCCCATGAGCGTTTGACGGTCGCAATGTCCCTCGCCCGTAATCACGATGTCGGCTTGAGACAACAGATGGTCAAAGTCTATCATGTCCATCAATAAGGTTGCACCAGCACAACGTTTGGCGTGAAGGTATTGCATGAAAGCATAGCCCAATCCACCTGCTGCTCCGGCACCGGGTAGTAAAGAACAATCGTAACCATGTGCAAGGGCACATTCTTGTGCAAAGGCTTTGGCTTGTTCGTCAAGAATCGCCACCATCTCAGTAGTTGCCCCTTTCTGTGGGGCAAAGGTATAAGCAGCTCCGTTCTTTCCAAAGAGAGGATTGTTAACATCGGTGGCGATGGTGAAAGAATAATTTTCTTGGGTGAGTATATTTAAATAAGGTGTAAGTGCTTTCAACATTCCCTTGCCCACATCGCTTGTTGCCGAACCGCCAAGACCAATGATGAAATCATGACAGCCTTTCTTCAACGCATCTTCGATGATTTCGCCCACACCGTATGAAGTGGCGATAAGTGGATTGAGTTCTTCTCTTTTCAATAGAGTCAGTCCACAGGCTTGCGCAATTTCAATGACGGCCCTTTCACCTTGCACGGCATAATGAGCCTGAACGAGACGCATGAGTGGGTCGTGTACCGTCACGGTTTCTTCTTTCCATCCTAACGTCTCGATAAATGGGGTAATCCATCCCTCACCACCGTCGCTCACGGGAATCTCGATGATGTCTGCTTGTGGAAACCTTCTGCTTATTCCTTCGGCAACGGCTCGGTTGGCTTCCTTCGATGTAAGGCAACCTTTCAGGGAGTCTATGGCAATGATGATTTTCATGTGTGCAAAAGTACGAATATTATTTGAATTATTGTGAGAAACAACGTAACTTTGCAACTAAAATATAAATGATATGAAAACGGCGATTGTAGGAGGCGGAGCGGCAGGTTTTTTCTTGGCAATCAACTTGAAGGAAATGATGCCTGAAATGGATGTGTCTATCTTTGAACGAGGGAAAAAAGTGTTGGCAAAGGTGGAAATATCGGGTGGAGGACGGTGTAATTGCACCAATTCGTTTGCTTCGGTGAAAGACTTCAAGATGGTCTATCCCCGTGGCCATCAATTGATGAAACGCCTGTTCAAGGTTTTCAACTATCGCGATGCTTATCAATGGTTTGAACTTCATGGAGTTCCCTTGGTGACACAATCTGATGAGTGCGTGTTTCCTGTGTCACAAGATTCTCATAGCATCATTCAATGTTTCCTGCATGAGGCACGAAAACATCATGTACACATTGATACGGAAAGGAAGATTGAAACATTGGATGAGTTGAGGGATTATGATTATATTGCTGTCACTACGGGCGGTTCTCCACGAATGGAAGGATTGAGATGGTTGGAGCCTTCGGGGGTGACAATCATGCCTCCCGTTCCTTCACTCTTTACATTCAACATCAAGGATGAAGCACTGCGTTCGTTGATGGGTACGGTTGTGGAGAACGTATCGGTAATGAATCCTGGCACGAAGATGAAGTCGGGCGGTGCATTGCTGATTACACATTGGGGAATGAGTGGTCCTGCCATTTTGAGATTGTCCAGTTATGCGGCTCGCTTGCTGCATGATAACAACTATCGTTTACCGCTGTCCGTGAACTGGGTGGGACGTAAGGATGCAGAAGTGCTTGATGCGTTGAATGATTGCATGATAGAGAATGCTCAGAAACAACTCACGAGTTTCCGTCCCTTTGACTTGCCAGGCAGATTGTGGAATTATTTGCTTGAAAAGTCGTTGGGCGCAAGAAGTACAAACAGGTGGATGAACCTGAACCAAAAGGAACTCAATCGTTTGACCAACGTGCTTTGCAACGATGTCTATCAGATAGAGGGTAGGGCAGCGTTTAAGGATGAGTTTGTTACTTGTGGTGGTGTTTCTTTGGATAGTATTCATCCTCAAACATTAGAATGTAAGTCTTATCCCCATCTTTTCTTTGCCGGCGAGGTGTTAGACATAGATGGTGTTACGGGTGGATTTAATTTCCAGGCAGCATGGACAACGGCGTATGTGGTTGCAATGGCTATTTGTCATGGAAATTCGTAATTTTGGGGTCAAAATACGGGCGTTTTTTCAAACGAGTTGATACTTGGTGGAAAATATGCCCATATTTTTGCATTACCGTATGTCGCTAATTCTTAGAGACTTACAGATAGCTGATGTATGCAAGTGAATTGAAAAACGATGTTTTTACCTCAAAAAGAGCCCTTTTTTGTCCTTCATAACATATATAGTTAGCACTCCTAACATATATAGTTACGCTCGTAACTCATAATGTTACGACTGAAAAGTTATATGTTTGCTCCCAAAATGGGATTTTTTACCCGTTTTAAATCTATTTTCTGGAATTTTATTTCTATTTCGCAAGAAATCCCAAATGTCTTTTTGTTGGGTAAATTGACAATTTTTTAGATTGAAGATTGAAAATTGAGAATTGAAAAAGATAATTTATCGCCTTCCTTCTTGGCTAACTATCAGCGTCTTCATCATCTCCGAAATTTTTGTGAAAAGCATTTTTGTGAAGGAAAACTTGTTGAAGTGCTGCGAAATGATTACTTTTGCGTATTCTAACGAAAGGGATGATGAAACAAGACAAGCTTTGGAATGCAAACTACCTCAAGGTGATGACCGCAAACTTCTCCATGTCGTTTGCCTTCTTCTTGCTTACACCTTTGTTGCCACTTTATCTGAGCGAGAATTTCGGTGCGTCTAAAGACACGATAGGATTGGTGCTGTCGGGATATACCATTACGGCATTGTTGTTTCGACCATTTAGTGGATATGTGGTAGATAGTTTTCCCCGTAAGAAAGTGCTGTTGGTTAGCTTGTTCCTGTATTTCCTGCTATTTGGCGGTTATCTGTTGGCTGGCACATTGGTACTCTTTGCCATTGTGCGGACATTACATGGTGGACCGTTCGGAGCATCAACCGTTGCCAATAGTACTGTAGCGATAGACGTGTTACCGTCGAGTAGGCGCAATGAAGGCATCGGCTATTACGGACTGAGCAACAATCTCGCTACAGCCATTGCTCCCACCATTGGTGTGTTTGTTTATAAATACGTGCATGATTTCGACGTGCTCTTTTGGCTTGCCTTTATTGTGGCTGGTTTAGGCTTGGCTGTAGATGCTACCATCAAAATGCCTAAAAAGCAGGTGCTCAAGGATAAGGACACCATTTCTCTCGACCGCTTTTTCTTGTTGAAAGGATGGATGATTGGCGTCAATATGATTTTCTTTGGCATTTGTTATGGCGTGTTGAGCAATTACTTGGCAATATATGGAAAGGAGACGATGGGAATCACGAGCGGAACGGGAACGTATTTCATGTTGCTTTCTATTGGTTTGATATTGTCTCGCTTGCAAGGAGCGAGTGCGTTGAGAAAAGGCAAATTGGTGCAGAATGCCGCTGAGGGTGTTGCAATTTCCACGGTAGGTTACACCATATTTATATTATACCCCCACGAGATAGGATATTATGGGTCGGCGTTGCTGATAGGATTGGGCAACGGACACTTATGGCCAGCTTTTCAGAATATGATTATCAGTTTGGCAAACAACAATGAGCGAGGCACTGCCAATTCAACGTTGCTCACCTGTTGGGACTTAGGTATAGGCTTGGGAGTGTTGCTTGGTGGCGTCATCGTAGAGTTTTTGGGTTATTCGGCAGTATTTTGGTGGGTGGTAGCCATTCACGTTATCGGACTGTTGATGTTTTTCTTATATACAAGAAGCTTTTATTGGGCGAGAAAAAACAAATAAGGCTAACAAGGTTGTGAGTCTTGTCAGCCCTATGGAACATATTGGTTCAAAATGTCATTGTCGTTTCTTATACATTTTTCAAAATGTCGAGCAGATGATTCCAAACCATTTGCACGGTGGGAATATGCAGACGCTCATCAGGAGAGTGAACTCCCCTCAAGGTAGGACCAAATGATACCATGTCTAAGTGTGGATATTTCTCAGAGAAGAGACCACATTCCAAACCTGCATGAATGCCCAATACCTTGGGGTCTTTGCCAAAGAGTTTCTTGTAAGAAGCCACGGCAAGGGCGGTGAGCTTGCTGTTTGGATTCATCTTCCATGCGGGATAGCCTTCGCCTTGTACCACCTCTGCACCAGCCAATTGGAACACTGCTTTAATGGTGGCAGCCTCGTTGTCGAGTGCACTCATCACGTTAGAACGCTGAGAAGCCACCACCTTCATGGCATTCTCGCAAGTCTCAATACTTGCCACGTTGTTGGATGTTTCTACCAACCATGAAAGTTCTTCGTCTTGGCACATGGCAAACACACCATTGTCAACGGCTTGCATGGCTTGTACGATTCTCGTACTTACGTCTTGTGGCAATACAGGAGCAGCCTCCGTGCTCTCCATGTCAAATTGCATGTTCTTTTCAGTGACGTGATATTCTTCTTCCACGGCAGAGGCAAAGACGTTCCAATCTACGCGCACATCTTCTTTCTTCTCGAAAGGCACTCCGAACACGATGACTCCATCACGGGGAATGGCATTATGGAGCTTGCCGGCATTGAATGACACGAGACGCAGACCATAACGCTCTTGCGTTTGATAGAGGAAGCGAGCCAAGACCTTCAGTGCATTTGCACGTTTCTTGTTGATGTCGTCGCCAGAGTGACCACCTACCAGTCCCTTCAGGGAAGCCTTCACGAAGAACCATCCTTCAGGGGCTGCCTCACGTTCAAAATGGAAGGTAGCTGTGGTGTTTCTACCACCGGCACAAGAGACAAAAATCTGTCCCTCATCCTCTGAGTCGAGATTGATAAGCATGTTACCCTTCATGAAACCAGCTTTCATGCCCTCGGCACCAGTAAGACCAGTTTCCTCGTCACGGGTGAACACACACTCTAATGGTCCGTGCTCAATGTCGTCGGAATCGAGAATGGCAAGTTCGATGGCGCAACCAATACCGTCGTCAGCACCTAACGTAGTGCCCTTGGCGCAGAGCCATTCGCCGTCGATATAGGTCTGAATGGCATCTTTGGTGAAATCAAAGTCAACGTCAACCAACTTCTCGCAAACCATGTCCATGTGGCTTTGCAGGATGATGGTATCTTTGTCCTCAAATCCAGGAGTGGCTGGCTTGCGGATAATCACGTTACCCGTCTCGTCAATTACCGTTTCAAGACCACGACTCTCGCCGAATGTTTTCAAGTATTCAATCATCTGTTCCTCATGCTTGGAAGGACGAGGAATCTCATTGATTTTGGCAAACTGCTCAAACACGCGAGCAGGTTTTAATTCATTTTTATTCATTTATTTTTGTTATTTTATTACTGAATTCTTTTTATTCTCATTGATTTGCACTATCTTTGCACAAAATTTGCGAAGTGAAATGGCAAACACCCTATTGGTGATGTGTGAAACGTAAACATAGGCCTTTTACTTAGCATTTGCAAAAATACTAAAAATGATGGAATCTTTGCTTTTAAGCGTGTTAATAATTGCTATCGCAATGGCTTTATTCTTGGTGAAGTTGATTTTCAAGAAAGATGGAAGGTTTTCTTCACAGCATATTCATGACAGTAAGGCAATGAAAGACAGAGGCATTCACTGCGTGATGGACCAAGACCGTGAGGCAAGAAAACGTGGAAAGGCATATTGATTAATTGAAAACACATTATTAATATTATAACGAGATGAATAAGAAGAACATTTTTCGTATGATGGCAATTGCCGCTTTTGCTGGTATCGCCGTAACATCGTGTGACAACTCAGCTCCAAAGATGGACTCTAAGGCTGACACAAAGGCAGCACCTTCTGAGTTGAAAATCGCTTATGTTGAAGTAGATTCTATCATGACTCAATATAAGTTCTGCAAGGAGTATTCACAAATCCTTCAAAAGAAGGGACAGAACATTCAAAATACGTTGGCTGCCAAGCAGCAACAGTTGCAGACAGCTGGCGTGAACTTCCAACAGAAACTTCAACAGAATGCCTATACACGTGATCAAGCTGAGGCTATCCAAGCAGGATTGCAGAAGCAGGCTGCCGACTTGGATGCACTGAACACACGTTTGTCTAACGAGTTCCAGGCTGAGACCAATAAGTTTAATGATGCTTTGCGTGACTCTATTCAGCACTTCCTCGTGAAGTACAACAAAGACAAGAAGTATAGCATTATCTTGAGTAAAGCTGGTGATAACTTGCTCTATGCAGACAAGGCATACGATATTACTGATGCCGTAATTGCTGGATTGAACAAGGCTTATAAGTCTTCTCCCGCTACCAAGGCAGCTGCCAAGGAAGAGAAGAAAAAGTAAATGACCAAGAAAGAACGATACGCTTATATCCTGGACTATTTCAGGAAGCAAATGCCCGTGGCAACAACAGAATTGGAATTTGCAAGTGCATTCCAATTGTTGTGTGCCACGTTGCTTAGTGCCCAATGCACAGACAAGCGCATCAACCAGGTAACTCCAGCCTTGTTTGCCCGCTATCCATCTGCCAAGGAAATGGCATTGGCAGAACCGGAGGATGTGCTTGAATATGTGAAGAGCGTATCATATCCCAACTCAAAAGCCAAACATTTGGTAGAGATGTCGCGTATGCTGGTGGCTGATTTTGGTGGGGAAGTTCCTGATAACCTCGACGATTTGACCAAACTGCCTGGAGTAGGACGCAAGACAGCCAACGTGATGCAAGCTGTATGGTTTGGCAAATCTACGATGGCAGTGGATACGCATGTGTATCGGGTGAGCCATCGGATGGGATTGGTACCGAAGACAGCCAATAATCCATATAAAGTAGAACAAGAACTCATCAAATATATCCCCGAGGAAGACATACCCAATGCCCATCATTGGTTGTTGTTGCATGGTAGATACGTTTGTACGAGCAGGGCTCCACATTGCGCTAAGTGTGAATTGAGCGACATTTGTCCCAAACTTTTAGAAAACTCTAAATTATGAATGTAAACAGAATCCTTGATTTCCTGAAAGATGTAGCGGTGAACAACAATCGCCCTTGGTTTCAATCACATAAAGATGAATATCTGACTTGTAAGGGGGACTTTGAACATGACATTGCGCAAGCCATTACTCGTTTGGCTGAGTTTGACGAGGAAGTGGCGCATCTTCAAGTAAAGGATTGCGTCTATCGTTTTTACAGAGATACTCGCTTTTCGGAGGATAAGTCACCGTATAAACGTCACTTTGGTGCATATATCTGTGCTAAAGGGAAGAAGTCGTTACGTGGTGGCTACTACATTCATGTGGAACCAGACAATTGTATGCTCGCTACGGGAAGTTATTGGTTGCCAACAAATATCCTTACGTCATGCAGAAATGAGATCATGGGAAACATTGATGTGTGGCGCAAGGCGGTGGAAAACAAACAATTTATTGCTCACTTTGGTAAACCCAATGAGGGAACATGGGAACAGTCAGACAAGGGCTTTGGATTGGATTCTCTGAAAACATGTCCCAGTGGCTTTCCACGTGAATACAAATACATTCAGTATTTGAGAATGAAGGATTATTGCTGTTGGAAACGTGTTCCTAACGATTTCTTCGATGGCGAAGAGTGGTATGATGAAGCGATGAAAATCTTCAAGACAGCCAAGCCCATGATGGACTTCATGAACTCGGTCATTGATGATTACGAATAAATAAAATCGGCTATAGTTTTTTTATAAGAAGGAAAAGATTGAAGATTAAGTTAAAGTTAATGTTAATGTATGTTCTTAATCTTCAATCTTCAATTTTTAATCTTCAATCTTCAACGAACTGGAATCTTGTCAATACGCTTTTGATGACGACCGCCTTCAAATTCAGTGGTGAAGAACTCGTCCATAATCTTGCGAGCCATATCCTCATCAATGAATCGACCAGGCATTACCAATACGTTGGCGTTATTGTGCTGACGGATGAGGTGAGCGATTTCAGGTATCCAACAAAGACCGGCACGAATGCTCTGATGCTTGTTGAGTGTCATGTTGATTCCTTCGCCACTACCACAGATGGCAATACCGGGGAATACTTCACCTTTCTCGATACCCTCAGCCAAAGCATGACCGAAGTCGCTGTAATCGCAAGACTCCTCGGTGAAAGTGCCATAGTCTTTATAAGGCATTCCCTTCTCGTCAAGATATTTCTTTACGAATTGTTTCAAGGCAAAGCCAGCATGGTCAGAGGCAATGCCAATAGTTTTTACTTCCATATTTCTTTATAAAAAAGAACGAAAATCTTAAAACCTTACATGAGTTACATGAAAGGATTTTAAGATTTTCGTTGGTTGTTTTTATGCTAATAACTTCTTAACTTGTTCGTAAACGTTCTGACCGTTATAGCCGAGCTTTTCGTCAAGCACCTTATAAGGAGCAGAGAAGCCAAAGCTATTGAGACCCCAAACACAACCGTCTGCGCCAACAAGTCCTTCGAGAGTTACGGGAAGCCCAGCGGTCATACCGAACTTCTTCTTTCCAGCGGGGAGAACACATTGTTGATATTCTACGGGTTGTGAACGGAACAATCCCTCTGATGGTACACTTACGAGGCGAACCTTCACGCCGTCTGCACGTAACAACTTAGCACCAGCCTCCAAGGTAGAAACCTCTGAACCGGAAGCAAGTAAGATCACGTCATAGTCTTCATCAGAACCAGCCACTACGTAAGCACCCTTTGTAGCCTGTGAATAATCGTTGCCTTCGGGAAGCATCTCGATGTTCTGACGAGAGAAGATAAGGGCGGTAGGAGTCTCGGTGTTCTCCATAGCCATACGCCAGCAAACGGTTGTCTCTTCTGCATCAGCAGGACGCACAACAAGCATAGAGTTCTTTCCATGATGGTTCTTCAGTTTTTCCATCAGGCGGATTTGTGCCTCTTGTTCAACTGGCTCGTGAGTAGGTCCATCTTCGCCTACACGGAAAGCATCGTGTGTCCAGATAAACTTCACTGGCAATTCCATCAATGCAGCCATACGAACGGCGGGCTTCATGTAATCGGAGAACACGAAGAACGTACCACATGCGGGAATCACACCACCGTGCAAAGCCATACCGATACAGCAGCAAGCCATTGTCAACTCAGCCACACCAGCCTGGAAGAACGCACCGCTGAAATCACCTTTCACGATGTCGTGTGTCTTCTTCAAGAATCCGTCGGTCTTGTCAGAGTTAGAGAGGTCTGCAGAAGCACAAATCATGTTAGGTACTTCTTCTGCAAGAACTGACAATACGGTAGCACTTGCACCACGGGTAGCAGCACCAGCCTTTTGCTGAACCTTACTCCAGTCGATCTTTGGAGCCTTGCCACTGAACCACTCTTCCAATTGAGCAGCTTGTTCGGGATGTCCCTTTGCCCATTCAGCCTTGGCAGCATAACGCTCAGCCACGATCTTCTTCAGTTCCTCTGCACGTTTAGCATAGAGTTCTTGTACCTCTGGGAAGATAACGAATGGATTCTCTGGGTCTGCGCCAAGATTCTTCATGGTTTGAACGAAGTTGTCTCCACCAAGAGGAGCACCGTGTGTAGCACAGTTGCTCTCGTAGCTACTACCGTCAGCCTTGCGAGCACCCTTACCCATGACGCAATGACCGATAATCAGACTTGGACGTTCCTTTTCTGCCTGAGCATTCTTGATGGCTTCACGAATCTGGTCAACATCGTTACCGTCAATCTTCTGTACATACCATCCCCAAGCCTCATATTTCTTGGCAGTGTCTTCAGATGTTACAACCTCTGTCTTCGTTGACAATTGGATGTCATTGGCATCATAGAACATAATCAGATTGTCGAGTCCAAGGTTTCCTGCGATACGACCGGCACCTTGAGAGATTTCCTCTTGTACGCCACCGTCAGAGATATATGCGTAGATAGTTTGGTTCATCACGTCACCTAAACGAGCTTTCAAGAACTTAGCTGCAATGGCAGCACCAACGGCAAATGTATGTCCTTGTCCGAGAGGACCAGAAGTGTTCTCTATGCCACGAGCCAATTCGCGCTCTGGGTGACCAGGAGTAACAGAACCCCATTGGCGCAATTGCTTCAAATCTTCTAATGTGTATTTGCCAATCAGTGTGAGTTGGGAATAAAGCATTGGAGCCATGTGACCAGGATCGAGGAAGAAACGGTCTCTGCCTTCCCAGTTGGGATTCTCTGGGTCGTAAACCAAGAACTCACTATACAGCGTGTTGATAAAATCAGCACCACCCATAGCACCACCAGGGTGACCAGACTTAGCTTTCTCTACCATAGCGGCAGCCAAGATACGGATGTTGTCCGCTGCCTTGTTCATAATTTTGTTGTCGTTCATAAATGTTATGTTTATTGTTTATTAATGATATGTTTATTGTTACTAAATATACTATTTAACGTTGATAACTATGATACTCTTTGCAGGAACCTTCACGGTGAGTTTTCCCTTGTTGATTTTTGCATCCTTGAAAGCAGTGGGTTGAATGCGGTTGGGATGATCAAAGTCGTTGTATTCCTTGATGTCCTTGCAAGTGAGTATTTGTCCTGTTACCGTTTTTACTTGACTTCCCTCCAGATTCACTTCAATCTCTTGTGCCTTGTCGAGACTTACGTTGGTCAGTGAAATAATGATGTTTCCATCTTTCGTCTTTGCGGCAGATGCGCTGACGAGAGGAAGTGTACGATAGCTCTTCTCGTTGATTTCATCAAAGTCCTTACGCATCTCATGACGTACTTTCATGTTTTTGCAGAATAAGTCGAGTGGGAGATAGGTTGCCTCTTGGAAAGGCTTGTACATATTAAAGACGTGATAAGTTGGGGTGAGTACCATGTGTCCGCCATCTTTCGTATCGGTAAGAATCATAGATTGCAACACGTTTACCACTTGGGCAATGTTTGCCATCACGATTCGGTCAGTATATTTATGGAATACGTTCAGCGAAAGTGCTGCTACCATAGCGTCACGCATGGTATTTTGTTGATAGAGGTGACCACTGATGGTTCCTGGTTCTTCATCCCACCATGTTCCCCATTCGTCAACGAGCAATCCGATGCGTTTACGTGGGTCTTTCTCATCCATGATGGCACAATGTTTCTTGATGACATCCTCGATTTCAAGGCTCTTTCCCAATGTCCAATAATATTCGTCATTGTTGAAGTTTAAGGCAGAACCTTTAGAACCGCTCCATCCACTACAAGTATAATAATGTAATGAAACACCGTTCATGCGGTTTCCCACATTCTCCATCAACACTTTCGTCCAATTATAGTCATAGTCACTGGCACCAGAGGCAATCTTGTAAAGGTTGTTACCGTCGTAATTGCGACAATATACACTGTAACGACGGAAGAGGTCTCCATAATATTCAGGGCGCATGTTTCCACCACATCCCCAGCTCTCATTACCTACGCCGAGGAATTTCACCTTCCATGCCTTATCGCGGCCATTCTGTCTGCGCAACTTAGCCATAGGAGTATCGCCGTCAGATGTCATGTATTCTACCCATTTCGCCAATTCCTCTACAGTACCAGAACCCACGTTGCCACTGATGTAAGGTTCGCAACCAATCAATTCGCAAAGATTCAAAAACTCATGGGTACCGAAAGAATTGTCCTCAATCGTTCCTCCCCAGTTGTTGTTTTGCATCTTTGGGCGTTTGTCACGAGGTCCGATACCATCCATCCAATGGTATTCATCTGCAAAGCAACCGCCTGGCCAGCGTAACACAGGCACTTGTAAGTCTTTCAGTGCTTGCAGTACGTCGTTACGATAACCTTGGGTGTTGGGAATGTTTGATTCTGGACCCACCCAAAGACCGCCATAAATACAAGTACCGAGGTGTTCGGCAAACTGTCCGTAGATTTCCTTGTGGATTTTTTGAGTGCCTTTAGTGGCGTGAATGGTTACTGTGGCATCTTGTGCTACCATTGTCATCGTGCAGAAAAAGGCTGCGATTGAAATAAATAGTTGTCTCATCATCATGTAAATTTAGGTTTGGTGAATGAATAGGATATTCAAAATGCAAAGGTAAAAAATAATTTCCATAAACGGAAATAATCTGTCAACTATTTCATTTACAGAATTTCATCACATTGGATATTCACGTTGTATTATTTCAAGCATTTCAGCAGGAGTCACGACAATATGTGTCTTAGGGAAATGCTTCGTGTTTCCTGTTACAAGATAGGCTCCATTCTTTGAGAGTGCTACTTCATAGAACACAATGTCTTTAGAATCTGGGAAGAACTCATCGCTCAAAATGCGTTCTCCACGAACACCATAGGTTATTATTCTGTCTAATGCTTTCTTTATCAGACTTTCTGGAATGTCAAACTTCTTGCGACGCAGTACATCAGAATATTCTTCAATGATTTCCTCGTTGTAAATAAGGGTCAATTTACCCAACAAAACTGCTTCCCATATTTTTGAAGTGGGAGCATTTATATTCTTAGTAATATGAGCTGACACTATCACGTTGGTGTCAATAACTGCATATATCATATTGTTCCCTTCTTTGCAGTCCTTTCCTCTCGAGCCAGTCTTATTTCTTCGTTTATTTCATCCAATGTAAGTTCTGGTCTATTACTTGCAGCAACCTTTGCACGAAACTCGCGAAATTCTCTAAGTGTCTCGTCTTCGAATGTGGGGTTGTAAATGCCGATTCTAAAGGGAATGCTTTGTGTTTGTACTACAGCATTTGCAAATACGTTCATTGCTGTATTAGCACTCATACCCAATTGCGAGCAGAGTGCGTCAAATTTTTGTTTCAGCTGTGAGTCCATCCTCACGGTCATAGATACTTGTGCCATAGTTCTTATTGTTTTAATGTTGCAAAGATAATCTTTTTATTTCATAATGCTATCATTTTGACGTAAATTTTAGCCAAAAATTTAATGTGTTGCCTTTTATTCTCTTTCTACTCATAGTCTTTTCAATATCTTCTACTTATAAATGCTTAGAATTAGTTCTTTCAACATACTTTCTTCCGTAATCATGTGAAGAATATAGTCGTTAAAGCATTGATGTTTAATGCTAACGTTTATGCCAAATAATGACATGGTTCCACCATAGCCATTAAGATTTCTTGTAGATTGAAGGGTAGCATTGTCAACAGGTACTAATCTACACATCACGGACGATGACTTGCCATGTTAATGCCTAGTAAGACACCATACTGGAAATATCAAACTTAAATCTATTAGTTGCGGATTTTAGGTTTATCTGAAAAGTTTTCTGGAATATTCATCCAGTTTTATCATTTCATACAACGTATATCCCAAACTTGCCATACAAATGATGATTAGAAATATTGGAATCCAGATTGGTATTAGATATCTCAATAATAATATAATTGCTAATGTTATTAATGATGTACAAATAGTAAATAATGAGAGTTCTTTGAATTTTTGGTCCTTCTTTTGCCAATTTTCATATTGAAAAGGAATATGTTGTATAGGTTGCCATACGTTGTAATAAAATTTCCCTGACACATCGCTGATTAAAGGCATAGAGAATTCTCTGCCATCGAATTCCTTGGAAAAAACTTCCTTCAGATATTCATGTCCCAAAGTTTCAAATCGTTCTGCTTTGTCTGTTTCATAAACATAGTGTCCCTGCATGTAATTGTGCTTACGGTCCCAGTAGTACCATATTCGATTTATATCATCACACAAATTATCTAATTCTTGGGCACTAAACTTGGAACAAGGATAATCTTGCCCAGACATTATACATGGATGAGCTAATTTTTCCATCTTATCAAGCAACAATTTGAAATCATGTACATATACTTCTTTATCCCCACGATTAATTACATAGAAAGTTTTGACTGAGGAAATAAATTTTAAATAATTACTTAATCTATGCATGAATGGCGTCATTATGAAATAGTAACGATTTACAATGTTATCACCAATATGGCGATTTTCAATGAATAACATGAGAAATCCACCTGTGAGTAAGGCTGTTAGTATTGTAACGCCTATAGAATACTGTTCATTTGCATAGATGCAATATGAATTCCATAATCTATCTACGACAAATTTTAAAAGTGAACTCATATTTAAAGTATAATCTATTGGTTGAAATAGTAAAATAACGTGAGTTCGACGAAATATAACTGCCTGAAAATTTGGTGATTAGCGAAAAATGTTGTAACTTTATAGTGATAAATCAAAAGTTTCACAAACAATAATCGCTAAGATCACCGAGGACAAAGTTACGGAATTATTTTGTATTGCCGACGATTTCTGCAAGTTTTTTGACGCCATGATGGAAAAATATACCATAAAGGAGGCTAAGAAGCGCAATTATCACCGTGATTCGACACTGTCGAAGGCGGAAGTGATGCTCATCATGATACTTTTCCACGACTCCGGCTACCGCTGCCTGAAGCATTTCTACTTGGAATCCGTCTGTAAACACATGCGCCATCTGTTCCCTCGCGTTGTCTCATACAACCGGTTTGTGGAGCTGGAGCGTGATGTGGCCGTTCCGTTGACGCTGTTCGTCAAGAAGGTGCTGCTTGGCAAGTGTACGGGCGTGAGTTTCGTTGACAGCACGCCGCTCCGGGTGTGCAGGAACCAGAGAATCCACATGCACAAGGTCTTCAGGGGAATCGCCCAAAGGGGCAAGTGTTCCATGGGCTGGTTCTTCGGGTTTAAGCTGCACCTTATCTGCAACGAGAAGGGAGAGTTGCTCAACTTCATGATAACGCCGGGGGATGTGGATGACAGGAAGCCTCTCGAATACAAGGCTTTCGTGGAGTTCATCTACGGGAAGCTCGTGGCGGACAAGGGATATATCGGCAAGAACCTCTTTGAAAGGCTTTTCGTCGATGGCATACAGCTCATCACGAAGCTCAGGGACAACATGAAAGGTGCGCTGATGAGCGTCTCTGACAAACTGCTGCTCAGGAAAAGGGCCATCATAGAGACCGTCAACGACGAGTTGAAGAACATCGCCCAGATCGAGCACTCCAGGCACAGATGCTTTGAGAACTTCGTCGTTAACATGCTGGGGGCATTGGCTGCATACTGTTGTTTTCCGAAAAAGCCGTGTATCAATGTTCAAAGAACATTAGACACACAGCTTGCATTATTCTGAATTCGTCGAACTCACGTTAAAATATTATAGTTTAAAAGTTGCACATATCGTTTTTAGTAACTTAGTGGTATCCAAATAACGAAGTGCTATAATCGTAAATATAAACAATTTCGTCACAAAGTTCAGAAAAAAATAAAACAGGTTCATGCCTATGTGGGACAAAAGCGTAAAGAGTAAGAAATGCATCATAGAGAGCATCAAAGACTTATTCAAGAACACGTTACAATTAGTGCACTATAAACACAAGTCTGTCAACAATAACATCATGAACATGGTCTCGGCCTTGGCGGCACTTAGTTTCTTTGACAACATACCACAGGTCTTACAAAGAAATTATATCGAAAGCGCCAGCAATAAATGTTGTTTTAACAATACTTATTTCGAACATATTTTTATTTTGATATTATAAATATTTGAGCAATTAATATTTGATATAAATCCTCATAGACTTTCAAATGGTTAAAAAGTGTTTCGTTTTTTTATGTTAGATGAAAAATGACTATATTTGTACCATACAAAAAAGTAAATAAAGATATGGATAAAGCAAGCAAAAGAGATTTTAATGCGGTTGCCAAAGGCTTTCTTGGACTTTCGATGTTTGCCATAGTAATGTCAATCATTACTACTTATATGAAAATTACTGATTAAAGGCTTTTAGGTATTGATTATAATTCATTAAGAATTGAGATAATAATTGATTTTCTCATCCTAATCGCTATAGTTCTAACCTTTTCAAAGAAACCATATGGACTAATTGCTTTAACAATTCTTTTTATTATTCGTATTTTTGCAACCATAAATTGGTCTAGTAATCTAACGATACCTTATCAATTAGGAGGCAAGGTTGTTTTTTTTGTTCGTGACTTCGGACTATTCGCTATCGCAATGTGCTTTCGGAAAAATGGCATCTCGGGATGGAAATCAATGCTTTTTTCTGATAATTCAGAAGTCAAACCAAAAAACATGAATGAAAAAGTGATTGAGATAGTAGATGAAAAGGAACAGGATGTTTCTACAACCTCTTCAAATGGTATTGATAACAATGTGCATGAGATAGTAGAATTTGGGCCTAATGTTACTCATAAAAAATATAATTATAATGAAAATCTTTCCAAAACAGATGGCATAATAGATGAAGAACCAATGGAAAAAAGAAGAAAAACTTTCTCCTTTCCACCTTTTAAAAGTCTTTCAAAAAGTATAAAGATAAGTTTGTTATTTTGTCTTGGAGTTATTGTATTGTTCTTAATAACGGCTGCGGTCGTGAATTTAAAGTCTTATCCGAAGTATATATGTTCTTTTGTTGATAGATGGAAATACACTTTTAACTTACCCAATAATCAATTAGGAAAATCTCTTTTTGAACGGGTTTTTTCCTTGCGAAATAATTCTTTGTTCTTAATTGTTACTCCTGGATATGAAAATCAAGTCTATGATTCTAACAAATTTTACAAAATTCGAGTAGATCAATTTCGAGAGTATCCATCTTCTTCGTTTTATTTTGCCACTACACCAGTTAATAGTAATATAGATATAGTGTCAAATCAATATTATATAATTAAACCAAAAACAGGGGAACCATATGCTTGTAAAGGCTCTGAGTTAATTTTTGATGGTGATAAATCAAGAATAATATATCAGACAGAAGAATATAATTACAAGAATAGTCTCGATGAAGAATTGTCTTTAGTAGATGAAGCAGCTCAAGTTCCTGTGTCAGACATTGGCATTATTAGAGAAATTGGAGGTTATTATGAGCATGAAGGTGTTTATTCTAAAGCCGCAGATTATTATCGATTTGTATTAGAACATAATGAAAACAATTCTGAGATACGAGGGATGCTTGCATATGTGCTTGCTCTAAACGGAGAATCTGAAACAGCAAGGGAGGAAGCAGAAAAAACTATTGAAATAGTCCCCAAAGAAAAAAGGGCATTATCAGCACTTGCCATAATTGAAGCAGATGAATTTAACTGGAAAGAAGCTAAGATATATTCAAAAAAAGCTATTGATTATGGTGCAGATGATTCTAACGTGTTTTATGTTTTTTGTGAAGCACTTTATAAGCAGGGAGAAATAAAAGCCGCTCAATATTATTATAATAGGGCATATGAATTATATAGAGGTAACCCTAGACGTGAGAGATATAGGGAGTACGCTGGCTGTCCTTTTGAGGTTTTAGGCTTTCATTACTGTTCTGAGACATATGATGGTAAGAAGATTATACCATACGATGAAAAACTATTTAGAAGTAAATGTTTTTTCATTAATTTCAAGGTGGATGTCAATATCTTACGTGTAGAAAATGTGAGAATAGGTGTGAAGCTATTTACAAATGGAAGACTTGAAACAGGTCAAGGTTCAAAGGATGGATATACCTTTTATGAGGATATTAATGCTAAAGATCTTGGGAAAAATTTTTATTATTTCAGTGGGTGGGGAAGTGATACAGGAAATTCTTGGTCTGTTGGTAATCACGATATCGAACTATGGTATAAGGGTAACAAAATCGCAGAGGATTCGTTCTATGTGTATTAAATCATAATACGATAGTATGAGAAAAATATTTGCCTTACTTGTCCTAGCGGTTTCGATCCATTCTCTATATGCGCAGACTATCATTCAGATGGTCGAAGATAAAGGTGTATACAAAATTCCATGCGAAATTAATGGATTAAAGGTGAAAATGGTCTTCGACACAGGAGCTGCAACGGTAAGCCTTTCCCAATCTCTTGCAGAAATGATGTTGGACAATAATTATATATCCATATCAGATTTTAATGGAAAATCTAAGTCTTTAACTGCAGACGGCCGTATAATAGATCATACAGAACTAATACTGCATACAATAAAGGTTGGTGATATAACTATTAACGATGTAATGGCGGTTGTAATCAATAGTCAAAACACACCACTTCTATTAGGACAAACAGCCATTCAAAAACTCGGTATGCTTTCCATTAAGGGAGATAAACTTTATATAAAGGGAAACTCAGATAATTCATTAGGGGGGGCAATAAATACTCATTTTGAAAAATGGGATGCTCATCATTACATTTATTCTAATTATACATACGGATTCGGCTGGACTTTACCCAAGGACTATGAATGGGAAAGAGTTGAAGGAACAGAGAAACATACAGTCTTTCGTGCAGAAGGAAAGCCTTTTAGCGTGTTTGTTAATATTCGAGTTTCAGACGACATTAATGATCTTTGGAAAGTATATAATCAATATACATCGTTAATCGAAAAATTGGATATGAGTTATGAAAAGGAAACAGGGACTCTTGTTTACGAAAGAGAATTTGAGAAATGCAATTTACTTGGACAACATGCTATAAAAACAACATTTAAGGAATACTTCAAAGATTGCCGATTTAAAGAGCCAATGGAGACATATGCAGAAGAATATATAGTCATTCATAACAACTTTCTTTTTAATATAGCAGTTAAAATTCCAAAAGAATTTTATGACTCCTTTGATTGTAGTGAGGAGATATCTAAAGTATTCAAAGGATTTCGTTATTCTGTAAAACACTAAAGTATGAAGAAAATATTTTTATGCGCTATTTTGGCAACAATCTCATTACTTACTTTTTCTCAAACTTATTCTGGAAAGTGGAATCGTAGTATGGCAACATATACCAATCCATTCCACAAAATTACTTGGCAACTTATCGAAGAATTAGATTGGATTGAACGCCCCATTCTCTCTGGATCCACACTATTAAAAGTGCGTAACGATGAAACACAATTATTAGTTAAACTTGGAGCAAATAAAAAAGTTGGCTTAAATGGTGATATTTGGGATTTAATTTCTGAACAAGAACCTCCCCAACTTGAGAAAATGCGTAAACAGCAAGCTCAGGACTATGGTATGCAATTTTTAGGGGTAAAGTCTATGAAGAGCCAATTGTGCGGATTTCATGCTATAAAAAAACGAATAGACATGAAAAAGGATTACCCTGACTATGGTCAAGCTGTACATTGCATTGAAATAGAATATATCTTTTATAAAAGTGACTATATTTACACCGTTTCAGTAATGACATTGTCTGTCTTAGATGAGGAAATAAGTCTATTTGATAAAATTTCCACTCAATTATTTAATGGTTTTATCATCAAGTAAACTACACATTAATAAAAGAGCTCAAAAAGAAACACTTAACTGTTTTGAAAGTTTTAGTTAAGTGTTTCTAGAGAAATAGTTAACAGTTTCGAAAGTTTTAGTTAAGTGTTACACTGAGTTGACATTTTTGGGCAAAAATCAGTTTTTTTTTGCACTTGTGAACGTCAAATGTCAATCCATGAAATTCTTCTTTTATGTTTAGTTAAACTTTAAAAACCTGTATAAAGGCAGCTAATGAATGGCTTTTTTTCTATTGTTTAGTCCTTTGACAACCCTATAAAAGTGTATAGGTAATTGTATTCGACCCATATACACTCTGTATTTGTATAGAATACACTGTGTATATGTATAAAATACACTGTGTATATGTATAAAATACACTGTGTATATTGATGAAATACAGTACGAATATAAACAAAGAAGTGATTGTTATTTCAATTGTATCTTAACAGAATAATAAGTTGGGGCGTGAAGTGAAACAAAAAGCCCCTTGGCGATTTGATATTATTGCCAAGGGGTATGTCTTTTATTGAGTCTTGTTTTACTTCGCTGGCTCAATGGGGAAAAGATAGAACTCGCGGTCTTTGTCATAGTCAACCATCCATTGGTCAACGATGATGTGTTCGTCTAATGCCTTTATCTTGAGAGTATGCGTTCCCCATCTTAAGTAGGTCTTGATTTCCCTGATGGCTTGACCTCGGAGTACGTTTTGTTTCCAACGCTCTGACCGATAAGGTTCCTTGAGGGAGAATACGACAGGTTCATTGTTGTCGATACTCACTGAGAAACGAATGTCGCCCTTGTCGTTGGCTTGCGTGGGAATCACTGCTATTCTGATAATTGCATCGTCATGTTTGGACGTTTCAAAACGATATGTTAGTTCGCCACCTTTGGGCAAAGCCACCGCTTTCATACTATGTCCTAACATATCTATACATTTGACACCATCAGATGCTTGCGTGTACTGATAGGCATTACGGGCAATGCACTTATCCATGACCAATTTACTGTTGTATGGTTCAGTACTGTTGTATTTGGCAATCTCTTCGTCTGTTACCTTGTCGGGAAGGGCAGGAACACCAAATACAGGTAGGTTGCGAGGATTCATAGACATGCTACCTTTCCATTTGCCGTTAGCCATTTTATTATTATAATAGTCTGTAAGCTGAACTATTTCGCGATAAGCCAATTCGCTTTTCACGGCAGACACCAAAGCCTCGTCGTCTTTGTGGAATGATTCAGGACGTGCAATCTCCCTTGCCTCTTGTGCTTCCAATTGCTTGGTTGCCATTGCAGCTGCCGCATAAATAGGATATTTCACGGCTGCAAAGAAAGCATCTTTAAGCTCTGGGCGAATCATCTTCTCCACCTTGTTAATTTCTTCTTTCAGTTTGTCGTACTCTTCCATATACCTCATACGTTCGTTGCCAAACGCCAAGGCATTGAAATCCGTATTGCTCACATGCGATAATCCGCGGTTGTATTTCTTCTTGTCAAGTTCCACTTGTGACCAACCCATGAACTCTGGTTTTCGGATACCTGTCAGGCGATAAAATTCCACCATCGAGGGTAGTAACAACTTTCCTTCCACCTCACCAAACTGCTCTTGCAACCATTTGCAAAGGTGTTGTTGGATGTTGTCGTACTTCACGCAATTGATGTTCCAAGCCATGTCGAGGAAGAGCGAAAGGTCGTATGCTGCCACTTTCGGGTCGTGTACGTTGGCAATCCATAAACGTTTTGCGTTGTGGTCGTAAGCCGTTTTCATCTCATTGTAAATGAGTCCTGGCTGGGTGGTGGTGAGCCAAAGATAATCATGTGGTCTTCCCCAATAGCTCAGGTGATAATATACACCAGCTCCACCCTTACGCTTCTGTTGTGCTTCATCAGAGAGACGAGTCATATATCCATAATTATCATCGCACCACATGAGCATCACGTCATCAGGCACTTGAAGTCCGTTTTCGTAAATCTCCAATACTTCCTTATAGGGGATAAACACTTGTGGGATGTCCTTGATGTCTTTGCCTGTTTGTGAAGCCAATAACTTGCGTTGTTCATTGATGACGGATTGCAAGCCTTGTGTCTTTTCTTCCAAGGTCTTCACACCTTCCATCGAACCGTCATGAATGCCTCTCATACCGATGGTATAGAGAGCGTCCATGTTTTTTGTCTCATGTACACGCTCTTTCCAGTATTCCAGTACGTTTCTCTTGTTGGTGATGAAGTTGTAGGGTCCTCGTTTCTTCACGTCCCATTCTCCTACGTTGTTTCGCAATAGTGGTTCGCAATGTGAAGAACCAACGAATATTCCACAACTGTCTGCCACTTCAAGATTGCCTTTTACGGTGAAGAAGGCTGCCGTTCCCTCATGCATGGCTGGCCAAATGGTGTTGGCTCTCAAGCGCAGAAGCAACTCAAAGATTTTCTTATAGGTTCGTGGACCGATGGTTCCCTTAGGTAGTTTCTTATCCATTTTTTCGTGCGCCCATGCTCTCAGGCTCCAATCTTCGTCGTTGATGAAAATTCCCCTGTACTCTACGGATGGAAACTGCATCATCGTAAATGTATCATCCATTACGAGCGCACCCTTATGTTGTGGTTTTACGTCTCCCCACCATATCCACGGTGATACTCCAGCCATACGTGACAGTTCCAATATACCGTAGGCAGTGCCTCGACCATTGCTGCCAATGACAATGATTCTTCCTTTGAAACAACCAATATAGAAAGCATCTTTCTTGGCAATAATCTTCTCATACGGAAGTTTTGTCCGTTCCAGTTTCTTAAATTCCTTGTTGGTTAGGTTGTCTAATTGGAATATCTCTATCTTGCTGTTTTTCTTCTCGTGTGCCCTTTTACCCGTTACGGCAAGTATGTCGCTGCTGAACATATCGAGAGCTACTTCCACTACGGGTGAGACATTAGAGTGGGTGTTGTATGTTACGGGATTCTTGCCGTCAAACCAAACAATGCTTTTAGCATGGGCGGCAAGACTGCTGATGAGCAATAGCAGAATAAACTTGTATTTCATAATCATAATGGTGCTTATTGGTCGTATGAATGATAAAAAGGACTGAAAGGCTTGATAAACTGGGTAGGCTCTCCAAACAACGAACGCAAGACAGGATTCCAATTGGCTGTTTGTGGTACGATGGTAAAGGCTCCCTCTATCTTGTATCCGTCTAATTGTACGGTGCCTACTGGCCAGATGTTTTTGTTGAATGGACTTGCTACGTGAGAGTTGTGGCTGACCACGATACCGTCATGATAGCGTTCAACAGCCAAGTTCTTGGATGTCTCTGGGATGATGGCAAATCCCTTAGATAGCATGTCGGTGTACAACATACATTCCACATCTTCACGGTTGCCTGGGAAATAGATGTCGCTACTGTTCATTTTCCATACTCCAAACTCGCTCAATGCGTTTCTGCCTGGATAGGAAGCGTAGGGACCGTTTCCCACCCAACGAATGTTTCCCGTCTTGTCGGTGGTCTTGATAGACAGTCCTGTCTCCACGGCTTCTCCTTCTCCGTGAGCCACTAAGTCGTAGCGAACGTGTACGGCATTGTTGTTAGAATAGGTGAGTTCTATGGTTCCGTCAACAAATTGCGTGCTTCCCTTATCGAAAATCACGTGGGCAAGGAATTGGTCTTTTCCCATCTTCTCCACGTTTGCCTTGGTACACGGCAATAGATGGTTGTCCCAAAGTTGGTGCTTCCTGCCTTGACTACCTTTCATGGTAGCTTCTTGGCAGATAGTGGGCTTCTTGCCAACGCGAGCCAGAAATGTTTTCTTGATGTACAGCTCGACGTCGGATGCTTTCATCTTCGTCTTGTTTCCTTTCTCATCGATCAGTTGGGTTGCAATCGGTGTAGCAGGTGAAGGATTGATCCTGATAGATTTCTCGTAAACCTGTTCACCGTTGGCATCTGTCAGTTTCAATTGGTAATAGTAGAAATTGGCACTTGGCAAATTCTTGGGTTTGGCAATGTTGAAAGAAATGGTCTCATGTGGTGCGCATTTCAGCGGAATCGTTCTCGCACTCACTCGTTGACTGTCTGCGTAAACCTCCAATTCAGCCTTCATGCTTGCCAAATCGGTAAAGTCGTACCTGTTTTCCATCTTCACGATGATGTCTTCACCCTTTGCTTCTGCGGTCACCTTCACGGGAGCGTATGCTTTCCTTACCTGATAATAGTCGGTTTGTGGGGTGCGGTCTGCATATACAATACCGTCTGTGCCGAGAATGCCGCATGCGTCATAATAGATGGAAGGCGAAGCCCATACGCTATTGGTAGGCTCATCGCGGTTTACCTTTTCCATGCTGATGCGTTGGATTCCTTGGTCGGCAAACTCCCATACGGCTCCTCCTGCCAGTTGTGGATGCTTGTACCATTCGTCAACGATGTCTTGCAATTGTCCTAAGTCTGTGCCTAAGGCATGGGCAAACTCCGTATTCACCATTGGGTGGTCAAGTTGCTTTGGCCATGATTTCATCTCTGAAAGTACTGGGTAATGACATGAATACATGGGCATGAAGTCGTATTTCTTTTCCAGTAATTCGTTGAATGGTCTGTGTGTGGACGGGAAAAGATAGGGTCGGGTGGGGTCTAACTGATGTACATACTTACCCGTTTCCAATCCATTCTCAGTCACGGGGTTCTCATTGCCTACGCTCCACATAATCACCGATGGGTGATTCTTGTCTCTTTTCACCGTATAATAGGCTCGTTCCTTGAGGATGTCGAGCATCTGAGGTTTGTTCAGCAGATTGTCTCCATATCCGAAAGGCACTTCGCAAATCACGTAGAATCCCATCGAGTCAGCCAGTTCTATCAGTCTTTGCTTGGGAGGATAATGCGAAGTGCGAATCATATTGATGTTGGCTTTCTTCATCAGGGTTAAGTCGGCTAACAACTCATAGTCGGCAATGGCTCTTCCATTGTAGGGCGACTCGTCATGATGGTTTACTCCTCTCAGTTTCACGGGTTTTCCGTTGACGCGAAGCACTGAGTTGTCCCATGAAATCTCACGCAATCCCACTTTCTCATAATGCTTCTGAACGGGTCTTCCGTTTTCTTTGAGTTGTAATTGCAACGTATATAAATAAGGTGATTCTGCTGTCCACGCATGATAGTCGGCAAGTTGCATTGCGCAATGATTGCCTTTCACGTCACTAAACGAAGCCACCACATTGTCGTTGGCATCAATCAGTTGTCCGTCGATGGTAACCGTGACGTTTTTCTTGATGGCAAACTTTTTGAAGTCGAGGTCGATTGTCGCTAACGTATCTGTCAGTGAGGTACGCACGGTGATGTCTTCAAAGTGGGTAACGGGAATGGCGTAAATGGTAACGCTTCGGGATATTCCAGAGAAAGACCAGTCGTCATTGGTGTCAAACTGATAACCTGGTGATTCGGTCTTGGGTACTTTCACGGCAATCATGTTGGGACCGCCATAGTTGACGTATTTGGAAATGTCGAACATGCAACGGTTGAAGGCACTGTTGAAAGTACCAACCTTCTTGCTGTTGATATAAAAGGTAAATCCATTTTCCACACCGTCAAAAGCAACGTAAACCAAACTGGTATTAAAAGCATTGTCGAGGCGGAATGCCTGGCGGTACAGTCCATATCCTGGTGTCAGTTTCCCGTCGTAAACAGGTTCTTCAAAGCCTTGCATTTGCCAGTTGCCAGGTACGCGAATGCCTTGCCAGTCGCTTGCATCATACGCTGGCGAGCTGAATAATGTGTCTCGTCCAATGTCGGTACCGTCTATATACTTGAATTGCCATACTCCGTTGAGTGAGAGAAAGTAAGTCATGGGGCAGGTGGGAATGGGTTCTTGTGCATGGGCGATGTGCAAGGAGATTCCCAAAATGCCACATAATAAGAGTTTTCTTAATCTATTCATTTCTAATGTTAAGCTTTAATGCTATGAAACATAGTCTTTATTGAAAGCAGACATGGTTTATAGCAAGTGCAAAGGTAATCAAAAAAAATCATTTAGGGCATTTATTGTACCTACTTTTATGAAATAATGCAAGAATTGATGAAAAAATATAATCCTTTTGCTTGATTTTGTCGTAAAAATATTTTATCTTTGTTGCGATAAAAGATGTACGCTATGAAACACGTGTTATTGACTCTATGGGTATTGCTTGTTGGAACAAATCTTTTGGCACAGGAAACAGGGATCGTGACAGGCGAAAATGGCAATATGACCGTGATAAGCGGTACTGTTTGTCATGAAAAGACGGATGAACCTATCCGTCAGGCAAGTGTGGTGGTCGAAGGTACCAGTGTTTCGGTGGTTACCAACGATGACGGATTTTTCACGTTGAAGGCAGAGGGCGGTCTCAAGGAAATCTCTGTCTCTCATGTCGGCTTTCATACCAAACGAATAAGGATTGGAAATGATTCCCACGACTTACGTATAAAACTGAAACCTAACGTCGTGGAATTGAATGAGGTGGTGGTGTGGACGGGTGACCCACGTGAGTTGGTGAATATCGCCATCAGTAAAATTCCCGAAAACTATATCAATAAGCCAGAACTTTATCAGGGATTCTATCGAGAGACGGCAATGAAACGCCAGCATTATATCTACGTGGCTGAGGGTGTGGTGGATATGTATAAGTCTTCGTATAGTTCAAAGGGCTATCGCGATAGGGTTGCAATCAGGAAAGGAAGGCGCTTGTTGAGCCCGAAGCGTGGGGATACGTTGAGCATCAAGGTATTGGGCGGTCCTGTGTTTCCCATACAATTAGATATTGCAAAGAATCTGGATTTCTTTCTCAATGCTGATAATCTGTTGGACTACCAGTTTACGATGGAAGAACCTACCACCATCAACGACCGTCAACAATACGTAGTGGCGCTCTCTCCAAGGTGGGTAAAGCCGTGGGCATTGTATTATGGCAAACTCTTTATCGACCGTTTAACGCTTGCTTTCACACGTGCCGAACTTTCGCTTGATGTAAGCAATCGGGAGAAAGCTACGCAGTATATGTTGGTAAAGAAACCTGCTGGCGTGAAGTTCCGTCCGAAAGAACTAACCACGTTGATAGATTACCGATATGAGGATGGGCTGACACACATCAGTTATATCAGAAACACTTTCCGCTTTAATTGCGATTGGAAACGACGGTTGTTTGCCACCTCTTTCGCAGCCTTTTGCGAGATGGTAGTTACCGACAAAACCAGCGAAAATGTTCGTCCCATATCAGGAAGAAATTCTTTTGATTCTCGTGATGCCTTCTACGATAAGGTGGATTACTTCAAAGACCCTCATTTCTGGGAGAATTACAATATCATCGAACCCTCCGAGTCGCTCGACAAGGCTATAGACAAACTGGTGAAAAGGTATAAATAATTGACCATTGACCATTGACCATTGACTATTGACTATTGACCATTGACCATTGAGCATTGACTATTGACCATTAACTATTGTCAATTGTGAATTGTGAATTATCAATTGTAAATTATCAATGGTCAATCTTCAATTTTCAATTTTCAATCTTCAATTTCCAACGAATTTCTTCCCGTTCTTGATATATAAGCGTCCTGATTGCGGTGTACTCACTTTCCTGCCTTGCAGGTCGTAGATGCAGGAAGCATTTTCAGACTCGTTTTCTATCACGTTTATCCCACTTGGCAAGTCTATGACAATATGCTGGAAATCTTTCCAATAATAATCATTTTTATACTCACTTTCGGTAGTAAGGGATGGTTCAGGAACGTGCAACGTGGCATTCTGTATCGTTTTTTCGTCAAACGATGTTGGATAGATAGAAGGAGCATGTTCATCGTACGAATATATGTCTTCCAAGGATGTGCAGCCCCCAAAGGCATATTGCTTAATTCCAGAAATAGAATTGATGTGCAAGGTCTTCAGACCTGTACAATTGTCAAATGCATGACTATATACGGTAAGATCTCTTCTTCCCCCCAATTCTCCTCCCCTAATATCGGCTCCAATGGAAAGAGAAGTTAGACCTGTACAGCCAGCGAAAGCATACTCATAAATGTTTATCAATCCCTTGGGTAAGTTTAATGTTTGCAACCCCTTGCAATTATAGAATGCATAACGGTCTATACCTCCAATCTTACCAAAAGTGACGGAAGACAGATTGGTACATCCTCTAAACAAACCCTCCACAACAGAACCTCTTATCACTACGTTTTTCAAAGTCTTCATGTCCTCGAAAGGAGAATTACTTCTTGTAAATGTAACCGTTCTGTCGTAATTGATAGTTTCAACGGGGCTACCATCAAACGTATCGTTTCCACCTTCAAATTCCAAACCATACGATATTGAACCTTCTGGTTGCAATGTCAATGTCTTGAGATTTGTACAGTCAGAAAATGCTCTACTTCCAATTCTTCGCACGCTATTAGGAATCGTAATGGATTCCAAACTCGTACAACCCCTGAATGCCTGCTCTTCTATTTTTACCGTCCCACCAAAAGACACTGATGTTAAACTCGTGCAGCCAGAAAACAGACAATATGAAATCGTTGTCAAGGTACTTGGCAGTTTGACGGATGTCAAATAATTACAATCTCTGAAAGAATTAGAGCCGATGGACTTCACTTTCCTACCGATTTCCAAAGATTTAATGCCAGAGCCATAAAAAGAGTAATCACCTATTTCCATAACTCTTTCAGGAATAACAATGGATGTCAATCCCGTACAATTCCTAAAAGCATTCTGATCAATGTAAAATAAGTAAGGGGGAAGAGTAACGGAAGTCAACTCGGTACAATTTTCAAAGGCTCCATTACCAATGCGCCTTACCCAATAGGAGTTGCCCTCGTATGATACCTGCTCAGGTATCTCCACATGACCATTATAACCGCCCTTGACAACAACCGCTTCATATGTACCATATCCATAGTTGTCCACCAATTTGAATCGGATACCGTCCACCTCAAAAGTTTGGGCGAACATCAACATGGAAAAGAGCAAAAGACTGATGGTCATTCCAAGCCTTTTCAATCTTTCCAAGTCAACTAAAAGAATCTTTTTCCTTTTCATAATTCTAACTTATTGGTTAAACATTTGATAGTTTGCAAATATAAGAATTTTTTTATATTTATATCAACATTTATACAATTTTTCCTACACTTTTTTGCTTTTGCATCTAAAAGTGTCCTTTAAGATTACGTTCAATGTGTTCCAATTGATGTCTTACAGTTATTCTTCCGTGAAGGCATGAACGTGAGTCTATGCATATCAGTTCATCGACCAGATTCATCCCCATATTGTCTTTGACAAAATCATGATGGATCATGCTCTTCGGATTCTGGCAGGATGGGACTATTCCCAAACAAGGCAATAAGCGCATTCGAAGCTACCATACCCATCTCGTCGGTTACGATACCTTCGCTGTCCTTGCAAAATTCCACATCCATATACGTGTTACCTGTCGTTACGCCATTTTCAATTTCTGGCTCAATGGTTTTACCCAACACGAAATTGCTGACAAATTTGCATCCTGAATCATCCAAGTCGTTACTCGTATCCAATACATCAACAGTGTTCTCTTGAATCCTTACGAAGCCATCGCATACGTTATATCCTATAAAGATATTGGTAGTGGAGTATTCCCCGCTTGCCAGAACATTTGGAATTTTGTCTCTTTCTTCCAGACTACAATCTCGACAGTCGATGTCATAGTAGTTTTCCGTACCAGTGATTACATTACCATAAATCTGTACGTTGTAAGCCCAATAGTCTACATAGATGCCGTTGTTCTTCCTATATGGACTTGAGCCTTCCAATCCTCCCGTGCCAATTATCCTGTTAAAGCGAATGATGGCTTTTTCATTGTTACCTACAACGTATATGTCGCCAGAGTCCTGCAGGCCAAGCTGTTTCCGCTTGGTTATCCATTCTGAGGTATAATGAATGAAATTGTGTTCCACAAGATTTCGTCGCCATCTCTTACAGAGAAGGTTTCCGTTACCTCCTAATCTGATAGCACTATAGTTAGTGTCAATAAACTCATTGTATGCAATGTATGCTTTGGCAGAACTCCATACGGCAGCTGTGTTGGTGCCGTAGTGCCCAATATTTTTAAATGTGTTGTTTGTGACCTTCATGTATGGCCATTCATCTTCATTTCATCATAACGTAAAAGATCCATACGCAAGGCACAGCCTTTGATGTCGTGGAACGTATTGCCTTCAGCAAAGAGTTTTTTATAGTTACTTACTCCGTCTCCAGTCTCATGAGATATGTCACATTTGTTGAGGCACATTTCGGCATCATTTCTAATACTGTTATCTATGCCTCCTATGACACTTAACTCGTACAAGCCAACATTTGCCGTACTTCTGGCATAGATGACGTTTTTCCAAAGACATCGGCTGAGAGTACTATATGCTACTGGATAATACAAATACCCATCCTTGATGACTGCACCTTCATTGTCACCATTGTAATTGATGAGATAGAAATCTGTTTGTGGTGTTAGGACATTCCGAAAATAGGGGGCGCAGGTCGCATCATCGTTTCCCTCTGCTTCAAAATACAATGCGTTTTGGGTTAAGCTCGTTATCTTTCGCATATATCGGTAGAATGATAATCTATAGCACACAAACACATTGTCCAAGTTTTCGGGGTTTTCATACATGTGAGTCAATTCGTTGGGCAGCAATAATCCATATACGTTATTGTTGTTGCTTGGGGTAATCCAACCTTGAGCCTTATAAACGTTACTCTTGGCTAATGTTTTCATCTTGCCACGTAACGTGACAAAGGTTTCCTCCCCTGTCACGGTATAAGGGTAGGGTACACTGAATATGCCATTTTCTAACGTTGCGCCCAAAATGGGGTTTGTATAATCAAACAGTTTTTTATTATTACCTATAATGATAACCTCTTTGTTATAGCCAAATGATATGAGACCCGTTAAAGGATAGTCTTGGGTTTCATATTTTAGTCGCTCATCAGTAATGGCAATGTCATCCATCAAGTTCAGTGTCACGGGATTGTAGTTGTTTACGGCATTAACAAAATCGTCCCAATTGCTAATGTTTACCGTATGGTTTGAAACGATAGGAGTCCATTCTTTTCTATTGAAATAGCATTTTGGAGCATCTTCTGGACTTAAATTGATTATCCGTTGCTCAAAGAGATATTTTTTGATGGTAGGTGAGTTGTTAATGTTGGTGGCGGCCTCCATGTCAACGATAGCACCGAAACAGATTTACACCATTCAGCAAGTCCGTTTGGGATACTGGTAGGGAAAAAACTGACCAATCCACCACAATATAACAGTCAACGCCATTAAACATACCCTTGGGGTCAAACTTGATAGGCTCAGAAGAGTTGTTCCCAACGGAAAGAAAACCGTGCTTCATTCCCGTGTGATTATCGTATTCATATTCCAAGCCAATGGAAATGAGATAACCGTCAGTATGGGTATGGTTTCGTGCCTGCCATAGAATCATTCGACTTGGGTAGAGGTCTTGTCTCCATTTACTTCCAATATATAACTCTTTGACAAAGTAGTTGGCTTGTCTGTATCCGTCTGTGAATGTTACGTTTGTAGGCATAATAGTTTTTGATTAAATAGTTAATAAAAAGGTTTTAAATAACTTGCAATATAGAATTTAAGTTACCAATTGTCATCTCACATCGTCCTTTGTCTTATTGTATATTCCTGTTCTCTCTGTCATGGTGTACGCGCCCTTTGAGGTAATGTGTTGTCATCTTTTCATTGGCGTTGCCGTGGCGGTCGAAGTAGTTGACCAAGGAATCCACGGTTGGCAGCCATGCCTCGGTGAACACCGTGTCGGCACGGTTGCACTGGCTCACGTAGGTGAGCCTCTGGCGCATTGCTTCCTTGTCGGTACATGAGGCGAGCACTGACAGCATGAGAAATGATAATATAAAAAAGATTATATTCTTCATATCTGCAAAGTTACGAAATAATTTGGTAAGTGCAAGGAAAATGATAATGAATATAGGAGGAAAAACATTACGAAAACCTCATTTATTTCTTGTTTGATATTGTAAATAGCAAGAAATCAAGAAAACTTTTGGTGAATGATGGAGAATGATGTAATTTTGCGCAATAAATAACAATTTGTAAAAATGACACTATATCCAAAATTGATTATCGACGCATTGGCAACAGTGACCTATGCAGGAACAAAGAAGAACTTGATAGAGAGTGGGATGCTGGCTGATACGCCCAGCATCAATGGCATGAAGGTGAAGGTGGTATTGCTCTTTCCACGAGACACAGACCCTTTCCTGAAGTCAACCGTCAAGGCGGCTGAGGCTGCCATTCACTATCATATAAGTCCAGACGTGGAAGTGACCATAGAGACAGAGTTTAAGTCGAAACCAAGACCTGAAGTTGGCAAGTTGTTACCTCAAGTGAAGAACATCATTGCCGTCAGTTCCGGCAAGGGCGGAGTGGGGAAGAGCACCGTGGCTGCCAACCTCGCCGTGTCGCTTGCACGGTTAGGCTATAAGGTGGGTTTGCTCGATACCGACATTTTCGGTCCTTCCATGCCCAAGATGTTCGACGTGGAGCATGAACGTGTTTATGCCACCGAGGTAGATGGCAGACAGTTGATTCTGCCTATAGAGAAATATGGTGTGAAGATGCTGAGCATCGGTTTCTTTGTCAATCCCGATACGGCAACGTTGTGGCGTGGAGGTATGGCAACGTCTGCACTGAAGCAACTCATTGCCGATGCTGATTGGGGGGAATTGGATTATTTCATCTTAGACACTCCTCCAGGCACCAGCGACATTCACCTGACCCTTCTGCAAACCCTCGCCATCACGGGTGCCATTATCGTGAGCACTCCTCAACAGGTGGCTCTTGCCGATGCACGAAAGGGAATAGACATGTACAGAAACGATAAGGTGAACGTGCCTATCTTGGGATTGGTGGAAAACATGGCTTATTTCACGCCTGCCGAACTGTCCAACAATAAATATTATATCTTTGGAAACGGTGGTTGCAAGCAACTGGCAGAGGAAATGAAATTGCCGTTGTTGGCACAGATACCTATTGTGGCAAGTGTTTGTGAGAGTGGCGATCAAGGTAAGCCCATCTCTTTGAACGCTGATAGCGTTACAGGACAATCGTTCCTCAGTTTTGCGCAAGCGGTGGTTACGGTTGTGAACAGGAGAAACAAGGAACAGGCTCCCACGAAGATTGTCGGTATCGAATAGACATGGTTTTCATGTTTTTTTTGTTTGTGAATTATTGCGACAAAATTTTTTCGTGAAAAATCTCCAATGAGATGTTAATGAACCTCAGTTCATGGTTTTTCGGTGCTAAATTGTGCTTTTTTACTCGTAACATATATAGTTATTGCCGTAACTATATATGTTACGAGCGTAACTCATTATGTTAGCACGCTAATTATATATGTTATCAAGCCTCAAAAAACGATGTTTTTGAGGCTTTTTTAGTTGTTTTTTATGTAACATGTCAAGTGTCTTGATTGTAATATATTGAAAGTCAATATGTTATAAAAAACCTTCAAAATGGCATTTTTTGGAGCGACGGAAAGGCTCGTCAAAAAAACAGCCCGTAATTGGGGCTGTTTTTGTCACTTTACTTGACAGTTTGGTGGATGAGCGTCTATGACTTCGTTTGTTTCGTTGCCTCTGCAAGGGCTTTCAGTTTCAACTCCTTGGCATGGGTAGCTATCCGTTTCATCTTCTTGAGTTGTTCGTTAGCATGATAGTGAGACAACTTAATCTGGTAATGATATACGAGGCAGGTGATGAAGAAATAAACCGCTACCTGAATCCATAGGGCTTGATATTCCAATTGAATATCTGCCAAAGTCGCATCCATCGTGTTCAGTCGGACAAAACCCCTGATTCCAAATGTGGAGGGAAACAGACAAGCCACCGCTCTCCATGCACCAGGGATGTTGGACTGTGGCCATGACACTCCAGAGAGGAAGAGCAAAGGCACAGACATGAATACCACTATCAACATCACGTTTTCACGATAACGGATGGTACAGGAGACTATCATTCCGAAGAATATCGTTGCTAACAGGAAAGGCACCATCAAGCCGATGAGTTCAACGGCATCAAAGAGTTGTACGAACCCAAAAATCTTGGGTACAACCAAGGTGATGTATGCTGCCATTACACAATAAACCATGAAGTAGCACAGAGACTTACCCAATACGATACGGAAGATACCATTGTAATGAAGACTCAATGGTACGAGGTCGCGATAGCGGTTGGTTTCTCTTGCCGTGCCGGCACCAAGTCCGATTCCGAGAACGAGCGTCTGGAACAGTACAAGCATCAAAACGGCTGGGATGATCGAGTCTGCATATCCTCCTGTGCTGTTAAAGATAGGTACGGCATCGCAGAGCAGAGGTGCTGTGGTAATCTCATCGTCTTTATGGGTAAAGTTATGAGCATTCTTGATTTGTATCCTTGTGTTGAGCTCGCTCGAAATGCTTACGGCAGATTGGTAAACTGCCTTGTAATACATCATGATGCTCATGTCGCAGAAGACGCTCACCTTGGATTGGTCGCCTCGCATGATGTTTTTCTCGAAGTCTGACGGGAAATAAATGGCTCCTTTCACAATGCGCTTGCCCATCAGTTGCTTGGCTTCTTCAATGTTGTTGCAATGGTAGCTGACCTTGACATCAGGCGTAGCGTCATAGTGTCTGATAAATTGTCGGCTCATGCTGCTCTTCGACATATCCACCACGGCAACAGGCACTTCATGTACCACTTGCTTGCTGTAAACCCAAGAATAGAGTAGTGGGTAGAGCAAGGGAACGAGAATGAAGAAGATGAGCACCCCCTCGTCTTTGACGGTGGTGGTCATTTCCTTAGCCCATATATAGCACATGTCGTGCAGGCCTTCGCGTATTTTGCTTCCTAAATGTTCAGTCTTCACTTTCTGATGTTTTATGAATCCTTACGGGATGTAAACGTATGTCAGCATTGCTTTCTTGATGTTGTTGATGACCAATAAGGGCAGTGCCATGAATATGATGAGAGCGCCGATGCTTATCCAAGCGTCAGCCAATGGATTTCCGTTGAAAATGCACGTTTGATATATCGTGAAATAATGGCGCATGGGAAAGAGATTGGTGATGGCTTGTATCATGGGATCCATTGCCGATACGGGGAATGAAGAACCCATTGCCGAGAAGCTCAAGGCTGCCCATAGCGAACAAATACTCATGGACATTCGAAGGGAAGGGAATATGCCGAATGCGAATATTCCAAATGCCTGACCAGAGAGAATGGCAAGAATGCCCAATAAGATAATATTGAATATAGACCCCGCATGTGGGAAATGCAATACACCATATACTATAAATATGTATATAGACATGATGGTGAAATCAATGAGAAAATGCGGGAGAAACTTGCCCATAAATGCAATCCACATATTGTTGTCTGCCATTGCCAACCAGTCTTTAGAAGTGCCAAACTTGATCTCCGTACCTAAGGAATAGGCGGTGATGAGGAAGAAAAACAACATGAGGCAGGCGGGAACCATTGCCGTGCTCAGATAGACATTGTAATTGATTTCGGGATTGTTGATGGTGTGAGTGTCGATGGCTATGGGTTGAAGGAATGCCTTTATCTCTTCACCTGTCTTTCCCAATGCCCTCAACTTGGCAGAACCCATCCCCGCGCTACCAAGGGTGGCGATGGTCTTGAGGTCTTTAAACACCATAGAACCAGCCGCAATGGTAGTCACGCTATAATAAAATGAAATCTTCGGCTGACGTGATGCTATCATGTCGCTGGTGGTATTCTTCGGGAAATAGAGAAATCCATAAATCTTGTTTTGCTGGATAGCCCTGCGTGCCTCGTTGATATTGGGATAATGCGAAACCACCTTGGTGGATTGGAAAGCATCGAGCTTATGAATCAGTTTCCTTGTCGTAGAAGTGTTGTCAAGGTCAACCACGCCGATGGGCAGGTTCTCTGGTTGTCCCTCATTCATGAGTGACGTGAAGAAAAGAATCACCAGTAATGGGAACAACACCATACAAAAGAGGTATATGGGATTCATCGTCAGAATACCACACTCCCTTGATGCGATATGTAAGATTCTTCTCATTCTTATCCTTTCACTATCTATTTCCTCACGATGAGTGACATTCCGGGACGCAAACCATCGAATGCGTTGATGGGACGAGCCTTTACCTCAAAGGTTTTCAGGTCGTATTGTCCGTTTGCCTTTGTGGCTTTCCATACGGCAAAAGAACCCTGGTCCTTGATGTAGAACACCTTCATCTTCACGTCCTTGTTGAATGCAGGAGAGAAAGCAGTCAGTTCGTCTCCCACCTTCAAGCCTTGCAGTTGGTCTTCACGCACGTTGAATGTTCCCCAAAGGTCTTTCATCACGGCAATGGTCATGATGGGAGAGCCCATACCAACCAGCTCGCCCACCTTGGGATAAATCTCGCTTACCTCGCCCTCTTCGGTGGCAACCTGAACGGTCTCTTTCAACAGCGACTTCACGATATCTACCGCACCCTTGGCTGCCTGTGCTTGCTTGGCTGCGGCTTCTTTCTCTTCCATGCGGGCACCGTTCTTAGCCATGTCGTACTGACTTTGTGCTGCCAATACCTGTGCTTCAGTTGCCTTGTAGGCAGCGTAAGCCTCATCACGCTTCTGCGCACTTACCACGCCTTCATCGAAAAGATTCTGTACGCGCTTATACGATTTCTGAGAAATGTCGCGAGCCACGATAGCCTGTTGCAAGAGCTGGTATGCTCCTTGTATCTGTTCCTTACGGGCACCGTTGTCAGCCATTTCCTTCATGGCGTTGGCAGCTCCTTGCGTGGCTTCGGCAATTCGTTGCTGAGCCTCTACCTCTGGTGTCTCGAGTATCGCCAACGTGTCGCCAACGTGTACGTAGTCGCCTTCCTCAACCCGCAGTTGGAGAATACGACCTGGGAGTTTGCATGAGATACGGTATTCCGTTACTTCCACCTCACCTTGGATGATTTCTTCAGAACGTCCTAACGTGAAGAATCCTATGAGCGCTACCACTACTACTACACTGATAAATGCGACAATGGCGAGCAGAATGTTGTTATGTTGAGTTTTTGCTGACATAATGATGAATCTTTAATCGTTGTCTTCAATAATAAATGTTCTATCTTTAAAATCCTAATGTTCCTAATGACTTCTGCAAGTCAACTTGCGTGAGTTTCAGTTCTATCTCTGCATCAATCTTTTGTGATTGTGCCTCTTGCCAAGCGGTTTGTGCGGCAATCACCTCAGTGATTTGCATCACTCCCTCACGGAAACCCAGGTTGGCACAACGCAGGTTTTCCTCTGCACGTTCCAGATTCTTGGCAGACATGGCAAGTCGCTTGTTGGCTTCCTTCACCTTAAACGAGTTTTGAGTTACTTGCAGGTTAATCTTCTCTTGTGCCTCAGCCAATTCCATTTGTGCAATGGTGGTGGCAGCCTTCGTCGCGTTAATCTTATAATGACCTTCGCGCCAGCTCCACAACGGCATCCTAACCAACACACCCACGTGGAAGAATCCACCAAACTTATGCTCAAAGCCATTGAACACGTTAGGATTAGAGATAGTATATCCGCCCAATGCCGCTACCTGTGGCAAATAGGCTGCACGGGTGAGCTTAGTACTCTGTAGGCTCATGTCAATGGAGTTTTGAAGCATCTTCAGTTCTGGGCGATGCTGCATAGCTGTTTCCATGTTAACTTCCAATGGAGACTCGCTGACACCGATGGAAGATTTGTTCTCGTCTTCCAGTATGATATTCTCGTCCATCGGAATGCCACACAATTGGCAGAGATACATCTTGGCAAGTGCCAAGCCATCTTCCACTTTGGTCTTTGCCATTTCAGCCTCGTTCTGTCTGACATCTACCCGAAGTCCGTCGGCTCTCGTACACACGCCTTCACGTATCATTTTCTTCACGTCTTCATTAAACTTGCTCGTAAGTTCGACAAACTTACCAGCCAAGGCATCTTTCTGCTTGAGCGAAACCACCAGCCAGTAAGCCTTGTCAATGTCGTGAATGGTAGATTGCAGGTTGGCTTCATGATTATTGCTTGCCAATTGCTCTCCAATCTCAGCCATCTTGTTGGCGGCAGTAATGGCTCCACCCATGTAGATAGGTTGTTTGACGGTGATGGTGGCGGCAAAGATGTTGCGGTTATCCGTGCGGAATGCGTCTTTCACACGGTTGCCAAAGTTGTTCATGGCAGAAGCGATGGCAGGACTTTGGGCATTGACAATCTGTCCGAACTTACTTGCTTGTTCCATGGTAATGGTTCCATCTTGTACCAAAGCGGTCAATACGTTATTCAACTCTGGTCCCACACTCGAAGTAAAGATAGTACCAATATTGGATAAGGTGTTTTTCTGGTCGTTGTTGAGGATAGACACTTCCTTGCTCGACCATAGGTAAGTGCCTGCCACATCCACCTTGGGCAAGTATTTGGTCTTGACAGCCTTGTGGGTGTTAGAGGCAATGTCCCGTTTCAGCTTGGCGATGTTCAGTTGCTTGTTGTTGCGCAAAGCCAAAGCCCTGCAACTGTCAAGGCTCAACATACGTTGCGCACTGATGGGAACGGTAACACCAATCAATAATACAAATGAAAATAATCTTCTCATGAACATTTCATTTTTATGGTTGTTTTCTTATAGGTCAAAAACGGCATTCATAGACATATAAGTCGGATTCTTTATTTAAAGCTAAAACTCTTGGAGCCAATCATGTTGCCTCCCGAAAAGATGCTCACTTGGTAAGTACCGTCAACCATAGCTTGGTCAACGTTCCAATACATCTTGACAGGCGTTTCCTGTCCACCATATTCCACGCTTTTCTTCATGGTGTATTGCAGGCTACGGTTCTCGTATTGGAATGTACCCGCATTGCCCAACACGGCTCCGGTGGGAGTGATGATGCGCACGAAGACATTCTTCATGCCGTTAGAGGCAGTAACATTCTTTGCCAAGGCAAAATCTACTTGCACCGTCTTGCACTTCTTCATGTTGTCGGTCTTCTTGCCACGCTTGTTCTGGGCAATCATTCTGATGTTGATAGCATCTAATTGGGCTGCAATGGCAACCTTCTCAGAGAGCGATACTTTCTCGTTGTTCAGTCCTTGTATTTGTTTGGTTGCCTCTTCATATTGGCTTTTCATCCTGCTGTTTTCAGCCACAAGGTTTTGGTTCAGACGATTGAGAGAGTCAACCTCCAATACATAACTGCGAATGACGGCTCTTGCCGTGGCAAGTTCTTTCTTCAGTCGGGTAATCTCTCGTGCATCTTCAGCCTTCACTTGTTTCAGTTCAGCCAACAAGCGTTGTGTCTTCTCCTGTTCGGCAGACAATTGGGCGATAATGGAATCATTATTGATTTTCGTCTTCAATTCACTATATTGTAAGGCAAACTGCTGGTATTCGTTTTCCATCTCTTTCTTGTCCAGTTCTGCCAGTTCTTGCATTTCCTGGTTGTGCTTTTTCTCGATGTCGAGATGATAATAGAGATAAGCAACGCCTCCAATGAGCAAGGCAATGATGAGAGTCAATAATGCAATCCAAAATTTTTTCATTTCAATGAGTCTTTTTTTATTCTTGCAAAGGTAGTTCTTTTTCTTAATAATGCGAAACAAATGTTTTTTTTATTTTCTGCATCATGCGCATTTTTAGCATTATTTACTAAATAATATACATTATTAAAAGATTCAACTTTCACAAGTAGTGGGAGTTGTGTAGTCAAAGGGAGTTGCCATAGTATATTTTCATACAAATCATTTCATTTATTTTTGTTTCTTAAAAAAAATACCTATCTTTGTGGCGATAATATTGTCACCTAAACATCTAAACGAAAATCTGCTATGAGAAAGGATGGTTTTTGGTATCGGGTATTTGACCTCTATTATGACGGCTTCCGCAACATGACTTTGGGTAAGACGTTGTGGGCAATCATCCTCATTAAGTTGTTTATCATTTTCGTGGTACTCAAGATCTTCTTCTTCCCCAACTTCCTCAAGCAACATGCGCCAGAGGGAGGGGAATCTGAATTTGTGGGAAATGAATTGATAGAAAGAGCTAACTAAACTGTTATTATATGAATCATTTACTTTTAGACGTTACAACGGGAACGATAGACTGGTCAAGGGCACAGTTTGCGCTTACCGCTATCTATCACTGGCTATTCGTACCGCTCACGTTGGGACTTGCCGTTATCATGGGAATCATGGAAACACGCTATTACCGAACGGGCGACGAATTTTGGAAAATCACCGCACGCTTTTGGCAAAAGCTGTTCGGTATCAATTTTGCCATGGGTGTTGCCACTGGTATCATCTTGGAGTTTGAGTTTGGTACCAACTGGAGCAACTATTCGTGGTTTGTAGGCGACATCTTCGGTGCGCCATTGGCAATAGAGGGCATCATAGCTTTCTTCATGGAATCAACATTCGTGGCGGTGATGTTCTTTGGATGGAATAAGGTGTCGCGTGGATTTCATCTCGCTTCTACCTGGCTAACAGGTTTGGGCGCAACCATTTCGGCATGGTGGATTCTTGTGGCTAATGCTTGGATGCAATATCCGGTGGGTTGCGAGTTTAATCCCGATACCATGCGCAATGAGATGGTATCGTTTTTCGATGTGGCACTATCGCCTTTTGCCGTAGGAAAGTTTTGCCATACGGTTACGTCTGCATGGATTATCGGAGCGGTGTTTACCGTAGCTGTAGGGTGTTGGTACTTGTTGAAGAAACGCGAACAGAAACTGGCTTTCGAAAGTATCAAGATTGGCTCTATCGTAGGATTGGTGGCTTGTGTGTTGGCTTTGGCAACAGGACATATCTCTGGTGAACAGGTGGCGAAATCACAACCTATGAAACTGGCTGCTATGGAGGCTCTCTACAATGGAGGTAAAGACCAGAGTCTGACGGGTGTGGCTTGGGTGAATCCGTTTAAGCAACCTGATTACCAGAATGAGGAAGAACCACCATTGCGCATAGCTATGCCTTACGCATTGTCGGTCATGGCAACGAGAGACATTCATGGATTTGTACCAGGCATTAATGACTTGCTCAATGGATATACTCTTCCTGATGGAACGAAGGAGTTGTCAGCTGATGAGAAAATCAAACGAGGAAGGGCAGCCATCTACGCACTCATGTCGTATAGAAATGCCAAGAAAGCTAAATCGGAAGAGGCTGCCGCACAACACTTGAAGGTATTGAGGGAGAATATGCCTTACTTTGGATATGGTTACATCAAATCCAAAGACCAATTGGTACCTTACATCCCCGTTTGTTTCTGGGCATTCCGCTTGATGGTGGGATTGGGTTGCTTGTTCATGGCATTCTTCGCATTGGTGTTGTTCTTGATTTACAGGAAGAAAGACCTTGCGCAATTCAAATGGCTTTTGATAGGAGCTATCGTATTGGTACCGTTGGCGTATATTGCCAGCGAGTCGGGATGGTTGGTAGCTGAGTTCGGACGACAACCGTGGACGATTCAGGATATGTTGCCTACGTGGGCTGCCGTGTCTGACGTCAATTCCAGTTCGGTGATGTTGACGTTCTTCATCTTCCTTGCTCTGTTTACTACGATGCTGGCGGTGGAAATCAACATTCTGCTCAAGCAGATTAAGAAAGGACCGGAGAGATAGGACATTGACCATTGACCATTGATCATTGATCATTGATTATTGATTATTGATTATTGACCATTGAACATTAAGGATAGAATATTGAAAATTATACGATTATGACATACGATTTTTTGCAACATTATTGGTGGTTCTTGGTTTCGTTGTTGGGTGCCTTATTGGTATTCCTGATGTTCGTACAAGGAGCCAATTCCATGATATTCCAATTGGGGAAGACGGCAGAGGAACGCCGTATGTTGATTAATTCCACAGGTCGGAAGTGGGAGATAACGTTTACCACGTTGGTTACGTTTGGTGGAGCATTCTTTGCTTCCTTCCCGTTGTTTTATAGCACAAGTTTTGGAGGTGCATATTGGTTGTGGATGATTATATTATTCTCTTTTGTCTTGCAAGCCGTGAGCTATGAGTTCCAGAATAAGTTGGGTAATTTGCTTGGGGCAAAGACTTTCCAAGTGTTTCTCGTAATAAATGGAATCTTAGGTCCTGTGTTGCTTGGGGGCGCAGTTGCAACGTTCTTTATGGGAAGCAACTTTGTCGTAGATAAGAGCAATATCACGCAGATGGCTCAACCAATCATCAGTCGTTGGGCAAATGCCAGTCATGGACTCGATGCCTTGCTCGACATTTGGAACGTGGTATTCGGATTGGCTGTATTCTTCTTGGCACGTGTGCTCGGTAGCTTATATATAATAAATAATGTGAACGATGATGTCGTTCGTTCTCGTGCCAGACGACATCTGTTGGGAAATGCCGTGGTGTTCTTGGCATTGTTCCTTGCTTTCTTGTTCAAGGTTGTATTGGGCTATGGATATGCGTATGACGACAATGGTACAATCAGTATTGTTTATCAGAAATATCTTACCAATCTCATAGAAATGTGGTATCTGACGGTTGTCATCTTGGTGGGTGTGGTTTTATTGCTTTACGGCATATTGAAGACTGCTACCAACAAGAATTATATCCGTGGCATTTGGCCAGCAGGTATAGGCGTGGTATTGGTGGTGTTGTGCTTGTTGTTATGTGCAGGATGGAATCACACGGCTTATTATCCCAGCAACGAAGATTTGCAGAGTAGCCTCACCATTGTTAATAGTTGTAGTAGTGAGTTCACTCTTCGTACAATGGCTTACGTGAGTATCTTCATCCCCTTTGTGCTTGCCTATATCGCATACGCATGGAGAGCACTCGATAGAAAGGAAATCGACAAGGATGAGATTGCTCATGGAGATGTTTATTGATAATTGATAAAGTCTCTAAGGTCTCAAAAGGCCTTAGAGACCTAATGACTTGAATGACTCTAACCCCCTTCATCATGAATCAAAAATTACATTATTTCGTTTTCATGTTATTGTGCTCCCTTTCCTTGGGAGCAAAAGCCCAATCCAACGATACCATTCGCCATGAGGTATTGTTAGAAACTTCAATGGGCAACATCCGATTGGTGCTTTACAATGAAACTCCGCTTCATCGCGACAATTTCCTTCGGTTGGTGAAAGATGGATATTATGATGGCAATTTATTCCATCGGGTGATTTCTAACTTTATGATTCAATCGGGCGATTCCACTTCTCGACACGCTAAACCAGGGAGTAGCGTAGGAGAATATTCGCCTGATTATACTATTCCAGCCGAAATCGTTTATCCCAAGTATTTCCACAAACGTGGGGCATTGGCTACCGCACGTGAAGGTGATGAGGAGAATCCGCAAAGAGCATCTTCATCATCCCAGTTTTATATTGTCTATGGCACTAACCATAGTGATGCAGACCTCGACCGCTTTCAGGAACTGTTGGATGAGGCTACACAGGGTAAGACAAAAATGACCAAGGAGATTCGCACGCATTATCGTAAGTATGGGGGAACGCCCCATCTCGACGGACAATACACCGTGTTTGGAGAAGTGATTGAGGGAATGGATGTCGTGAAAAAGATAAATCGTGTATTCACAGATGATTACGACCGTCCCGTTGATGATGTTCGAATTATCAAGGCTACGGTGGTGAAATAGTGAAATGTCCCTAAATTCTTGTACTGAATCCTAATAGTAAAGAATTTAATCTCTATGAAATATCGACAGAAAAGACTACGATAGCTATGTGCCTTTCGTTCTTGATAATCATTATCAAACTGTTTTAAGGGGGTGTGTCAAAATGCAAATGCCATTTTGAAAATCTTACAGATTGAAACTTTCCAATAAGAAAAAGCCATTTCAAAACTCATTTCGAGTCAAGAAATGGCTTATTCTTTGCTTTTAGAGGGCACTCAACTTACAGATTGAAAGTTGTTAGGTTGTGGATTTGTATTTTGACACACCCTCATTAAATACCATATTAACTAATCATCCCATACGGAGTGTATTGACCAAGTAGGTTCACTACTATCATCCGAGTCCTCATTTTTTAAATAAGATGGAAAGATAGCAGGATCATTACTAACTTCTGTTTCCAAAGGAGAGTTAGCTAGGAAATCTGTTTCTATCTCTATTTTTTGTCTCTCGGCAAATGGTTTTTTATATATGTGTTTCATAATCGTATTACTTTATGATGTATTTTTGTTTATTTCTAATAATTACACCTTTTTGGGGTTCTTTGATTAGATGACCGTTCAAATCGTAATATTTGTTTTGGCCATTACTGTCAGTTGTTTGCAAATAATGAATATTGTCAACGTTGTTATCTGAACCATCTAATGACGTAAAGAATGATTTAGCTATAGAATTTTTTGGAATAATGTATGCGCGACCAGGAGTAATATAAGCAGTAGGCTTTTCTGTAGAAACAGAATGCCATGTTTTATTTTCCTGCAAGATATAAGCCCCCATATTCGAGGCATCTTCATTTGAGATTTGACTTAATGTTCCATAAAACTCATAATCTATGATACCAGCATCGTCCATTTCTTCTGGAGTAGCAGTTATGGTTGTATTCATGGTACTTAATCCATCAATGGTTTTGTTTACAGTAATCAAATATGGTTTATTTGCCTTTATCTGATTTGTTTCAACGAATTGTATTGTATTTCCATCTTGTCCACTCATGGTGTATACTTTTATTCCATCAGGTAGTGTTTTCAAATCGTATGGTACACACAATGTAAAGGCATCTGTGGTACTTGCATTGAATAATCTATTGTATCTAACACTATTTGCTTCAAATTGTATGGGAGCGAAAAAGTCTTTTTGGTCTATAATGACCACATTTTCCGTCTTACCATCGATAATGATGTTGTCCCCCCTTATGTTTGAAGAAACAGAAGGAAGGTAGTAAAGTGTATTGGGATTTGCATCACCCTCTTTAAGGTTTGTTATAGTTATACTTTCGTCTAATATGGCGTTAATGAGATTTAAAAACGTATAGTCTCTGTCATATAGATATTTGTATGCTTTCTTCACATCAGCTATCATAGAAGCAGTTTGCTTTCCTTCAAACACTAATTTGTTTGGAACCTCTTTAATGATATCCGAGTGTCCAGACCACACAGACGTATAATTATAACCACGTCCCTCCAGAACATATATGGTTTCCAATCCTTTTATCCGACCGAATAGTTTTGCACTTCCTCCAGATGGAGCAAATCGCGGTTTTGAATAAATGATTTGAATTGTGCTATAATCAAAATTAGAAGCATGACTAAGACCTGCTTCCATCTTTTCCAAACTACTTGGCAGTGTAACGGAATTGAATCGCATATATGGAAATACTAAACCTGAAAGTTTGTTTATAGTTTCTGGAATGACTAAATCAGTTATATGCGTTCCTTTAAGATATAAATCCACACCATTAGAGATTTCGTAAAGTGACTTTCCACAATTATTGCAAATCCACTTTTCAAGATTGGAAATATATAAGTTGACCTTGTTTGCTGTAATAACACCAAAAGCAGACGATCCAATAGAATCTATTGAAGAAGGTAAAACTATCTTGCAAATATTTCTACAACTATAGAAAGTACGTTCACCGATAGTTTTCACACCATCTGCAATCGTTACAGACTTTAGACATGTAGCCCCCCAGAATGTATTCGCCTCTATAGTTTCCACATTGCCAGGAACAATTAAATCTGTTACCAACTCATTATTATGATAGAGATTGTGTGCAAAAATAAGTGGATTGCTTTGTCTTTCTGTGGGTCCCCAGTTACTGCCTTGATATTGTAAGTTTCCATATTTGATTTTACACCATGCTGAAATGTCTTGAATATAAACACCCTGTAATCCATAGCAGTTGCAAAATGCTTCTGTTCCTATATACTCTACTGTTTTCGGAATATCAATGCGCGTTAATGCTCTACAACCATAGAAAGCAAAGTTTCCTATTTTTGTTGTGTTCTGAGGAATATTGATACTTTCCAATTTCTTGCATTCCTGAAAAGCGCGTGGTCCTATCTCCGTAACGCCTATGGGTATATTTGCTGTTTGTAGATTTTCACAATACCAAAATGCGCCTCCAAGATTTACAACAGTATTGGGTAATTCTATTTCCCTCAAACTTGTGCAATGATAGAAAGCACCTTCTTCAATGGTCTCCAAATTAGGAGACTTCCCGAAGTTGATTTCTTCCAACGATGTACACCCACTAAAAGCATGAATACCAATGGTTTTCAAGGAATTGGGAAAAGAAACCGTTCCTATACGATTGCAATTGATAAAATTACCTATTTTGATTTCTGTCACTCCAGCTGGTATTATCAAATCGTTAATTTCCTTGCCTTTCAGATAAATCTTGTGAGCATAGTATGTCGGATTAGATTCTACATTCAAAAAACCATCATATTTACTGTCTCTTGCATTGGTAGGGTCAAAATCAATGGCACACCAGTTTGCAATATCTCCGATGTCAACCTTTGTTAAATTGTTACAGCCAGAAAAAGATCCTTCTGCTATAGACTTTATGCCTTTTCCAAAACTGACAGATTCTAATCCTTTACAACCGCTAAAAACGTTTTGGTCAATGGTTACTAAAGAATTAGGTAAACTAACCGAAGAAAGATTATAGCAATATCCAAATGCCCCTCTGCCGATACTGACTACACCTTCTGGAATGGTTACACTTTTGACATCCATATTACCCATGAATGCACTTTCTGGGATTTCTTTCACATCGCTTGGGACAATGAAATTAGTAATGAGTTCTCCGTTATAATAAACATGGTGATCCATATAACCTCCATAAGAGGGATATGTATTTTGAAAAGGAGACTGCGTGATATAAATCCGCATCCAGTTCTCATAATTAGAAATATTGAGAGTCGGTAATCTTTCAAATGCCCAACTACCTACTGAAACTACAGATGCGGGTAAGTCGAGGCTGAGTAGATTATTGCATCCAGAGAAGGCCCCTTCTCCAATGAATTCTAATGTAGTAGGCAACACCACAGACGATAGTTTATCACACCCTCCACACATAGCTTCAGGAATCTCTTTCAGTTGGTTTGGCAAAATTAACTTTTCCAATGCATTACAATCCATAAAAGCTCCATAATCAATAGATGTTACATTATTAGGAATCGTGATTTCTTTGAGAGAACAGCGTTCAAATGCAAGTGCCCCAATGCTTGTGATGGTATTTGGCAATTCTACACTATTTAGAGAATAACACGCATTAAATGCATGAGGACCAACTGCATTGACAAGATACTTATTGTTGTTGTACTCTACATATTCGGGAACGATAACATCACCACTATAGGCACCACCCACAATAGTTCCATGGTCTGAGATTGTAGTCACTGATACTGTGGATTTGTCGGCATTAATGTTGTAATAAATGCCGTCAACGATAAAATTGTAAGCCCATGCTTGAAGCATGACAGGAAACGTAAACATTAATAGAATTGTTCTTTTCATTTTTGAAATTATTATATGTTAATAAATAGATATATACATTTTTATCAACAAAAGGTATTGACATGAAAATGGCGTGGCCATCCTTATGCACTTAACCTAAGGGGCGAGCCCAGGAAAGGAACCCCTGCCATGTAATAAGAATGCAACCACGCCAATGGACGTGTGCATAGCTTTTACACATGGCTGGGAATACCGACAAAGGCTTTTCCCTTCGCTATTAATCGTACTATTCCAAATAAGTTTCCTGGGCTTCTTCGGTTAAGTGCGAAATAATTAGCTATTGCATCAACGGCTCAGGATTTCTCCCCCAAACCGATTGCAAATATACAAATAATTTTATAAACTTTGTATGAGTTGGTGATTATTTTAGTATTAGCCTCTATTTTTTTATTAGTAGTCCAGAAAATGTGACGGGTTACTTTCCTGTTTCTTTCCATGCCGGAACAAACACTTGGCGCATGAGATAGAAGACCCAAATGGTGATGAACATTTGGAGAAACATGGTTGATATATGAAACCATGGGGATGTCGGGTAGATGTTTGTGGTGGCATAAAAGATGTTACAGACAAAGGGTAATAATTGCCATACGAGGATGGCAATGCCCAAATGCTTGAGTCTTCCGCCGTGTTGTGCTACCAAATGAATGCCGAAGATGATGAGCGAAGCGGTGTATAGGGTGGAGATGATGCCTATTACAATGTGATAGGTGGCTAAAGCAGGGGAACCAAATTCGGGCATGGGGATGATATATCCGAATAGTACACGTATCACATAGAATATAAGTGTAGCCCATAACGAACCTTTTGCCCATTTCATGGAAGTGGGAAAACTCATGATGAGTTGTCCCAGAATCCATACAAATGTAATCCAATAAAGCATGTAAAACATTCCACCCCAAGAAGAACGTAGTATATGTTTCAGTCCGAGGATGGTTACGTCATTGGAATCGACATATAAAATCAAGGGCTTGACGTAAACCAACATGATAGCCACGAGAGCTATGCGGAACCAAATCCTGAACTGTTTGTCTTTTTGGGGTGAAACGATGAAATTGTTCATGAAGTCTTAAAATGTTGCGGGCAGGGTAAGTAATTGATAGAACAAAGTCTTTGCCATTCGCTCTTGTCCTTTGTCGTTAGGATGAAGTTGGTCGATGTCGGGTTTGGCAAAGTATTGCAGGTGTTCTTCTAACAAGGGATACAATCCGCATGTCGCATTCCAGTCGATAACGGGAACTGCCCATAGATTGCCAGCCTCTTTCAAGCTCTGCACGTAGGCATCAACATATTCACCACATTTGTTTTGATAGGCTTCCGTCGGTTGTACGTTCTTGTCGTTAGGACCGAAATAACCGCGGTGAATAGGTGTGAGCAATACAATTTGTTTGGTGGGATAGAGTTTCTTCACGTGGTGAAGAGCCTTGTTGATACGTCCGCGATAGGTGGAGTCGGTAATGATAGGAGTGCGCATCTTGCGTGTTTGTAGCGTTTTCATCTGTCCACGTGCGGCATAAACCTGTTCGTTACTTTCCGTGTACCATTCACCCACGGGTACAGAGTTGTTGAAGTCGTTGGTTCCGCAAAAGATGAGAATGGCATCTACATCATATCCATGCTCTTGGTGCAACTTATCCGCTTGGTTGGGAATATCGTTCCATTGCCTTCCGCTTATGCCATAGACAAATGGGGTGATGTCAAGCCAGTCTTGCAAGAATCCCCAATACTTTTTCTTCGACCCACTGTTGCGTGGATCGGTGATAGAATCGCCCAAATAAGCTACTCGCTTTCCCTTCCAAGGATGTGTGAACGTGGTTTGTGGAATGGCTGGTACAGTCAGTATCAAACATGTCAATAAGATAAAGAATCGTTTTGTCATAAGAATGTTCTTTGGTTTATTATTACAAAATTAATGTTTTTCTGCGTAATAATCCTTTAAATAACTACAATATTAATCATTTTTTACCAATCAACCCTTTGTTTTTAGAAAAAATGTCGTAAGTTTGCACCCATGAAAATTTGGTTTTTTGTTTTTACGCTCCTTCCCCTTTTGGGATGTATCTATGTAGGATGGCACATTTGGCGCATCCTTCCTTTAGCAAATATTTATAAGGTTATCATCATCGCTTTGCTCTTGGGATGTTTCTCCATGTTGTTTGTCAACTTCTCCTTTGGGCTCGAACGATTCTCCCTTCCCGTGGCACGTGTCATTTATGCAATTGGTACATCGTCTATCTTTGTCTTGCTCTATCTTTTCATGCTGTTCTTGGTGTTGGATTTAGGGCATCTGCTCCATCTCGTACCTACCTCATTCCTGCGAAATAGTGCGGTGGGCAGTTGGTCGGTGTTGGCAATCATGTTGACGTTTTTCATCTATGGCAACCTACATTATTATAATAAGGTGCGACAACCATTACAACTCACCACTACGAAACCATTGCCCAAGCCTGTGAAGATGGTGATGATTAGCGACTTGCACTTAGGTTACCATAACACACGGGCAGATTTTGAGAAATGGGTAGGCTTGATCAATGCCGAGAAACCAGACCTCGTCTTGATTGCCGGTGATATTATTGACATTAGTCACAAACCAGTGATGGAGGAAAACATGGCAGAGGTGTTCCGCCAAATACAAGCGCCCATCTATGCTTGCTTAGGCAATCACGATTACTATGCTGGTGAACCCAAATCGGAACAATTTATCCGTGAGAGTGGTATTCACTTGCTGAAGGACAGTTGCATAACCTTACCTCAGGGTATTACTCTCATCGGTCGTGATGACCGTACCAATATGCGACGCACCAGCGTCAAGGCATTGGCAAGCAAAGCCGATTTGTCTAAATATACCATTCTCCTTGACCATCAGCCTTATCGTTTAGAAGAGGCTCAACAATGCAATATCGACTTCCAATTCAGCGGTCATACTCATTATGGACAGGTTTGGCCCATCAGTTGGATAGAAGATAGGTTGTATGAAGATGCCTTTGGACCGTTGCAAAAGGGTAACACTCATTATTACGTGAGCAGTGGAATCGGTATTTGGGGTGGTAAGTTCCGTATAGGTACACATTCTGAATACGTCGTGGCAACGGTTGGAAATGAAGAATGAAGAATGAAGAATGAAGAATCAGCTGACGCCATTAAATGAAGAATTAGCTGATGCCATTAAATGAAGAATGAAGAATCAGTTGACGCCATTTGGCTTTGATCAACCGATTCTTCATTCTTCATTCTACATTCTTCATTTATTTAAAGTATCTCTTCAAGAGTCCTGCGAAGCCAGCACCGTGGCGAGCCTCATCCTTTGCCATTTCGTGTACCGTGTCGTGAATAGCGTCAAAGCCGGCAGCTTTTGCTTCTTTGGCAATGCGGAACTTGTCTTCACATGCACCAGCCTCGGCAGCTGCACGCTTCTCAAGGTTGGTCTTGGTGTCCCAAACACATTCGCCCAACAGTTCGGCGAAACGACTGGCATGATCTGCTTCTTCAAAAGCATAACGCTTGAATGCCTCTGCAATTTCTGGGTAACCCTCACGATCGGCTTGGCGAGCCATTGCAAGATACATACCCACCTCACCACACTCACCATTGAAATGGTTGCGCAGGTCGTTAATCATTTCTTCGGGTACACCAGGCAACTTACCGTCACCAATCTTATGAACCGTAGCGTATGTTGTTTCGCCTTCATCCTTCAATTCAGAGAACTTAGATGCGGGAGCCTTACAGATAGGGCATTTCTCGGGTGCCTCTGTTCCTTCATAAATGTAGCCACAAACGGCGCAAATAAATTTTTTCTTCATAATGTTTTGTTGTTTAAATAGTTAATAAATCTTGTTCTGCTTGTTCTTTTGCAAAGATAGTGTAATTCCTTTAAAGTGCAAAGTTTTTTACATTTTTTTATGTATTTTAAAGTGAAAGGGCAAATCTCTCACCCTTTCACTTCTTACCTCTCATCTCTCACTTCTCAGTTCGCAGTCACCAACTTCACTACCTGTGTCTTATATCCTTCTCCCGATACTCGGAGATTTACCTTGCCAGCGTTCTTGCCAGCACGAAGGATTACGAGCGCAGAGCCATTGAAAAGGCGACGATGATTGCCAATATGCAATTCTTCGCTTGTGATGTCACCATTATCTACTGCTACGATGCGAGCATCACCTTCCACTTCAAACGTCAGTTGTTGGTTGGCTCCCCACACTCGTCTGCCTTTCTTGTCAACGGCATAGATACGTACATGTTGCAAATCTGTTCCATCTGCTTTCCATGTTTGTGGGTCAGCAATAGTAACAAGTTTGGTTGCTTCGCCCGTGGTCTCTATTTGATGTCGAGCCACGGCTTTTCCATTCTTATATCCAATGGCTTCCAACTTTCCTGCCACGTAGTCAATACTATCTATGCGAATCTTATTGCGATTCTTGGGATTGGTAGAGTTTTCCCGTTCTGCCACACGTTTGCCGTTGAGCAAGATTTCTACACGGTCGCAATTGGTGTAAACATTGATCGAAGCCTTCGTGCCAGGTTTACGGTTCCAGTTCTCACTCATGTGCGCCGTTCCCACTTGCACGTCGTTCCAAATCACGTCTGAGTTGTCATCATCTATCACGCCGATATGAACGGTAGGTTCTTCGCTAAACATTGATTTTAGCAAGTAGGCAATGGGCTTAGGTTGCAGTGACAAATCGAATGAACCTTGTGCCCATCCTTTTGCTGGCCAGCCCTGCGACTCTCCAAGATAATCAATCTGTCCCCAATAGGCAAGGCCGATAACCTTATCCAAATCCATTTCAAAGAAGTTGGGACCCATGTTGTTGGTATTGGCTTCGCTCTGGTAGAACACCATCCACGGGTTATTGCGTCTGTCACCAGGGAAATACATATACCTATAATTATATGCGGCAATGTCGGTTTCAAATACCAATGGGGCAGGGATGGAGTCGGTGGTCAGACTTCTGCCGCGTGGGTGCATGGCAACCGTTATCTTACGTGTGGGGTCGTAGCGCTTCAATACGGGCTTCATCATGCGGTACGGTGTCACTCCCCAATCGCCGAAGGGCAGGTTGGCGTATGTCTGTAATTCGTTTCCTAAACTCCAGAACACCACGCAGGGGTGATTCCTGTCGCGTTTAATCCATTCGGGTAGGTCGTATGGCCACAGTTCCATCCACGGTTTGCGTCCGCCGGCAAACTGGTCAAGCCATTTGTCGTATAACTCGTCCACCACGAGGAATCCCATCTCATCGCAGAGGTCGAGAAACGACTTGCTGTAAGGGTTGTGTGAGGTGCGGATATGGTTAAAACCAAACTCCTTGAACATCTTCAGGCGTTTCTCGATGGCTCTTGGATAGGCTGCTGCTCCCAATGCACCATTGGTGTGGTGGTTGGCATTACCCTTGAGCAACACCTTTTTACCATTGAGCTTGAGTCCAAACTCTGGAGAAATCTCCACGGTACGAATACCGAAACGTTCACAAGCCTCATCCTTCACGTTTCCGTTTTCGTCAGCCAGAGTCACCACAGCCGTATAAAGGTTAGGATTCTCACAGCTCCACAGTTGTGGGTTGGCAACGTCAATCGTTTCCAATGCGATTTCATTGGTGCGCATCTTTCTGTTGAAAGGTTGTTTCGAGGTCTTCTCGTATATGGTAGTTCCCGTTGGGTCGAGAATCTTGGTTGTTATCTGAACGTTATTGGCTTTCGTATAATTAGCCACTTCCACCTGGATATTTACCTGGCGGTTATCCTTGGTTGTGATAAAGAGCGGATGACGAGCTAAATAAAGGTCATTGGGCGTAACGATGATTCTCACGTCACGAAACAGACCGCCACCCGTGTACCATCTTGAGTTTAATGGTGCCGAAGTATTAGCTTTCACGGCAATGATGTTTTCCTTGCCGTACTGCAATTTCTTAGACAGGTCAATCTCAAATCCCAGATAGCCATAGTCGGTACCGCCCACGCGCTCACCGTTCAGGTAAACATCGCCCACGTACATGATTCCCTCAAAATCTAAGAGAATGCGCTTGCCTTTGAGACTTTCGTCAGGAGTGAAAGCCTTCACGTAGCAGCCAGCTCCCATCTCTTTGAAAGCACGGGCAGAAAGCCTACTCTTAAAGTTGGATGCACCGTCGCTGTTGTCGGCATTCTCGTCGGCACTGGGAGCCACCCAAGGCTGCTCAACTTGAAAGTCGTGAGGCACATCAACTGTTCTCCAACTGTCATTGGTAGCCGGGACAGCTTTCATTTGAGTGAGGTCCACGTCTCCTAAATGAAACTTCCATCCAAAGTTAAAGTTAATCACTTCTCGCACTTGTGCTGATGCCATCAAGCAACTCATAGCCATGAGGCATACGGTTAATAGTCTTTTCATATTTTATGTTGTTATGATTGGTTTGCGTTATAGTTTTATGATCATGTTTGAGAGAAAGGATTCATTCTCTTTGCAAAGATAATGTTATTTTTCACATTCACCAAATTTGCAGCATGGAAGTTAAGAAAAATGTGAATAACATGGCATTCCTCCGTTTTTTACTAAAACTATCTCATACAGAAAGACTAATCTCTTGCTTCTTGCCTCTTGCCTTTATTTCTTTGAAAGATTGCGACAAATCAAAATCTCCTAAAATTTCAAATGAGACGTTGAAAATGCACAAAACTTGTTGTCTTGAGTGCAAAACTACATGTTTTTGGGGCTAACATATATAGTTATTGTCGTAACTATACATGTTATGACCGTAACTATATGTGTTAGCGAGCTAATTATATATGTTATGAAGGCTAAAAATCAACCTTTTTCCGTATAAAAATACATAATAGTTGTGCATAAAAATACGGTTGATTTTGTAAGTGATTATTAATCAGGTTGTTGTGAAGCGGTCAAAATATTGCCCTTTTTTTGACCGACGGACAAGTTGGTGAAGAATATCGCAGCTACGTATGTCGTTTTTATTACTTTTTATTGACAAAATGAAAGGGAATAACACCTATTTACTGCATGGTACATAAAAAAGTGACATGCGATAACCACATGTCACTCTCGTATTCCTAAAACTTCAAATAATGAAATTCAGTTAATTACTTCAGCACACCAACGGAAAATTTGTAACCAATAGATAACTGGAGGGTGCGGTTCTTGTTCTTGTCCTCATACCACTTTCTGCTCCATCTGCCAGTCCAGGCGGTATTAAAGTTGTCCTTAACCACGTCAACAACACCGTCGTAGTATTTCAACTCAAGGTTCAGACCGAAAGGAAATTCGTAAGAAATGGCTATGGGGATTGCAAAGTCAAACTTGCGAATGTCATTCTTGATGTCGAAATTATCATCAGAATTGCCAAACTTAGCTTTGGTAAGGAATCCAGGTTGGATACCTGTGCTGAGTGCCAAGCCTTGCCATACATAGAATTTTGCCATGATAGGCACGATGACGTATTCTGTCTTCAACTTATAATTCGTATTTGAGACCTCAACACCCTGTTGTTCATACATCAGACCAGCGCTTACTCCGAACCAGTCCTCAAATTTGTATTCAACCTCAGCTCCAGCTGCAATTCCCCATTTGTTGTCTAAAATCTTTCCAGCACCAGAGATGTCTGAAAGATTAGCTCCTACTTTAGGCATTACTGATAATGTACCTTCATCAAGTTGTGCATGTGCGCTTAGAGTAATAAGCATCATGGCTGCAAATGTAAGTAACTTTTTCATATCAAAAACGTTAAATGGTTAAAAAACTTTTTAAAACTGTGCAAAGATAGAGATATTTTTTGTTTCTTTGTATAACTTTACGAAAAATAAACTTTGATATTTGATAAATGTCAGATATGTGGATTTTTTATGACGTATATCATTCAATAAGAAAAACAGGTATGAAACAAAAGACGTTGATGATTTTGACATGTTTGATTCTGCTATCAGGACATGTATATGCACAGAAGTTTCAACAAGAGTATGGTAATGCCCGCAAGGCTTTCGTAGAAACGATAGCCACGCCTAACCATGCGGATAGCCATTACCGATTAGGTGAGGAGGCTACGTTAAAGGTGGTGGCTCGTGAAGGTGGTCAACCCGTTCAAGGTACGGAGTTGCGCTATAAGGTAGGACCTGAAATGTTTTTGCCCAACACATGGAACACCACTCGTTTTGTGGATGGCGTTGCCACCATCAATATGGGTACGATGAAGGTTCCTGGCTTCTTGGCTTGCCAATATGAATATCAATTAGATGGGAAGAAATACACCGACCTCGTGAAATTGGCTTATACGCCTAAACAAATCAAGGCTTATACCACTATGCCTGCGGATTTTGTGCGGTTTTGGCAAAATGTGTTGAAAGAGGCTCGAAAGGTGGCGTTTGAACCTGTGATGTACGAGGTGCCTGATGCCACGAACAAGCAATTGGAAACCAAGCTCATTCGCCTGCGTGTGGGCAAGAATAAATGGATTTATGGTTATCTTACCCGTCCACGTGACGGAAAGAAACATCCTGTGGTATTGGTTCCGCCAGGTGCTGGAAGCAACAAGATTTTCCCATCCGACTATTTCTCTCATCAGGGATTCGTCTATATGAAGATTGAGATACACGGCAATGATCAACGGTTGCCCGATGATGAGTATAATGCCATGCGACAAAAGAAATGCGATGGGTATATGCGCCGTGGAATGGAATCGAAAGACACCTATTATTATAAGGATGTGTATGTGGGATGTGCCCGTGCGGTGGACTATCTGTGTTCTCTGCCAGATTGGGACGGCAAAAATGTTATCGTAACGGGTGGCTCTCAGGGTGGTGCACTCAGCATTATCACTTCGGCGCTCAATGAGAAGGTTACGATGTGCGCTCCCTTTTATCCAGCCCTATGCGACTTGACGGGATTCCTTCATCAGCGGGCAGGTGGCTGGCCTAAGTTCTTTACGTCGTGGTATAAGGATGGGAAGGTAGAAATTCCGCAACAGAAAGCCGTGGAAACCTTGTCGTATTTTGACGTGGTAAACTTTGCCCGTATCCTTCGTGTGCCCACGTTCGTGAGTTGGGGATATAGTGACGATACATGTTCGCCTACATCCGTTTGGGCTATGTATAATGAGATTACCGCTCCCAAGCAGTGTGACATTACACCCACCAGTGGTCATTGGCGTTTCGCCAGTAGTCAGGCGAAATGCCTTGAATGGATGAAGAAACATCTCAAATGATAGGATGCAGATAGAAACTCCTGACGTTATTGATTCTTCTTGTAACTCAGCACTGCCCAACAGCCGATGAGAGAACCAATACACGTCAATGCTGCCACTTGATGAGCAATGCTTTGGAAATTGCCCCCACGTATAAATACGGTACGAATGGCATCAATGAAATAGTGCATGGGATTGACGTAAGTGGTGAGGTAAGCCCATGACGGCATGGAACGAGTAGGAGTGAACAGTCCGCTGAGAAGCAAGATGATGACCACGAAAAACCACATCACGAAGATGGCTTGTTGCATGGTGTCGCTATGATTGGAGACCAAAAGCCCGAAGCTACTGAAAAACAATGCGAGAAGCATGGCAAGCAGGTACACAAGTGATACATTGCCTTGGCAAGTAATACCATAGATAAGCCAAGCAAGCAACAAACATACGGTGATGATAAAAATTGCAATGAGCCAATAAGGGATGAGTTTGGCAAGTATGAATGACCATTTGCTGACGGGGGTGACATTGATTTGCTCTATTGTTCCTGTCTCTTTTTCACCCACGATATTCAGGGCTGGAAGAAATCCACACATCAGCATGATAACGATGGCAAGCAAGGCAGGAATCATAAACACCTTGTAGTTTTGGTGCTTGTTGTATAGGTTTAGCGTAGAAACCTTGCTGCTGATAGATGATAAGTTGGGAGCAGCATTAGCCATGACGATTTGAGAGAGGTACGAACTGCCGATGGCACCTTTCGTTCCATTGACGGCATTGGCTGCGATGAGCACTTGTGGCTGCTTGCCACTTGCAATGTCTTTGCCGTAATGATTGGGAATGACGATGATGATGTCTGCTTGGCTCTTTTCCACTTCTTTCAAAGCCACTTGATAAGAAGGCTTCTGTCCGTTGAAAATGAAATAATGGCTTGCCTCAATGCTATGAACCAATTGTTGGGATAGGGTAGAGCGGTCGTTGTCAACCACATCTACCTTGACATTTTTCACTTCTTGGTTCATCACCCAAGGCAATACGCACATGATGACAATGGGGAATATGAGAATCAGGCGTGGCAAGAACGGATTGCGCTTGATTTGCAGGAACTCTTTTTGAATGAGATATTTCAGTGTCATATTGTATCGATGTTTATTGTTCCAGACGTTTGTTGAATTTGGCGAGGGCAATGGCAAGGAAGAAGATGGTCATACCAGCCAAGACGATTATTTCTTGAGTTACTTCCTCAATGCCTACACCCATAATCATGAGCTTACGCATGGCAGAGATGTAGTAACGAGGTGGAATGACGGCAGATATATATTGCAAGATGAGGGGCATAGACTCGATGGGGAATAACATACCACTGAGCATGACAACCGGCATGAGCAGTACCATTGCCGATAAGAGCAAGGCTACGAGTTGGGTTTGCGCTACGTTGGAGATGAGTATTCCCAGTGAAAGTGCCAAGAGAATGTAAATGAGTGAAACCACCAATATCCATATCAAAGAACCTTGCAAAGGTACGTCGAGAACGTATCTTGCCATGAGCAAGATGATGACAAGAATGCCGAATGCCAATATTAGATAAGGTATGGCTTTGGCAATGATAATCATGATGGGACGAACGGGAGACACCAATAACACCTCCATTGTGCCTCGTTCTTTTTCACGGACAATGGAGATGGAAGTCATCATCGCACAGATGAGCATCAAGAGCATACCCATGATGGCTGGTACGAAATTATACGCAGACTTCATTCTTGGGTTATAGAGCATCTTAGCGTTTATCAAAGAATTTTGTGGGTTGGTGATGACAGATGCAGCATAATTGGTCCATTGTTGTGCCATATTAGGGTCGCTTCCGTCAACTATAAATTGAACACCCCCTCGCTTTGAGGCAAAGTCTTGTTGGAACACGATGGCGAGGTCGGCTTTCTGATTCCTGATTTGCAATTCCGCTTCATGTGAAGTAGGGACGGTACGGATGATGTCAAAATATTCTGAGGTGGCAAGGCGGTCTATGGCTTGTTGGGTGAGGTGATCCATGTATTGGGTAACCACGATGGTACGTACGTTTTTCACGTCGTTGGTGATGGCAAAACCAAACAGGAGCATGAGTACGGTGGGCATTCCGAATAGAATGAGCATGGTACGTCTGTCGCGAAAAATATGTTTCGCTTCTTTAATGACAAAATGAATGAACTGTTTCATACGCTAATCACTTGTGCGGGTTGCCTGTCGTGCTAAATAAGTAAATACATGTTCCATGTCGGGTTGCTTGAACGATTGTTTGAGTTCGTCAGGCGACCCCATTGCCTTGATCTTTCCATCTACCATGATAGAAATACGGTCACAATATTCTGCTTCGTCCATGTAGTGAGTGGTAACGAATATGGTAATGCCCCGTTGAGCGGCTTCATAGATGAGTTCCCAAAACTGTCTGCGAGTAGCAGGGTCAACTCCACCAGTGGGTTCATCAAGGAACACGATGCTTGGCTCGTGAAAGATACTCACTGAGAAAGCCATTTTTTGTTTCCATCCAAGAGGCAGACTCTTTACGAGATCATTACGATGGTCTGTGAATTGCAGCCTTTCCAATAGTTGGTCGGTCTTCTCGGCAATCTCTCGGTCTTTCATTCCATATATTCCAGCAAACAGACGGATGTTTTCTGATACGGTAAGGTCTTCATAAAGAGAAAACTTCTGACTCATATATCCAATGTGTTTCTTGATGTCTTCATGTTGCGTACGGATGTCGAAGCCCGCAACAGTTCCCGTACCGCTCGTTGGTTGGTTAAGACCAGTCAACATGTGCATGGCGGTGGTTTTGCCGGCTCCGTTGGCACCAAGGAATCCGAATATTTCGCCCCATTTTACGGAGAAAGAGATGTCGTCAACTGCATGGAACGAACCGAATGCCTTGACAAGATGCTGTACTTCTATGACATTGAGAGATTGGGAGGCATCTTTTGATGTCTGTTCGTTTGAATCTCTTGTGATGGGAGGAGGATTGAAGATGTCAGCAAAGCGATCGAGTATCACTTCTGGGGTGTCAATGCCACGTATCTGACCATGATCGAGAAAAGCCACACGTTCACAACAGCGGATTTCATTCAAGTATGGAGTAGAGGCAACGATGGTGATACCTCTTTCCTTCAGTGTAGAAAGCATTTCCCAAAACTCCCTTCTGCTTACGGGATCAACACCAGTTGTGGGTTCATCAAGAAACAATACGCTTGGAGAATGAACCAATGCACATGAGAGGGCAAGCTTTTGTTTCATTCCGCCAGATAGTGCACCAGCCTTTCTGTCCTTGAAACGTTCTATCTGCGAATAGATGGTCTTGATGGAATCGTATCCTTCTTGGATAGTTGTGCCAAATACGGTAGCAAAAAACTCGAGATTTTCCTGTACGGTGAGATCTTGGTAAAGAGAGAATTTACCGGGCATATATCCTACTCGCTTACGAATTTCCCTCATTTGCGAAACTACGTCATAACCATCGACGAAAGCAGATCCGGCATTGGGCAGAAGGAGCGTACACAGGATACGAAACATGGATGTCTTCCCCGCACCGTCAGGACCGATAAGACCGAATATCTCTCCTTTGTTTACAGAGAAAGAGACATTGTCGAGTGCCTTTACCTTACCGTAGCTGATGGATATGTTTTTTGCTTCAATTGCGCTCATATTATTGGTGATTTTTAGGTTCTCGGAGTCCTCACTGTTCTCAGAGCTCTCAGAGCTCTCAGAGTTCTCAGAGTTCTCAGAGTTCTCAGAGTTCTCAGAGTTCTCAGAGCTCTCAGAGTTCTCAGAGATTATTCTCCTTGCAATTTTACTTCTCCATACATACCAATCTTGACAAATCCATCATTTTTAATGGCTATCTTGACGGCATAGACCAAGTCTGCTCGCTCATCATCGGTGAGAATGGTCTTGGGAGTAAACTCTGAACGATTGGAAATCCATGTAACGGTACCTTTGTACGTCTTCTTCTGGTTATTGCCATAATCGGCAAAGACGGTTACTTGCTGTCCTAACTTGACCTGTTGTAATTGGGCGGAAGTGACGTAAGTTCTGATAAACATGTTGTCTGTATCTGCCATCTTCAACAATGGCTTTCCCATCGTTACAAATTCTCCACGCTCTACATATTTCTCTAATACCGTTCCCTTCATCTGTGCAATGATATGACATTTACGCAGTTGGTCATAGAGTTGACTAACTTGTACGCTGGTAGTAGCTATTTGTGAGTTGAGTGTATGCACTTGTGTGTTGAGTGACGATATTTGTGCATTGAGTTGCTTCTGAAGAACTTGCACCTGACTTGTCGCATCGTCCAGCATCTTACTTGGTGCGGCACCATCTGCAACCAACTCCTTATAACGTCTTTGCTCTTGTTGGGCTTTTAATAATTGTTGACGTGTAGCTGCTATTTGCTTTTCCATATCAGGTTTCTGACTGGAATAGACAGTTTTTGTGGATTCGAGTTGCTTGATTTTCAACCATAATTGTGTGGTGTCTATCAAGCCAATCTCACTGCCCAAGTCAATTACATCACCTTCATGTACGTTGAAAGTAATCAATGCGCCACTTTGTTCAGCATATACTGTAGTTTCAGTAGCCTCAAATGTACCAGTGGCATCATATTCTTTTTCTTGATGATTACAAGCGGTCAATGTCAGAACCATGCTTGTTATGAACAATATCTTTTTCATATCTTAGTTATTTGTTGTATTCTTGAAGTCGTATATCTTTTTCAACATTTCTATTTCATGCATAGACAATTGCAATTTAGCGGCATTCTCGTTGTTGATTTCTTCCACGAGGTTGTTAACGTCGATGATTCCGTGAGAGAGTTTCGATTCTGCCGCCTTGCGCACGGAAGTTCTCAGTTTGATAATCTCAGAGTCTTCGTTCATAAGTTGGCGGTATCGTTGTATTTCTTCTTCTTGTTGTATTTGTTCCAATCGATTGTTGAAGAGGAACGTTTCGCGTTGTATGTTTATAGCTTCTCTTTGGGCATTGAGCTTTGCCTTGTCATTTTTCCGTGTGTATAAAGCTCCGATGTTCCATGTCAGTCTTGCTCCAATCATTCCGTTGAGTGACCATTTGTGACGCATCATGTCTTCAAACATATTATAACCAGGATATCCATAAAAGCCTGAGGCGAAAAGGGAAAATTTGGGTTTGAGATATGAATCGAGCAACTTTTCTTGTGCCTGTGTCAGTTGTTGCTGCGTGTCAAAAAGCTTTAGTTCTGGTCGATGATTTGTGTATTTGTCTGAAATATTACTTGCAATCGGCTTTGATACTTCTTTAATTTCTATTCCACAAAATGCCCCAAGTATCATGGTCAGCATTCTTTTTTGCGAAAGAAGGGTTGTCATTTGTTGAGCCACATTCAAACGCTCAGCCTTCATGTTGTTGTAATCACTTTCTGCAGCTGTTCCCCTTTTAAACATGGAAGCCAATTTCTTTTCATTGGCAGAAAGGAAATCCTGTAAGTATTGGTTCAACTGGATTTGCTCGTCGAGTAGTAAGATGCCAAAGTACATCTCATTGATTCTTTGGCGAATGGCATACATCGTAACGTCATGTTGAGCAGTCTGCATATTACCTTGTTGGCGAGCCACTTCCTTTTGGTTTTTGATGGTTCCACCATCATAGATGGGTTGAGTGATGTCTATTCCCACTCTGTATTGGTCTTTTTTCAGACCTTTCATGTTCATTCCCATTTGGTTCATCATCGTTTGCATCTGTTCTGGCCAAGATGCTACGTCGCTTTGGTAAGTGGCTTGAGCGGAAGCTGTGATTTGTGGCAACCATCCTTTCTGGATGTTTGCCATCGTCAAATGTGTTGTTTGCTCCATCAATTCATATTGTTTAATCAATGGATAGTTATGCTCTGCGGCACGATAACATTCCTCCAGTGTTTGGGCATGTGCCATCAGAGGTAGGAAAAGGGCAATGAGTATTTTCTTCATAATGTAATTACTTGTTTACGATGCAAAGATAGGGTGAAATAGGGATATATACGTTATCTTTATTGATAAAAGAATGTTCTTTTTGTACAAAATACATTTAAAAGAAACATGTTTTGATAAAAAACCATTATCTTTGCGTAAAAAATAAGCTATTATGGCAGACTTGCAATACATTACCTTATCACATATGAAAAGAGTATTTGACATGTATGATGACATGTCGGCTAACAATTACATTTCCCAAAATATGATTCTTGTTCGCAATCCGCCTCTCTTATGGTTGAAACGACTCCTGTCAAATGAGCCACGTGTGCTGAAAGAGATGAGAATCGTCATTCTCAAAAAAGGATGGACGAAGCCAACACTAAATCTGATGAACTATCTTTTTGAAGAAGGAGAATTGCTCTTTTTGGCATCAAATGCCATTGCACAGATACAAGATTGTTCTGATGATTTAGATGGTATAGGGTTTTCCTTGAGTGACGATTTGTTTAGTCTTGCACTCGGCAATCATGCACCGAAAGCATTTGATGGACATTTACGAGAGTTTCATTTTCATCTGAAACCTCGTGATATGGAATTTTTAGACCAGCTCCATCACCTTATATATAATAATATACGTCAGGATAATCATAGCGCACAGGTAACGCTACATCTTATCAGCACTTTTCTTTGGTATGTTGATTATTTGTATGGACAAAGTGAAGAAAATAACCGTCAAACTCAATCTCGTGAGCAACGATTGTTTTCTGATTTCATGCAATTGGTAAGTAATAATGCGGCTCGTCAACACCAATTGGATTTCTATGCGTCTCAGTTGTGTCTATCCACTCGATATGTGAGTACGCTCATTAAGAAAGTGAGTGGCAAATCTGCAAAGGCATGGATTGATGATGCCATCATTGCTCGTATCAAGATAGAACTGAAGCACTCTGATAAATCTGTGAATCAAATTGCGGACGAAATGGATTTCCCCAATCCTTCTTTTATGTGTAAGTATTTCAAGCGAAATACGGGTGTTACGCCAATGGAATATCGCAAAAAATAACCCATCAAACAGTGTTGATGGGTTTTCCTTCGATAAATGCCTTCACATTGTCTGTTACTATTTGAATCAAACGAATACGTGCCTCACGCGTTGCCCATGCTATGTGGGGTGTGATGTATGCGTTTGTACAATGGAGTAGGGGATTGTCTGCTGCTGGTGGTTCTTGCCCCATTACGTCGGTGCAATAGGCAGCAAGATGACCATTGTTGAGTGCATCAGCCACTGCTTGCTCGTCAATCAATGGACCACGCCCCGTATTGATCAAAATTGTAGATGGCTTAATCTTCTTGATGGAATCTGCATTGATAAGATGACGAGTCTCTGGAGTGAGAGGACAATGCAAGGAAATGATGTCACTTTGTGACAGTAATTCCTCCATGCTTACCTTGGTAATTCCATTTTGTAGTGAGGAGGCTGACTTACTGGTAAAAGCAATCACTTTCATTCCAAAAGCAAAAGCGATGGTTGCCACTCGTTGACCTATGTTTCCCAATCCCACAATGCCTATCGTCTTTCCTGCTATTTCTGTCAACGGTGTATCACTATAGCTGAAGTCGGCACTGTTGCTCCATCTTCTGTTTCTGTTTTGAATAGAATAATGCTCCACTCGGTTTGTTACAGTCAACAGATGGGCAAAGACCATTTGTGCTACACTGTCTGTGCTGTATGCGGGAACATTGGTAACGATAATACCACGCTCATGGGCTGCATCTACATCTATCACGTTATAGCCAGTACCTGTTACACCTATATATTTAAGGTGGGGCAACTGCGCCATTTCTTCTTTCCCGAAGCAAACTTTATTGGTCAAAACGATGTCGGCATCTTTTGCACGAGCGACAGTTTCTTGGGGAGAAGTCCGTTCGTAAACGGTTACTTCTCCCATATTTTCCAATTCTTTCCATGAGAGGTCACCAGGATTGGCGGTGAATCCATCAAGAATTACGATTTTCATGCTCTTTATTAAATGTTAGGTGTGTTCCACGTTTTGGTTCGTGTACATTGTATATTCTTTGTGAGTTTTCCTATCTTTAAGGTGAAATCACCTTCTTCCAATGTCCATTTACCGTCAGCTCCGACGAATGCCATGTCTTTAGCGGGTAATTGGAATGTGACGGTTTTTGTCTCACCTGGTTCAAGGGCAATCTTCGTAAATTGGCGCAGGCGTTTGTTGTCTGGTATGATTGATGCAACCAAGTCGCTGGTGTATAGTAGCACGGGTTCTTTACCAGATATATTTCCCGTATTCTTCACATCTACGGAAACGGTGAGTATGTCATCTGACGTGAATGAGGTTTTGTCAACTTGCAGATTGCTATATTCAAACGTAGTATAACTCATTCCATAACCAAATGGCCATTGCAACGAAACCTTTGCGTCATAGTTGTAGGCACCTGCCATCGTTCCCACTTCCTCACTCACCTTGTAGTCGTAATTGGCAAGTGAGTTGATTTCACGAGGATAGGTGTATGGCATCTTAGCAGAGAAGTTCACTTCTCCAGCCAAGAGGTTTGCCAATGCATCAGCACCGTAATTACCTGGTAAGAAGATGTGTACCACTGCTTTTGTCAATGGTTCGATATCTGCAATGAGGCGTGGACGTCCTTCATTCAGAATTAAGATGATAGGCTTACCTGTCTTGGCTAATTCCTTCACCAAGTTACGTTGGTTTCCTGATAACCATAAGTCGGTCAGGTTTCCTGGTGTCTCGCAATAACTGTTCTCTCCGATACATGCTACGATGACGTCAGCTTGTGCTGCAGCTTGTACGGCTTTTTCTATTTGTGGCTGAAGTTCTTCATAGTAAGCACCGTTTTCTTTATACTTCACACCTTGTTCTAATATGATGTTCTCTTGACCGTATTTGTTGCAGAGTGCTTCATAAATCGTGTTGTATTGCTCTGACAAGTCTTCAGCCTTCGAACCTTGCCATGTGTAACTCCAACCACCATTCAAACATCTCATTTGATTGGCATTGGGACCAGTGAGTAATATTTTCTTCCCTTTTGCTAATGGAAGGATGTTTTCTTCGTTTTTCAATAATACCTGTGACTCTTCTGCTGCATGGAGAGCTTTCAATGCAAACTCCTGACTTCCAAACTTTTCATAGTCTTTTCCGCCTGTATTGGGTTGGTCAAATAATCCCAAACGATATTTCACGCGAAGAATGCGGCGCACGGCATCGTCGATACGACTCATGCTAACCTTTCCTTCATTGACCAATTCCTTCAATAGAATGCAGAAATCTACGCTATATGGGTCCATACTCATGTCGATACCTGCATTGATGGCTATGCGAATGGCATCTTTCTTGTCTTTAGCCACCTTCTCACGAGTATAGAGGTTGTTGATGTCAGCCCAGTCGGTCAGTATCATCCCATCCCAATTGAGATCTTGTTTTAGCCATTTGGTGAGGTATTCATAACTGGCATGAACGGGAACGCCGTTGATACTTGCAGAGTTGACCATGATTGTGAGTGCTCCTGCTTGAATGGCAGCTTTGAATGGCTCAAAATATTTCTCACGTAACATGAGTGGAGACAGGTAGGCTGGCGTGCGGTCTTTCCCCGTAAAGGGTGCACCATAAGCCATGTAGTGCTTCACGCTCGTTGCCACGTTGTATTTTCCCAAATGGTTCGGGTCGTTACCTTGATAACCGAGAATCTCTGCTTCTGCCATACGGGCATTGACAATCGCATCTTCACCGAAACTCTCCCAAATACGTGACCAACGGGGATCACGACCAAGGTCGAGTACGGGATTGTAAACCCAAGGACAATTACCTGCACGACTCTCGTATGCTGTTACTTCTGCCATTTCCTGTGCCAATTTCGTATTGAACGAGGCACCGAGGTTGATGGGTTGAGGAAACAATGTTCCTCCTTGCGTGTATGTAACACCATGATTGTGGTCAAGACCATAGATGTCGGGAATGCCAATGTATTTCATCGACTTCTTCTGAATCAGTCCAATCCATTCCTGCCATTGCGCTACAGTGGCTGCCTTGGTGCCTGGAGCGTTGAGGATAGAGCCTACCTTATGCTTAGAGATGCAAGTGTCGAGCATGGTCTCATTAAGTTTCCATGCCATCTTAGGCTTTCCCTCATAGATATCAAGGTTGTAACTTCCCAATCGAGCAATGATTTGCTTGTCTGATTGTTTGATAAGCTTGTTGATTTCCTTGTCCGACGTTCCGTAGGATTTAAGAACTTGTTTCACCTTGTTGCGGTCAACCTTGGCATTCTCAGCCTCCATCTTTCCCATCACGTCAAGGTTCAGTTCCAACATCTGTCCCACTTTCTCATCGAGGGTCATCTTAGCGAGTGTAGCCTCAATCTTCTGTTCGATGGCCTCATCCCTGGGTATTGCAGGTTTAATCACACTCTGTGCAGACATGGAGATTGCCATGACTGCCAAGCCAATTGTAATGAATGTTCGTCTCATGATTATATTTTTAATTATTAACTTCTGGTAGTTATTACATGACAACATACATATTACATACGTTCCATATTAGATTATGTCATTGCCATTCACCACGCAAAGTTAAATAAATTATCCGAAAAATGAAAGAATGGATAAAGATATTTGCATGTTCTTTCTTTACAAAGAAAAAATTGTGTAATTTTGCAAAATATTATAGGGGTGTTTATTAAAGCTTTAGCTGATATATTTTATGATAGTTCGAAATATGTTTAAGTTAAGAGATGACGAACGACATATATCAATTGTGTTAATTCTTCTTTTCTCAGTTATAAATTTTTTATATATACATCAGTTTTATGGCATCTTTTGGCCTAAATTATCCGGTTATGATCCGTGGGTTCATGGCATAGTTACTGATTGGATTCATGCTTCTTATGTCTATAGTGATATATTTACGCATTCATTATTTTCCTTTTTGTTATTGCCACTTTACGGGCTCAATATGTTATGTATAAAAATTCTCGGATTTAATTGTGCTGATTATATTTTGGGAATAGTTTTGGTATTCAATTCTTTTTTTTCATTTATTTTTCTGAAGAGAATTTTTATCGATATAATTGAATTAACACATAAAGATGCCTTGTTGTTAAGCACTTTGTTTTTTTCATTTGCTTATATCATGTTGATGATTGTAGTTCCAGAACATTTCCCTTTTTCGATGTTTTTGCTGATAATGCTTCTTTATGTTTCTGGAATTAAAATCAAAAATAATCGTCCGTTTTCTAGCTTTGAAATGATTGTCTTATATATTTTAACTGCTGGTATAACAATCACAAATGGAATCAAGGCTTTCTTTTCATATTTATTTGTAAATGGGATTATATCCTTGTCTATAAAGAAGATCGTGTTATTATTTGTTGTTCCCACGATTTTTATTTGTTTGTTGTCTTTATTTCAGAAGCAACTGACAAAAGGAAAAGACCTTGGAATGACTACATTAGCTGTTGCGTATGAAAAAAATGCAAAATCAAAGCCTGCTTATGTGGATATTTCTAAGGTTCAATTGACCTCCAAAGAGTTGGTGGATTTTGAAAGAGTAAGAAAAGAAAGAAAAGAGAAAGAATCTGGTGATTTGATATCGGTGTATAAAAGAAGATACTTCATTGATAGTAGCTATGACAGTTTTTTCAAGGTTTTATTTTGCAATTTCTTAGGAGAATCATTTCAATTCCATAGGAATGGATTTTTAGAAAACAGAATTTTTGGTCTTTATAAGAATCCAATTAATCATATTGTTCAAATCACTTTGTTATTAGCTGCTTTGTTTGGCTTTTATTTGGGTAGAAATGATAAATTCTTGAGATTGTGTTTATCTTTTTTCTTAGTAGATTTTACAATTCATATCGCTTTGGGGTATGCCTTTAAAGAAATTTATATAATGGCTCCTCATTGGACGTTTTTGATTCCAATATGTATAGGTTATTTGTTTAAATATGGAAATAGACTGAATGTTATTAGAAGTATTGTATCTGTAATAACTATTTTCTTAGTGTCTTACAATGGTTTCTTGTTCGTAAGATATTGTTGTACTTGATAGTCATTTATTCTGAAAATTCCCTACAAAAAATTTTTGGAAAAAATCTCAAATGAGAAATGAAATACTTCTAAATAATGTGTTTGTGGGATCAAAATCACTGTTTTTTCTCATAATTATATGAGTTACACCTATAACTATATATGTTAGCTCGCTAATGATATATGTTACAGACGTAACTCATATAGTTAATGAGCTATAATAATATGTTATGAATGCCCGAAAATATTGTTTTTCTGCATAATAATACAATAATTGATTGCATAAACATACAGTTAATTTTATAAAGTGTTAATAATCAGAATTTTATATAATAGCTCAAAAAACTGCATTTTTTGTACTGATAGAGGCGTTGGTGGAAAATATCGCATTTTGGAGAGCTGTTTTTGTCACTTTTTGTTGACAAATGCTTTCGTGATGGTTGTTTGGACAGTCTATAATTATGTATTGAAGGAGCCCCACTTTATTCTTGATTAGCATAAGCTTCACCAACCGGGTAAATCCGCTGAGCCAAAAAATCTACAAATCCCAAATTGCGCTGACCCTTCAGATGGGGGATTTTAGGGGAAATAAAAAATCCGCAGGATACTGATTGACAGTTCTTGCGGATTTACTTTTGTGATCCGTTTGGGGCTCGAACCCAAGACCCCAACATTAAAAGTGTTGTGCTCTACCTGCTGAGCTAACGGATCTCCGAATATGCTCTTCCGTTGAAAAGCGGTGCAAAGGTAATATGTTTTTTTGGATTAGACAAATTTATTTCTCCTTTTTTTCTTCTAAGTCGGTGTTTTTGTACTCTTTTGTTACATATCTCTGCCAATATGCGATGATAATTGTGGTAAGAGGGAGGGCAATTATCAATCCGATGAACCCAAGCAATGCTCCCCAAACGGATAATGAAAGTAGCAGAATGGCTGGATTTAGTCCCATTGCTTTGCCCATAATCTTTGGTGTGACAATCATGTCGCAAATGATTTGTACGACGATGAACACCAATACAGCCAATCCAAAGATAATCCAGAAGTTCTGTCCCGTATCGGCAGCCTTGAGCATTGCGAGCAAAGCCGTAGGGATGAGAGCAAACGTATGGAGGTAAGGCACAAGGTCGAGAATACCGATGAGAATGCCTAAGCCAATAGCCATGGGGAAGCCAATAATGGTGAAGCCGATGCAGAAGAGTATTCCCATGCACAATGCCACCAATCCCTGACCACGAATGTAATTGTTCAGTTCTCTTTCCACGTCACCCATCAGTTCTTTCCAGAATGGTCTGCTCTTTTTGGGGAAGATTTTAATCCAGTTATGGGTAAGCGTTTCATAGTCGAGCAGAATGAAGAACATATATAATAAGGTGATGAAAGAAGCAATTACACTAATGACCACATTCGCAGTTTGTCCAACAAATGAGAAGAATTTGGGCATTACTATTTTGATAGCATCGTCGAAATCCTTGCTTTTGAAGAAGTTCATGATTTGCTCCTGATTATCCCTTGACCATTGTTTGATATAGTCGGTGATATTATTGGTGGGTGTAGTCTCATTCAAGAACTTGATAGCCACCTCGCCCAATTTTTGGAATTGTTGAATCATCGGAGGGATGATGAACCACACCACCAATGCGACAATGGCAATGACGGTAAGCATAGTGATGATGATGGCAAGGATGCGAGAGGGTACATGTGCCTTTTCTTGGAAGAATTTAACCATTGGGTTAAGAAGGTACGCCAAAAACCATGCCACGAAAAAAGGCAAGAGCACTCCGCTTAGTTTATTTACGAAATAAAGTACCGTTAGGGTGATGATGGCAATGCCTACCCATCTGATTAGTTTGTCGAATGTGATTTTATTTTCCATTTTCCAAAGATTCTTCTTTTATAGCTTTTTGATAACAGTCGCGACAAAGAGGTTCGTATTCCGTCTTCTCTCCAAGAAGTACGCGCTTGTCGTTTTGAATCAGTCTGTGACTCACGTATGCCAATGCGCCACAACGCACGCAGATGGCGTGGACCTTAGTCACCTCGTCGGCAATGGCACAAAGGGCAGGCATGGGACCGAAGGGAATACCCTTGAAGTCCATATCGAGACCAGCCACGATCACACGAACGCCACGGTTAGCCAGCTCATTGCATACTTCCACCAATCCATTGTCGAGGAATTGGGCTTCGTCAATGCCCACCACCTCAATGTCAGACGACAGCAACAGAATGGTTGACGAAGTATCGACAGGCGTGGATGGGATAGCCGTCTGGTCATGACTCACTACATTCACTTCGGAATATCGTGTGTCAATGGAAGGCTTGAATATCTCCACCTTCTGTTTTGCGAATTTCGCACGTTTCAATCTTCTTATCAGTTCTTCGGTTTTACCCGAGAACATAGACCCGCATACAACCTCAATTCTGCCAGGTCTGTGTGACTCTCTGTACAAATTTTCCATCATGATGAGTGCAAAAGTACAAAGACGTTTTAAAAATTGCAAAGAAATAACGGATTTTTTTGTGGGTGAAGATTATTTAACTATATTTGTCGCTTGATATGGGTATATTATACATTGTGCCTACTCCAGTGGGCAATATGGAAGATATAACACTGAGAGCCATTCGTATTCTCAAAGAGGTGGATTTGGTGTTGGCGGAAGATACTCGCACGTCGAGTTTCTTGCTCAAGCATTTCGGCATTAACCAACATTTGATTTCGCATCATAAGTTCAATGAACACGGAACGGCAAACAGTATTGTAGAACGTTTGAAGTCGGGACAAACCATCGCCCTTATCAGTGATGCAGGTACGCCTGGCATCAGCGACCCTGGTTTCTATCTGGCAAGAGAAGCTATTGCCGCAGGGATAGAGGTGCAAACGCTGCCAGGAGCTACGGCTTGCATTCCTGCACTTGTCTCATCGGGCTTGCCTTGCGACAGATTCTGCTTTGAGGGATTTCTTCCCCAGAAGAAAGGAAGGCAGACGCAATTGGAATCATTGAGGGACGAAGTGCGTACGATGGTGTTTTACGAATCGCCTTATCGTGTACTTAAAACCTTGCAACAGTTTGCCGATATCTTCGGAGGAGATAGAAGGGTAAGCGTCTGTCGTGAAATATCCAAAGTACATGAAGAAAGCGTGCGTGGGACTTTAGAAGAGGTGATAGCCCATTTCACAGAAAAGGAACCGAAGGGTGAATTTGTCATCGTGTTGGCAGGAAAGACAAAAGAAAAAAAATCTAAAAATCAATCAATATGAAAAAGTTATTGTTTACCGCATTGGCATTTACCATGCTATTTGTTACAAGTTGTCAAGAAGAGCGTAAGGCTCCAACCTCTACAGTATCTAAAGTAGAAGACTCTTTGCAAAAGGTAATAGTACAAAAAGACAACGAGATTAATGACATGATGTCAACCCTGAATCAGATTCAGGAAGGCTTCCGTGAGATTGCACAAGCAGAAAATCGTGTTAACATCGTCAAGGATGGTGAGCGTAGCGACAAGGCTCAGCAAATCAGAGAGAACATTGCGTTTATCTCTAATACGATGAAACACAACAGAGAACTGATTGAGAAGTTACGTCAGCAAGTGAGAGAAAGTTCGTTGAAAGGCGACCAGTTGAAGTCAACCATAGAAAATATGGTAAAGCAATTGGAAGAGAAAGACCAACAGTTGCAATTGTTGCGCTCAGAGCTTGATGCCAAAAACATTCATATCACAGAATTGGACCAAACGATTACCAATCTGAACAAAAACGTCACCTCGTTGACAACGGAGAGTGAGCAGAAAAGTCAAACCATCAGCAATCAAGACAAGCAATTGAATACGGCTTGGTTTGTGTTCGGAACAAAGAGAGAGCTCAAGGAGCAACATATTTTAGAAGATGGAAAAGTGCTCAGATCCAATTTCAATAAGAGCTATTTCACTAAGATAGACATTCGCGTAGATAAGGAAATCAAGTTGTATTCCAAGTCTGCCAACATCATGACTCCTCATCCATCCAGCAGTTACACGCTGACACGTGACGCAAACAAGCAATACGTTTTGCGCATCACCAATCCAGAACTCTTCTGGAGTACCAGTAAGTATTTGGTGATCATGGTGAAATAATCATCGTTTCTCCTTAAAGAATTGTTGAATCAACGTTCTACATTCTTCCTCTAATACACCCGATGTCACTGAACATTTTGGATGAAGTGCATCGGGTGCATATTTTTTGTAACCGCGCTTTTCGTCAGATGCACCATAAACCACTCTGCTGATTTGAGCCCACCCAATAGCTCCCGCACACATCACGCAGGGTTCCACCGTTACGTATAAAGTACAGTCGTTGAGATATTTCCCCCCAAGCGTGTTGGCGGCAGAGGTGATGGCTTGCATCTCTGCATGAGAGGTAACGTCGCAAAGTGTTTCAGTAAGGTTGTGAGTTCGGGCTATAATCCTTCCCTTGCATTCAATGACAGCTCCAATGGGAATCTCGCCCGCTTGTCTTGCCAGTTCAGCCTCTTGCAAGGCTTTGCGCATCATTTGCTCATCGTGTTTTGTTTGTTCTTCCATGACGTTCTTTTTATGGTGCAAATGTAGTCATTATTTATGAGGAAAAAGCATTGTGAGGATATTATTTGCCACTAAATGTATTGAAAAGGTTTACAGATTAAAAAGAAAGGACATTTATTTTGATGAAAATGAGGATAAATAAAAGGAATGGTGAATAATAATTCATGATTTTTTTGTAAATTTGCACCTTATATAAATATAATCAACAAAGTAGAATCTAATGAAAAAAAGTGATTTTTATCAGTTGGCAAGACGCAGCATGATGCTTCTTGTGGTTTTAACGATGGCAATAGTCATGAATGCGATTCCTGCTAAGCCAGGATTGACTCGTACTTTGCAACTTGTAGATGGAACCACGGTGCAAGCCCAGCTTGTAGGTGATGAGTTTTTCCATTACTGGATTTCATCCGACGGAAAGACATACATGCCTGACGGAGATACAAACTTGTATCAACTTGTGAATGTAGAGTCGTTGAAAACAAAGGCACAAGCCAGACGTGCTCAGGTAAATGCCAGACGCGCCAAACGTTTATCTCCCAAGAAGGTAGGAGAGGTTGGCTCTTATACTGGTAAAAAGAAGGGCTTGATTATTTTGGTCAACTTCGCTGGCACTTCCTTTAATAAGTCAAACACCAATGCTCTTTATAAGCGTATTGCCAATGAGGTGAATTTCAACTATCAAAACTTTGTCGGCTCGATGTATGATTATTTTTATGCCCAAAGCGAAGGACAGTTTGAGTTGACCTTTGACGTGGTTGGTCCATACGAAGTGTCCCATGATTATTCTTATTATGGTGCCAACGATTCTCAGGGAAATGATAAATATCCAGCCAAAATGGTCATAGAAGCCCTCAAGTCAGCTAATTCAGATGTGAACTATGCCGATTACGACTGGGATGGTGACGGTGAAGTGGATCAGGTTTACGTGGTTTATGCTGGTAAAGGAGAAGCCGATGGTGGAGCCACTACTACCATTTGGCCTCACGAATGGCAATTGAGTGCCGCTGCATACTATGGAGACGGTAGTGGTGCGCAGACATTAGATGGCGTAAAGATTGATACATACGCTTGTGGAGCCGAGTTGAATGGTACTACGGGTGAAATTGCCGGTATTGGAACCATGTGCCATGAGTTTAGCCATTGCTTGGGCTATCCCGATTTTTATGATACTGACTATAGTGGCGGTCAAGGAATGGGTAGTTGGGACTTGATGGATGGTGGTTCGTACAATGGTGATGGTTATTGCCCTTCTGGATATACTACATACGAACGTTGGGTGGCAGGATGGAAAACACCTATTGAACTTCTATACTCCAAGAAAGTAACTGACATGAAGGCTCTTTGTGATGGCGGAGAAGGCTATGTTATCTATAATCAAGGAAACAAGAATGAATATTTTCTGTTGGAAAACAGACAACGTGTGGGATGGGATAGTGAGATTCCAGGAGAAGGACTCTTAATCCTTCACGTAGATTACAACGCTACATCATGGGCAGACAATACTCCCAACGATGATCCCAGCCATCAACGTATGACATGGATTGCTGCTGATAACGATTATCAATATATCACTTATCAAGGTACAAAATATTATACGGAAGAAGGTATGGCTACAGACCCGTTCCCATACGGTAAAGTAAATTCCTTTAACAAATCATCAACACCAGCAGCTAAATTCTATAATAAGAACACGGATGGAACCTATTACTTGGATTCGTCAGTTGAAAAAATTACTCAGAATTCAGACGGAACTATCTCTTTCAATTTTGTGGGTTTGAGTACCGTATCTACTCCTACCTTTTCTCCAAAGGCTGGCGTATATACAGAGGCTCAAAGTGTTTCCATCAGTTGTGCTACTGAAGGTGCAACCATCTATTATACCATTGATGGAAGTACGCCAACAGCAAACAGTACACTCTACACAGAACCTATTTCCATCGATGCTACCACCACTATCAATGCCATTGCCATCGTTGATGGTGAGGAAAGTAATGTGGCAACGGGTACATTTGTCATTCGTACGGGCACTTCTGATGCAAATCTGTTTAAGCGTGTTACTTCTATCGGTGAATTGGCAAGTGGTTTGCGTTATGTGATTGGTTGTGGTTCAAAGAATGTAGCCGCAGGAGGATTAGGTACTAAAAATACCTATTTGGACAAAGTAAGCGTGACAATTGACAATGACATTATGACCATCGACGAAAGCGTTTCTGTCTATACACTTGAAAAGAGTGGAAATGGCTATACGCTGATGAATGATGAAGACAAGTATCTATATGCTTCTGGTGCGAAGAAATTAGCGTTGAGCAGTGACCCGAAGGTATGGACAATGACAGAGCATTCGAGTGGTATTATCATGACATACGGTTCTAACGGAACTATCTTGTACAATGCCAATAGTCCACGTTTTACCACATATACAAGTAGTCCTAATGCAAGCATGATTTATGCCAACCTTTATGTGGAATATGCGGAAATCACGAAGAAAGATGTAACGCTGACATTCAATGCAACTGAATTTACGGGTACGGTTGGTGAAACGTTCAACGATGCGGTTCTTACCGTCAATCCAACAGGGCTCACCATTACTTATAGCAGTGACAATACTGACGTGGCTACCGTTGATGCAACCACAGGAGAAGTAACATTGTTGGGCGCAGGTAGCGTAACCATTACCGCTACGTATGCAGGAAGTGATTCTTACAATTCTGCCACCGCCTCTTATACTATTACTGTAGAGGATGCTTCTGTTCCAGAACCTATAGACTTTACCGGTAAATACCAACTTGTGACCAGTACAAACGATTTGGAGTCTGGAAAGAAATATCTCATCGTAAGTGTTTCTGACGGTAATCATGCGTCCTATAATGGATTCTCTGTTAATAAAGGATTGGTTGGCAGTGTTTCGCCTGTGAACGATATTATCGACTTGAATGATGACAATAACAGTGCTGTCCCCGTGGTGTTAACCAAAGATGCTTCGAACTATTGGAATGTTTTCGATACAAGCGTGAATGCCTATATTGGTCACTCTACCAAAACGTCTAAGCAATTGGCAACTTTGGAACAGCTTAATAATACCGCAAATGACTATTTGGCTTATGCTTGGACCATTTTCATCGATGATGCAAACGTAGCGTTCATGATGGAAAATAACAAGGATTATTACTTGAAATACAATGCCACGGCTGATATGTTCCGTGTCTATTCAAGTGGTCAGCTGGATGTTTATCTCTATAAGGAGATGGAAGAGGTGCAGATATTGAAGGGTGACGTAAACGGTGATGGCTTCGTGAATGTAGCCGACGTGGTTGCCATTGTCAATCACATCTTGGGAACTCCTCAGGAGGTTTTCCATTTCGATGCAGCTGACATGGATGATAGTGAAAGCATCAATGTCACAGATGCTGTTCAGTTGGTTAATTACCTTCTCAATGTAGAAAACTAAAAAGAAACATTAGTTTTACGATAGTGAAAGATATGGTTCGCGTTCCTCAAACACCCTGTTTAGAGAACCGAAACATATCTTTCATTTTTTGTTATACAAAACCACCTTTTCCGCTTTGTGGTTTGAAAATATTTCACTATATTTGCAACACTTAATCTAAAGACTATGGCAGAACATAATGATACAGGAAAATGGGGCGAAGAGATGGCAGTGAAGTATTTACACAAGAATGGTTATACCATTCGCGAGTGTGATTGGCGATACGGACATCGTGACATTGACATCATAGCTATCAGTCCTGACCAGCAATTTGTGGTATTCGTAGAGGTGAAGACACGCTCGAAAGATGAAATCGCATTGCCGGAAGATGCTGTTGACAGACAGAAAATCAGGAACTTGGGATATGCAGCCAATGCTTATGTGAAGCTCAACCAGATAGTGCTCGACTTACGCTTCGACATCCTGACAATCGTTGGAGACAATCAATCAGAACCAATAATAGACCATATAGAAGATGCGTTTAATCCAATGTTTTAAATTTTATAGAAATAAGAAAAAACAAGAACAACTCCCTTATCGGTTGATTCGTTTGGAGGAGACAGACTCTACCAATCGGTATCTTCACGACTATCATCCAGCCGAGGATGAAGCTATGACGGTTGTGGTTGCAAATAACCAGACCGCGGGGAAGGGGTGTGGAACCAATATTTGGGAAAGTGAACCGGGGAAGAATCTGCTTCTTTCTATCTTGGTTCACCCAACGATGGTACCTGTAGCCAAGCAGTTCTTGTTGTCTATGGCTGGGGCATTGGCGGTGAAAGATGTTCTCGACCATTATACGGAAGACATTACACTCAAATGGCCCAATGACGTATATTGGAAAGACAAGAAGATATGCGGCACATTGATTGAAACAACATTGAGTGGCGGACGCATGAAAGACTGTGTTTTCGGCATCGGATTAAACGTAAACCAAAACATCTTCGTGAGTGATGCGCCCAATCCCGTATCTTTATGCCAAATAGTGGGACACGAGATTGATAGGGAGAAATTATTGGACGAATTGCTACGTTCTTTCTGTTCCTATTATAAGATGATAGAAATGGGACAATACGACAACCTCTCAGGATTATATCACATGGCTCTTTACAGGAAACATGGTTTTTATCGCTTCAGAGATGCGGAAGGTGAGTTTGAAGGGGCTATCATAGAAGTGGAAGACACTGGCAGGCTGATCCTCAGAGACAAGGGGGGAATGATACGGGAATATATGTTTAAGGAATTAGAATTTATCATATAACAATTAATAATTATGGCAAGATTTAAGAGAATACTTTTAAAGTTAAGCGGTGAGAGCTTGGCTGCAGGTGGATTTGGCATTGACGTTCAGCGTTTACAAGAATATGCCCAACAAATCAAGGAAGTGCATGACATGGGAGTGCAGATTGGTATCGTGATAGGTGGAGGCAATATATTCCGTGGATTGTCTGGAGCATCAAAGGGATTCGACCGTGTGAAAGGCGACCAGATGGGAATGATGGCAACGGTGATTAATTCGCTTGCATTGAGTTCTGCTTTAGACGCTATTGGTGTCAAGAATAAAGTTCTGACAGCTATCCGCATGGAACCAGTTGGTGAATTTTATTCTAAATGGAAAGCCATTGATGCGATGGAGAATGGATATGTATGTATCTTTTCTGCAGGAACGGGTTCGCCTTACTTCACTACAGACACCGGTTCTTCTTTGCGTGGCGTAGAGATAGAGGCAGACGTGATGTTGAAGGGTACGAGAGTTGACGGTGTTTATACTGCTGACCCAGAGAAAGACCCAACAGCAACTAAATTCACGGATATTACATATACAGAAGTGCTGGCTCGAAATCTCAAGGTTATGGATTTGTCGGCTATCGTGATGTGTAATGACAATAACCTACCTATCTATGTGTTTAATATGGATGTGGTTGGTAATTTGAAGCGTGTGATGGCTGGCGAAGAGATTGGTACGCTGGTGCATAAGTAGATTTTTTTCTAGGATTTCTAGTATTACTAGTACTTCTAGAATATCTAGTATTTCTAGTAATTCTAGTAATTCTAGGATTTCTATAGATACACTCTGGTCTTATTCTTCCTCAAAGTCGATGTATTCTCCTTCGTCTTTGGGGATGATTTTTTTATTGGCATCTCGTGGGTCTCTACGGTCTATTACCACATTACCGTCAACGCTTTGTTGTCTTGTCTCTTTTTGCTGCTTGAAACGCTTTGTGAAATTACGAACATGAAAAGCCAAGAAAAACAATACTATGCCCACTATAAAAAGAAAAATGAGCAGGAGGTAAAACAAGATGCGAAAGATAATCATGATGTTTTCTTGAACTTATTGGTAAAAAGAACGTAAGCCGATAGTATCACGTACCACGCAATAATCGCAGAAAAGGCACTATAGCCCAAGAAGAGCAGCATGGGGATGCATGATAGTATAAATACATACTTGATTTCGTTTCCCTTCCATGACCATTGCTTGAATTTCAGGGCAAACATGGGAAACTCTGCGATAAGTAGGTAACAACTGATACAAATCATGACAAGCATCAAGGGTACACCCCAACTGTGGTTTTCTATGATAGTATGTCCTCCTAAGATAAAAGAACCCCAGAACAAGGCATTTGCTGGTGTTGGTAATCCAATGAACGAGGTCGTTTGACGGTCGTCAAGATTGAACTTTGCCAAACGAAGGGCTGAAAAAGCGGCAATCAAAAATGCGCAATAGGGAATATACGATGCAATACCATAAAAAGAGGATGGATATTGCAGATTGTATAGTTCTGAAAACACAATGGCAGAAGGCGCAACACCGAAAGTAACATCATCTGCCAATGAATCCAATTCCTTGCCAATGGGAGACGACACATGTAATAAGCGGGCTACCATACCATCAAAAAAGTCGAATACGGCTCCCATGATAATCCAAAACATTGCCATCTTGGGATCACCCGCAAAGGCAAAAGACGTGGCAATGCAACCAGAAACCAAGTTACAACAAGTTATGGTGTTGGGAATATGTTTCTTGATGCCCATGACGAAAAGGATAGTTTTGTGTTATTTAAGTTTTGCTATAGTCGTTATATCACCCGTAGTGCTTTGTCCCATCTTTACGCAAACTTCTGAGTCGATAGGAAGATACACATCCACGCGAGAGCCAAATTTAATGAAACCTAAATGTTCGTCGATGAAACATTCTTCTCCTTCCTTGGCGTATGTCACGATGCGGCGAGCAACTGCTCCTGCTATTTGTCGGCATAGGATATCTACTCCGTCGGGGGTTGTAATGATAACATCGGCATGTTCATTCTCTTCACTTGCCTTTGGTAACCATGCTTTGTGGAAGTTGCCGTTTTGGTGATGTACATACTTGATTTTTCCATCTACGGGGAACCAGTTAGCATGTACATTGAAAAGACTCATGAAGATGGAAATCATCAGTCGCTTTTCGTGGAAGTATTCGTGTTCTTCCACTTCCTCAATCACAACTATTTTTCCATCAGCGGGTGCTACAACCAGTTTTTCTGTGTCTTCTTGAGGATTATACCTGATAGGACATCTGAAAAAGTTTAAGACAATGGCGTAAACACTACCAAAAATAATGACAAAACTCCAAAAAGGAATCTTATTGTCTATAAACCTCCATAATATCAATGCTATGGCAGCTACCGCAATAAAGCTCCAAATGAGTGTGTCTGTACCCTCTCTGTGTATTCTGATTTTCTTGAGTTTCTTGATTCTTTTTCCCATTAGAAATGGTAATTGGTAATTCTGTGCAAAGGTAATGTTTTTTTGTTTAAGTTACAAATTTTTCTTACTATTCTTTTGGATATGTCAGGTTTTAGCCGTAACTTTACGGCTCAATTTGCGCAGAATACATGGAAGAAACGAATATGGAAGATTTTATTCATTTACACGTACATACTTATTATTCAATACTTGATGGACAGTCGAGCATCAAAAAACTTGTAGATAAAGCCGTTGGTAATGGCATGAAAGGCATGGCGATAACCGACCACGGCGATATGTTTGGAATCAAGGAGTTTTTTGATTATTGTAAGAGTGTCAACGACAACAGGAAGAAGGATGGGCTGGAACCTTTCAAGCCTATATTTGGTTGTGAGATGTATGTGGCTCACCATCGAAAGGAAGACAAGGTCAAGGAACATGGAGATATGAGTGGCTATCACCTCATCGTACTTGCCAAAAACTATCATGGATACAAGAATCTCATTAAGTTGGTCAGTCGTTCGTGGGTGGATGGTTATTATATGCGTCCTCGTACCGACCGTACCGACTTGGAAAAATTTCACGAGGGTTTGATTGTCTGTTCTGCCTGTATTGCAGGTGAAGTGCCTCATAAAATATTACATGATGACATTGCTGGAGCACGTGAGGCAATAGAATGGTACCATCGTGTGTTTGGCGAAGATTATTATTTGGAATTGCAACGCCATGAGGTCAAGGATCCCAATCAGAGGGCTAACAGGGAAACATTCCCTTTACAGCAAAAAGCCAATAAGGTGTTGATAGAGTTGGCTCATGAATATGGCATCAAACTGATTTGCAGTAACGATGCTCACTTTGTTGACCAAGACAATGCTGAGGCTCATGACCATTTGCTGTGTTTGGCTACGCAAAGTGATCTTGACGATCCGAACCGTATGCTCTATTCTAAACAGGAATGGTTTAAGACTCGCGAGGAGATGAACGAGGTCTTTGCCGACGTTCCCGAAGCATTGTCTAATACGTTGGAGGTGTTGGATAAGGTGGAAATGTATAGTTTGGACCATGACCCTATCATGCCCTTCTTCCCCATACCTGAAGAGTTTGGTACGGAAGAGCAGTGGCGACAGAAATATACCAAGGAAGACTTGTTTAAGGAATTTACCTCTGACGAAAACGGGAATAATCCGTTACCTGTGGAAGAGGGAGAGAAGAAAATCAAACACTTGGGAGGATACGACAAACTCTACCGTATCAAATTTGAGGCTGACTATCTGGCTAAGTTGGCGTATGAGGGAGCAGAGAAACGCTATGGCAATCCTATCCCAGATAATGTTAGGGAACATGTCAACTTCGAGCTTCACATCATGAAGACGATGGGATTCCCTGGATATTTCTTGATAGTACAAGACTTTATCAATTCTGCACGAGAGGAGTTGGGCGTGATGGTCGGACCAGGACGTGGCTCTGCCGCTGGTTCTGTGGTGGCTTATTGCTTGGGTATTACCAAGATTGACCCATTGAAATACGATTTGCTGTTCGAGCGTTTCCTGAATCCAGACCGTATCTCCTTGCCTGATATTGATACCGATTTCGATGATGATGGTAGAGGTAAGGTGTTGAGATGGGTAGAGGATAAGTACGGACATGAAAATTGCGCACACATTATTACATATAGTAGTATGGCGACCAAAAACTCTATCAAGGATGTGGCACGTGTGGAAAAGGTTCCTTTGGATATTTCCAATGCATTGTGTAAGGCTATCCCTGATAGATTGCCCGATGGCATGAAGATGAACTTGCCCAATGCCATCAAATATACGCCAGAACTTCGTGAGGCAGAAACATCCTCAGACCCCAAGTTGCGCAACACCATCAAATATGCCAAAATGCTGGAGGGAACGGTGCGTGGTACGGGTATTCATGCGTGTGGATTTATCATTTGTAGAGATCCTATCAGCGACTGGGTGCCTGTTTCTACGGCTGACGACCCCGATTTCAAGGATGTGAAGACCAATTGTACGCAATACGATGGGCACGTGATTGAATCGACGGGGTTAATCAAGATGGATTTCCTTGGCTTGAAGACACTATCGGAGTTGAAGGAGGCTGTTGAAAACATCAAGATTACCCGTGGCATTGAGATTGACTTGGATACGATTCCGATTGACGACGAGAAGACTTACAAACTCTATCAAGAAGGTCGTACCATCGGTACATTCCAGTTTGAGTCGGCAGGAATGCAGAAATATTTGCGTGAACTGAAACCTACCGTATTTGAGGATTTGATTGCCATGAATGCGCTCTATCGTCCAGGTCCTATGGATTACATTCCTTCGTTTATTGCGAGAAAGAATGGTAAAGAGGAGATTACCTATGACATACCGTGTATGGAGAAATACCTCAAAGACACGTATGGTATCACGGTTTACCAAGAGCAGGTGATGCTTTTATCACGCCAATTGGCTGATTTCACTCGTGGCGAGAGTGACGCATTGCGTAAGGCTATGGGAAAGAAGAAAAAGAAAATCGTTGACGAGATGAAGCCTAAGTTTATCGAGGGTGGAAAGAAAAACGGACACGACCCGAAGATATTGGAAAAGATTTGGGGCGACTGGGAGAAGTTTGCGTCTTACGCTTTCAATAAGAGTCATGCAGCATGTTATTCTTGGGTGGCATTCCAGACTGCATACTTAAAGGCTAATTATCCAGCCGAGTTTATGGCAGCCATCATGAGTCGCAGACGCGACCAGATTACTGAAATCACAAAGTTGATGGATGAGTGCAAGTCGATGGGCATTGCCACGTTAGGACCAGATGTCAACGAGAGTTATCATAAGTTTGGTGTAAACAAGAAGGGAGAAATCCGCTTCGGTCTTGCCGCTATCAAAGGTATGGGCGATGGAGCTGCTCAAGCCATTATCAATGAACGCGAACAAAATGGACCCTATAAGGACATCTATGATTTTGCCCAACGTGTCAATCTGAATGCTGTCAATCGTAAGGCTTTTGAAAGTTTGGCACTGAGCGGTGGATTTGACAGCTTCAATATTCCCCGTGAGAATTTCTTTGCGGTAGATCATAAAGGTGTACAATTCTTAGACGTGCTGTTGAGATATGGGCAGTTGTACCAAATGGAGAAATATGAGGCGCAAAACTCACTCTTCGGTGCTTCTGATGCCATAGAGATTGCCAATCCGCCCATTCCGGAAGGGGAGTCATGGAGTACGATAGAGAAACTGAATCGTGAGCGCGAACTGGTGGGTATCTATCTTTCTGCTCATCCATTGGATGACTATCGAGTGATCTTGAACCATCTGTGTAACACCCATTGCTCGGAAATTGCCGACAAAGCGTCTCTCGTGAACAGGAAAACCATTACCCTCGGAGGTATCGTTACAGGGGTAAAGTCGAAATTTACCAAAACGGGTAAACCATGTGGTTTTGTAACCTTGGAAGATTTTGAGGGAAATGGTGAATTGGCGCTCTTCGGAGAGGACTGGGGCACATGGAAAGGAATACTGACAGAGGGTTGCATCGTCTTCATCACCGCTAATTGTGTGCAACGATTCCGTGATACCAACATCTATGATTTGCGCATAACGGATATCCAATACATGCAAACTGTCAAGGATGAAAAAATTGAGCGATTTACCATCACATTGGATAGCTCTGTCATCGACGAAACCGTTGTGTCAGATATCTCATCAATGGTGACAGATAGCCCCGGAAAGACACAACTCATGTTCCAAATCGTTGATAAAGAACACAACACCAATATCTTGTTGCGTTCAAAGGCTAAATCCATCTATTTGAAAAATGATTTGGTGTCATACATTGAATGTCATGATGGCATGTCGTATCATGTAAATTAATTTGGCAAATTGTTTGTATGATAGGGATTAATTGAGTAATTTTGCAAAAGAAAACTTTAATATTATAGTCAAATGGAAGTAAATATAACAACAGAGAATTTCGAGAGTTATAAGAATGGCGAATTGCCATTGGTAGTAGATTTCTGGGCAACATGGTGTGGACCATGTCGTATGGTAGGACCAATCATTTCAGAACTTGCCAAGGAATACGATGGTAAGGTGGTCGTTGGAAAGTGTGACGTTGAGGAAAATGACGAGCTTGCCATGGATTTCGGCATTCGTAACATTCCTACCATCCTGTTCTTCAAGAATGGTGAGTTGGTAGATAAGTTTGTCGGTGCTGCTCAAAAGGCAACCCTTGACGAGAAGTTTAAAGACTTGCTCTAATATTTTGGAATATGATAGAGAAAACGAAGATGTACCAGGCTGGTGCATCTTCGTTTTCTTTTATATCACCAATGACCAAATACTATGGAAAAGTATAGAACAGTGAATCTTTGAAATCCAGAAACCAACGGTCACATAGTAAGAAACCGATGGTAACTATACGAGTGACCATCGGTTACTATATAAGGAAACAATGGTTCCTAATGATGGGAAAAGGAGAACTTTTGTTTCCCTCTTTGAACCAATGCGTTATTAAAACGAAATAAGTCTGTTTCCGTCCTCTTGCTCTTCGATGTTTACTTTCACGGCATTCTCAGGGAGCAATTCCTCGATTAACTCTGGCCATTCCAAGAAACAAAGGGAGCCACTGTAGAAATAATCTTCGTATCCCATATCGTAAACTTCTTCAATCTTTTTGATACGATAAAAGTCGAAGTGATAGATAGTGGGGGAGATTGAAGAGGGTGAATCTGTGGTATATTCATTCACAATAGCAAACGTGGGAGATGTGATGACATCTTTCACTCCCAATTCCTCACAGATAGCTTTGATAAACGTCGTCTTTCCAGCGCCCATTTTACCGTAAAAGGCAAACACCCTGGCATTGCCAATATGATTGATAAACTGCCTTGCGGCTTCTTGGATATTGTCTAATGAAGTAATTCTAATTTGTGTCATCTTTTTCTTGAAGTCAATGTAACGATAGGGATAATCATTTCTTCCATGGAGATTCCTCCGTGCTGGAAGGTGTCTTTGTAATAAGATACGTAATAATTATAATTATTGGGATATGCGAAGAACGCGTCACCCGTTGCAAACACGTAAGTGGTGCTGAGGTTAGGGGAGGGGAGTTGCGCTTTCTGCGGTTCCTTGATGGTAAACACCTCTTTGGGATTATAACTGAGGTTCTTTCCCAGTTTATATCTAAGGTTGGTATTGGTATTTCTGTCACCGATAATCTTTAATGGTTTAGAAGCTCGTATGGAACCATGATCCGTGGTAATCACAATCTTGTAATCCATTTGGGCAAGAATCTTGAAGAGGTCTGCCATGACGGAGTGACGAAACCAACTAAGCGTGATGGAACGATAGGCACTCTCGTTGTTGGCAAGTTCTCTCACCATTCGCGATTCCGTTCTTGCGTGAGAAAGCATGTCGATGAAATTGAATACCACCACGTTCAGGTCGTTGTTCTTGATCTGGTTCAACTGCTGGATGAATTTCTCAGCATCAACTGAATTGTTGATTTTATGATAACTATAGCTGTCGTGTCTCCTATATCTTTCTATCTGCGTTCCGATAAGAGGTTCCTCGTTGATATTCTTACCTTCTTCCTCGTCTTCATCCACCCAAAGGTTTGGAAACATCTGTGCAATCTTGTTGGGCATCAATCCACTGAAGATGGCATTCCTCGCATATTGCGTGGCTGTGGGTAGAATGCTGAGGTACATATCTTCCTCGATGTCGAACATATCGCTAATTTCTTGGGTGATGACTCGCCATTGATCGTATCTGAAATTATCAATGACAATCAAGAATGTTTTCTGTCCTTCGTTCAGCAACGGGAAAATCTTTTTCTTAAAAATGTCTGGGCTCATCATCGGTCGTTCCACTTGTTTCTGCGGATTCACCCAATCCATGTAATTGTTTTTGATGAATTTAGCAAATCCGATATTGGCTTCCTCTTTCTGTGTCTTGAGGATTTCAGTCATATTGCTGTCTGTACTACTCAGTTCCAATTCCCAGTGGACCAGTCTCTTATACACGTTTTGCCAGTCTTCAAAAGTCTTGCAGTCGGATATTTGCAGGGAGATGTCCATGAAATTTTGTTGGTAACCGGATTGCGTTACCTCGGTCACGATTTCCTTTCGATGGATGTTCTTCTTCAGTGTGAGGAGAATCTGACTGGGATTGACGGGCTTGATGAGGTAGTCGGCTATCTTGCTACCGATGGCTTGATCCATGATGTTTTCCTCCTCGCTCTTCGTACACATCACAACGGGCGTAGTGGGCGATATTTCCTTGATGATTTGCAGTGTTTCCAAACCTGTCAAGCCAGGCATCATCTCATCAAGCATAATCAGGTCGAACGTATGTTGCCTACATTGGTCAATCGCATCCGTTCCGTTGCTGACGGTAATCACTTCGTATCCTCTCTTTTCGAGGAAGATGATGTGAGCTTTCAGCAATTCAATCTCATCATCTACCCATAATATCAATCCGTTGCTCATAATTCAATCCTTTTATCTGAATACCTTAAAAACCTCCTAATTCGTAATACTCATCCTCAAGATCAACTCCATCTTCCTTGATGTCTTGCTTTTGTTGCTTGTTGTTCTTCGTCTTCGATTCGGGTTCATCGTCATCAAGGATGATGATGTCCTCTGTCTGTTGCTGTTTGTTGTTGTCAGTATCGTCAATGATGATGATGTCATCATCTTCTTGTTGCTTTTGTTTGTTACTGTTATCGTCGATGATGATGATATTAGAATCGTCCTCTACGTTTTGGTTGTTCAAAGGTTCGTCATTGATGATAATCGTATTGTCATCTTCCTCAATCTGAGTTTGTTGTTTCACAGGTTCCTCAATGATGAGATTATTATCCTCCTCGTTGACGCGGTTGTTGTTGGTCTTCACAGGTTCTTCCATGATGGTAGTACCTTCGTCAACGATATTGTTGTTGCCTTGTTTGGTAGGTTCTTCCTCAATGACGATTTCGTTTTCACGATTATTACCTGCATTACCGCCATTGTCTTCACCATTGCCAATGAATGTACCCTCATTCATTTGGTCTAATGCTCTGTCAACCTCTTCCTCCGTGGTAGGCACGTCTTGTTCTTTCTCATATCCTATCTCGGCAGGTTCGGATAATAAGTCAAACGTACTCACTTTCAGAGGTGCGAAATGCTTGGTATAGAACTCATCGTAATCATCGTAACTGAACTGCTTACCCAATAACGGGAAGTTTTCGGTACTGATTACTATCGACCTGCTATTGCCAAGTCGCTTTACGATGTTGGCTTGCTGGTGTAACTCTCGTGCGTATTGCAATGCCTCGTCGAAATTCCTGAAGCCTGACACTTGCATGTGGTGCAAGCCCAACTCGTCTTGTTCGATGGTAATATCGAAATTACGAACCATGTAACTGGTGAAGTTGTACCTTGCCAATTCGTACAACAGTAGGTTCTCGTTGACGGAATCAGGTTTATAAACAACCATGAACAAGAAATCTACGTTACGTTCAGGTGACAGCTTCTTGGCTGACACGGAGTCACTGTCATTCAGTACCACGCTTCTTCTGCTCCATACGTCGCCCAAGTCAAACTTTCCTCCTCGAAGTTGTTTACCAGCTTTTACGCCATTGATAATCATACCTGCCATCTCTGCCAATCTGCTTTGCGGGAATTTCTCCACTACGGCTTTCATATCTTCCAAACAACCGTCTCCGTCTCCGTCGTTAAGTTTTCCTAAACCGTCGATAAACAAAAATTTATCCCTGTTAGCTCCCAATGGGAATCGTTCGGCAGATACACGAGCATTGGCTCTTACCTCACCATATCTGTCTCCCTTAAAGGCACTATAGGTAGCCGAATATAGAGAGTCTTCCATTTGTTCGCCAAAGATAGCATTCTCCTTGAAATAAGGGTCAGACAAGATACCTGTCCATTGACTTTCTGGGAATTGCTCTTTAAGTTTATCTACATACCCATCCGCAATGGCAGGCATGTTCATCCTGTTGTATAATAAGAATAGGTGATAATACACCGCATCCATGTTTTCAAAGTCGGGATAATTATCGGTAAGGCGACGTAAGGCCTTCTCACTCAACGGTAGATTGTCGAGCTTGTCCTTGAAGATTACGCCAGAATTGTATAATCCATCTTCAAGAATCAGGTTGCTTGCTTGCAACTGTTCTTCAGTGAACGGTATTTGTGCCAAGTAATACTCACGTTTGTGAGGGTCGTTCTGCGCACTGTCTTTCAATTGCTCTAAAGAGTCTTGAATGGCTTCTTCCCTGGCTATGGAATCCAATTGTTCGGGAGTCATCTCGGGAATCTCACCAAATTCACCAGCACCAGCCACCACGGTCTTGTTTATGCGTTGCCAGTTATCTACGTTCTCACGCTTACCCCATTGTTTCTCAAAAGTTTGCTTTCCTTGTTGCACCGCCATTGCATTATAGAAATACCATTTTCCGTTTTCCGTTCCAATTGCTGTCTGGGTGGGGTTGTTTCTTTGCATGTTATTCTGATTGCCCATGCCTCCATTGCGTTGCAACACTTGTTGGGCATTGGCTTCAGCCTGTTTGTTCTTCTCTTCCTTTTCCTTCTTTTTCAGAGCCTCTATCACTCGGTCAATTGCCTCATTCCTTTCCTTTTCGTCCATCTTGGCGAGGGCTTGCAGGGAGTCTTGCAAATGAACAGCATCTGTATAGGGAGCCAACTCGTCAAGAATCTTCGACCTTTCAGAAAGTTGCTCATAGTCGTCACGTTCCTTGTCGAGAAGTCCGATAGCTTCACCATAGCATCGCTGAGCATCGCTGAACTTCTCCATTTCCCAATAGATGTCGCCTAGTTTCAACAACAATACACCTTTCTCAATGCCGCTACGTGTGGCTTTCTTGTTACCTGTCTCGTAGGCACCGATGGCTTTAAGTGTATCTTTCTGAGCGAGATAGATATTGCCAATGGCATAGTAAACTTGGTCAAGATAATCCTTGTTGTTGTCTGACCGAGCCATGCGCTTCAGTTGACTAATCATCTTTTTCCATTGTCCTTCTGACATTACCTCAGTCATGGCAATCTTGGCATTAAACGCCACTTCATACGGCGGGTTCAATCTGCCTACGTGTTTATATGCCTTGTATGCAGCTTGCTTATGACCGAGTGCGTTTTCCAATTGTCCCAGCAAGAACCATTCACGTGCTTTCTGCTGTTTGCGCATCTCGTGTTTGATGACTTTCTTGAGATAAGGAATTGCCTGCTCGTAATCGCCGGTATGAATGTAATAGTCGGCGTATGTGTAGTCCCACTCCTTCTGCGCACTCCAATGAATGGAATCCCTGCGCATGTTGCGGATAACGTCTTCTGCATCGTAAATCCAATCTTGTTCGATGTAGCATTTTGCCAACCAAGCACGAGCTCTTCCATAAATGGCTGGTTGGGTTTGATAGAGCCTGCTCATATAAGCGAAGGTAGAGGCAGCCTCATCGAATGCTCCTTGGTGAAATTGCGAACGTCCCATGAGCAACCAAGCCTTCCAAAGCAAGGGGTTGTATTCCTTTCGGTTCAACCATTCAATGTCTTTTTCGGTCTTTCTGCGTCTCTTCGTCCATTGAGGGCGTTTTTTGATGCTGTGTAATTTAATGGCTTTTTGACATTTTTCAATAGCCTTGTCAAAGTTGCCCTTGCCCAATTCCCTGCTTTTGGTATTGCCAACCGTATATAATGGGATGATTTCGGTGAAGTTGTCTTTGTGTCCTTTTTCCTTCTCCTCGCTACCGTCTATATATGCCAGTGTTCCGTTATAGTAAGTATTGTATCGTGCGTTAAAAGAGTGCCACCATCTGCTCTTCGCCGTATTTTTTTGCGTAGAGCAACCCGCCATCAATCCTAAGCAGACCAACAGCAGGAGGTAAAGAATATGTTTCTCTTTATGAAACCTCATGTTTATAAAACTGAAAAACCATGTTTTTATTGTCTAAACGTGGTATAATTAATTCGTCAAAGCAAATAGAAGATAATTATTGCCTTGACTAAGTTTCCATGAGCATGAACATTTCGTCTTTGATTTGGTCGGGTACGTTGATTCCTCTCAAACAAAGGCTGCGGTTCCAGTCTTTCACCTCTTTGGGATTCATCGTTTCCATGACGTAGCTAAACATGTCGGCTTCTTCGTCGGTGTATTCGTTGGAAGGCTTACCCTTGAAAGCATCTAATTCCTCATCGTCGAAATACTCTATTTCCTTGAGCGATGCTTCCATCATGCAGGTCTGTTCACACTTGTCGCTTGAACCGTCACAACTGCTACAATCACTGGTTGGCACGATGACATTATCAGGGTTGCTGGTCTTGATAAACAACAAGTAGCAACCCGTGATAATCACCAATGCAATGACGCAAAAGACTATGTAGCTCATGTTTGTATCTCAGCGTATTGATTATTCTATGACGTCAATCTTAAAACCTGCGTGTTTCATGTCTTCCCAGAAAGCTGGGTAAGACTTCGTAACCACCATCGGATTGTTGATTTTGATTTCGGGATATTTCATCGCCAATGGAGCAAAAGACAAAGCCATACGGTGGTCTTCGTAAGTATCGATGGCTTCCATCGTAGGTTCACATCGTTCACCGTCCCAAATCAGTTCGCTGTCGTTTACGTCCTTGATGACAAATCCCAATTTCATCAACTCGTTCTTCAATGCCACGATGCGATTAGTTTCCTTGATGACAAGGCTTGACAATCCCTTGAAATGGAAAGGCACTCCCAAGGCAATGCAACAAACTACGAATGTCTGTGCCAAATCGGGAGAATTGATAAAGTCGTAATCCAGTCGAGGCACCACTCTGCCACTTTTCTTGAGCGTGACGGTTGTTGGCTTGCCCTGTATCTTAGAACTGAATTTGGTCTTGATGCCAAGCAAAGAGAAGATGTATCTCGTCACGGAGTCACCTTGCTTTGAACCGTCCATGAGTCCTTCCAGTTTAAGTGTAGCTTCTTCCTCATTGCTCAACGCCAAAATCTCATACCAATAGGAAGCCGCACTCCAATCGTTTTCTATCAGGTATTTTCTTTGCGAATAATTACTATGTTGCACGGCTACGGTATCGCCACTGGTCCAATCTGCTTTGGCTCCAAATTCTCTCATTGTCCATAAGGTGAGGTCTATGTAAGGACGTGAGATAATTTCACCAGTCATCTTCAGTTCTAATCCATCTTTCAATGTAGGTGCAATCATCAACAGTGCTGAGATATATTGCGAACTGATGCTCCCTGGTATTTCCAGTGTCCCGCCATTCAATGCCTTTCCCTTGATGCGGAGTGGGGGATAGCCCTTTTCTTCTACGTATTCAATGTCGGCTCCCAATGTACGGAGAGCATCTACGAGTATCTCTATCGGACGATGCTTCATTCTCTCGGTTCCCGTCAGTATATGTTCACCGGGGATAACCGAAAGATAAGCAGTCAAAAAACGCATGGCTGTACCTGCTGCCATGATGTCTATTACGGGTGGCATGTTTCTTAGGGCATTCACCATCACGTTGGTATCGTCACAATCGGACAGATTGTCTGGGGTAATTTCACCTCCTGCCAAAGCGTGTATGATCAATGCCCTGTTGCTGATGCTCTTTGAGGCAGGCAACTTGATGGTTGTCTCAAGATGTTTGGGTGCTTGAATGATGTATTGCATGTCTTATCTGATTCTTATTTTATCTTCGACGATTCTCATTGGTAGATTGAGGATTTCATCCTTATTCTTGTCTCGTCTTTGAATGGTTTTCTGTTTTTGCTTAGGACCAGGCATGAGGGGTGAGTTATACAATACCCATCTCATTCTATATTTCTGGTCGGCTGAGAATTTATAGCTATAGCACATGGAATAATCCATGATATTGGCAGAATAATATGTGCTTCCCTCGCAATTGGTGCGCAGGCACATTTCTTTCAGACTTAACTTGTTGGAAGGTGTGTCAGAAAGGTATCGCTCTAAGAAATTGTTGTATTTCACACGGTTGTAGCTGGGTGTGTCATCACAGCAGTCGGTGTCTTCGCAATCGTCTGCCACCTTAGAGTCTTTCTCGGTATAAACGTGGTGCAATCCCAAATAGTGTCCCAATTCGTGAGCCAAGGTCACATTGATGTCTGAAGAAACGTATGTATATCCGCTCTTCCCCTTGTCTGTCTTGGTATATCTGGTGGATTCATAGTCAATGTACAGGCTGTTGATGGATGAACTATGAGGATAGCCAAGCATGGATTTGGTAATGACATCTCTGTCAACGGTCTCCAATCCTTTTAAGGCAGTATCGCTTTTCACTGCGTATGGTAAATGACTCAAGCCCAAGGTGGTACTGCCGTCTTCGCCTGATTTGGCAAAGTTGTACACCATCACGTTGATATATTCATTGGGATCCCAAATGTATTTCTTGTTAGTACCAGTTTGGTCTGACATGAAGTCGTGTGGATCTATGGGATAAGTGCCTGACCATTTCACGTATTCTACGCCAGGTGTACTGAGTGTTTTGCCATTCTCGTCGGTCTTGGCAAGAAAGAAATGAATGTTGATGTCTTGACTCTCCCCGTAAATACCACCTTTATACAATTCATTCACGTTGTCGAGAATTTTCGCCAAACGACTGTGGTCAACGTATTGCAATGGGTCGTTCTTGTCATTGTAGATGACGTGAAAGATCACTGGCAATTGATAGGTATATTGGTCATTGACGGTTGCCGTGGTATTGTCATCATCCTCGTCGATGGCAGTCTCCTTCACTTTCGGAAGTCCGTCATCACCGCCACACGAACACAATGCCATACACCATATTAATATATATATAAAGATAGATTTCTTTTCCATACCAATAAAATTTACGTACAAAGATACGAAATAAAATCTATTGTGCAAAAATAGGCATTGCTTTTATGGGAAAAAAACATTTTTTAAGTATATAGGATGTAGTTATTTGAAAAGAGTCAAAAAGAAAACCATTCCCTAACCTGATTATCGGAAGGAAATGGTCTTCTTGATAGATGTATCATCAATGATGAACTGCTCCATTCATCGTCTTACAATTTTTCTCACTTTCTTCTTGTCGTTTACGATGTAGATGCCTTTGGTTTGCAAGGCTGATTTCTCCACCCTACGACCTTGCAAGTCATAGACGGCAGTTTCGCCATTTCTTGTGTCAATCTTTGCAACCTCTATGGCATCGGGATCAGACATGTCAAGCACATATTCTCTTATTTCCTCTTTCTTCTCTACGTTTCCGGCAGAGTCGGTCACCAATACAAAGAATCCGTGATTGATGCCGTCATAAACCTTCACGCTTGCCGTAGTGTCGATGGGTACGTTCTCGGCTGCTTTCCACCAACCTGAACCTTCACCATATTGCACATACACGTCGTATTTCCAACAGCCAGAGCCATTGTCGGTTGCATCAATGCTCACGCTTGCCGTGGAGTCGTTGAGTAAGGTTACGTCGGTTATCCTACTTTCTGGCATTATCTTGTCTATCAAATTGGTCCACGTAGGAGTCATGATTACGTCGTTGATGTCAAACACGATACCCGCTTGGTTATTCACCTTCGTACCATGTGCCAATTTTTCCTTCAATGAGATGTTATAAGACAACTCTCCGATACCAGAAGGCGTGTCTTCAAAATCCCACATAAAGGTTCCCTTTGCCCAGTTGGGCACTGGCTCATCGTCGTAATCCCACATATATGTTCCTTTGGCTCCGTTCACGGGTAATACTCCGTCCCAGATATAGGTTGTTGGCTCCATCGTCATGGGATCAAGACTGGAGATATGGCATTTAAAGATTCCCGTGTTCATGTCCAATGCTCCCTCTACCTTAGCAATGGCATTGATTTCGGGTCGCATGTCCATCGTAACCACAAAGTCTTTTTCACCTGTCAGGTCCATTGATTTCTTACCAATCATGATGCGAGAGGGTTCAAAAGTCGATAAATCAAACTTCTGTATATCCAATGTGTCGGTGATATAAATATCATGAGCTGGAGCTGTGGCATATTCTGGGTCATTCTCAAACTCTATGGTGTAATTCACATCCACTAAACTATCACGCACTGCCTTGCTGCCGCTCTCTGCTATATAGCCGAAGATGTTGTTCGGGTCAAAGGAGTTGACGGGATTGGATGGACCGCCAGGACCGTAAGGACTTGGACAAGGCATGGGATTAGGCGCATAGTCTCTGCAATCCTCATTGGGGAATGGCAAATAATCTTCATCGTCCAATCCTGATTGTGCAGCCCAAGCGTTTTGAGCGCAATTATGCTGGTGTTGCATTTCAAAGGGTGACCGCTTGCATTTCGAGCCATCACTTGCCTTCCTTGCTCGTTGGGCTTGGCTTCCCTCATTCCAAGCGTCGGGATACCACATATAGCAATATACGGGTTCTCTCAATGTCAATGAAACGGTGATGTCTTTGGTGGTGTAGGGAGGAATGTCGGGACAAACAAACACTTCATGCACGTGGGTTCCCCATGTGTCAACGATATCTGTGCTGTCTGCCTCCAAGAAGAATACCCTGTCTCCAGACACTTCCATCTTTGCATTGATTTCGTTTTCCATTCTTGCCGTATAATGCTCTCCGTAGATGTCCTTGAGTTGCTTTTTCAAGTCGTACCCTTCAATATCTACTCGTCTCAGGCTTTCGGCATTGCGTGTGTAGATACGAATCATGAGTGGGGCATCGTAAGCGGTCATGTTGCCACGATTGGTGACAGAGAATTTATACTTAATCTTACCTGCTGCCATGAGGAAGTTTCTGTCCCATGTTGCTTTCACGTCAAGGTCAATGTCATTCGCTGGCTCCACGGTGATGCAATTCTCCACCGTAATGTCTCTTCCTGCAAAATGGAACACTGCCTGATATACGCCAAGCCTTGCACCGTCGAAGTTGAACTTCACGCTGCTCACACCATTGCTTTCATGTCCTATCTCTACGGAAGTCAACGTATTCTTTCCCGATACCAAATCTACCGATTTCAGTTCGTCAAAACCGTTGCCCTCAAATGTGATGGTATTGAAACCGCCATTGCCCACCACACTCACGTCTTGTCTCAGCACGGCGTATTTGTCTAAGTGCAGATAGTCAATGTTGATGTCATTGCCTTCTTGGGCGGTCACATCGTGCATTGCCACGTAATAGGTGCCGCTCTCGTTCACCTGACTGCCAAAGACATTCACCGCATCATAGCCGCATACATTCAGCAGTTCTTTGCCTGATGGTGCAAACACCTGGACGGTGGCAGCACGGTCGAGCAGGAACTGTACACTGTCGCCTGGCTCTGCATCAAACTGGTACCATTTGATGTCGTCGCCTGTGGGCTTCTGCGTGGTGGCTCTCACACCTGAGATTAACCGCTCGATGTCTGTCACTTCTTGCTTCACGCTGTAATCTACAAACTCTGCAGATGCGTCGGTAAATCTACCACTGGAATCATAGAAGCGGATGTGCAGATTGTTCTTGGAATAGACCACGGGCTTGCCTTTGTCTATCTCAAATTGGAACAACTGACTGTTAATCGGGTGCTTGGGCAATGGGAGCATGGAAATCAACTTCAACGGATTTTCCGCTCTTTCCAATCGTACCTTGCTCACTTGGTTGGTACTGTCGTTCAGCCAATAGTGGTATTCCACGATACCATTGCCGCCTACTGGTGTCTTGACGAAGAATTGGGTCTGCGTCTTGGTCTCCACGCCTCTGCCATTGCTCAACTTATAGACGATACGATGCAAGCCATCGGTGAGATGAGCCACGTCTAAGTCACAATGGAATACGCCATTGCTCATGCTGCCTCCCTCAGTGTGGTATTCCGCACCGTCAATGGCATAGACCAGTTTCAGATTGTTCATTTCCTCGGTGGTGGGGATGCGCAGGAAGAAGGAGTCGTAATTGCTGGTCTCCGCTCCCGTGGGTGTCATCACCCTTATTTGTATGCGGTGGAATCCGTAAGGTAGGGTGCTCACGTCGAAATTCCAATGTACGATACCGCCGGCTGGTGCTACGTCTTCCACAAGGAATTGTTCGTTGTCTATCGAACAGATACAACGCAGGTATTTCATTCCGTCTATTTGGGGTACCTTGAAGAAGGGGCGGCTCACCACGGAAGACAACGTGGTTCCTTCCACTTGTGTTCGCAGTACGTGATAACCTTCGCTTACGTTGCCAAGGTCTATCAGCATCGTTCCGCCTGTGTAGTTGCCCGTGGTCATGGTCGATAGGTCATCGTCCACCCAACAGCGATAGGTCAGCGCTTTCGGTACGGTGACCTTATAGAAAGAACGGGATGTTACCGATGAGAGCGTGCCATCTTCGCCTACCATCTGGAAATAGATGGTGTGGAATCCTTGTGGCAGTGCTGATACGTCGATGCTGAATGCTCCTTGTATCTGCCCCATCAGTTTTCGGGCCTTGCTGTCGCTCTCAAACCAATAGTAGCCTTCGTGCACGTTTCTACTGCGAAGTTTCAGGAAGTGACGGGTTACGGGCGAACTCATGTTGCCCTTGTCATCGATTACTTGGATATGAATGGCGTGCAGCGATTCGCTCAGTCCTGATAAGTCAGCATCTATCTGCCATTGGTTGGTGGCAGAATGCCCATTGAGGACTCTCGACGCATCGTTGTCAAACCAATACCGATAGTCGAATCCCGTTTGCCCCCTCGCTATGCCGTGGATGCAAAGGCACAAGATGAATAAGATATATTTTCGCATAGATTTACACCTTATTATATATTATTCTGTGGCACTCACTTCGATGTCAACGCTCAACTTACCGTCAGCGGTACTCTTAGATGCTACGTTGCACTTCGTGATTTGTGGATTGGTGGGCGTGGGGTCGAAGGGTAATGAGCCACCATGAATACCTACTTCTGTTCCATCGCTGCCTAAATACTTGGCTTTTGCCTCATCGGTGAGTTCGAAGGTTTCTTCATCGGTGTAGGTACCTGTGTAGGTTTTGAAAATATTTGTATAGTCGTTATATGCATAGTAGTCTGTTGAATTGTTATTTATATTTCTAAACATTGCTTCAGGATCATTACCATGTTGTAAACCTAAGCAATAATATGCATAACAAGAACCATTCAATTTATGCATACTATTAATAGTATGGGTAGTTTGGTGTATTATACAATTATTAAAAATTGAATTTCTAATATTATCTAAACTTTGGTTGTTTTGATTCAATATACAGTTAGTAAATTCGAGATTGTAGGACACACCACTATTACGAGCAATGTAACAATTAACAATAGAAGCAGAATTACCATCATTCTGACCACGCTCATTATTAATATTATAAAAATTTGATATTTTGCAATGAATGAAAGTTATATTTTGCATTTTACCGTTCCAACCTGGTCTAATTTCTTTTATTCTATCTTTCAAAAAAGAAGCATTTTTTAAATTATCAATTGAGATAATTTCACTACAAAACAATCCTTCCACTGTCAGCCTCTGTTCCACACTATCGGGAATGTTAATGTTGAAATCGCCCGTAATAACTGTTGGATTAGTCTTGGCAATTGTATCTACTTGCATCCCAGCACCACGTAACGTAATGGCTTTGGTGATCTTCACTGATGTAAACGAGCCGCTGGAGAGGGTGATGATGTCGCCATGTTGTGCTGCCTCGTGTGCATCACGTAACGCACCAGCACCATAGAACGTGGAAATCTCACCATCATGGCTGAGCGTAGCGATAAGCGAACTCTGTGCATAACTCATGGTTGCACAAATCAGGGCAACCAACGAAAAGAATAACTTTTTCATAACTTGTACATTTTTATTTGTTAATAATTAGTTCATCCTTTTAGGAGAACCCTGCACCTCACTTTCGGGCAAAAGAAAAACGCAGGCATTCACCATACGCGACACAGGTTTGGAACTACCCACAAAGTACTATGGAGATACCTGCGTTATATAACGCAAGCTCCTGTGTACTTTGTTATTTTGCTCCATTCACATTTCCGAGGTTCCAATTCGTGTCGCGATTGAGCAAATAAAAATGTCCGTGCACATCAATTGCACGGTACAAAGATACGAAATGTTAGGGAATTGTACAAATTATGCCATGAAAAATATTTCCGAAATATTTTCATGGCACAAAATATGATTCATTTGTCACGATGAAGAAAATGCCGTAGGCATTAGATGTTAGTAGCCAACCATACAGAAACGCCGTTAGGTGTTTCGAAATGGCTGGAAGAACGTTTGGCGTGGGAAAAAGCCTGCCATAGGTAGGCAATATGGATATATGTGTCCCCTACCTAAAGGCAGGGCATTCCGTTTGCGGCATTCTATTTCCAGCCATTTCGCCGTACCTGACGGCACGGCTGTATGGCTGGCTACTGACATCCGATGCCGATAGGCATCCTTCCGTCTTGTATGGCGAAAGACAAAAAGAAGAATGACGTGACTTAGTATTCTAATAGTTCAAGTCCTTGTTTCCTATAAAACGGAAACTTCTTGTCACTTGATAGAAGCGTTAGTTTTTCTGTAATTGCATGGGCTATAATTACGTGGTCACTTGGGTCTCGATGGTCATCTGCTTCATTGAGCTTTAGTCGAGAGTATGTAAACATTGTTTGTTCTGTGATGGGGAGAGTATCTATATTTGCTTCTTGCTTAATACTTAGTAACATTTTCTCTGCTGTTGTCCAGTACTTAGTGAGAAATTTCTTGTTATTAAATGATATTATTAGTTCTCGTTGCGTTTCTGCACTGATATAAAGCCGATTGTCAGGGTCATTAAGTATATCCCACACATTTTGATCAAATGGGTCAGTATCTGTTAGCCAATCAATAATGACGCATGTGTCAAGGAGTAATCGCATAGCAATTAATCAAAGTTTACTAATTGTGCTTTTAATTCTGGATCATTAACGATAAAAGCTCCTTTATGGGCTCTTGCCCATTTCATGAATCTGCTTTTTGCTGGTTTCTTAGAGTTTATTGCTCTGTTGACTGCCATCTTGCTTTTTCTTTCTTCTTGTGACATATTATAGTTCCTTTCTTTTCAATTCCAATTGTTTTGGGAGCAAATTTACAAAAAAGTTTGTAATGTCTATTATTAAATGATGAAAAAAACACCCCAAAAGTAATTGGATGTCATCTTTCAAGGCGTTTTCGATAACTCCCCACTCTTATAGAAGTTAAGCATATCTATATTGAGGATAGCCAGATACTTGCTTTGCAATTCATTCTGCTGGGCTTTCAGCAAGGCATCCCTTCCTTGCATGAGTTCAACGATATTGATCAGTTTCTGCTCAAACTTACCGCTCAGCATTTCATAACTTGTTTGTGCGCTTTGCGTGGCAATTTTTGCAGCCTTAAACTTCTCTTGGTTATTCACAGCCTGTAGCCAATAGTTCTCGATGGAGGAATAGAGGGATGTCTGTTTGTCTTTCAGTTCCAACTGATACCTCTCCCTTTGGATCATGGCTTTGTTGATGGCAGTCTTGGCGGCACGGTTGTCGAAGATGGGAATAGACACGTTGACACCTGCGCCTAAGTTGAAGTTGTTTTTCAGTTGTGAGCCCCATGCGTTGCTGCTCATACTCGATGTGGTAGTTGTTGCACTTGCGCTGACCCCCACGGTAGGCAACCGTTGTGCCTTTGCCATCTTGATACTGAGGTTGCTGCTTTCAATACCCAACTTAGCCTGTTTGATTTCCGGACGTTGCTCCAATGCAGCCTCATATACGCTTTGCAGGGTAGGAATCAGTTGGAGAGCCATCTCGTCGGTGGTATTGGGAACCACCACGTCAAACTCCTCGTCATCAGTGATTTGCAATACCTGTTTCAGTTGTCTTTTGTAGTTTCGCATGTTACTTTCTGCCTCTACGATACCATACTCATCCTGTGCCCGTTGAGAGGTGAGCTGAGCCAAGTCAGCCCTGCTCATCTTTCCCACTTCCACGAAGGCTTGTCCCCTTAGTTCGTTTTGCTTGCTGGTCTCCAAGCTCTTCTTGTGAACGTTGATGGCTTCAGCCGAATACAATATTTGCACATAGAGCTGTGCTATCTGTTCTTGGATGTTGTTGGCTGTCACGGCAGAGTCAGCCTGTGCTTGTTCTGCTGAAATCTTATTCAGTTTGACAGTGTTCCTGTTGCGGTTGCCATTCCAAACCGTCCAATTGGAACTCACACCATACGAACCGTTGTAATACACCTTGTCCACACTTTGTTCCACAAATCCGTTTAGTACCGTTGCCCTTCCCGTTTTAGGCCAGGGACGGTATGACACGTTTTGGTTGGTGTTGGCAGACAAAGAAGGCAGCAAGGCTGCTTGGCTTTGCATGATGTCTTGTTCTGCCGAGAGCCGTGTCAAACTTGATTTCTGTAAGGTGATGTTGTTTTGCAATGCGTAGTCTATACATTCACGCAGTGTCCATTTTCGGGCTAATGCAGGATGGGTAAAGCCTATCGCCATGATGATTAGCAACCCCGTCTTTAGTTTCTTGTTCATATACTTTTATAATTGTCGTGTTTCGATTTTATTTTATTAGACGCATTTTTCTGACATTTAGTTTATTTTCACACCTTATTTATAACATCTATTAACCCTATTCGTTGAAGATTGAGGATTGAGGATTGAAGATTGAAGATTGAAGATT
>DJXW01000034.1:135430-274008 GCA_002449845.1 Prevotella sp. UBA6994
TTGAGGATTGAAGATTGAAGATTGTGTTTGTGGTCGGTATCGATTGATAATCATGCAAGTACGGAGAGATGCCGTAGGCATCAGATGTCAGTAGCCAGCCATACAGGTCTGCTGTTAGGTAGACCGAAATGGCTGGTAAAAAGGTTGGGATGAGAAAAAGCCTGCCGTAGGTAGGCGATAAGGTTCTTCGTGTCCCCTACCTACGGCAGGGTATTCCGTTTGCTGCATCCTCTATCTTGCCATTTACATTCCCTCGCTATCGCGAACAGTGACCGTTGGTTCGCCATGCCTATCGGCACGGCTGTATGGCTGGCTACTAACATCTAATGCCTACGGCATTTGCTCTAATCCTCTAACTTCTAAGTCTAAGGATTTAAGGATGAAAGGATTTATATTGGTGTAAACAAAGAATATCCTTAAATCCTTAGACCATTAACTATCAATTATGAATTGTGAATTATCAATTTTCAATTTTCAATTTTCAATCTTCAATTTCCCATTCGTTAACCATGCAAGGAACCATCGGTCACTATGCAAGAAACCGATGGTTCCATATATGGTGACCATCGGTTTCTTGCATAGTGACTCAAGTTGGAATTTAGTCTTGAATGTCTGGAGGAATGATACTGCCGCTTCCAGGACCGTCTCCACCCTCATCGTCCTCATCAATGCCTGTGAGAATGATGTTTACCAACTTTATCACATCAGAAATGTCTATTTTCCCATCTTTGTTCTTGTCAGCTTGTGCTACATAGAATCCTTCTGGTGTTTTTCCCAAGATGTAATCTACGAGCATCACCACATCACTAATATCAATCTTTTCATCGTGATTGACATCCCCTTGCTTGTAACTTGCGGCACTTACTGATAATGACAGACAAGTTGCCACGAGCAATAATAATAGTTTTTTTCTCATGATTTGAAATTGTCATTCTGAATCTCGTTGCAAAGGTATGGAAAAAAAATGATATATCATTGATTATTAGATAATTTAACTATTCTGTCACTACTAATCCACCATTGGTGGGGATGGTAACGGTCAACTGTTGCCCTTTTTTCTTTAATTTCTGTTGCTTGACGTTTCCAACGAGTTGTGGGGTATCGCTATAGACCGTCACGGATGGTTGGGAGAACATGGGGAGAGACAGTGTTTTCTTGAGCGGCTCCTTGTCGGCGTTTATGCCGACCACATACCATTTACTTCCACTCCTGCGAGCCATAATGATATATTTACCAGGATAGCCATCGATAAAACGTGTCTCATCCCATACGGTGGGAACTGTCTTCATGAAGTCTATTGCCCATGAGGGCGCATCGTCCATGTTGTTGGGAGCAAGGGCGAAATGTTGGACACTGCTCTGAAACAAGACAGCAGTGGCAAGGGCAAACACGTCACTGGTCATCCTGCGAGTACCTCGCTTGTTATCGGCACTATAGAATTTGTTAAGTGTTGAGCCACCAAAATCCATGGAGCCAACCGTATTGCGGATGAACGGGTGGGTAGCTGCATTTCGTGCTTCCGCATCGCACGCTCCTTGTCCGAAGTGAAGATTCTCACTGGCAAGCACAGCCTCTGATGCAACGTAATTAGGATACATTCGCTCCCAACCACGAGGCAGCGTACAACCGTGGAAGATAACCTGCAAGCCATAGTCGTTGGCATCGGTAAGAATATCTTCGTACAGTTGCATCATGGGTTGCTTGTCACCTCCGAAAAAGTCAACCTTGATACCCAGAATCCCATTCTCTTGCATCCAGCGCATTTCCTCACGCCTTACCTTCGAACGGTCCATCTTGCCAATGGGTGTCTGTGGCGCATCGTTCCATGAGCCATTGCTGTTGTACCACAAGAAGATGCCAACGCCTTTCTCTTTGCCATATCGTGCCAGTTCTGCCATTCGCTCGTATCCTATCTGTCTGTCCCAAAAGGCATCTATCAATACTGAGCGATAGCCCATCGCTGCCGAGAAGTCGATATAACGTTTTTGTTCATCGAAGTTGCAACTCCCATCCATACCGATAATCCAAGACCATGAGCCTTTTCCGTAGGTATAGTCATACTTGGCTTTGTACTTGGGGTGAACGAGGTCGGTGGCTACGGTGGTCTCTACGATATTGGCAAGTGTCTCACCCAAGGTGATGGTGCGCCACGGAGTAACGGCGGGCAAACTGACAGCTGGTGTCACGGATCCGATGCCGTTCATCTCTCCTGCTTGTGGGAATCCAATACGATAATGTGTGGTCTCCTCATTGAGCAGCCTACAACCTACATAGTTGCCATCTGTGCCAGTCTCACTTATGAGAATCCATCCGTTTTGTCCGTTCTTGAAAAGGCAAGGGAACGAATATCCCTCTCCCCATCCATTTTTACCCGTAGTGTCGTCTAAGGAATACGATGTTTCATAACTGGGTGAGGTTCGGGCAAAGCCACCCATTGGTTTTGATTGTGGACAGAGAAACGTGGTGGTGCCTGTGGGAAGGGAGAAACCACTCGCTTCGCTCTCTACCACAGCCACACGGGTATCTTTTCGTGGATAGATGCGATAACTGAATGCCACGTCACGATTGCTCACGCGGAAGATGATGTCGAGAACATGCCTACCGTCTTTCTCGCAAGGGAAGGTGCCTTCAGTGGCTTCATAGTTTACATGACTCTGCTTGATGGTCTTCAAGTCGTATTCGTCTTTCACGGTAACAACTTTCCCTTCCTTTATCGTCAGTCCTTGCGTGAAATCACCGATGTTGGTCTTTAATCCCAAGGGGGATTCTTCAAGAAACACGATGCCGTTTCGGGTGATTTGATAAGTAGGCTTGCCTTCGTTGTCGTTTAAGACTACGGCCATCTTACCGTCGGGACTTACCAGTTGTTGTGTGGCAGCCCCAACGGTAGATGAACCTAAGAGAACAAATAGCATGGATAAGCAGAATGAAAATCTTTTCATAATATGGATTATTGTTTGATGATTATTTTCTTGCCATTTACAATGTAAATACCCGATGACAGCCCCTTTGTGGCTTCTTCCTTATACACTTGATGGCGTATGAGTTGTCCTGAGAGCGAGTAAACGTTTACTCGTTGCGTTTGATTCTCTACGACTCCTGCAATGTCGGCTGGTACCTGAGGAGAATAATCCGCATTGTTTGTCAGATACATCTGGTCAACCACAATCGTGCCATTGCCATTAGCCCAGAAATCTACGATGTGGATGTTTTTCGTATCGAGGGCTTGTCCTTTCTTGTTGCCAGACGTGTATTTTGCTGTTTGCAGATTGATGACGATTTGTTTCTTCGTACCGAAAGCGGGCGATTCGCAACAATCGCTCCAGATGCTGTTGGCGGTGAAGATATTGAGATGGGCGTCACAGTTTTGTATCTGTTTCAGTTTGACTACCAAATATTTGTATGCAGACATGTCTGCACCGTTAGGATATTCCCATCCCATCTGTCCCCATTGTCCTGGTCGGAAGGTACGGGTCTTCTCATTATATGTGCCTTGTGCAAAGAGCGAGGTGTTGATATGCTGCGCACCAAAGGGGAAGAATGTAGAACGTACCGTGAACGTGGATTTCAGTTCGTGTCCTAACGGATCCGTGTAAAGAGCCGTGACGTTGGCTGTTCCTTCGGCGAGTCCACGCAGCTTACCGCTTTGTATTTCCACTACCTCATTGTTGTCTATTTGGTATTTCGTCTGTGCAGCAACGTTTTCGGAATGTCCGTCACGGTAATTGGCGATAATCTGCAACATGGAAGTATTGCCAATCATAATCTCAGCATCCTCATTGGACAAAGTTAACGATTCTGCCGTTAACATCTCCTCGCTGTAACCCTTGAAGGTTTCGGGATAGAACAAAGCCTCGTCAAATGAATCCTCTGTGCTAAACCAGTCAAAGTCTGCATAACCCAAGGTTGAGACATTGGTGGAAAGTTGGTTGTAACAGAACAGGCCAAAGCGTGCTCCTACGAATACGGTGAGGTTGAACCCTAATTTTGTCTTGTCACCAATGGGGGTGAAAGTAACGTTATCAGTAGAGTAATAGAACTGAGTCTCACTGGTACCGTATGTAATGGTAGCACGCAAATAGATGACACTGTCTATGTCGATTGGTTGCACTTGTTCCGTAGGAGTGAAGTTGCTGTTAGTACGCAAGGTGTCCTGTCGCCAAACCAATTGTTTCTTACCGTCTTTCACTTCCACCGCCAAATAAGCGTATGGATCTTGGAAGATGCTGATGCCTGCACGGTCGCCCTCTTGCAGATGGGACACATCCATGCGAATGGTTCCCGTGGATGGTGTGGACGACTTGCCATGGAAGGCGAAGATGCGTTGCGTAAGCATGTTGCGTGCTTGTGTGAGACGGGTTGCTGGTGTGGATTTCAGACGTAACCATCCTGCACGCTCAAACAATGACCATGCACCATCATCGGGATTGTGGTTCCATTGCCATTGTTTTCCGATGGGATAGGTACGGAAGTTGTCGTTGGTTGGCAATGGCGTGATGGGACTATACGTGCCTGTCTTGGGCTTGGCGTATGTAGAGTAGGGAACACCCTTATTGCCCACCACAGGCCATTCCATTTGCCAAGCTACGGGTTGAAGGTTGGGCATTCGTCCCAATGCACCTAAGTCTTCTTGCAAGATGGTCCACCATTCTCCAGTGGCAGTCTCTATCAATGCCCCTTGGTGTACGGTGTTCGGCTTGTTGCTGATGTACTTTTCTACCAACATCTTCTCCTCGTATGGACCGAAGATGTTTTTTGAACGGAATACCGTCTGACCAGATGGCCATCCTCCGTATGTGGCATAGATGTAATAATAGTCGCCACGCTTGTAAAGGTGACATCCCTCCAAGCCATCCTTGTCGCTGATGACACGCTGTTCGCGAATGAAATTGAAGTCTTCGTCGAGTTCGCACATTTGTATGTTGCCAATACCACAAGCTACGTACACCTTACCATTATCAAACAGCATCCCAGGGTCGTAGTATATACGAGACAACTTTTTCATTTCCCACTTTTCCTCTGGGTTGGTAGCGGTGAGCAACCATCCTCCGGTGTCGTTGCCATTGATGAGTAGATAAAACTTCCCATCGTGATATTTCATGGAACAAGCCCACATGCCGGCGGCATACGCATTTTGGTTGTTGAGTAGTGAGTATCGGTCGCTGGTGGAGAGTTGGGTGAGAGGTTGTGCACAATATTCCCAATTTAATAAGTCTTTAGATTTCAGGATGGTTGCGCCTGGGAAATGGTGCATCGTGGTTGACACCATATAATATGTATCATCCACGCGAATCACGTCAGGGTCGGGGAAGTCGGCAAATATCACGGGATTCTTATAGCGATCCGTGCCTTGGTCGCTTACAGAGATATTTTTGAAGTCGGCATGAGCCCAGTCTTTCTGATAATAGTCAGCGTACCAGTCCATACAAGCCTTGCCGCAAGCCTCTTCCAATCCTCCGAAGGCAGGTACGGTCTTGCCTTTTTGTAATAAGGTGTCAACGTCAATGAGGCAACTGGTTCCAGAAAGGGTCATGGAAATATTTCCGAAATGGTCGAGCATGGCTTTGTAAGCCTTTCCCCATTTAGATGTTGACCCCGTAGCCCATGTACCATAGTTGGAATCCACCCAGTCACCATGTTCATTATAGTGTCCAGTACCAGGTTTCTTAGGACTCCAATCCACCTCTGTAATGATAATGGGGTTGGTGTCAACTACCGGCACTTGCTTGTGAAATTGGTTGATTTTATTGGTAGGGCTTGGCGTGTCGTCGCTACATCCGTACCATCCGCAGTAGTCGTGTACGGCATAACCAATGTTATAACCATCTATTGGATAGAGCGCATAACTGGTATAATTGGCTTGCCATCCCGTACCAGGTGCCCAGATGATTCCCGTGAAGCCATTGGCTCGAATCTTGTCAACGATGGGCTGGAAGTAGTCGTGTAACGCCTTGGGGTCTTCTTGGTCATTGGCATTGTGCAAGGTGACAGGTTCGTTGGCAAGTTCTATGCTGATTTGTCCAGCGTATTTCTTGATGTTGGTATTCTGAGAGAAAATATCCCACACCTTCATTAAGTATTGTTGGTAATAGTCGCCTACCTTCAGATTACCGGGGCAGACACCTGGGGGACGAACCACTACGTACATGCCGTGGTTCATTGCCCTTTGTGCCAAAGGAAAATAAAGGTTGGCGAGGTAAGTCTTCAAGCGAGACTCACTGAATCGTGATATGTCAGCTTCACCACTTTCCTTTCCATCACTTTGCTTGGCAGGGTCGTTGGTCCATGCTGGATCCATGTGAAGTCTGAATACGTCGCATTTTGCCTCTTCCAATCCCTTGAATAACTTTTCAAAATAGGCAATACATTTTTGTCTGCCGTTATCATCGTAGCTCCATCCCCATCTACCACTGTTGAACCAAGCGTTAGGGGTGTCCATAACTCCGTGAAGCACTACATGGTTTCCGTGTGAGTCAACCAACCATTTGCCTTCCGTATGCAATGTGGGCAGTGGTTTTATGCCCTGTGCCTTTATTTGCTGACAACATACGAAAAGTAGTGCAATAATAATCCAAGAATACTTATTCATAATAATCAATGCTTTTAATTGTTGCAAAGTTACTATAAATCCGTCAATGGCTTTTGGTAATATGTTACAAACATTTTGAGTTTTGTATCAAACAGATTGGCAGATGCTATAAACATATCTCTGGTCTTCGCTTTCCACGGTGATGATTTGAGAAGGTTGGACCAGAAGGTCTTTGAAATGATTGTTAATTCCCTTGCCGGTCATCTTGGCTTGGGCTTCTTTCATGGTCCACAATCGGGTAAAGGCTATGTCGGGACGGGGAGCACTCAGTATCTGTTGCAATTCTGTTTCGTTCATCGAATATCGAGCCAGGCTTTCCTTGTATTCACGTACCGATTCAACATCAACGCCAATGGGGCGATTGCTTACTGCGCAGATAACGGCTTCCTTGCAATGACTGAGGTTGAAATGGATATCTGGATGACCGATGATGAACGGCTTGCCGTGTTCACCATATTCAAAAATGGGTTTGTCGGTTATTCCATATACCTTTTGCAATGCCTCGCGCAAGAGCAGGTATGCGGCAACACTGGTACGACGACCTAAGTCGTGCTTAAATTTAAGTGCTTGCTCATGACGTTGTTCTGACAGTAACGGTAGGGCTGACTCCCAATCAAGGTCGTAGATATGGTCATTAATAAATAGGTGATATGCCATCTTACTTGTTGTTTGTTGCAAAATTATACAAAATAATTTAGACACGTCATCTGTTGGGTGAAGAATTTACATTTTATCTTAATTTTGGCAATGATATAGCTGTTGGCATAGTCAGTGCCAAGGCACGATAGATGACAGGCAGGCGGTGAAGTCCGAAGGGCGTAACCCCTGCTAATAAGAGTTTATTATGTATAAAGAGTGCTGAAGGCACGACAGAACAGCTAAGCTCAATCATTTCTGTCACCCCCTTTGGGGTTTGATTTGAAACGCTATCATTGAAGGGGTTTCGTTCCGCTTCACCCCTCCCAGTGTTCTTTTGTCCCTTCGGGACTTATGCCAACTGCTATATTATTGCCTTAATTTTTTTATTTGTAACAATTAGGAATGATTTCATGCTCTTTTCTGGAGAAGTTAACATTTGGTGAGGTTTTCGTAACATACGATAAAATAGAATGGTAGGGAAAAATTTAAATTTGCACCAAAAATCGATTTAACTGTTTAAATATATTGATATGTTACATGATTCATTATTTGTCAGAAAAATCCAAATTCTTCTGTTCCTGTTTTGCTTTGTTCCTTTTGGGGCAATGGCTCAAAACAGTGTAGGAGGTACGGTAAGTGATGAAGCTGGCGAGCCGATTATCGGAGCGTCAGTGAGAGTAGTTGGAACAAATACTGGTGTTGTAACCGACGTTGACGGTCGTTTCAGCCTCAATGCCGCTTCCAATGCACGGTTATCTGTTTCATACGTTGGTTTTGTTACCCAAGAGGTAAGTGTGAATGGACGTCAGAGCATTGCCGTCGTGTTAAAAGAAGACAATACGACACTGAACGACGTGGTGGTGATTGGTTATGGTACACAACGCAGAGAAGCTGTGACGGGTTCGGTTGCCAACATCGGTGGTGAGAAATTGAATCAGGTAGCTGCGTCGAATGCAGCACAGGCTTTACAGGGTCGTGTGGCTGGTGTGCTGATGACGCAGACAAGTTCTAAGCCTGGTGCAGAAATGCAAATACGTATTCGCGGTCAGCGTTCATTGACTGCGTCTAACGACCCTCTCATTGTGCTCGATGGAATACCTTTCATGGGACAATTGTCTGATATCAACCCGACAGATATCAAGTCGATGGATATCTTGAAAGATGCTTCCGCAACTGCCATTTATGGTTCTCGTGGTGCTAATGGTGTTATCCTTATCACAACGCAAAAAGGCTCGATGGGTATGCCAGCCAAGGTGACTTATAATGGTTATGTCACCTTCAAGAAAGTCTTCCACAAATATCCTATGATGGATGGTCCTACTTTCACCAAGTTCCGTCAATATGCCGGTATGTATCAAAATTCTCTTGATGAGAGTGATGACACCAACACCGACTGGCAGGATTTGTATTATCAGACTGGTGTGGGACATAATCACGACGTGAGCGTGTCAGGCGGTACCAATGGCGGAAACTATAGTTTCGGAGCTGGTTACTATCACGATGAGTCAGTTGTTCCCACTGAAGGTTACGACCGTGTGAGTGTACGTGGTAATTTTGACCAGATGGTAGGTAAATGGTTCCATTTCGGCTTATCTACGAACAATAGCTATCGTATTACTAAAGGTGTGAATGATATGTATGGTGTGCTCAGTAAGAGTCCACTTGCAAGCCCATACGACGAAAATGGCAACCTGAAACGATATGTGTCTCTTCCCGCTGATGACCAGTCGGTCGTGACAAGGGAAACGGTCAAGAGAGACAAGGATGTATGGCTCAACGAGAACAAGGGTATTGGTACCTATAATACTCTCTTCGGTGAAGTGAAATGTCCTTGGGTTGAAGGTCTTAGCTATCGCATCAACATCGGTTTGAACTTCCGTTCTTCCAAAGGTGGAGGATTCACGGGTACAGGTGTCAACAATAAGGATGCTAATGCTGTGAATAGTGGTTCTATCTCAGAGAATCAAACACGCAACTGGACAGTTGAGAATTTGATTACTTTCGATCGTACCTTTGCAGAAAAACACAATCTTAATGTAGTGGGTATGTATTCTGCAGAACAGACAACATACGAGTCAACTGGTGCATCAGCACAAAATATTCCCGCTGATTACTTCCAATACTATGCTCTTGACAAGGCTATTGGCCAGTCTAACCTGAATAATTACAGTTATTGGAAGAGTGGCTTGATGTCGTGGATGGGTCGTGTGATGTACTCGTACGATAATAAGTATATGCTCTCTTTGGCAGTTCGTTCTGATGCTTCTTCTCGTTTGGCAAAAGGTCATCAGTGGCATACTTATCCCGCTGTCAGCGCAGGTTGGAATATTGCACGTGAAGAGTTCATGAAAGATTTGACGTGGATTGACAACTTGAAACTGCGCATTGGTTATGGTGAGACATCTAACCAGAGTATCAATCCTTACTCAACCCTCGGTGGTCTTGCTGTTCGCAACTATAACTTCGGTAACGGAACCAATTACAAGGCTGGTTACTATGTGAATGCGCTTCCTAATCCCGAATTGGGTTGGGAGTACTCAAAGACATGGAACTTCGGTCTCGACTTCTCTTTGTTCAATGGACGCCTTTCTGGATCATTTGAATACTATACGCAGAAAACAAAAGACATCTTGCTTGATGTATCTCTGCCTTCTACCTCTGGTGTAAACAGTTACACGGGTAATATCGGTAATACCCAGAACAAAGGATTTGAGTTGACCTTGAATGGAATTATCATCGACAACAAAAATGGTTGGCATTGGGAAGCTGGAATCAACCTCTATGCTAATCGTAACAAGTTGACTAAGTTGACAGGTGCAACTTACGTGGATGCAAACGGTAATGTTAAAGATGAGAGAGACGAAGCAAACCGTTGGTTTGTAGGTCATCCTATTGATGTGATTTATGACTATGAATATGATGGACTGTGGAATGCTGAGGATGTATATGAAGTGACTTTAGAAGATGGCACCAAGACTACAAACTTTGCTATCTTAGAACCAGGTGGTAACCTCGGTATGATTAAGGTGAAGTATAATGCCGACGCTCTCGATGCTAATGGCGTTCCAACTCGTGCCATCGGTGCAGATGACCGTCGTATTCAGAGCATGGAACCAGATCTTATGGGAGGTTTCAATACCACAGTTGGTTATAAGGGCTTCGACTTAACGGTGATTGGTGCCTTCCAGATTGGCGGAAAGCTCATCAGTGCCATCCACTCTTCCAATGGTTATCTGAACATGTTGACAGGTCGTCGTGGACAACTTGATGTTGATTACTGGACTGAAGATAACACAGGTGCCAAGTATCCGAAACCAGGTGGAATCATAAGCAGTGATAATCCCAAATATGGTTCTACTCTCGGCTACTTCAATGCTGGCTATCTGAAGGTTCGTGCCATTACTTTAGGTTACAACTTCGATCACTTGAAAGCAGTCAAGAATTTCGGTATCAGCCGCTTGCGTCTCTACGCTACGATTCAGAACCCATTCGTACTCTTCTCACCCTTCAATAATGAGAGTGGACTTGATCCTGAAACAAACTCTTGGGCAAACGAGAACACGGCTGTTGCTTACGGTGAATACTCAGGTAAGCACAGAATGCCAATCGTAGGTTACAACACACCTGCAACCCGCAATTTCTTGTTCGGTATTAATGTTACATTTTAATTAAGTATCAAATATGAAAGCTAAAAGTATAAAATATATCCTCGCTGCTGGTCTCGTATTTTGCGGCTACTCCGCGACCATGACTTCTTGCTCCGACATTCTTGACGAGCAGCCACGCAGCCAATTTGACCCAACATTCTTCAATACGAAGACGGGTATTGAGGGTGGTTTGACCTCACTCTATGCTCACTTGCGCTATTTCTATGGCAACGGTTATTTCCTGAACAGTGTGGAAACAGGTACCGACGAATACACCTACGCTCAGTCTGCTGATGGTAACTTCAAGGATGCCGACCTTTCTGGTGTAGGTTCCATGACCCCCAGCAACTCTATTGCAGGATCTATCTGGGGGGCTTTGTTCCCTAATATCAATACAGCCAGTGGTATTATCGAGAATGGAGGTGCTGCGGGTATCGACGATGCACTGCTTGCAGAGGCATACTTCTTCCGTGCATTTGATTACTTCCTCTTGGTTCAAACATACGGTGGCGTACCATTGGATTTAGGTGCTGGCGAATTGAAGTTCAATACCTCAACCGTTCGTACTTCCGTACGTAACACGGTGGACGAAGTTTATCAGAAGTGTATTTTCCCTGACTTGGAGAAGGCTTTGGCTGATCTGCCCGAGAATCCTCGTATGACAGGTACAGTCACCAAGAATGTAGCTCGTCTATATCTTTCCAAGGCTTATTTGACATACGCTTGGTGGTTGGAAAATCCAAACAATATTCCTACCTATCCAGAGTGCAGCCGTGATGCAAGTCAAGCTCAGAGTTACTATCAGAAAGCATACGATATGGCAATGGCAGCAATCAACAATCCTGGACCATACGCTCTGCAACCTACATTCTATGACGTGAACGTAGCAACCAACGACCGTAACTCAGAGATTATGCTTTATGCAGATCATGATGAGGACGAGAAGTTTGGTAATGGTGGCAGTGGCTATGGATGGGGTAGTGGTGGTTCTCCTGAGAACTTTGCTTATTGGATGGAGACATGGAACTATACCGAGATGATAGCTAAGGCAGCTTCTGGTGCTATCATCAATCCCATTCAGCGTGAAGCGGTTCAAGCTCTTGGTCGTCCCTGGACTCGTATGGCTCCTATTGCCGATAACTTCATGGAAGGTGGTGTTTGGGAAGATGCTGTAAAAGCCATCGACTCACGTTATGATGCAACCTTTACATTGCGCTATCATACCAATTGGCAAAAGGCAGGAAATACAGAGCCTTACGTTTTCGGTGCCAATGGAATGCAAGTAGGTCCCAATGAGGTTTATTTCAGTTGGGTTCCTGAGAGCGAGGATAGTAAAATCAACTATACAGGTGCAGATGGCAAATTGGGCTTCGGTGAGATGCCTGGACGTGCAGATTTCGTAGTAGCCGTGAACCACATCAGTCGTAAGAAATATCCTATCAACTGGAAGATTGGTATCTATCGTACAGACAATGCTGGTGGTTTAGGTAGCAAGGTGAATGGAGGTAGTCCTCGTCCTTGGAATGTAGCAAAGTTCTCTGAGTTCTATCTTATCGGTGCAGAGGCAGCCGTGAAGTTGAATAGGAATACTGACGCAAGAAATCTTGTGAATGTTCTTCGTGCCCGTGCCGGTAAACAAACATTCTCTCAGAATGACAACGTAGCAGTAGCTGTTGATAATAGTGCTGCCATGCTGGCTGCCACACCTGCTACCATCACCATCGACTATATCCTTGATGAGCGTAGTCGTGAGTTCTGGGGTGAGGGCTATCGTTGGTACGACTTGGTGCGTACCCAGAAATGGGCTGAGCGTGCTTCCACCTATCGTATTGCCGACACTGGCTATACCGATAAGGATTTGCTGACCTTCAAGCGTGATATTCCCGCAGGTTACTACCTTCGTCCAATTCCACAAGGACAACTTGATGGTATGAAGATGGAGGATGAAGCCAAGAAAGCATACCAGAACCCGGCTTATCGTAATTGATGAAAGTGATACAATGATGAATATCCGTCAGGATTGATAGATATTCAATAAGAAGAAAACCTTCAAGAAACATCATGAACAGGTTTGTTTTCTCCTGTCATGCTGGTAATTCTTGAAGGTTTTCACTTATTTAGTCAATAAGCGTTAGCTTGATGTGATGAAAGTGGTGTAAGGCAAAAATGATGAATCCTTCAATAAGATAGGCAATTAAGTAGCTATACCATAGAAGGGAAGGATAGAAATGTGACATCAACCAAAGTACGGGAATGACGGTGAGCGATAGGGCAAAAGAAATAAACAATGCCATACGATGCTGCCCATAAAGCTTGTAAACAATCATGATGACATAAATGTAACAGAATGGGATGAAGCTCAAGGAGAATACGCGCAATGCACGGTTACTTTCAGTAATCAAATCCAATTCATCAGCACCAAAAAGTTTTGCGATTGCCTCTGGATCTATCCATACGAATATACAAGTGACAATCATTGCTATGGTGATGAAACGAAATGACTTGTGAAGTACGGTTCGTAATCCTTCCTCGTTTTTTCGACCTACTTGAATGGCTCCCAACGATTGTAAGGTTTGACACGTTCCTGAGACGAAGAGATTGTAAACCTGTAGGAGATTCATACATACGGCAAAAGCGAAGATTCCCGTACGTCCAAGAGTAGAGAGCACGATGGTATTAGCTGAAAGCAACAACAAGGTAAGCGATATGGAAGCAATGGCAAGTGGTGCTCCTTGTGAGGTGATGCGTCGCCACGAAGAAAAAAGTCCGTTAGAGGTAAATGTCAGTTTGAGCCGTCTGTTGGCGGGATTCCACCAATGAGAAAGCAAAATGGCAATACCCACGATATGACCAACAACCGTAGCAGCAGAAGATCCCGTGATGCCCCATCCGAAGAATTGGATGAAAACGATGTCGAGAAGAAGGTTGACCACATTGTCAATGATAACAGCTACCGACACCAGTTTGGGTTTGCCATCAACACCTACCATCGTAGATAATCCCCACATGAGGATGAAGGCGGGATTGCCCAATAATAACACTTGCATGTATTCGCGAGCCAAAGGCAATATCTGTTGATTACTACAGAGCAGATGCGATATTTCGTCAGGGAATAACAACCCTCCGAAGAAGGACAGTAAAAGTCCAAGTCCCATGCTTAGAGAGAGTGCGCGGGTAAAGAAATTCCGAGCATCAGCTATGTTTTTCTGTCCTAATGAATATCCCACCAACATACCAGCACCAGCGTTGATGAGAAGATGAAGCGTGAATATAAATTGATTGATGGGCTTGGAGAGATTGATGGCGCTGACACCATCCTCGCTAATGAGATTTCCCACGATGATACCATCTACCACATTTCCCAGACAACCTGAAAGTGCGACAAGTATGTAAGCCCAGAGGTAATTGTAAAATTGTTTGTTGATGTCTCCATCAAAGGAGCTTGTATTTGCAGCCATCTTTGAATGATTATAATTTAGAGAGGGTGAAAATCCCCAACGACTTTAATTATCTTAAAGTCATTAGGGATTTTATCCTCGTTCTGTTAAAAGAACTATTCGAAGAATCCGAATCCACCAATCGCGGTAAGCATACGTTCCACGTAATCCCATGACGTAGGAGACCATGAGAAATTGAGACGATACAACACCTGTGTGGTGTAATCGTTATCACGAGTAACATCGGTGGTCTTTTGACCGTGAGCCATGTCTTGATAAGCCAACAGACTCGACATTTGGTTCGCTTTCTGTGGATCATCTTTGGCATTCTCCATCGCATCAGCAAACTCTTCTTGTTCCACGAAACGAATACCTTCGCCGACGGATGTGAGCCCCATAAGAACGTCACCCAAGAACTGTCCGTGAATATTATATGGATGGAAGACGGTACAATCTTTTGGAGTAGTGGAGAGTAATACGATAGCACGAGCTACCTCGTTAATTGGTGAAAACTCCACTTTCTTATTCCGCATGGCGTATGGACAACAACCTAACATGTTGTAAACCTTGATTCTTCCCATAAACGAGTTGGTAGAGAAGTTGGCTTGGAATTCACCGTCAGTACTTCTGGCAGCAAGATTACCGACACGCATGATTTTTGCACTTAGTCCGTGTAATGCCACAGCATCAAGGATGAGGCGTTCAGCCATGAACTTAGAATAAATGTACTTGTTGCCAAGATATTGACCCATGTAAAGACGTTGTTCGTTGAAAATCTCATTCCTTGCTTCTCCAGCCCACAATCCACGTGTACTTGCCGTAGAGACATGAACAAGTTTTGCTCCTTTCTTAATACAGAAATCTACACAGCGCTGTGCACCACCTATGTTCACATCCTCAATCTCTGTTCCTTTGGAGAAATGCTTCACGATAGCTGCGCAATTAAATACAGTATCTACGTTAAGGCTTTCGTCAATGTCTTGTGTTACATCACCCAATACCACATGCAGACGATTGTTGAACAATGGCTTGAAGGCATTGGCAAAGTAATAATAAAGCAATGAACGCAATCGACTCTCAGCAGCCTCTTTGGTCTTGCCACGTACCAAGCAATAGATATTCTCCACATCAGAATCAATCAATTCGCGTAAGATGTGAATACCCAGATAACCAGTGGCACCAGTGATGAGTACGTTACCAATCTTTTGTCTTTCTCCGTGACGGAATGTTGTGAGCGTGTTACGCATCAAGAGATTGTTGATAGCGGTATAATTGAAGCTTGACACCTCATCTTGACCTGCTGAATCAGTATCTCCTGTGATGAGTCTTGCCAACATTCTTGGTGTTGGGTTGGCGAATACATCTCCGTATGCAACGTGTAATCCTGCTTTGTCAGCCTCGATGATTACTCGTGTAACAACGAGAGAGGTTCCACCCAACTCGAAGAAATTATCTGTGGCTCCCACTTTATCCATTTGCAGGATAGAGGCAAAGATGTCGCAGAAAGAACGCTCGGTGTCGTTGGCTGGAGCCTCGTATGCAGAGGTGATAGCCAATTGAGGTTCGGGCAGAGCTTTCACATCGGTCTTACCATTGGGTGTCATAGGCATTTCTTTCAGTTGAAGATAAGCCGTAGGAACCATGTAAAGGGTGAGGCTCTTAGAAATTTCTGCTTTTAGAGCATCTGGAGCGATCTCACGATCGGCGGTATAATAAGCACAGAGATGTTCTTTGCCGTTGAGTTTCCGAATGAGAATAACCACCTTCTTCATGCCTTTCACCTTGAGCATGACATTTTCGATTTCACCCAGTTCGATACGAAGTCCACGCAACTTAATCTGATGGTCTGTACGACCGAGGATTACCACGTCACCATCAGGAAGCCATTTAGCATAGTCACCTGATTTGTAGATACGTTCACCGTGATAGTCAATAAAACGTTCACGAGTCATCTGATCAAGGTTGTTGTAACCACGAGCAACTCCACGTCCACCGATATACAGTTCTCCTACTACACCTACGGGTAATTCATTTCCGTCTTGGTCAACGATAAATTCCTTTACGTTAAGTTGTGGCTTACCTACTGTCACCAATTGGGCATTGGTCAGTTCTTTGTTATTGGAAGCCACGGTAATTTCTGTTGGACCATAGCAATTGAAGATTCGAGCCTTGGTGACTTGACGCATTTGTGAAAGCAGTTGGTCAGAGAATTTCTCACCACCAGCACGACAAATGCTCACTTTGCTAATGGCTTGACAGAAGTCGGGACTGGTGAGCCAAGTCTGCCAACGTGACGGTGTTCCCGACACCATATTAATATGTTGCTCATTGATAAGCGTAGCCAAGTCGAGTGGGTTGTTGGCTTGTTCTTCGGTTGCCACGATAAGGGTCTTGCCATTGAAGAAAGCCATACCAATATCTTGTAAGGCAGCGTCGAACGAGATAGTTGTTACGCTTAACACCCTTTTTGCATCAGTGAGTACTCCGTTTGCAAAAACATTAGCAGGATGTCCATAGAGATAGTTGCATATACCCTCATGTCTTAACATCACACCCTTTGGTCTTCCCGTAGAACCACTTGTGTAGATAAGATAGGCGAGATCATCAGGAGTAATGTTTGCTGTTATGGCATCGTTACTTGCTGTACTTGAAATCAATGTTTCTACATCAATGGTTTTATCAGAAGGAACGGTGTCGAGACGATCAGCTGTGGTAATGATGTAACGAGCTTCACTGTCTTCCAATATCAGTTTGATGCGATCAGCGGGATATTCTGGGTCACAAGGAATATACGCAGCCCCAGACTTGAGAACACCAAAGAGGGAAAGGATAAGACGACTGGTACGAGGTAACAGCAGAGCCACACGATCACGTTCCTTCACACCTCGTTGACGGAGTGCTTGAGCTATGTGGTTAGTAACTTCGTCCATTTCCTTATAAGTAAACTTAGCATCAATGGCAACCAAAGCCTCATGATTGGGTTGTGATTGAGCAAAGTATGAGATACACTCATGGAAGAATTTAAACGGTGCTTCGCCAGATTCTGTTTCTCGCAAGTGAGACAACTCTTCTTCTTGGTTAGCACTGATGATAGACAGATTTCTAACCTTAGCATTAGGTTGTGCAATCATTCTCTCAGCAACCGCAACAATGCTCTCTGCCAAAGATTGAGCCAGTCGGTCAGAATAAATACTGTCGTCATATTGTACAACCACTCCACGAGATTCTATCTTGATATTAATCTTGAATTTTGGTACGTTCAGTTCCAATAATTCTTGTTGGATAGCGTTGCCGTTCACTGTGTATTCCGACAACACACCCACTTGATAAGCGTAAGCGATAGCAGGACGGAAACCATAGTCGGTGGCGATACGGGCAAAGGGATAATCCTCATGTCGTATGGTTTCGTCGAATGTTTCACTGGTTTTGTTCAAAAATTCTTTTACGGTTACATCTTCGATGTTCATTCCCAATGCCAAGGTGTTGACAAACATACCTACCGTATCTGCTATCTTTAAGTTAGAACGTCCACTGCTGACAGTACAAAGGTACACTTCACGATTGTTGGTATATCGAGAAACCACGTATGCTGTAGCGGCAAGGAACAAATGGGCTGCGGTGATTTCCTGTTGACGGCAGAAAGCATTTGCCTTGTCGAAGTCGGGCTTGCAAACTGCTTCACCAATCCATCCTTGTTCATCAGTTTTGGGCAGGTCTGCAGGAATTTCACTTGCTCCTTCACACGTCTGCAATTTTTCTGCAAAGAAATGTTGTGCTTCTTGGAATGACTCTGAATCTTCTGCTTTCTGTTGGTCAGAAACGAAGTCAAGATAAGAATAGGTCTCACGCTCAATGTTCTTTCCTTCAAGGGCAGCATTGATTTGACGAATGAAGATATCGGCGGAACCACCATCAAAGACAAGATGGTGAACGTCCATCAACAAATGAACCCTTTCTTCAGTCTTCACAATCTTGAAACGGTATAGAGGAGCCTTTTGTAAGTTGAATGGCTTTACAAACTCATTCTTATAGGAAGTAAGTTCTTCCATTGTCATTTCGGTGATGGGTATTTTTACGGGAACACTGTCTTCCGTTGTTTGAATGATAGCATCACCGCGAGTGGAGAAGTGAACGCTCAGTTCGGGATGACTCTCTACCACTCGTTTCACGCACTCTGCCAATTGATTTGCATCTGTATCGATGGGATAGGTCAGCAAATATGGGATATTGTAAATGGTAGAAGTAGGATTCTTCAGACAGTCGAAATAAACACCTGTTTGTGCATACGATAATTGTGCATCTTTGAGTTGTTCATTTGCATGGTCTTTGGCTTGGTTGGTAGAGGTTTTCTCTCCTTCCAACATCTTCTTCAATATCTCATTTTCAATGCTCTGTAATGTGCCAGTCTTCACCAATGACTTTGAATCGAGAGATACGCCATATCGCTTGTTGATTTGAATTGCCAACTTAATGGCAGAAATCGAGGTGAGTCCTGCATACCCTAAGATGGTCGTTACGCCAAATTCTTGGTTGTTGACTATCTCTGCGATGATGTCGTGTAATTCCTGCTCCAAGATATTCATGGGAATTTGTTCCAACAACTCATTGTTTTTCAACGAGGGCTTCTCTGGTTTAGGCAAGGCTCGTTTGTTCACCTTTTGATTTTGGTTGAGTGGAATCACATCTATTTGCATCGTAACGGCAGGTACCATGTAAGGAGGCTTCTCGTCTAAGATGAATTGATTAAGAGCCTCAATGTCTATTTGTTGGTCGCTTACGATGTAAGCAGCAATAAATTTACCATTTCCACCTTCCTCGTCGAAAGCTTGAACGGTGGCATCCTTGATGCCAGGGAACTCGCGGATAATGCTCTCTACCTCCTTGAGCTCGATACGGAATCCCCTGATTTTCACCTGTCCGTCTTTACGGCCGACAAACTGAATGTTTCCATCGGGAAGGTAGCGCACGATATCTCCTGTTCGATAAACACGCTTATACTTCTCATCTGTGGTAAACGGGTTGGATATATATACCTCTGTAGTCTTTTCAGGACGGTTTAGATAACCTCTACTTACTTGTGGACCAGCTACCCATAGTTCGCCTGCTGCACCGATAGGCAATCGATGACCTTGTGCATCTACAATGTAGAGTCGCATGTTGTCAAGAGGTTTTCCAATAGGAATTTCTTTCATTTTACTCTCCACCTGGTAGGTGGTAGTGAAAATCGTACATTCGGTTGGTCCATAGACATTATAGAACTGATAGCCAGTAGGAGGAGTGATTGAAGCCAATTTCTCTCCACCTGTAGAAAGGTATTTTAATGAATGGTTCTCAATGCTTGTGGCAAACTGATAACCCACCTGTGTGGTCATGAATGAATGTGATATTCCGTTTTCCTCAAGGTATTCGTTGAGGGCAATGAGGTCAAGTCGAATCTCTTCGGGAATGATATAAACACAAGCACCACACGTCAAGGCTGGATACATATCCATCATACACGCATCAAATCCATAGCTTGCATAGGCAGCCACCTTGCTTTCCGGGGTTAGCTTATAAAAACGATGATACCAATGGCAGAATGCGACCAAGTTGCTATGTGTGAGTTGACAACCTTTGGGAATGCCAGTGGAACCAGAGGTGTATAATAATATAAACAAACTGTCTGGTGAAATCTGGATGTTGGGCTTGTTTGTATTACTTAATTGTGGAATATCCTTCGTGAAAAGCACCTTGCCAACGTATTCATCTACGATAGGACGCAGTTGCTCGTCGGCAATCAATAATTTGGCATTGGCATCTTGCATCATGAAGTTGAGTCGCTCCTTAGGATAGCTCGGATCAAGAGGTTGATAGGCACACCCTGCCTTTAAGATACCCAATGAAGCAATAGCCATCCATTCGCAGCGAGGAATCAAAACTGACACTACATCTTCAGATTGAAGACCTGCCTCAATGATGTAAGCGGCAATACGGTCACTGATAGCATCTACTTCAGCGTATGTATATTTCTTGTCCTTATACACCACGGCTATGTTTTGTGGAGTGGTTTTTACCTGATGGCTAAACAATGACACAATGGATTGGGTAGCATCGTAATCAACATCATTTTGATTAAAATCATCAAGTGACTTCACTTGAGAGGATGTTGAGATGGAAATATCACGTAAAAGAGTTTGTGTTAGGAATCCCTCAACTACTGCCTCATAACTCTCAAGGAATTGTGCAATAATGTCTTGTGAATATTCATTAGAATGGTACTCTGCCTTCACCTGATATTTGCCATTGAGGATAAACGCTTTCAAATAAAGAGATGCGTCTAATGTGCTATTGCCAATACGCATGGCTTTCATGGGCTTACCTCCGAGTTCGTTATCGGAAAAGAGCAATCCGTGCCATGCAAACATGGAATTGCTATGTAATTTCAAGTCTTCCATGATGTCGCTGAATGAATAGATGTCGTGTTGGCGACAACCACTCATTTGCTCCTGTCCAGCTTTTAAGTATTCCAATACAGTAGTATCTTGACCAAATTTAGCATAAACAGGTAATGTCTTCACAAACATTCCCACCGTATGACTCATCTGCTTGGATGTACGACCATTGTACACCGTGTTGAAAAGAGATTCCTGGTCGTTGTTGTATTTTGCAAGCAGATAAGCGTAAGCCAAAGTGAAAAGCGTACTCTTGTAAATACCGTTGTCCTTACAGAAATCTTCCACACGCTTCATGTCGATGGAGAGGGTACGTAGGAGGTTGTCCTCTGAATAATTAGGATCTTCCTTATCGGGTAATAATTGTGTAAACGTATCGCTGCAATCAAAATTCTTTGCGTACCATTGCTTGGCTTCCTCAAAAGCTGGAGACTGACGCAAAGCTTCTTCGTTAGAAGCCACCTCAGCCAATGAGATTCCCTCTCCTTGAATGGCAATACCGTTATAGGCATCATTAATGTCGTGCAACAAGATGCTCATAGAGGTACCATCTACGATAATATGGTGATAGTCTATGAATAAATAGAGATGGTCTTTGTCTCGTAGCAAATGGATATGGAATAGGCGGTCCTTGTAAATGTCGAATGGAACCACCAATTGTGCCACTCTGTCTTTGATGTCTTCAACATCTTCAATAGCGAGAGTCCACTCCTCCTGTTCCATGTCAATGGTTTGCATGGGCTCACCCTCGTCAGTCAGTTCTATTCGTGTAAAAAGGGTAGGGTGCGATTTGATGGCTTGTTCTACCGCTTTACGCAAACGCTCTTCATCAAGAGATTTATCTAATACATATAAATAAGGTAAGTTGTAACAAATTTTACCAGTATGGTTGACGCATTCTACATACAGACCATATTGTACTTTTGATAAAGGAGATTGTTGTTTCATATTGTTGTGATTGTTGTTTTATTAATTGAGGTAGATGTGAACAAAATGGAGTCTTACCATTTCGTCGTAAATATTCTTGGAGTAACGCTGAGCGAAAACCATCCCCAGCGAAGATTTCCATCATTGCTTGCTCGCTTGAGCTTCTCCATTGTTTCCGTACCTGTCATATATGAGAAACCGGCAGAGAGACTGATGTCTTTGGTAAAGACGTATTTGGCTTGAATATCAATCTCATGGCCAAGTGTCATATCTATATTCGTCAATTTGGTGGCTGTAGCAAGGTAATGATAATTTGCTTGCAGGGTGAGTTTCTTAAGAGGTTTATAATGCCCGCCGATATATGCGTTTTGCAAACCTGGAGTGAACCCAAAAACGTAAGTGCTTACATAGAAGAAATCCATAGCCCCATAAAACTTATGGTGCGAACCATAGATAGGGTTAAAGCCACGTATTTTCTCGTGTCGTGTCATTCCAAAGCTACCCTTTGGAGGAACGGCAAAATTCTTATCACCACTTAGGTAGTCGAAACCCGTTTCAAAACCATAGTTGTTGGCTGGTGTCCATGCAGCCTTTGCACTTGCCATCCAAGCATCAATCTTGATACCATCCTCACCCTTTCCAAATTGATGGTAGTAAGAGCCTTCCAATTTCCATTGCTTGGGTTGGTATGAGATATATCCACCCAATAATTGCTGGTATTCATTATGGGGATTATTCTCTTTTTCTCCTCCTTGCATTCCAATGTTCATAAACAAGATGGATGCTCCTATGGGCAAAGAAGGAACGTCATAATGGTACCAGGTGGTAAGCATTGTCTTGTAGGGCTGTGCACCATTTTGGTAAAAGTCTCCTGCACCATTGATATTTTCGGGGTTTTGGTTATAAGCCAAGATGAGGTGTGCCTTATGACCATGTCCCTCAAAACCTGTACGCAATACGTCATGGGAGAGAGAAGCCATAGCCCAATCGTTAGGACCGATGATACGCTCGTCGTCGTAAGCCAAGGCAACCCTACCGATTTGCGCAAACAAACCATTCTTCAAGCTCATCTTAGCCCAAGCCTCTTGAACGTTAAATGCTCCTTTTCCTGATTGCCCCCAAATGCCATTGTGTTGTATGTTCAACTTCGTCTCCAAGCCTGGTCTTTGGTAGCCGATTACCAACCGTTCACGTCCCATGATGAAGTGGGAATTGTCTTCGGCGGCATCTTTTGGCATTCCACCATTACGAGTCTCACCGTGAGAGAGAAGTTGTAGGTTTACCGTCAGCAAATTATTTTTCTTTTCAGAAACAGATGTGTTTGCGGGTGCGATAGAATCTCTCTCCTGTGAGAATACGTTTTGTGGTACTGATAACAATGTTGCCAAGCACCAGAAACATGTGCGATGAAGTATGGGGTTCATGCGAACTCGAATAAGTTGATAAATCCTGTCAGTCTAAAAACGTTCTTGATGTCATCGTTGAGGTTCTTGATGGTCACTTTGCTACCATTCGCTTTAGCACCTTTTAAAATGCTAATCAAGATACGTAACCCACTGGAGGCAATATATTCTAATTCTGTGCAGTCAATGATAATGTCACGTCCTTCACTCTTGTATAAAGGCTTTAATGTTTCTTCTACTTCAAGAGCTGCTGCTGTGTCTAATTCTCCTTTCAGTGTTGCTAAATACTTGTCTTCAAATTGTTGGATAGTTGCTTCCATAATGATAGTTTTTATAATGTTATTATTTATTGATCTTTCGAATAATGGGTGATGAGTGTTAACCTATTTTTATTGTCAATTCGCTCATAGTTGATGGTTTCCATCATTTCTCTTACCAGTAGTAATCCCAATCCTCCTATAGGTCGGTCTTCTACCGAGAGCGTAGTATCTGCCTTGGATGCTTGGGTTGGATCAAAGGCAATGCCAGAGTCGATAATGACAAACTTGAGCTTTTCTTTATTATACATTACTTGTAGGATTATATCGCCTTCCGTTCCAATTGGATAAGCGTAATCCATCACGTTTACTACTGCCTCTTCTACTGCCAATTTGATGTTACAAGCTTGTGATACGCCTATTCCCAATTTGTCCGTGATGGATTTCACGAAAGCATTCAGTTCTTTGACGCATCTGACATCATTTTTCAGTTTCAACTCTTCTTTTGTATGAAACTCATTGAAGTTTGGCGTATATTTGATAGACAACATCGTCAGGTCATCGCTTTGAGCAGCATTCTCCATGAAAAGGTGTACTTTTTCGTTCATCTTCTCGATGACTTCTTCCGGAGTTTTTAAGGTGTTGTTGCGCAATACTTCCTCAACACGATTCATGCCAAACTGCTTATGAGTCTTGTTTTTTGCCTCTGTCAATCCATCTGTATAAAGGAAAAGCGTTGTTGCTTGCTTGAGGAAAATCTCTTGCTTTTCATAATTGAAGTCTTCAAACAATCCAATGGGGATATTAGCCTCTACGGGCAAAAGGGAAACTCCATTGTCGTCGGAAAAGATAAACGGAATATCATGACCGGCATTGCAATAACGCAATCGTCCAGTGGGTAGGTCGAGTACACCGATGAAGAACGTGACGAAAATGTTGGTTTCGTTATTTTCACACGATGCAATATTCAAATTGTGCATGATACGTGATGGGTCCTTTTCATGCACTGATGCCATTCTGAATAGTGTGTGTATTCCAGACATGATGATGGCAGAAGGAATACCCTTGCCACTGACATCGCCAATACAGAAAAACAACTTCTCGTCTCTTAGCAAAAAGTCGAAGATGTCTCCACCCACCTCTTTTGCTGGTACCAACGAGCCAAAGATTTGAATGTCGTTGCGGTCAGGGTAGGGGGGGAATTGCTTAGGAAGCATTTCCATTTGTATGTTTTGGGCGATGCGCAACTCACTGTCTATACGCTCTTGTTTGATGTTGGCAATATGCAGTTCTTTTTCATTATGGGCATATTTATGAATGATATATCCCAAGAATCCGAAAGCCAACAACATGAGTGCCAATATGTTGATACGCATCCAGTACAAACTGCCATATACCTCTTGGTCATAACAAACCACCACTACTTGCCATCTGGGTTCTCTTCTCATGTTGGCAAAGTAAATCACGCCGTTGGAACCATCTTTCTCACTTTCAAAGAGAATGTATTGGGATTTACCGCTTTTACTGGGATAACGCTTTACGGTACTGTCATTGATCATTTTTACAGCCGTTTCCACATCATGGTATTTGGGATGATGAACTGATGGGCGAGAAATGATTTCACCAGTCTTGGTTAACAGAATATCAAAAGAAGAGGGATAAATGTGTCTGGCATTAAGCGTGTCTCCTATATGTTCCAACGACAGATCAAGTCCACAAACTGCTGCAAGTTTGTTGTTGCTGTCTATCAGTGGATATGAGTACGTGGTTAAGGGCATGACGGAGTCAGATTCAAATTCGTATGGGTCGCTCCAGAAAGGTTTCATCTCCTTCACCATCTTCTGGTAGGCAGGATGTTGAGTGTAGTCATGTATTCCTTCTTCTCCTAATTGTCCCACTGAAATGTGCTTACCCTTTTTAAAAGCGTATGGCTCAAACAATCTGCCTTTTTGGGGATAATAGTTGGGCGTGAAGGCTAAACAACATCCTAACGCCTCTTTGGAATTTGTAATCATTCTCTTGGTAACATCAAACATGGAGTCGGGGTGGTTTATATTACGATGAACGTCCCAGATATGCTCGGAAACAGTTCTTACCTCTATGTCAAGAATACTCCTGATGAGAATGGCCTTGATTCTCAATTCGCTTTCGGCACGGTTGTCCAATTCATCTTCCAGCAAGTTATGTGTATAGTAATATTGTGCTGCGGAGATCACTTCGAGGAATATGGCTACCATCGTGATGATAACTAAATTCCTATGGGACTTGACGTAATCACTTAATTTCCTGATGAAATTCCCCATGATATTGCTGTTTATGTTGGGTGCAAATGTACAAATAATATTTTAATAAGGTGTTTTTCTGTCTGTTAAAGATTTTCAAAATAGTGCTTAATGACAGGAGATACATTCCTAAAACGTATCTTTTGTGTATCTTTCATGAACATTGGGGGACGCTCGTCTTTGTGAATGGTTTCTATATGGATGTTCTTCAGGCGGATGTCTTCTGCGTGGTAGATACAAAAGCCCCATGCGGGTTGTATTCCATGTGCGGAAGGTTCAGGGTATCCGTCTTTTCCCTCATGCCGGTTGATGGATGCTGCACGTTCCTTGGTTCCAAAGAAAAAGGGATTGCTACCTCGTTGCTCTTCAACGTCAGAAAGGGTCATGCCTCCACGATACCGTATCTTGATATTGCTTAATTTCACTTTTTTGATGCGACAGTCTTCCGAGCCTACAATGAGACAGGCGTAACGACTATCTACGTTATCTGCCTCAAGGTTAGAGATGTTGATGTCTTTAACGGAAGAACTATGAAATCCTTCTGGAGCTCTCATTCTTTTACCCAGTCTTACGTAAATGGGTGAATTGCAGATGTCATTCATCTTGATGTCACTAACGTTGATGTGCTCCATACATGCACCATCTACCGTTTCTAATGCAAGTCCTCTACAATGGGTGAACGTGCAACGACGGATAGTGATGTGTCTGAAACCTCCATTGCTTTCTGTTCCTAATTTGATACGTCCTGTAGGTCCGTCACCGTCTGGGGCTTTCTCGGCTTTTGTAGTGAAACTCCCATTTAGGAGAGAACCAACGTCAAATCCGCTCACATGGCAGTCTTCTATTAAAACGTTTTGTGTGGGTTTAGGCCACCCCAAGGCATAGGAGCATTTGAGTACGATAGCATCATCATTGACCGTATTGACACGGCAATTGCGTATAACCACGTTTTCACAACAGTCAATGTCGAAACCGTCACGGTTGGTGTCGGCTATCACGTTTTCTATCAGCAAATTATCTACACCTGTCAAGAGTAGGGCAAAATGTCCACAATCGAGAAAACTCACGCCACGGATGGTGACATCACGACAATTGCGTAATGCCAGGGCTTTGTTGGCTGTGGTTTGTCCCGTTGCACTCTTCCGTTGTCTTCCTCGTGTCAGCACATGATTGCCGTCAATGAGTCCTTCGCCTTCAATCACCACGTTTCTCAAATTCTCACCCCATATCAATGAGTTGTGCCAATGGCTATGACCAAAGTCTTGATATAGGGTGTCGTTTCTTGGCTCTGCTTCATCATAACCCTCATGGTCGGTAGGGCGGGCTGCTTTGATAATGGCTCCGTGCTCCAAGCGCAATGTGACATCCGTCTTCAGATGAATGGAATAACAAAGGTAGGTGCCTGGTGTCAGCACAACGGTGTCGCCATTTTGTGCAGCGTGTTGTATCGCCGCATTGATGGCTGGTGAGTCTATGTGTACTCCATCACCAATAGCACCAAAGTCTTTGGGATTGTATGTCGTACTCAATCGACTGCTCTTACTACGGATGTCTTCATTTTCAGGACACATCTTCGACTTTGCCAAGATGGTGTTGGTACTTGTCGCCAATAATGTCCATGAAAAAATAATGAGTGAGATAGTGACGATAGGATGCTTCATGATGTCTTGTGTTTCATTTGTCCTTTTTGTAACGGTCAATTAGATGCTGGGGTAGCTTCACAATGCAGATGTTCATTGAACGACCGTCTTCACTCAACATTGCCGATTGAATCTCTATCTCCGTGCCATCAGGCTTGAATGTGGGATGAACATGGTCACGGGCAGTGGTCTTGTGATTAGCTGAAAGCAAGATGCGTTCTTTGGTGTGCCTGTCTATCAACCATAATTCGCGTGCAAAATCGTCACCTGCTACCCAATGACCGTCTTGCGAACCAGCAACGTGCCAAAAGTTGTCACCATCAACCTGTCCTTCCATCGTCAGTTCACGGGTACGCATGTTCACTACGGCAATACCTGTGGGATATTCTTTCGTGCCTGATGGTCCCCAGTTGTTGATGGTGTCCGTGATACGTTCACCTTCGGCAATAGGACGATGCCCGAGGATGGCTATCACCAACTCATCCTCGCTGATAACAGCCTCATGCGTTACCCAGTCGTATTCTGTTTCTCGATAGATGGGACGAAGGTTGGAGCCATCGGCATTCACCATCCACGTGCGTTGTGGAGCCTTGCCACCCGTCTCCCAACAGAAGATTACCTCGCCAGGATGCCACGGGTTACCCTGTATGTGTCCCACCTTGAAATGTACGCTTACCACGGGCTCTGCCTTGCCCGTTGTCAGGTCTATCTTCCCAATTCCTCCAGGTCCAGCCCCCATCTTACGGGGACCGAAGTTGCTTGCGATAGGCTCGGCAATGGGGAAACGACGGGCATATTCCTTGTCTAAGCGAAAATAGGCAAACTCCTCACTGCCGTCTAACACCATGTCGCCCTCACTACACATCTCGGCGGGGATGATGCCACAAATGCGCTCGTAGTGCTTCTTGCTTTTCAATTTCCCAGCCTCAGAGTCAGCGAACAGTCGTTCTAAATTTACCTCCACTACTTCCATGCCCATTCGTTGCCCTTTCTTGTCCTTGAGTTGACGCATGTGATAGAGGTTCATTGACTTGCGAGCCACGCAGAGCATACCAGTATATCCACCTTCCGTCACCTGCACGATGTCACCCGTTTCTTCATTCACCGCCATCGCCTCTCCTTTTACGCGGTCTGAACGGAATATCACCCATTTGCCATCGGCTGTCCATTGGTTGTGTGTTTGGTAGATCTTCGAGTCACCAGTACCGCTCTTACTGGTTAAAAACACCAATTCAATGCCCGTAACGGGGTCGTTTATCACTTTGCGTTCTGAAGGGAAACGTGTTCCCATCTGTGCTGCGACCAACATGGAATATGTGAGAATTGCGCAACAAAAAAAGAATCTCTTAGGTGTAGTCATGATGAATTTGCATATTTTTCTGCAAATATAATTAATAATGTGATATTTGTTTTTATTCTGACAATTATTTTTTGACATCAATCATCATGGATGAATTTTTAGTGGTCGTCATTCATATAATCCAGAGGCTTACTGATTCATTTTTGCATGATGATTCAAAACGATGATGTCCGACCAGCGTGTGGTTGGGTTCTTGCTCTTGAAATCGTGTTTGATGGCATTGGCGAAGACATCCGCCTTTCCCTTCCCGTCTTTACGGGTATATTGCTGAGTTCCGATGACGATGGTCTCAGTACCGTTCATGCGATTGATGCGGTCTATCACCTCATCAAGACGACGCATTTTTTGGATTGTCTCGGCATTGGTATCGAATAGGTCTTGCTGGATGGGCGAATCAGGAAAGATGCCCATTACGACAACCCCCGCTTTTTTATATTGAAATCCCTTTCGGTATATGCGTTTCAGTACGTCGCTGGCAGCTTGTACGATGGGAATGGTGCTATTAGTAGGCGTAATCAGGCGTGTCTCTTGGAAGTTCCAGTATTGGGCGAGGTCTTCACGAAAGAAATTGGTGTTCACAAATACCCCGACGATAGATGCCACCGTCTTTTGCATCCTTAGCTTTTCAGCACATCGTGAGGCATAGTTGGCAACCTGCGTGCGCAACGTATCATAGTCGTCTATCATACCGTTGAAGGAGCGACTGGTGCAGATGCTCTTCTTCTTGGCAAGTTCCTCGTTGGGCACCACGTCTTCACCGTTCAGTTCTTGCCATGTGCGTACGATATTGATGTTATTGAATGTCTGTCGCACCCAGTCCTTGTGATGTTTGGCAAAGTCAAGGGCTGTCTTCACGCCCAGTGATTGCAGTTTGGCAGTATATCGTCTGCCGATTCCCCATACGTTTTCTATCGGGCACCATTCCAATGCCTTCGTGCGCTTATAGTCGTTGTCTATCACACAGCAGTGCTTATACACCTCGAATTTCTTGGCAAGCCTTGAGGCAATCTTAGCCAATGTCTTGTTGGGAGCCAAACCGATGCTGATAGGAATACCCACCTCTCGTCTCACTCGCTTGTGTAGATTCTCTCCCCATCGCTGCAGAAACCGTCCGTCTTCCTCGTTCAAGGGAAACAGCTTTCCGTCATTCCTCGCCTCATCGTTATGGGTGAGGAGCGGACTGACATACATGAAACACTCGTCGATAGAGTACCTGAAATAGGCAGGTGCTTCCTTGCTGATGATGCTTATCACACGCCCCGTCAACTCTCCGTATAGTTCATAATTAGACGAGAAGACGGCTATCTTTTGGTTGGGGAATTGGCTTGCCAACTGAAAGTAAGGGGTGCAGTCGCCGATACCCAATGCTTTCGCCTCATTGCTACGTGCCACAATCATGCCATCGTTGTTAGACAGCACCACTACTGGCTTACCATTCAGGTCTGGGCGAAAGACACGCTCACAACTGACATAGCAATTGTCTATATCGGCAATCCCATACATATATTTTATATATTCTCAAATGTCCTGATCAGATGAATGACTACTCCCCACACCTCGAAGTTGTCACCGGCATTGACACGAAACACGGGATAGGCGGGGTTGGCAGGGCGCAACTCGATGTATCCATCCTTGCGATGCGTCAGGTCCAGATACTTCATCGTGAAGTCACCATTCCAGTATGCTACGACAATGGAACCGTTTCGTGGCTCTATGGCACGGTCGATGATGACGCGGTCTTTGTCGAAGATACCAGCATCCTTCATGCTGTCGCCCTCCACGTCTCCGTAAAATGATGCTTCCGGATGGCGGATATAGTCACGGTTGAAGTCTAACGTCTCATGGATATAGTCTTCGGCAGGAGAGGGGAATCCTGCTCTCACGCCAGCGTGCTCCATCTCTAATTGGGTGTCAAAAGAGCCCTTTCTTAACTTGATATTGCCCATCTGATTACTAATTATTCTCAAAATCTGCCACAAATTTACATATTTCCCTGCATAATTAATCAGAAATGAGTAATTTTGCTCATGAATTTATTCGCTTTTAACAAATACTACTTCATGATGATAACAAGGAATTATTTTTTGTACTTGGTAGCGTGTGCTGCTCTTACCCTCACTGCCTGTGGAAATAAGCAAACCGGCAACGAAAACTCAAAGGATGTGGATTCTACGGCTCTGGAGACCGTTCAAGACACCTTGGTTTCTGAAAATGAGATGACTTACTTCCCTGCCATCAGAAGATACTTGGTCAATCAGTTGGGCAGCCAGTATTCCCCAGGAGAATATTGTGTGCCGTTTCAGACTGTCATAGATGTAGATGAGAAAAATGATGATGATATTCTGGTGTGGGGCGACTTCTGGGTGTTCAATTACAATCAGGTGGGCGACACCTTGAAAACTGTGTCTGGCGGTAGCCATCCAGGACTCATGCACATCCGACAAACCGACTCTGGCTATGAGGTGTTTGCTTTCGACCAAGTGGCGGATGGTGCTGGCTACCAGAAAAGCGCCAAACAGATTTTCGGAGAGAGGTATGAAGCGTTCCAAGCTGTTAACAGTGATGCCGAGCGCAGGGAGAGACATAGAAAAATGGTGCTGTCCGACTATGTGAAAAACCACAACATCCCCGTCACCATGTACCAAGACTACGGATGGCAAGCCGTGAACCTTCAATAATGAATAATAAAAGGTGTAAGATATGGAATATATGTCGCAAGAAGGCTACGACAAGCTCGTTGCCGAACTTCGTCAGTTGGAGAGTGTAGAATTGCCACAAGTGAGAGAGGCTATCGCTGAGGCGCGGGATAAGGGCGACCTCAGTGAGAATTTCGAGTATCATGCTGCCAAGCGTGAGCAGGGACGACTGCTGAGTAGGATTCGGTTCAAGCAAAGGGTATTGGCAAATGCTCGCGTCATCGATATGTCAAGGTTGGGGAGCGACTGCGTCCAACTGTTGAGCAAGGTGGAGATGACCAATCTGATTAATGACAAGAAAATGTGTTATACGATTGTCAGTCCTCATGAGGCAAGCATTCACGAGGGGAAGATTTCCATCAAGTCGCCCATTGCCCAAGCCCTGTTAAACAAGAAGGTAGGCGATACCGTTGAGGTTCGTGTTCCCGCTGGCACAATGCGGCTCCGCATTGATAGCATACAGCTTTAGTTCCTTCGCAAGTTTGATTTGCGTGTTCTTCTAACCAACTACTAAAGAGAATCGCAATCCCAAAGCATTGGCAATGAGCATGAACGTAGAAAGCTGCATGTCTGTCTTCCCCTGCTCAAGCGACGAGATATATTCACGCTTCTTTCCTATACGCTCGCCCAACTGCTGTTGCGTCAACTTCTGACGCTTACGCTCATCTCGCAGCAGTTCGGCATAATACCATGCCTTGGCCTTGGCCTCGAACTCTATACGGCTGGGAGATCCTGCAGGGCCATATTTCTCATTAAAATGCTGCGACCCAGTCTTCAATTGGGCCAGTTTTTTCTCGTCAAACTTTATCATCGTCTTGTCCTCCTGTATATTTGTTCAAAATCTGTCTGGCGGTTTCTATTTCGCCTTTATACTGTTTCGTGTTCTTTTTCAAGAAAGAGTTCAAGAAAAGCACTCGCTTGCTCTCCATGAATGAAAGTGAATCAACGGCAAAAACTATCGTGCGATACTCATTGTTGCCTACTGAGACACGTGCCTCGTAGAATTCCGTCCCTTCAAGGTTCTTCACAAATTTTTTGTTTACCACGTATTGAGTCTTAATAATCATCTCTACGTAGTCATACTTAGCCTTTGTCTTATCGTCGAGATCGGCATAGTATTCATCATACTCCAAAGAGTGAAAAGTTTCTCTAATATCTTCGTTCACGCCGTAAAAGTAATATATTTGTTCCTAAAATCCAAATAATTGGAAGAAAAAAATTCTTTTTCTTGTTTTTGCCATTTGGGAGTTCGCATTGCATACCACCATTTTGAGTGTTATTATATATCATATTACTTAACAAAAATGTGTATTGATTTTCTTGCGAAATAGAAATAAGAAAACGATAAATCAAGGAAAATATCATGTTTTTCTCACTAACTTGTATCGTTATAGTCGTAACTAAATATGTTATGAGCGTAACTATTTATGTTACGAGTGCTAACTATATATGTTATGAAGGGCAAAAAAGTGCCCTTTTTTGTGCGAAAACAAGGATTTTTGATTTGATTTCAAATGTTGTAAAATGATAAGTCATTGATTATTAGTGATATATAAAAATAGTAAAATACGGGCATTTTTCCAACCAAGTTCCAATTCGTTTGAAAAAATGCCCGTATTTTGGCACGAAAATTCAGAATTTTCAAGACAAAATTGATAATTCATAATTGACAATTCACAATTGACAATTCATAATTGACAATTTGGCTGGCTACCGACATCAGATGTCTATCGGCATCTTTCCTTGATAGTGACAAATTATCGAGAAAAACTTTCATCCTTTTTTCCATAGACAATATAATGGTAGAATAAAGCATTGCCTTGGAAAAAGGATGAAAGGCTAAAAGGGGAGAACGGCTCATTGTTGTTCTCCCTATCAGTCTGGGACATTATTTCACGGTAATCTTTTCTCCATCAATCACGTAGATTCCTGTGGGGAGAGAGTTGAGAGCTTCGCCCTTAACCACTTGCTTCTTCACCAAGTTGCCCTTCAAGTCGTAAACATTGATGACAGCATTGGCTTGTTTGCCGACAGAGCGGATGCCTGTCACTTCTGACATGCTGCTAACGTGCTTGATTTGCAATTCAGTAGCGCCAACTTGCTTGTCCCATGTGAATCCGCAACGGGTGGGAAGGAAGGTCTTGTCTGACTCAGTGCGTACCAACACGCTCTCTAATGGAGTAACGTTCTGTTGTGCGGGAATGCCGTAACGACCGTCTTTCAACATACTCTGCCAACTGCTACCGAAGGTTACCTGATTGCCAGCGTTGTCGGTCATGGTGAGGTTCTTCAGTTGGGTGTTGATTTCCAATGCCTCGGTATTCTTGGCACGGAAGTACTGAGACTTGGGAGAGTAGATGAGGTAGGGATTACCAGCTTCGATACCCTCATTGGTGCAATCCACGAAATAGAGGCAAAGGGTGTTGCCCTCTTGTGCGATACCTGCAAAACGCTCAACACGAACATCTGTGGCTGCGGTAGCCAGCTGCTCTGCGCTCATGGACATAGGCATACAAATGGTATTGTATCCAGCATAGAGATAACGATTGAGCTGAACGGTCTGGTCAGTGTTTTGCAGCATCTCCACCTTGAGGTTGTTCACGTCTGCATAGATGTTTTTCACTCGGTTTTGTGCAATTGTCTGGGTGCACATGGCAGCAACAGCCACCAGTAATAGCGTAAAGTGTTTCATATCAACAATGGTTAAAAATGTTTTACTTTGCAATATTACAAAAAAATATGTGTATTGCAATGACATAGACAGTCATTTAACTTCTCTTAACTATCCAAAAAAGGAGGGCATTTTGACATACCCTCCTTATTATATTATTGATTATTCGTTGAATGCTTGCTATCCGCAACAGAACAGCACAATCATTTGTGCGGTAAAGATTCTGAGGAACATGCTGAGAGGATAAACGGTAGAATATCCAATAGCTGGTGCTTCCATCGAGCATGAACTGTTGGCGTAAGCCAATGCTGGTGGGTCGGTACAGGTACCTGCGAGCATACCCATGATGGTGAAGTAATTGAACTTGTACTTCATTCGGGCAATGGAACCGATGATTAAGATAGGTATGACAGTTATCAAGAAACCTGTGAGCACATAGAGTAATCCATCACCATTGATTACGGTATTCCAGAATCCTGCTCCAGCCTTGACTCCCACACTCGCGAGGAACAAGACAAGTCCAACCTCTCGCAACAGCATGTTGGCAGATGTGGTGAAGTAGGTTACGAGCTTCATACGATAGCCATATCTACCGATGATAATGGCAATAATCAGAGGACCGCCAGCTATACCTAATTTTAAGGGAACGGGCATTCCGGGAATGGCAAATGGTATGCTACCGAATAAGATACCCACGATGATACCGATGAAGATGGTTGCAATGTTGGGAGCATCCAATCGCTTGACAGAGTTGCCCATCAAGTCGGCTACGCGATTAACATTGCTTTCTGGGCCCACAACCATAATTTTATCACCCACATGGAAATGGTGACCACGACTGGCAAACAAGTCGATGCCTTGGCGAGTGATACGTGTGACGTTAACACCATAGACACTGGAGAAGTGCATCTTACCAAGCGTCTTTCCATTCATACGAGGATTGGTCACGATGATTCTCTTGGATATCATGGGCTGTTCCTTGTCTTCCATCTCAAATGGTTTATCCAATTGCGGACCGATAAACGCTTGAATGGCCTCTGCATCAGCCTCTGCACAAACGACGAGGATTTCATCATCAACATTTAAGACAGAGTCGCGATTAGGTGTCAAGACGTTGCCTTCGTGTAAGATTCGTGTACAAACGATGTCACGATTCAAGAACTCTGAAATCTGCATGAGCGAACGACCAGCAATATACTTGTTTCTTACCTTGAGGTGTAATTGATGGGGTTTCTCATGAGGATTCTCAGCCTCTGCCTGCTTCAACTGGTCCTCTTCCTCCTCCAAGTTGACACCACAGATGTACCTGATAGCAATCGTTGCACCAATGATACCCACAACGCCAAGAGGGTAGGCACAGGCATAACCAGAAGCAATCTGGGGAATCTGGTCTTCTGGGAATACAGAACTAAGAGCTTCGTTGGCAGCTCCCAAACCAGGCGTGTTGGTAACGGCACCATAAAGAGTACCAACCATCATCGGCAGGTTGATAGGATCAGATGTGTCGAAGAAGATGAAATAACAAGCAAACATCACTCCGATGTTGAGAAGAATCATAGCGGTGGAAAGCAAGTTCAGCGTTACACCACCTTTTCTGAAACTTTCAAAGAAGCCAGGACCTACTTGCAAACCAATGCAATAGACAAATAAAACCAAACCAAAGTCTTGTACGAACGTGAGGATGTCTGTGGGACCCGTAAAACCGATATGTCCCGCAATGATACCCGCAAACAAGACAAAGGTAACACCCAATGAAATACCCCCAATCTTGATTTTTCCGAGGAGTACTCCAATAGAAATGACAATAGAATAGAGTAGCACGATATGGGCTACAGAATCTGTTGTCGTAAATAAACTAATGAGCCAATCCATATAATATGTATTATTTTGGGTGCAAAATTACTGATAAAATTGCAAATAATGAAGTGTTTCTACTGATATTTTCACCATATTCATACCTTACACAGTTGTTTGTATATGCATCCATTACATATATCCTTGTTGTCTGTAGGCTTGAAAGGTACGTTGGGCTCAAAAAGTTCAGTGATTACCCGTTGTAAGTTGTCACGAAATTCAGCCTCATATTTCTTGGCATCGTCTATCTTTTCCTTGTCGAATGACAAGATGGGATCGTAGCCTTCGCTTCCAGATTGTTGGATAAACAACAATGCAGGACTGACGGGTATATTGTCAGGGTCGTATTGGGAAGAGTTTCTGACGATGATGGAATAGAGCATGGCTTGGAGATAATAGTCGGAGTGTTTTTTGCCGACATTCTCGTTGCTAAACAATTCGTCAATCTCTCGAATCTTAACTGATGGAACCTTGCCCGTCTTATAATCAAGTACACGTATGCGCTTGTTTCCTTGTGCATCGTTAATCATGTCTAACCTGTCGATGATGCCACCCACACGAACGCTTCTTTCCCCTTCGCTGGTATGAATGGGAACATTCTCATACACTTTCAGTTCCAAGCCCTTGATAGTGAAGTGGGAGTGACGGGCATCAATTTTCAGTAACTGGTGCAGGTATCCGATGATTACTTCACGGTTGATGAGTTGCAAGCCATTGTATTCGGGAAGATAGGAGGGATTGGATGTACCAAACAATTCTTCCCTAAAAGCTTGGTCAACGATTCGTTCTAATTGGGCAGGGTCTTTGAGGAATGAAAGGATGATGTCTTTAGAGATTTCTTGGTTTCCTTGAGACAATTGTTGATAAATGAGTTCGGCTGACCGATGGAAGATGTTGCCAAACACTCGATTGTCCACTTCTTCCTCATCGATGATGTCTGGCTCCTCGATTCCCGCCACTCTGTTGTAGAAGAATTGTAACTGACACTTGATGTATTGGTTGATGGCAGTGGGAGAGAGACTACTCATTTCATGAAGCTTATTCATGATTTTTGAGTCTTTTTCTATTGTTTCCTTGTTGCCAGTCATGGTTTGTATGCCCGTCCGTAACGTTTCCTTTCGTACAACTTGCTGACTCTCGATCATCAGTTGCAGCATGAAACGACTCATCTCACCAGTATGTCCGTCTTCAGTGGAGTTGTTGTATAAGATGGTGATGTCTTGGGCTCGTTGGATAAGACTGTTAAAGTAGTACGAATAGATTGCCACCTTATTGTCGATGGTGGTCAACTCGTAAGCCTTGCGAATGGAGTGGGGGATAAAAGACGTATCGCTTATTCCCTTCGGCATATTGCCCTCATTGCAGGATAAGATCAAGACATGTTGGAAGTCTAAGTTTCTGGTCTCTAACACACCCATCATTTGTATTCCTGTGGCTGGCTCACCATGAAATGGGATGGATGTGCTTGAGATGAGCTGACTGATAAGGCGTTGGAACATCGTAATATCGATGTCAATATCGCCAGACACGATAAGCTCATGCAGTCTGTTCATAAGTGTGTACGACCTGAATAGAGATTCTTGAAAGAACGGATCTTCTACGTCTCTGCTGTTGATGGCTATTTGATGCAACACGTCTGTTATCCACAAGCATAATTTCTCCGTATAGGATTGCGCTTCGTTGGGGATGTCCCTAAACAATAATGATAATCCTTCGTCGATGGATAGAAATTCTCTGGAAGGATAGAATTGTCTTTGCTCCTTAAGGTTCTTTTTGAGGGTAGTATATTCTGGAGAAATATATTTTGTATAAGAATGATTCAGTATCTTATTGACGTACATCAAACGATATTTGTCTTGATGCTTGTAAAGTCCGAATATCTGTAATGAAATCAACAAGTTAATAAGAGAAGAGAAAGGTGATTGTGACAAAGGGTAACCTGTTGTGATATTGACACTTTCCGTTTCTGGAGGCAAACAATGAATGGCTGTCTGCAAAAGGTTTTCATCACAAAGGATGATGGCTGTGTCTTTGCCCGCGTTGATGCGCCCATTCTCTCTGAGCCAATGACTGATGTATCGAGCTTGCAAATTCTCGGTAGGACTGCTGATATATGTTATTTTCTTGGGCTTATTGAAGATATTGTAAATCTTTTCGTCGCGGTTGTCAAACTCATTGGGAAAGCGTGAAAGGTATTGTTTGATGAAATGTCCTGCTTCATGATTATCCGATTGCATGTAAGATTGGTCGAAATCCCAATAGAATTTTGCCTTCCGCTGCTTCATCAGTCGTGTAAACAGTTGTTGTTCTACCTGATGTAGCATATTGAAGCCTACGAAGATGTAAGTATTGAAGTTAAAGTCGATTTCTTCGCACTCTGCCACCTTACGGTACAATGCTCCTTCGTATGTAATTCCCTGTTGTTCCAATTCATGGTTGAAATCTACGTATATATCATAAAAATGGCTCCATAGATTTAGAAATCTCTTTTTGAGTTCCGTCTCGTGTTGGTCGGTAAATGTAGAGAAAAAGCGTTTGAGTAATTCCTTTTGTTCTTTGGTTAAATATGAAACGTCATCAAACTCGTGAATGTCTCTCAAATTGGCAAATACCTTCTTGGCATCTGCCAGGTTCTTGTCAATGTCGTCGAAATCTGATAATAAAATTTGTCCCCATCCATAGAAATGGTCAAGTGTCTCATCAGAACCAGTATGCTTGATAAATACTTTGTATAAGATACATATCAGTTTGATTGGGTCAGCTACCGTCAAGGTACTGTGTTTGCGGAACAAGTCACTGATGGTAATATATGTTGGACTCCACAATGGCTTATCCATAATCCTTGCAAGATGTTCATTCAAGAAAATCGAAGCTCTTTTATTAGGAAACACTACTGCTACTTGCGATAGATTGTTTCCGTATTTGGTAATCAGATCTTTCGCTACAAATTCTAAAAAGGTGTTCTTCATTTTACTTCTACAATTTTGTTACTATAAACATACCATAAATAACCTTTGATATTGATGTAACCCATATCGGTCATTAGTGACATATACCTACGCACTTGATCTTGATGGTCAGGAATGGGGGTGCCAAACTTAAAATCTACGACAATCACTTCGTTTCCGTCAGTAATTACTCTATCTGGTCGATGTTCAACAGTCTTGTCATTCATCTTGTCGTACGTGAGGATAGTGCATTCATTTAGGACGGTCCATTTATCAGAGAACCAATCTGCAACTCTCTTGTCATTGAGGCGCTTAGCAAGCATCTCCTTGAGTTTTACTTGAGTGATGTCTTCATTGTATAAAATTCCCTCTTGTTCCAACGATTGCAAGGCTGGCTCAATGTCATCTTTCGTTCTGATAGTAGAAAAGATGTTATGTAAGATGTTTCCTAATTGGATATATCCGTTTTGTTTTTCACTTTCTTCATCTTGGGTGATGAATGTCTTGCTTTGATTACTTTGGTAAAATTGAACCTTTTCCACGAAAGATTGTATCTGTATCTCTTGTGGAAAAATAGGTTGGTTAAAGACATTCTTGGTTTCTTTCTTATTTTTGTGTGGCTGACTTGATGGCAAGAGCCCGAATGAGAATATAACTTCCGTATCTTTATCATCGTTCGCTCCTTCTAATAAGGAGTTTTCTAATGTGGAAGAAATCTTGAATAAACATTGCTCAATAAGGTGTGAACGACTTCCCTTATCATTCTTTTTCCCATAGACATACAGGCCTTGTTTTGCTCTCGTAAAGGCTACGTATAAAAGATTGAGATGGTCAACGGTATTTTGGAAATGTTCATGTTGATAGTCTTTCCAAAATATGGTTTCCTTCATGGGCTTCTTGTTAAAATCAATGGGAATCAATGGTAATTGGTTGAAAGGAGAAACGTCGTTTGGTGGAACACACCATAAGAGAGTAGATCTCTCTAATTTCCAATCGCAGAAAGGCATGATTACATGGTCAAATTCCAATCCTTTACTTTTATGTATGGTAATCAATCTAATTCCGTCTATTTGGTCGCTATGGATTGTTTTCTTATATAGATTTTCGTCCCATTCGCAGAGAAAGGCATCTATGTCTGCTACGTTTTCTGTTAGGAATGTATTCATTTGATCATAAAATGCGCACATATACGCACTTTGGTCATTCAGTTGGTCAAGTTCAAATATCCTAAAAAGACGTTCTACAAGGTCGGTTATGGGCAAATTGATCAGGCTATCAGTAGTGTCAATAAATTCACTGGGTAAATAGTTGTTCATTACATTCTCACCAATATATAAATCACTATCTGATATTGTGTTATGTTTGATTTGTTTTTGATATGCTTTAACTAAAATTGCTCTGCTTAAAAAGTCCTCTGGGTGTGCAATAACGCGTAGTGCATTGATGATGATGTTAACTGAGAGGGATGCGTCTAACCTAAATGCCTCATCAGAAACCATTCTTACTTCGGGATAATTCTCCATGAAATATAGTGCTATTTCTTGAATGGTTTTGTTGAAACGAACAAGAATGGCAATCTTATGATATGGAATGTGGTTTTCATCATGTAATTCAGCAATTTTACCACTCAACTTATTCATGGTTTTGTCCCAATAGTCTTCCTTGGTAAGGAGTTCTATTTCCACTATTCCTTCAGCAGGACGGTGATCGGGTATTAGTTGCTCTACATCTTCGTAGGCTTTCATCAATTGAGATATTTCTACTTGACTCAATTCCTGTAGCTGACATTCTTTTTCTACGGCGCTATGAAAGAAAGCATTGTTAAACTCGATGATGTTTCTGCATGAACGGTAATTGGTCTTGAGTGGTTGTTCCACCATCTGATCCTCCCTGAACTCTTTATCAATGTTGTTAAGCAATCGCCAGTCGCCATCTCTCCAACGGTAAATGCTTTGCTTGACATCGCCAACAAGCAAACTTTTGGAATGCTCTCTACTCATGCACTCATTCATCAGCACCTTGAAGTTTTTCCATTGAATTAAACTGGTGTCTTGGAACTCATCTATCATGATGTTTTCTATCTGTGTCCCCGTCTTCTCAAAGATAAATGGGGTGTCCGAATCGTTCATCAGTTCGTTTAACAACGATTGGGTGTCGCTCAGCAGAAACCTATTGCTCTCCTTATTGAGATCGCGCACCTCATTGTCTATATTATTTAATAGGCGTAATTGGTACATGTGTTTCAGTGTGAGATCAGCTGACTTCAACAAGACAATTTGCTTTTTTCGCATCTCTTCCGTTTCGAGCAATAATGGGTGTAGGGTGTTGTTCACTGCTTCGTAGATAGCATTTCCTGGTTTCCAATTGGCTTTCTTTGTCCATTTTGAACAATCTTCCATTGCTCCTTTCACCCTGTCTTTCAACACTTCGTCTTCATCGTAAACACCTTTCCGTAACTTGACGAAATAGCCACAAACACCTTGCTCGCCGTATGAAAAATCACTGACTTGAAGCCCATTCTCACTTAGACATTGGTAAAAACGGTCAACGTATTGATTGATTGTATCCTTGGCTTTCCGTTGAATCTTGTGTAATTCTTCGTTAACTTGCTTGAATAAGTTTTCGTTTAACAAGATATTGTTAAGTTCTTGTCTATTAGACTTATATATGTCTTTAAATATATTCCCTCCAAAGTCTTTTATCTTATAGATAACATTCCAACTTTTATCCTCGTCAACATTCTTTTGGATATAGCTGATAATCCACAGAAGAATTTTGCTGTTGGCGCGTAGATTTTCTATCAGTCTGTCAACGGCTTGTTCTTCCACTTGTTTGTCGTTGAGTCCTATTTTCAAATTGGCGGTCAATTCCAGTTCTTTGGCAAGATTCCTTAGCACACTTTGGAAAAAGGCATCAATGGTTTCTACCTTAAAGTTGCTGTAATCGTGAATGAGGTATGAAAGCGCCACTCCGGCACGTTGTGATGCGAATTCTCTACTTACATCTAAGTCTTTCGTTATCTTCTCTATGTAATCTTCGGAATCTGGAAGTAATTTCCATATTCCGTATAATTGACTCAAGATACGCATTTTCATCTCCTCCGTAGCCTTATTGGTAAAGGTTACGGCAAGAGTGTTACGGTATGAAATGGGGTTACATACCAATAATTTAATGTATTCAATAGCCAGTGTGAAGGTTTTCCCTGAACCAGCACTTGCCTTATAGACAGTTAGGGGTGTACTCATATTTGATAATTTTTACCATCTTCTAAACAATTCAAATCCAAATTTAAATCCAAAACCGTCAAACTTTCCGTTTTTATGGGCTACGAAAGTACCCATTGAAAGCCATCGGGTGGTGAAACCATAGCCATATTCTATATACGATGACAAGTCTCTCACCTTTAGTCCACTTAAATAAATACGCTCAAGTTCTATAAAGTGTCCAAACCAAGGAATGTTGCTCAATAGCATCAAAGGTGATTCATACGTCGTGTTTACCCTGAAGTAATATCTTGACGTGTTGTACCAAACACTGTTCAATAATTCAAACTCTCCGCTCCAATCGTCTTTCCATCCACCCGGAATGTGATTTTCCTGAAAGTTTGTGAAGTCTAAGAAATACTGCGTATTACCCAGGTGTGTATATAAACCGTAACCTATTCGCATAGATATAGAACGGATTCTGCTTAAAGGATGAATATAAGAGCCATCAATCTCCAAGCGAGCATATTCAATGTTGGATTTCAAGAATCCCTTGATACTTCTTTCATAGTCTGCCGTAAAGATGGGACCTTTCCAGCCAAACGGTCGATACTGAAACGACAGAAGTGGCGCGACCGTATTGTAAGAATCGGTCTTTCCTACCAATCGATAGGCTTTTGCCTCAACAGCCTTGCGTCGGTGATAGATAAGCCCAACCTTAAACCCTATTTTGTCAGAGATTTCGTAATTGTTGACCAATTTGAAATATGTATGTTTGAACAAATGCATGTTCATCATGTCCCAACTCAGTGAGTCACCATGTTCACGTTTGATATCTTCCAATATCTCGTAGTTGGTTATCCTGTTGCCATTACCTAATTCCGCTCTGATATATCCATTATTCTTCCTGTCGTAATTAAACTCAAAAGGAATGGTATAATACAATTGACGTAGTTTAAACGAATAGCCAAATTTGGCATGTATAAATATGTCGCTATTAGATGAGAACGTATAACCGCATCGAGCATCCAATTTATATGTGAAACCTCGTCTGCCGCTATAGCTGACGTATAGAGGATTTAGGAGAGGTTCCATCCTCACATATCCCTGATTGTTGGAACCAAAATCAGAGCTAAGAGTGGTCAACAAGTTTTCGCCAATATAATCCCAAAAGATCACTTTGGCGAGATTCTTTTTGCTGGGGGTAGAAACTTGAAGAGTATCTATCGGTTTGGGTTTGTTTTTTTCGGCATATTGGTCGATAATAATTTTCTCTTCATCACTTAGTGGAGTTCTGACCCTTCCCATCATTTCTAATTTGTTGTCTTCCCTGATAGAGTCTGCTATGAAGTCGTCTGTTCGTAGGTCAACAATATATTTCGCACTTAGTTTATTTCCTAAGAAGGTGAATCTACCGTCAACTTGACATCTGTTGGGAATGATTGAAAGAATACCCTCTGATCCCATGTCAAGCAACATCCGAAATCGTATCATGTCGTGTTCACCTCTGATCTCCGTCTGGATCACTCTGCCCGTTTCTTTGTCAATCAGCGCCATACCCTTTACAAGTTGTGTGTTTCCCGTCTTAGGAGAGAAGGTCATCTTGACGTTTCCGTCTGGTTGTGTGAACGTCCTATACTTGTACAGTTTTCTGTTTTCTCTGTGAAAGGGAGAAAGAAGATACTCTTCTACCAATGTGGTTTCGTATAGTTTGGGAGTGATAAACTTCAATATTGTCGGTAGAGCTTTCCGTTTATGTGGAATGGTATTTATTTCTATCAAACGTTCCGTATCTATGTTGCGAAGACCACGAAAGGTAATCTTATCGTAAAATTCCCTTGTAAACATCCTCGACTTCACGTGTCCCACTTCGTAAAGTGTGGGAACAGCCAAGAGGATGATGTTCCGCCTGTCTGTCTTGATGATATACTTATGATAACAGTACCTGACGATAGAATCATGATTGGTTGTATCAACGGTATTGATGTAGTTGAATACCTTATGCAATAAACTTGTGTCGATTTTCTCAACGGCAATAGCATTGACTGATAGGCGCATGAATAACAAAAGCGTTATTATGCGATAAAAGCCCATGTTTTTATTCCAAATCGTACACATTCTAATATTGTCAGTTTCGATACAATATGCAAAAATAGGAAAAAAAAGTCAATTAGAGGAAGTTGAAACCTTAAAAACACCTTATTCTTAACAAGATGTTTAGTTTTTGTTTCGTAATTAGAATGACATATTTTTCATGAGTGTTATGCTCTTATGAACTCATTTCAAAAATTATATAGTAAATTATCTTACAAAAGTTTATTCGTCTTTATTTGTAAAATAGAAATAAAAGATCATGAAAATGGATTAAAATGAGCAAAAAAACGTATTTTTCATGCTAACATATATAGTTATGAGCGTAACTATGTATGTTATGAGCGTAACTATGTATGTTACGAGTGCTAATTATATATGTTACGAAAGGCTGAAATATGCGTTTTTTGAGGTAAAAACATTACTTTTGTAATTACTTCCAAATGCTATTCGTTTGTAAGTTATTGGTATTCAGTAATATATATAATCTTTATATAAAATGCGTTTTTTTTCACCAATACTAAAGGTTATTGAAAAAATGCCCGTTTTTTGATGCCTAAATTCAGAATTTCCAAGACAAAAGAAAAAGCCATTCGTGTTTCTGAAATAGAATCATGAATGGCTTTATATTGAAAATAATATTCTAATCAACCTAAATATTTCATCAGGATTTTGGCATTGCCACTATCACGGAGCTTGGCGATACTCTTTTCGCGGATTTGGCGTACACGCTCGCGGGTAAGTCCCAGCTGGTCGCCAATTTCCTCAAGACCTTTCTCGTGGCAACCAATGCCAAAGCATTCACGAATAATGGTAATCTCACGCTCTTTCAGTACCTTATTTAATACAGAATTCAACTCAAGAGCCATTGATTCATGATCCACTTGGCGGTCGGTGCGACTATCATCGCCAGAAGGCATTACGTCTAACATACAGTTGTCTTCGCCATCTTGGAATGGAGCGTCGATACTGATATGATGTCCGTCAGCCATCAAACTTTGACCAATCTTGTCTTCATCTAACTTTGTTACGTCAGAAAGTTCTGAAACAGATGGATGACGCTGGTTCTCTTGTTCAAATTTATTTATCTCATGGTTAATCTTATTCAGTGAACCCACCTGGTTGAGTGGTAAGCGTACTATTCTGCTTTGTTCAGCGATAGCTTGTAAGATGCTTTGACGAATCCACCATACAGCGTAAGAAATGAATTTAAAGCCTCTTGTCTCGTCAAATTTCTGAGCAGCCTTAATCAATCCAATGTTGCCCTCATCAATCAAGTCGGTCAAAGTAAGTCCTTGGTGTTGGTACTGCTTGGCAACAGATACAACAAAACGAAGATTGGCAGTTACGAGTTTGTCTTTAGCACGTTCTCCTTCTGGACCACCTTTCTTAATCTTTTGTGCAAGTTCAATTTCTTCATCAATGGTGATGAGTGGAGCACGTCCAATCTCAACAAGATACTTGTCTAATGCTTCACTTGAACGGTTTGTAATGCTTTTCTGAATCTTTAACTGTCTCATTGTAAATGTCCTATCTTTGTAAGTGTTTGGAAATCAATATTTTATCCTAAAAATCTTTATGCGAGTCTGCAAAGATACATTTTTTTTCGATACGTTATTCAGAAAATAATAATTTTTAAGTTAAATATATTTAATGCATTACTTAGATACCTTGAATAAATTTCTCCGCTTTGGCTAAATCTTCGGGAGTATCAATACCGATTGTCTCGATGTCGGTAGTGCCTACTTTGATGCGGAAACCATTCTGAAGCCATCTTAATTGTTCCAGACTTTCTGCCAGTTCAAGAGATGATTGTGGTAATTGTGTGATTTGTTTCAACACTTCCGTGCGATAAGCATAAATTCCCAAATGTTTCAGGAAAGGATAATGAGAAAGCCAGTCATTCTTCTCGACACCCCTGATGAAAGGAATTATGCTTCGTGAGAAATATAAGGCAAATCCCTTGTTGTCAACAACGATTTTAGGAGAATTGGGATTTTCCACAGCTTCAATGGTTGCAAAAGGCTTACCGAGCGTAGCAATTTCCGTTTGTTGTTCATCAAAGCATGAGCAAAGAGTCTCTATTTGTGAAGGTTGGATAAACGGTTCGTCACCTTGTACGTTCAAAACCACGTCCCACTGTCCTCCAATGTGTTGCAAAGCCTCCTCAATTCTATCTGTTCCACTACGGTGATTGGGCGAAGTCATTACCACATTTCCTCCAAATTCTTCCACTTGATTAAAGATTCTCTGGTCATCGGTAGCGACATAGACATCATGGATTACTTTACTCACCTGTTCGTACACTCTTTGAATAACCGTTTTTCCTCCGAGGATAGCCAATGGCTTTCCTGGAAATCTTGTTGAAGCATACCTTGCTGGAATGATACAAATAAATTTTATCATAGCTTAGTGTTATATTATCTGGATGCTCTAAAACCATCCAGGAGTTCGTACTTCTTTTTCATCATCCTTAGATAGATGTTACGTAACCAAATGGGATGTGTCAATATAAATATCATGCCAATGGTAAGCATCACGACGTATGAAATCGTTTCTCCAAACAATGCCTGTAAGGTAGAAACCAGCATCATGGGAATGATAAACGCTGACATTTCGGCAACAATCTGGAAATAGTTGTTCTCTATGCCATTCTTGCTGATGAATTTGGTGTTGAGTGGAGTCGTCTGCTTGTTGTAAACAGCCATTTGGAACAAGATGAAATACTGGAATCCAGCCGTGAAAAAGGCGTAAGAGATCAGCATGAAAAGCGACCATTTGCCCGCAAAGACCGTTGGCAACATCAAGATGAATGGAAAGAGCAAGATGGCAGAATAGAAAATATACTTGGCTTGAAGCAACTTCAAAATATTCTCACGACGAACCATCAAACAATCGATGTAGTTACCTTCGTTGCACATTACTTTCACCAACAACATTGCACCGTATATCACGAAATTGTACAAGCACCAGAAGTTGGTCATAAACTCATTATCGTATGCGTCTGTTAGGGCAATGACCAAACTCATAATAAAAACGATGGCTGTAGCGAATATAAATCCTTTCTTTACGTTCTTATTGCGAATAGTGGATTTGATTTCCAATTGGATATATTGTCCTACATCACCTCTTTTCTCCAAGAACGAATAATGCTTGGAGTCATACGATTTAGTCTTTTCCGTTTTTGCCAATTCGTTCCATATATGTGCGAATTGAACCTTTCTATTGAGATATACGATGACAGCGAGAATCGCCAACGGAATCAGGTAGGGTAGTATGCTGCCTTCTGAAATGGCTGTGCCTATGCTGGCGTAGAATTTAAACATGAAAGACCATCCTTCCAGCAAGACTGGGAGAAAGACAAACAAATAGACGATGATGGGTACAATCCACCATACCAAACTGTCATTGATATAAGCTCTGATGAGAGAGTACCATTGACTATTAATTAATATCAAGAGGTAATAGCACAGAAATACGCCAAGCGTTACCCAAATGCCATGCGTAAACACGATAGACATCAATGCATAAGTGATAAACATGACAAACCACGTGAGATTGCCCCAATTAAACAACGATGAAAGAATCAATGTGTCAATGCATGTATATTTGGAGATAGGCAATAAGATATATGGTTTGATAAGTTGTGTGGGCGTTTGTTGGGCTGTGAACCTTAGCAGGAAGTCGATGAGCAAGATAAACGGAGACATAGCCATGATAAACTCCACCGTTGTCATGAAACGACTGTCGTTGGCAGCCAATGAGAAGATAATGGCAAAAAATATCAAGTAAATCAACGTGAGCGCATACACAAAGCCGACAAGATATTTGGCAACCTTGTTTTGCTCAAAGTTAAAGGCACGTTTGTTTGCCAGTTTTCTGTGCCTTCTCAACTCCCTGAAAAGCTCCCATCTTTTCATATCGTGTTTATCTTAAATCTATCACTTCTGCCTTAGGGAAATCTTTTGAATGAAACGTAAACAAGCTGTTAGCTTGATTGACAGCCTTGAAATTAGAGATGTTGATGGTAGTCCATGCTGTACCTTGTCGCATCTTCACTTGACTTGGCACGTAGGTGTTCTTGTTGATGTTGATATACATCTCCTGTACGCTTCTTTTCTTATTTTGAGCCGTGAGGTGAACCTGGTAATAACTCCCAATCGTCTTCATGCTCATGTTAAACCCAGTCTTATACAACGTAATGAATTGATAGGGATTCATGGCTGATTGTTGAGCCTCATTGGGTGTGATGATGTTAACCTCCTCCGTAGATTTCATGTATGTCCATTGCGTCTTTCCGTCAAACCATACAATTGCCTGTGGTGTGGTAGCATGAAACTTGTTTCCCTTGATGGAAATGGTGCCGTTCGTGTTGCCGAATTTTGCACTGCTCACTTTAAAAGTGGCACTGGCTCCACCTTTCCTGCCAACTACGGAGGCAGTCTTATCAAGAACTTTTCTCGCACTTTCTGATGATTGTGCCATGGTCAGCATGGCAACAAATGACATCATGCAAATCAATACAATCTTTTTCATACAGTTACCCTTTCAAAATAATATTTCTTGTCAACTTTTCAGTTTGGCTATCAACATGTTCAGTGAGTTCTCATCTACCACGAGTACATCCCTGGGCTTACTACCCATAGCAGGTCCTACGATACCAGCCGCTTCAAGTTGGTCCATCAGTCTTCCTGCACGGTTGTAACCGATGGAGAATCGACGCTGAATCATACTGGTAGAGCCTTGTTGAGAAATGACAACAGCATGAGCTGCCTCTTCAAAGAACGGATCGAGTGTGCCAACATTAGCAGTACCATTGCCTCCGCCACCTTCATCAGATGCAGGTTCTGGCAATTCCATCGTTTCGATGGGACCAGGTTGTTCTGCCACATATTTATTAATACGCTCAACCTCTGGCGTATCAACGAAGGCACATTGCACACGTACAGGCTCATTGCCATTGATAATCAACATATCACCCCTACCAATCAATTGGTTTGCACCAGGACGGTCGAGAATGGTGCGAGAGTCTATCATGGACGTTACCTTGAAAGCCATACGTCCGGGGAAGTTGGCCTTGATGGTACCCGTGATGATATTGGTTGTAGGACGTTGCGTAGCGATAATCATGTGAATACCCACGGCACGAGCAAGTTGTGCAATTCGTGCAATAGGCAATTCCACTTCCTTGCCAGCCGTCATGATTAAGTCACCAAACTCATCGATGATAACCACTATATAAGGCATGTACTCATGACCTTTGGTTAAATCGAGCTGACGATTCACAAACTTGGCGTTATATTCTTTTACGTTTCTCACACCCGCTTGCTTCAGCAAATCGTATCTCGTGTCCATCAACTTACACAAAGAGTTCAACGTGCGAACCACCTTCGAAACGTCGGTGATGATAGGTTCGTCATCATTCTCAGGCAATGTTGCCATGAAATGGTTGGCAATGGGAGCGTATGTGGTAAACTCCACCTTCTTGGGGTCTATCAACACGAATTTCAATTCGTTAGGATGCTTCTTGTAAAGCAATGAGGTAATGATGGCATTCAATCCCACAGACTTACCTTGACCAGTGGCACCGGCAACCAATAAGTGTGGAATCTTTGCCAAGTCTGCCATGTACACTTCATTGGTAATGGTCTTTCCGAGGGCGATAGGCAGTTCCATCTTCGTCTCTTGGAACACCTTTGAGTTTAAGATGCTCTCCATCGAAACGATTTGTGCTCTCTTGTTAGGCACTTCAATACCAATCGTTCCTTTTCCTGGTATAGGTGCAATGATACGAATACCCAATGCCGAAAGGCTCAAGGCAATATCATCTTCCAAATTGCGTATTTTGGAAATTCTCACACCCTCAGCAGGTGTTATCTCGTAAAGCGTGATGGTTGGACCAACGGTAGCCTTGATTTCCTTGATGTCAACACCAAAGCTATTCAATACTTCCACGATACGCCTGTTGTTAGCCTTGATTTCATCCATGTCCACTTCAGGCTTTCCATCGTTATTGTATTTCTTCAACAAGTCCAGTGTCGGGAACTTATACCTCAAGAAAGGTTCACGTGGATTAATAGGTGTGCTTAAAACAGAGTCGTTCAAACGATTACCCGTAGCGTCAGCACCCTTTTGTCCCACTTCCACCGTCAGGGGAGAGTCGTTTGGAGACGTGTTCATTTGCCTGTTAGTAGGCTTTCTGTCTATAGGCTTGATAGGTCTGTTTTCGTTAACCGTAAATTCTGTTAAGTCAACCACAGGCGATTTCTCTTCTTTCTTATTCTGTTTGTTAGAGAGATTGTCAAGCGGTTCCTCTTCCTCCTTATATTCTTCGTCCCCATACTCATCTTCCTCATCCTCGTTTTTAGGATTGTTGTTCGTCACAGTAAAAGGGATTCTTGCAGCGATATATGTTACGGGATTGAAAATTTGTCGAATGATATGGATGGTCTCCGCACTGAAATAAGTGAGAAAAGCCAAAGCAGTAATAAGCAAGATACCCGTGAGCCCAGGAGTACCTATCAAGTTTTCAAGTTGTTGAACGCAAAACACGCCATGATTGCCACCAGGATTGAACACCAAATTACCCATCAAGGGAGTAAGGAACTTGGAGAAAGCCACCGAAGACCAGATCATGACAAGTGCCATGCACAAGAACCATTTCCATAAGTTCACCTTATATACACCCATCATTCTCAAACTTACCATCATGGTGAAAGCAGGAATGAAAAAAGCAGCAATTCCAAAGCTCTTGGTAATTAATAAATATGACAGGATGGCTCCGAAAGAAGCACAATAATTACTAAATTTACGGTCAGTATTCATCCATTCGCCGGGTCTTAGATTCTCCAGCAGACTCTGGTCTGATTGAGCCGAGGAGAAATAAGAAATCATGGCGATAATTACATAGATAGACACCCCCAACAACAATACTCCCAAGATGAAGTCAAGTTTCTCGTTGCTGAATATATTCTTAAAGCCGACCGCTTCGCTGAAAGATTTTGCCTTGCGCTCAGATTTTTTTCTTGCCATTTGTTCGATATTATGAATTTTACTGCAAAATTAGTTCAAAAAACTTATATTCTTTTATAATTTCGCACTTTTTTTCTAATTTTGCATGTCATTAATGATTTAGATGAAGAAAGTTATCTATAACAAGTTTGACAAAAGGTTGTTCTCTACTTTTTCTGTAGAACGTTTTCCTGGCAGAATTGTTGTCATTCAGACAACAGAAGAGGCTGAAGAAGCTGTAGATTTCCTTTTGTCACAATCTATTTTAGGAGTAGATACGGAGACAAAACCTTCGTTTAAGAAAGGTGTGGCTTCCCATTTGGTGGCATTGCTTCAGGTATCTACGCACGATATCTGTTTTCTCTTTCGTCTAAACAAGATTGGCATAACTCCTGCCATCAAGCGCTTTTTGGAAGACAAGCAAGTGAAGAAAGTGGGACTTTCATGGCATGATGACTTGTTGGGCTTGAAAAAGAGAGAGATGTTTACCCCAGGCTTTTTTGTTGATTTGCAAGATGTAGTTTCTGATATAGGTGTTGAAGACAAGTCGTTGCAGAAACTCTATGCCAATATCTTCCATAAGAAAATCAATAAACGACAGCAACTTACCAATTGGGAGAAAAGTGAGCTTGATGATAAGCAAAAGATGTATGCTGCCCTTGATGCGTGGGCATGTATTCAACTCTACGAGGAGATTATGCGATTGAAAGAGAGTGGTAACTATGAGTTGATTGTATTAGAGGAGCCCCAAGAAGAAACAACCCCCGATAATAATAGTGAACATGTATAAGAATATATATTTAAAACGCGGTAAGGAGGAATCCCTCAAACGATTTCATCCTTGGGTATTTTCTGGTGCGATTCATCATGCAGATGATGGCATTGAGGAAGGAGACATAGTAAGAGTGTTAACCACTAATGGCGAAATTATCGCTGTAGGTCATTTTCAAGTAGGGTCAATAGCAGTGCGTGTACTATCGTTTGCCGATGAGGTGATAGACGACAGGTTTTGGCAACGTAGGTTAGAGACTGCCTTTGATGTGAGAAAGGCTATAGGTGTAGCACAAAATGCTTGTAACAATACTTACCGATTAGTACATGGAGAGGGAGACAATCTTCCAGGATTGATTATTGACTGTTATGGACAAACGGCTGTAATGCAGGCTCATAGTGTGGGTATGCACGTTTGTAGAGAGGAAGCGTGCAAGGCATTGATACACGTGATGGGAGATACCATTCATCATGTGTTTTATAAAAGTGAGACAACATTACCATTCAAGGCAGGGTTAGGTCAGGAAAACTATTTCATCTACGGTGGGTCAACCGACAATATTGCAATAGAAAATGGCTTGAAGTTTCATGTGGATTGGCTGAAAGGACAAAAGACAGGCTTCTTTGTTGACCAACGTGAGAATCGTGCCTTACTCGAACATTACTCACAAGGCAGAAGCGTACTTAATATGTTCTGCTACACAGGAGGCTTCTCTGTCTATGCCATGAGAGGTGGGGCAAAATTGGTCCATTCTGTTGATAGTAGTGCGAAGGCAATCGACCTAACCGAAATGAATGTAAACATGAACTTTCCTGGTGATGAACGTCATCGTGCCTTTTGCGACGATGCTTTCAAATATCTGGATGCCAATGATGATAAGTATGATTTGATTATCCTCGATCCACCGGCATTTGCCAAACATAGGGCAGCATTGCATAATGCCTTGAAAGGATATACACGATTGAACGTGAAAGGCTTTGAAAGAATCAAGAACGGTGGAATATTGTTTACGTTTAGTTGTAGTCAGGTGGTTACGAAAGAGCATTTTCGCAATGCAGTGTTTACCGCAGCAGCACAAGCGGGTAGGAAAGTTCGTATTCTCCATCAGTTACACCAACCAGCCGATCATCCTATAAACATTTATCATCCCGAGGGTGAATACCTGAAAGGACTTGTTTTGTACGTTGAATAATACATTATTTATATATAAGGTACGCAAGTTGATTGCACGTTGCCAATTACTTTCTCCTGATGCAAAGTATTTGGTGGCTCTCTCAGGTGGTGCTGATAGTGTGTGCTTGCTCTTGGTGTTGAAAGAATTAGGCTATCATTTGGAGGCAGTACATTGCAACTTTCACCTGCGTGGAGAGGAGTCTAATCGGGATGAACGGTTTTGTGAATCATTGTGCCAACGCCTTTCCGTTCCCTTTCACCGTATTCATTTTGACACACAGGCGTTTGCCGATTTACACCATGTGAGTATAGAGATGGCAGCGAGGGAGTTGCGATATAGATATTTTGAACAATTGTGTGATGATATTCAAGCAGTTGGGATTTGCGTTGCCCATCATCGTGATGATAGCGTAGAAACATTACTCATCAATTTAATCAGAGGTACTGGCATTCATGGATTAACCGGTATTTCTCCAAAAAATGGGAGAATTATCCGACCGTTATTGGAGGTGAGCAGGGAGGAAATAGAGGATTACCTTCACGCCATTAACCAAGATTATGTAACGGATAGCACCAACTTGCAAGATGATGTGGTGCGTAATAAGATTCGCTTGAATGTCATTCCCATGTTACGGGAAATCAATCCTTCGGTCAGCGAAAACATCGCTCTCACAGCCAAACGCATCGCCGAAGCAGAGAAATTATTTGATTGGGTATTGAAGAAAAAGGCAGAGGAGTGTGTCTTGGAAAAAAATACTCACTCGATGGTGATAGATTTCTCCTTAGCAGTACAAAATGAATACATCCTTTTCCATCTGTTGTCGCCCTATCATTTCACTCCCTCACAAATAGCACAGATAGCAGAAAACGATGGAGAACAATCTGGAAAGGAGTGGAGTAGTGATTCTCATCTGGCTTTATTGGATAGGAAACGTTTGTTGGTGTGCAGCTTGGAAGAAAAGCGTAAGCCTATGCGTATTCCCGAAGAAGGAAGATATGTCTTCTCTGATCATTGCTCTTTCACCTTCAAAGTTGTTTCAAATGATGAAAACTTCAAAATTAGTCGCACAAAAGATGAAGCGTGTCTTGATGCCGACTTGGTTGAATTTCCTCTAACCATCAGATACGTAGAGAATGGCGACCGTTTCGTTCCGTTTGGAATGAAAGGAAGTAAGTTGGTCAGCGACTTTCTCACAGACCGTAAAGTGTCTTTATTTGACAAACGGAAACAATTGGTCATTACTGATGCTCATCAGCAAATCGTATGGTTGGTCAATCATCGACCTGATAACCGCTTTTGCGTGACCAAGCAGACAAAACGAGTGCTTTGTTGCCACATGATATCCAGCGTATGAATTTGATGATAAAGAAAACCGAGGCATTGAATGACCTCGGTTTTTGGGTTGGATGATGAATGTGTTTTTAGAATTTACAAGATATTTCAGAATACCCCACTAATTGGTCTGTGCGTTCTCCTATTCCCCGATAATAAACCAATACTTGGTATTCGTTTTCCGTTTGGTAGAAATTACCTTCGGATGGTACGGGAATCAATGAACCATCTTGATTCATAAGCAGATATTGGTACGAGTAATAGCCTTGTTTAAGAGGTATTACTGATTGATACATCTTTTCTGTCTCGTTGTATTCCATCTTGTATTTTGGTAAAAACTGATCATTAGTCCATTGCCCGTTTAAGTAAACGTCACCGAAATATTGTGGAACCTTTAAAGAGAAGTGTACCATCACGTAGTCACAAAGGCGTTCAATTTCATAATTGTCACTGTTTCTGATCAGGAATGCGCCATTGGCATCTTCATCGTACACATAATTACGTCTGGGTTCGTCAGTCCAAACGTATGCGTGATAGTTGTGGCCATCCCATCCCACGGATTCCAATCCCATCGTGGTATGTGTCACGTCAAGCGTCTCGAATTTCCGATATTCGTTTCCGGCATCGAAAATCAAGTCTCTACAGTTTTCCCATCTCAGTCCTGTACCCTCTATAAACTGTGGCTTGGGATTTTTCACGGCATTATCCCATCTGCCATTTTGCATCACAATGATGTTTAATTGTCTGTCGCTATGGGTAACTCTCAAGGAACCATATCTCAAATTCATTTTCAGTTGTTGGTGAGACCTGTAAATATCAACGTCAGTATCTCCTGTTACGCCTAATAATACTGACATACGAGGATCCACCACCATGAAACAAGCCGTAAACATCGGTTCGTCATCATTGTTCTCATCATATACGGTCACTCTGTAATTACCGCTCATTTTCAGTTTGCATTGTGCATTTGGTATCTGGAAATGATAGTGCGTATAGAGAACGGTGGTATTGAAAGATTCTGTAACGTCGTTAATGGGCAGGTTATCATTAAATCCATCGATGTAATCGCTCGTAAAAATATCTTCTGAAGTTGTCCAATCTGCATTGCAATGTTCCACCTTATATAAATATCGGTGATATTCATGAGTCATATCGTCAAAGTCGATGTGGATAGGTGTATTTTCATGGAGGTTGATGATGGGGAGAGACATCCAGTCGTCACCAGCCATTACTTGCAGAGAGGCAATGTTCTCTTGGAGAATCTCATGTCTTTGAGCAGACAGAACCATAGATTGCAACAAGAGAAACAAAGTCAGCAGAAGTTTGGTGGAACAAGCTTTTTGATGCTTGTTGTTCATTTCTTCTGACGTGTTTTTCCTCACATAATCCACGAAAGCATATTCATAATGATGTTTCTCGTCTTTTTCGTGAACCTCTTTAGATGTCATTTCCCAGTCGTGATAATCAGGGAAGAATGCGTCAGCTTGTTCTGGAATATCATCTATCTCAGTGAGATACAATTTCTGCGCATACTTCATGGCTTGCTCATACACGCTTGCGCCACCAATAATAAATATTTCCTCATCCTCCTGACAATGGTTGAATGCCTCTTCCAAAGAAGGATAACAGTCGCAAAGGGGAAAATCATTCTTTGTTTTGCTCAATACGATATTCCTGCGATTGGGTAAAGCCCCCTTTGGCAACGATTCATACGTGCGCCTACCCATAATGATCGTATGTCCCGTGGTAAGAGCCTTGAAGCGTTTCAAGTCGTTTGGCAACCAATATAACAGTTTATTTTGATAACCAATGGCATTGTTTTTCGCCACGGCAGCAATCACGTTGACTCTCATCATACCGAAACCTCCGCTTTGATGTGTGGCCAAGGGTCATAACCCTCTAATTGGAAATCTTCATACTTGAAACTGAAGATGTCTTTCACGTCAGGATTCAGCAACATCTTGGGCAATGGTCGAGGCTCACGGGTCAGTTGTAACTTTGCTTGTTCTATGTGGTTCAGGTAAAGATGGGTGTCTCCCGTGGTATGGATAAACTCTCCAACTTTCAATCCTGTCACTTGTGCCATCATCTGTAAAAGAAGAGCATAACTGGCAATATTAAAAGGAACGCCAAGAAATGTATCGGCACTTCGTTGATAGAGTTGTAACGACAACTTCCCGTTAGCCACGTAAAACTGGAACAAGGTGTGGCAAGGTGGCAAAGCCATGTCTTTCACTTCCGCCACATTCCATGCACTGACTATCATTCTTCGTGAGTCGGGGTGATGACGAATCAAATCCACTACGTTTTGTATCTGGTCGATGGTTCCACCATCATAATCGGGCCACGAACGCCACTGATGACCATACACAGGTCCTAAGTCTCCGTTCTCGTCAGCCCATTCGTTCCATATTCTCACGCCGTTTTCCTGCAAGTACTTCACGTTTGTGTCTCCTTGCAAGAACCAAATCAGTTCGTGTATGATGCTTTTAAGATGCAATTTCTTGGTGGTTAGCAATGGGAAACCATCCTCCATGTTGAATCGCATCTGATGACCGAACACGCTGATAGTGCCTGTTCCCGTTCGGTCAGTCTTCTTTGTGCCCTCCGTCAATATGCGGTTGAGCAAGTTCAAGTATTGTTTCATATTCGGGTATATGTGTGCTTTTGATTCGCCATTCCATAGGGTATAGGTTGTTGGCTCTGTTCCCGATGTTCTTGGCAAATCCAATGGGTATATGATGATATGTGAGCAGCACGATGCCTCTTGGCGTTTCGGCTGGCAATACGATAGCTTCTTTTCTCAGATAACAAATGGCTTGTCTGTAGTCGATGTCAACGTTCGGATAATCCTCCCTGTTGAATCGTATCGACAGGGCTTGTGCATGGTTCGGAATGTCTTTCTTCTTTCCATTGACAATGGCTGGTTCGTATGTCATTACTTTCAAGGTTGCCATTCTGGGAGGTGTGGTTTTTGTCTCTTCTTGATGGGCATGTTTTCTCAATACCGCTACAAACAATCCCTCACCTCTTGTCTTTCCTGGTATAAAACGATACACGGGATGATGGTCAACCAATGACCCTGTGATGTTCCATTCGTCTTGGATGTTGATGGGGATGAAGTCTGCTCCCAATTCTTTCGCTATCCAATTCACGTTTTCCTCGTTTTCCTTTTCGTTGAACGTACAAGTGGAATACACCAGAAATCCCCCTGGTTTCAGGCAGGGCCATATATCGCTGATGATTTCCCTTTGTAGTTTCCAACATTTTTCTACGTTTTGCCAACTCCATTCTTGTATGGCATTCTGGTCTTTCCTAAACATTCCCTCACCAGAACAAGGTACGTCGGCAACGATGATGTCGAACAGCATCTTCGCCTTTTGGTAATCGCGGGCGTAGTTGTTGGTTACTACCACGTTAGGATGTCCCCATTTCAATAGGTTCTCAAGCAATATCTGTGCCCGATTGCGATTGGGCTCGTTGGAATACAACAAACAATCATCGGGAAGGATGGAGCGAATGGCAATAGACTTACCGCCTGGTGCCGCGCAAAGGTCGAGAACACGCAAGTCATTACTATCCATTTCGGCAATCAATTGCTTGATGACGTGTTCATGAAACATGGACGATGCTTCTTGTACGTAGTAGAGACCTGCATGAAACAATGGGTCGAATGTGAAATTGGGTCGATGCTGAAGATAGAAACCATACTGACACCAAGGCACTTCACGGTCTTTCAGCGGGATGGAAAAGTCATTCGTACACTTAAAAGGATTCACTCGAATACTGACAGGCACTTCCTCTGAAAGTCCTTGAAGCAAGGTAGAATAAAGCTCTTCTCCCATCAATTGGCGTGTATGTTGTATGAAGTCTGCGGGTAAATCCATCTTTTTTCTTTATCTTTGTGCAAAGTTACGATTATTTTTTCAAATAATCTTATTATCTTTGCAATGTTTATAATAATTACCTAAATGTGTGAGATATGAAAGAACTACTGAAAACCATTTCTATGTGTTTGTTGTTGATGTTGGGCATGAACGTGAAAGCCCAAGTAAACGATTCCAATACACCTCTGCACTTGATGGCTCCACAATATAAATTGAAGTATGGAGTTTCTACCGTTGATGAAGTGAAGCAGACAATGGATAAGGTGCTGCGCTATATCGCAAAGGTTACTCCAGCTAAATTGGTGGATTCCAAGACTGGTAAGCCAGTGACGAATTACGCAAACATCAACGAGAATACGCAATTGATGAGAGGCGATTTCAGATTGACCAGTTATGAGTGGGGCGTTACTTATTCCGCCGTGCTGGCAGCTTATCAACAGACGGGCGATGAAGCATATAAAAATTATTTGTACGAGCGACTTCAGTTCTTGGCAGACATTGCTCCCTATTATAAAAAGATATATGAAAACAAGGGAAAGATAGACGACTTGATTCGTAAGGTTATCGACCCTCACGCCTTAGACGATGCCGGTGCTATCTGTGAGGCAATGATCAAGGCTTCAATGAATGACGAATCACTGAAACTAAATGACCTTATCGACAATTATTCCTCTTATATATTAAATAAGGAGTATCGGTTGGAAGACGGTACCTTTGCCCGTTTGCGTCCGCATAAGAATACGGTATGGCTCGACGATATGTTCATGGGTATTCCCACCATTGCCTATATGGGAAAATACACGGGTAAATTCTCTTACTATGATGAGGCTATCAAACAAGTAATGCAGTTTGCCCAACGAATGTTTGTACCAGAAAAGAATCTCTTCCGTCATGGTTGGGTAGAGTCAATGGAAGACCACCCTGCCTTCCATTGGGGCAGAGCCAATGGTTGGGCTATCCTTACCCTTTGCGAAGTGTTGGATGTATTGCCAGAGGGTTACCCTGGTAGGATAGACGTATTGGATCTATTAAAGGCTCATGTCAGGGGTTTGGCAGCTTGCCAAGACAAAGACGGATTCTGGCACCAGTTGCTTGACCGCAACAATTCTTACCTTGAATCATCGGCAACAGCCATTTACACCTATTGTATTGCCCACGCTATCAATATGGGATGGATAGACGCATTGGCTTACGGTCCGATGGTGCAGTTGGCTTGGCATGCTGTAGAGTCGTCGGTGAACAACCAAGGACAAGTGGAAGGTGTTTGTGTGGGAACGGGAATGGGATTCGACCCTGCTTTCTATGAGTATCGTCCCGTGCATAAGATGGCTGCGCATGGCTATGGTCCCGTGATTTGGGCAGGTGCAGAGATGATTAAGTTGTTGAAAAACCAGCATCCGAAATCCAACGACAGTGCCGTGCAATTCTATCCTGAAGAGGTAAAGACCGACAAAGCCATTTTCAATTATGACGGAACGATTAGGTATTAGGCTCATCACATGGCTTGGGTTGTGCTTGTGCTCCGTGAGCGTAAGTGCATCTACCGTTTCGGCACTCAACCAAAAGCAGTTTAAGCGTTATTGGCAGATAGAGTCTGAATCGCCAGATTACCGTCTGTCGTTCATGGGTGATACGTGCGAGATTCTTTCACCCAAGGGACTGACCTTGTGGCGCAAGGAGAAAATGCACGATAACATGATTGTGGAATATGACGTTTGTGTGTTAGACGAAGGAAAAGAGGGCGACCGACTGAGTGATATGAACTGTTTTTGGTTGGCTTCTGACCCTTCTCACAAGGATATATGGGCAAGAGCATCTTGGCGAAGTGGCATTTTCCTCCGTTGTTACACGTTGCAGATGTATTATTTAGGTTATGGTGGCAATGGAAATACCACAACTCGCTTCAGGAGATATGATGGCAATGAGGCTGGCGTAACTGATGTAAGCAAACGACCAGCTATCTTAAAGGAATATACAGACGCAGCTCATCTCTTGCGTGCAAACCATTGGTATCATGTTAAGATTGTCAGTAAGGGTGGTCATACGTGCTTTTTCGTAGATAATGAATTGGTGGTGGATTATCACGACCCTCAACCTTTGACAAGTGGATGGCTTGGATTCCGTACTACTTGGTCTCGTGTTCGCATCACGCAATTCAAGATTTCTGAATTACAAGGAATGTCTGCCCAAGAGGGTGTTCCATTGCATTGGGTGGGGGATGTGCCACAAAAAGATCGTCCCGTGGCATTCGGTGTTCCCTTTGCCAAAGGTGAATGGAAGGATGTTTCAAGACTTACGGTTGTGGGAAATAATGTAGAATTGCCTACCGACGCATGGGTGAATGCACGGTGGGAGGATGGTTCGGTGAAGTGGGCTGGCCTCTCTACGGTGGTTCTATCAAATACCGACCATCTAAACGTTAGGTTTACGAACGCCAAACACCATGTTTCTCCCTTGCAAATACATGATTTACCAACGCAATACCTTATCTCTACGGGAAAGATAGATGCTTTCGTTTCCAAACAAGGCAAATGCTTGATGGATAGCTTGTTGCTCGATGGAAAGAAAATCGGTGGCAGTTGCCAACTTGTCGCTTCATTGAAGGATGGCAGTTCGTTTACTTCCGCCATTCATAATGTGGAGATAGAACGACAAGGAAAGATGAGTGCGGTGGTGAAGATAAGTGGCGTTCATCAAAATGACCATAGACAGTGGTTGCCTTTTACCGTGCGCTTGTATTTCTATGGGCAATCGGACCAAGTAAAGATGGTTCATTCATTTGTCTATGATGGGGAACAGACGAAGGATTTCATTGCTTCATTGGGCGTGAGGTTCCTCGTGCCCATGCGTGAACAGGTGTATAATAGGCACGTGGCTTTCGCCTGCGACAGACAAGGGGTGTGGAGCGAACCCGTACAACCCTTGGATGGAAGAATATGGCTGCGATTGGATAACCAAAATTGGCAAGCCAAGCAAATGGATGGTGAACGTATTCCAGAACCAGATGCCTTTGGTACACAAGGTCAATCATTGCTCAACCATTGGGCAAAATGGGATGGGTATCGCCTTTCCCAACTCACGGACAACTCGTTTTCTATCCGTAAGAAGGCTACGAGTGAGAGTCCGTGGATAGGAACATTCACGGGAACAAGGGCAAACGGCAGTGTGTTCGTTGGAGATGTAAGCGGTGGAATGACGGTGATGATGAAAGATTTCTGGCAAACTTATCCTTCTTCCATCGAGGTGGCTCATGCAAGAGGCAATGAGGCAGCGTTGACAATGTGGATGTGGAGCCCTGAGAGTGAAGCCATGAACCTTTGCCATTACGATACGATAGCTCACGACTTGCTGGCAAGCTACGAGGACGTGCAAGAAGGATTGAGTACTCCTTACGGAATAGCAAACACGCATGTTTTGTGGCTTACCTTGCACGACAAATATCCTGGTAAGAAGGATTTTTCGGAAATGGCTCGCTACTTGGAAGACGATGCTCAGTTGCAATGTACACCTGATTATCTTTATACCAAACGTGCATTCGGCATTTGGTCTTTGCCCGACACGTCATCAGTAGCTTCGGCAAAGGTAGAACAAAGACTCAATCAATATCTCGACTTTTACGAAAAAGCCATTGAGGAAAATAAGTGGTATGGCTTTTGGAACTATGGTGACATGATGCACGCGTATGATGCGGAACGGCATTCTTGGCGTTACGACGTGGGAGGATATGCTTGGGACAATACCGAACTGGCAACTCCTGAATGGTTATGGTATAGTTTCCTGCGCACGGGTAGAAAAGATGTGTGGCGTATGGCAGAGGCAATGACTCGCCACAATAGTGAGGTAGATACTTATCATATCGGTGAGCTGGCTGGATTGGGCAGTCGCCATAATGTTTCTCACTGGGGCTGTGGCGCAAAAGAGGCTCGTATCAGTCAGGCGGCATTCAATCGTTTCTATTATTATCTCACAACCGATGAGCGAACGGGCGACTTGATGACAGAGGTGAAAGATGCCGACCAAAAACTCTATACTCTTGACCCAATGCGGTTGGCTGAGCCTCGTAGTAAATATCCTTGTTCAGCTCCGGCACGACTGCGCTTCGGTCCTGATTGGTTGGCTTACGCTGGTAATTGGATGACTCATTGGGAACGTACGGGAGATACGGATTACCGAGATAAGATTGTCTCCGGATTGCAGAGCGTGGTGAAGATGAAGAATGGATTGTTCACGGGGAATAATGCTTGGGGATTTGACCCAGCAACGGGAGTGATGAGTTATGAAGGCGACTCGCTGTTGCAACATACCAATCACCTGATGACTATCATGGGAGGATTTGAGTTGATGAACGAGATGATGACGATGGTAAACGTTGTTGGTTTTGATAAGGTGTGGCTCGACTACGCTACGAACTATAAACGTAAGGCTTTCGAGATTTCACATAATCGTTTTCCTGTACGTAGGTTATTGGCTTACGCTGCATGGAAACACCGCAGTCCGCAGATGGTTTCTGAGGCTTGGAAGGATTTGTGGAATCGGATAGAGCATCAAGAGGCTCCTTCGCTGAGTATTTCCACGGTAACGGCACCTTGGGTTCCAGCTCCCTTAACGGAATGGAATGGTATTTCAACCAATGATGCTGCCCTGTGGAGCTTAGACGCTATCTATATGCAGGAGGTGATAAAGCAATGAGAGAGCTCGGATATCTCAGAGTTCTCGGAGTTCTCAGAAAAATCCAATCTCCTGCAACTTCTTTCCATTTCGTTTCGTCTAACAATCAGAAAATCAAAAACGAAGAAAAATGAAAAAGAACGTGATTTTACTGCTTGCATTTTTGCTCGCACTGAATGTAAATATTGCTGATGCCCAATCAAAGAGACATCATCAAGCAACGACGAATCAAGTGGAACAGGTTACTCAACAGGCTGATAGCATCGCTTCAGCAGCAGTTTCTAATGCCCGACAAAAAGCAAATGAGGCAATGGAGGCTGCCGTGAAAGCACAGGCATTGGCTGACGAACTTGTGGCAAAGGCCGACTCTATGGAAGATGGCATTGAGGCATTTTCTGATACGATTAACGGGATAACCCAAACGCAAACAACATCTATTGATGACTGGAATCCTGATCATTATGATGATCCTTTCTCATGGCTAAGGACTCTCACCAATACGACTGGCGGCATCATCCTTGCTCTTTTCATATTGTTGGCTATCTTCTTGTTTATCCTTCTCCCATTTATTATCTTTGCCCTTCTTCTTCGATTCATCATCAAGCGTCACAACGACCGTGTAACGTTGGCAGAGAAGGCAATGGATACAGGACAACCTATTCCTGACGAGATTATGAGCATAGACAAGCAAAGCGAAGGATATATGTGGAATCGTGGTATTCGCAATGTGGCTATCGGCTTGGGAATCATGTTGATGTTCTGGATATGGAATGCTGATACGCTTATCGGCATTGGCGCTCTGATATTCTGCTACGGTGTAGGACAAATGATTATATCAAAAACAAATAAGAAGTAGGAAGAAGGAATGAGGAAGGTGGAAGTAGTGCGCAAAGCGCAGTGATAGAAGTAAGAAGGAGGAATGAGGAAGGTGGATGTGGTGCGCAATGCGCAGTGATGAAGTCTCAAGTAGGATGTACTTCATACATCAATCCCTCATCCTCGCTGTAAGCGAAACACTTCTTCCATCGTAATTCAACCTTCAACCATCGAAAAAATGTCTTCAGAAGATCTCTCTCTCGTTACACAGGTGGCTGTATTCCACAACAATCGAGCTTTCGATAAGTTGGTTATGAAATACCAGTCACCTATACGTCGGTTCTTTTTGAATCAGACGCTGGGTGACGTGCAGTTGAGCGAAGACTTGGCACAAGATACTTTCATCAAGGCTTATACCAATATCACACAGTTTAAGGGTATTTCCAGCTTTTCCACATGGCTCTACCGTATTGCCTACAATGTGCTGTACGACTATGTGAGAAGTAGAAAACAAACGGAGGATATTGAGCAGCCAACTGTAATGAAACGCAATTCCCAACAAGCAGACATGGGATTGAAGATGGACTTGATAGATGCTCTTTCAATCTTGTCACCTGCTGAGCGCACGTGTATCAACTTGCAATTGATGGAAGGACAACCTATCAACAAGATTGCCGAGATTACAGGAATGGCGGAAGGTACAATCAAGTCGCACCTCTCAAGAGGAAAACTTAAATTATCGAACTACCTAAAAAAGAATGGATATGATAGAAAATGATGAACAAATGCTCATTCGCTTCTTTGAAGAGAATAGACAGGAAATAGAAGATGATGGCTTCACGCAGCGAGTGGTAAGACAACTGCCATCAAGGGCTGTAAGAATAAGTCAAGTATGGTCGTGGATTTGCTGGCTCCTTGGCATTGCCTTGTTCTTTTTGATGGATGGGGTAGGGCAATTGTATCGGGTCGCCATTCTCTTATTCCATGACGTAATTAATATGTTTTCATCAGTCAATCTATCCATTTATTCCATGATGATCATACTTGCACTGATATTTACGATGATATCGGTGAAGATGTACCAAATGGCGATGGAATGATTCTTTTATTTATCGTTGAAGGCACATGATCCTATAACCTTGCAAAGATAACAGATTTTTCAGAGAACACATTCAATCACATGGCTTTACGCGAAAGGTAGTGGGTGTAGGGGTAAAATTTAGATTGCCAAAGAGGAACCGGCAAACGTGGTTCCTCTTTGGCAATCTAAATATCTGTTATTCAATAGTTCATGGTGAGTTCGGCAAGCGCGTAGCCGCCTGTGCTGCCGGAGCATTCCACGCGGTAGTACTGATACTGCCCCTGCTTGTCGGCTGGAATGTTGCAGACCACCGAGGTCGTCTGCTGCTTCCCGTCGAGGCGGTTGTTGAGGTTCTGCTCGTAGTAGATTTCCTTCCATTCGGCTTGTGGACTTTTGCGGGCTAACAGACGGATGTCTCTGGGCACACTGCCAAGCGGATAATAAAACCGGTGCTGCAGGGTGAAGCTCTTCGCCGTGTTGGGACGGAAGGTGTGGAACTCTACCCATGAGCAAGTCCAGTCGCCCACCTCCGATTTATTAGAATAATACGGCACAGGAGACAACGAAGCAAGAGTGAGATTTCTTGACTTTTCTGAGCTGTACCAAATTGAATTTGGATTAGCGTCTAAGAGTGCATAGCCTGATTCTTCCTCCGGTGTCCAGTCTTTACCATCGGTCGTGTGAATGGAGTTGTCGCAGATGGGCGTGGTGGCAATCCACTGGTAGAGGCTCTGCATGCGGGCCACCTGACTGTCATAGACGTCGGTGAAGTGTGTCTTGTCGGCTGCCTGGGCCTTAGTGTAAACATCGGGCATCTGGCGGGCTTCTATCTGCATATACTCCGGCAGGTAGGAGCGGCAATACACATACTCCTTGCCATTGAGGGTCACGGTGACGACTACTGCCACTTCGTAGGCGGGCAGATTCGCTGTATCCCATTGGCCTCCCGTGAGTCCCATCGGCTCGATGAGGTAGTTGCCGTTGCCGCGCCCGAAGGCACCAACCTTATACGTATTGTAGTCTTCCACGTCGAACTTGGTGCCAGTCGTGAAGCCATTGGTCTGGTCGTCGCTGAATCCGTAGAGGCTGTCGAAGGCTGCTTCCGTGAGTGGACGGTCGGAGATATGAGCGTCCAAGTTGTGTGACACGCCTGTGGTGCTTATCTGGCTGTTTCCCATTCCCTGCGCTTCGCGGAACCTGTCTATACAGCCGAGCGTCATGCCCTTGTGAACGCCGCAGACGGCGGTCACCTTGTAGGGAGTTCCTGCCGGGAACACGTCGGGGTTCAGCTCCACCTCGATGCTGCTGGGGTCGAAGAAGCACACCACGCCACGGAACGGTTTCTCGTCAGCCTTCCATGAGTCAGTTCGTGGGTTGATGCTGGCCTCGCCGTCAAAGGGGCTCTTATTTCCAGCAGGATATGCAATGTTGTTGAGATTGTTATCGTCCATATCCATGTCCTGACGCCTCCAATCTACACAGAGGTCTTTCACTACATAGACCTTGGGCGCGCTCTTGATGTTCCACACGCCGTGGCCGAAGCTCGGAGCGTTCTTCAGGTTGAAGCGGCTCATGGGGAAGGTGGGCGAGGCGATGCCCACGGTGGGCTTGGAGCCACTCACCATACCGCTGGTATTGATGGTGCCGTTCATGCCGAGACTGATGGTGGCCTCGAAAGGCTGGGGGTCATTGCCGAAGAGGCCGGCAAAGGCACCGCCGCATCCAAAAATGTTGGCAATGGCTCCGAATCCTGCTGCCACTCCCATGGGATTGCCTGAGGTAAAACCTTTATAGGCACTCACGCCAGAGAAGATGGCCTGTCCCGCAATGCATACACCCTTGGCAATGCTGGCTCCCAAGCCACCCGACTCTTTGATTTGCTGCTTGAGTGTGCCGTCGATATTGGCCGTCATCGTGCTGAAGAGCGTCATCTGCTCCTTTTCCCACGAGCGCATCTGCAGCGTTATCTTGTCCTTGCTGGGGTCGGCATTGGGGCGATACTGAGACAGATCTACGTCGAAGGCCCACCAGCCCTCATTAGGAACGATCAGACCGTCGTCGCTCCTGGAGCGTGCCCATGGCGAGATATAGTCTATCTGCGTACCAGAGCCTGTCATGCTAGCCTTCGCTCTGTTCTTGAACGTAGAGCCCAAGGGCAGTCCGTAGCTCCAGAGGGCATGCTCAGCGATGTTGTCGGTCAGGTCCACCTCCCACACCTGGTCGTTGCCGGTGTCGAAGACCTGTGGCTGGTAGTAGAAGACGCGCATGATGCCCATAAACTTATTATAGAGGAAGAAGAAATTGCCGTTGGTGGTGGCGCGGTTGCCACAGTGGTTGTACAACAGTTCCCATCCATTCTCCGGCGTGATGGCGTCGCAGAATCCGTTGGGAAGATTCGTCGTGATGACATCGGTATCGTTCCAGGGCAAGTTCACTTCCTTGTATCCTTCATTGTCATTGGAATCTTTCTCCTTGCCAGTCTCGGTGTAGAGATAGATGGACTTCTGCGTGCGCCAGTTGGCAGCGGTGAAGGTATTCTCGTTGATATTGAAATCGACTCCCTCACCGCCACTGCCGCCGTGCAGCTTGACGTTCCAGTTACTTATAGTGGCCAACGTACTATCATCGGCTTTGTCCAATGCGAGGCTCTGACCATCGATACCGTTGGCGTTCAGCTGTCCGTTGACGAGTGTCAGTTGGCGCTGTAGCGGCGCGTAGTTGGTATTCGATGCTGCGTCCGGGTTGTCGAGCTTCAGACTCACAGTACCGTCGGCAAGATTGGTGTATTGGAATCTTCCCATTCCGCCGCTGCCGCCGCCGAGGTCGGCGAATGGTTCGCCGCTTTCGTTGTCGAAGAAGTAACGGTTCCATTAGCCCTCTCCGAATCCTTGAAAACGGTAAACCTCTACCACGCGCGTATATTTGCGGGGCTGTTCAATTTGGTCAATGACTTTGTCAAGCTTGCCTTCTGTTTCGTAAAACTTGTAGAACGTGCCTTCAATCTTGTCACCCAAAGGATTGTTGCTCTCGAAATCATCGTGTTCCGAGCAAGATACCATGCCCAACAACATGGTCAGGGCGAGCATCAGTGATGTGAATGTTAGCTTTTTCATGACTCTTTTCTTTTAAAAGGTTATACATGTTTTATAGAAAGCATCCAACTTTCTTGCTGACAAAAATAGGCGGTTTCTACTTTTATTCAAAGCATTTTTCTAATTATTTTCATTTTTTGTTGAGACAAACCTTAAAAAATCAGACAAATAGCCGATTTTTGTCTGCTGTCTGTCTGATGACATTATAAATAATCAATGTTGGCACAATGACGCTGAGTGGAGAACTCGTGTTTCAGAAACAGAGTAAACTTTAGCTTTGGAATTATAGCCAATGCTTCGTTTCATCATTCATCGATGATCAGGAACTCCTCTTCTTCCAACGACTCTTTCTCTTGTGTCTTGGGTTTGGGAACATTCTTTAGGTTGCCCTTCTCGTCAAACATTCCGTAGGTAGTACGCAGGACGATAAATTCTGTGCGACGGTTCAACTGGTTGCAAATCTCCTGCTTTTCCTCATCCAGTTTCTTGATGTATTCCTCTGAAAGCACGTCTCCTTCTTTCAGCCAAGGATATTTAGCCACATTCTTTTTCCTGATGGTCTTGGGCTTTTCCTTGCCATAGCCAACGGGAGAAAGACGATCTTGGGCAATACCATGCTCTATGAGATAGTTGACCACACTCTCTGCACGACGCTGAGCCAGTCCCTTGTTATATGCGGCAGAACCTTTGTAGTCGCAATGCGCACTCAACTCAATGGTTACATTGGGGTTTTCGTTTAACAATACCACCAACTCATCTAATGCCTGTGTGGATTCTGGTCTCAACGTTGCCTTGTCAAAGTCGTAGAAGATGTTGTCTATCAACACGGGAGCCGTGATGGAAGCCAGAGGAAACTGCAATACATATTCTTCCGATTCGTCAGACTTTTCCACTTTCAACTCTTCCTTGTGGTTGAGATAACCCTTGCACGTTGCCAACATCACATATTTCACACCAGGCGTTACGACGTATGTAAACGAGCCATCGCTCAATACGCTCAACTTGGTGTTCGTTCCGTCATCACCTACCAAATGTACCTGTGCGGCAGGCAGTTCATACCCGTCAATCTCATATACCCATCCCTTGATGGCTTGTACGATTTCGGGATTCTCGAAACTAAAGATATGATCCCAACCACGGCCGTTGCCACGGTTAGAGCAGAAATATCCTCTGTTATAAGGTCCTTCAAAGGTCATTCCGAAATCATCGGCTTGCGAGTTAAGGGGATAGCCAGGATGTTCCAGTACATATTTCTTGGTGTTGGGATCAACTTTGGCGATAAAGATGTCAAGTCCTCCCATTCCAGGATGACCGTTGCTGGAGAAATACAAGTCGCCATTTGGTCTGAAGGCAGGAAACATTTCATCACCAGCCGTATTCACTGGTTCACCGATATTCTCCACGCCGCCAAAACCATTACTGGTCAGACGAATACGCCATATATCAAGACCTCCCTTTCCTCCTGGCATGTCTGAACAGAAATATAACCACTCATTGTCTGGAGAGATGGCAGGGTGGGCATAACTGGAAAGTGTGTCGTTAGAAAACTTTACCTCTGATGCCTTTCCCCAAGCCGCATCTGAACGAGACGATTTCATGATTTGAGCATAACGGGGATAGGAGGGGTCTGTGGCACATTGGGTGAGATACATGGTCTTTCCGTCGGGTGTAAACGCACAAGCCCCCTCGTCATAGTCAGTATTCACTCCGCCGTTCACCACTTCTGGGCGGCTCCATTTGCCTTTGTCGTCTTTTTGTGAGAAGAAAATGTCTCCAGGTTTCGTTCCCGTAATTCCGCTCAATTCGTCTCCTTGTGCTTCATTGCGCGTTGACGTAAAGTAGAGATATTCAAACTGATCGCCCAAGAGCATGGGGGAGTAGTCAGCCCTACGAGAATTGAAGATGTCCATCTTCTTCACCGTATATCTGGAGCCTTCTTGTTTCCATGTGGGAGCCTTTTGAGCTGAAATCAATCCATTCTTTGCCAGTTCGTCATTAGGAAGAGAGTCGAGAACCATCTTAAACTCTTCCACGGCATTCTTGTATTCCGCATTCTTCAATAGCAGACGAGCATATTGCAAACGGTCTGGAATCATGGCTTGCTTATACCTGATGGCATTGCGGTAAGCAGCGATGGCAGCCGTATGTTGGTTAACCTTATCGTAACACCTTGCCATCTTCAGTGCAATCTTTCCCCTGGCATCTCGTTCCTTAGCGGGAGTCTTCCTATAGGCTTGCTTATATTGGTTGGCGGCATCATAATATTCCCCTAAAGCCAAATATTTCTCGGCTTTTTTCAAGTTTTTGTCAGCACCGCAACCTACGCTAAGAATGCTAACGGCAAGCGTCAATACGATATATATAGGTAGAATTGATTTCCTTTTCATATTTTATATAACGCAAAGAACGTGAAAATATTGTCTGGAAACGAGTGTTTCCTGTCCATTCCATGTCAATGGCTAAAAAATATTATGAAATGTTCATACAAATTTTTATCGTGAAAAATCTCAAATGAGATGTGATGGAAGCTCATTTAGCGTTTTTCCAAGACAAAAATCATCTTTATTTCTCGTAACTGATATAGTTGTCGCCGTAACTCTATATGTTACGAGCGTAAAATAATATGTTAGCAAGTTCAAATTATATGTTACGAACGCCAAAAACAGTTGTTTTTCCGTATAAAAATACTATGTTTGAGCGCATAAATATACGGTATGGTTTGTAATTAATTAAAAATCAACTTATTACAAAACTACTCAAATACTGCCATTTTTTAGACTGACGGAGGAGTTGGTGGAAAATATCGCAAAATAGAGAGCCGTTTTTATCACTTTTTGTTGACAAACAAGTCTCTGAAAGTAATAAAAACGGCTTGCTGTTTATTTTAATACTCTAAGCATTTATCAAGTTCGTCCTTGATCAACTCCTTATCCAATTTCTGACCGATAAACACGAGCTTCTGCATACGGTCTCCATATTCCTCGTCCCAATCACGACGAAGACCAGGTTCGCGCTCCATGAGTTGCTCCAATTCACCTTCCGACATCGTTGCGTACCAGTTACCCGCATTGCGTAAGGTAAACTGCTTGCCGGCTTGCTCAAAGACGTAGCAGATGTCTCTCTCGTCGGCAAACCAACAGATACCTTTGGCACGAATGATATTCTTGGGCCATCTGCGTGCAACAAATTCATCAAACAATCCAATGTTGAACGGAGCCCGTTGATAATATACGTATGTGCTAATGCCATATTCCTCTGCTTCGCCTTCTCCTTCGTGATGATGGTGGTGGTGATGGTGTCCGTGTTCGTGTTCATGATGATGCTCGTGCTCATGCTCATGGTCGTGGTGGTGGTCATGTTCATCGTCATCATCTTCATCCTCGTGCTCATCGTCATGTTCCTCCTCTTCATCATGATGTTTTTCCACTTCATGAATCCATGCAGCAGAAGTGGCAACCTCCTCGAAGTCGAACATATTGGTATGAATGATTTTATCAAGGTCAACATCTCCATAATTGCAATCTATGATTTGAGCCTTGGGTTGGATAGCCCTAATGATTTGTCGGGTGCGTTCCAGTTGCTTGGGTTCCACTTCATCAGCCTTGTTGAGCAGAATGATGTTACAGAACTCAATCTGTTGAATCACCAGATTCTCAATGTCCTCGTCGTCAATATGCTCTTTCATCAGGTTGTCTCCACAACCAAACTCGTCAGCCATGCGCAATGCGTCAACTACGGTTACGATACAGTCGAGTCGAGGCACACCGTTTTGCGTTACCTCTGGAGCCATTGATGGGATAGAACAAATGGTTTGGGCGATGGGAGCAGGTTCGCAGATACCGCTTGCCTCAATGACGATATAGTCGAAACGTTGCATTCCGATGATGTCTTGCAACTGTTGAACGAGGTCCATCTTCAATGTACAACAGATACATCCATTCTGCAAAGCCACGAGACTGTCGTCTTTCGTGTCAACGATACCGCCTTGCTGAATCAAGTCGGCATCGATGTTCACCTCACCGATGTCATTGACGATTACGGCAAACTTAATCCCTCGTTTGTTACTGAGTATTCTATTTAATAAGGTGGTCTTTCCGCTGCCTAAATATCCAGTGAGCAGCAATACTGGTGTTACTTGCATTTTTCTTCCTTTCTGTTTAGATGGTTTATAGGCAATGAAGTCGATTCCTGTTGCCTTTCCGAAATTTGATGCAAAGTTATACAATAAATCTGAGAAACAACCTATGGAAAAAGATAAATTATCAAAAAACACCTTATGACAACATTTTATATCTTTTTGTTGGTTTATTTTCTTTTCTCAAATTATTTGTTTATCTTTGCACCGTAAAGGAACAAGGTTTGAAATCGTAAGAAATCATGCCTTACACAAACAACTAAAAAAGAATAAAGAGATGAATCTGAAAGTACGTTTAGCGTTAATGAACTTCTTGGAGTTCGCTGTTTGGGGAGCCTATCTTACCTGTATGGGAAGATATTTGGGCAGTATCGGTATGAGTACCGAAATCGGTTGGTTTTATTCCATGCAAGGAATCGTTTCCATCTTCATGCCTGCCGTCATAGGCATCATAGCCGACAGATGGGTTCCTGCTCAGCGGATGTTGGGTATTTGTCATTTGCTGGCTGGCTTGTTCATGTTTGCCACGGCTTGGTATGGTCTTTCCCACGGAGAGAGTTCCGAGTTTGGGGTGATGTTTTCACTCTATGCCATGAGCGTAGCTTTCTATATGCCTACGTTGGCACTGACTAATTCGGTGGCTTACAATGCGTTGACACAGGCTGGAATGGACACCGTGAAAGACTTTCCACCCATCCGAGTGTTTGGTACCATTGGATTTATCTGTACCATGTGGTTTGTTGACATCATGGGATTCCAAGACAACCAGAACCAATTCATTACCTCTGGAATACTCAGCATTATCTTATTCCTTTACACGTTCACGTTGCCGGCTTGTCCCGTGAGCAAGGGTGGCGAACAAAAAAGCTTGGTTGACGCTTTCGGATTACGGGCTTTCTCCTTGTTCAAGCAAAAGAAGATGGCGATTTTCTTCATCTTCTCGATGCTCTTGGGCGTAAGTCTGCAAATCACCAACGGTTTTGCCAATCCTTACATCAATAGTTTCGGAGCCAATCCGGAATATGCCTCTACGTTTGGTGTGCAACATGCCAACATCTTGATTTCGCTTTCGCAGATCAGTGAGACGTGTTGCATCTTGCTCATCCCATTCTTCATGAAGCGTTATGGTATCAAGAACGTGATGCTCATTGCCATGTTTGCATGGGTATTGCGCTTTGGCTTGTTCGGAACGGGCGACCCAGGCAGTGGCGTATGGATGTTTGTATTGTCTATGATAGTCTATGGAGTGGCATTTGATTTCTTCAACATCTCAGGATCATTGTTTGTTGACAAGACCACAGACCCCTCCATTCGTTCATCGGCACAGGGACTGTTTATGTTGATGACCAACGGAATAGGCGCAACTATCGGTACGCTTGGTGCACAACAGGTTATCAATCACTTTACCACAGGCACGGTGGTTGACGGCAATTTCTATACCGTAGGCGACTGGCAGTCTTGTTGGTTTATCTTTGCTGGATATGCTTTGGTGGTTGGTGTTGTGTTTGCCATTATCTTCCGTCCAAAGAAAGAGGAAGTGCAGGTATGACGAAAATCCCATTGAAATTCAGGAGCGTTTCGCAAATAGTAGGCTCAGAGAAGCTGGGCTTGCTGGTACTGGTGGATGAACAAGAGCAATCGCAATTGGCCATTCCCTGCGACCCAGCCATGTTGCAACAATTTGAGTTGAGGATGATGAACGTCCCCATCAAGCATTTATTGCTGCCCGAAGTGTTGTGGCAAGTGATTTCATCACAGACTGACATGCAGTTTGAAATACTCATTACCGATATTATCGAAGAGCAATACCGAGCCATCTTATATAATACGGAGACTTTAGAGCCCGTTGCCATTCGTGCCAGTGATGCGGTACTGTTGTCGTTTATCGGTAATGTTCCGCTTTACATTGAGGAAAAACTGATGAAGAGGCAAAGTGTACCATACCGTCGTTCGTCTATGGGAGTGGCTATGCCCTTGAATGCCATCAGCAGTAAGATGTTGGAAGAGGCGTTAGACAAGGCTGTGAAGGATGAAAACTATGAGTTGGCTTCGCATCTGCGTGATGAGATGCGGCGCAGAAAATTGTTGTAGATGAAAGAAGTACGTTATTTCTATGTTCCCGATGCAGCACGTCAAACGGAACTTCCTGCCGAAGAAGCTACTCATGCCACCCGCGTGTTGAGACTGAAAAGTGGGGATGAGATGTTCCTCATGGATGGGCAGGGGGTCTTTTATCGTGCCGAGGTCACATTGGCTACTCCCAAGAAATGTCTGTATGAGATACGGGAGACAATGCCCCAAGAGAAGACATGGAACGGAAGGATACACTTGGCTATTGCCCCCACGAAGATGACCGACAGGATAGAATGGATGGTGGAAAAGGCTACTGAAGTAGGCTTTGATGACATTACCTTCCTGAATTGCAGGTTTTCCGAACGCAAGGTATTACGTATCGACCGCATGGAGAAAATTGTGGTGGCAGCCATGAAACAAAGTAGGAAAGCGTGGATTCCACAAGTGCATGAGATGATGGGATTGAAAGATTTCGTATCAGCCCCTTTTGAAGGAAAGAAATATATAGCCCATTGCTATGAGGAGATAGCTCGAAACGACTTGTTTGATGAGTTGCAATCTCTCAACTCTCCAGAAAATGTTACGGTAATGATAGGTCCAGAGGGTGATTTCTCTATGGATGAAGTAGAACTTGCCATGAGTTACGGGTTTGAGTCAATCTCCTTGGGTAACAGTAGGTTGCGTACGGAGACAGCAGGATTGGCTGCCGTGATGATGGCACAATTGACTTTGAGAAAGAAATGAGAAAAATAATCGTATATGTTACATTGCTGTGGATGATGGGCATGGTGAACGCCTGTTCTGGAACAGACTATCTGAATGCCGTTCCGGGAAATAGCGTGGCTTTAGTCTCCATGGATATGGGTAAGATGAATGGCATTAACAACCAGGCATTGCTGAAAACCTTGCTCCATGTGAGCAATGTAAACACGGCTGGAGTTGACGTGAGTGCGCCCGTGTATCTGTTTGAATCGGCTGACGGCAACTTAGGACTTTGTGCAAAAGTTGCTGATTCGGGTGATTTGGAAAAGACGCTGAACGCATTGGCAACCAATGGAGCTTGCCAACCCCTGAAAGAACATCGTGATTGCCAGTTCACCTTATTGCGTAATGCTTGGGCTGTGGGATTCACGGATGATGCTCTTCTCGTGATGGGACCCATTACGCCAGCCAACTTTTCCTCTTTGAGAAACCAAATGGCAAGATACCTGCGCCAATCTGAAGAAAAAGGGATTGTGGCTTCACGTTTGTACGAACAGTTAGATTCTATTGACGGAGCCATGAAGATGGTGGCAAGGGTAGATGCTCTTCCCGAGAAATTGATGATGCCTTTCACGTTGGGCGCTCCGGCAAATACCGAACCGTCAAAGATATTTGTTTCAGCAAGGATGAACGTGGAAGGGCAATGCTTGGTGATAGATGGAAAGACGTTTTCTTTCAACCAGCAAGTTCAACAAGCTTTGAAAGAGGCTTCGCAAACCTATCGTTTGATAGAAGGAAAGTATATGTCTGCTTTGGATAAAGACGGTGTTTCCGCCATGTTTCTCAATGTGAACGGCAATGACTTTATCCGCTTGCTGAATGGCAATAGGGGCTTTCAAGCCTTGTTGGCAGGTATTAACACCGCCATAGACATGAATAATATCATCAAGAGTGTGGATGGTGACTTATGTATAACCATGCCCAATGCTACTGACAATGGCTTTCGCATGACCATGCGCGCACAATTGGCACATAGCAAATGGCTGAGCGACGTGGGCTATTGGAAGCAGTCATGTCCCGCAGGTTCCACCATTCGAGATTGGGGAAACAATGCCTATTGCTTCTCGGATGGGAAGACATCCTTCTATTTTGGTGTTTCACCCGATTTGCAATTTTATAGTGGCGGCAGCGAGAATGATGCTCGCATGGCTCTGCAGGCAGTAGATAATTCTGCTTCTCAAACATGGAAACACTTGATGGAAGGACAGAAGATGGTCATGGTGATGAATGTAGATGCCCTGGCTCAGAACAAGGAAGGAATGGGAGGGGTATCGCAATTGCTGACCCCATTGTTTGGAGAGATTCACTCAGTGGTTTACCGTATGAGGGAATAAGTCGAATAGGACATGAAAATGTCTATAAAAAACGAAAAGTAAGTCATTCATACCCAAGAATGCAAAATAATGATTATCTTTGTGCCAATTATTTTAAAAGAAGGTAAAAAGTGAAAATAGAAGAAGATATTAGAAAAGCGGTGGAGGTGATGCGTCAAGGTGGAATCATCTTGTATCCTACCGACACGATATGGGGCATTGGCTGCGATGCAACGAATGCCGAGGCAGTAGCCAAAGTTTATCAAATCAAGAAGCGCGATGACTCTAAGGCTCTGATATGCTTGGTTGATTCTGACGCCCGATTACAGAAATATGTGCTGAAGGTTCCCAATGTAGCGTGGGACGTGATGGAATTTGCCACCAAACCAACAACCGTGGTACTGGACAATGCGGTGAACCTGGCTCCCAACTTAATAGCAGAAGACGGAAGCATTGCCATGCGCATTACGAGAGAAACTTTTTCACATGAGTTGTGCTATCGTTTCCAGAAACCTATCGTGAGTACGAGTGCGAACATCAGTGGGGAAGAAGCTCCCCAGAATTACAAAGACATCAGTGAGGAAATCATTAATGCGGTGGATTACGTTTGTTGGTCGCGTCGTAATGAACACAAACCCCATCAGGCAAGTAGCATCATCAAGATAGCCGAAGACGGAGAGGTGAAGATTATCCGTTCATAATAGTTTTAAATCAATAAGCTTTTCAAATGGAGGTTGTCGTAGAAGAAAAGTCGTCTTGGAAGAAGAAACTGATAAATTGGCGAGATGAACACGTAAACGATAAGCAGTTTACGTTATTCTTGGCATTTTTCGTTGGCTTTTTTGCTTCGGTGGCTGCATTTCTCTTACACTGGCTCATACGTGAGATACAATTGCTGTTGACAGCAGGCTTTTCCTACACCTCTGCCAACTGGCTTTACTTGGTGTTTCCTGTTATCGGAATTTTCCTGACCTCGGTCTTTGTGCGTCGTATCGTCAGGGATAACATTTCGCACGGAATCACTCGCATCCTTTATGCCATGTCTTCCAAGCAATCACGATTGAAGAAACATAATTGTTGGTCATCTCTGATTGCTTCAGCCATTACCATTGGATTCGGTGGCTCGGTGGGAGCGGAGGCGCCAATCGTATTGACAGGCTCTGCCATTGGTTCTGCCTTGGGGCAGTTCTTCAAGATGGATAGCAAGCGGTTGATGTTGTTGGTTGGTTGTGGTGCTGCTGGAGCCATTGCGGGAATCTTTAAAGCCCCGATAGCAGGACTTGTCTTCACGCTTGAGGTGTTGATGGTGGATTTGACGATGGCTTCGCTCTTGCCCATCTTGACGGCAAGTGTCACGGCGACGTGTTTCACCTATCTTTTTGTGGGTTCTGATTCTCTGTTTTCGTTCCATTTAGACGATGCATGGAATGTGGAACGTGTTCCAGCATGTATCTTGTTGGGATTGTTTTGCGGTCTTATCAGTTGGTATTTCATTCGGATGACCAATATTTGTGAAGACATGTTTTCACGCATGAAAGACAAACCATACGCAAAGTTGCTTGTGGGAGGATTGATGTTGAGCTCGCTCATCTTTTTCTTCCCGTCGCTTTACGGTGAAGGTTATTCAGCACTCAATATCTTGTTGAACGGTAAGACGGAAGCAGATTGGAACGTAATTTTGTACAACTCTATGTTCTACGGGCATGGAGATATGTTGGTTTTCTACATAGCTTTGGTATTGATGACCAAGGTGTTTGCTACGTCTGCCACCAATGGCGGAGGCGGTTGTGGCGGTACTTTCGCACCTTCGTTGTTTATCGGTGGCTTTGGCGGATTCCTGTTTTCCCGTATTTGGAACATGAATCAGATAGGTGTGTACATACCGGAGAAAAACTTCACGCTATTGGGAATGGGTGGAGTCATGGCAGGTGTGATGCACGCACCTTTAACTGGTATCTTCCTGATTGCCGAAATTACGGGTGGTTATCAATTGCTTATCCCTCTGATTATCGTTGCCGTGAGTTCCGTGATTACCATTAGCATCTTTGAACCACACAGTATTTACGCCATGCGACTGGCAAGGGAGGGAAAACTGATTACACATCATACCGACCATTCCGTGTTGACACTGATGAGTTTGAGTAGTGTGATAGAGCGAGATTACCTTTCCGTAAACCCAGAGATGCCTATGGGACAGTTGGTACACGTAATCAGTCAGAGCCATACGAATTTTATTCCTGTATTGGATGAAGCAGGTACGCTATTAGGTGAGGTAGATATTACCAATATCCGTCATGTAATCTTCCGTACTGAGTTGTACCAGAAGTTTCAGGTGAGTCAAGTGATGAGCCAAGTCAAGGAAACGGTGGGAGTAAACGACCCGATGGAAGATGCCATGAGAAAGTTTGAGGCAACCAATGCCGAATTTCTGCCAGTTGTTGACGTGGAAAATCGTTTGGTGGGATACATTTCCCGCACAAGAATATATAGTATGTATAGAACTATGGTGGCAGACTTATCTGCCGAATAAACAATGACAGATGAAAAAGGAAGATTTACGTATTGTATTTATGGGAACGCCTGAGTTTGCCGTGGGTACATTAAAGGCTTTGGTGGAAAATCAGTATCAGGTGGTTGCAGTAGTGACACAACCAGACAAACCTGTCGGCAGACATGGATCGGTGCTACGAGCTCCTGCCGTAAAGGAATATGCCAATAGTGTGGGTATTCCCGTCTTACAACCCGTGAAGATGAAAGATCCAGAGTTTGTGGAACAGTTGCGTTCTTACCATGCAGACCTGCAAGTGGTTGTGGCTTATCGAATGCTTCCCGAAATCGTTTGGGACATGCCGCGTTTCGGTACGTTCAACGTACATGCCTCACTTTTGCCCCAGTATCGTGGAGCTGCTCCCATCAACTGGGCAATTATCAACGGTGAGACGAAAACGGGAGTTACTACGTTTTTCCTTGACCATGAGATAGACACGGGACGCATCATCTTACAAAAAGAGTTTGACATTCCCGAAGAAGCAGATGTGGAATATGTATATGATCATTTGATGGAGTTGGGAGCAGAAATCGCTTTGGAAACCATTGATAAATTGTTGGATGGAGATGGTGAGGTGAATACCATCTCTCAAGACGAGGTCATAACAGGAACACCGAACGCAGAATCATCATTAAAGCCTGCTCCCAAGTTGTTTAAGGAAACATGTGAAATCAATTGGAACCAACCAGCCAAGAAAGTATATGACTTCATTCGGGGGGTGAGTCCAGTTCCCAAGGCTTGGTGCATGATGAAAACAGACAAATCTCCCGATGCATCATTGACCATCTTTAAGTCAGCTCTCACTCATCGCCCATGTGACGAAACACCTGGTACGTTTATGGCAGACAAGAAACACCTCTTTGTGGCAACGTCTGATGAATGGTTGGAAATCATAGATTTACAACTGGCTGGTAAAAAGCGTATGCTTGCCCGCGATTTCCTCAATGGATTTAAATTGTAGGCGTAGCATCTTCTTTTTGTATTATGTACAAATAACGTTAATCTTCTCAAAAATAATTTATTTGTACATATTTATTAGTATATTTGCAGATTATAAATTTAACAACAAATATTACAACAAAGATGAAAATGAGTAAGTTAATCCCAATGGCACTGATGATGGCATTGCCCATGTCAGGTGTAGCCCAGAACAAGACGGGGATAAAAATGGAGAATCTTGATAAGACTGTTAAACCAGCAGACGATTTCTACATGTTTGCTACGGGAGGATGGCAGAAATTGAATCCTCTTCCAGCAGCTTATTCTCGTTTTGGCAGTTTTGATCAATTACAGGAAGACAACAACAAGCGCATTAACAGTATTCTGAGTGAATTGGAGAAGAAGAAGTTTGCTGAAGGAACTACCGAGCGCAAACTATCCGACTTCTATAAATTGGCGATGGACATAGACCGTAGAAACAAGGATGGTATTGCTCCCGTCAAACCCTTGCTCAACGAGATGGAAGCTGCCAAGACGAAAGAAGACTTGCAGAAGATACAATTGAAATATGCTGTTTATGGATACGGTGTACCTTTCGGTTATGGATTTGGTGCCGATGAGAAAAACGTTACCATGAACATCCTCAATGTGAACCAAGGTGGTCTTACTCTTGGGCAGAAAGACTATTACTTGAATAACGATGAAGCGACGGTGAAGATTCGTGAAGCTTACAAGCAGCATATCGTAAGAATGTTTAAGCTCTTCGGCTTTACTGAACAGCAAGCTGTTGCCAAGAAAGACGCAATATTCCGCTTTGAAACGTCATTGGCTCTCGTGTCAAAGAGTCGCACTGAACTTCGTGACCCACAAGCCAACTACAATAAGATGACTCTGAAGGAGTTCCAATCTAACTATCCCAACATTCCACTTGAGTCAATGGCAAATGCAGAAGGAATCAAGAGCGAATATATTCAAGAGATGATCGTAGGACAACCTAAGTTCATGGAATCAGTAGATAAGCTCATGACTGCTATGACCACAGAAGATTTAAGAGCTTACATGGAATGGGACTTGATAGGTAGTGCTTCTTCGTTGTTGAGTGATGAGATTCGTGAAGCTAACTTCGATTTCTACGGACGTACCATGTCTGGAAGGAAAGAAGATTATCCCTTGTGGAAGCGTGCTACCAATTCGGTACAAAGCGTGATGGGTGAAGCTCTTGGCAAGATGTATTGTGACCGTTATTTCCCTGCTTCGTCGAAGAGTATCATGGAGAAATTGGTGAAGAATTTGCAAATTGCCTTAGATCAACGTATTGATGCACAGAAATGGATGGGCGATTCTACCAAGGCAAACGCACACCACAAACTCTCTACATTCTATGTTAAGATTGGCTATCCTAACAAATGGAAAGATTATTCAGCCTTGACCATTGACCCAAGCAAATCTTTCTTTGAGAACGTGATGGCTTGTCGCAAATGGCGCAATGACAGACATATTGAGGAAAAAGCAGGAAAACCTGTTGATCGTGACGAATGGCACATGACTCCGCAAACGGTAAATGCTTATTATAATCCCACTACCAATGAGATTTGCTTCCCCGCAGGTATCTTACAATATCCTTTCTTTGATCCCAAGGCTGATGAAGCTTTTAACTATGGAGCCATCGGCGTTGTGATTGGTCATGAGATGACACACGGTTTCGACGATCAAGGTCGCCAGTTTGATGCCAATGGTAATATGCATGATTGGTGGACAGCTTCTGATGCAGAAGGATTCAATGAACGTGCTGATTTGTATGACCGTTTCTTCTCAGCCATAGAAGTTCTTCCTGGTTTGAACTCAAACGGTAGGTTGACTCTTGGAGAGAATTTGGCTGACCATGGTGGCTTGCAAGTTGCTTGGTATGCATACAAGAATGCTACGCAAAAGAAACCATTGAAGGTGAAAGACGGATTCACAGGAGACCAACGTTTCTTCATCGCTTATGCTGGTGTATGGGGACAAAACATCACTGAGGAAGAGATTCGTCAGCGTGTGAAGAATGACCCACACTCATTGGGTGAATGGCGCGTGAATGGTGCATTGCCACACATCGACATGTGGTATGAAGCATTTGGCGTGAAAGAAGGTGACAAGATGTTTATTCCAAAGAACGAACGCCTTGACCTCTGGTAATTTTCAAGAAGACTTATCCTAACAACTAAAAAATATGAAAAGATTTACTTGTAAAACCCTACTGCTTGGGATGATGATGTTAACTGCCAACAATGCGCTGGCAGTTGACTTCCCCAAGATTGGAAGTACGTTAACGGATGGAACAGAGTATGTGTTGGTTAGCTATGCAAAACCAGACCTCTTTTTCTCTCGTACCTCATGGGACGGAGCCTATTACCTTCGTCCATTCGCTGATTCACAATATGAATCCAACTCATTTATTGCCCATCAAGGAGAAGATGGCTCATGGTATTTCTCTGTAACGAAGGATGATGTTACGACTTATGTTGGAATCCCCATCGGAACAGACAACCTAAACGGAAACTTGGAAGAGCCCGCTTATTTCTTGATCGAGCCTGGAGATGTAGAAGGTTTCTATCGCTTGAAAGCTGGTGATGGTCACATGAACATGAACGTTTATGGCAGATACGTACACTTAAATTCTGGTGGAGAGTTTCTGGTTATTTCAGAACCAACCAATCAATGGTATCCCGACTTCTTTGGTGGTGTGATGACAGAGATTGGCGATGATGGAATGCCTTATAACGTGCAAGATGAAAACAGCGAATTTATTCCTCTCGACCATTCTTCAGAGAATTGGGCATTTGCAGAGGTAAGTACAATACCTGCCTATTATAATAAAGTGCAGCTTTACACCGCTATCAAGAAAATGGAAGATGAAGGCTTGACAGACGAGACTTATCGCGCAGGTTTCCAAGGTGCAATAGATGCTGTTAGTGTATATTATAATAAGGAGGAAGTTAGTGAAGAGGATGTGACAGTTGCATTGAGTCTTGTCAATGCCAAGAACAATTTGTTTGCTGAAATCCAAAACGCAAAAGAGTTGATTGCACAAGGAGATGATGCCACTTTGCAAGCAGCCATCAATACTGCCATCGACGCATTTAACTCCAAGAATGATGCTGAGTCGTTGGAAGCTGCCACTGCTGCACTCTATGAAGCAGAGAAAGAATACAATTTAAGCCAAGGAGACCTGACCAAGATGGGTAAGAACATGAGTTTTGAAGACCTTTCTTCCCAAGGAGGAAATACAACATCAGGTGTTGCAGCTGCCCCATCAGGATGGAATCTCTATGTAAATGGTACACAAGTGTCAACCGAGGAAGAAGTGAGAGCTGCAGGCCTTACAGCTTGGGCTGGTATCAATGGTGATGCTGATGGTGCAAAGGACGGTAGTTTCATCTATGGTATATGGAATTCTGGAATGCCTTCCATCGAGCTCTCACAGACACTTGAAGGATTGGAGAATGGAACATATACAGTATTCGCCTCAGTGATGGTTGGTGCTAACGGCAATGGCTCTCGCAGAACCACCCAACGTATTTTCGGAAACTTGAATACCAAGTATTTCGGAGGTGAAGGAGAATATGACACTGACCTTCTTAACAAGGAAGAAGTGTTTGAGTTTGAAGGTTTGGCTGAACCTGTCACTGACACGCAGTTACAGGAAATGAGCGTACAGGCATACGTATATGATGGAACGCTGACATTCGGATTCCGTACAGACAACAACATTGCTGCCGCTCGTCGTACCACTTCTAATGGAGCTGGTGGAGATGGTTGGTTTAAGATTGACAATTTCCGCATCCATAAGGAAGCTGATAATCCCGATGCAGCCTTGAAGATTTACGATTTCTATAAGAATATGCTTTCCAGTATGCAGGGAATGCCTATGCAACTCAAAATTGAAGATCAATTGAATGCTTTGGTTAACAATGGTGACATCAATGCAAGCACCCCAGAACAGGAAATCGTAACAGCTTTCTTGAACTTAAAGGCAAAATATGCTGACATCAAGTCGTCAGTAGATGCATACACTAAACTGGAAAATGCCATCAGTGATGCTCAACAAAATCACTCTGACTACAGCAATTATGCAGATGCAGAGTTGTATGCCGACTTGATTATGGAAGCCCAAGACATGTTCTATGATCGTTTGGCTAATGAGCAAGAGATTGATGACATGATAGCTAAGCTTGATGAGGGCTTTATGGCTCTGAAGCTTTCTGGCGTAGCCGTGAACGTTTATGTTACCGACTTAATCAAGAACCCCAGTTTCGAGGATATGTCTGCACAAGGTAATTCTGAATCAAGTGGCGCTTCTCCTGCTCCAGCAGGTTGGACTCTGACCCTTGATGGCGTACAAGTAACGGGTGCTCCTTCTCTTGGTTGGTGTGGAATCAACAGTGGTGATGGTGGTATGGACCAATATGGTGCTTACGATGACAATGGCGAATTGCTTACCTCACAAGTGGTAGAGGGACAACGCCTGTGGGGTATATGGAACGACCGTATTCCTGAGGTGGAACTCTCACAGACATTGACAGGCCTTCCAGCAGGAACATACGTTTTGTCCGCATACGTGATGGTGGAACATCAATGGGCTGGCAACTGCTTGACTACACAACGTATTTTCGCAAACAACAGTGTGACGATGTTTGGTAGTGAAGAGACTCATGCCATCAACCTGCCTTCAGATGCTATTCTTGCCAAGACACTCGACGAGAACAACACCTCCGACATTAAGTTCTTGAACTATGCTGGTTATTCTTGTGAGAGCGGTGACCCATATACCCACTTCCCAAGATTGATGACAGTTCGATTCGGTGTTGATGAAAGTGGAATTGCCAAGATTGGTTTCCGTACCAATAACATTGACCCAGAAGGAACAGAGAGAACGAGTGGAATCGGTTGGTTCAAGCTTGACAATTTCCAATTGTTCTATGAGAGCGAAGATGTTCCTGCTTCTATCAAGGGAGTTGGCAATCATGTTGCAGAAACGAGTACCACAGAATACTATTCTCTTGATGGTCGTCGCCTGAACACACTTCAGCGTGGCGTTAACATCATGAAGTTTAAGGCTACTGATGGTAGCGTGAAGACACAAAAGGTAATCGTTAAGTAAAAAGACAATATGTCCCGGTAAAGATAAAGGTTCTCCTTACCTTTCACAATATATTATATATAATAATGTGTAGGGTGGGAGAACCACTTTTTTCACTACGGAATGCCAATTATATAGCCAGAATCATTGTAGTTTGACTAAATTAACCTAAAATACCGCTTTTTTTTGCTTGTATTTGATTTTGCATCGAAAAAAATTTGTATTTTTGTAACTTGAAAAATAGGGCAAAATCGAACAGAACGAAAATAAATGCCCTTCTCGTTGAATTATTATAAAAAATTGAGATATATCTAAATGGACGAAAATCAGACATTCGATCAAGACAGAATTATTAAAATCAACATTGAGGAAGAAATGAAATCCTCATACATCGACTATTCAATGTCGGTGATTGTGGCTCGTGCGCTTCCTGATGTGCGAGATGGATTCAAGCCCGTACATCGCAGAATCCTTTATGGTATGTTGGGTATTGGCAACACCAGTTCCAATCCGTATAAGAAATGTGCCCGTGTAGTAGGTGAGGTGTTGGGTAAGTATCACCCACATGGCGACTCATCCGTTTATGGTGCTTTGGTACGTATGGGACAATCATGGAACATGCGCTATTGCTTGGTGGACGGACAAGGAAACTTTGGTTCAGTAGATGGTGACTCTCCTGCTGCCATGCGTTACACCGAGTGCCGTCTCTCTAAGATGGGTGAGCAAATCATGGACGATTTGGAGAAAGACACCGTGGACATGGTTAACAACTTTGACGACTCACTCACGGAGCCCAGCGTGATGCCTACCAAGATTCCAAACTTATTGGTAAATGGTGGTAATGGTATTGCCGTGGGTATGGCTACCAATATGCCTACACACAATTTGGGTGAGGTCATCGATGGTTGTTGTGCTTACATTGACAATCCAGACATAGATACCGAGGGATTGATGCAGTATATTCCTGCTCCCGACTTCCCAACAGGAGCGTATATATATGGTTTGCAAGGCGTAAAGGATGCTTACGAGACGGGTAGAGGTCGTATCGTGATGCGTGCAAAGGCAGAGATTGAAAGTGATGAGCATGGAGACAGAATTGTCATCACCGAAATCCCTTATGGCGTAAACAAGCAGCAACTCATTGAATACATTGCCGAATTGGTGAAGGAAGGCAAACTGGAGGGTATCTCCAATGCCAATGATGAGACTGGCAGACAAGGTATGCGTATCGTGGTTGACGTGAAGCGTGATGCTAATGCCAACGTTATCCTGAACAAATTGTTTAAGATGACCGCTCTGCAAAGTTCATTCTCCGTCAACAATATCGCATTGGTGAAGGGTCGTCCTCGCACTCTCAGCTTGAAAGAATGTATCAAGTATTTCGTAGAGCATCGCCACGACGTTACCATCCGCCGTACTAAGTTCGACTTACGCAAGGCTAAGGATCGTGCTCATATCTTGGAAGGATTGATCATAGCTTGCGACAATATTGACGAGGTAGTACATATCATTCGTGCTTCCCAGACACCTGCTGATGCTCAACGCAACTTGGAAAAGCGATTTGAGTTGGATGAAATCCAGTCGAAGGCAATTGTTGACATGCGTCTGAGCCAGTTGACAGGTCTGCGTATGGACCAGTTGCATGCTGAGTATGAGGAACTGATGAAGACCATCGACTACTTACAGAGTATTCTCGATGATCCCGAACTCTGCAAGAAGGTGATGAAAGATGAACTCATTGAGGTGAAGGAGAAGTATGGTGATGCTCGTCGTACGGAGATTATACCAGACGAACATGAGTTTAATGCTGAAGACTTTTATCCCAACGACCCCGTGGTGATTACCGTAAGTCATTTGGGATATATCAAGCGTACTCCTCTTTCCGAGTTCCGTGAGCAAGCCCGCGGTGGTGTTGGCGCAAAGGGTGCAAGTTCTCGTGATAAAGACTTTACCGAATATATCTATCCAGCCACCATGCACCAGACCATGTTGTTCTTTACCAAGAAAGGACGTTGCTATTGGTTGAAGTGTTACGATATTCCCGAAGGCGACAAGACGTCGAAGGGTAGGGCAATACAAAACTTGTTGAACATTGAGCCGTCCGATTCTGTCAATGCGTTCTTGCGTTTACGTGGTCAAGGATTGCAAGACAAGGAGTTTGTCAATACTCATTACGTGGTATTCTGTACGAAGAACGGTACCGTGAAGAAGACTTGCCTTGAAGCATATTCTCGTCCTCGTACCAATGGCGTGATAGCTATTAATATTGAGGAGAACGACGAGGTGGTAGATGTTCGTCTTACCAATGGTTCCAACGAGTTGATTATTGCCAACAGAAATGGTAGGGCTGTTCGTTTTGATGAGCGAGCTATTCGTACCATGGGACGTGTCGCTACCGGTGTGAGAGGAATGAGACTCGATGATGGCGATGATGCCGTAGTTGGAATGATTGTGGTCAACGACGCAAGCAACGAAACCGTGATGGTGGTCAGCGAAGAGGGTTATGGTAAGCGCTCACAAGTGGAAGACTATCGCAAGACCAATCGTGGCGGTAAGGGTGTGAAGACGTTGAGCATTACCGACAAAACGGGCAGATTGGTAGCCATCAAGAATGTAACTGACGATAACGACTTGATGATTATCAACAAGAGTGGTATCGTGATTCGTCTGGCAGTGGCAGAGGTACGTGTCATGGGTAGGGCGACACAGGGTGTTCGTCTCATCAACCTGACCAAGAAGAACGACGTGATTGCCAGCGTTTGTAAGGTAATGAGCTCTGAGTTGGAGGCTACCGTAGAAGAAGAGAGCCGTCAGCAATGGGCACAAAAGAATGCCGAGATTGTAAAAGACTCTACAGGTGCAACCAAAGTGGAAACGGAAACGTCTAATGAGATTAATGATGGTGAATTGGAAGAACCATTCGTGGATTCGGAAGAGGAACCCAATGTAGAATAAGAATATAATCAACCTTTTTAATTAAAAGCTTATGAAAAAATTAATGATTGCGGCTATGATGTTAGTTGGTACATCTACAGCCTTTGCTGGTGACAGCGATGCTTTGAAAGCTATCCTCAAAACAAAGACTTATGCGGAAGCTGAATCTCTTGTGAAGTCTTCTCTCTCTCAACTCGCTTCTAATGCAGAGAAGGCTAAGGCTTACAATCAGTTGGTAAAACTTGCTATCGAGTCTTTCGACAAGGAAAATGGCATTTCTGTACAAAACGAAGCATTCAAGCAAATGGGTAAAGAGGTGGAACAGTATGACACGCTCAATCTTTACAACTCTGCTTACAATGCCTTGATGAATGCCATTGAGTGTGACAAGTATGATAACATGCCTGATGCAAAAGGTAAAATCAAGCCTAAGTTCCATGACGAATTGCTCCAGAAGATTCCAAATGCACGTATCCAATTGGTGAATGGTGGCCAATGGGCTGCATCAAAGAGCAATGACGAAGGTGTATTGAAGTATTGGGGTACATTCCTTGACACTGAGGATTGCGACTTGCTGAAGAGCATTGACAAGAGCAACGAAAGTGGTTATTTAGGACAGGTTGCATATTTCACCGCTCTTTATGCCAACCAAAACAAGCAGATTGACCGTGCCTTGAAATATCTTGAGATTGCCATGAAAGACCCAGAGCAAGCCAAGGAAGCACAGAACATGAAGTTTACCATTGGTCAACAAAACCTCAAGACTCAGGCTGATACCTTGAAGTTTATTGATGAGTTGAAGGTTTTCTATGCAAACAACTCTGATAGCGAGGCAGCTTTCGGTACGTTGTGCAACCTCTACAGCCAGATGAACAAGAAGGATGAGGTGATGAAGCTTGTGAACGACAAGATCAGCAGAGATCCTAACAATGGAACGGCTTGGGCATTGAAGGGACAAAGCGAAATGAATGAGCAGAAATATGAGGAGGCTATCGAGTCTTTCAAGAAGTCTGTAGAAATCGACGGTACCAATGCTGTCGTTCTTACCTATCTTGGCTTCTGCATGAACTCTAAGGCAGCTGGTATTGAAGGCAACATCCCCGCTCAGAAGGCACTCTATAAAGAGTCTATGACCTATCTCGAAAGAGCCAAGGAGCTTGATCCAAACCGTGACAAGGCTAACTGGGCTTATCCTCTCTATCAGTGCTACTATATCAACTATAGTGCAAACGATCCTCGTACAAAGGAATTGGAGAATATGCTGAAATAATAGTTATATTTTAATATGCACGGAAGAATGTAGGTGTTTTCCTGCATCCTTCCGTGTTTTTATATGGGCATTAACAGGATAACAAATAGATTGATTAAAGATGAGAAGATTGTTAAGTGTACTGTTCTTGATGACAATAATGCTAAGCGCAAATGCCCAGAAGAAGGAGATTTCCAATGCGCGTGATAATATAAAGAAGAACAGGAATTTAGAACAGGCAGAGAATAGCATGAGCAATTTGCTGAAAGACTCTGCCAATCGTTACAACGAAAAGATTTGGGCAACGATGTTTGACGCTGTGGTCAAGCAATACCAACAAGGTAACGAGAAACTTTATCTGAAACAAAAATATGACACCACTAAATTGTTTAACCTTACAAAAAGAATGATTGAAGTGGCTGAAGGGCTCGATTCAGTTGAGTCGAGACCTAACAAGAAAGGTAAGGTTGAATTGAAACATCGCAAAAAGAATGCGTATTTTCTTCATCGGTATCGCCCCAATTTATATAATGGAGGACTTTTCTTGATTAACAAGCAAAAGTATGCTGAGGCATATTCTTTCTTTGATACATATATAGATTGTGGCAACCAACCCTTGTTTTCGCAATACAATTATAACGAGACCGACAAGAAAATGGCGGATGCGGCTTATTGGGCTGTCTATTGTGGATATAAGATGAAAGACCCTAAAGCCACCTTCCACCATACCTATCTGGCATTGAAGGACACTGCTCATTATTGTATGATGTTGCAGTATCTGGCAGAGACCTATAGGTTGGAGAAAGACACGGTAAGATACATCAGTACCATCACCGAAGGATTTGAGAAATATCCGTTGTTTGAGTTCTTCTTCCCCCGTCTCGTACAGTACTATGGTGAGAATGGCGACTGGAATAAGGTGTTGGAGATTGCTGAACGAGCCATCAACCTGAAACCTGATGGCGAAATATATCGTCTGAGTAAGGCAAACGCCATGTTTAATTTAGGTAAATATGATGATTGCATTGCCATTTGTGACCAGTTGATTGAGGAAAACGACAGCATGGCTGATGCCTATTACGATGCGGGAATGTCGTACTTCAAGAAAGCCGTGGAGATGGATAAGAATATCCGACTCAATGCCAAGCAGAAAAACAAGATAAAGGATTATTATTCCAAAGCATTACCTTATCTGACCTGCTATCGTGCGCTGGCTCCAAAAGAGAAAGACAAATGGGGATTCATTTTATATACCATATACCTCAACCTGAACATGGGTGAGGAGTTTGACGAAATAGATAAGGTGTTAAGAACAAAATAGATATGAGAATAGAAGATATACTATCCAAATTGGGCATTCAGCAACTTACCGACATGCAGGAAGAGGCGATGAATGCCATCTTGAGAAGCAATGACGACGTGGTGCTGCTTTCACCAACGGGTTCTGGTAAGACCTTGGCTTACCTCTTGCCCTTGGTGCAAATGTTAGACCCCAAATCCAACGACGTTCAATTGGTTGTGATTGTTCCAGGACGTGAGTTGGCTCTTCAGTCTGCTACCGTATTGCAAGACATGAAGTGTGGCTTGCGAGCTTGTGCCTGCTATGGTGGACGTGCGGCAATGGATGAGCATCGTGTATTGAGGCAAGTACAACCACAAATCGTTTTCGCCACACCTGGAAGATTGCAAGACCATCTTTCAAAGGGTAACATCCTTGCCAATACTGTTCGCTATCTTGTCATTGACGAGTTTGATAAATGTCTGGAAATGGGATTCATGGAAGAAATGGGAAGAATCTTGCGAAACCTGCCTCGTGTGGAAAGACGAATACTCTTGTCTGCCACGGATGCTGATTCTATTCCTCGGTTTGTGCAGATGGGACATACCCAACGCTTGGATTACCTCATTGAAGAGGAACAAGTGTCTGAACGTGTACAAATCTATCAAGTGAAAAGTCCGGAAAAAGATAAGTTGAACACACTCAGACAATTGTTGTATGAGTTGGGCAACCAGAGTAGCATTGTCTTCCTCAACTATCGTGACAGCGTGGAGCGTGTGGCTGACTATCTGAAAGAATACGGTTTTGTCATCAGTTATTTTCACGGTGGTTTGGAGCAGCGTGAACGTGAAGATGCTTTGTATAAGTTTAGCAATGGTTCTGCTAACGTATTAGTAGCTACCGACTTGGCAAGTAGGGGAATAGATATTCCCGACATCGACAATATCATTCATTATCACCTGCCAGAGAGCGAACATGGGTATGTGCATCGTGTGGGTAGAACGGCTCGTTGGGAGGCGAAGGGTAGAGCATTCTTTATTCTTAACTCCGAAGAGTCTATTCCTGCATACGTGGATGGAGAAGTGCAAGATTATGTTGCTCACCCAGTATCAACCACAGCTCCCATTCCTAAGATGGTTACTCTCTACATAGGCAAGGGAAAGAAGGACAAGCTATCCAAAGGAGACATCGTTGGATTCTTGTGTAAGAAAGGTGGTTTGCAATCATCTGAGATTGGAAAGATCAGCGTGGAAGAGCGATTTACATACGTTGCCATTGACCGCCAAAAGTTATCCTCAGTGTTGCGCAATGTACAAGGCGAGAAAATCAAAGGTATCAAGACCATCGTGGAAGAAGTGAGGTGATGATATTGTCAATAAAAAGTGATAAAAACGGCTCTCCAGTTTTCGATATTATTCACCAACTCCCACCTCAGTCTAAAAAATGCAAGTTTTTGAAGGCTTTTGTAATGTGTTGATTTTTAATTTATTACAAATATGATCGTATATATATGCACTTGTATTTAGTATGTTTATGCAGAAAAACGCATGTTTTGAGTCATGATAACATATTATTTGAGCTCGCTAACTATATTAGTTACGCTCGTAAAGCATATAGTTATGACCGTAACTATATGCTTTACGAGAAAAAAAAAGTTATTTTACCTCACAAAACATTCTTTTTAGCTTCCTTCATATCTCATTTGAGATTTTCCACGGATTTTTTTTGTTGGAATATTTCAGAAAGTTAGAAGTAAGAAGCAAAATAGGCTCAAGTGAAATTTCCATCTTCTTAACTGATGAAAAATCTATTAAGCCAACATTGGGTAGGGCATTCGAGTATTGAGTGATAGTTTCATTATATATGGGTATTTTGTTTATAAATTCGTTAAAATATTTGTGTATCTCACAATAAACTATTATCTTTGCAACAAGCAATAGTAAGCACCTATATGAGACAACTGAAAATCACCAAATCCATTACCAATCGAGAGAGTGCTTCTCTTGATAAGTACCTGCAAGAAATCAGTCATGAGGAACTGATTTCTGTAGAGGAAGAGGTGGAGTTGGCTCAACGTATCAGAAAGGGTGACAGAAAGGCATTGGAGAAGTTGGCAAAGGCAAACCTGCGTTTCGTGGTTTCCGTAGCCAAGCAATACCAGAACCAAGGACTGAGTCTTCCCGATTTGATCAACGAAGGTAACTTAGGACTCATCAAGGCGGCGGAGAAGTTTGACGAGACCCGCGGGTTTAAGTTTATCTCATACGCCGTGTGGTGGATTCGCCAAAGCATCTTGCAAGCCATAGCGGAGCAAAGTCGCATCGTGAGATTGCCGCTCAATCAAGTGGGGTCTGTGAATAAAATCAACAAGATACTCAATAGGTTTGAGCAGGAGAATGAGCGTAGGCCGAGCATCGACGAGATTGCCGACAAGATTGACCTCCCGGAAGACAAGATTGCCGATGCTCTGAAGGTAACGGGCAAACAGGTTTCCGTGGATGCGCCATTCAGCGACGGTGAGGAAAGTAGCTTGTTGGATGTGCTTCCCAATGCCAATGCCCCAATGGCAGACAATGAGTTGGTGAAAGAGTCGCTGAGAAATGAGATAGACAGGGCTCTGCAAACACTCTCCGAGCGAGAGCGAAATATCATAGAGGCATTCTATGGCATTAACCAACCAGAGATGACGTTAGAGGAGATAGGCGATAAGTTTGGGTTGACACGTGAGCGAGTGCGCCAAATCAAGGAAAAGGCCATTCGTCGCTTGCGCCAAAACACCAAGAGCAAGTTGCTCAAAACATATCTTGGACAATAAAATATTATATATGAAATTAACAAGGGTATTATTGATTTGTATCAGCATTTGCGCATTCTCTTTTTGCAAGGTAGGCACATTGTCAGCCGCCAATGAAAAATCACCCGTTTATATGTTTGGAATTGTCACCTCGTTTAATGACAGTGTATTGTACATGAGCCAGGTGCAGTTGGTTGACTCCGCATATATCGACAAGAAAACTAAATTTCTCTACAGTAGGGAGAATTATTCATTCCAACTCAAGAACTACATGAAGAGTTTGGGCATTGAGAATCCTACTTGTATCACCATATATGGTTTCAAGAAAAACAAGGTAGAGAAGAAATACAGCAAAATCAGGAAAAAATACGCAGATAAGGATAAATATTTCATCAAGTATTTGGCAGCCGACGAATTTAAGTTTACTCCTATCATACCCAATGACCTTGATTCGCCAGAAGAAGAGGCTAACGAGCCAATGAGTAAAAAGAAAGAGAAAAAATCAAAAAAATAAACTCAGACAAATATAAAGAATTTATAATATAAATGGAAATTACTGATGTAAATTTGTTTAACGTCGCTGGGCATCGTATCAAGATACAATTCAAGGAATCTGAATACAACAGCATGAGACTGATTCCTTCTTTTGAGCCATTCCGCATTCATGATGAGGAAGGCGACTTCTTGTTCCAGTTGACGGTAGATGACCAATTGAAACCCATTCCCAAGGAGAGACGCGAGCGTTTGCGTGAGTTTGATACGGGTAATGGCGTAACTGTAGTGGATATGTTAGACGATGGTGGTTATCAATATATCATTCGTGACATTGAAGACCGTGACTGTTGCCTCTTGCAATGCAACAAGGATTTCAGTGATTGCAAATGTGCACTGAACGGATACTATAACATGAGATGTTTCGGGCTCAACAATGCCTTGATGCTTATTTATGCCTTTGCCGGAAGCTTGCAGCAAACGTTGCTCATCCATGCCTCATTGGTAAGGCAAAACGGATACGGCTATGCGTTTATTGCCAAGAGTGGAACGGGTAAGAGTACACAGGTGAGTATGTGGCTTCGCCATATCCCAGGTTGCGACTTGATGAACGACGACAACCCCATCATCAGGATTATCGACGGTGAGGCATTCATCTATGGCAGTCCTTGGAGTGGAAAAACGCCATGTTACAGAAACGTAAAAGCAAAGTTGGGAGCCATCACACGCATAGACCGTGCTCTTGAAAACAGCGTAGAGAAGCTGGCTCCGATAGATGCTTTCGCGTCTATCCTCCCATCTTGTTCTTCCATGAAATGGGATAAGGTGATTTTCTCAAAGGTATGTGATACGGTAACAAAGTTGGTTGAGACCACTGATATTTACACATTACATTGTTTACCGAATAAAGAAGCAGCAATAGTATGCAACAAGGCGATCTCGAAATAACTGAAGTACAATTTCAAAATGCGGTCATCCTTCCTGAAATCGTGAAGATGATGGAAGAGGGACATACCGTAACGCTCCGTTTGAGGGGATTCAGTATGCGTCCGTTTTTGGAAGACAATCGTGACAAGGCTCTCATGACCAAGGCAGTATCGCCAAGGGTGGGGGATGCTGTGTTGGCAGAGGTGGCTCCGAAGTTTTTCGTGTTGCATCGCATCATCAAGATTGACGGTGACGACGTAACACTTCGTGGAGACGGAAACTTAGGGGTTGAGAAGTGTAAGTTGAAGGACGTGAAAGGATTTGTCATTGGTTTCTACCGCAAGGGACGTACCAAGATTGATAAGACCAACGGCTTGAAATGGCGTGTATATTCGTACTTCTGGACTCGTCTGTTCCCCATCCGTCGCTATCTCTTGGCATTCTACAGAAGAATTTGGTTAAGGTTGTTTGGTCCTATTTAGTACACATTATTAAATATATATATAGATATGAAGACAAAAAAAGGTTTCAACATTCGCAACGTTTGCGGAGAGAATATCATCGTAGCTGAAGGCAAGGAAAACATTGATTTCAGCAATATCATTAGCATGAACGAGAGTTCGGCTTATCTTTGGAAGAAGGCACAAGAACAAGAATCTTTCACCGTTGAAGATCTTGCTAAGTGGCTTACCGAGGAATATGACATTGATAAGGAAACTGCCACAAAAGACTCTGAGACTGTTTCTGGTCAATGGATTAAGGCTGGTATTTGCGAGGAGTAACAGTAACTTTCCGATTGATGAAAAATATTATCCCCCAAATGTTTGGCATTTGAGGGATAATTCGTATATAAGCAAAAACTATTACCGTGGATTGTTGATTTCAAAGATTTTCATCCGCTCTTCCAATTGCTCGTATTGATGGTCTTCAATAAAGGATGTGCAGACACGAAGGCCCTCTTGTTGGCTACCAGTAGTAATCAAGCAAATAGCACTCACACCGTAATACATCAGTTCGTGTGCCAATTCACCACTTGTCATTCCTGGGTATCCGATTGTGAAATAGAAACCGTCGGCAATATCTTCGTCTAAGTCTTTATCATATACCACATAAAAACCATGCTTACAGAAAATTTCTTTCAATAAATGAGCACGTTTTCCGTAAACCTTGATTTCCTCTCTAAAATTGTATGTGCCATCTGAAGCGGCTTTCAGCATAGCCGCCATAGCGTATTGCGCACTATGACTGGTTCCAGAACTCAAGGCATACAACATTCGGGTAGAGAATACCATACCGAAAGGTAACCCTTCATATCTGTTAGCCAAAGCTGGGAAATGACGATGGAACAATTTGTCAGAGATACACGTCACACCAATACGTTCACCAGCGTAGCTAAACGCCTTTGAACCACTGATGAGAAGAATGTAATTGTCTGTATAATGGGCGACAGACACCTGATAAGGTGGTACGAAAGGCGTACTTAGATCCTTGCGGAAATCCATGGCGAAATATGCCAAGTCTTCCATTACGATTGCGTCATATTGGGTTGCCAATTCACCAATGATTTGTAATTCTTCCTCTTTGAGGCAAATCCATGACGGATTATTGGGATTGCTGTACACGATGGCACAGATTCGTCCTGTCTTGAGATACGATTCCAACTTATCACGCAATTTATCACCACGATAGGCATAAACGTCAAATGTTTCAAACCTGACTCCCATCACTTGCAATTGCATCTTCTGTACAGGGAATCCTGGGTCGATAAACAACACTGTGTCTTTCTCTGGATCAGCTTGGCTACAAGTCAGGAATGATGCAAAAGTACCCTGCATGGAGCCACATACGGGTACGCAGCACTCTGCGGAGATGTCTATGTTGATAAACGCTTTCACAAAGCGAGATGCCTCTTTCTTTAATTCAGGATAACCCTGAATATCGGGATAACTATGAGCTATCCCGTCTTTCAAAGCCTGTATCTGTGCGTCAACTCCCACCTGTGAGGCTGGCAAGCCAGGAATACCCATTTCCATCTTGATGAACTCCACGCCCGATTCCTTCTCAGCAAAGGCAGCGATAGATTTCACTTCTCGAATGGTAGCTTTGGCAAAGTCCTGAATGCCGAAGTCCTTGATGGCTTGGTCAATGAGTTGTTTCTTGATAGGTGTTTCCATATTCCTTACTTTTGTGCAGCTTTTCCTATAGCCAAAGCCTTGATGTTAGCATCCACGACCGCATCACCTTTTCTGCCAAATACGCTTCTGATGGCATCTTCCAACTTCTCATAGTCAATGTTCAATGCCTTTTGAGCTGCACCCAGCAAGATAACGTTAGCAGAGCGAGGCACATCATTTTCCTTTGCCAGTGTTTCGATGTCGAGCATAATCACATTATCCAGTTTGTTCAAGTCTTCCTTCACCTTCTCCATGTCAGGATAATTGGGAATATTGACGAATGGCGTACTGGAAGTGATAATCCATCCTTCCTTATTCAAGAAGGGCAGATAGCGCAATGCCTCCATTGGTTCCATGGAGATAATCACGTCAGCACCTCCCAATGGAATCAAGTCGCTGTTAATAGGGTCAGATGAGATGCGGAGATTACTCTGCACGTCGCCTCCACGTTGAGACATACCGTGTACTTCAGCTTGCTTGATGTTCAAGTCTTCTTTCATGGCAGCCTCGCCTATGATGGTTGCGATACTGAGGATTCCTTGTCCTCCCACACCGCATAAGATGATATCTGTTTTCATTTGTTTGCCTCCTTAGCTCTCTTTTGTTTTAAGTGACGTTGCAATGTTTGCATACATTCACGTCTTGGAATAATCACGCTCACTCCTTGATAATCAATCTCCTCACGAATCATTTGTGTAATCTCTGGCATATTCTTTGGAATGGGAACAACCACTCTCAGGTGTTCATCGGTCATTCCAAGACCGCGACAGATAGCCTCAAATTTATTCGTACCAGCACTGTCTTGTCCACCAGTCATAGCTGTAGTGAGATTGTCGCTGATGATGACGGTGATGTTGGCATTCTCGTTGATGGCATCTAATAATCCCGTCATTCCGCTATGCGTAAAGGTAGAGTCACCAATAATAGCGATAGCTGGCCAATGACCTGCGTCGGCAGCACCTTTAGCCATACCGATACTTGCTCCCATATCTACGCATGAGTGAATGGCTTTGTAGGGAGGGAGGAATCCCAAGGTGTAACAACCAATGTCTCCAAACACGCGAGCATTGGGATAGTCTTTCAATACCTCATTCAATGCTGCGTAAACATCACGGTGTCCGCATCCCTTACACAATGCAGGTGGACGAGACACTACGTCTGGACATGGCTCATACGTTCCTGACGTGGGCAAGCCGAGTGCCTTCTTCATCAAGTCGGGAGTCAATTCGCCCGTCCTTGGCAACTCTCCAGTCAACTTACCTTTAATAACTGCACAACCAGGCATTACTCCTCTTACGATGTCTTCAATGAATGGCTGTCCTTCTTCGGCAATCAATACATTGTGACATTCAACGGTCATCTTCAATACCAGTTCCTTGGGCAATGGATATTGTGAAATCTTCAACACGGGATAAGGGCAACCAGAAGGATAACACTCATTGAGGTAGTTGAAGGCAATACCACTGGCAATGATACCCAACGACTTATCGGGAGCATCAATATATTCATTGTATGGCGAAATCACGGCATCGTGCTCCAAAGCCTCTTGCTGAGCCGTAACAATGTCGTTTCTCTTACGGGCAAATGCTGGCAACAATACCCAGTCAGATGCTTTAGCATCATAATTGATTTCATTCTGTTCACGTGGAGAATCTACCAATCTCACCACTGCACGAGAATGTGCCATACGAGTAGTTACACGCATGAGAATAGGCAAATGTATTTTCTCAGAATAATCAAATGCCACTGCCATCATGTCGTATGCTTCTTGTTGGTTACTTGGTTCGAATGTAGGAATCATGGCAAACTTGGCATAAAACCTACTGTCTTGCTCGTCTTGCGAAGAGTGCATGGATGGGTCGTCAGCTACTAAAACTATCAGACCACCATTGGTTCCCGTCATGGCAGAGTTAACGAATGGGTCGGCACAAACGTTCAATCCCACATGTTTCATACACACCAATGCACGTTTTCCCATATACGACATACCCAAAGCTTGTTCCATAGCGGTCTTTTCGTTGGTGGACCAACGGCTATGTATTCCGCGTTCTTTAGCCAACTTTGATGCTTGGATATATTCCGTAATCTCCGTTGAAGGTGTTCCAGGGTAGGCATACACGCCACTCAGACCTGCGTCGATGGCTCCTTGTGCAATGGCCTCATCTCCTAATAATAATTTTTTCATCGTTTATTGTCTATTTATAAATTCATTCAATGTTTATTTCCAAAGGCAATGCAATGGCATTCAGGAAACTTTCAATCCTCACTTGCCATTCTTTCTGACTTCTTACATCAGACTTACTCCAAGCACTACCTGCATAATAGGTGTATTTCTGGTTGTTTTCCAATTTCTTCACGATACCTAATGCATGTCCTTCTATCCCTTTGTTGGGTGTGTCATACTTGAGCATCTTTGTTTTCACATCACCGTTGGGGAACAGTGCAGCCACATAGATCTGGAAGTTGTGCTTGGTAGGATTGTCTGTTGGGTCTGCATAATGTACATAGTTGTCTCCTAACACCACGCTTTCCTTGTCGTCAGAGTGTATTACCACGCCCGAAGCGAAGTCGCATGGCTTGCTCAATCCTTCATACCACACAGTAATCTTGTTGAAGTTGCTCCCTTTATCTAAACTCATGATTCTATGTTCCACCACGTTTTCGTCTTTCTTCACCTTGGCAGGATGATAAGTCAGTGCCACGGTAAAACGCAACGGACCATTGTCTAATATCTCATAATCTTTGTAGCAATAGGGATAAATAATCGTGTTTCCATCCATCAATGCTGGAGTTCCACAACCCAATGTAGCACCTACGCTATAACAATCCAATCCATTGCCATGATCCAAGTGGAATGAGGTGTGTAGGTCTTCTTCCCTCCATTTGTCACCTTGTCCTTTCTTGTGATAGATACTCTTGAGAATGTTGCCGTCATAATCGGCTGTATATCTATCTTCCACCACAATCTCAGGTGTGTTCTTGGTCCAAACATCAGTTCCAAACGATTTCTCTCCCGTGCGTTGTAGGGCAGGACCATACACACGATAGGCTCCACGGTCGTTTTCCCAAGCGATGTCGTCTTTACGGGTGGGATACATTTTGCCTTTCACCCACGTCTTCATGGGTTCTGGTACACCTTTGCTCACGGTAAAAAGTGCCTTTCCGCATGGTCTCACAGCCACGTCTATCAGCAGTTTACCATCATGTGTGATTTGGTAATCCACTTGTTGTCCGAAAGCATTTCTCACCACAAAGGCATCATCCTCACCGAGCGCCAATTTGTCTGTCACAGTCTTCAGGTCTATTTCAACGAGTTCCTGCCTTTGTTCATTCTCATCGTTGGTTAGGGTTATCTTCACTGTCTTTCCCGCCCATGTTGTCATAGGTATCAGAAGCAACAGCGACATGATTGAAGCTTGGATTTTCATATCGTATAATTATTTGAGATTATCAATAAAGAATTGTGTGATTTGGCGCAGTAGGTGATTGCGCGTGTTCCCACCATATATACTATGGTTGCGATTGGTATAGACATTCATCTTGAAGTCTTTGTCTGCTTGCACCAGTGCTTCTGTATATTCAAAGGTATTTTGTGGATGAACATTGTCGTCTGCCAATCCATGACAGAGCAACAATGCTCCGTGCATCTTCTCTGCACGAGAGATGGGATTGTCCTCATATCCTTTTTGGTTTTCCTTGGGAGTACGCATGTAGCGTTCGGTATAGATACTGTCGTAATAACGATAACTGGTAGGTGGGGCAACGGCAACGCCAGCCTTAAATACACCACGTCCCTCACTCATACTCATCAGGGTGCAATATCCACCATAGCTCCAGCCCCAGATACCTATGCGGTCTTTATCCACAAAGCTCTGTTTGCCAAGCCAAAGGGCTGTCTCTACCTGGTCTTTGGCTTCTAAGTTGCCTAACGTCTTGTATGTGCATTTCTCCCATTCAGCACCACGGGCTCCAGTACCACGACCATCCACGCACACCACGATAAATCCTTCTTGTGCCAAGTAGTAATCATACATACCTCCTGAACCCATCGAACCGATATTCCATGAGTTCACCACTTGCTGGCTACCCGGTCCACTGTATTGGAACATGATAACGGGGTACTTCTTGTTTGCATCAAAATTGGCAGGTTTGATCATCCATCCGTCAAGCGTCACTCCTTCTGAGGTGGTAAAGCTAAACATCTCTTTCTTTGTGACAGGGTAGTTGGCAAGTTTGTTCACCAGTTCCTTGTTGTCCACGGGTGTAGAGAGTATCTTTCCATTGTTGTCTCTTACCGTATAGACGTATGGGTGGTCTTTATCACTCCACGTATTGATGAAATATTTATAGTCACCAGAGAATATTGCTTGGTTCCATCCCTCTTGGTTGGTGAGTCTCACCGTCTTACCATTCTTATGACTCACATATACCTGTCTGTCGTGCGCATTCAGCGAGGCAGCTTGATAATACACGTCACCCGTTGCCTCATCATAACCATAGATGGTGGTAATGTCATATTTACCGTCACCAATTTTGCGTTCCAACGAGCCATTCATGGTATATACATATAGGTGCATGTTTCCGTCTCTGTCGCTGGGCATCAACAAGTGGTTCTTACCAATGATTGTAGCCGTCAGTACGTCTTCCTTCACATATTTCTCTACGCTCTCCTTGATGAGCAGTTGGGCAACCGTACTTCTTGGATTTACACTATAGATATGCAAGCGGTCTTGATGGCGATTCATCGAATACACCAATATCTTGTTGGCATCATTCGTAGGAAGAATGCGAGGCATATAACCGTCAGCATCCACAGGTACGTCGAGTTGTCTCACTTGCTTACTCTTGATGTCAAAGCTCCATGCAGTCACCTTTGAGTTGTCTTCTCCAGCCTTCGGGTATTTATACGAATACACGCCTGGATAGAGGGCATAATCTTGCAAGTTGGGTTGCATTCCTTGGAACATCTGCAAGGAATATTCCTTCACATTACGCTCGTCATACTTAATCCAGCAAATCATGGAAGCATCGGCATTGAAGCACAGCGATTTGTTGAAACTAAACTCCTCTTCGTTCACCCAGTCGGGAATACCATTGATGATTTCGTTAAACTTACCGTCCTTGGTCACCTGACTCTCGGCATTGTCATAGAGCAACTTCACCAAAAAGATGTTGTTGTCTCTTACGAAAGCTACCATCGTTCCATCGGGCGACCAGGTAGGTACTTGTTGTGGACCACCGTCGGAAAGCTTAGCCAACTTTCTGCTTTGAATGGTGTAGATATAGAAGTCTGCCATGAACGAACGCCTATAGATAGAATTGGTGTTGGTTTGTATCAGCATTCTCTTTCCATCTGGCGACATGATATATCCATCTATTTGCTTCACGCTTTCTCCCATCGTATGGTTAGCGTCAAACAACACGCCCGTTTCCTTGCCTGTCTTAAACGAGTACGTCTTTATCATCGTTCCCTCGTTTTCTATTCTCGCATATTGGTCGGTGCCTTCTATGGGGATGATCCCACTCATGCGTTGGGCGGCAAACGTGCCATTGGTAATAGATGGAATGTCTAATTTCTCCTTAGCCAAAATAGTTGATGATGTCATCATTATTGTTGCAATTAGAAAGAAAAACCTTTTCATAACTTACATTTTTAATTATTAATCTGCAAAATTAACAAAAAAAATGCACTCCAACAAATAATGGTTGATTTTTTCAGTGTCAAGCGTTTAGTAAGTCTTTTATACACAAATCCTTTTTTCGTTTCGTTCTTCTCAATGGTTCACCTAAAGGAGAATGGAAAGCCATTTCTTACTCTTTTGAATTTTGAAATGGCTTTCCCTTTTTATTTTTTAGAACTCATCAGCCCAGACGTTCTTGCCTCTGGGAAGAATGTTATCCTCTTCATCAAAGAATCCACCTTTTGCTCCCTCACTAAAACCATCATCGATTTCCGTATTGGAAATAGTCACCATGATTCTCTCATGTTTCATGAAGAGCATTTTTGTCATGGGTTTCAAATACAATTTCTTTTTCATTGTTCTGTCCTCCCAAGTTATTTAATGATTACTTTCTTACCATTCACGATGTAAACACCCTTACGAGCATTGTTTACTCGCTGTCCGTTGAGATTATAAATCCCACCATCCACAGTGTCCTTTTCCACGGCATTGATTCCTGTTGCCGAGCCTTCACCAACGTAGAACATCAACTTGGCGGCATTTGGGTCGCTGCTTGAAATAGCCAAGTAAGCCTTATGTGCAGATGCAGTACGAGCATTTTCCGTTCCCACTCTGAAGAAGCTCTCTTTGCCATTCTGCTTACCATACATATAATAAGTAGTGGTGTTGTCAGATAACAATGTTTTGCTTTCTGCACCTGTACCTACGAGTAAGTTGCCGTCAACGCTGTCATAGTCTTTTCCTGCATAAACGTTAGCCGTATAATCTCCAGCTTCACCTTCTACGTAGATACCCGTTCCAGCTGGTACTTTCTCTACTTCCTGTGTGGTGCAGATACCATTGTCACCAGTTCCGGTGATGATGTAAACTTTCAATCCAGCTTCAATGGCATCAGAGAAGTCGAGTGCATTCTCAGAACTATAGGTGGTTCCAACAAATCCAGTCTTGATGGTAACGGTCTCTTGTTTTACCTTGAAGAGTTCTATATTTGAAATAACGACATTATGTGTATTGCTATCGGCACCAGGTGTCTGGAAATTGATTACGTAATTTCCAGCATCAGCGGTCGTGAATACAATATAGAATTGTTGTGGTGTATTGTCAGCATTATCAGCACGCACACTTGTATTGTACTGTTGGTAAACAGAAGTGAATCCTTCAGGACCTGTTACATTCATACGTAGCGGTTTGCCTGTAGAACCCCATCCTGCAAAGTCAACTTTTACATAATAAGTGGTATTAGCTTTCAGAGGCATTGAGTAACCAATTTCTTGATCACCATAGAAATACATGGAGCCACGATTACTATTTGTACCGTCAAAACGGAGGAATAGACCAGAATTGGTTTCGTTAAATTCAGAAAGACGCCTTTGTTCATCAGGGTTAAAAGCACGAGAATGGTAAGAGCCACCCAATGTATTGTTACTCATGCGCCAACCAGCGGGAGCTCCATTATTCTCTGCTTGAGCAAATGTACCGTCGAATACGGCATTCATTTCTTCTGAGTTCTTATTCCAACTTACCGCATTAAGAACTTCTGTTGCCTCATTTACACTGGTCTTACTATTCTTGATGGTTTGGTCAATGGCTTTAGCTGCTGCAAGGGCATTGAGAGCTGCAATATTAGTATAAGGTGCAAATTCGCCTTTCTCAAAACCAAGAACATTGTCCTCTGCGGTGGTGATGGCACTATTTAATGCTGCATAATCTTCCTCTTTTGCGATGTTTTCATCGCTATAATATGTCAAAGTGAAATCCTGATAAGCACACCATTGTCCGTTTCCACGAAAGCGGCTGGGCTGATGGATTCCGTAATTGAGTGTTCCAGTCTCTGCACCGTCATCAGCTGATACATACACGAAGAGTTCTGTTTCGTAATTACCCGCATTAAGGGCTGCTTGACTACCAGCTGGGTTGTTGGGATAATATTTACCATTAGCGTCTCGATAGTCGTTTCCACTTACCCATGCTGCATTGGCTGGGAAGTCGAATACTGAATAAAGTTGTGTTTTGGCATTGTTACCGTAAAGGTAAACGTTACTGCGAGCTCCAGCTGCAGCATCAACAATCTCATTCCATGTCAGGCGATAGTAAGCTTTTGCGGTGAGTTTATAAAGACCAGGTTTCAGTCCGCTCACGGTGTTCTCATAATATTTTACGCCATTACCAGACCATTCTGTACCAGCACTTACTTGATATCTTTCCGCCCAAGTTACTTCATCGATGGTAACAGATTCAGCAGCATAGTCTGATTCGAGTTTAGCTTTTAAGCTGTTTCTGTCTGTTATTCCTTCCATGCCAGCATCAGTAGCGGCAGTGGCTGCCTGTTGGTCTTTCAGGGCTTCCATGTAAGTGTTGTGTTCTGCTGCTGGTTCAAATGTCCACACAAGACCATTGTCATTACTTTGCATCCATGTGCCACCATCTGTTCCCAACCTCTTTCCGTATGAACCGTTATCATTCATATTGATGATATAATAACCACCATCGGTTGCTTCTACCTTCCAATTGGGGTAGGTTGTGTTGTCTGTGTAAACTGTTCCCCCATTTCCTGCGTCAAACAGTTTCAAGTTGCTGTCAATGAAAGTAAATGTTGTGATACCATCATAGTTGGTCTGAACATGGATTGGCAGACCAAACTCTTCCATGCGAGCACGCGTGTTATAGCTTGAACCTCTACCTACATAACGACCTTGAGCATCGCGCAAGAAGTAGTAACCATCGGCAATCACTGGCTCGACATTATTGAGAACGATACTATTATTATCCGTTGATGCCTTTACGTAATAGGTTATGCCGGCGGGAATGATAACTGAGCTTTCACTGAAGGTGGTAGTTACAGTATTTTCATCGGAAAGTAGAATGGTGTTGCCTTCCGTTGTGTAAACAATGTCACTCAGGTTATTTGCAGTAATAGCATATCTACTCTCTTTGGTAGTTGAAAATTTATACCATTGACCAGCTTGCATTGTGCCATCTTCTGGTAAATCAATAGCTTTGGCATCAATCGTAGGTTCAACGAAATACAGTCTGAATTTATCCACCACTGTCCAGTCGTAACCAATTAGAGTTTCTTTCTTGACACCAAATCGGAGCGTGTTGTTGCTCACAAGGACTTCTACGGATTGGAATGGGTACTTGTCTGCTTGGAAATAGTAGCAAGCTGCTTCACGACTATCTGGAATATATCCTTCAGTAGCTTGTATAGTACGACCTCCCAAGCCAGATTCCGTTGCACCTACTGTAACTGATTGAACATCAACAGTGGCATCATTCGCATAGAGTTTGGCATTGGCGGCGAAATTATCACTTGGTGCGATGCCATCTCTATAGAATCCCTGAACTGAGAAACGATATTTACCATTGGGGACATTTTCAATGATTTTGTAAACATCATAGTTTGCATTCCATACTTCGCCACACTTATCACGCCACGTTCCATTCTTATTATATCCTTCCATTCCCCACGAACCAGATGTCCATGACTGTTCGGGGTTGTAGATGTTATAATAGTATGAAGTATTTGGATCGTTGATATACTTATAAGTAATGTCTAATGGGTCAGCAGCTGCAAATTTTGCATCACGTTCTTCTTGTGAAATGAGCATCCACTGGGTATTCTCCAATGTCCATGTATCACCTGCAGAAATGGAAGAAATCTGGTCGAAGGTTTTTGCTCCTGTCACCCACATACGGAACTTTTCGGTAGTACCACCCTCCATATAACTTAGATTGTAAACATTGGTTTTTCCTTCAACGGGTGTAAAGGTGAAATCACAAGCAGCTTGGTCAACAAAGAAACCTGCTCCTAAATAATATAGTTTGTTACCAGAATCGACGTTGGTCTTGATTCGGAAATTACCATTGTTGCTCTCAAGAGTCATTGGGATTCCAACTTCATCAACGATGGCTTTTGTACCCCAAGAGGAACCGTAAGCAACGAATTTGTCTGCGCCTACATTGTATAGGTAGAAAGTTCCTTCTCCAACTTCGCTACCTGTCCATGTCTGTGCCTTTACGCTTGCTCCCCCAATCATGAGGATAAGCAAAGCTAATAATAGTCGTAATTGTTTCATAATGATATTATTTGTTAATAGTTGATTTACATTTTTCTTCATACTTGTTTAGTTATCGATTTATGGCACAAAGATAGTAAAAAATAGATAAAGACATGGTATCATTACCTAAAATATTCAAAATAAAATTTGTCATTTTTGTTATTTTCCCAAATGAAAAGAGATGTTCTCATCATTTCACTATAAATTCTTCAATGTATTTATTGCGAAATTCCCATACAAAATCATGTTGTTAGCAACTTGCAATCCAGAGTTGAAAACATGAAAAAGCGAGTTGAAATGTGCCAAATATCATGTTTTTGGTCGTAACATGATATGTTAGTACGCTAACTTATATAGTTATGAGCGTAACTCATATAGTTATGGAACCTAAAATATAACTTTAAAACGGGGGAAAAACGGTCTGATATTATGCAAATATGCAATAAATATTCATTAATAAAATGTACTGATTTTGTATGTGCTTGATAATCTACGAGTTACGATGATTAAGAAAAACAGACATTTTTTCAACTAACTATTCAGTTGAACGAAAAAATGCCCGTATTTTGGCATCAAAATTCAGAATTTTCAAGACATATTTAAGATGTGATGAAGATGTTTTCAAGAAAACATTCTTCTATCTCGCAAAAAACATGTATTTTTGCAGTCAATGGTAAACAGAGAACTGCCTTTTTCATCAATGGCAATAAGAGAACAATGGCAACTGAGCAATTATTATATAACGACTTTGGGACGTGGATAAGAACGCAATTTCCGTACCGTGTGCAGAAGATTTCCGTGAATGCGGGATTCTCCTGTCCTAACCGTGACGGTAGGATTGGGGTAGGAGGGTGTATCTATTGTGATAACAAGACTTTTAACCCTTCGTATTGCGCCAACCTCCAGAGCATTACCGAACAAATAGAAGAGGGCAAGCGTTTCTTTGCAAGAAAATACCCTGACATGAAATACTTGGCGTATTTCCAGGCTTATACCAATACGTATGGAAAGATAGACCATTTGCGTAGATTGTATGAAGAGGCGTTGCAAGTGGACGATGTGGTGGGATTGGTGATTGCCACCCGGCCAGATTGCATTTCTGATGAACTCCTTGACTATTTGGAGGAATTAAACCGCCATACTTTCTTGATTGTGGAATATGGGATAGAAAGTGCCAATGATGATACCCTGAAGCGTATCAACCGTGGACACACTTTTGAATGCAGTAAGCAAGCGGTGGAAAAAACGCACGAAAGAGGAATCTTGGTGGGCGGTCACATTATCTTAGGATTGCCAGGCGAAGACCGTGAGGAATGTCTTCGGCAAGCCCCCATCATCTCTGCCTTGCCGCTCGACATCTTGAAAATCCACCAAATGCAAATCATACGTAACACGCCTTTGGCAGAGCAATACATGCAGAATCCTTTCCATGTGTTCAGCGTTGAGGAATACGTGGAATTGGTGGTGGATTATATTTCTCTGCTACGTAAGGACTTGGTCTTGGAACGATTTGTCAGTCAGTCGCCAGCCGACCTTCTCATAGCTCCCAAGTGGGGATTAAAAAACCATGAGTTTACGGCATTGGTGAGGAAGGCTCTTAGAGGTAAGAGGTGAGGTTTTTAGAGAAAAAGAGGTGAGAGGTGAGAGATTAGTAATGTTACCCAAACCAACAGTCACTGTTCGCAATAGCGAGGGAAAGTAAATGGCTGAGATTAGAAAACTGAATAGTTGTCGTCTTCCAACAAGTTTTTAACGGTAATATTGGGATGTTTTTTCATGTATGAATCCACCTTTTTGATGAACTCGGTATTAAAGACCCGTTCACCCAAGGATTGGTTGACAGTCCACATCACCTTGCCCATGTGCAAATCCTTTACCTCCTGTGGACGAGTGTCGAAGTTTTTCAAGGGATAAAGACTCAACAAGTAAAAGCACAGACAATCGGGTACGATGTACGAGCGAGTCATGGATTGCAACTGAGTAACGGAATAATCGTATTTCTTGTAAATGGGGTAGTTGCTCCCAAGGTATTTATCCAAGGAAATACCTATGAGATTATCGCCAACGACAATACTTTGGTTCAAGGCTCCAATCTGCGAATAGATAAGCGGAGTCTTCAATTCAGGAATCCAAGTCTTCAAGGTGTTAAACGCATCGTTGAATTGCTTGTTGATGTCGTCCATGTCTGCATATTGCGTTTGCACGTCTGCAATGACCGCTTGCAAGGTGGTGTCTTGATAAAAGTTCAAGAATTTAGAATTGATCTCTGGGTCGCTCACTTCGCCCAATTCCAACATATCTTCTATCAATGTGCGAGTCTGCATGGGATAGGCAGTGTTCATCTGTTGCAAGGCAGAAAAGTCGCCAGTGGTCAGGTAACGACTCTCTAAGCGGTCGTATCTCTGAACTTGTATGGTAGAGACAACGACTTCTTCCTCGTTGGGCTTGAGTTTAAACTCGCAAGCCGAAAAGAGTACCGTTAATGCCAATAGGAGAGTGTATATCCTTTTAATCAATGCCTACAATCGTTTTAATTTTATTTTGCAAAAATACTAAAAAATATTTTCAATTCCAAATTTTAAGCTAAAAAAATTAAAATATTGGCTTATTTTATTCAAAATCACTTTTATTTGTTAAATCCATGCTGTTTGCGCAGATGATATTTTACACAGATTAACATAATTTTGCTCGATTCTCCAATAATAATGTCTAACTTTGCGAAATTAAATCACAAATATTACATATTCATGATAAACTATAAACAAATCATTCCTGTATTTCTCTTGGCTGCATCATCAATGTATGCACAAGAAACTATTCAATTGCAATTGACTAACCCCATGAAAGTGGATCGCGCAGATGCTCCCATCGTGGTGAATTTGGCGGAATACGGAGAAATCAACTCGGCAGTGGTGACGGTAGATGGCATAGAGCAACCTTGCCAGTTGGATGACCTCGATCAAGACGGACGTTTTGACGAATTGGCTTTTGTCACTGATTTTTCAAAGAAACAGAAAAAGAATGCCATCATCACATTATACCGTACAGGTGAGCCTCGCCAATATGCCGCTCGTACCTATGCTGAGATGGTGATGAGAAACGGAAAAGTGAAGGAAAAGAACAAACACGACATCTTCCTTTCCAGTATTACAATAGACAAGGAAACGGCAAACAGCAATAGCTATAACGTACTGCATCATCATGGTGTAGCATTTGAGAGCGAACTGATTGCCATGAGGATTTACCTTGACCAGCGTCAGACCATCGACCTGTATGGAAAGTTTCGCAAGGGTTTGGAATTGAAGGAAACGCAATTCTACACCTCTGACGAACAGAAAAAACAAGGATATGGAGACGACGTGCTTTGGGTAGGTAATACGTTTGGACTTGGTGCCATGAGAGGATGGGATGGCAATGAGCCAACCATGATTAGTGATTTCCAAAGGCGTACACAACGCATCTTGGCAAAGGGTCCGGTGCGCACGATAGTGGAAGTGGAAGACGATGGTTGGAAAGTGACACCATCTGCCAAACCCGTGAACATGACCATCAGATATACATTGTATGCAGGACACCGCGACTTCGATGTAGATGTTACATTCAACCGCCAAGTTCCTGAATTGCAATTCTCTACGGGTATCATTAACGTCAAGAACTCTGAGGAGTTTACGGATAAAGATGGTTTGAGGGCTTGCTGGGGTACGGATTGGCCCGCGTCAGACACCTTGAAATGGAAGCGTGAGACCGTAGGACTCGCCATCTATATGCCCGCTCAATATCGTGTCAAGGAAATGGAAGCCAACAAGGACAATTATGCTTACGTGGTGAAAGCAGAGGGCAACAAGATTCATTACACGCTCTCTTATACCAGCGACAATGAAAACTTTGGCTATCATTCTGCCAAGACGTGGTTCGACTATGTGAAAGCATGGCGCAAACAATTGGAAGCACCAATTGAGGTCAAGCGTATCTTGTAACGTTAAATTATCTTAAACTCAGACAAAGGTAAAGGCATATATACGGTGTTTAAAATAAATTTTTGTAATTTTGCACACCGTTTTGGTTCCGTAGCTCAGTCGGATTAGAGCAACAGCCTTCTAAGCTGTGGGTCTTGGGTTCGAATCCCAACGGAATCACAAAACGTTAAATAGAGAGGTGTCCTTACGATACCTCTCTATTGCTTTGTTTAATGTCATTCTTTTTGCTGATTTCGTCCATACCATTTTGCCATCAATGCTCCACTGATATTGTGCCATACGCTGAAGACAGCTCCAGGAATGGCGGCAAGAGGATAAGTAGCGAAATGTATGACAGCAAGACTTGAAGCCAATCCAGAATTTTGCATACCCACCTCTATGCTGATGGCAATACACTTTGGACGGGATAAATGGAGTAAACGCCCAATAACATTGCCCAAAATAAGACCACTCAGATTGTGACATATTACCGCAAGAATGACAAGAAAGCCACCACTCAACAGTCGGTTTGCGTTATGAGAAACGACAATACCAACCACCATGGTAATCATGATGGTAGAAAAGGCTGGTAAATAATATACAACGCCATGTGTGAAATGTGGTAAATACCTTTGGCAAAGAAGTCCTCCCACGATAGGTGCAATGACTACGCAAACTATACTCATCAGCATTCCTAATGCGTCAACTTCTACCATGGTACCAGCAAGTAGCCATACCATAAATGGAGTCATGAATGGAGCCAATAACGTAGAAGTAGCGGTCATCCCGACAGAAAGGGCAAGGTCACCTTTTGCCAAATATGTGATGACGTTGGAAGCCGTTCCACCTGGGCAACATCCCACTAATATCATACCAAGAGCCAATTCCTTGGGTAGTTGAAACAACCATACTAACAGCCAAGCCATAAGTGGCATGATGGTGAATTGAGCCAAACAACCTATTATCACATCTTTGGGACGACTGAAAACGATTCGAAAGTCACTCATTGATAGTGTCAATCCCATTCCAAACATGATTAAACCGAGCAAGGGATTGATAACCCATGTATCTATTGCACAGAAAGGAGCAGGGATGAGCATGGAGAATACTGCCATTAACAACACTAATAACCCCATCCAACGAGCTATGAAATCACATATTCTTTTCATGGTTTCTTTGGTCTTATGATTCGAATACCTATTTGCGTTGTATGTTTCTGCATATAATCATACAAAGTCATGGGTTCGTCTATCACTTTCTTATGGATCTGCGAGGCATTGATAAGATGGAGACCGTCTTTTCGCCACACCGCAAAACCGATATGAGAAGTGTCTAAGCCCTTCTTGTTGGTAACGATGGCAATAATATCACCATCGAGGATGGCTTTACGGAACGCACTGGTATTAGAAATCTTATCTTTGGAAATATACTTCACCCGTTTACCCGTTAACTCCTTTTCTTTCTTGGATATTTCATTGACCAAAGACGGATTTTTCATCATCATGGGATATTTACCCACATGCTGACTCATGTAGTCAATGCTCAACGTCTGGATAGAAGAGAATATGCTGTCTGGTACTTGTACTTCCTTGACATATCCCAATTGTGTGTTGTCGGCAATCCAATGAGTGAAATAATGCAGACGGGTAGGGTAGGACACATTACCATTCTTATATCTAATCATTCTGAGGAAACGACAGAAATCCTTAAATGAACGTTGTTTCTTCTGAATACACAAAGACAGAGCCATGACGTTCTCCACGAACGTGGTACAATCCAACTGTCTCAGATTAACCACCAGTCTTTCCGTATCGTTGTTCTCTAAAGTCTTTGCCACGTATGGAATCCCCATCAACTTATTGGAGAAATACAATATCCAGTTGGTTGAGCCATCTTGTTGAATGGCCTCAGCCAATAATTTCTCCACCTTGACAGAATCTTGTTTCGTATATTGGGGGGATTGAGCTTTGAGGGTAATGAAACAAAAAGTACACAACCACAAAGTCAATCCTATTCTAAAGTTTATTTTACACATTATTATATTATATATGACTAAAATTAAATTCTCGTTACTTGAATGACACCCTTCACCGTTCGCAATTTCTTGATCAGCGACTCCATCTTGGAAGTAGCATCGACCATCACCTCCAGATTACCGCTGAACAATCCATCATGAGAGTCGATATTGATGCTTCTCATCATGATTTTCTCTTCCTTGGAGATAATGCTCGTGATGTTGTTGACAATTCCTATATCGTCATTGCCAATGATACGCAAGGTAATAGAATATTGTGACGAACCCTTTCCGCTCCATCGAGCTTTCACCACACGATACCCGAAACGTTTACGAAGCTCAGGAGCATTCGGACATTCCATTCTATGAATCTTGATTCCACCGTTCACCGTTACGAAACCAAAGATAGAGTCACCATAAATAGGGTGACAGCATTTGGCGAGAGAATAATCCACACCTTTCAGATTCTGGTCAATCACCAACACATCATCATGCCCCACGATACTCGCAGCATCCTGGGCCTCGAAATTGAAGTTCTCTGCACTTCGTGTAGTGATAGGCGGATTAGGATTCTGTTCTTGTCCGTAAACCTCCAGATACTTATCTATGACAGTATTGATGTCGAGTTGTTCCTCGGCGATAGCCCGATAGAAATCGCCAACCACCTTAAATCCCAGTTTCTTGATGGTATGCGACATGGTTCCCTCATCAACGTCGATTTTCTTGTTCTTAAACCTTCGTTCAAGCGTTTCCTTGGCAAGAAGTCCGTCCTTGATTTGCAAGTCTTTCAAGGCAAGTCTTATCTTAGATTTAGCCCTTGAAGTAAAGACAATATTCAGCCAATCGCGCTTTGGCTTTTGGTTGTTTTGAGTGATAATCTCTACAGAATCCCCCGAATGAAGTTTTTCACGGATAGGCACAACCTTCCCATTGATTTTACCACCCACGCAAGTATTTCCCACACCCGTATGGATATGGTAAGCAAAGTCAAGAACGGTAGCTCCCTTGGGGAATTTGTATAAATCGCCCTTGGGTGTAAATACAAATACCTCATCCTCATACAATCCCATCTTAAACTGATCCATGACCTGCAAGCCATCACCAGCCTCAAGAGCAGTACGGATATATTCGAGCCAATTGTCAGCATGACTGTCACCCTTGATACCCTTGTATCTCCAGTGGGCAGCCAATCCCCTTTCGGCAATATTATCCATTCTCTCCGTACGTATTTGCACTTCCACCCATTTGTTTTCAGGTCCTAACACCGTGATGTGAAGACTTTCATAACCATTGGATTTAGGAACGCTAAGCCAATCGCGCAATCGCTTGGGATTGGGTTGGTACATGTCGGTAACGATAGAATATGCTTGCCAACATTGTTTGAGTTCTTGTGAGTGCATTTTCTTTTCGTCTGTCAATTCATCCATGTTGGAGTCGATGATGATACGAATGGCAAAAAGGTCGTAAATACCCTCAAACTCACATTGTTGCTTCTTCATCTTCTGCCAAATGGAATGGATAGATTTGGTACGCCCCTTCATGTGGAACTTCAATCCTGCCTCTTCCAATTGCTTACGTACAGGTTCAATGAATCTTTCTATATACGCATCACGAGATTTCTTGGTGGCATTCAGTTTCTCGCGAATCATGTAATAAGCATCATGCTCAAGGTACTTCAGAGACAAATCCTCAAGTTCGCTTTTCAATTTGTACAATCCCAACTTGTGGGCAAGGGGAGCATACAGGTAACTGGCCTCTTCGCTCACCTTTCTCTTCGCATCTACCTCTTTGGTGTCTCTAATCTGCCTCATCAAGTTTACCCTTTCTGCAATCATGATGAGAATCACACGCATGTCTTCGGCAAACGACAGAAGGAGGTTCCTGAAGTTCTCGCTCTCTATCACCTGGCTTTTTGTGTAAAGGCTATGAACCTTAATCAGTCCCTTGACAATTTGCAGACAACTGACTCCAAAGGTATTTCCAATCTCATCAAGTATGCCCAATGATTCTCCCTTACCTTTATTGTCAGTCATCATTTCCACCATGTCTTGATAGTTGATGGTAGAATAGAGCAAGATAGCAAAGATTCCATCTCGTTTCAAGCCTATTTCATCAATGGCAATCTTTGCCGTTTGCAGGGCTTTGATAATGGGATTCAATCCGAATACATCCCTTTGAATGTTGTTGTTTTCCAATGCGCCATAAACATACTCTCGCAATGTTGACACATCGTTATCATCAAAGGTATCTCCTATATTTAGTTTGATGTTATCTATCAATTCTAAAGCAAGCCTTTTTTCCTTATTTGTAAAATGTAATTTGTCCATTTCTCGTGCCTGTCTTTTTTATTTTAATGCAAAAATACAAAATATTAGTCATTTATTTTCCCTTTTCCAAAAAAACTGATTATATTTGCACATATTTACAACAAAATTGTATTTTTATCCTTGAACTATTAACTTTATTAAAGATAAACATGACAGAACAAGACCTAAAACAGATTGCAGCCCGTGGTATTACGGAGCAGCAAGTGGAACATCAACTTGAACAGTTTAAGACGGGTTTCCCTTTCCTCAAACTTGAAGCCGCCGCTTCTATAGGTAACGGAATCATTGCACCCAACCAAGAGGAAAAGGAAGAATACGTAAAAGCTTGGAATGAATACAAGGCTGCGGGAAGAAAGATTGTAAAGTTTGTACCCGCAAGCGGTGCGGCAAGTCGTATGTTTAAGAATATGTTTGCATTTGTAGATGCTCCATACGACGTGCCTACAACAGACTTTGAGAAAGAGTATTTTGACAACATCAAGAAGTTTGCGTTTAGAGAAGCACTTTGCGACCAGTGTAAGAAGAATGAAGGGAAAAACATCAAGACCTTGTTGGCAGAAGGCAATTATAAGGCAATTGCACGCAATATGCTTTCAAAAGATGGTCTCAACTATGGTAATCTCCCCAAGGGACTGCTGTTGTTCCATAGCTATGAGGAAGGTCCCAGAACTCCTATGGAAGAGCATCTTGTAGAGGCTGCTCTCTATGCAAGTTCTAACGGTGAGGCAAACGTTCACTTTACCGTTAGCCACGACCATATCGAACTCTTCAAGCAGAAAGTAGCTGAATGCGCAGATAAATATGCTGAGAAATACAACGTGAAGTTTAACATCAGTTTCTCTGAGCAAAAGCCCAGCACAGACACCATTGCCGCCAATCCTGACAATACTCCTTTCCGCGACGAGGATGGTTCTTTGGTATTCAGACCTGGTGGACATGGAGCTCTTATCCAAAACCTGAACGATATTGATGCAGATGTTGTGTTTATCAAGAACATTGATAACGTGGTTCCAGACCGTCTGAAGGGTGATACCGTAGAATACAAGCAGGTGATTGCAGGTATCTTAGTGGAATTACAACAACGAGCATTCAACTATCTGCGCTTATTAGATACGGGAATGTACTCTCATGCTCAATTGGAGGAAATCATCCGTTTCTTGAAACACGACTTGTGTTGCATCCGTACAGACGTGAAGGATTTGGAAGATGCCGACTTGGTTATCTACCTGCGTAAGAAGTTGAATCGTCCTATGCGTGTGTGTGGTGTGGTGAAGAACGTTGGCGAACCAGGAGGCGGTCCATTCCTTACATACAATCAAGACGGTACCATTAGCTTGCAGATCTTGGAGTCATCACAGATTGACAAGAGCAATACTGAGTATATGAAGATGTTTACAGAAGGTACTCACTTCAATCCTGTTGACCTCGTTTGTGCCATCAAGGACTATCAGGGAAATCCTTTCAATCTGCCCGAATTTGTTGACCCAACAACAGGCTTCATCAGTTCCAAGAGCAAAGGTGGTCGTGAGTTGAAAGCACTCGAATTACCAGGATTGTGGAATGGCGCAATGAGCGATTGGAACACGGTGTTTGTGGAAGTTCCTCTCAGCACATTCAATCCAGTAAAGACCGTCAACGACTTGTTGCGTGAGCAACATCAATAAAGGAATCATGATGTCTTTGACGTTCATTCAAATGATTGATAGTCAAAACAAATACACGTATTTCGATACAAATAAAAACGGTAGGCTATATGCTTACCGTTTTTCATTTGCAAACATATCGTTTGCCATTGCTAAACATGGTATTTGTCTTTGCCAAAGATATGGTTTATTTAGTGAAAACTTATTTTTTCAGATAAATAATAGAAGGTACATAGACAGAAATATTTGAAAGTATTAGCATTTGACAATAAAGTATTATTTTCATTTGCAAAAAATATTTATCTTTGCACTATCTTAACCTAATTGATTTATGAAGAAGTATTTCGTTTTATTGGTATTAGTTCTTACCATTCTCCCCATATCTGCCCAGATAAGGGGAAACAACATTGTTGTTATTGTGTCTCCTGACCATCAAGATTGGAATTACAAGGTAGGAGAGAAGGCTACTTTCAACGTGCAAGTACTTAAATCAAGTACACTTGTAGATAATGTACAAGTGGATTATGAGGCAGGACCTGACATGTATCCTGAAGTGAAGAAAAGTACTACGCTGAAAGACGGAACGATGAAATATAGTGCTACGATGTCTAAACCTGGCTTTTACCGTTTCAAAGTGAAGGCATACGTCAACGGAAAGGAATATACGGGTATCAGCACTGCTGCCTTTTCACCGGAAAAACTACAACCATTTGCTCAATGTCCCAAAGACTTTGATGATTTTTGGAAGAAAGCCTTGGATGAAGCACGTAAGAATGATTTGAATCCAACGAAAACTTTATTGCCAGAGAGATGTACGAAGGATGTGAATGTATATGAGGTGAGTTTTGTGAACAACAGATGGGGAAGCCGTATCTATGGCATTCTCTGTTTGCCTGTCAAGCCCGGAAAGTATCCCGCCTTGTTGCGCGTACCTGGAGCTGGTGTCCGCCCTTACTCTGGTGATGTCTATACGGCTTCAAAAGGAGCCATCACTCTGGAAATTGGTGTACATGGCATTCCCGTTACCATGCAGCAAAATGTTTATGATAGATTATTGGATGGTGCATTGAATGGTTATTGGGATTCAAATGTCGATGATCCCAATAAGAATGCCTACAAACGTATCGTCACGGGAGCCGTTAGGTCGGTTGATTACATAGCCTCTCTTCCTGAGTGGGATGGTAAGACGATTGGCGTAACGGGTGCTTCACAAGGTGGATTCCTGTCTATTGCCACTGCTGCACTTGACAAGCGCATCACCTTTATAGGTGCAGTACATGATGCGATGTGTGATTATGAGGCAGAAGCACATCACGTAGCAGGAGGTTGGCCACATTATTTCCTTTATGGAAAAGCCGATCAGAAAAAGATTGAAGGAGGGCGCTATTATGATGGCGTGAACTTTGCCCGTCGATTAACATGTGATTGTTGGTTCTCGTTTGGATATAATGACGAGGTTGTTCCACCAACATCGTCTTATGGAACATATAATATTGTAACTGCTCCTAAGAAATTAAGCGTTTATCAACAAACCGCCCATTTCTGGTATCAGGAACAATGGGATGAATGGCAGAATTGGCTGTTGGAGAAAATGAATATCAATCAATAATGTATCTTATGACAAAAACGGTTTTAATGGCAATCATTGCCGCTACTATGGTTTCATGTAGCTCGCAAAAGGCCTCTACTACTAATGAAACAGGGGCAGAGACCCTTTTCAAGCGATTGGATAGCTTGCACCAAAAAGGGTACATGTATGGTCACCAAGACGATCCGTTCTATGGATTGACATGGGAATGGGATGAAAACCGCAGCGACATTCTCGCTACTGTAGGCGATTATCCGGCTGTGATGGGCTTTGAATTGGGTGGAATAGAGATGGACGACGCAAAAAACTTGGATAGTGTGCCCTTCAATCGTATTCGTCAGGAGCTGGTTGCACATGATCAACGTGGCGGAATCGTTACCATTAGCTGGCATCCCCGTAATCCTCTCACAGGAGGAACGGCATGGGACGTAGATAATAACCAAGTGGTAAAGAGCATCCTTCCTGGTGGTGCTGAGCATGAAAAGTTTGAACTATGGATGAAACGCATTGGTGATTTCATTGAGACGCTGAAGGATGAGAATGGCAAACCTATTCCCATCATCTTCCGTCCTTGGCACGAGAACAATGGTTCTTGGTTCTGGTGGGGACAGAAATTGTGTACTGATGAGGAATTTCTAGGACTTTGGAACATGCTCCAGGATAATTTCAACAACCGTGGATTCAGCAATCTGTTGTGGAGCTATTCTCCTAACATTGACGGAACCATGACCGAAGAAACATTCTTGAAACGTTATCCAGGTAACGATCGTGTTTCCTTGATAGGCTTAGATGCTTATCAATGGGGAAAGGAAGAAGATTTTGTTAAGCAATTGACCGCTGACATGACCATGATCAGTAACTTTGCCAAGAAAAACGATAAGCTCTACGCTCTTACAGAATGTGGATTTAAGAACATTCCAGACTCTACGTGGTGGACACGTGTGCTGATGCCTGTCTTGGATCAATTCAAGCCATCTTATTTCTTAACTTGGAGAAATGCCAAACATGAGTATTTTGCTCCAGATCCCAACCAAGTAAGTGCGGCTGACTTCAAGAAACTCTATGATACGGAAAACTCTCTGTTCTTAAAGGAAATCAAAAACAAATAAAATACAGTAAAATGACAGATTTTGAAAAGAAAGTAGCAGCTCTCAAAGCTCATCACGAAGAGTTGTTAAGCCAAAAGAATGAGCCAATGGAGTGGGGGAACGGTATCTATGAAAAGTATAAGAATCCCATTCTTACCGCAGAACATACACCATTAGAGTGGCGATATGATTTCAATGAAAAGGATAATCCCTACCTGATGCAACGCATCATGATGAATGCTACCCTAAATTCTGGTGCCATCAAATGGAATGGTAAGTATCTGTTGGTTGTCCGTGTGGAAGGTGCTGACCGCAAGTCGTTCTTTGCCGTTGCTGAGAGTCCTAACGGTATCGACAATTTCCGTTTTTGGGATGAACCAATCACGATGCCCGATGACGTGATTCCAGCCACCAACATCTACGACATGCGACTTACCGCTCACGAGGATGGATGGATTTATGGCGTATTCTGTGCAGAACGTCATGATGACGCACAACCTGGTGATTTAAGTGCTGCTACGGCAACAGCTGCCATTGCTCGCACGAAAGACTTGAAGACATGGGAACGTCTGCCAGACTTGAAGAGCAAGAGTCAGCAACGTAACGTGGTTCTTCATCCTGAATTTGTCGATGGTAAATATGCTTTCTACACTCGTCCACAAGATGGCTTCATTGATACTGGTTCTGGTGGCGGTATAGGCTGGGCATTGGTTGACGACATCACTCATGCCGAGGTGAAGGAAGAGAAGATTATCAACCCTCGTCATTACCATACCATCATGGAAGTAAAGAATGGTGAAGGTCCTCATCCCATCAAGACTGATCGTGGATGGTTGCATTTGGCACACGGAGTACGTGGCTGTGCCAGTGGTTTGCGTTATGTATTATATATGTATATGACCGCTCTCGACGATCCCACTCGTGTCATTGCCCAACCAGGAGGATATTTCCTCGTTCCCGAAGGATGGGAATATATTGGTGATGTGATGAACGTGGCTTTTGCCAACGGTTGGATTGCCGACGAAGATGGAAAAGTATTTATTTACTATGCGTCAAGTGACACGCGTATGCACGTGGCAACTTCTACCATAGACAAGCTTATCGACTATTGTATGAATACGCCTGAAGATGGATTAACAACGTCTGCATCTGTGGAGACCATCAAGAAACTTATTGCAAAAAACAAGAACATATAATATGGTTTCGTTAAAAGAAAAAATAGGCTATGCGCTTGGTGACGCTGCCGCTGGTGGTATTACGTGGAAAATCATGTCTATTGCCTTTCCACTTTTCTTCACCAATGTTTTTGGATTGACTGTTGCTGATACGGCAACCTTGATGCTGATTGCACGTATGTTTGACGTGGTGACCGACCCGCTCATGGGTAGTCTGGCTGACCGTACGCAATCACGATGGGGAACGTATCGTCCTTGGCTTATCTTTGGCGCTGTTCCATTGGGGCTTATATTTGCGTTGTTGCTGTACACTCCCGACTTCGGTCCAGTGGGTAAGCGTATCTATGCCTACACTCTGTATCTGTTGATGATGGCTGTCTATACGGCTGTCAACGTTCCTTACGGTTCGTTGCTTGGCGTGATGACCGACAATGACAATGAGAAAAACCAATTCTCTTCTTTCCGTATGGTGGGAGCTTACGCAATGGGATTTATCACCCTGCTTTCTTTCCCATATCTGCAAAAGATGGTTGGCGGTTCTGACGCTCATCAATATGCTGTACTTGGTGCAGGATTCGGCTTGTTGGCAACGCTTATGACATTGGCGTGCGGATTCTTAACCAAGGAACGTCTCAAGCCGGTACGTGCCGAGAAGTTTTCTTTCCGTCCGTTCGTTGACTTGTTCAAGAACAAGCCTTGGATTTACCTCACCCTCATTGGTATCTGTACCAATTTCTTCAATGGTTTCCGTTATGCAGTAGCTGGTTATCTGCTCGAATATTGCTTACATGGAGACGTTACGGTAAGTGGATTGATTATCAATTACACGGTGTTTATGACCTTCGGTGAGGTAACCTGTATGATATTCGGTGGCGTTTCTCCAAAGTTTACCGAATGGGTTGGCTCTAAATGCAAGGCATTTACCATAGCTGCATTGATTTGTGTGGTATTTTCCGTGGCATTCTTCTTCATTCCCATGGATCCCGCGTACATTTGGGTAATGGTTGCCGTAGTTGTTCTTACATCTGTTGGCGTTGGCTTGTACTCACCATTGCTTTGGTCTATGTATGCAGACGTTGCCGACTATGCTACAGAGAAAAACGGAACATCCTCTACGGGTCTTATCTTCTCGTCTGGTACGATGGCTCAGAAGTTTGGAACGGCCATCTCAGGTTCACTTGTTGCCTTGTTCCTTGGTTTATCAGGTTTTATTTCTGGAACTGACCCAGTAACTGGGCAAACCATCATTACCATTACTAATGAGGAATCAGTGAGAAGCATGATTTGGTCATTGTTTTCTTTGTTCCCAGCTGCTATTGCTCTGATAATGGTTTATTTGATTTATAAATATCCTATCAAGAAATAAGATGTGTAAGATAGAAACGTTGAAACAAGAAATGCAGGATGTACTCACTCAAAACATCCTGCCTTTTTGGCTCAATAAGATGATTGACCATGAAAACGGAGGATTTTATGGTCGGATGGACGGACATGGTGTTTTATTTCCTCATGCAGAAAAGGGTGCTATACTCAATGCACGAATACTTTGGGCGTTTTCAGCAGCCTATCGCGTCTTGCATCATCCAGAATATCTTGAAGCTGCTAAAAGAGCAAAAGACTATATCTTTGAACATTTCATTGATAAAGAACATGGTGGTGTCTATTGGAGTGTAGATTATAAAGGAAATCCTCTCGACACGAAGAAACAGTTCTATGCCATTGGCTTTGTCATATATGGGATGTCTGAATTTGCTCGTGCTACCGGCGATCGTGAGGCATTAGAATGCGCTCTGCAATTATTCGAGTGTATAGAAGAACATGCTTTTGATCATGAAAACAATGGGTATATCGAAGCTTGTAGTCGAGATTGGAAACCTATTGCTGACATGCGTTTGTCGGAACTTGATGCAAACTATCCCAAATCACAGAATACTCATTTGCATATCATAGAACCCTACACCAATTTATTCCGTTGTTTAAAGGAGTTACAGGCTTCTGAATCATGCAATTATGTGCCTGCAATCGGAGCTGTGCTTCCTGTTACTATCACCGTTCCAAATGAAACAATCAATAGGGTAGAGGCTGCCTTGCGCAATCTCATATTCATATTTACGGATAAAATATTGAATCCTGAAACCCATCATCTGGATCTTTTCTTCGAAAATGATTGGACTCGTGGAGCTGGACAATTGGAGAGTTATGGACATGATATTGAATGTTCTTGGCTCATGCATGAAGCCGCTTTGGTACTCGGCGACAAAGATGTTTTAGCTAAAGTTGAACCCATCGTCCAACTTGTTGCTAAAGCTTCAGAGAAAGGTCTCAATCCCGATGGTTCTATGATTCATGAGGCAAATCTCGACACTGGTTATATAGATAGCGATTTGCATTGGTGGGTTCAAGCTGAAAATGTTGTAGGATGGTTTAACATTTATCAACATTTCGGTAATCAATCAGCTTTGGAAAAAGCATTGGCTGGTTGGCAATATATTAAGGATTATCTTATAGACTATAAAGACGGTGAATGGTATTGGAGTCGTCATAAAGATGGTTCACTTAATATGGAAGATGACAAAGCAGGATTTTGGAAATGTCCTTACCACAACAGTCGTATGTGTCTGGAACTGATAGAAAGAATGAATTAATTCCCCCTTATAATTCATCAACAAACCTCGACCATGCAATTCCTTTGCAAGGCCGAGGTTTGTTATTGTTATTTTAGAGAACGTTCTATAATTATCCCACTACCAAAGAAATGTCAGTAAAATGTCACAAAAACGGCTTAAAATACGGCGTTTTTTTCGAGTAAACTTTCCGTGGCTACAAAAAACCTCGTTTTTTTGCATTTTTATATTTACTTGATATACAGCGTGTTATTAAATAATAGCATTTTCTGATTTATAAAAAACAAGTATTTATAGGCATAAAAAACATGTTTTTGGAACCCGTAAACATATTATTTGAGCACAATAACTATATGAGTTACGCTCGTAACTATATATTTGGCGTGCGTAACTCATATAGTTATGAGAAAAAACACATTATTTCATCACTCATAATACAATATTTGGTCTTCGTTTATTCTGGAACGAGAAAAATGGTGGATGCTTTTTTGTCAAATATAATTAAAGTTTATTACCTATAAACATAAATTTCACATAATCGGCATTATGATAAATAAGAAAAGATTATTATCTAACAATTAAGAAAATATTAGAGACAGAATGTTTATAATGTAAAAAAATATAAGTATCTTTGCAAAAATTTTCTCTTACCCACTATTGTTGGAGAATTATAAATTAAATCGAAGAATAACACCGTTATAAGATAATGAAGGTTTTAAAGTTTGGCGGAACGTCAGTTGGATCTGTAGATAGTATTCTTAGCTTAAAGAAGATTGTTGAGGATGAAGCAACAAATCAGGAAATTGTTGTCGTTGTGAGTGCATTAGGTGGAATCACCGATAAATTAATTGCCACTTCTAATCTGGCACTCAAAGGTGACGAATCATGGAAAGATGAGTTTGACGGTATTGTCAAACGACATCACACGATGATAGACACCATCATTACCGATACAAGCAGGTCGAAAGAATTGGTAAAAATCATCGACTCACTGTTTGAGCAATTACACAGCATTTTCTACGGTGTTTTCTTGATTCACGATTTAAGCAAGAAAACGATGGACGCAATCGTCAGCTATGGCGAACGACTGAGTTCTTATATCGTAACAGCCTTGATTCCTGGTGCCGTGAGAAAAAATTCCCGCGATTTCATCAGAACTGAAAAGAAAAACGGTAAGCATACGCTCGACAGCGAACTAACTTATCGCCTCGTGCGTGAGTCTTTCCAAGACATACCAAGGATTTCTATTGTTCCAGGATTTATCGGTCGCGACCGTAAGACAATGGAAACCACCAACTTAGGACGTGGTGGTAGTGATTATACCGCTGCCATTATCGCTGCTGCATTAGATGCTGAAATCCTTGAGATTTGGACTGATGTTGACGGTTTCATGACCGCTGACCCCAAAATCATCAAGACTGCATACACCATCAACGAATTGAGCTATGTGGAAGCGATGGAGCTTTGCAACTTTGGAGCCAAAGTGATTTACCCCCCTACCATCTACCCCGTTTGCGTCAAGAACATTCCCATCAAGGTAAAGAATACATTCAACCCACAAGGTGCAGGAACAATCATCAAAGAAAAGATTGACAACGACCAGAAACCTATCAAGGGTATTTCGAGCATTAGCGGCACTACGCTGATTACGGTGACAGGTCTTTCCATGGTAGGTGTGATTGGCGTTAACCGCAGAATCTTCACCACCCTTGCTGACAACGGCATTTCCGTGTTCTTGGTTTCCCAAGCATCTTCAGAAAACTCTACGTCTATTGGCGTGAGAGACGAAGACAAAGACGAAGCTATCCGAGTGTTAAACAATGAGTTCTCCAAGGAAATAGAGACTGGCGCCATGTTCCCCATGATGGCAGAGAGCAATCTTGCCACCATCGCCATTGTCGGCGAAAACATGAAACACACGCCTGGTATTGCCGGTAAGTTGTTTGGCACGTTGGGAAGAAGTGGTATCAGCGTTATTGCGTGTGCTCAAGGTGCATCAGAGACCAATATCTCTTTCGTTGTTGACGGCAATTTCTTACGTAAGTCGCTCAACGTATTGCACGATTCGTTCTTCCTTTCTGAATACAAGGTGCTCAATTTGTTCATCTGTGGCGTAGGAACCGTAGGTAGCAAGCTCATCGAGCAAATTCGTTCCCAGTATGAAGAACTAAAACAACATAGTAGGTTGAAGTTGAACGTGGTTGGTATTGCCACGTCTAAGAAAGCCATCTTCTCACGAGATGGAATAGACCTTGACAACTATCGTGAGGCATTGGCAGCATCAAGTTCAAACGTGGAAACACTTCGCGACAGCATTATCAACATGAACATTTTCAACAGTGTTTTTGTGGATTGTACGGCAAGCAAGGAGATTTCCGCACTTTACCAAGTCTTCTTAGAGCATAACATCAGTGTGATTGCAGCCAACAAGATAGCCGCATCGTCTGCTTACGAAGATTACGTGAAGTTGAAACAAACAGCCTTGACACGTGGTGTAAAATTCCGTTTCGAGACAAACGTAGGAGCAGGATTACCTATCATCGGAACTATCAACGACTTGCGCAATTCCGGCGACAAGATACTGAAGATTGAGGCTGTGCTCAGTGGAACGCTCAACTTCATATTCAATGAGCTCTCCCCCACCGTTCCGTTCTCTAAAGCCGTGCGCATGGCAAAAGATGAGGGATATAGTGAACCTGACCCACGTATCGACTTGAGCGGAAAAGACGTGGTGAGAAAGTTGGTCATCTTGGCAAGAGAGGCTGGTTATCGTGTAGAGCAAGAAGACGTAGAGAAACACCTGTTTGTTCCCGATTCATATTTTGAGGGAACGTTGGACGATTTCTGGAAAAACCTGCCTCAGTTAGATGCTGATTTCAACAAACGCCTCGAAAGAATGAATGCAGAGAACAAGCGTTGGAGATTTGTTGCCAAACTGGAAAACGGAAAGACAAGTGTACAACTTTGTGAGATAGAGAACGGTCATCCTTTCTACAACCTGAAAGGAAGCAACAACATCGTGTTGCTTACCACTGAGCGTTACAAAGAGTTCCCCATGCTCATTCAAGGGTACGGAGCCGGTGCCAGTGTTACGGCTGCGGGAGTTTTTGCCAATATCATGTCAATAGCCAATATATAAATTAGACTTTCATGAAACACATTATTATATTAGGAGACGGTATGGCCGACCATGCGATAGAGCGACTCGGCGGTAAGACTCCTTTGCAATTTGCCCAAACGCCATACATGGATAAGTTGGCAAGCGAAGGCAGATGTGGCAGAGTGGTTACCGTTCCAGAGGGATTCAGCCCTGGCTCAGAAGTTGCCAACACAGCCATACTCGGTTACGATTTAAATGAAGTGTATGAGGGAAGAGGTCCCTTAGAAGCCGCATCCATCGGTTACGAAATGGAAGCAGACGACTTGGCTCTTCGCTGCAATATCATTTCCCTGAAAGACGGAAAGATTATCACCCATAATGGCGGCAACCTGCAAACGGAAGACGCACGGATATTGATTGATTATCTCAACGAACATTTGGGAAACGAACGTGTACGGTTTATCTCCGGCATTCAATATCGCCACTTGCTTGTCATCAAAGGTGGCAACAAAAACATTGAATGCGCCCCACCCCACGACCATCCCAATGAGGAATGGAAGGGATTGTTGGTGAAGCCCATCAATAACGCGACCGACGAACACCCTACCCTGCTCTCCGCACAAGAAACAGCAGACTTGCTGAACGACTTGATTTTGAAATCACAACCTTTGCTCGAAGCTCATATATATAATAAGGAACGCGCAAAGGAAGGCAAATTGACGGCTAATTCCATTTGGCCGTGGAGTGGTGGATATCGTCCTTCCATGCAGCCCATCACTTCCATCTATCCACAAATCAAGAGCGGCGCTGTCATTACCGCCGTTGACTTGATTCGAGGCATTGGCCACTATGCTGGTTTACGCACCATCAACGTGAAAGGAGCCACCGGTCTTGCTGATACCAATTACGAAGGAAAAGCACAAGCAGCCATTGACGCATTGAAGACAGATGATTTCGTCTTCGTACATGTAGAGGCAAGCGACGAGGCTGGGCATGATGGCGACTTAGACTTGAAGATTAAGACCATTGAATACTTAGACAGTAGAATCATTCAACCAATCTACGAGGCGGTAACGCAATTCAATGAACCCGTTTGCATCGTGGTGCTGCCCGATCATCCTACCCCCGTGGAAATCCGTACTCACGTAAGCGAGCCCGTTCCATTTCTTGTATGGCATCAGGGAATAAAACCCGATGAAGTGAAAAGATACGATGAGGTGAGTTGCGTGTCAGGTAGTTTTGGCTTATTGAGATTACAAGAGTTCATGCAAACATTGATGAAAATAGAATAACCATGAAATATTACAGTACAAACAAGAATGCTCCTATAGCCGATTTGCACAAGGCTGTAGTAAAGGGATTGGCAGAAGACAGAGGCTTGTATATGCCTGAGCAAATCAAGATGTTGCCCCAGTCATTCTTTGACCATATCCAAGACATGTCTTTCCAAGAATTATCCTACGTTGTGGCTGATGCCTTCTTCGGTGAGGATGTGGAAAAGGAAGCCTTGAAACAGATTGTTTACGATACATTGTCGTTTGAGACTCCTGTAGTGCAAGTTGACGAACGCATCTATTCTTTAGAGCTTTTCCACGGTCCTACATTGGCTTTCAAGGATGTAGGTGCTCGTTTTATGGCTCGACTGTTGCAATATTTCATTCGTCAGGAGGGCAACGAGCAGGTAAATGTGCTGGTAGCCACTTCTGGTGATACGGGATCAGCCGTGGCGAATGGCTTCTTGGGAGTTGACGGAATCCATGTCTATGTATTATATCCCAAAGGGAAGGTCAGCAAGATACAAGAGAGCCAGTTTACCACATTAGGCAAAAACATCACAGCCATTGAGGTAGATGGAGTGTTTGACGATTGTCAGGCATTGGTGAAGAGTGCTTTTATGGATGAGGAACTCAACAAGCACATGAAGTTAACGTCTGCCAATTCCATCAACGTAGCTCGATTCCTGCCCCAGGCATTTTATTATTTTAACGCCTACGCACAGATGAAGAAGTTGGGTAAGGCTGACCAATTGGTGATGTGTGTACCAAGTGGTAATTTCGGAAACATCACGGCTGCTTTGTTCGGCCATCAGATGGGACTTCCCATCAAGAGATTTATCGCTGCCAACAACGCCAATGACATCTTCTACAATTACTTGCAAACGGGAATCTACGACCCCAAGCCCAGCAAGCAAACATTAGCCAACGCTATGGACGTAGGCAATCCCAGCAACTTCGCACGTATCTACGACCTCTACGGAGGTTCGCACGAGAAAGTGACAAGTCTGATCTCTGGCGCAACTTACTCCGATGACCAAATTCGCGAGACCCTGTTGTCATGCTATCAACAAACGGGATACATACTTGACCCACATGGTACTTGTGGTTATCGTGCTTTACAAGAGGGCTTGCAAGAGGGCGAATATGGCGTTTTCTGCGAAACGGCTCATCCCGCAAAGTTTAAGGAAACCGTTGATTCCATCACTCATGGCGACGTAGAAATTCCCGAAAGACTGGCTGCCTTTATGAGAGGAAAGAAGGAGAGTGTACCTATGTCGAAAGACTTCAACGACTTCAAGGCATTCTTACTGTCGAAATGAAATAAATGAAGGCTGATGATGGCAGGTAAACCACGTCAGCCTCTTTTTTTTTCAAAATCTCCAAGAATTTGTTGACAAATTAGTTGCTATTCAATATTTATTTAGTAAATTTGCAAAATAAAAGCAGTAATTTCATAAGACGTGATTCATATTACCTTGCCTATAACTGAGACGAGACGCCTAAGCTTCTATTTAGCAATGGAAGAGTATGTGGCTCGCTGTCTTGATATTGCTGATGATTGCTTTTTCTTGTGGCAGGTAAATCCGTCGGTCATCTTCGGCAGAAACCAATTGATAGAAAACGAAGTGAACTTAGATTACTGCAAGGCTAATCAGATAGAGACATATCGCAGGAAGAGTGGCGGTGGCTGCGTCTATGCAGACATGAGCAACGTGATGTTTTCGTATATCACACACGATGAGAACGTGAATCTCACGTTTAATCGTTACATCAACCTCCTGGTCTTCATGCTTTTCAAATTGGGCATTGATGCGAAAGCCAATGGAAGAAATGACATTCTGATTGACGGGAAAAAAGTGTCGGGCAATGCGTTCTATCACATCCCTCATCATAGTATCGTACACGGAACGATGTTGTATGATACCAATATGCAACACATGGTGGGAAGCATCACACCGACCAACGAGAAACTTGTCAGTAAAGGTGTGGAAAGTGTTCGCCAGCGCATTGCCTTACTCAAAGACTACACCACTCTGTCTTTGGAAGAATTGAAGGCATTTGCCATTCACCAACTGTGTAACGATTCCTTCTCTCTGAACGAGAAAGACATCATGCGGATTGAACAAATTGAAAAGGAATATCTCACGGATGAGTTTATCTATGGTCGTAATCCGCGTTATTCCATCGTCAAGAAACATCGGTTGGAAGGTGTGGGCGACTTTGAAATAAGGATTGAACTGAAGAACCAAATCATCAAGCAGGTCAATATCATGGGCGACTTCTTCCTTCTTGGAGACATCGACAAAGAATTACTCATGCCTCTGCGCAACGTTGCTTACAATCAGGAAGCAGTGAGCCAAGCCCTCCCCCACTCCGTGAGTGACATCATCATGAATCTGAATAAAACTGACTTATTATATATGTTATTTAAAGACTAAAGATTATGGAGAATAAAAAAACTTGTCTCTATGACAATCATGTTGCGTTAGGCGCACTTATGTCGCCATTTGGTGGGTTTATCATGCCCATTCAATATTCCTCTATCATCGACGAGCATAATGCCGTAAGACAACATTGCGGCGTTTTCGACGTATCACACATGGGAGAGGTCTTCGTTACTGGTAATGATGCAGAAAAATTTGTCAACCATATTTTCACCAATGATATTTCTAATGCCCCTGTCGGACAGATATTCTACGGAATGATGCTTTATCCGAATGGTGGTACGGTAGATGATTTGTTGGTTTACAAGATGGGTGAGAACAATTTCTTCTTGGTAATCAATGCTGCCAACATTGACAAAGACGTGGAATGGATTCTTCAACATGCAAAAGACTATGACGTAAACATCGACCATTGCTCGGAGAGATACGGTCAGTTGGCTGTTCAGGGTCCCGAAGCAGAGGCTGTCGTCGAGGAAGTATTGGGTGTGGCTTGCAAGGAGCTGGTCTTCTATACGGCAAAGACATTGGTAATTGAGGGCGAGGAAATCATTGTCAGCAGAACAGGCTATACGGGTGAAGACGGATTTGAAATCTATGGTTCGCACACATTGATTGTCAAGATGTGGAACCAATTGATGGAGAGTGGCAGATGTAAGCCCTGTGGTCTTGGTTGCCGAGATACATTGCGTTTCGAGGTAGGACTTCCTCTCTATGGCGATGAGTTGAGCCAAGACATTTCTCCCGTGATGGCTGGTTTGGGAATGTTCTGCAAACTCAACAAAGAAGAGTTTATCGGCAAGGAAGCGCTTGTTGAACAAAAGAGCAATGGTGTTGCCAAGAAATTGGTTGGAATAGAGCTTCAAGACAAAGCTGTTCCCCGTCATGGTTACGCTGTCATAAAAGATGGATACGTCATTGGTGAGGTAACGACTGGCTACCATTGCATCTCTGTTCCCAAGAGCGTGTGCATGGCTTTGGTTGATTCACAATTTGCAACGTTGGGCACGGAGGTGGAAATCCAAATCCGCAAGAAGACATTCCCAGGCGTTGTGGTGAAGAAACGTTTCTATGACAAACATTACAAGAAATAAATCAAATCAATATTCATATCAACTATTTATCAATAAAGATTATGGCAAAGATAGAAGAAGGACTCTATTATTCAGAGTCGCACGAGTATGTAAGGGTTGAAGGCAACTTCGGTTATATTGGAATCACCGACTACGCACAAAACGCATTGGGTAATGTGGTGTATGTAGATGTGCCTGAAGTAGATGATGAAGTAACTGCCGGAGAGGAGTTTGGTGCTGTGGAAAGCGTGAAGGCTGCCAGCGACCTGATTTCACCTGTCAGTGGCACGGTAGTGGAAGTGAACGATGCTCTCGAAGATGAGCCCGAATTGTTGAATCAAGATGCGTTTGCCAACTGGATTATCAAGGTGGAAATGACCGACGCAACTGAACTTGACAACTTGATGGATGCTGCCGCATATCAAGAACTATGTGAGAAATAAGCAATTTTTATCTTAGTAAGATGTATAAATACTTTCCGCATACAGCAGAAGATACTGCACAAATGTTGGATAAGATCGGCATTCAGTCGTTAGACGATCTCTATGCCGACGTACCAGAGTGTATCCGTTTCCGTAAGGAATACAATTTGCCCGAGGCTCTCAGTGAGATAGAGGTGCGCCAAATGTTCAATGATTTGGCTCAAGGCGTTACTCCATTGAAGGTGTTTGCTGGTGCCGGCATTTATGATCATTATGCCCCTTCCATTGTGAAGAACATCATCGAACGCTCTGAGTTCCTGACGAGTTACACTCCGTATCAAGCTGAAATATCGCAAGGCACCTTGCATTATATTTTCGAGTACCAGAGCATGATGGCAGAACTGACCAACATGGATATTTCCAACGCTTCTATGTATGATGGCGCAACAGCTACTGCCGAAGCTGTGCTGATGGCTTATCATGCTGGAAAGAAATGCACGAAGGTGTTGGTCAGTGAAACCGTTGACCCCAAAACCTTGCGGGTAATCAACACCTACGCCAAGTATCACGGAATAGACATCGAGAAGGTTCGCCAACATGATGGCGTTACTGACCAAGCAGATATGCGTGAGAAACTGGAACGAGGGGGCGTAGCTGGCGTAGTGTTGCAAATGCCAAACTACTATGGCATTGTGGAAGACTATAGTGGCTTCGCTGATGCTATCCACGCCAAGAAAGCATTGATGATTGTCAATGGTGTGGCTGCCGACTATTCCATATTGAAAACTCCAGGAGAATGGGGCGCAGACATTGCCGTTGGCGATGGACAGAGCTTAGGTATTCCCATGAGTTTCGGTGGTCCTGGCATTGGCTATATGTGTTGTTCCGAAAAACTCATACGTAAGATGCCTGGCAGAATCGTAGGAATGACCAAGGACAATAGAGACCAACGGGCATTCGTACTGACTCTTCAAGCGCGTGAGCAACATATCCGCAGACAAAAGGCTACGTCAAACATCTGCTCTAACCAAAGTCTGATGGCTCTCTACGTGACGATTTACATGGCTGTCATGGGTAAGCAAGGACTGAAGGAGACTGCCGAGCTTTCTTATGCCGGTGCTCACTATCTCTGTCAGAGATTGTTAGAGAACAAGCATTTCACGTTGACATACAATCAGCCATTCTTCAATGAGTTCTGTGTTACCTTCGACGGCGACATTGCCCAGCTCCAGCAGATATGTATGGAGAAAGGATTCCTGGCTGGCGTTCAAGTAGATGCTAACACCTTGATGTTTGCCGTTACCGAACAGCGCACCAAGGCTGAGATAGACGAACTTGTCAACATTATTGCAACCATCACATCAACCAAAGATTAATCATTATGAACAATAGATTATACGGAAATCTCATTTTTGAGTTGTCAAAATCTGGTCGCAAAGGTTACTCTTTGCCCAAGTATGATTATGGTTTCCATACAGAAGAGTTGCCTGAAGTGCTTCGTAGAAAGCAGGAGGCTGAACTGCCTGAATGTGATGAGTTAACAGTTGTTAGGCACTATACCAATCTGAGTCACAATAATTTTGGTGTGAATGACGGATTCTATCCCTTGGGGAGTTGCACGATGAAATACAATCCCATCATCAATGAGGAGATTGCCAACATCGATACATTTGCCAATATCCATCCCATGCAACCTGTTGAGACTTGTCAACCGATGTTGAAGATGTATTCCGACTTGCAACGTGCTTTGGCAGAACTGACGGGATTGAGTGAGTTTACGCTGAACCCATGTGCTGGAGCGCATGGTGAACTGACAGGATTGATGATTATCTGCGCATACCACCGTAAAAACGGACAACTGGACAGGAAGAAGGTGTTGATTCCAGATTCTGCCCACGGCACGAACCCTGCCTCTGCTGCCGTTTGCGGATTGGATGTCGTGGAGGTGAAGAGTCTTCCTGACGGAACGGTTGACGTGGAGGATTTGCAATCACTGGTTTCGCAACATGGCTCAGAGATTGCTGCCATGATGATGACCAATCCTAACACGCTGGGAATCTTTGAGAGAAACATTCCTACGATTGCGAAAATGATTCACGATTGTGGCGGACTGATGTATTATGATGGAGCCAATCTCAATCCGATGCTTGGCGAATGTAGGCCTGGTGACATGGGATTCGACGTGATGCACATCAACCTGCATAAGACGTTCTCAACTCCTCACGGTGGCGGTGGTCCCGGTAGTGGTCCCGTGGGTGTACGTGCCGGATTGGAGGAGTTGCTCCCCACCCCACGCATCATATTCCACGAGGAATCAAATTGTTATTCCATAGAGACCGACAACATGGATTACTCGATGGGAAGTATCGGTAATTTCTTTGGCAACTACGGCGTGATGCTCAAGGCTTACACCTACATCCTTTCATTGGGTAAGACGCAGTTGAAGATGGTTGGACCATTGGCAACGCTGAACGCCAACTACATCAAGGAAAGTCTGAAGGACGTTTACGAACTTCCTATCGACGGGGTTTGCAAACACGAATTTGTCTTTGATGGATTGAAAGACAAATCCACGGGCGTTACCACGATGGATATTGCCAAGAGATTATTGGATTACGGCTATCATGCTCCCACCATCTATTTCCCCCTGCTCTTCCATGAGAGTTTGATGATAGAACCCACCGAGAGCGAAAGCAAGGAGACCATAGATGGCTTCATTGAAGTGATGCGTAAGATTGCTCAGGAAGCGATAGACAATCCCGAATTGTTGAAGTCGGCTCCTCACACCACTCCTATCGGAAGGGTTGACGATGTGTTGGCTGCCAAGCATCCTATCGTGACTTACCGTCAACTTGTTGCGGATCAGAACCAAGCATAATCAGAAGAAGACAATGGCTATTACAACAGATTTAATCATCATAGGCAGCGGCCCTGGAGGTTACAGGGCTGCTGACTATGCTGCTAAGAAGGGGTTGCAGGTAATCGTGGTGGAAGCTGCTCATGCGGGAGGTACGTGCCTGAATTGTGGATGTATTCCCACCAAGAGTCTTTGCCATGATGCAGAACTTGCCGACTTGGGCTTGCCCGTGGATTTCGCTGCCATCATGCAACGCAAGCAACAGGTGGTAGAACAATTGCGTAGTGGTGTAGAGACCTTGTTGTCTCAACCTCACGTTACTCTCGTAAGGGGAAAGGCTGCTTTCAAGAATGCCAATACCATCGTCGTCAACGAAGAGGAATATCAAGCCAAAGACATCATCATTGCCACTGGCTCTCACGCCATCATGCCTTCCTCTATCGAGGGAATCCATCAGGCGCACGTGATGACGTCAACCGAATTGCTTGATATTGACCATGTTCCACAAAGATTGTGTATCGTTGGTACAGGAGTGATAGGAATGGAATTTGCCTCCGTCTTCAATAGCTTTGGCTCAGAGGTGGTGGTCATCGAGTTCATGAAGGAATGTCTTCCCAATATGGATGGTGACATTGCCAAACGTCTGCGCAAATGTCTCGAAAAACGCGGCATCAAATTCTATCTGCAATCGGGCGTGAAGAAGATTGACGAGAAGCAGGTGGTGTTTGAATGTAAGGGAAAGGAAAACTCAATAGAGACTGACACGGTTCTGATTGCCACCGGACGTGGTGCAAACACGGAAGGACTGAACCTCGATGCCGTAGGAATCAATTATTCCAGAAAGGGAATTGAGGTTGACGACAACATGCAGACCAACATTCCTCACGTTTATGCGATAGGCGACGTGAACGGCAGACAGATGCTTGCTCATGCTGCCACATTCCAGGGCTTCCGCGCCATCAACCATATCCTTGGCAAAACAGACGCAATACGTTTCGACATCATGCCTGCTGCCGTGTTTACCACTCCTGAAGCGGCTTGCGTAGGTGTCACGGAGGGTTATTGCAAGGAGAATGGCATTGCCTATACTTGTCATAAGGGATATTATCGTGCCAATGGCAAGGCGTTGGCTATCAATGCCACGGAAGGTATGGTGAAATTGCTCACTGATGAAAACAACGTCATCATGGGTTGTCATATCTATGGTGCTCACGCATCCGACTTGACACAAGAGATTGCGGCACTCATGAATCACGGTACCACCTTAGACCGTCTGCACGACATCATTCACGCTCATCCCACGTTAGAGGAAATATTACAAGAATTAAACTAAAAACAAATATATGGAATCATTCTTTCGCACACACAAATACTTGGTTGAACATACAAACGCAACTGTTCGCAGAACATTAATGGATGAAATCAATTGGAATGATTCCATGATTGGCATCAAGGGAACGCGGGGAGTGGGAAAAACCACTTTCCTCCTGCAATATGCCAAGGAACACTTCAACGTCGAAGACCAGCAATGCCTTTACATCAACATGAACAATTTCTATTTTCAGGGGAAAGGCATTGCTGAGTTCGCGGGCGACTTCGTGAGTCGTGGCGGAAGAGTGTTGCTCATCGACCAGGTTTTCAAGCAACCCAATTGGAGCAAGGAGTTGCGCAAGTGTCACGACCTCTATCCTCAACTGAGGATTGTCTTCACGGGTTCCAGTGTGATGCGACTGAAAGAGGAGAATCCCGAACTCAACGGAATCGTGAAAAGTTACAATCTGCGTGGCTTCTCTTTCAGGGAGTTTCTGAACCTCCAGACGGGCAGTAATTTCCGTGCGTACGACTTGGACGAGATATTGTCTCGACATGAGAAAATCATCAAGGAGATTCTGCCCTGCCTCAGTCCGCTGAAGTATTTCAAGGATTATCTCCATCATGGTTTCTATCCTTTCTTCTTGGAACAGAGGAACTATGCGGAGAATCTGTTGAAAACGATGAATATGATGGTGGAAGTGGATATTCTGCTCATCAGACAGATAGAACTGAAATATATCACTAAAATCAAAAAACTCTTTTACCAGTTGGCAGTGGATGGTCTGCAGGCTCCTAACGTCAGTCAATTGGCTTTAGACATCCAGACCAGTAGGGCTACGGTGATGAACTACATCAAGTATCTGGCAGACGCGCGTCTGATCAATATGATTTACCCCATCGGTGAGGAATTTCCCAAGAAACCCGCCAAGGTGATGTTGCACAATTCCAACTTGATGTATTCCATCTACCCCATCAAGGCAAATTTGCAGGATGCGATGGAGACCTTCTTTGTCAACTCTCTGTGGAAAGACCATATCGTCAACGACGCAGGCAAAGACCAGTTCTATATCGTTGACGGAACACGTAAGTTCAGGATTCACGATGCCAAGAGCGAGCATAAGATCAGGATGAACTCTGACGTGATTTACGCACGATATAATACAGAGGTGGGAAGAGACAATCAGATTCCCCTTTGGCTGTTTGGCTTTTTGTATTGATTTGTTTGTCAAGCACTCTGAAAGAGTGCCCCCATACATGCAGTGGGCGACTCCTTCAGAGTCGTTTTATCCATCCATCATCTATCCGTGGGTACTGCGCACCCACGGTTACTGATCGGTGACGCTTTCAGCGTCATTCCTATCCTTCCATCCTTGGTTAATCCGTGGGTACTGCGCACCCACGGTTACTGATTGGTGACGCTTTCAGCGTCATTCCTATCCATCCAACCTTAGTTGCTCCGTGATCAGACTGCAACGCAGTCTCCGCTCTGTAACCGTAGTGTCCGCAGGACCTGCGGATGATAGACAATGGGGAGAGTCAAGCACTCTGAAAGAGTGCTCCATACATGCAGTGGGCGACTCCTTCAGAGTCGTTTTATCCATCCATCATCTATCCGTGGGTACTGCGCACCCACGGATAATCAAGAAGGGACGACAGAAATTCTGTCGCCCCCCATCGGGACTTACAATAACAAACGCTATAATATAATGTCAACAGGTTATCATCCCCCAAAATAAAATTTTCAATCTTCAATTTTCAATCCTCAATCTTCAATCTTCAATTATTATTGTCGAATTTGGCAATAAATTACCTCAAACATTTGTTTATCTTAATAAAAAGCAGTATATTTGCGGTTGAAAATCTAAAACAAATGATTTAAATTTAAACGTTATACAAAAACATCATTAAAGTTTAACAAAATGGCTAAAGAAAAAAAGTTTATTACTTGTGATGGTAATGAAGCTGCTGCTCACGTGAGCTATATGTTCTCTGAGGTAGCTGCTATCTACCCTATCACTCCATCTTCGCCTATGGCGGAGCACGTAGATGAGTGGGCTGCACGCGGCCGTAAGAACCTTTGGGGACAAACGGTAAGCGTACAAGAGATGCAATCAGAGGGTGGTGCTGCTGGTGCATTGCATGGTTCACTCCAGGCTGGTGCATTGACAACAACCTTCACCGCTTCTCAAGGTTTGCTGCTCATGATTCCTAACATGTATAAGATTGCCGGTGAGATGCTTCCTTGCGTGTTTGATGTGTCTGCACGTACATTGGCTTCTCACTCTCTTTGTATCTTCGGTGACCACCAAGACGTGATGGCTTGCCGTCAAACTGGTTTCGCCATGTTCTGTTCTGGTTCAGTACAGGAAGTGATGGACCTCACTGCCGTTCCTCACCTTGCTTCTTTGAAGACGGAGATTCCTTTCGTCAACTTCTTCGATGGCTTCCGTACTTCTCATGAGTATCACAAGATTGAGGTGATGGATCAAGAGGAAATCGCTAAGCTCGTTGACCCAGCTGAGGTGAAGCGTTTCCGTGACCGCGCCCTCACACCAGAGCGTCCTATGACTCGCGGTACCGCTGAGAATCCTGAGACATTCTTCACTCACCGTGAGGCTTGCAACGCTGCCTACGACAAGGTGCCTGAGTGTGTAGAGTACTATATGCAGAAGATTTCTGAAATCACGGGCCGTGAATATCACCTCTTTGATTATTATGGAGCAGAGGATGCAGACCGCATAATCATCCTGATGGGTTCTGCTACAGAGGCTGCCCGCGAGGCTATCGACTATCTCACCGAACAGGGTGAGAAGGTGGGTATGGTTGCCGTACACCTCTATCGTCCATTCTCAGTGAAGCACTTGCTCGCTGCCGTTCCTAAGACAGCTAAGAAGATTGCCGTTCTCGACCGTACCAAGGAGCCAGGTGCAGAGGGTGAGCCTTTGTATCTCGACGTAAAGAGCGCATTCTATGATGTTGAGGATAAACCAGTTATCGTTGGTGGCCGTTATGGTCTCGGTTCTTCTGACACTACACCTGCCAAGATCATCGCCGTATTCAAGAACCTCGCTTTGAACGAGCCTAAGAACCACTTCACCGTAGGTATCGTTGACGATGTTACCTTCACTTCTCTCCCAGAGGAAGAGGAAATCGCAATGGGTGGAGCTGGTATGTTCCAGGCTAAGTTCTATGGCTTGGGTGCTGACGGTACCGTTGGTGCTAACAAGAACTCGGTGAAGATCATCGGTGACTCTACCGACAAGTATTGCCAGGCATACTTCTCTTACGACT
>DJXW01000034.1:274084-275207 GCA_002449845.1 Prevotella sp. UBA6994
ACTCTAAGAAGTCGGGTGGTTTCACTTGCTCTCACCTCCGTTTCGGTGACACTCCTATCCGTTCTACCTACTTGGTAACTACTCCTAACTTCGTAGCTTGCCACGTTCAGGCTTACCTCCACATGTATGATGTTACCCGTGGATTGCAGAAGAACGGTACATTCCTGTTGAATACCATCTTCGAAGGCGAAGAGTTGGCTAACTTCATGCCTAACAAGGTAAAGCGCTACTTCGCTCAAAACAATATTACCGTTTACACCATCAACGCTACCAAGATTGCACAAGAGATTGGTTTGGGCAACCGTACCAACACCATCCTCCAGTCTGCATTCTTCCGTATCACAGGCGTTATCCCCGTTGACCTCGCCGTTGAGCAGATGAAGAAGTTCATCGTGAAGTCATACGGTAAGAAGGGTGAAGACGTGGTGAACATGAACTACGCTGCCGTTGACCGTGGTGACGAATACAAGGAGTTTGCTGTTGATCCCGCATGGGCTAACCTTCCCGATGACGCTGAGAAGGCTGACGACGCTCCCGCATTTGTAAAGGAACTCGTTCGTCCTATCAACGCACAGGCTGGTGACTTGCTGAAGGTATCCGACTTCGTGAAGTTCGATACCGTTGACGGTTCTTGGGCTAACGGTACAGCTGCTTACGAGAAGCGTGGCGTAGAGGCATTCGTTCCTGTATGGAATCCAGAAAACTGTATCCAGTGTAACAAGTGTGCGTTTGTTTGTCCTCACGCTGCCATCCGTCCATTCGTATTGGATGATGAGGAACTTGCCAAATTCGGATACCAAGGTCTTGACACCATTACCATGAAGGCTCCTGCCGCCATGAAGGGTATGCACTTCCGCATCGAGACATCTGTACTCGACTGCTTAGGTTGCGGTAACTGTGCTGACGTTTGTCCAGGTAATCCTAAACTGGGCAAGGCTCTCACCATGGTTCCATTCAACCCAGATGCAGAGGATATGAAGCAAGAGGCTAAGAACTGGGATAAGCTGGTGAACGAAGTTACTTCTAAGCAACACCTCGTTGACATCAAGAGCAACGTGAAGAATTCTCAGTTTGCACAACCATTGTTCGAGTTCTCTGGTGCTTGCTCTGGTTGCGGTGAGAC
>DJXW01000034.1:275356-275767 GCA_002449845.1 Prevotella sp. UBA6994
CTTCTATCTACTCTGCTTCTATCCCATCTACACCTTACACCACCAACGCCAAGGGTCAGGGTCCTGCATTCGATAACTCATTGTTCGAGGACTTCTGCGAGTTCGGTATGGGTATGGTACTGGGTAACAAGAAGATGAAGGAGCGCGTAGTGATGTTGCTCCAGGAAGCTTGCGAGAAGTGCGACGTTACTCCAGAGTACAAGGCTCTTGCTGAAGAGTGGATTGCCAACAAGGAAGATGCTGAGAAGACCAAGGAGATTGCTCCTAAGTTGAAAGCAGAGATTGATGCTTGCGCAGCCAAGGGTTGTGAGATTTGCAAGGAATTGCAGACCCTCGACCACTATCTCATCAAGCGTAGCCAGTGGATCATCGGTGGTGACGGTGCATCTTACGACATCGGTTACGGCGGTC
>DJXW01000034.1:275846-280544 GCA_002449845.1 Prevotella sp. UBA6994
ACCACGTGATTGCTTCTGGTGAGGATGTGAACCTCCTCGTACTCGATACAGAGGTTTACTCAAACACGGGTGGTCAGGCTTCTAAGGCTACTCCTCTTGGAGCTATCGCTCAGTTTGCTGCTCAAGGCAAGCGCATCCGCAAGAAAGACCTCGGTATGATTGCCACCTCTTACGGATATGTATATGTAGCTCAGGTTGCTATGGGTGCCGACAATGCACAGTGCTTGAAGGCTATCCGTGAGGCAGAGGCTTATCCAGGACCATCCCTCGTGATTGCTTACGCTCCATGTATCAACCACGGATTGAAGATCAAGGGTGGAATGGGTCGTTCACAGGCTGAGGAAGGTCGTGCCGTTGAATGTGGCTACTGGCACTTGTGGCGTTACAACCCAGCTTTGGCTGAGGAAGGAAAGAATCCATTCTCTCTCGACTCTAAGGAGCCCGATTGGGATAAGTTCCACGACTTCCTCATGGGTGAGGTTCGTTACTTGTCAGTTAAGAAGGCTTATCCTAACGAGGCAGAAGAACTCTTCGCTGAGGCTAAGCGTATGGCACAGCTCCGATACAAGAGCTATGTACGCAAGGCTAAGGAAGATTGGAGTGAATAGTTCATCCATTAATCGATTCAATGCCACGGGCAAGGTTTTTTCCTGCCCGTGGATCTTTTAATAGATAATAGGAACTCCATGCCATATGAGCAATTAACACTGAATTATGGTTCAAATATGAGAATCGGTGAGATTGACCTGAAACAATGGTGTCACGGTAAAGACTTCGACTGATAACCCTATCTAAATTCATGAATTTTTAGGCAATCAGATGGCATAGAGGAAAGGAAATTGTGAAGAAACATATGAGTTCAGTTTTTCCATATATACCTTTGTGATTTATTGAGAACAATATGGCCTATAGTGAAATTCTGAACATTTTTATTTACAAATAACGATGAGTATGAAAAGTTTAATTATTATTATTGATGGTCTGATTTATACCATATCTTTGATCGGCATAAACTATTTGATGTTATGCATTCCATCTAAAGTTATTTCTTTAATATTATCAATTATAGTACTGATATTATGCTTTTTTATGATATTGCCAATGTTAGCAAATATGATTATTGGTTATGTCAGTGGAGCTATTATGATATTATTAGGTGGAAACAAAGAAGTCAATACACCAATTGCTAAGATTAAAATAATCTATTTTGTGAGTATGATAGCTACCATTTCTTTAATTTGGATTTTATGCCCTATATACGATTTGAAAAATATTTTAGTTTGTATATCGTCCACAGTCCTTTCTTTCATTGTGTGGGGAATAAAAATAAAAGGAATTGTGGATTTGCACAACTCTATTCATGATAATAAGTAAAGTAGTGAAACTACTGTCATGCTGAATAGTTTATTCTGAAAAGACTTGTTAAGAGAAATTTTCTTCTTTGAAAGCCTTTACTATCATCATAATAAGGATACAATGATACCGAATCCTAAAATGATAATTCAAGTTTAACCCAATATTTTTCAGAAACACCCCGTTTACGGGCTAATGTACGTGTTGTTTGTTTTTGAGGAAAACAAATTTAACAGAATTGTCAATAGTATTTTTTATCTTCAATTTATAGCCTATGTCCTATTTCTCATTCAGAAATAGTTTCAACAAGTCTTCTTGGTTTGATTTGTATTTATTGCTTTTAAAGTAGCAGAGAATGTTATGTAATATCGCAATTTCTGGATTATCTTTAAGTTTCTTAAAGAGTCTTTTGAATCTGACATCATTCTTTGAGCTTACAGCTTTCGTTTGATCTTTAAATGCATTAAAATCAGAAGATAGATTATATTCAGTTAAATCTACACCTTCTTCTTCAGCACAATCTAATATGAACTTATCCATTGCAGGATTTACCATTATTAGATAATGTGCTTTGGTGGCGTGTTTTAATAAAGACAGGTGCTCTGTATGCGCAATCTCGGTAAATTCATTTACATAAGAAGGTTTCCGCTTATCAGAGTCAATAACACCAACGGCAAAACCATCTTTGAGGACTTTGCCCTTCATCGTATTGACCACGGTATTACACCCTTTTTGGTGATTTACTCCATCGGTATCCAATAATGATTCAACCAAGTTGGTATCAACATAGCACTCTGGAACAAAATACAAATCTTTCATATTCGTTATCCCAAAGTTTCTATATTGAAAAAAGCATCAACACCATAATCATATAATTCCTGCAAATTATCTTCTTTGGCAGTCCTTACCAACACTTGGCCTTCTTGGTAGTTTGTAAAAAACAGGTTGATGTCGTCATCCTGCTTTTCCAGAAAAGCATTAAGTATATAAGGACTATGGGTAGCCACAAAAAGATTATTTGGCCGTTCACATTTTGTCAATGACAACAACCATTCAACAAGGTTTGACTGGGTTGGCGGAAAAAGGTTTGCCTCAGGTTCCTCAAGAAAGATGTCACAGTGGTCAGTAACAAGATACTGAAATAATATATTTTGTATATTCCTGATATCAGAAACTTGCAAAGAATAACTCTTGCTATTTATTTCAAATAGAATTGTTGGATGATTCATTTCGGTCTCTTTCTTACTAACCGACCTACCATATATCGGGACAAAATGACTAAATATTATATCGGATAGGCTACTTTTTTCAGTACTACCTGTTATGCTATTATTAACTATTTTCTTTTCCTTAAGAAGTGACAAGTAATTCAAATGCACATATAAAGGTATAACAGACTGTAAACCACTCGATGTGTTTGTAAAATCGAGTGTCACGCCATCAGCTACTTGTACTTTGTCAGACTTTGTATTAGTATCGTAATGATACAACACACCAAGATTCAGCACAGACAAATCGTTTGTTGTTGCTTGTCTTGCCGTTTCCCAATCTGCCATAAAATCGCGGATGTTGTCATCTGCAAACTTCACTTGGAACCAATTTGGAATAGCTGCTACCAAGTTGCGCTCAGCAGGAATATATGTCACCTTGGAACGTCTATAGTTCCAACGTCTTTCCTTCCAGTCAAATTTAAAGGTATCTGTGGCATTATCGAATGAGAAAGACATAAAGTCAGATTCATAACAGATAAATGTATTCTTCTTGATATAGCCCTTCAACTTGTGGAATCGCTCCAACTCCTTTAAGAAATTGCCGTCCTTAGCAAAGAAATCTGCTGTCTGAGTCAGTTCTATACGCTTTTCAACCCATGTACAATAGCAAGCTGTCTTTAGCACACAACTTTTACCAGAACTCTGCGAACCAATGATGACATTGATGCGCTTAAGTTCGATATCTGCCTCTTTCAATGGACCTAAATTACGAATGACAAGATGTTTCATGGCAGCAAAGTTACTAATTTTCTATTTAATTATCAAATATAAAATGGTTTTCTTTCCTTAATTCGTAAATATATGTTTATACTTATAATTCAACTTTTACTATCTTTGCATTAGCCTTTTATAACTTAAAGGCTTTATAAGTTCGGTTATGATAATCAATTAAACCAAGATGACGGTATGCTGTACCCGACTTTCGACCGTCTACAACACACCGAGAGTTTTACTTTTAATGACTTTTGCCCTGAAGCCTCTCAGGAACATCTCGTGGTGGCTGGTCTCGTAGAGAAGTAAGAGAACTATCATGGCGATAGGCATTTCAAGCGTTTCAGCGTTTCAGGTGTATCAGTTATGATTCAAAACCCCTTTCTTAGACTATATAATTAATTAATAATCAATAAGTTACATAAGAACAGACAAAATACATACCCTCAAAATACTAACTGAAACGCTGAAACGCTGAAACGCTTGGTCAACGAATGTTTTACCTAAAAAGCAATATATCAATTAGTTACGATATTTCTAAACCATTATAACCTAAGATGCATCGCCTCAGAAAAGGCATAGAATGCGTAAAATTCCTGCTTTCAGGCTTCAAAATACATGCACAAAACACTCGTTCCGATGTTTTTTCCCGTACTTTTATATATGATTTTGACAAGCTATTATACCAATATATACCAAAAACCGTCTACTAAATTCAATATACGTAACAATAACTGATGAAAATAGCAAATTATTCAATGCAAATATACAAGTGACGGAAGGTAATTTGCCGTTAATACTTTGTTGACCTATGACAGATATGACAGAGAAAAATGCAACTTTCTGCGTGGGAAATTATTTACCCCGAACCTAAATGTTTTTCTATATACGAAAGTTGTATATATATCTGTCATATCTGTCATACACTGAGTGGGCTCTGACACTTTTTCCTCTTGTTGAAAAATCAGCTAATCATTAAACGAGAAAAAAAGAGTAAAAAATGAAATAAGAAGCGGAAAGTCAAAACAAGTCCTTTTGAATGTACAAACCATAGCTTTAGACGATGTAAACTATTGATTTGTGTGTTATAAGCCATTCGTCTGTAGCGTAAAAATTTTTAAGCCATACACGAGGAGGTTACACCAAGCGTAGTACCTATAGCCGTGAGAATAGAGAGCAAAATCTGAATGATAAATTTCCAAGTTTCCTTTTTCATGGTCTGTAATTTTTAGTAGTGAGAGGTGAGTGGTGAGAGGTGAGAGATTAGTCTTCTTGATTGAGATTCATGTTAGAGGTGAGGGATTTTTAGGGGTGAGAGATGAGGGGTGAGGGGTGAGAGGTGAGGAGTGAGAGATTAGCCTTT
>DJXW01000028.1:0-114406 GCA_002449845.1 Prevotella sp. UBA6994
AAATTTATCGCACCACTAATAATATGACACGATTGAAAGAAATACAAGGACTTCAATATCTCAATACTTCGGAAGTGAAAAGAATGGACGAGATGTTCCGTAATTGTCATTCCCTAACAAACCTTGACCTAAGCAACTTTGACACACAGAATGTACTAGGGATGAGTTACATGTTCAGTGGTTGTTCCTCTCTCACCCATCTTGACCTGAGCAACTTCGATACACGGAATGTACAATGGATGGATCGCATGTTCGAAGGTTGTTGCTCTCTCACCCATCTTGACCTAAGCAACTTCGATACACGGAATGTACAACGGATGAGTTACATGTTCGACAATTGTTCCTCTCTCACCACTCTTGACCTGAGCAACTTCGACACGAGAAATGTGAAGACGATGGGCTCAATGTTTTATGAGTGTTCCTCCCTTAATAACCTTGATTTGAGTAACTTCGATACACAAAACGTAACAAACATGAGTTCAATGTTTTATGGGTGTTCCTCCCTTATTAACCTTGATTTGAGTAACTTCGATACACAAAACGTAACAAACATGAATGCAATGTTTTATGAGTGTTCCTCCCTTATTAACCTTGACATAAATAATTTTGACACGAGAAATGTAACAACGATGGTAATAATGTTTGGTGATTGTAGCTCTCTAACAAGCCTTAACTTAAAAAATTTCGACACAAGAAACGTGACTAACATGGCGAGTATGTTCGCTCAATGTTCTTCCCTGACAAACCTTAATTTAAATAGCTTTGACACTAAAAACGTAACAGCAATGAGCTGGATGTTCTACAATTGCACCTCCTTGACGAATCTCGATGTGAGTCACTTCAACACACAAAATGTCGAATGGAACATAGATAACATATTCAATGGTTGTTCCTCTCTCACCTCATTGAAAATATCTTCCTCGTTAGGAAATTCTTTAAATATACATGCCACAAATGCTTGCAATTGTGTTGGAACAGAGGATAATCCCTGTGCTATCAACCAACCTGAAGACTTAGACTTCGGTGTAGATACATCTGGAGATTATTTCCGTTGGCAACAGGGATATTTTAAGTTGATGGAAAGTCAAATGGAGCAGATTAACGTGACCACAGACTTAGGATGCATCACCTATTGCTCTGACAAAGCACTCGACTTTACCAATGTGGAAGGCATGAAGGCATATATTGTTGTGGGCTATGACGGCAAGGTGGCAAAGCTTTCACGGATAGGTATCGTTCCACCAGAGACAGGATTTTTACTAAAAGCAGAGGCTGGAGAATATGAAGTTCCATATACAGAAGAGGATAATTACGTGATGAACATGCTTATCGGTGTGTTGGAGGAAACAACATTATCCCCCACAGAAGGAAATATGACCAACCTTGTATTAGCGAACGGCAATAACGGTCTTGGTTTCTATTGTCTGAAAGGTTCTGGCACAATTGCTGCCCATCGTGCATATCTGCAAGTGCCAACAAGACTCATAGGAAACAGTGCGAAGTTTATCTGCATGGAGTTTGACGATGAAACGACAGCCATCAGTGGCATAACGACACAAGAAGAAGATGCTCCATATTACGACTTGCAAGGTGTTCGTCATGAGGGCAAACCAACAAAGCAAGGCATTTATATCCAAAATGGAAAGAAAGTGGTGGTGAGAGATTGAAAATTGAAAATTGAAAATAAAAGATTGAATTATGAAAACGAACGAACAATATAATAGACCAGAAACTACGGTCATTGATTTGACAACAGACAACGTGTTGCAAGACTTTGCAGGATTCTCAGAAGAAGAAAACGTTGATGGTCCTCCCGTTTATCCTAATCCCGAAGATGGCGTATACCCCGAAGACGCATTGAGTAAAGGATATAGCGTATGGGATGAATAATCAATAGACAAACCTTTGAATAGAATAATGAGGGTTGGTAATTGCAGTGATTGCCAACCCTCTTATTTATTTTATCCAGATGTTCACCTTGACAAAGAATCCTAACATTAAAATTATTCGGATTAAAAGTGCTGAATTCAAAACATTTTTATATCTTTGTAAACGATATGGGAATTGTTTCACTAAGAATGTTAGCTGCCGAAATAGGCGTTAGCACTTCAACAAAATTAAAACCATGAACAAGACATTAGCATTTATCCTTGCCATGCTGGGACTGAACGTAGGAACAGCATGTAGCCAACAAGATTTTGAGAACATGAACGTCAGTCAGTTTGCGGAATTCATCCAAAGTGCTGACGTGCAATTGGTGGATGTCCGCACGGCAGAAGAATTTACCGAAGGACATATTGAAGGAGCCTTGAACATCGATGTGAAACAAGAGTCGTTTGCAGAGGAAGCAAAGGCTCAACTTAAGAAAGACAAGAAAATTGCGGTATATTGCAGGAGTGGAAGACGGTCTGCCAATGCTGCCAACATACTAAGTAAGGAGGGGTATCACGTAGTGAATCTTACGGGAGGTATCATGGCTTGGAACGCCGCAAAAATGCCCACCACGAAAGACACCGTAGAAGTGGACGTGTTTAAGACCAAGAGCGGAAAGACCATCAAGATGTATGCACTGGTACACGCCAGCATCAGAATGGTGTATGATGGTAAGGAGATACAGATAGACCCCGTCAGCAAGCTCGGCAACCGTACCATCGACTACGCTTCTATACCCAAGGCAGACTATATCTTTGTAACCCATGAACACCATGACCACTTCGACCAGGCTGCCCTTCAACAACTCACACAAGAAAGCACCCAGTTGATTACCAATAGTAGATGTGCGGATATGTTGGGATATGGCATGAAGATGGCAAACGGTGACAAGAAGGAAATTGCGAAAGACATCACCGTGGAGGCTGTACCTGCCTACAACTACACCGAAGGACATACGCAATTTCATCCCAAAGGACGAGACAACGGTTTTATCCTGACCATCGATGGTTTGCGCATCTATATCGCAGGAGATACGGAAGACATTCCAGAAATGACAAACATCAAAGACATAGACATTGCATTCCTACCTTGCAACCAACCATATACCATGACCACCAACCAATTGGTGAATGCGGCTCAGATGATTAAGCCACGGGTACTGTTCCCCTATCACTACGGACAAACCGACGTGTCTGGCATTCCTGCCCAACTGAAAGACAAAGGCATTGACGTGAGGATTAGGCATTACGAATAAAACTCTTTCTAAGAATGCGATGAAGATTCTACATACCAGTGACTGGCACCTGGGACACACCCTATACAACTACGACCGAACGGTAGAACAGTCGAAGATGTTGGAACAGATGGAAGAAATTGTGAGGACGGAGAAGCCCGATGTTTTCTTGCTCTCCGGCGATGTCTATCACACCACGCAACCCTCATCTGCCACACAAACCATGTTTACCAATGCCTTGGTACGATTGCATCTTGCCCATCCCGACATGATCTTGGTGATTACGGCAGGCAATCACGACAGTGGAACGAAACATGACATCTTTCGCACTCCGTGGCGAGCATTAAACGTATTTACCATAGGGAATATCGAGAAAGAACACATCGACAGGCACATTATATATATTAAAGAAAAGGGATATGTCATTGCCGTACCCTACAGCTATGAGAGAAACATTCCTGAAGGATTCTTCCAAGAATTGCTCGATGAGGTGAATAGGCAAAACACGAGAAACCTGCCCGTTGTGATGATGGCACATACCACCATTAAAGGATGCGACTTCTCGGGACATGACACCACTCAATCGCTCCGTGGCGACTACACCGTGGGAGGAATAGACGGAATAGATATTGCCAACATGGGAACGGGCTACGATTATTTGGCATTGGGACACATACACCATGCCCAATATGTACATGGAGGAGAACACAGAGTGAGATATTGTGGTTCTCCTCTCGCCATTAGCTTTGACGAGACCTACGAACACAGTGTTTCCATCGTAGAAATCAAGGCACATGGAGAAATGCCAGAATTGAAAACCATCCACATCGAAAACCCATTCAATCTGGTCACCCTACCCACTACTGGTTCATGCGGATGGAAGGAAGCATTGGAGAAACTCAAGGAGTTTCCTGACGACAATCCAGCATACATTCGCTTGAATGTTGAGGTAGATGATTTCCTGCCTGTAGAGGCAAATGCAGAGGTAGAAAAAATCATAGAGGGAAAGGCTTGCAAGTTTTGTCACTTTAACACCATCAGGAAAGCAAGGGAACAGAATGTCCATCATACGATGAGTGTAAGCGAGTTTCAAGCACAATCGCCCATCAACATCATGCGCCAATATGCAAACGATATTGGCGAGAACTTCGACGAAGAATTAGAGGAACTATTTCAAGAGGCATGGAAAGAGGCTCAACAAGAAGAGCCATCAAACAAATGACCAATAGGAAGGACCAACAGACATGAAGATTCAGAAACTAACCATCCACAACATAGCCTCTATCGAAGATGCCGTGATAGACTTCGAGGCGAAACCATTGGCAGACAGTGACGTATTCCTGATAACCGGAAAGACGGGAGCAGGAAAATCCACCATCTTAGATGCTATCTGTCTGGCTCTCTATAATGAAACGCCACGACTGATGAATACGAAGATGCAAGGAGACACACAGGATGTTGACAATTCGTTAAAGGTTGATGACCCACGCCAACTCATGCGCAGAAACACGGGAGAAGCATGGATCATCCTGACATTTATCGGCAATAACAACATAGCTTACGAAGCACAATGGAGTGTCAAGAGAGCCTGGAAGAAAGCAACGCGTAACCTACAAGGAAAAGAATGGCAACTTACCAACCTGAACACGAACGAGACGCTGGCAAGAGACAATGAAATTAAAGCAGAAATCAGAAAAGCCATAGGATTGGATTTCCAACAGTTTTGCCGTACCACTCTCTTGGCACAAGGTGAATTTACCAAGTTTCTCAACAGCGGTGACAACGAGAAGGCTGCTATCTTGGAAATGATTACGGGAATGAACGAGTATTCCAAGATTGGAGCCAAAGTGTATGAACTGACCCAACAAAGAAAAACCGCATGGGAAAATGCTGAACGCTTGGTTAAAGACGTGACTACTCTGAGCGATGAAGAAGTGGCAGAGAAAAAAAACGAGATAGCAACTATTGACCAACAATATATCCAATTAAAAACCGAGAAAGACCGTAATGACGGGAAACGACAATGGATTCAGAAAGAGGAAGATCTCAAAAAGAAATGTAAGGAGGCAGAAACACTACTTCAAGCTGCCCAACAACAGATAGAAAGTGAATCATTCAAACAAAAGGAAACACTGATTGTCAACTGGAATACAACTGTTGAAGCTCGCAATTGGTTGGCTAATCAAACGGAAGCACAACAAACTCAAATCAAATCAACCAAGAAGTTAGAAGAGCTATCCCATCAATATAAACATCTGAAAGCTGGTGAGAAATGGCAACACCAAGAACAAAACACCATTGAACAGGAATTGGGTGAAATTGAAACGTTCATCCAATCAGAAAAGGAGAAACAATCCATATATGACCATGCGCAAACCATCATCACGCAATTGAAAGGCATCATGGCTGGTAGGGCTATAATTGATGAGGAAAGCAAAAAAATAGACATCGAGAAAGAGCGACTGACCAACGAACTGACAGATAAACATCAAAAGGCAACGATACGTAGAAAGGAAGCGCAAGAGAAATTGGAGCAAATACAAACATCATTGCTACAACAAGAGGAAGAACTGAAACTCATCAACTTACCGAAGTTACGGAACGAGAAAGATGTCATCATTCAAGACCTTACCAACATTGATACCGCCATCGACCGTTTGGATACTTGGTCACGAGAACGTGAACGAATGGAAAGGACAAGGAAATCGTTGGATGAAAGGCAACAAGATATAGCTAAGAAAGAAATATTATTGGAACAACTGAAGCCACAAGTGGATGAGGCGGAAGTAAGGAGAAATACCTGCAAGGAGTTGTTTGAAAAACAACGAGAAAGCGTGAACAAATGGGCAAAGAGCATTCGCATGAAGTTACAGGAAGGAGATACTTGTCCTGTATGTCGGCAGAAAGTTACTCAAACATTCACCCATGCAGACGAAGACCATATCGCCCAACTGCTTGCTATTGCAGAGAAAGAATATCAAGAGGCGGAAAGCAATTGCCAAACGACAACCAACAAATATCATCAATTGTCTGCCGATCTTGTATCACAGAGACAATATTACGGTAAAGCCATTAAAGAGTTTGAGGAAGACAAGACACTTGTCACTTGTGAAGCTCACGCCATAACTGCCTGCAAGAAATGTGGGATGCTATTGATAGACTCAACGACGAGAGCTTCGCTGGAAGAAAGGAAAGAGAAGCTGGGTAAGGAAAAGGAATCGTTGAATAAGAACATCAAGGTTGCAGAGGAAAAAGACAAAGCCATCAAACAACGTTTCCGAGAGAAAGAACAAATATGGAAACTTGTTGAGAAAAGTCAACAAGACATTGAAGCCATCAAACAACTCATCAGCGAGAGTCAAAACAAGATTTTCACAAGCAACCGTCTCATAGAAACCAAGAAAAACGAAATCATGGAATTAGAACAACACATCAATACGTGGATAGTTCCGATGCAATGGAAATTCGATTGGCACGTATCACCAGATTCGTTTATCAAGGAATTGGAAGCCTCAAACAACCAATTCATCCATCAAATGAACTTGAGACAAGAGAAAAAAGCGATGTTGAAAGAATTGGTAAGTCTCAACGAAAATGTGAGCACGACCATGGAAGTCATCATCGGTATGATGCCAACATGGAAGGGATTGGAAGATGGGAACTCAGATAAGATAGAAGGACTGTTGAATGCTGTCAACAGCCTACGTACCAACTTGCAATCTATCAAAGACCAATTGGAACAAACGGAAAAACGATTGTCACAAGCAACCAATTGGATAGAGATTTTCTTAAACACACATCAAGAAATTACCCTTCAAGACATCAAGCAATTATCTACCATTGCTGCCAACGAGATTGCCCAAATCAACAAAGAGCTACAAGAGAAACGAGACAACGTTTTGACCAAGCAGTCCGTTTGGCAACAAAAGAAAACAGAACGGAATGAACATGAACAATTACGCCCTACCCTCTCAGAAGATGATAACATGGAGAGCCTCACGGAAAAAATCAATGAGACCGAAAAGCTGATGAATCAATTAGGAGAACGGAAAGGCGCAATCTTGCAACTACTGAAACAAGACGAAAACGACAAAAAGAAATTAGGTAAGCTCATCGCCGAAGCTGAAAAGAAAAAGGGTGAATATCTGAAATGGGCACGTCTGAACCAATGGATTGGAGATGCTAAAGGCGATAAATTCCGCAGGATAGCACAAAGTTATGTCCTTGCCAGTTTGATTTACTCTGCCAATCACTACATGAAATCACTTACCGACAGATATACGTTAAAAGTCATCCCCGGTAGTTTTGTCATCTTACTTGAAGATGCCTACCAGGGATATGTAACCCGTGCTGCCAGCACCATATCTGGTGGTGAGAGTTTCCTTGTATCGCTGTCGCTGGCACTTGCATTGAGCGACATTGGGCAACGTCTCTCTGTTGATACATTGTTCATCGATGAAGGATTTGGCACGTTGAGTGGCGAACCATTACAAAATGCCATCAACACCCTACACACCCTTCACACACAAGCAGGCAGACACGTGGGCATTATCAGTCATGTAGAAGAACTCAAGGAACGCATTCCCGTACAGATACAAGTGATACAAGAAGGCAACCACTCTAACAGCATCATCCGTATCTTACCCGAAAGCGAAGGCTGTTAGGCCTTATTTCACAACAGACTGACTTTTCAATGCGTCTATCCAACAAAGCAATCCCACGAGTGAGGCATTCCAGTTGATGGCTATCTCATTCGAGGCGTATGAACGTTCATCATCAACATAAGACTCATCTGGCAACGATGATGGGTAACCCAAATCGCCAGACGCATTATCTTGCTGCATGGGATTTGGACCGCCAACCAACATACCTGGGAAAGGTTTCTCAATACCATCAGACGCAGATATACGATGATGCGGGTGCATCGGACTCTTATCTCCAAAGCCCGTGACGTAACAATATCCCGTAGAGTTACGTCCCAAAAGGTAATCCGCATTTTGTAAAGCATGTATGCGATAACGGTTAGGAGCAATGTAACGATCAGCAAACAACAATGCCACACCAGCTACACAACAATTCTCTGCCAGACATCCCCAACCAAAATCCTCTTTCTTATCCCCGTAGGGAGACTGGAAAGACGACGTGGAAACATTGGCAACCAAATTATCACTATACTCTTTCAATTGCTGAAGCATCTGCTTACGCATGTCAGAATCGCCAGCGGCAATCCACGAGAATGCTCCAAGACTTGCCACATTGCCCCATGTAGGTGTCGTGAACTTCGTTGGTTTCATCTGAATGGCATCTTGAAGGTAAGCATTCTCCCCCGTTAAACGGTACAACTCCGTGGCTGCCCAGAAACGTTCGTCATTTGCAAATCGGTCACCATATTCACCCGTGTTCACCGAAGGTTGAAATTGTTTATTCATCTCACCCTGTCGATAGTAAGCTTGCGGATGATTGAGTGCCCATTGATAAGCACTTTTGGCAGCTTCCGTAGCTTGGTAACAAAACTCCACATAGTCACGGTTGCCTTTCATCAGACGAGCGGCTTGTGCAAGCACGGCAGCAAAATCGAATGACGCTGTAACACTCTTTGCCACCACATAACGTGGTTGCTTGCAATCGGTAGGCTTCACAAATCCCTCAAAGTTAGGAGTCGTCAATTTATGATACACTCCCCCATCCCCTGGGTCCTGCATCGTAAGAAGCCAACGCAGATTAAACATCATCTCGTCAAGGATGTCGGGCGTGGCATTCTTGCTTTCTGGAATATTTGCAACAAGTCGGTTGAAATAATCCTTGTTTTGTTCATACACTGCCAACATTAGTCCTATCGAGAATGATGAGTTGACTACATATTTATTATAGTCTCCCGCATCATACCAACCTAAAGGAGAGCTGATTACAGAACCTGCAGGTCGTCCTTGAGAAGCTGCAGATGGATGAATCAACACATGCGTATCAGCATGACCTACAGGGCGAGCGTATTCTCCTGCATATTCCTTTTCAATAGGAACACCTGTTCGCATCAGATAAAAGAATTTCAATGAAGCCAAGGAAATATCGTGATAAACATCTTTGCCAATCGTGAATTGTTTCTCAGCACCTTTCGTGGCTATACAATACCGTCCAGGAGTCTTCAGTTCACTCACGTCAACGATAAACCGTTTCTTCTTGGACCAAGGAGAGACAGTTTGCCTTGTCACTTTTGGCTGCAACACCACATTGCCTTGTTCATCAGTAACGGTAATCTTGGCTTTGGCATTGATGCCTTCAAACACCACCACCTTCTCTTCATCAGGATAATATCCCACTTGGTTTAGACGAATTTCCACCGTGGGTTTAGCCTGGGCAGACAACAGTCCTCCGCAGGCAAATAATCCTATCAATATCGTTTGTCTTATTCTCATCATGACGATTATTTAGCATTAGTTACTGTTTGCCATACGATAGATTGCTTCCAGGTCTTCCACCTGCAACACCTTGAATCTACCCTGAGTAGCAGTATAATTACGACTGCACTTACGCACCATCTCATGGATTTCCTCATCGGTTACATGACGACCAATCAACTCACGTATATTGATGGGCATTCCGATAGAATGATAAAACTCCTCCATTGCCTCAATACCTTTCAAAGCCGTTGCCTCCGGATTGGTAAAGTCATTATCCACTCCCATCACGTTTACGGCAAAGCGTACAAACCTACTCACGTTCTCTTTGTAAACGTATCGTGCCCAACTCGGCCAAATGGCAGCCAACCCAGCTCCATGCGTTGCATCGAACATTCCACTCAATTCATGTTCCAACTGATGTGTAGCCCAGTCGTCACTTAACCCACAGCCTGTTAGTCCGTTATGTGCCAAGCTTCCACCCCACATGATTTGCGCACGATGGCGATAGTCTGTTGGATTCTTCAGCACCTCCATCACGCTATCTTTCATCGTTCGCATCAAAGCCTCAGATACTGAGTCGGTCAGCGTCATATCATCATCGTGGGTAAAGTATCTCTCCATCGTGTGCATGATCATATCCGTTACACCAGCAGCCGTTTGATAAGGAGGCAATGTGAAAGTACGAACAGGATTCATGATGGCAAACTTTGGACGAGAGATGTTGTTGGAATAGCCCAGTTTCACGTCACCATCCTCGTTGGTTATGACGCTCGACTCACTCATCTCGCTACCAGCGGCGGGTATCGTCAACACCGATGCTACGGGCAAGCAACATTTTGCCTTTGCCTTTCCTGAATAAAAATCCCAAACGTCGCCATCATAGAGAACACCGTATGCAATGGCTTTTGCGGAATCTATCACACTTCCACCACCTACAGCTAATATGAAATCTATATTGCGTTCGCGACAAAGGGAAATGCCCTCTCTCACCTTTGACAAACGAGGATTAGGCACAACGCCACCAAGTTGAACATAATCAATTCCACCTTCACTCAACAAGTTACATATATGATCGAGCAGTCCTGATTTCTTGGCACTCTGACCTCCATAATGAACCAGCACTCTCTTTCCACCATACTTCTTTACCAAAGGAGCAACTTGCTCTTCCGAATCAGCACCAAACACCACTTCAGTAGGTGCATAATAAACAAAATCTTTCATGTTATGTTGTCATTAGGGGTTTACATCAAATCATTGCTAAAGAATAGCGAAATAAAGACAAAAAGGGGAGACTGTGCATAAATGAAACACATGCCTTATAGGCTTAGCACAGTCTCCCAAATAGAATCAGATACTTGTTAACAAGCTACTTGTTTATTTTGCGTAGAGAGCCACGATGGTCTCATATTTCTCCTGTTTGCCAGAAGTTTGAGCAGGCTCTTCTACCTTCTTACCATATTCGTAAACTTGCTCCAAGGTAAGTTTACCATCTTCAAAGTCCTTACCAATACCACTGTCGAAGCTTGCATAGCGAGCCTTCTTCATAGCTGGCAACTCACTCTCTTCCAGGATTGCAGCAGCGTTCATCAAGGCACGAGCCATTGCATCCATACCACTGATATGAGCGATGAAGAGGTCTTCAAGGTCGGTAGAGTTACGACGAATCTTTGCATCGAAGTTGGTACCACCATTGCCAAGACCACCATTGCGGATGATTTCCATCATTGCCTGTGTGAGTTCATAGTTGTCAATGGGGAACTGGTCTGTATCCCAACCATTCTGAGCGTCACCACGGTTAGCGTCGATAGAACCCAACATACCATTGTCAACTGCCACTGCCAATTCGTGCTCAAATGTGTGTCCAGCCAATGTAGCATGATTCACCTCAATGTTCACCTTGAAGTCTTTCTCCAATCCATGAGCTTTCAAGAATCCAATCACCGTTTCTGTATCAACGTCATACTGATGCTTTGTTGGCTCCATGGGTTTTGGTTCAATCAGGAATGTACCCTCGAATCCCTTAGCACGTGCATAGTCGCGAGCTGCGGTCAACATCTGTGCCAAGTGTTCCTTCTCACGTTTCTGGTCGGTATTGAGCAAGCTCATGTAACCTTCACGTCCACCCCAGAATACATAGTTTTGTCCACCAAGCTTAATAGTTGCGTCAATGGCATTCTTGATTTGAACGGCAGCACGAGCCACTACGTCGAAATCAGGATTGGTTGCAGCACCGTTCATGTAACGCTTGTTACCAAACACGTTGGCTGTACCCCAAAGCAACTTGATGTTAGGATATTGTTTCATCTTCTCAAGGGCATAGTCGGTAATAGCCTTCATGCGAGCCTCATATTCAGCGATATTCTCGCCTTCTTCTACGAGGTCGATGTCATGGAAGCAGAAATACTCAATACCCAGTTTATCCATGATTTCAAAACCAGCATCCATCTTGTCCTTTGCACGTTGTACGGCATCTTCAGCTTTATCCCACTCGTATGAGCGAGTCTGTCCACCAAATTGGTCACCACTTGCTCCACCGAGAGTGTGCCACCATGCCATGGCAAACTTCAGCCAGTCTTTCATTTTCTTACCCATCACTTCGCGCTCCGGCTCATAATAGTGGAACGCCATTACATTCTTGCTGTCTTTTCCCTCAAAAGGAATTTTTCCTGTAAACGAAAAATACTCTTTAGCCATAATTTGTTAAATTTAAATATAGATTGAATTTTTTAATTGTCTTATTTTAATATGTTTTATTTATCCCACAATTTGGGCGAGTGTATTCTTCCAACGAGCGTATGCTTCAAGATACTCGTTGCGGTTCGATTCATTGGGTTCTATGACTGCCAATTTCTTCAACGTAGCAAATGCCTCATCATGATCACGGTAAATACCACAACCGATACCTGCTCCTTTAGCTGCACCTACACTTCCGTCAGTCTCATAAAGTTCTATCGTTGCACCGCTCACGCCAGCCAAGGTATTACGGAATATCTCGCTGAGGAACATATTTGCCTTACCTGCATGAATCTTATGAATGTCCATTCCCATCTGCGTCATGATTTCCATACCATAACAGAAACTGAATACGATACCTTCTTGGGCAGCACGCATGATATGAGCCTTACTATGTTTATTGAAATTAACGCCGTTGATACTACAGCCAATTTCACGATTTTCAAGCACACGCTCTGCACCGTTTCCAAAAGGGATTATCGTAACGCCCTCGCTGCCGATAGGCACATTCTCCATCATCACGTTCATGTCTGCGTAAGAGATTCCCTCTGGTGCAACATTGCGACGCACCCATGCGTTGAGGATTCCTGTTCCGTTGATACAGAGCAACACGCCCAAACGGTCTAATTCCTTGGTATAATTCACGTGGGCGAAAGTATTCACACGACTCTTCTTGTCATAGTTCACCTCACCCAAAACGCCATAAACCACGCCCGACGTACCTGCCGTTGATGCAATTTCGCCAGGATTAAACACGTTTAAGCTCAATGCGTTGTTTGGTTGGTCACCAGCACGGTAGCTGATAGGTGTACCTTCCTTGAGTCCCAATTCATCAGCAGCTGCCTTTGAAACAACAGACTGAACGCTGAAAGTAGGAACAATATCTGCTATCAGGTCTTCACTGAACCCATACTCATCAAGCAAGAACTTTGCGGGAGCCTTTTCCTTGAAATCCCAGAACATTCCTTCAGACAAACCACTGATGGTGGTATTGATTTCTCCACTCAGTTTCATGGCGATGTAATCACCGGGAAGCATCACCTTATATATTTTTTCATAGAGATTAGGTTCGTTTTCTTTCACCCATGCCAATTTAGCAGCAGTGAAATTACCTGGTGAGTTCAACAAATGACCCAAGCACTGCTCTGCTCCTAAATGCTGGAAAGCTTTTTCACCATAGGGTACGGCACGAGAGTCGCACCAGATAATGGAATCACGCAACACCTGCTGATTTTTGTCCACACATACCAAGCCGTGCATCTGATAACTGATACCAATAGCTTTTATTTGTTCACCCGTGACACCTGTTTCCGACATGATTTTACTCAAAGCCAATTTAGCATTGTTCCACCACATCAGTGGGTCTTGTTCTGCCCATCCTGCCTTGACTGCCTTGATGGGAGCTTCACGCTCTGGATAGAAAGCCGAAGCTGCACATTGACCTGTCTCAACATCTACCAAAGAGACTTTTACAGACGAACTGCCAACATCAAAACCTAATAAATATTCTTTTTCCATTTTGTTTACGTTAATATTCAATAGTCTTTGCAAAGATAGAAATAATTTCCAAAAGTAGTAAAAAAAAATATATTAATTATGTTGCAAATTCTTTATTTTTTATCCCATTTGGCAAAGAAGGATACTTTTGAGACAAATCGTGAATTAATTGTTGAGTACGCTTAACAAAATTTAAATATTCCTGCGACTCAGGATGGAATGGACGATGTGCCAAAGCCTCCTTGATGGGTTTCCATTCTTTCAGAAACTGTAAAGTTTCCTTTCCAAAAAAAGTTTCTGCGAATCGCTCGTATATGTATTCCACAGCTTGTTCGGAAGGGTGCAACATATCTTCCTTGTAGAAACGGTAATCTCGCAATTCGTCGTTCACAATCTCGTATGCGGGAAAATACATGATATTTTCAGGTAATGGAGCTGTTTTCATGACTTTCTCTACCGCCAGGAGTAACGTGGCTTTCGACAATTGACTACCATGAAAACCATATTTCGCATATCGGATAGGACTGACGGTAAGGATGACCTTAATGTCTGGATTGCCTTCACGTAACAATCGTACAGACTTCATCAAAGAATCGGCACAATCATCTACAGTCAGCTGTTCTTCACGAAACAACGACTGGGGACGCTTGGCACAATTATCCACCACTTCGTTTGTCTCTTTTAAAACATATATATGGTTGGTGCCAAGAGTAAGTATAGCCACGTTAAACACCATGTTTGCAGACAGTTTCTCTATGGTATGGTAAATGCTTATGGGATTGTACATTACGCCATAGGGATTCACCGTTACCCGAAACTGTTCTTCCTTGAATCTCTGCCCCATGTTGTCAGCAAAGCAAGAGCCGACAAACAGCATTTTTTCGCAAGGAGGAATTTCATAATCTGCCTTGGGAATATTGACTATGGTCCTAAACTTCATGCTCATTCACTCAACTTACAATTCAACAATACCATTCCCGATCAAATATCAAGAATAAACGTATCAACTTCTACTCACTTGCAATCCCTTTTCGCTCAAGCTCATGTCAACAAACCTTGCATTGGCATTATTTCTATTGGCGAGAAGTATTTGCTTGATTTTCACCGCTGCCTCCGGGTCTTTGGCTATCATGTAGAGGTACCCTCCTCCACCTGCTCCAGGCAACTTATAACCTAAGCAGAGGTCGTCTATCAAATTGGTAATTTGTCTCACTTCCATGGGATTGGTTCCTTGATCGATGGCTTGGTTTTGCAACCACGTCTTTCTAACCAATTTGCCCATTTCATCGAAGTTTTCGCGCTGAATGGCTTCAAACATATCCATCGCATGAGACTTCATTTCTCGAAGCATGGCTATTTCCTCGTGCTGATTCAAGAACATCTTTCTCACTATCTCAGAGAGTATCTTCTTTGCCGTGCGCGTAATACCCGTATAATATAATAGGTGGCAAGCACGGTATTCTGGTGCCGTATATAAACGGGAGGGGAGCCATCTCACCGTAGGATTTTGCTCAAACTCACGATTGGTTTGCAATAACTTCACACCAGGCAACAAGCCTCCAAACTGGTCTTGCCAACCGCCTCCTGTTGTGAGCAACTGTTCCAATACCAACGTGCGATGACCGATTTCATTCTTGTCCCACAAGAGACCACAGAAGTCATTCAATGCTCCTAAGACGGTAGAAGCCAACAAGCTACTTGTACCTAACCCACTTCCTGCCGGAATGGCGGAGAGAAGGGTCAGTTCTATGCCACATCCAAAATCTCGTAACTGTTCTTCCAACGACGCATACTGCTCTGATGAGAAATCGGGATGGAATCCTGACAACACCAATGCCGCTTTGGGAATAGAAAAAGGATTGCCCACCTTCCGAAAAACTGCCAATTCATCGAAGGTTTTCACGATTTCAGAAGCACCGAGATCAATGCTCCTCAAAACGATAATGGGTTCTTTTGAGGGTTTGATGTATGCTTGCAAGGGTGGTTGTCCATTCAGTTCGATGGCAAAGTTCACCACGTTTCCACCTTCCATCAAGCAATAGGGTGGTGTATCTGTCCATCCTCCTGCAATATCGATGCGAACAGGACTTCTTCCCCATACGATTTGGTCGCTATAAACAGACATTTTGGGTGACTGTTTCTTGGCAAGAGCCTGCGAGGTAAGTCCTTCTCGCAACAAACTAAACGCCTTTTCCTCATTAGCCTGATAGGGCAAGCCCTTGCTTCGCTCTAATTCCGAACGAAACATGGCATCATGAATGCGTGTGAGCAATGGCTCATCGTCTGGCAAGGGGTGAGGCATTGCAATATGACCTTGTGCAAAATCATGTGCCGCATCTTCCAAATCCACTTGATAAAACACGCTATGGGCATAGTTGTTTGCCAAGAAAGGCCAGTTTTTCATACGGTTCTCATTTCTTTGACGGAACAATCTCTCAAGGTTGGCTTGGTTGGAAATGTCATCAGCACTCAATCGTACTGCTCTTTCCCATAACATCTTGCCTCCTTGCTGATAGGGTTCGTTCAACATCCAGCGCAACACCAAACCCATATCGCTCACGTTATCCACTACAGGAAACAGCTTGGCTGACTGAATGTCGCAATCATCCGGTATTTGTATCTGGCGTTCTTGTGCCCACTTCGTCACGGACTGACCGATAAACATGGTTTCGGCATCTTTGACATCACCTCTGAACTTATCCTCAAATCCGTAGGGACGAACGACAAATTCTTTTTCACCAATAGGCACAACATCTACACATTGTCCTGCTTTCAACTCTATCTCCCATTGATTTTCAGGAACTCCCGTAATAATATGACTGTGAGAGAGTTTCCACCGTTCACTCACACAACTGTTTTCTATCCACAGATGATGGTTTTGGGAAGTAATCTTCACCCATATCTCTGAGTTTTGAATAAACAACGAGGGGTGAGGCTTGCGAGAATGGTGCATGATTTCACGTTGGTCGTGTACCAAATTTTGCACAGCCAATGTAGAGGAGATGATTTCGGGAGAAGTGCCGTAATGATAAAACTCTCCACCAGGCAATGGGAGAATGGCAACCTTGAGACGGTTTAGTTCCTCATCGTCTAAAGTAGGATGGGTACCCAGACAACAACCAAACTCTGAATAAAGGTCGTATGCGTGTTGTCCACTTCTCTTCATCAACAGCTCAATGGCTCTGTCGCTGAACAACCAAATGCCGATGTCGGTAAGATAGAGATGGTCTTTCAGTAATTGATTGAGCGTTTCCACAGACGGTTTCTGCAACATACATTTCAATTCGGATGGTGCGTGGCGAGACATCACGAATACACCGTGGTCTTTGGCTATCTCTGCGCCAAGCCACAATCCATAGCATACCACGTCAACATCAGGTATAGGTTGCAAGGCTTCAGTGGCGCGAATATACACGTCGCCACTGACAATCATCGTATGCAATCCCTCTGGTGCCTCGCTCATGATATGGTCGTACAGAGGTATTTGCAAGGAAAGTAGGTCTTGCGAAAGCCTTTGTCCACGCTCCCAACGGAATACGGGAATAGGCATCAGCACCTTACCCGACGGAGAGTAAGCGGGCAACCTTCTGCCTTGCCCTCCTGCATGAAGAATCAGTCGTTTCTCACTTGCCAACCATTCTTGGAAACTCAGAACGGAGGGAGAAGACACACCTTCTATTTCGACATTTTCGCCAGATGTACTATTATTCTTTTCTTCACAATAGTCTTGGTATGCTTGATGCAAGAGCCACGTGGTTCCCCCACCCGCCCCCAATTTCTTTCCTACAGGGTCGTTGGTACAAAACCATTCTTCTCTCTCATATCCCGTAATCTTATGAAAGTTTTCCACCAAATTAGGCGGAAGCGACAGTAGCTTTTTCATATTTACATTTTTAGTTATGCTACAAAGGTACAATTTTTTTTGTGGATACAAACAGATTTTATGTTATTTCACATATCATAGAATAAAACCATCGGTTACTATACAAGAAACCGATGGTCACATACCAAGGAACCATCGGTCACTATATGAGGAAACTTTACAAACAAGACTTATTCAATCACTCCAACATATAATTGTTCTACGGGAAACATCAAATCCCAATTTTTCCCCCAAACAATGTTGCCATTCTCTATGGTAAAACGGTTAAACTTACGGGGATCTAGATATTTGTTGTATTGTGGATGTGGATGGCGACGAATATAATCACCTATATCTATCGTCTGAACGGTGTTGTCGTTGAACGTCAAACTGACGGTAAAATTACCCACATTTTCAGCCTTAATGATATATAATCTCTCCATATTATGTCCTCCTTATAATTTTTTCTTTATATTGGTACAACGAACACTTTGCTTCAAAACAAAAAACTTAACCCATTTGTCTATGATATTCTTGTAATATTTACGAATGAACGCTTCTGCCGTTCGCTTGTCTTTCTCAGATAGCGGTTCCGCCCGTCTCTTTTCACGAATTCGAATTTCAGCCAATTCACCATTCATCATTATTAAATCGAATACACTTTCCTTATCTCCATGAAGCACATGTACATGTATTGGTTCGTGTTCATTGGAATAGAAATAAAAGATGAAACCGAAATATTCGAATATTTTAGGCATAGTTTTATCATTAAAAGTTATACAACCGCAAAAATACAAAAAGTAATTGAGAATACGAAGGAAAAATCAGAAAAGTGCAGAAAATCATTATTATAACAATAAAAAGGGAAAAGCATCGTTCTATAGAAAAAACTTATATTCAAATGAAAAAGACTGCATTGATTACAGGAGCGACAAGTGGAATAGGCGAAGCTTGTGCAAGAAAATTTGCCGAAGGTGGTTACCAAGTAATTATCACAGGTAGGAATAAGGAGAAATTAGATGCCCTGAAGCAAGAATTGACAATGGGAGGAACCGAGGTGCTGGCGTTGCAATATGACGTAAGAGACCGCGAGGCTACAACGAAAGCCATCGCTTCTATCCCCGGAGAATGGAAAGAGATAGATGTGTTAGTGAACAATGCGGGATTGGCATTGGGATTGGAACCTGAATACGAGGGAAACTTGGACGATTGGGAAACAATGATTGACACCAACATCAAAGGACTTCTTACCATGACTCGCCTCATCGTTCCCGACATGGTAGTACGCAACCACGGCCACGTTATCAACATCGGTTCCATTGCGGGTGATGCTGCTTACGCCGGTGGCAATGTTTATTGCGCCACCAAAGCTGCCGTAAAAGCCATTACCGACGGATTGCGAATTGACGTGGCACATACTGCGGTGAGAGTAACCAACATCAAGCCAGGATTGGTAGAGACACACTTCAGCAACGTGCGCTTTCATGGAGACGATGCACGTGCCGACAATGTTTACAAGGGAATCAAGCCATTGACGGGAACAGACATCGCAGACGTGGTTTATTACGTTGCCAATGCTCCTGAACACGTACAAATTTCTGAGGTTACTATCTTGGCTACCCATCAAGCAAACGGCAGTACGATCTTCCGCACTGCCGAATAAAGTGAGTTGTTATTTCTGGTTACTTCTGATAAAATACTTTCTTGGAAGTAGTTCCCTTAGAATCCTTGACAATATTAATACCACTTTGTGGAGTCGTATGCTTCATGCCTCTTAAATCGTAATAGGTTTGAGGGGCATTGTCTTGTGATACAGCTTTCACGTCGCTTACCGACTCTTCCATCACGTTTTGCAATTCCTCTTGTGAAAGAGCATAGTTGTAAATACGTACATCATCCAAATAGCCACGGAAAGCTGGTACCAATTTCGACATACTATATCCCAAGTAATTGAAAGACGGGCGAATGTCACTGGGTTTGATGGAGATATTGCTATTAGAACCCACTTCCACACCATCGACATAGAGTGTTACCTTGTTGTTTCCGATGGTAACGGCAACATGTTTCCATGTCCTGAGTGTCAATCGGCTCTTGCTATCAACATATTGTTCCGTTCCGCCATTCTTGATGGCAAACCGCATCACGGTACCATTACTTGGTGTCAGATACATATACTCGTCGGCACCATTGCAAAACTCGAAGATACGCTGCCAATTGCCAGATGTTTGCCAGTTCACCCAAAAGGCGATGGTCATCTCATCCATGTCGGCAATCTGATAAGGCAGACGGATATGGTCAGCCGATACGTTTAACGCTTTCGTCCCAGACTGGCAATTCTCGGTGAAAGTAGGATTGGAAGAGTCAATGGCATCAAACCAGTTGTCTGTGTTGTCCATCAAATCACCATCAAATTGCCAATTGGCAATCATTCCCATCTCGCCCGTGGCTGTTGCAACAGATGTTTCTGAACAATCAGACATATTTTCAGATTGGTCGATAGCCCTCACCTTATATATATATTCCACACCTTGGCGACAGGTATTATCCACGTAATGTGCTTGCTTCACTTTACGGGCGATGGTATTCCAGTCGTTTTTAGATACTTCAGCTCGCAACACCATATAACCATCGAGGTCACTCTCCGTGTTGTCATTCCAACTCAACGCCACGGAAGCTTGCTGCGATTTGGCTACGAGTCCGGTAGGAATCTCAGGAGCCTTCAACTCACACGGCGCATCGATGGGCAAAAATCGCCATTGCTGCAATTTCCTACCCGACTCCGTGGAAGACAATTTGTTCTGGCGGATATTCGTTCCATTGGAAGTAGAATTGCTTGCCAATTCCAAGTAAAGTCCGCTCTCCCTGTTCTTGATATAATAGAATCCTTCTCCAGCATACACGAAATACCATTGCTCATTGCTCGCACAACCTGCATCGTATGAAATCACGTTGGCTGCAGTAGTAGCATTATTCAATACATTCATGTATTTGTTGTTATAAGGAGACTTGATTTTCCAAAAACTATAGTCGCCGCCAATCCTTGCGTCAACGGGCTCTATGTCCCACTTTTGTTGGGCAAGTCCTGTATAACTCATCTGCGAGATATTGGGATGATTGTCGTAAGTACCATACACAGCCACTATGCCACGCGAAGCACGATTCATGATTTTATATTGTCCCCGAATGACTGATGGCGGTACGTCTTCACCGCTCACGATGTCTATCACGCGCTCGGCATTGGTCTGTCCCACTTGGTAGCCCGTACCTCCTGGCATTTCCATATTGTATTCACGCACGGGACCATGACCGTCATAATACACCTCTCTGTCGCGCGACAAGAACATAAACGTTGATGTGTTGGCTTGACGTTCAGATGAACCCATGAAAGCCTTTACTTCTCCCGTCTCGTCATTGCGATACACGGAAGCCGAAGTCCAGGCACTTCTGTTCTCTCCGTAGCCAATGCGAGAACCATGATTGCTGATATGGCAAAACTCGCCACGTGCCCTACTGTCAAAGCCCCACCACACGCCAGCTTGCATTCCGTAATTAGCTCCGACCATAGCCTCACCTACATTGTGCAACTCATCTGCGTAGGCATACTTTCCATCGTTTCTCACTTTCTGGAAGAATGCGGCATACGTATCGAATGAGCCAGCCAACTGGTGTGTATTGCCCCAGTCAACGTATGGTTTAACGGCATTATACCATGCCAATGCTTGGTCGCAATTAAGGGTGTTGCCAGCAGTAATGGCAATATCGCTGAAACGGGGATATTCTTCTTTGAGCAAGCGGGCAATTTCCTTCATGTCGGCTTGACTTCCCTGCCCCCAACTACTATAATCGGGCTCGTTGAAAGGCGAAATCGCAACCACTCTCATCTTGGGATATTTCTCTTGAATCCATTTCACATGGGCATCAATCATCGCTGCCCAATGTTTGGTATCAGACTTTCCTTTCGTACCATACCACGTATTGATGCCAGCCTCTTGATCTTCATTCAAGATAAGTTGTACGGTGTCGCTCACCAGTCTTGCCAAGTTGATACGTCTTTGCAAGTAGGTGGTGTGGTCAGAGGTAAGCACGGAGTCATTGGTCAATGCGTTCTTGGTACGGAAGCATCCTCTTACCAATGAGATGTTTTCCTTTCCGATATGGTTGATTCCCTTCCGAATGTTTTGATCGTTGATCCAAGCTACATCCAATCCCCAACGGATAGGCAACTGATTGCCAGGGTCTTGAAGGTAAAACGGAACGGTGGTGTTTGCCATCGTACTTGTTTGCAAGAACAAACTGGATGAAGAACGTTCTTCTTGTGCCATCACGAAAGTACATGCCACCCATGCACTAACGATGAGAATCATTCTTTTGGGATTCATACTATTTGCTATTAATTGGTCTTTTTTCTACGATACTCAACAAATAAGCCTAACAAGATAGCCAACAAGAGGATGCCGTATGAGACGTAAGCCATCGTTTCGGTACGGTCGAGCGACTTTGGCTTAAAGGTTAGCACAACTTCGTGTTTTCCTGGCTTCACATTAATGGCACGCAACACATAATCCACACGTCCCACCTCTGTAGGCTCACCATCTACCGTGGCGGTCCATCCAGGATAATACACCTCAGAGAACACGATAACACCACCCTTTTGGGAAGATACGTCATACGTGAGTTGATTGGGTTCGTATGCGGTCAATGTCACCAATGCTGAGTCGTCTTTTATGGCATTCTCGCCAATCACTTGCTTGAACTTGGCATCAGCCACTGCCTCATGACGTAAGTCCACATGTCCTACCTGAGTCAATTCTTGAGTGGCATTATCTACATATTGCACATGGTCAACAAACCACGCATTACCGTATGCGTATGGGTTCATGATAGGTACGGTCTGTCCTCCTTGCAAAGGCATAATCACATATTTCATGTTGAGCATGTTCAGCACGGGGTAGATAGAGTCACCAGCCACCTGCGTCATGTCTCCGTTTGCCGTGGCAATGGCTGGCATCATCTTCTGCATCTCTGGTGAGATATGTGCCTCTATCAACTCTTGATAGCGGCGGAGCTTGGCTGCATGATAGCCACCGATGCTCTTATGGTAATAGGATGTCTCGTTTTCATTGAACGTATTGGATGCGAGATTCAGCACACGGTAGTTCAGTCCCTTATCCATCAGTATCTGTCGGTCTGTGGCTGTCATCTCTTGTGGTGTTTCGCGTATGCTCTTCTCCACAAACATATCATCGTTCAGATAACGTTTGTTTACGCTCCACATATCCACTAAACAAAGAACTGCCACCAAGCCAATCATATATTCTTCTTTCAATTTGCGAGCCTTGTAGAGCAACAACATCAACGTACCTAAGACGATGATGATGACTGAACGCCAGCAATCAGCGGTAAAGATGGACTCACGAATACTACGGAGATTAGCCAACAATGGATTCAACTGCTCTGCGGGAATCTGTTGCATGGCTTGCATCTCCTGAGAGGAAACGAAGTCGGAGAAGAATACCGTAGGCATCAAGGCAAATAATATTGCCAATCCTGCCGTCAGCCCAAAGCTGACATATACATATTTGATGTTCTTGGCGAGCAAGTCGGGATCATCAACTATCTTCTTCAACGCCATCATGGCAAGCAACGGAATGGTAAACTCGGCTATTACCAAGATAGATGCAACGGTGCGGAACTTGGAATACATGGGGATGTAGTCGATGAAGAAGTCGGTGAATCCCATGAAATTCTTTCCCCATGAGAGCAAGATGGAAAGGATTGTTACCGCAAGCAATGCCCATTTCATCGGACCCTTGACGATAAACAAGCCCAAGATGAACAGCATCAGTACGAAGGCTCCCACATACACAGGTCCACTCGTCATGGGCTGCTCACCCCAATACTGACCTATCTGTTGATATATTTGGTAATAGTTGGGGTCTGCTTTCTCCATCGCCTTCTCGTTGGCAGCCAATGGCACCGAAGCTCCTCCCTTGGCGTTAGGAATCAGCAAGGTCCATGTCTCACCAATGCCATAGCTCCATTGGGTGATATAATCACGCTCCAGTCCGCTATCGGTTTGGTTGGCTGAATTGGCTTTCACCAACTCACTCTTTCCACGCATCGACTCCTTACTGTATTGCCAAGTGTGATACAGATTCGACATATTGAGGCAGATACCAATACTTGCACCCACCAGACAAGCCACCGTAGCCTTTGCAAAACGTGCCATCTGCTTCTCCTTGATGGCTTGCACCAAGAAAGCAATGATCATGAAGAGAATGATGAAGAGGTAATAATAGGTCATCTGCACGTGATTGGCATTCACCTCAAAGGCAGAGAAGATAGCCGTCACGATAAATCCTTTCAGGAAATGACCGCGGTATGCCCATACCACACCAGCTATCATCGGTGGCAAATAAGCCAATGCCATGACCTTCCAGATATGCCCTGCGGCAATGATAATAAAGAAATACGACGAGAAAGCCCAGATGATGCTACCCAATATCGCCAGCTCCTTACGGAAATCGAAGGCTCTGAGAAGGATATAGAAACCTAAGAGATACACGAAGACGTACCATACATTTTCGGGCAACCACAGGTGGTAAGCCTTGATACCCTGTTGCAAGATGTCGGTACTCTTATACGAGGGTGCCGTCTGGTACGTGGGCATTCCGCTGAAGAGCGAGTTGGTCCAGCGGGTTCGCTCTCCCGTTTTCTGTAAATATTCCGTAGCTTCTTGTCCTGCTCCCCTGCCAGCCGACGAGTCGTGCTGGAACAGGATTTTTCCTTCAATGTCAGCAGGGAAAAAGTACGCAAACGAAATAACGGCAAATATCACGATTGCCAGAATATCTAACAGATATTTCTTCAAAAATTCCATAGGTAATAAATGACTTAATATTTGACTGCAAAGATAGTGCAATTCGGGCAAAAAACAAAATCAAATACGTGGTTTTTCGCCAATCATCGTATGTCGTTCTATTAAAAAATGTTTATTTTGAAAATATTGGTCGGGAATTGAGAATAATCACTTATTTTTGCAGTTAAATTAACAAACAAGGTAAAACTACAGATGAAAATTGGCGTAATCGTTGCGATGGAAAAGGAATTCACGCAACTCAAGACTCTACTCGACGAGAGTCGCACAGAACGAAGGGGAAAGAAAGACTTCGTGATAGGCGACATCGGCAATAATCAAATATTCATGCAACAATGTGGCATTGGCAAGGTGAACTCTGCCATCGGTGCCGTAGAGATGATCAACAACTACCATCCCGACCTGATTGTTTCTACGGGTGTGGCTGGTGGGGCTTGTCCCGACATGAACCCGTTAGACGTTGTGATAGGTACGAAATATTATTACCATGATGTGTATTGTGGCGACGAGGTGAACTACGGACAGTTCGTAGGAATGCCTCCTTATTTCTCATCTAACAAGGAACTGGTGAAGAAAGCCATTGAAAGTGTGGAAAACAGCGACTTGTACCATCAAGAGGGCAACAAGGTTTATGCCGGACCTATCGTAAGCGGCGACTGGTTTGTCAACACGAAGGAAAAGATGAGAAGTATTCTCGACCTCTTCCCCAAGGCAATGGCGGTGGATATGGAGAGTTGTTCCATTGCTCAGACTTGCCACATCTATCGGGTGGCATTCATTTCTTTCCGTATCGTCAGCGACGTTCCGCTCAATGACCATAAGGCTTCTCAGTATTTCGACTTCTGGAACAGATTGGCAGAGGGTTCTTTCAATGCCACCAAGAGTTTCTTAACCAACATCAACTATCAACTTTAATAGACATGGACAAGATTCCCAGCTTTACCATTGACCACAACCGCTTGTTGCGTGGCATTTACGTATCGAGAAAAGACCAAGTGGGAAACGAGGTGGTTACCACTTTCGACATTCGCATGAAAGAACCTAATCGCGAACCAGCCTTGCATAATGGTGCCATTCATACCATCGAGCATTTGGCTGCTACGTTCCTGCGCAACCATCCCATCTGGAAAGACCGCATCGTTTATTGGGGACCAATGGGCTGTCTCACGGGTAACTACTTGCTCATCAGAGGCAATTATCAATCCAAAGACATCGTGGAATTGATGAAAGAAACATTCCGCTTCGTTGCGGAGTTTGAAGGCGACATCCCTGGTGCAGCACCCAAGGATTGCGGCAATTGGCTCTTACACGACCTGCCTATGGCTCAATGGGAAGCAAACAAGTTCCTCAAAGAGGTTTTGGAAAACATTCAACCCGAAAACTTAGCATATCCGACCGAATAAAAAAAGAATGCCCTCGAAAAGTTTGTCAATCTTTCGAGGGCATTTTCTTATCTTTATTCCTTATTGGCTTTCTTCCTATCATTATGGTCAAGGATGATTTTACGCATACGAATCGACTTGGGCGTAATCTCCACGTACTCATCAGCCTTGATATACTCCAAACATTCCTCCAAGCTCATCACCGTCTTGGGCACGATACGAGCTTTCTCGTCACTACCACTGGCACGAACGTTGGTAAGCTGCTTGGCTTTCGTCACGTTAATCACAAGGTCATTGTCGTGTACGTGTTCGCCTACCACCTCTCCGAAATACACCTCTTCTCCTGGGTCGATGAAGAACTTACCACGGTCTTGCAACTTATCAATGGAATAGGCAAAGGCTGTACCTGTCTCCAATGCAATCATCGAGCCGTTCACCCTACGTGTAATATCGCCCTTGTAAGGCTGGTATTCCTTGAACCTATGCGCCATGATAGCCTCTCCCTGACTGGCTGTGAGCAGGTTGGTACGAAGTCCGATGATACCACGAGAAGGAATGTCGAACTCGATGTTCACACGGTCGGCTTGCGACTCCATGGAAGTCATCTCTCCCTTTCTTCTCGTCACCATGTCTATCATCTTGGAAGAAAACTCTTCTGGCACATTGATGGTCAGTTCCTCAATAGGCTCGCATCTCTGTCCGTCTATCTCCTTATAGATTACTTGTGGTTGCCCCACCTGTAGCTCATATCCTTCACGGCGCATGGTCTCGATGAGCACACTCAGATGAAGCACTCCCCTACCGCTGACAATCCAACTATCAGTAGAATCCTCGAAAGGACGTACCCGTAGGGCGAGGTTTTTCTCCAACTCCTTTTGCAATCGGTCGTTGATGTGGCGAGACGTGCAATACTTACCTTCCTTGCCGAAGAAAGGTGAGTCGTTGATGGTAAACAACATCGACATTGTCGGTTCATCAACGGCAATGGGTGGCAACGGTTCCGGATTCTCAAGGTCGCAGATGGTATCTCCAATCTCAAACTTCTCCAAACCAATCACGGCGCAGATGTCGCCTGAGTCAACCTGATCAGTCTTGCAATGCCCCATACCCTCGAAAGTATGCAACTCCTTGATCTTGGTTCTTTCGTGCGTACCGTCTCTGTGCCAGATAGTCACGGGCATTCCGTCTCGCAAGGTACCGCGGTGAACACGTCCCACGGCAATCCTACCCGTGTAATTCGAGAAGTCGAGCGAGGTAATCAACATCTGTGGAGTTCCTTCTATCTGTCGGGGAGCAGGAATCACCTCCACAATCTTGTCAAGCAGATAGTCGATATTGTCTGTAGGCGTCCTGAAGTCTTCACCCATCCATCCGTTCTTGGCAGAACCATATACCACGGGGAAATCCAATTGATCCTCGGTGGCATTCAGAGAGAACATCAGGTCGAACACCATCTCATACACCTCTTCTGGGCGGCAGTTGGGCTTATCCACCTTATTCACCACCACGATGGGTTTTAGTCCTATCTGAAGGGCTTTCTGCAAGACAAAGCGTGTCTGCGGCATCGGACCCTCGAAGGCATCCACCAGTAACAGGCAACCATCTGCCATATTCAGCACGCGCTCCACCTCTCCGCCGAAGTCAGCGTGCCCCGGAGTATCTATAATGTTAATCTTTACACCTTTCCAATTGATGGAAACGTTTTTGGAGAGGATGGTGATACCCCTCTCGCGCTCCAAGTCATTTGAGTCTAATACCTGTCCACTGTTATCCTGACCATCTCGGAAGAGTTTTCCGGCGAGCATCATCTTGTCAACCAACGTGGTTTTTCCATGGTCAACGTGTGCTATAATCGCAATGTTTCTTATGTCTTGCATAAATAATCCTTAAAAATTGCCGCAAAGGTACGAAATAAGTGAGAGAAATGCAAAAGAAAAAAACTTTTCTTTTCATTTCTGATTGAAAAGTGAGTGTGATGAACTCAAAAACACCCTTAACCGTTAAATCTACTTTATCTCTACATAAGAAAAAACAATGTGTATAAATCTAACATACAAAAGCATGGGGCACATCACTGTGACCCATGTCTTGTCCCGGGAATATTGGAAAAAAATTACAAACTAATATTCATTCTATTGTTATCACGAGTGTTTTATCTTTTTCATTTCCTTCGCGTATTTCTCCATTTCCTTCAAGTACTTCTCCATTGATTTCATGTATTTCTTCATGGCTTTCATCTGTTTCGGAGCATTCTTAAGGGAGGAAGAATCGAGTGAGAAAGAAATGTCGGGCAGGGAGGAAAAAACAGCATCGACATCTGCCTCTTCGAGGCTGTCAATAGTATCAAGGCTGTCAATAGCACCAAGTGCTTCTGAAGCCTTGAATGTGGGAATATCCTCCTGTGGCTGGTATCCGTCGAAGAATCGTTTGAAACGACCGTTCTTCATTGATTCAGGGATGATGCCGAGGATGACGGGGCGGGGTAGAATCTCGTATTGCCAGTAGCGCATCACGCAACCCTCTTCAGAAGCGTGCTTTTTCAGATAGTTGAGGATGATGGAATCCGTCTCCCACTGCTTGTAATACTTTCGGGCATTCTCCTCCAGTTCATCGGCATCGCTCCATTCTTGATAGAACTTTGAGCCAGAAAGTTCAAACGTACCGTTCTTCACTTTTACCTGAGCCTGCTCGCCTGGCACAAAGGGAAAGCGTACGCAAGCCGAGCAGACTGCGCCGTCGGGGAAGATAGCAGTCAGGTCACCAACCAAAGGTTCGTCAATATGAGTCTCGAACGAGGTACGCTTGTCGTTGACGGTAATCTTGTCAACGAACCTACGTTGTGTCTTATCACTGTTAAAGATATGAACGAGATAGCCCGCATCTTCAATGCCTTGCGTTACCTTTACGCTGATGCAGAAATTGTTTTCTTGCGCTAAGATCTCGGTGAAAGTCAAGCCGCAAAAGAGCAGCATAAGACTGATGATTCTATGAGTCATAATGATAAGTATTTAATTTGTTTATTTGTTATTCAATCATGATATCCGTGATATTTGGTGTTCGCTATCTTCGAAGAATTTCTTGAAGCGGCCGTTCTTTATCTTGTAGGGAATGATTCTCAGCATTTCTTCACGAGGCAACACTTCATATTGCCAGTAACGCATGACGCAGCCCTCTTCCGAAACATGCTTCTTCAGATAGTCAAGAAGTAGGATTTGGGTTTCTTCTGGCTTGTGATGTTTCTTGGCATTCTCTTCAAGTTCGTCGGCATCTGACCACTGCTTATAAAATGCAGAACCTGTGAGGTCGAACGTGCCATTCATAACCTTCACCGTTGCATGCTCACCAGGTACGAAGGGGAACCAGACGTATGCCGAGCAGATGGAGCCGTCGGGGAAGGTGGCGGTGATGTGTGACATCGTGGGCTCATCGACATGGGTGGCGAACGAGCACTTCCTGTCAACGACGGGAATGTCGGCAATCTGGTGAATGTGCCCAGTAGGTTCGTCTATGAGTTCAATCAAATAGCCTGAGTCACCGATGCCTTGCGATACCGTAATGTCCATCTGGAAATTAGGCTGTTGTGGATCTCTCTTTGGGGCTCTCTTGATATGGAAGATGCTGGGGCCATTCATATCAATCGAGTCTTGTCTTGTCTGACTGATTGCCATGAAGTTCAGTTCTTCCACATCCTCGGGTACGGGGTCGAAAGCGTAATAGCCGCCGAAGACGCGGACATCAGTACTGTTGTCTTTGTCAACGTCTCCATAAAGCACACGGCGTAGGTTGTATTTGCCACCCTTGCCGTCGGTGAGGTAGGAGTCCTTGCGGATGTTCATATCCGTGGCATAAAGGTCCCCCACGATGCGGAGCACGGTTTCATTCTTGCCGAAGATGACTTCCTTCACGGAAATTTGCGGATAGCCTATCGTCAGACTGGTCACCTCTTCCCACTTCTTGCCTTTCACCACTGGCAGATGAGGCGACTCCCAGTTGGTAGCGTTGCGTAGTGCGATGATGCTGCGTGCTACTTTCCGCAAATAACTGTAAGCAGGCACAAGTTGATTAAAATCACTGAAGACAAAGAGATGCACCGTATCGCCAGGCACAAAGAAGAAGTCTGTAGCCGGAGAGCCCTTGCGTGTGCTCTGCAATCGCCCTGCCGTCATCTTCGTCAAAGGAATCTCGAAGCGGAACTTTCCATCTACCACAGGCACAGTTGCAACAGGTTTCTTTCCGTCGATGTGCATATAATCATCAGCCAGATAGATGTTGAAGTTCTTTTCTGCATGTGTATCCTCTCCAACTTCACCTTCAATGACAAACATCTGCGGCTCGCTGAGTTCAGGCATAGCCATTTTGACCGCTCCAGCATCGCGCTCGGCAAACGTGAACCCACAGAAGAGCGCCACTACCCAAAGGCACAAGCCAAACTTACCCAGTCGGCCCAGCGTGCCCGCCGTGGAGCGTTTCATCTCGACAAAGCGGCGACGGATGAACGAATGGTTGAAACCGTTGGCATAGTAGCTGCCGTTATCCATCACCTGTGCCAACAACAACGTCTGATAGACCCCCATGTCGCAACCCGACGACACTACATCATGATCAGCTTCAAACTCGTGTACGTTGCGTAGTTCGTTGCGTGTCAGCCATAGGATGGGATTGAACCACAACAGGCGTGTCATCAGTTCCATCACCCATACATCGATGAAGTGGGCGTGACGGATGTGTGCTTTTTCATGACGGAGTATCAGATCTTCCTTGCCGTCACCAAGATTAGTAGGCATGAAGACCGTCTTGGCGAACGAGCAGGGTACAGGCACTTGTGGTGAACGAATCAACCTGAATCCCTCGGGTGTGGTCTGCGATGCCATCCGACGGCTCATCAGGTAGAGGCAACCGATGTTGTAGAGGGCGATGGCCACCAGCACTAATGCGATAATGCCCCAGAGCAATAGCAGAAAAGTCTTTCCCGTGTCCTCTCCCCAGAAGGGAGCCGTTTCCCCTTCTGTCTGTTCCTGATTCTGCTCAAGACTGATTTCGTCGAGTTCCTTTTGATTAACCTTTTGCAGAACCTTGGATTTACCATTATATACCAACGTGTAGGCATTCGTCGTCTCGCTCTTTGGAGCAGCGTTGTTGGTGATCGTTTCCATCGACAAATTGCTTGGCAGCACCTTCAGAGTCAGTCCGCTCATGATGATACTGACAAAGGGAATGAACAGCAGATAGGCGCGAGCTAACGTATAGCTGGCGCGGTTGCGCAATACCAGCCAATAGAAAGCATACAGCAATGCCGAAGATGCAATCAGCTTACCAATGATAATCAATATCTCGTTCATAATTCGCATTTATTAATATCATGGTTTCAGACGACATCACTCGTTCATCTCCTTCAGGATCTCTTCCAGTTCCTGCTTGCTGATCTTCTCGTGCTTGACGAAGAACGATAGGAAGGATTTCACAGAACCTTTGAACAGGCTATCGCGCGTCTCGTCCATGAAGTTGTTGAGATACTCCTCACGAGAGAGCAACGGGATATAGACATTTGCCTTTCCCTGCTTCTCGAAAGTCAATACTTGTTTCTTGGTCAGCACCTGCATGACTGTGAGCACGGTGGTGTAGGCAGGCTTCGGCTCAGGCAACGCCTCAACGAGTTCGTTCACCGTTGCTTTTCCCTTGTCCCAAAGAATGTTCATCAGGTTCAATTCCGCCTTGGTAAGCGACTTGCTTTTTTCTTCTTTCATACCTTATTATTATATAATCAATTATTTTCTACTATAAATTTAGTACTGCAAAGATAGTACATTCATAAAACACCTCCAAATCCATTTAATAGTAGTTGAGAAAAAAGCCTTTCATTTAAGATTCTTTATCTTCTTTACTCTCATTCACAGACAAACAACATGATGATAGTGGAATAGAATTCGTTTCAAATCGACTGTATCTTATTCCATTTCGATGTCTTTTTACAATTGTATTCACAAAAAATGGAAAAACAATTAATTATTTCAGGAAAAAACTTGTTATCTCAATAAAAATCACTACCTTTGCACCCGCATTTCGGAAAATCCGAAGCATCAGAGGATGTGACCCGTTGTGATTAAGGCGGTTAGCATCTGAAAGATGTTTTTGCAAATCATTCATTAATCAATTTAAAATCATGTATTTAGACAAAGAAAAGAAAGCTGAGATTTTTGAGAAGTTTGGTAAGAACGGTGTAGCTGATACAGGTTCTCCAGAGAGCCAGATTGCTCTCTTCACCTATCGTATCGCCCACATGACCGAACATCTGAAGCAAAACCACAAGGACCACGCTACCGCTCGTTCACTTACCATGTTGGTAGGTAAGCGTCGTAAGTTGCTTTCATACTTGAAGGAGCGTGACATTGAGCGTTACCGTGCCATCGTCAAGGCTCTTGGTTTGCGTAGATAAGAATCTCCTAAATACAAACGTATCCCGCTATCTTGCGATAACGGGATTTTTTTTTATTTTCCTCTCTCACCCCTCATTTTCAATTGTAAATCAGGAATTGTGAATTGTCAATTATGAATTGGTAATTGTCCATTGTGAATTATTCCAACAAATTTTTGTTCTGATTTTCTTGCGAAATAGAATTATGAAAGCGTAAAATGAGGTTATAACGGGCAAAATTTCATGTTTTTCTCCGTAACATATATAGTTATTGCCGTAACTATACATGTTACGACCGTAATATGATATGTTAGCGAGCTAACTTAATATGTTACGAACACTCAAAAAAGACCCTTTTTCAATGAAAAATCATGCTTTTTGAATCAATAATAATGGTAATTAAATCGCAAACACCTGATTTTCAATCATATACAAAAGCCTCAAAAACTAAGCATTTTTCGAACCGACTCTCAATCAATTGAAAAAAATGCCCGTATTTTGGCACCTAAATTCAGAAATTACAAGACAAAGTAATGGATATATATTTCGTGGAGAATTACGAACAAATGTAGAATCTTTTTCCGATAGTCATCTTTTTTTTGTAAAAGAACAACAATTATTGCGAATTTGAGTATCTTTGTTGCAGAAATATTACTGCTTATGACAACCTACACATAATTCAAGAAATATATCTGGCTGGTGAATACTATTTATCATGCCAAGACTATCACATTGGCTGAGATAAACGAGAAGTGGCTACAGACAGAAATGAGCGAGGGAATATCCTTATCTCGCCCCACCTTCCATCGCCACAGGATAGCCATAGAAGAAATGTTTGGTTTGATTATTGAGTGTGACAAAAAGAATGGAACCATTTTTCATGAATTGTCATTTGGCAGGTCGCAAATATCATGATGCAGATGAAGTGTGGGAAGAGTTGAAGGTTGGCACGTTGTTGCAACTAAAACGCGACATGGACAACCGCCACAATGCGGATGCCGTTGCTGTAATGTATAAAAGACCCTCAGAGGATGAACCTTATTGTATTGGCTATATCCCTCGTGAGGACAATGAGACCATCGCTGCTATTCTCGAAATGGGATGGACGGATATATTCGAGTGCCGCATTAGAAAGGTTAATCCCGATGCACACTCTGAATACCAAATATATCTGACTATCAAAATCAAAAGGAACAAAACATCAATATATTAACTCTAATATGTACTAATATGAAATTACAAAAAAAGACTTTGAACATTGGAAAGGGTAGAACTATCACCATCCCCGTGAATTACCAAAGTTTTATTCTTGACTATTCATCTTCCCCAGAAGGACATGGATGGAATCGTGAAGATGTAGTTTATATCTTAGAGTGTATTCAAAAAGGTCATTTGGAAGACTTGAATATGGACCATAACTTGATGAATGATATAGGTACATTCTTCGAGGATGGCGTATGTGTACAACCAAACATCGAAAATGCTGTTTACTGGTACGAGCAAGCTATAGAAAACGGAAATGACCTCGCTCGAAGCAATCTGGCAGACATCCTTCGTAAAGGCAGTCAGGGATATCCTAAAGATTTGAAGCGAGCCTTTGACCTAAATAAAAAATGCTAATGAACAAGTACAAAAATTGGCTTCCAGACTGACACCAGAGCAATTTGGTGTTGTGACTTACATTTCTGATTTGTATAGCAGATGGAGCCCGTATGATGATGGAAAATGGATTGTTGAATATTAATAGTTTGATTGAAAATCAAATCTTACTCTCTCACCACTCACCTCTCACCCATCACCTCTAAGACTCCATCATCTCTCTTAGGGGAATCATGACGAAGTCTCGCTCATACATAAGGGGATGCGGTATTTGCAGGTCTGGCTCATCCACCTTGATGTCATCATACAAGAGGATGTCGATGTCTATGATGCGGTCGTGATAAACAGGAATGTCATCCTTCAAGCGCATTTTCTTCCGTCGCCCCATATCTCGTTCTATCTGCTGAGAGACGGTTAACACTTGTCGGGGTGTAAGCGTGGTTCTTACCCTTACTACGGCATTCAGAAAGCGATTCTCGGAAGAGAATCCCCACGGCTGAGAGTCAAAAAGAGCTGATTGGCACTCTACGGTACCAATCAGCTCTTGTATCTTTGTAACTGCATCGAGGATGTTCTTCTTGCGGTTTCCCAAATTAGAGCCAAGGCCTAAATAGACGCAATGCCCATCCATGTGTCAATCATTGACAATAAGCAAAGCATCACCATAGCAGCCAAACTTATACCCGTTCTTCACGGCTAAGTCGTAGGCTTCCATCACCAAATCGTACCCGCCAAAGGCAGCGGTCTCCATCAACAAGGTAGAATAAGGGTGATAGAAATTGGCAATCATCGAATCAGAGAGTCCGAAGTCGTATGGTGGGAAGATAAACTTATTGGTCCATCCCTCGTATTGCTTGAGGAGCCCATCTGTACCCACGGCGGTCTCAGTGGCCTTTACCACGCTGGTACCCACGGCACAGATACGATGTCCAGCCTGTTTGGTAGCATTGACGATGTTACAAGCCTCCTCATTGATAAACATCTGTTCGGAGTCCATCTTATGCTTCGTAAGGTCTTCCACCTCAATGTCATGGAAGTTACCCAGTCCGCAATGAAGAGTGATATAAGCAAAGTTGATACCCTTGATTTCCATGCGTTTCATCAGTTCACGACTGAAGTGAAGACCCGTGGCAGGAGCAGTCACAGCCCCTTCGTTCTTGGCAAAGATACACTGGAAGTCGTCCATGTCATCCTCATCGGCATGGTGTTTCTCGCGAGCATCTATCACGTAGCGAGGCAGTGGAGCCTCACCCAACGCATACAGTTCTCGTTTGAACTCATCGTGAGGACAATCATAGAGGAATCGCAAGGTACGTCCACGACTGGTGGTATTGTCAATCACCTCGGCAACCATCGTTCCGCTCTCGTCGAAGAACAACTTGTTACCGATACGAATCTTACGTGCAGGCTCTACCAGCACATCCCACAGACGCATCTCCTCGTTGAGCTCGCGTAAGAGAAACACCTCAATCTGTGCGTCGGTCTTCTCCTTCGTACCGTAGAGACGGGCAGGAAAGACCTTGGTATCGTTGAATATGAAGGTGTCACCTTCGTCAAAATAATCAAGCACATGACGGAAATCCAAGTATTCCCCCTCGATAGGTTTTCCGTTTTCATCACGCTTGAACATGTCGATGGTCTGAGACTTACGGTGCAACACCATCAATCTACATTCGTCACGGCGTGTGATACGGCACATCTCCTTTTCTCCCTGCTCGTTCTTGAACTCATGCCAAATGCTATGCGGATAAAGTGCAATCTGCTCTTCTGGCAATTTAAACTTAAACTGTGATAGCTTCATATATTGAGTGTTAAAAATTCATTTTTTCGTATTGCTCATATTATCATCCTCTATCTCTTGTGCGTCTAACCATTCACCAAAACGGTCGAAGTCTATACAATCTTCCACACGTATATCCCCCACCCTGGTGCGGCGCAGAGCGGTGAGGAACGCCCCACTTCCCAAAGCCCTGCCAATGTCGCGAGCCAACGCACGTATGTATGTACCCTTACCGCACACCACACGTATATCCATCTGCATCAGCGTAGGGTCGAAACGAGTCAGTTCTATCTCGTCTATTCGGATGGGCTTGGCTTGCAATTCCACGTCGTTGCCTTTCCTTTTCAACTTATACGCCCGATGTCCGTCCACTTTACATGCACTATAGGAAGGAGGCACTTGCATGATGTCGCCCTCAAAGCGATGTAACGTTTCGAGTATCAGTTCACGGGTGATATGACGTGTGGGATAGGTGAAGTTCACCGTATGCTCCTTGTCGTAGCTGGCAGTGGTAGCTCCCAACTGCAAGGTGGCAGTATATTCCTTGGTGTGTAGCTGGAGGGATTCAATCTGCTTGGTAGCCTTTCCAGTACAAAGAATCAGCACACCCGTAGCCAAAGGGTCGAGTGTACCCGCATGTCCCGTCTTCACTCGTCTCACGCCAACCTTCTTGGAGATAAGGAAACGAATGTGAGCCAACGCCCCGAAACTCGACATGCGATAGGGTTTGTCTATGGCAATGATCTCTCCTTGCGTAAAATTCATTTAATCTACCATTGCGAGTGAATGTCCTGTCAGCAGCAATACGATGATGATGCCACCAACGATGATGCGATAGATACCGAAAGCCTTGAAACCATACTTGGTCAAGAATGCCACGAACCATTTCATGGCGAGGAGAGCCACGACGAATGCCACGACACAACCTAACAACAGCATGGAAATGTTATGACTCGTAGCCCAAGCAGCATCTTCTTTCAAGAGGTCGAGCAGGTCGAGCAACGTAGCACCTGCCATTGTGGGAACGGCAAGGAAGAAAGAGAACTCAGCCGCGCGTTTGCGTGTGAGTCCCTGTGTCATTCCGCCTACGATGGTTGCCATCGAGCGTGACACACCAGGAATAACCGATATACACTGGTACAAGCCGATGTTAAACGCACGTTTCTCATTGACACGATTAGCATCGTTGCCCTTATTAAAGAGTTTGTCACAATACAACATAAACACGCCACCCACTACGAGCATGATGGCTACCACCTCAACACTGTCAAGCAACCAATCGAGAAGTCCCGACTTCTTGGCAGCCAACCCGATAACCACGGCTGGTATCACGCCGATAATGAGCAGCCAATAGAAATAAAACTTATGCTTCATTCGCTGAAACCATGAGCTGCCTGCCGGAGCTGGCGTATGGTCGAGCTGAAAGAAACGTTTCCAGTAGAGACAAACCACCGAGAGGATGGCACCAAACTGGATGATAAACGTGAAGGCATGAACAAAGGGGTCACCCTGCGGTATGTTAAGCAGGTTTTGGGTAATAATCATGTGACCCGTGGAAGAAACGGGAAGAAACTCGGTAAGTCCTTCCACGATGGCAATAATCACTGTCTCTATCCACGTCATTTACGCCTCCTCCCCATCTTTAGGCTTGCGGATAATGGCATAAACCATTGATACGAAACCTACGAAACAAATCACTGGTGCCACCTTGGTACGCATGGCATTGAATATTTCGGGATCATACGCGTTTTCGGTTGAACCACCGCCACTCATCAAGATAAAACCGATGATGACTACTATCATGCCGACTGCCAATAAAATGAAATTGGTCTTGTCGAATGCAAAATTCTTCTTATCCATATATTAAAAAATTACCGATTCATTAAATCTTATACAAGTCGCCCGCCTTCATCTTGAGGAATTTGTTGACGGAGATATTGGCACACAACGTGGTGATGATGATGCCGAAAAGCAATACCACGCCAGCGGTGATGGCAGCTACCTTCCAGTCGAGAACGGTGAGGATGTCTGGCTCATAATAATAAAGTGCGTAGATCAATCCACCCAAGACGAGGATGGCAAGAATGGCAGCAGCGATACCCACCCAAAGAGCTTGCTTGACAAAGGGTTTGCGGATGAATCCCCATGAGGCTCCCACCAACTTCATGGTGTGGATGGAGAAACGACGCGCATAAATGCCCAGTCGCACCGTATTATTGATTAGCGAGAACGACACGATGGTGAGCAATACCGCCAAAAGCAACAACACCAAGCTGATCTTGGCTATGGTCTTGTTGACCGCTTCCACCAAGTCTTTCTGGTAGGTAATTTCATTTACCTTGGGATGGTTTTTCAGTTCCTTGCTAATCCATCGCAACGAGTCGGTATTGGCATAATTGGCATTCAACGTCAGTTCGATGGAAGAAAGGAATGGATTACCGTCGGCAAACTCGGAAGGGTCTGCGCCCAATTCCTTGATTCCTTCTTTCAGCGCCTGCTCCTTGCTCACGTATTGCAAGCTATTGATGAAGGGGCGAGCCTGAAGCATCTTGCAAAACTGCTTCGCCTCGGTATCAGACATATCCTGGTCGAGCATCATCGTCACTACCAAGTTCTCCTTCACGTAAGAAGAGAGGTTTCTCCCTATCAAAACAGAGAACACAACTAACCCTAATAGCACAAGCACCATTGCCGTGCTAATACATAATGTAACGCCCTGCAATCTGTAACGATTACGGGGTCTATTTCGTTTTTTTCCCATTTCTAAAACGTAACATCACAAAAATTTGATGCAAAAATACGTTAATCTCAAGAGAAAACAAAATTTTCCTCTTTAAAATATTATAAAAAGGGGTCATCTTCTTCAAGATTATCCACAAGAGTAACAGAAAAACCACACAAAATGATAACAATTGTCAATTTTTCCATACAGATATTTGACGATTTGTAGTGTGTTATCAAAAAAATACGTAACTTTGCAAGCAAATATACGATTTGACAGGAAAAATTAAAAACATAAATATCATGGACGAACAATTAAAGCAAATAGGCGAGAGATTACGTGGACTTCGTGAAGTGCTCGACATTCCCGTGGAAGATGTAGCCGCCCTCTGTGGCATTACGGTAAACCATTACGAGAAGATGGAGAGTGGAGAGAGCGAACTTTCTGTAGCTAACCTGCAGAAGATAGCCAAGAAATATGGCGTGTCGCTCGACGTGTTGATGTTTGGCGAGGAGCCTAAGATGAATGCCTACTTCCTCACCCGCAAAGGACAAGGCAAGAGTGTGGAAAGACGCAAGGCTTACCAATACGAAAGTCTGGCAAGCGGATTCCGCGGAAGAAAGGCAGACCCATTCATCGTTACCGTGGAGCCCAAGCCTGTCAACACGCCCAAGGAGATGAACTCTCACCCCGGGCAAGAGTTTAACATGGTTTTGGAGGGAACGATGGAACTGACCATCGGTTCAAAATCACTCGTCCTCAACGAGGGAGACTCTATTTATTTTGATGCCACACACCCTCATGGCATGAGAACACTCAACGAGAAACCCGTCAGATTCCTCGCAATCATATTCTAAAAGAAAAACAAGTGCGTTTTTAACGACGACACGAGACACAATAGCATTTATGGTAGAAAGATTTTTAAAGCAGACAACATTTACTTCTGTAGAAGACTACAAGAAGAATTTACATTTTATTGTCAAGGAAAACTTCAACTTCGCATACGACGTGATGGACGTATGGGCTGAAGAGAAACCCGATAAACTCGCCTTGTTGTGGACAAACGACGAAGGCGAGGAAATCAAGTTGACTTTCAAGGAACTGAAAGAACGTAGCGACCAAGCTGCCGCTTATCTCCAATCATTGGGAATCGGACATGGAGACATGGTGATGCTCATACAGAAACGTCGCTTGGAATGGTGGATTACCATGCTGGCTCTTTGCAAATTGGGCGCAGTTGCCATTCCCGCTACTCACATGCTCACCAAACACGACATTGTTTACCGTAACACACGCGCATCTGTGAAGGGCATTATCTGTGTGGGTGAGGAATACGTGACGAGTCAGATCATGGCAGCATTGCCAGAGAGTCCTACCGTGCAGATACTGGTGAGCATCGGTCCTATCGTACCCGATGGATTCCACGATTGGCATCAGGAGATAGACAAGGCTCCGGCATTTGTTAAGCCAGCGTTTGTCAATTCCAACTCTGATACCATGTTGATGTATTTCACCAGTGGTACGAGCGGCGAGCCCAAGATGGTGGCTCACGACTTCCTTTATGCAATGGGACACCTTACCACAGGTGTGTTCTGGCACAACCTCAACGAAGACAGCATTCATCTCACCGTGGCTGACACGGGATGGGGCAAGGCTGTATGGGGCAAGTTCTATGGACAATGGTTTGCCGGCGCTACGGTATTTGTCTTCGACCATGAGAAATTCAATGCCGACAATATGTTGCGACAGATGGAGAAATACCATATCACTTCCTTCTGCGCTCCCCCTACGGTATATAGATTCCTCATCCGTGAGGATTTCGCCAAGTACGACCTGAGTTCTTTGCGCTATTGCACCACGGCAGGCGAGGCATTGAATGCTGCCGTATATGATAAATTCTATGAGTTGACGGGCATTCAACTGAAGGAAGGATTCGGTCAGACAGAAACAACCATGACGTTGGGCACCATGCCTTGGATGAAGCCCAAGCCCGGAAGCATGGGAATGCCTAACCCACAATATGACATCGACCTCATCAAGCCCGACGGTACACGTTGTGAAGATGGTGAGAAGGGAGAAATCGTGGTTCACATTGGCGACACGAAACCCATCGGATTGTTCAAGGAGTATTATCGTGACGAGGAACTCACCCGTGAGGCTTGGCACGATGGTCTCTATCATACGGGCGACGTGGCTTGGCGAGACGAAGATGGCTACTATTGGTTTGAAGGACGTATCGACGACGTAATCAAGTCGAGTGGCTATCGCATTGGTCCGTTCGAGGTGGAAAGTGCCTTAATGACTCACCCCGCAGTAGTGGAATGTGCCATCACGGGCGTTCCCGACGACATTCGCGGAATGGTGGTAAAGGCTACCGTGGTACTGGGAAAGGAATGGAAAGACAAGGCTGGAGACCAGTTGATCAAGGAATTGCAAAACCACGTGAAGCGCGTGACCGCTCCCTATAAATATCCACGTATCATCGAATTTGTAGATGAGTTGCCCAAGACCATCAGCGGAAAGATTCGCCGTGTGGAAATCAGGGAAAAAGACAAGGAAAAGAAATCATAAGAACATCCATTCATCATGCAAAACAGGATTGTAGTAAAAGTAGGCTCCAACGTTCTCACACGTCCAGACGGTAAACTGGACGTTACACGTGTGTCTTCCATCGTTGACCAGATAGCTTGGCTTCGTAGCAAGGGATATGAGGTAATCTTGGTATCAAGTGGGGCGATGGCAAGCGGAAGGAGTGAACTAAGGATAAACCATTCTCTCGATAGCGTGGAGCAAAGGCAACTTTTCTCTTCTCTCGGACAGGTGAAACTCATTGGCTTATACTATGACTTGTTTAGGGATTTCGGTATTCACGTGGGACAAGTGCTGACGATGAAGGAAAACTTCATCCCCGGCGAACAATACGAGAACCAACGGGCTTGCATGACGGTGATGCTGGAGAATGGGGTGTTGCCTATTGTCAACGAGAACGACACGGTGGCTGTAACGGAGCTGATGTTTACCGACAATGATGAGTTGTCGGGACTCATCTCTATGATGATGGAAGCCGAAACACTCGTTTTGCTTTCCAATATCGACGGGATTTTCACCACACACCCTGACGACCCGCAAGCAGAACTGATTCGTGAGGTGGCTTCAGGACGTGACCTGAGTGAATATATCCAACCCGAGAAGAGTGCTTTCGGCAGAGGTGGAATGCACTCTAAATATACTACCGCAAGCAAGGTGTCTCTAAACGGCATTCGCGTGTTTATCGCCAATGGCGAGAGAGACGACATCCTCATCAACTTAATAGAACATAAAGACGAAACGCCCCATACGGAGTTTATCCCCGTAAGGCATAATCATGAGGGCTAACTTCAATATGCAATTAGAACAAACATTCAAGAGAGCCAAGGATGCTGGCAAATGCCTCACACGCATCTCTGACGAGCAGCGCAACCAAATACTCAATGCCGTTGCCGACGCTATTATATTTAATAAGGAGAAAATCCTTCAAGCCAATGCCAACGACTTGAGCAGGATGGATAAAAGCAATCCTCTCTATGACAGGCTGATGCTGACGGAGAAACGACTGGAAGATATTGCCGGCGATATGCGCAACGTGGCGAAGCTCCCTACCCCATTGGGACACATCACCAAGGAGAGAACACTTCCCAACGGATTGTATCTCAGAAGAATGAGTGTGCCATTCGGCGTGGTGGGCATCATCTACGAGGCTCGTCCCAACGTTACCTTCGATGTGTTTTCACTATGTTTCAAGAGCGGAAACGTATGTGTGTTGAAAGGTGGAAGAGATGCTGACGAGAGCAATCGCATGGGTGTGGCAGTAATTCAAGAGGTGTTGCAAGAATACGGCATTTCCCAAGATGTGGTAACCTTATTGCCAGCTACCCATGAAGCCACGGGTGAAATGCTCAATGCAGTGGGCTACATCGACTTGTGCATTCCTCGCGGAGGCAAGAAGCTCATTCAGTTTGTGAGAGCCACGGCTCGAATACCTGTCATCGAGACTGGTGCGGGCGTGGTGAACACGTACTTTGACGAGACAGGCGACTTGCAAATGGGGAAAGCCATTGTCAACAATGCAAAGACAAGGCGCGTGAGCGTGTGCAATGCACTTGATTGCCTCATCGTTCACCAAGCAAGGCTCAACGACTTACCCGAATTGGTTTCGCCTTTACAAGACAGTAACGTGAAGATATTTGCCGACACAGACGCATTTGCCGCCCTTGACGGTCATTATCCTCAAGAATTACTCCAACCTGCCACGGAAGATAGTTTCGGAACTGAATTTATGGATTATGCAATGGCTATCAAGACCGTTTCTTCCATTGACGAAGCACTTGAACACATTGCACAATTCGGTAGTGGTCATAGTGAGAGCATCATCACGCAAGACGAACAACAAGCCACGAGGTTCCAATTGGAAGCAGATGCTGCCTGCGTTTACGTGAATGCCCCCACCAGTTTTACCGACGGTGCTCAGTTTGGCTTAGGAGCGGAAATCGGCATCAGCACACAGAAGTTGGGACCTCGCGGACCGATGGCTTTGGAAGAGCTGACCACCTATAAGTGGTTGATAAACGGAAACGGACAAATACGAAAATAAAATACACAAAAATATGAGAACATTCTTTAACGTTGAAGACCTTGGAAACTTAGACCAAGCCATTGCCGAGGCAATGGAAGTAAAGAAAAACAGATATGCTTACCAAGAACTGGGTAAGAACAAAACCTTGTTGATGATTTTCTTCAACAATAGTTTGCGTACTCGCTTGTCCACGCAAAAGGCAGCAACCAACCTCGGCATGAACGTCATCGTACTCGACGTGAATGCGGGAGCATGGAAACTGGAAACGGAACGTGGCGTTATCATGGACGGAGATAAGAGCGAACACTTGCTGGAAGCCATTCCCGTGATGGGCAGTTATTGCGACATCATTGCCGTAAGGTCGTTTGCCGGACTTACAGACCGTGAGTTCGACTATGCCGAAACCATCGTTAACCAATTCGTGAAGTATAGCGGTCGCCCCGTTGTAGCAATGGAAACGGCTACCGTTCATCCTCTTCAGGCATTTGCAGACTTGATTACCATTGAGGAGCATAAGACCATCCAACGTCCGAAAGTGGTGCTTACGTGGGCTCCACATTGCAGGGCTCTTCCTCAAGCAGTTCCTAACTCATTCGCCCAATGGATGAATGCAGCCAACGTGGATTTGGTGATTACTCATCCTCAAGGCTACGAGCTTGACCCGAAATTCGTTGGTAATGCCGTGGTGGAATACGACCAGCGTAAGGCTCTCGAAGGTGCCGACTTCGTTTATGCAAAGAATTGGAGTTGTCCAGGTGTGACCAATCCCGACGATTACGGAAAGATTCTTTCCAAAGACATGAGTTGGACCATCGACACCGAGCACATGAGTTGGACCAACAATGGCAAATTCATGCACTGTCTTCCCGTGAGACGTGGGTTAATCGTAACCGATGACGTAATAGAAAGCAAGAACTCTCTTGTCATTCCCGAAGCCGCCAACCGTGAGATTTCGGCAGAGGTGGTATTGAAACGTGTGCTTGAGAGTCTCTAAACACCATCTTTACCGATTACAAACCATAGATTTACACATCGCAAACACCATATTTACCTTTCGTGTATGAAGATTTCATTTGAGTGTGATTACAACAACGGTGCTCATCCACGAGTGATGCAACACCTCATGGCTACCAACGACAAGCAGAGTCTGACGTATGGCTTCGATGAATGGAGTGAAAATGCCAAGGAGAAAATCAGGTTGGCTTGCGGCTTACCCAATGCCGACATCTACTTTATTTCTGGTGGAACACAGGCAAACATCGTGGTTATCGACTCTATGCTCATGAGTTGTGAGGCGGTGATTACGGCTGAGACGGGCCACATCAACGTACATGAGGCTGGTGCTATTGAGGGAAGCGGCCATCGGGTCATTGCATTGCCCGCTCATGATGGGAAGCTGAGTGCGGAAGACCTCAAATCATACATGGAAAGGTTTGAAAATGATGAGAGTCGCGACCATTTGGCTCAACCAGGGATGGTTTATATCACCTTCCCCACTGAATACGGCACCATCTACAAGGCCGAGGAAATCAATGCCATCTACCAACTCTGCAGAAGATACCACCTGCATCTGTTTATTGACGGAGCACGTTTGGGATACGGATTGATGTCGGATGCGTGCGACATTTCCTTGCCTTGGTTGGCTCGCCATTGTGATGCGTTTTACATAGGTGGCACCAAGGTGGGCGCACTCTGTGGAGAGGCGGTGGTGTTCACGCATGAGAATACTCCCCGACACATCTTCTCCAACATCAAACGCCACGGTGCATTGTTGGCAAAGAGTAGGTTGACGGGCATTCAGTTTGAGGCTTTGTTTACCGATAACCTCTATTTCGACATTGCCCGCCATGCTATCAACATGGCAAACAAGTTGAAACTCATCTTGAAAGAGGCAGGTTTCGACTTGTTCATTGACTCCCCCACCAATCAGCAATTTGCCATCATCCCTAACGAAACGGTGAAGAAACTGGAGAAGAAAGTCATCTTCACACATTGGGAACCTTACGGCAAGGAGCATTTTGTTTGTAGGTTCGTCACCAGTTGGGCTACCACCAACAAGGATTTAGACACCCTTAAACGCATCTTGCAAACAGGTAAGACGGGCAAATAAGAAAAAGACACATGAAACTAAACGTACTTATGAAGAAGACAAATCTATGGGCTTACGGGGCAGTGGGCTTATGGGCAATCGTGTGTTTTGTCTTCTTCCAGTTTTACTATCCTTATCACTTCTTTTACCAAGAGCAAAACCAACTTTTTCTCTTGGCGTGGGATTACGTGGAAACATATCTGCCCGATATGGGTTGGGCAGCACAACTCGTTGGCGACTTCCTCACGCAATTTTACTATTATCTCTACGCAGGTCCCATCATCCTGACCGTTGCCCTACTGACATTGGGCGACATCACCAGAAGGTTTCTCCAACGTCTCCATCTCGGAAACTGGAGCTTTGTGATTGCCATTCTCCTGATGACGGTATTCGCTGTGTTTTCATTCAGGTACGATTACCGATTGTCAAACATCATCAGTGCTATAGGCATCATGGGTGGATTTTGGATTTGCAGCTTTCTTCCCGACAGATGGAATCATGATATCTTTAAATTATTCTCTATCATTATCTTATTCCCATTCGTCTGGCTTTTCGGATTGCCCAAGATGGGGAAGTTTGCCTTACCCAATTTCTATTTGGAAAAGCAATTTGCAGTGGACAATGAGTATTATTTCGGCAATCATGACCGTGTGATTGAGATGGTGGAAGCAGAGAAAGACCCTACGCCAGAAATGAAATTCTTCTATAATCTCGTGCAAGCTCAACGAGGAAACCTCCCAAACGTGTTGTTGAAATACGTGCCTAACGACTTGGGAACATTCTATCGCATCGGTCCCAACACACCCATGCTCACCATCAAGAACATGAACGAACTGTATTGGGTGTTGGGCGATATGACGTTTACCGAACGTGCCGCCATGATGGGAAACGTGTTTTCGCCAGACAACCGCAATGTCAGGATGGTGAAGCGATTGGCTGAGGTCAACCTGGTAAGCGGAGACACGATGGCAATGAATAAATACATGCGCATTCTCGACAAGACTTGGGTTTACGCCAAACAAACAAAGAGAATGAGAAACGACGAGAGGCTTTTGCAAAAAAGGCAATTCGTGAATCGCATAGACACCATGCAAACAACGGATAACCTGCACATGATCATGATGGAACTGCTGGAATCGAATCCCAACAACACCATTGCCTTGCATTATCTGTTATGTAGCGACCTGCTGTTGAAAGACATGAAGAACTTCAAACGCGACTATGACCGTTTTTGCATGGACCAAGGAAGAGAGCCAAACGAAAGACTTTTCCAAGAAGCCCTTTGCATCTGGTTGGCTGGAACGAATGCGAAACCTGAAGAATGGGAGAAATACATTCACGACAGCCAAGTGTTCAACCGTTTTGTAGAATACAACCAACAACGTGGAAGTAATCAATTCGCCGACACGTATTGGTATTATTTCGACAAAGCCAAAACGCCACAACCACAGTTATGAGACATTTCTTTTACCATATATTGCCTATTGCATTTCTCTCGTTGCTGATTGCCTGTACACCTACACCAGACAATCAGGCTAAGAGGATGAAAGGAGTTCCAAACACATATCCTGATTATACCGACGTCACCATTCCCGTCAATATCGCACCGCTCAACTTCCTCTTACGGGATGAGGTAGATGCGGTGGAATGTATTGCTGAATGTGGCGAACAACGCATTTGCGTGAACGCCAAAGGCAATGAGGTTTGCTTCAACGAGAAAGAATGGCACCAACTCTTGCTCAGTGCAAAAGGGAAAGACATCAACATGACACTCTCTGCCAGATACAACCAACAGGAATGGAGACAATGGAAATATCAATGGCATGTGGCAAACGACTCCATCGACCCATATTTGACTTACAGACTGATTGAACCCGATTACGAAATCTTCAATCATCTCGAACTACATGAGCGATGCGTGGAGAATTTTGATGAACGGGCAATCGCATCTTACAAGTCTGTGGGAAATAGATGTATGAACTGCCACACATACGCCAACCAAGACCCGAACCTCAGTATGCTGTATGTGCGTGGCGAAAACGGAGGAGCCATTCTCAACCAGCAAGGGACGTTGAGCAAGCTCAATATCAAGACCGATTTCATGTCTGGCGGAAGCGTGTACTTTGGCTTTAGTCCTACCGGCAAATATGTGGTTTTCTCTACCAACAACATCATTCCTGCCTTTCATTCACAAGCCAACAAGCGATTGGAAGTATATGATAAGGAGTCGGATATTTTCGTTGCCAACCTACAAACTCATACCATCTTGCGCTCAGACCTCTTGGCTGACGTGAATGTACAAGAGACTTTCCCAGCCTTTTCACCCGATGGGAAATACATATATTATTGCTCTGCCCAAAACGTTGCCCTCCCACAAGATGTCAAGAAGTTGCAATACGCTCTTTGCCGGATTCCTTTCAATGAATGGGACGGCACCATCGGTACGAAGGTAGATACGTTGGTGTCTGCCCACAATGTCAAAGGCAAACACAGTGTCTGCCACCCAAGAGTTTCGCCCGACGGGAAATACCTTCTTTACACCGTTGCCGACTATGGCACTTTCCCCATCTGGCACCCTGAAGCCGACCTTCAGATGATGAATCTCCAAACTGAGGAAATAGATTCCCTGCAGATTGTAAACAGCCACAAGAGCGACACTTATCACAGTTGGTCGAGTAACAGTCGTTGGTTTGTGTTTGCGTCTAAGCGAGACGATGGCTTATACGGAAAGCCCTATTTCTGCTACGTTGACAAAAACGGCAAGGCGCACAAGCCATTCTGCCTCCCACAGAAAAGGCCAACCTTCTACGACCATTTCCTCAAGTCGTTTAATGCTCCTGAATTGGGCAAGGGAAAGTTGCCTTTCAAACACCACGACATCAAGGAAGCCATGTTGAAGGAATATGTCACTTTCCAATAGGTGATTCAAACTCCACGTATGGTTGTAGGCGTTCAATGTCTTTTGAGCTGAATTCTTTCATCAAGCGCAATTGTTCCATGCTTGTCAATGCTCCTTTCAGTCGTCTGTAGTCGAGTATTGCCCTACATTGATAGAAGTTCAGGTAAGGATGACTCTTCATCTGTCTGAGCGTCATTTTGTTAAGGTTCATCTTTCTGACGTTCACACGACGTATTTCAAAGTATTTCATCACCTCTTCGGGTAAGTCTTCTATCTCATATAATTGCTTCACATTCACATATCCGCCCAATCGCTCCCCATATCTCACGATTTCCTTGGCATAGTAACTGCCTATTCCCGGCACTTTCTTCAGTGTCGTAGTGTCAGCTTCAGCCAAGTTGATGCGTTCATGCTCTTTCAGTTTTGCAGGGAAAGATCTCGTCACCGTGGTGTCTTTCCTTGGTTTCGTATGTTTGTCATTTGCAAAAAGAGAGGCAGCAGGCAGGTAGTCAGAAGAAATCTTGATATATGGTTCCAACTCCCGATATTGTTTCACGGTAAGTCCATACAAGCGTGCGAAATCTTTCGACTCACGATAAACACCTCCCTTGCTTCTATAACGATAAATGCTACGCACCTGCCAAGGTCTCAAGCCCAAACGCAATAGTTGGGTACTGTCTGCCGTATTCGGATCAAACGGAAATCGCTCTACTTTTTCCCCTTCCACATAATAAGACTCTGTTTTGTCAAATAAATCTCTCTTCCCATCTATCTCAGTTTTTCCATCCCTGACGACGATGTAAGCAGTATCTCTATTGTCAATCTGAACGAATTTGGGGATAGTTTCTGAATCTGTCGTTTCCTCTGTTCCACCAATACCATAGAGCAAGACGGAAACCACCACAGACAACACCAATAACACGACCAATACAGAACGGTCGGACTTTTGAAAATAAAAAAATTCCTTGTAATTCATAGTATTATTGTGATTTGCTTGCAAATTTAGTTAAAATATTGATATTATTGCACATAAAGCACATTTTTTCTTGCATTTCACTTTCATTTTGTATAAATATTTGTAAATTTGCAAAAGTATTTATTAACTAATTTACAAATATATGAAGAGATTATTTACGCTGACGATGCTCTCACTGCTCATTGCGATGGGAGTCAATGCACAAGACAAGAAGACTTGGGACTTCACCAAAGGTCTGAGTGCAGAAACCGTTGACAACCTGAATGCCGATGAAACCAACTGGAAAGCCAACGGCACAGATGGAGACGGCAATACCAACAACTGGCAAAATGCCGTGAAGCCCTCTCCCAATGAGGAACTGACTGCCAACGGTATGGTTATCAAGGAGACAGCAGGACTTTTGTTCGACATTGGCAATAACAAATCGAACAGTATTCACCTTGCTCAAAACAAGATTCGTCTGACACGTGCCAACACCACCATCACGTTTCCCAAACTGAAAAACGGTCAAAAGGTAACTATCGTGGGACGTTCGGCTAACGGAAGTGCCACCGACCGTGGTATTCAGCCCGTTCAAGACCACATCCAGTTTGTCAGCGGTGAGCGCACCAACGACAAGTGCATCTTCTTGGGCAATCAAGTGGAGGGCTCTCTCGGAACGTATTCGTTCACATGGGAAATCGTAACCACAGAAACGGATCCTGTTGATGTGCAGTTTAAGCTCTCTCCCAATGCAGGTATCGACTTTACCTTGTTTATGATTGACGAAGGCGATGCAGCTGTCAATGCAAACATTGGCTACCTCTCCGCAGGGGATGATGCTATCCTTAACTTCTTACAGGCACGTGAGAACACCAAGGTAACGTCTATTGACGCTTTAGGTAGCAATGACTACACGGCTGAGGCCTTACAAGCATTTGACATGTTGGTGATTGGTTCTTCCGTACCAGCAAGCACTCCTCTCATCAATGCCGTCAAAGAGGCAATGCCCTGGATGCCTGTGTTAAACCTCAGTTCTAAACTCTACCCTGCTTGGGGATATGGCGAGGAAGTGCCACAAGACATGCCCATCGGCATCGTTACCGACAAGAAGAGTCCACTGCTCAGCAACGTGGAAGTGATAGAGGTTGACGGAATGAATATCGTAGAACTCTCTGCCGAGCCTTTGACGGGTATTATGCTTGACGAGTATTTCGCTGGCGATGCTACACCCATCGTCAGTGGCGACAACGTGACACCATTGGCACACATCCACAATCCTGGACACAACAGCTACATGTATCTGCCAGGCTCTGCAAGTCCGACACCTGCCATGCTGCAAATCATCGACAATGCCATCAACATGCTCCTCGACTCGAAGAGTGAAATCACCAAGGCTCCAGCTCCCAATATCGAATACGAATACAAGGACTTGAACACCAACGTGACCATCTCTCCATCAAGGAATTTGCCCAAGACTCGTCTGTTCTATACCATCGACGGTACTGAACCCACCACAGAAAGTACGGAATACACGGGAGTCATCAATCTCACCTCTCCTACCACTGTCAAGGCTGTTGCCATTGCAGAAGGTTACTTGTTGAGCGATGTAGCAGAACAAGAAATTGAAATCAAATCGCAGCCCAAGACTCCGCAAATCTCATACGAGGAAAGCGACGGTTACACGACCATCACCATTACCTGCGAGAGTGAAGATGCTGAAATTTGGTACAATTTCGATGAAACGACCGATACTATCAAGTCATCTAAATACACGGAGCCCATCGTTATCACCATGCCAGCCAACATCACGGTATTCTCAGTGGCTGGTGGCGCAGTGTGGTCAGAAGTTGCACAACAGCGCGTTCTCGTGAAGAATCCAAGAGTGGTGATTGACGTGGCTGGACACTTCCGTGCCGCCAAGTGGGATAACATCTCCAACGGATCTGGTCTCTTCTCATGGGGTAAGAGTGCTGCTTCCATGTACGAAGGAGAAGGTTCTGAGATTATCGTAGATCCAGTGACGGGTGAGGAAACGATTGGTCATGGCGAAGAAAAGCCATACGAGACCATTGACGAGCCTGGTGACGATCCACAATGGACCATCATGTCGAAAGGACAATCTGTGATCTGGCAGAGCAACAGCCCATCTACCACCACCATCGGTTCTAACGAGGGCGGTTACTTCCCCGCTACGGCAGAAGATATTGACGAGTTGTTCCCCGTAACCAGCTATGACATTCAGTTCTACAAGATGCAAGCCGACGAGCCAGGAAATGCCGTTATCCAATCTAAATACAAGTACCAAGCTCCTCTCGACGTGGTAACGATTGCCAACATGCAAGGTGGTCCCGTCATCGTACAGGTATCAGCTGACGGTGAAAACTGGACGAATGTGGGTGAAGAGATAGCCGCCACGGGTTACACTCGTATGTGGAAGAAATACACCAACAGCTACAACGGCAATGATGAGGTGTATGTTCGCTTGGCACAAATCACAGGCTCTCTCGGCGCAAAGATATTCGACATTTACGTGGCTAACGCTGGTGAGGAATCACAGAAATTGCTCGAACAACTCAATGAGGAATACGCTTCTGGCATTCAAGACGTGAACGTGGCTAAGAAGAAGGTTGCCGCAGGTATCTACAACCTCAACGGCATTCGCCAGAACACGCTCCAACGCGGTATATACATCGTTGTTTATGGTGATGGAAGCGTGAAGAAGATCATGGTCAAGTAAAAAAATCATTTCATGATGGCAAATCTACAAGTTTAGAATAATACATTGTAGATTCCCAATCAGTCACATATCAAGAAACCATCGGTTACTATGCAAGAAACCGATGGTTTCTTATATAGTTACCATCGGTTACATGATGAAAAACCAATATCAAATGCCCAATAGCATAAGTCTAAAACCTCATGATGATTACGGAAATGCAAGTTAAATAATGCCCAATTGGTGGAGGAAAACTGCCAGGATACAAATGGGACAAATAAACCTAACGACAAAAAGCCATACTTGGAAAAGGGAACCGCGCAAAGTACCCCAATTGGTAAACTCGTCTTTTACGATTTGCTGCGGAACAAACCATCCGACGAAAAGACAAGTGAGGAATGAGCCCAACGGCAACAAGAACTGTGCCGTGAGATGGTCACAGAAATCGAGGAAAGGCATTCCCATGAGCGAAAGACTATCTACTGCTCCCATTGACAGAGAACAGAACACGCCAATCACACAACAAACGATTGTCTCTATCCATGCCCCCCTGTTTCTACTGATATGCAACTCTTCATAAAAGAATGCCGTTCCTATCTCGTGCATGGAAATAGTGGAAGTGAGAGCTGCTAATGCCAACAGTCCGTAAAAGAGGATGGAAATGACATACCCTACCCCAGCAAAACCCGAGAAAGCCTGTTGGAACACGTTGGGCAACGTGATGAAAATGAGCGAAGGTCCACTATCAGGATTGACTCCCACGGAAAAGGCGGATGGGAATATCATCAAACCAGCAAGGATGGCTATAAACGTATCGATAAGAGCAATATGGAAAGCCGACTTCATGAGATTGGTCTGTCGGCTGAAATATGATGCATAGGTGCAAAGACAAGCAGTACCCAAAGAAAGTGAGAAGAATGCCTGCCCCATCGCCTCTAAGAGAACATTATGATTGACCTTGCTGAAATCAGGCTTAAACAAGAACTCTACACCTTTCATAGCATCGGGCAACAAACATGAAGCCACCACGATGATAAGCATCAACACGAAAAGCGTGGGCATCAGCAAATTTGAGGCTTTTTCAATGCCATTTCTCACACCATGCACCACTACGTAGTGGGTGATGAGGATAAAGACGATTGTCCATACTACTGGCTTGAAGGGATGTGATGAAAAATCCTTGAAATAATCCATCACGTATTGAGCATCGCCATTGAGATGTCCGATAATGGAAGCGAATAGATATTGCAAACACCAACCAGCCACCACTGCATAAAAGCCAAGGATAATCATCGATGTAATCACGCCCATATATCCCACTATTTGCCAAGGTTTACCACGAGACAGCATCTTATAGGCACGGGCTGCATTGGCAGAAGAATGTCGTCCGATGATAAACTCACTCATCATACCAGGAATGCCGAGCAGGAATATGAACACGAAATAAATCAGGATAAATGCAGCCCCACCATTCTGACCTGTCATGTATGGGAATCGCCAAATATTGCCCAAGCCTACGGCAGAGCCAGCTGTGGCGAGTATCACGCCTATCTTTGTAGCAAAATTGCCTCTCTCTGATTGATTCATTGGATAGATTTTGATGATTAATGGTTTTCTAAATAATTATAGGATTTCCTAGGGATGCCTAGATTTTCTAGATCTTCTAGATTTTCTAGAATTTCTAGAATTTCCTAGGATATCCTAAGATTAAATTACTCCTAATTGATGCAAGAATATCGCTAAGATACCTATCGGGCAAATAAATCTAATCAAAAACAGATAGGCTTGAAAGAATGTGCCTTTAAGCGTACCCCAATTGGTAAACTCGTCACGTACAATATCTTTGGGCACATACCATCCTAAGAAAAGACAAGTGAGGAAACCACCTATCGGCAGGAATATCTGACCTGTCACAAAGTCGAAGACATCAAACAGGGACATATTGAAGATATGCAGGCTATCAATCTTTCCCAAAGACAATGAACAGAATGCACCTAAAATAAACGTGGTCACCGTAACAATGGTTGCTCCCTTCTTGCGAGTGATATGCAACTCCTCGAAGAAAAACGCCGTACTCACTTCATGAAGCGACATGAGAGACGTGAGGGCTGCCAACGACAACAAGAGATAGAACAACAAGGATATAATCCATCCGATAACCGGAAGTCCTGCAAAAGCCTGATTAAAGACATTAGGCAACGTAATGAATATCAACGACGGTCCACTGTCTGGATTGACACCTACGGAAAATGCTGCTGGGAAAATCATCAAACCAGCCAAGATAGCCACAATAGAATCGACCAACGAAACCTGAACGGCTGATTTCAACAAGTTGGTCTGACGACTGAAATAGGAGGCGTAAGTGCAAATACATCCCATTGCAATGCTCAAGGAATAAAACGACTGTCCCAAAGCACCGAGGAACACACCACCATCCACCACGTCGAAATGGGGATTGAAAAGGAATGATATACCTTTCTCAGCATCTGGCAACATACATGAAGCCACAACGATAACCAACAAAAGGACAAACAAGGCTGGCATCAACAACTTAGACGCCTTTTCTATACCACCCCTCACTCCGTGAATAATCACGAAATGGGCTATCAACAAGAACAACAACGTCCAAAAGACTGGACGAATGGGATCCTGGGAGAAATTCTGGAAATAAGAGGTCACGTAAGAAGGAGCGCCTTTCAGTTCTCCCATGATGGAAGAGAAGACGTACTGCAAGCACCATCCTGACACCACGGCATAGTAACCCGTAATCAGGAATCCCGTCAGCACTCCCATGAATCCTACGAATTTCCAAGGCGTTCCATTGGAAAGTTTGGAGTAAGCTCGTGCCGTATTGGATGCTCCATGTCTGCCGATGATAAATTCACTCACCATACACGGAATGCCCAAAACCAATACACATATTATATATATAAGAATAAATGCTGCTCCACCATTTTGACCTGTCATATATGGAAAGCGCCACACGTTTCCCAATCCAACAGCTGAGCCTGCCGTGGCAAGAATCACACCCAATTTACTTCCAAAATTCGCTCTTTCTTCTGACATATTTAAAAATATCGCTAAAAAACAATGCAAAATTATAAAATAATTCTTACTTTTGCATCAAAATTGAAAGTAAACATGAATTATTTGCGTCATTTAACGACAAAATACCCAACAACAACCATTCTAATCATCATTATTTGGATACTTTGTTTCATCCCTGCATTTCCCGAAACTGTTCTTGACGATATAAGCCTCATTGACAAATGGACTCACGTTGTCATGTATGCAGGAACATTTGGCATTTTATGGATAGAATACATACGAAAAAACGACACCATCAACCGCAAGAAATTGTTGTGGTTGGGTATCGTTGCGCCCATTCTCATGGGTGGATTGATAGAGATATTGCAAGCCAACTGCACGGGAGGCAGGAGAAGTGGCGAATGGCTCGACTTCATCGCAGACTCCCTGGGAGTGTTAGTGGCTGCTATCTTCGGTATTCTTCTGGTATGGTCTCGCGCCAAAGGGAGAAAGGATTCCTGAGCATCTGCTTGTTGTAGAAACGATGGTCGCCTGTCACCTCGATACCGATGAAATCAGGCTTTTCAAAACTCTCATCCTCGCTTCCCAACTCTACCTCTGCCAAGACCAATCCTTCATTATCACCATAAAATTCATCTACTTCAAAGGTGTGGTCGCCACATTTCACCAAGTAACGACACTTATCTATCACACCACCCTTACAGAGATACATGAGGTTTTCAGCCTCGTTCATGGTAATCTCTTTCTCAAACTCATATCGCGTGAGGAAGCCAACAAAAGGTTTTCCCTTGATGGTAAGATAAGCCTTGTCATCACGGATGCGAATACGTACGGTGGCATTGTCGCAAGGGATATATCCTTGTTTGATATGGCTACTTGAAAAGGCGGCGCGTTTAAACGCGTCGCCTTTCTTCACGAGAAATTTTCTTTCAATCTCCAGTCCGCTCATGATGCAAGAATAGTAGTGTAAATCATGAAGATGATTGCCAAGACAATCAACACTCCAAAAATCCAATTAACGACTTTCCTGCCTTTCTTTTCTTGTTCTATGGCACGACGCTCGCGATTGACTTTACTTTTCTGACTCATAGTTTTTATATTATTAAGTTGTTGTTTTTATAACAATGAACATTATTCGTCATCTGTTACTGGAAATTCCATGAGATATGCCTTGATAAACTCGTCGATTTTACCATCCATCACCCCATCCACGTCAGTGGTCTGGTAATTGGTACGATGGTCTTTTACCCTTCGGTCATCAAAGACATAGCTACGTATCTGACTACCCCACTCTATCTTTTTCTTTCCAGCCTCTATCTTTGCCTGCTCTTCCAAACGTTTCTTCATGGCACGGTCGTAGAGTTGGGATTTCAAGAGCAACATCGCCTTTTCCTTGTTCTTAGGTTGGTCACGTGTTTCGGTATTCTCAATGAGGATTTCCTCTTCTTCACCCGTATCAGGGTCAGTGTACCAATAACGCAAGCGAACACCCGACTCCACCTTATTCACATTCTGTCCACCAGCACCACTGGAGCGGAATGTGTCCCATGACAACTTAGCGGGATCTACGTACACCTCAATGGTGTCATCTACCAAAGGAGACACGAAAACCGATGCAAAGGAGGTCATGCGCTTGCCTTGCGCATTGAATGGACTCACACGCACCAACCGATGCACGCCATTCTCACTTTTCAGATATCCGTATGCGTATTCACCACCTTCTATTTCCATGGTCACACTCTTGATGCCAGCCTCATCACCTTCCTGGAGGTTAGAAATAGTCACTTTATGTCCATGAGCCTCTGCCCATCTCATATACATACGCATCAGCATCTGCGCCCAATCTTGGCTCTCCGTTCCACCAGCACCCGAATTGATTTTCAACACGCAATCCATAGGGTCTTCCTTTTGGCGTAACATATTCTTAAGTTCCAAGTCTTCGATGGCCTCAATAGCTTTTGCATAATCAGCATCCACCTCTTCCTCGGTGACCATGTCATCATGATAGAAGTCGAAAGCCAATTGCAACTCATCAGCCAATTGTCTGACATTCTGGTATCCCTTAATCCATTTCTCAATACCCTTTACCTTTTTCATCTGCTCTTGGGCACGTTTCACGTCTTCCCAAAAGTCGGGAGCCTGGGTACGAAGTTGCTCCTCTTCAAATTCCACTTGTTTCTGGTCGATATTCAAGTATCGATGGAGTGCATCGGCACGGTCCATCACGTCTTTCAATTGATCGGCTGTTATCATTCTTCGTACATCTTATCAATAATATCCTTATAGTTTTTGCTGATGACGGTGCGTTTGAGCTTCAGCGTATTGGTGAGTTCTCCATTCTCCATAGAGAAGTGGTGAGCCAACAATGTGATGCGCTTGATTTGCTCGTACTTAGCCAATGGTTGCTGCAAGGTTTCCACACGTTCCATCATCATCTTTTGAACCTGCTCATTCTCACATAGATCTTCCCTACTATTGAAAGAAAGCCCATGCTCTTTTGCCCATGCCTCAACCAAACGGAATTCTGGTACAACAAGAGCAGAAACGAACTTGCGTTGGTCGGCAATCACTGCCACTTGGTCTATATATTTATCCACAAGCAACATTCCCTCCACCATCTGGGGAGCGATATACTTGCCATTGGATGTCTTGTAAAGATCCTTTATACGCTCTGTCAAGAACAACTCTCCATCTCGCATATATCCAGCATCACCCGTATGGAAGAAGCCATCCTCGTCGAATGCTTCCGCATTGACATCGTCTCTCTTATAATAACCAGGAGTGATAGTAGGGCCTTTCAACAAGATCTCGTTGTTATCTCCGATTTTCACCTGAATATCACCAAGCGGTCTGCCAACAGATCCCACCGTATAGGTCTTGCCCTTTTGGTCACACGATACGGTAGCCAAGCTCTCGGTCAGTCCATATCCAACTACCATGTTCACGCCAATGGAATGAACGAACTCCTCTACCTCTGGCGACACGTAAGCACCTGCCGTTGGGAAAATATTGGGATGCTCAAGACCTATTTGCTGGCGAACCAGACTCAATATCGTATTGTTTACCAACCTATATTTCAGAGTCAAGCCAACAGGTGGTCGTTTGCCTTTACTGAGATAATCGATGTTGTATTTCTTTCCGATTGCAAGAGCTTCTCTGAAAATCTTTTGCTTGGCAGGACTTGACTCGTCAATCTTCTCTTTTACTCCCACATACACTTTCTCCCAGAAACGTGGTACGGAAGACATACACGTGGGATGCGTCTCACGCATAGACTGTTGGATTTCAAGAGGATAGGTATTGATTATCAATTGCGCTCCTTGGGTAATACACAGATACGTCCATCCACGCTCAAAGATATGGGCAAACGGGAGGAAATTTATCACACGGTCTTTTTCTCCAACAGGGACGGGACCATTGTGATTGCGCATGGCAGCAAAATACTGGCCATAGGTCAAGATAACACCCTTGGAATTACCAGTTGTTCCACTGGTATAAATAATGTTACAAATGTCTTCAAACTTTGCCTCTTTCCACAAGGACTCCAATTGTGTTTGTCTCGGAAGATTCTCTCCCAATGCCACAAAATCCTCAAAGTAAAGTGCATTAGGATCGTGGGTTGATATACGCACGCTTCGGTCGAAGATAATGATACGCTCCAATGTAGGACAAAGGGCAAATATGCGGTGAGCCTTGTCGTATTGATCTTGCTCACCCACAAAGAGGAAACGCACATTAGCATCTTTTACCACATACTGAATTTGCTGCTCACTTGACGTGGCATAAATGGGAATCGTCACAGCACGAATACCATAAGCACCAAAATCGGTATAGAGATACTGAATGCAATTCTGCGAGAACACAGCAACGTTTTCCTGTGGACGTATGCCAAGATTTAACATGGCATTACTCACTTGTTTTACTCGCAAGGAGAACTGATTCCAAGAGACAGTCTTCCATTCTAAACTGCCAAACATCCGAAACGTGAGAGCCGGACGACTTCCATATTTCTTTGCTTGCTCATGAACGAGAATCGATAAATGTTGATTATTCTGCATAAGCGTACATTATTAATTTATGCAAAGATAGTGTAAATCGGGCAAAGCACAAAGCAAAATCCAAAATTATTTCACAAATTATTGCTTTCAATAGTGGAAAAGTTGTATCTTTGTGGAAATAAAACTCATAATTAGTTATGGAACAAGCCCAACTTCTCTCAGATGCAATTTCACTTCTCCAAAAACTCATTGCAACACCTTCCATTAGCCGTGAAGAGGTTCATGCAGCCGATGTCTTCGAGAACGAACTGAAATCTTACGGATTGGATTACGAACGAAAAGGCAACAACATCTGGTGTATTCCTCCACAAATGGAAGCAGGAAAACCGACCTTATTGCTCAATGCACATATAGATACCGTGAAACCCGTCGCTTCATGGACACGGAATCCTTTCGAACCTACATTGGAAGACGACACTTTATATGGTCTGGGAAGCAATGACTGTGGCGGCGGATTAGTCACTCTGTTGCAAGTGTATCGCTATTTTCTGAAACATGAATCGCCTTACAACATCATATACTTGGCATCTGCGGAAGAAGAAGTATCAGGGGCAAACGGAATCAGCAGTGTGTTGCCATTGTTACCTCACATAGATGTTGCCATCGTAGGAGAACCTACGGGAATGCAACCTGCCGTAGCTGAAAAGGGTTTGATGGTGGTAGATATGATTGCAAGGGGGAAGAGTGGACATGCGGCTCGCAATGAAGGGGTAAATGCCATTTATGAGATGATAGACGACTTGGCTTGGATTCGTCAATATCAATTTAGGAAAGAAAGTGAGTTCTTAGGACCAACGAAAATGACTGTAACAGTCATTCATGCAGGAACACAGCACAACGTAATACCCGATGAATGTACTGCTGTGATAGATATCAGAACCAATGAGTATTACAAAAACGAATATGTATTTGAGTTTCTACGTTCTCACTTGCACTCAGAGGTGAAAGCTCGTTCTTTCCGTTTACATTCATCACACATCGACATCAATCATCCACTCGTCCAAAAATGCCTTAGAATGGGAAAGAAACCGTTTGGTTCCCCCACTCTAAGCGACCAAGCTCTGATGTCATTCCCATCATTCAAGATGGGACCAGGTGAATCTTCTCGCTCTCATTCTGCTGACGAATATATCCGTATCAGTGAATTAGAACAAGCCATCAATGAATATATTGAACTGATTCGTCTCTAAAAGAGGATAACATATCCGTTTCATCGGCGTAGCCAAGCCTCTGGATTGAGTTTGGAGGTCTCTCTTCTCAACTGGAACTGTAGTATATTGTCATTTCCTACAGAACCAAGTGCTTGTCCTGTGCTAACTTTCTGACCTTTTGAAACGCCCACCGACTTCAAGTTACAATACACAGAAATATAAGAACCGTGACGAACCATGACCACCATCGTGCCAGAGAAACTAAACACGGCGCTCACCTCTCCATCATATATAGAACGCGCCATACAACCAGGACTACCCAAGATGTTGATACCTTTATTATCGAGCGTCACATTACGTAATCCTTCAACGGCATATTGCCCGAAGTGGCTAACCACCTTATATTTACCCGTAATTGGCATTGGCAACCTACCCTTGTTAGCCTCAAAGCCACCGCTCAGCATACGGTCAACCGTACTCATGCGCATACCTTCCTCATGTACTTTTGTAGCCTCGGCTATCTCACGTTCAGAACGTTCTGCCTCTGCCACAGCCTTACGCTCAGCTGCCAATCGTTCCGTCTCAGCTTCACGAGCAGCTTGTTCGGCACGAGCCTTACGCTCCGCTGCAGCACGCAGACTTGCCTCACGTGCATCTGCCCTTCTTGCCTTCTCAGCTTCAGCAGCTGCGGCACGAGCCTCAGCCTTTGCTTTCGCCTCTCGTTCCTTTGCTTCTGCTATTCTTCGAGCATTCTCACGTGCAGCAGCTTCAGCAGCAGCTTTCTTACGAGCCAATTCTTCTGCACGCTTCTTGGCAGCAGCCTCAGCAGCAGCCTTTCTTTTCGCTTCAGCCTCGGCACGTACTCTTGCCTTCTCTACCTCAATGGCAATCAGTCGGTCTATTTGTGCATTCAATGCAGCATCTTTCTTATGTTGTTCTGCAATGATTCCTTGAATGCTTTTCTGCTGTTGCTGTAATGAGGAAACCATTTTCTTCTGTTCGTCTTGCTGTCCTTCCAACTGTTGTCTTTCCTTACGGTCTTTGGAAAGCAAAACATTCTTTTGTCCTTTTACCGCTTCCAACTGTTGGTACTTTTCGTTTACCTGGTCTTGTTTCGACTTGACCAATTCGCCTTGAGCCTTTTGGTAATCAGCATACTGGCGTACGAATCGAAAACGGCGAAACATTTCGGAGAAATTCTTGGCAGAAAAGACAAACATCAGTTTATCTTGCACTTTCCTGTAACGGGCCATGTAGCGCATCGACTGTATATACTTCAACTTACGGTCTTTCAACTGGTCTTTCAACGTTTTCAGTTGCGCCCTTAAAATGTCGATGTCACTATCTATATGGGTAATATCCTTTTGAATATTCTCAATGCTTTTCTGGCGTTCCTCAATGGCAGTATTAAGCACAAGCAAGTTTTGCAGGCGTTGCTTCACGTCTGCTTGGTTAGCCTTTAATGCTTTTTCTTGTTCGCGTATCTTCTGTTGAATCTGAGAACGTTGTTTCTCCAATCCTTTGATAGACGAATTGGTATAGACCGACTTCTTGGATTGATTGGAAGTATTGGATTTCTTCCCACTTCCTTTCTTTCTCACAGTGGACCTTTGAGTGGTTTTCTGTTTCTGTGTCGTAGATACACGAGTAGTTGTTTTCGATGTCTTTTTGGTTTGAGCAGGCATCGAAACAGAAATCAGTATGGCAAAGATAGTAATTAATACGCGTCTCATTTACATTCCCAATAATTTGCCCAAGATGTCATTTGGTTGCACTTTTTTATATTTTTCAGATACCGTGGTCTTGGTTTCCCAATCATCGTTGGTCTTCACGGATTTCATCTTGATATTCACTTCTATCGCCTTTTTCTTTCCCGTAGCGGTAGTAGTAAACTTAAATTTCTGATTGGATGGGAATTGCTTCACACCTACGGCAGTAAAGTCACTGTAGTCCCATATCAAGTCAGAACTGCCATGATTGGCACTGACATAATTGACAGTGGTATTAGAAATCTGCCCATTTTCCTTGTTCACCTGCCACGTATATTGCATATTTCCGTTTTTCAACGTTAATGGCAACATATTGCCCTCCACGTTGATATCCACTTGGTATTTATCATAGTCTTTCTTGGTCAGTTGCTTTGAGCCTGGCAACGCCAACTCATTCCAAAACAATGCTTGCATACTATAAAAATTCAATCCATTGTTTTTCAAGAATGCAAGTTGGTTATAGTCTGCCTGAACGTATTCTTTATGCAACCTGTCTATCACGAGTACATAATCAGGTGTAAACTCCAAACGTCCAATTTCAGTTCCCAATAAGGGAATAAATAATTGAAGTCGCACCACCTCGTCCTTACGCATGTGTACAGAACCAGGAACGGAGAGTTCTTTCCCATTGACATTGATGTCGAATGTCATACTTCCTACGATATTCTTTGCGTACACTTGGTTGTCCATCACTTTCTCCACCAGTGTGACTGCTGATGGTACCGATGAAGAAGCCGTTTCCGTACGTGAAGAAGTAGTTCCAGAGACTCCTGTTTGCGACTCTGTCAACACTTTCTTTGAACCACATGCTACCATCATAAGTGATGCACAAGCGATACATATTTGATAACGCCAATTCATTTTCATTTGTCGTGTCATATTATTCCTCTTTTTTATATTTCATTATTTTCTGTGTTATTGCATCGGCATCCTCACCGGCATCAGCATCTAAAGCCTTTTGCCAATAGTCCAATGCCTTGTCGGTATCATCTACTTTCAGATATATATCACCAGCATGGTCAAGGATCACAGCACTTTGTACCGAGTCAGAATCATTTGCCACGGCTTGGTCAATGTAGATTTTCGCTTCCTCATAACGTTCTTGCATGTATAATATCCATGCGTATGTATCTAAATAGGTGGCATTGGTGGGTTCAGCCTTTACGGTTTTGTAACTCATCTGTTCTGCACGATGCAAGTCACTATCGTTCAAACTCAAGTAATAGGCATAATTATTGAGAGCGCCGATATTGTCTGCTTTCCATTGCAAGCAACTATCATAAGCGGCAAACGCTTCCTTCTCCAATCCTTTTTGGTGCAAGATGTCTCCCATCAAGGCATAAAAGTCGCTTACTATTTCTTTATTGCTCTGTGGTGTAATCTCACCCACTCCCCTACGAAAAGCATCAAGGGCATTATCTTGGTCATCCTTTTGGTAATAAGCCAGTCCCATGAAATAATAAAAAGCCATTTCATCGGGATTATACTGTACGGCGGGCAGACACATCTCTATGATTTCGTCCCATCGTTTTTGTGGCCAGAGATTTTGCAATATCTGCAAACGAGCACCAGCATTATCCGGGGCAATGGTCAATACGTGTTTCAACGCTTGGTTAATGGTGTCAACGGGAAAACTCTTCAGCGACATATACGCAGCCTTGAGCTCTGCCATATCTGCATCTTGTGGATTCTCTCTCATCACTCGATCAAAGACCGCAATCACTTGCGTGCTGTCTCCACCTTTATTCTCATTTTCCATGATGAGTTGCCTGAGCATCGTGGCTTTCACCGACGACTCCGTTTTCTTGCTTGTCAGCATCGCATCCATCATCTTAGTGGCAAGAGAATCTTCCCCCACCTCACGGTAGTAATCATACAGCGACGACTGAACAAAAGAGTTGTCTGGTTCTTCCTTGAGAGCTTTCGTAAATATCTTATAAGCATTCTTACGTTTGTTGTTTTTCATGAGCCAATTGCCCATCATCACCTTGTAATTCAAATCGTTGGGATGTTCGTCTGACAATGTTTTCAAAGCTTTCCATGCCGATTTCTTGTCATCCTTGCGCTCATATATACGCATTTTGGAAAGTGTGAGTTCCTCACTGATACCCTCAATGGTTTCCACACGCTCTATCGCCCACAACATCTTGTCGTATTCCTTATCTTGTTGATAAAGTTGTACCAAGATATTGAGAATGTCTGTCCTATCATGATTTTTTTCCACTATGTTCTCATACACGCTCTTGGCTTGGTTGAAATTACGTGCTGAGATATACATCTGTGCCAATCGTTCCTGATAACCATTGTTTTCGGGATTAAGTTGCACAGCTTTTTGAAGGCATTGCAATGCCAACGAGTCGTTTTTCAATTCCGAATAATACACCGATTGCATAAACCACACCTCTGAGGCGTATGGATGAATGGTCTTGCAATGTTCCAACAAATCGAAAGCTGCATCATAATGGTCGGCATTCTGCTGACGTTCAGCCTCTAAGAGGAAATACTTAAAGCGAACACTATCTACATAACTCACGCTTGGGACGGTATCAGTCACCTCCACCATCTTGGATTTCTTTGTTTTAGACGCAGGAACAGAGCGAACAACTGGAATGGCAATCACTTGGGCAACCAAGCCCAACCCTATCAACACGGCACTCCACCTCAATCCCTTATCTTCACGCATAGAGAATAAATGTAATATATTCGTTTTCTTATTCACCATTTCATTTTTTACAACACGTCATTTCACGCCCGTATGTCCATAGCCGCCTTCACCTCGTTCCGTCTCGTCCAACTGTTCCACCAAGACGAACTCACCTTGTTCGTGGCGTGCAATAACCATCTGGGCAATACGCTCACCATCATTGACCACGAAATCCTCTTGGGAAAGATTGATGAGCAATACCATCACCTCACCACGATAATCAGCATCAATGGTACCCGGACTATTCAGCACGGTAATGCCTTTCTTCAGCGCAAGACCACTGCGTGGGCGCACCTGTGCCTCATATCCTTCAGGCAATGCGATGTGTAATCCCGTAGGTATCAGATGTCTTTCCATCGGACGCAACACGACGGGCATATCGAGATTTGCTCGTAAATCCATGCCCGCACTCAGAGGCGTGGCGTACTGTGGCAACTGCTGACGACCACGGTTCACTACTTGTATTTTTACCATATTCCTCAAATTAAAGTGCAAAAATAATTAATTATTTGCAGAAATATGCATTATCAAGAATGAATTATACGAATTTAACGAAGAAAAACATTATATTTGCACTATGAAATGGCAACAGTTAATTTCCACCAAGCGACTCGGACAAGAAGAGAGACATTCCGAACGCTATGATGACAGGTCTGAATTTAAACGTGATTATGACCGTTTGATATTCTCAGCTCCTTTTCGTCGATTACAAAACAAGACACAAGTTTTCCCCCTACCAGGAAGTATTTTCGTACACAACCGACTGACACACAGTTTGGAAGTAGCGTGTGTGGGAATGTCGTTGGGCAATGACGTATCAAGAAAACTAATCATCAGACATCCCGAATTGCGAGGCACTCATTTTGAGGAGATTGGCACTATCGTCAGCGCTGCTTGCCTGGCTCACGACATGGGAAATCCTCCCTTTGGACATAGTGGCGAAAAGGCTATCCAAGCATTCTTCACTGAAGGAGAAGGAAATAAGTTGCGAGAACTGCTCTCTGAGGATTTTTGGAACGACATCACACATTTCGAAGGTAATGCAAATGCTTTTCGACTCCTTACCCATCGCTTCAAGGGACGTAGGCAAGGAGGTTTTGTCATGTGCTATTCTACACTTGCGAGCATCGTAAAATATCCCATTTCATCGGGATTGGCAGGTGAACATGGTAAGTTTGGATTCTTCTCATCAGAAACGGATACGTATCAAAAGATTGCCAACGAACTGGGTATTCCCATCCTTTCCACTCACGGCAAATTGTTACGCTACGCTCGTCACCCATTGGTGTACTTAGTAGAAGCAGCCGACGACATTTGCTATGAAATCATGGACATTGAGGATGCGCACAAACTAAAGATACTGACATTCCGTGAGACAGAAGAAATGCTTTTGGGATTTTTCGATGAAGAGACCAGAAAGAGAATCCTTCAACGTATCATTGATGAAGGGCTTACTGATGACAATGAGAAAGTGGTATATATGCGCGCCCGTGTGATAGGCTTATTGGAAAACGAATGTGTCAATGCCTTCGTCAATCATGAAGACGAGATTCTCCAAGGCTCGTTTGAAGGTTCTCTCATCAAGCACGTTTCTCCTCATGTTAAAGAGGCTTACGAGCATTGCGTCAACATCTCCAAGAAAAAGATTTACCGTAGCAAATCCGTGCTTGACGTAGAACTCAGCGGTTATAAGATCATGGAAACACTGATGGAAGACTTAACGGAAGCCGCCATTTCACCGAACAAATTTCACTCGAAACAATTGATTGGCAGATTCAGCAGTCAGTACGACATAGACAGTGACAATCTTGAAACGCGTATCATGGCTGTCATTGATTACATCAGCGGTATGACAGATGTTTACGCACTCGACATCTACCAAAAGATAAACGGTATTTCCCTGCCGATTATTTAACTATTCCTTTTCCTTGAAAATCACCTTGTTTGCGCCACTGGTGATTTTCAGGGCTTCAGGATGTTCCTTGATGAACGAATCAATATGTCTGATTCGTTTCTCTTCCAATATCTCATCCACTGCTATCAAGATACCCGTTTCTTCCACGTCACCAAATCCATAGTTGATAGCTGTTCCAAACAACTTCATGGTAGGACTCAGATTCATGTACGCATTCACCAATGGGGGGATATTATAGCCCAGTTTGCGAATCTCGCAATTCAAAATACGATAGTCACTTCTAAAGTCATCCTTGCAGAACAATGCCTCCAACTCACGCGTATCGGTCTCCATTTTCAACGGTTTCATCGGAGTAATCAAGTTTTCCTTATCGTCGAAATGCTTCTTCAGGAAATAAAGAATCATATCTCTTCCCCTACGGATATACGAGGGATACATCGTCACTTTACCGAAGAAATACTTGATATTGGGATTCAGCACCGTCAATGCTCCAAGACCGTCCCACAGATTATCAAGAGCAAAGATACTCTTGGTGTTCTGACGCACGTTTTGGTAAGCCGGTGCCACAAACGACCGTCCCAGTTCTACCGTATATGGCATATATTCCTTCAGGAACTTCTCGGAGAAATGAAACATGTGACTGGTAGCAAGGATAGGCTGTCCCTTTTCGTCAAACTGCCAATCCGTTCCCACCAAATAGCGATAGCCACCGATGATTTCTTCAGCATCAGGATTCCAGACAATAAGTTGCTTGTAGCAATTCTCGCAGATGTCAAACTCGTCAATATCTACCTCCTTGCCCGTTCCTCCACCAGCCTCACGAAAGGCGATTTCTCGTATTCTACCTATTTCACGCATCACGTTAGGTGCGTCGTGTGCCGTTAACACATAAATCTCGTTATGACTCTTATTGGTAGAGCGCATTTGCTTGTCTGCGGTCAGCTCCTTCTTGAGCAGTTCCTTGCTGATAGGCTCAATTATCTTTTGCTCCATGATGATAAATTCGTCGAGGATTCCCTCATTATCAAGTATTACAAGTTTTTATAATTCATATACCTTATCCTGCACATACTGTGCCCATTGTACAGGTGTTTTCGACTTATCGAATGTTTGCCAAGGAATGGGCTTTCCGAAAGCCACGCGGAATGTCTTGTGTACATTCTTGTACATTTCATCCACGAGGAACAGCATTGCCACGTTAAACTTCAAGTTCAGTGCCTTGCAGATATTGGCTATGCGATAGAATTTCTCCGAGTTTTGTCCACTAAAATGGATAGGCACGATGTCACGATGCGTTTCAACACTCTTCGAGATGAACGTTTTCTTCCAAGGCAGGTCGTGTATCTTTCCGTCAATCTTGCGTGAGCAAAGACCAGCGGGAAACATCAGCATGTGATGGTCGCTATGGAAACCCGCCTCCACCATAGCAGGGAAGTCACGTCCCTGTTTTCCCGTCTTGTTGATGGGAATACAAAGAGGCGCAAGTCCTGGAAGATACATCAGGAAGTCGTTTACCAAATAGCGAAAATTACCATCATAATGCTTGCCGATGATAGAACCGAGGGCTACGCCGTCAGCACCGCCGAGAGGATGGTTGGAAACGAAGGTGTACAATTTACCATCGTTCTTGTCGGGCAGGTTCTCCTCTCCCACCATCTCTAAGGTCATATCCAAATAGCGCACACATTCGGTAAGCCATTCAGTACCTGTCAGATGTCTGCTTTCCCACAAGAAAGCATTCACTTGGTCTTGATGGACGATGTGTTTCAGCCAAGACACCAATACACCGGGCACCCATTTGGCTTTGTCGCCCATCTTGTTTTTTATGATCTCATCAATATCAATTGTATTATGAATTGCTTCGCTCATCTTTAATAATATAAACAGATTGCAAAAATAACACAACTTTTTCTAAAACGTGACATTTTTCATTAAAAATGTTCAAAAAAATTAGCTTTTGCTACAAAAAAGTAATGTTTCAACACCGAAAAGTATGAAAAAAGCAAGTTGGAGAAGAAACTTAAGCGATAACTACTCGACTAATAAAAACCTCCTGCATAAAAACTACGAGTGATATAGGGAGATGGCTCATAGTAAGCGCCACAACTATAATTGTCCAGCGTTTCACATATAGGACAGTTATAAATACGGAGAATGGTATCTTACATAAAAAACTTATCAATTTGTCAAGAAAAAGTAACAAAACAGGCCTTCTCTGCTGCGATATTTTCCACCAACCTTTCCCTCAGTCGAAAAAATGCTTGTTTTTGAAGTTTTCTATAACTACCTGATAATTAAAATATTGCAAAATCACCCGTATATTTATACACTCAAAAAGCGTGTTTTTATGCAGAAAAACATGGTTTTAGACCCTCCATAACATATTATTTTTCGTGTGCTAACTATATATGTTACGCTCGTAACCCATATAGTTATGACCGTAACATATATAGTTACGAGAAAAAAGAAGTAATTTTGCGCTTCAAAGACACCAATCCTACATTCTTAACATTTAGTTTGAGTTTTTTCGCGAAAATTTTTTGTCCTGATATTTCGCATGATTTATGGCAAATGCGTTACTAACCAATGAATCAAACATAGGCACAAGAAAAATCAGCACACTCTTTCCCACCCTCCACCGACATCATCTTACACCCCAAAAAGATGACACAGAGAACTACCACAAACGCAAAAAGTTGCCATTTTTATCTTCAGTACTCAATCTGCTCATTATCAAACACTTAAAGGAACGTCCTTCACATTTTAAAAACTTTTAGCAAAAAAAATGTGGGGAAATGTGGGGAAATGTGGAGGAAAATGTTTATCTTTGCAGTTGAATTTTCACATCTATATATTTTATGCGTTTATTTGGAAACATAGAAGCAAAAATCGACACGAAGGGAAGGGCATTTCTCCCCTCCGTCTTCCGCAAGGTGCTACAGGCACAAGGCGAGGAAGTGTTGTATTTGCGCAAGGATGCTTTCCAACCATGCTTGGTACTATATCCCGAATCTGTATGGCACCAAGAAGTTGACTCGCTGCGCAAGCGACTCAACAGATGGAACGCTCGTCAACAAATGATTTATAGACAATACGTGGACGATGTGGAAATGATTACATTAGACGCAAGCGGTCGTTTACTTCTCTCCAAGCGCCAATTGGAAAAGGCCAACATAGAGCAATCCATCAAGTTTATAGGCATGGGAGAGACGATTGAGATATGGAGAAACGACGAAAATGATGAACCATTCATGGATCCGGAGGAATTTTCAAAAGCCTTGGAAGAATTAATGGGTAACACTTTCGACGACCCCGCCATCAACTTCCCAGAAAGAGAATGACCTTTTGTAGAAATCAAGAGAAATCATAGCACTTTTACGCTCTGCGTAGGAATATCCATTTAACCCATTCAGCGAGAAATAATGACAAACAATGCAGAAACATATCACGTTCCTGTCCTATTAAAGGATAGTATTGACGGATTGAACATTCAACCCGGCGGTATCTATGTTGACGTGACGTTTGGCGGGGGGGGACATTCTGAGGAAATTCTGAGAAGGCTCAAAGGAAAGGGTCATCTCTACAGCTTTGACCAAGATGCTGACGCAGAGCAAAACATCAGGTGGAAAAGCGATTGCTTCACTTTCGTGAGAAGCAACTTCAGACATATCAAGAATTGGATGCGCTATTATCATGTGGAACAAATAGATGGATTACTGGCAGATTTAGGCGTATCTTCACATCATTTCGATGACGAAAGTCGTGGATTCTCATTCCGTTACGACGCTCCGCTCGACATGAGGATGAACCGGAGAGCTGGCAAGACGGCTGCGGAGATTCTGAACGAATACGAGGAGAACCAGTTGGCAGACATCTTTTACCTCTACGGTGAACTGAGACAAGCAAGGAGAATTGCCACGTTGGTGGCTAAGGAACGAAAACAGAAACACATAGAAACCACCAAAGATTTCCTCACCATCGTAGAACCCCTCTTCCGCAAGGAACATGAGAAGAAAGACATGGCAAAACTATTCCAGGCACTCAGGATAGAGGTGAACCACGAGATGGAAGCACTGAAGGAAATGCTGCAAGGAGCCACGGAACTCATTCGCCCAGGCGGACGACTATCCGTCATCACCTACCACTCGTTAGAAGACAGGATCGTGAAGAACGTGATGAAATCCGGCAACGCAGAGGGAAACGTCAAACAGGATTTTTTCGGAAGAATTGAAAGCACGTTCACCCTCATCAACAACAAGGTAATCACGCCATCGAAAGAAGAACAAGACAACAACCCACGGAGCAGAAGCGCCAAACTAAGAATTGCCGAAAAGAAATGAAGAAGGAAGAAAACAACAACAATAATGAGCCCAAACTGATTATAGAGACAAATCCTGCTCCAGAATCAGCAGAAAAGGCTACCAACGACATACAACACGAAGATGAAGGACTGTCGTTGAAGGAGGTGATACGCGAGCAAGCTACGGAGGATGAGTTGCCCTTGTCAAGCAACTTCACCCTTAGAAAGATATTGGGCGGTGACATTCTGTCCACCCAAGCCATCCGTCGCCAAGTGCCACTGTTCCTGCTCATCACCGTATTTCTCATCATTTACGTATCCAACCGATACAGTTGCCAGAAATACCTGATAGAGATAGACCAGCTCAACAAGGAACTGACCGACGCGAAATACAGGGCGCTGTCGAGTTCGAGCCAACTCACCGAGCGTTGCAGGGAAAGTCATGTGCTCGACTTGCTCAAGAACAATCAAGACAGTGTGCTGAAAATTGCCAGTCAACCACCTTACATCATCAACGTACCTGAAGAATAATCACTAAACAAAAACAAGAGAGAGAAAGAAAATGAGTAAATTCGACTATAATAAAATCATGCCGCGATACAGTGCCATCGCCATCATTCTGACCTTGCTTTCAGTCATCGTCATCGGAAAGGCATTGTATATCATGACTGCCGAGCACGAGTATTGGGACCAGGTTGCCAATCGCGTGAAGAAAGATAGCGTGACCATCAAGCCCATTCGTGGCAATATCATGAGTTGCGACGGTAAACTCATGGCATCATCACTCCCTGAGTTCAAGGTTTTCATGGACTTCAATGCCTTGCGCCAAGCCAAAAACGACTCGTTATGGGAGGTGAAACTCGACTCCATTTGTCTTTGTCTGAACCAGATATTCCCCGAAAAGCCCATCAAGGAATTCAAGGAAGAACTTGAATCAGGAAGGGCAAAGCAAAGCAAGCACTGGCCCATCTGGAAACATCGCATAGACTACAATACATTCTGTGAGGTCAAGAAGATTCCCATATTTAACATGAAGCTGAACTTCCGTAGTGGTTTCCATTACGAGGAATTCAACGCACGACAAAGACCATACGGGTCACTCGCAGGAAGAACGGTGGGCGACCTGTTTGGTGGCATTGACTCTGCTCGTTGTGGATTGGAATTGTCATACGATTCCATTCTGCGAGGAACCAACGGACTGGTACATCGCCGGAAGGTGCTCAACAAGTTCCTCAACATCATGGACACACCTCCTATCGACGGTGCCGACATCATCACTACCATCGACGTGAACATGCAAGACTTGGCAGAACGCTCGGTGATAGACGAGTTGAAACTCATCAATGGCAACGTGGGCGTGGCGATAGTGATGGAAGTGGCAACGGGTGACATCAAAGCCATCGTCAACATGGAGAAATGTTGGGACGGAGAATACCGCGAGATTAAAAACCACGCCGTGAGCGACCTGTTAGAGCCAGGTTCGGTATTCAAGACCGCCTCTATCTTGGTATCATTAGACGACGGCGTGGTGGACACTACATACAAGGTGGAAACAGGCGGTGGTGTATGGCCCATGTACGGTAGGGAGATGAAAGACCACAACTGGCGAAAGGGCGGTTATGGCAGACTGTCTCTTCCACAGACGTTGCACTACAGTTCTAACATCGGCGTGAGCCGCATCGTTGACGAACATTACCATAACAATCCAGAGAAGTTTGTGGAAGGCATATACAGAACTGGTCTTGCCGATGACTTGCACATCCCATTGGTAGGAGCATCTCCCGCGAGAATCAGAATGCCGAAGAAAGATGCAAAAGGCAAGCAATACTTGAACTGGAGCAAGACGGCACTCGCCTGGATGAGCATTGGCTATGAGACACAGGTGCCTCCCATTTCCACGCTCACCTTCTACAATGCCATTGCCAACAACGGCAAGATGATGCAACCCAGATTCGTCAAGCAAGTGATGAAAGACGGAGCGGTAGTAGCAGAGTTCCCGCCCGTGGTGTTACGTGAACACATTGCCAAGGAATCGACCATCAAAACCATGCAAACCATCCTGGAGCAAGTGGTGAGTCAAGGACTTGGAAGAAAAGCAGGTTCTAAGACATTTAAGGTGGCGGGTAAGACAGGTACGGCACAAATGTCTAAAGGAGCAGCAGGATATAAGTCGGGTACCATCAACTACCTGCTGAGTTTCGCGGGTTTTTTCCCTGCCGACAACCCTCGCTACAGTTGTATCGTATGTATCCAGAAATCGGGTTTGCCAGCCTCTGGTGGTGGTATGAGTGGTGTGGTATTCCACAACATCGCTGAAGGAATCATGGCACAGAGTTTGAAATTAGACGTGAAAGACGCACAAGACTCTACCTCTATCCTCATACCAGACGTGAAGGACGGCAACATCATGGCAGCCGACTATGTACTCACCCACTTAGGTATCAACACCAATGCCGACTGGAGTGGCTCATACGTGGATGGAAATCCCATTTGGGGTAAGGCTTCTCAAAAATCTAACATGATAGCCCTGCACAAGCAAGTGGAGATGGCTGACAGCGTAATACCTGACGTGCGAGGTATGGGAGCCAAAGATGCCGTTTACCTGATAGAGAAGCGAGGTGTCTTGGTGAAACTGAATGGCAGGGGAAAGGTGGTCAAGCAGAGCTTAGAGCCCGGACACTCCATCAAGGCTGGTGAGGTGTGTATGCTATTATTGGAATAAGAACGAAAACAAAACATATTGAGATATGAAATTAAAGGAATTGCTCAAAAACATCAAGCCTCTTAATGTCATCGGTAACGAGGAGGTTGACATCACAGGAGTAAACATCGACTCACGTCGCATTGAGGAAGGACATCTGTTTATTGCCATGAGAGGCACGCAAGCAGACGGACACCAGTTCATTCCTAAAGCAATAGAATTAGGTGCCAAGGCTATCTTGTGCGAAGAGATTCCCACAACGCCAATCGACGGAGTGACATATATCGTCGTCTCATCGACAGAAGATTGCGTAGGTAAGGTGGCAACCTGTTTCTACGGCAATCCTTCGCACCATGTTAAGTTGGTTGGCGTAACGGGTACCAACGGTAAGACAACCATCGCCACATTATTATATAATATGTTCAGGAAGATGGGACACAAGTGTGGATTGATTTCCACCGTGTGCAACTACATAGAAGAGGAGGTGCTGCCATCCAGCCACACCACCCCTGATGCCATAGAACTGAACCAACTGCTTGCCAAGATGGTTGACGCAGGATGTGAATACGTGTTTATGGAGTGTTCGAGTCACGCCATAGCACAAAAGCGTATTGGCGGACTGGAGTTTGCAGGTGGCATATTCACCAACCTCACCCGTGATCACTTGGATTACCATAAGACTTTCGAGAACTATCGAGATGCCAAGAAAGCATTCTTCGATATGTTGCCAAAGTCTGCCTTTGCCATCATCAATGCCGACGACAAGAACGGCATGTTCATGGTGCAAAACACCAAAGCCACCGTCAAGACCTACTCTACTCGTACAATGGCAGACTTCAAGGCACGTCTGTTGGAATGTCATTTCGAAGGCATGTACTTAGAGTTCGACGGAAAGGAAGTGGGTGTGCAATTTATCGGTAAATTCAACGTGAGCAACCTACTCGCCGTTTATGCTACAGCCATCATGCTTGGAAAGAAGGCTGAAGACATACTGCTGGTGATGAGCACCCTGCACAGCGTAAGTGGCAGATTGGAACCAGTACACTCGCCACAAGGAGTGACAGCCATTGTTGATTACGCCCATACGCCTGACGCATTGGAAAACGTATTGAATGCCATTCACGAAGTGCTTAACGGCAAGGGACAAGTGATTACCGTATGTGGTGCAGGAGGCAATCGTGACAAGGGTAAACGTCCATTGATGGCTCAGGAAGCTGTGAAGCAAAGCGACAAGGTGATTATCACCAGTGACAACCCCCGCTTTGAGGAGCCACAAGACATCATCAACGATATGTTGGCTGGATTGAACGCCCAACAAATGAAAAAAGTCATCAGCATCGTTGACCGCATGGAAGCCATTCGCACGGCGTGTATGATGGCTCAGAAAGGCGACGTTATCTTGGTAGCTGGCAAAGGTCATGAAGACTATCAGGAAATCAAGGGCATCAAGCATCACTTTGATGACAAGGAAGTGTTGCGAGATATTTTCGGACAGTAAAAACAAAAGTTGAACATAATCATATATCATCATGTTATTTTATCTGTTTAGATTCTTAGAGCAATTCGACATACCAGGAGCACACATGTGGTCCTACATATCATTCAGGGCACTATTGACTTTGATATTGTCGCTGATGGTATCGGCATGGTTTGGCGAGAAATTCATCAAATACATGAAGCGCAGGAAGTTTTACGAAACTGCCCGCGATGCTTCCATCGACCCGTTTGGGGAGAAGAAGAAAGGTGTACCCACCATGGGCGGCATCATCATCATGGTATCCATCTTGGTTCCCGTATTGCTGCTTGGCAGAATGCGCAACATCTACCTGTTGCTGATGATTGTAACCACGGTGTGGTTAGGATTCTTGGGGTTTTTGGACGATTACATCAAAATATTTAAAAGGAATAAAGACGGTCTAAAAGGTAAGTACAAAATCGTAGGACAAGTAAGCATTGGCTTGATTGTGGGTCTGACGCTTTGGGCAAGTCCAGATGCCACCATCAACGAGAATGTATCTAAGGAGAAACTCGGGACGGAGGTGGTTGTCACGCATAAATCTGAATCAGTGAAGTCGCTGAAGACAACCATCCCGTTCGTCAAGAATCACAACTTAGACTATTCCTCGATCGTCTCCTTCTGTGGTAAGAACAAGATGGCTGTAGGATGGGTTCTCTTTGTCATCATGACCATCATCGTGGTAACAGCCGTTAGCAACGGTGCCAACCTGAACGACGGAATGGACGGTATGTGTGCGGGTAATGCAGCCATCATTGGAGTGGCTTTGGGAATATTCGCCTACGTGAGCAGCCACATCGAATACTCTGCATACCTGAACATCATGTACATCCCAGGCTCACAAGAATTAGTGATTTTCATGTGTGCCTTCATCGGTGCCATGATCGGATTCCTTTGGTACAATGCCTACCCTGCCCAGATATTCATGGGCGATACAGGTTCACTGATGATTGGCGGAATCATCGGCGTATGCGCAGTCATCATCCACAAGGAACTGTTGTTGCCCATCCTCTGCGGAATCTTCTTCGTGGAAAGTTTGAGCGTAATGATCCAAACGGGATATTTCAAATACAGGAAGCGTAAGACGGGCGAGCGAGTAAGGGTATTCCGTGCCGCCCCCATCCATGACAACTTCCGTAAGTTAGACAAAGACCTCGACCCCACCAGCAAATACATTCTCAGAGGTTGGCCTCAACGTCAATTCCATGAGTCTAAGATTACCGTGAGGTTCTGGATTACAACCATTATTTTAGCAGCATTGACAATCATAACATTGAAAATAAGATAACACAAGACAAGATGAGAATTGTAATATTAGGAGCAGCAGAAAGTGGAGCTGGAGCTGCCGTGTTAGCCAAGAAAGAAGGATTTGACGTGTTTGTATCAGACATGTCTGTCATCAAGGATAAATACAAGAAAATGCTCAACGACCACGGTATTGAGTGGGAAGAGAAGCAACACACAGAAGAGAAAATACTCAACGCAGACGAGATTATCAAGAGCCCAGGTATTCCCGACAAGGCTCCCATTATAAAAAAGGTGTTGGAAAAAGGCATTCACATCATCAGCGAGATTGAGTTTGCCGGAAGATACACCAATTCAAAAATGGTTTGCATCACGGGTTCTAATGGCAAGACCACAACGACCTCACTGATTTACCACATCTTCAAGAATGCTGGATATGACGTAGGACTGGCTGGAAACATCGGAAATTCCCTGGCTTTACAAGTGGCAGAGACACCACATGAGTATTACGTGATAGAACTGAGTTCTTTCCAATTGGACAACATGTATGATTTCCGTGCCAACATCGCCATCTTGCTCAATATCACACCTGACCATTTGGACAGATATGATTGTATGCAAGACTATGTGGATGCCAAGATGAGGATTCTGCAAAACCAAACTGCCGATGATGCCTTCATCTACTGGGAAGAAGACCCTATCATCAAGCGGGAACTGGAGAAATACGACATCAAAGCCATTCAATATCCGTTCTCCCAATTGAAGAAAAATGGGGTGATAGGATATATTGAAGAAGGTCAATACAAAATAGAGAAGCCTACTCCATTCAATATGGAACAAGAAGAGCTCTCACTCACTGGCAGACACAATGTGTACAACTCTTTGGCAGCAGGTATAGCCTCGAAAATTGCAGGTATCAAGAATGATGTCATCAGAAAATGCCTCTCCGACTTCCCTGGCGTGGAGCACCGATTGGAGAAAGTGACGAGAGTGGGCGGCGTGGAATACATCAACGATTCAAAGGCGACAAACGTTGACGCATGTTGGTACGCATTGGAAAGCATGAAGGGAAAGACCATTCTCATTCTCGGTGGGTTGGACAAAGGCAACGACTACAATGAGATCAAGGACTTGGTAAAAGAGAAATGCGTGGGACTGGTTTACTTAGGTGCAGACAATACGAAGCTTCACCAGTTTTTTGACGGTTTTGGAATACCAGTACGAGACACCAATAACATGAAAGACTGCGTGAAAGCATGTTACGAGATGGCAAAGCCAGGCGACACCGTGCTGCTGAGTCCATGCTGCGCAAGTTTCGACCTCTTTAAGAACATGGAAGACAGAGGCGAACAATTCAAGACGTTAGTAAGAAACTTATAATCCGAACAATTCACATTCAATGGAAAAGAAAATAGGAAATATCTTCAAGGGTGACAAAGTGATTTGGATGGTGTTTTTCTTCCTTTGCATCATCAGTATCGTAGAGGTGTATTCCGCCTCTTCACAACTCACCTATAAAGGAGGAAGCTATTTGGCACCGGTGATCAAACACATCGGTATCCTTTTTATGGGTATATTTTTCATGATTATCACATTGAATGTAGGATGTAGGTATTTCAAGATAGCCACGCCGTTTCTGCTGATACTGTCCATAGCCACATTGTTGTGGGTCATCATAGCGGGACAGTCAACCAACGGTGCACAACGATGGATAAGTCTTTTGGGAATACAATTCCAACCGTCGGAAATAGCGAAGGGAACATTGGTATTGGCAACCGCACAGATTCTCAGTGCCATGCAAACGCCGACAGGTGCAGATAAGAATGCTTTTAAGTATATCCTCGTGGTATGTGCCGTCATCATTCCGCTCATCATGTTAGAGAATCTTTCCACAGCGGTATTGTTGGCTGGTGTCATCTTCTTCATGATGATAATTGGCAGAGTGCCCACCCAACAATTAGGAAAGTTGATGGGAGTTGCCGTGCTATTCATCGTAATTGTTTTTGGAATGGTGATGATCATTGGAAATGATACAAGCAAGACCAATCAAAACAACAATCTGACAGAAAAGATTTACGAGGATAAGGAAGAATCGAAAGGGTATAAGATATTCCATAGATTTGATACATGGAAAGCACGTATCATGAAATTCGCCGACAACAAGGAACTAAAGCCAGAGGATGTTGACTTGGACAAGGATGCTCAAGTAGCACATGCCAACATTGCCATTGCTTCATCGAATGTAGTGGGAAAAGGACCAGGCAACTCTGTTGAACGTGATTTCCTGTCACAAGCATTCTCCGACTTCATTTATGCCATTATCATAGAGGAAATGGGAATATTCGGTGCCTTTGTCGTAGCGTTCCTCTACATTATATTATTATTTAGGAGCGGAAGAATTGCCAACAGGTGCGAGAACACATTCCCCGCATTCCTGGCAATGGGTTTGGCTTTATTATTGGTAACCCAAGCATTGTTTAATATGTGTGTAGCTGTAGGTCTTGCTCCAGTGACAGGACAGCCATTGCCATTGGTGAGCAAAGGTGGAACATCTACGGTAATCAACTGTATTTATATCGGTGTTATACTGAGCATCAGTCGCTCGGCAAAGAAGAAACAAACCGAAACAGAAGATTTAAGAACCCTTAAATTATCAGTAGCATAATTGTCATAATATCATAAAATTAGACAAAAATTAGTGAGAGACAAAAAAAATGTTTAACTTTGCAAGTTCAGAACGAAGCATATATGAGTCAAGGTATTAAAATTATCATCAGCGGAGGTGGAACGGGAGGACATATCTTCCCTGCTATTTCCATTGCCAATGCCATCAAGAAAAAGGTTCCAGAAGCAGAAATTCTCTTCGTGGGAGCCGAAGGCAGGATGGAGATGCAACGCGTGCCTGCCGCTGGATATGAAATAAAGGGCTTGCCTATCTGTGGATTTGACCGCAAGAACTTACTCAAGAACATCAGCGTGCTGTTCAAGATATGGAAAAGTCAGCGCATGGCAAAGGAAATCATCAAGGATTTCAAGCCTATGGCAGCAGTGGGCGTTGGCGGCTACGCGAGTGGTCCTACCCTGAACCAATGCGCTGCTATGGGAATACCATGTCTCATCCAAGAGCAAAACTCATACGCAGGCGTTACAAACAAATTGTTGGCAAAGAAAGCCGAGAAGATTTGTGTTGCATACGAGGGAATGGAGCGATTCTTCCCTGCTGACAAAATCATATTGACGGGCAATCCCGTGAGACAAGCCATTCTCGACACGAAACTGACAAGAGAAGAGGCCATCAAACAATTTGGCTTAGATCCTTCAAAAAAGACAATATTATTTGTCGGTGGCAGCTTGGGAGCAAGAACCATCAACGAAAGCATTCTCAGACACCTTGACCTCTTAGAGAATGGAGACGTACAGGTGATTTGGCAAACAGGGAAATATTATTCCGCTCAAATAGCCGAAGAATTGAAGAAGGCAAACAAGGAATACCCCATGCTGAAAGTGACAGACTTCATCAGCGATATGGGAGCAGCATACAAAGCAGCAGACCTCGTTATCAGTCGTTCTGGAGCCAGTTCTATCAGTGAGTTCTGTCTTATTGGAAAACCCGTGATATTGGTTCCTTCACCCAATGTGGCAGAAGACCACCAAACGAAGAACACTATGGCATTGGTCAACAAGGATGCAGCATTGTATGTGAAAGACGCTGAAGCTCCTGACACATTGCTTCAATTGGCAATCAACACGGTCAAGGATGCAGCAAGACTTAGCTCATTGAGCGAAAACATTAAGAAACTTGGATTAAAAGACTCGGCAGACATCATTGCCGATGAAGTAATAAAACTTGCAACAAAGTAAAAGGAATTTGTAAACAATGGAATTAAAGGATATCAAGGCAGTATATTTCATAGGTGGAGGTGGCATTGGCATGAGTGCCATTGCCCGTTATTTCTTAAATAAGGGTGTTGTCGTAGCAGGTTATGACAAGACTCCTTCCGAACTGACTCATAAGTTGGAGGAGGAAGGGATGAAGATACACTATGAGGAGAATATTGACAAGATACCCATTGAGTGCAAGAATCCTTCATCGTGCTTGGTGGTTTACACGCCAGCCATTCCTGCCAGCCACAAAGAACTGGTGTGTTTCAAGGAAAATGGTTTTGAAATAAAGAAGCGTTCTCAAGTGTTGGGAACACTGACACGTACACACAAAGGACTTTGTGTAGCAGGTACACATGGCAAGACCACTACATCCACGATGTGCGCCCACATCATGCACCAGAGTCATTTAGACTGCAACGCATTCTTAGGGGGCATCTCCAAGAACTATGGAACCAATTTCATCTTTTCAGACAAGAGTGACTTTGTTGTGATTGAAGCCGACGAGTTCGACCGTTCTTTCCACCATTTGTGTCCGTGGATGACTGTCATTACTTCTACAGACCCCGACCATTTGGACATCTATGGTACCAAGGAAGCTTATCTTGAGAGTTTCCGCTATTACACCACTTTGATTCAACCCCAAGGAGCATTGATAATCCATCGCAACCTGGAGATGAAGCAAGACGTACAAGAGGGCGTAAGGGTATATGACTATAGCCTCAACGAAGGAGATTTTCACGCAGAGAACATTCGCATTGGCAATGGAGAAATCATCTTTGACTTTATCTCTCCTATTCAGAATGTCAAGGATGTATTTCTCGGACATCCCGTTCCCATCAACATTGAGAATGGCGTAGCAGCTATGGCTATGGCTCAACTCAATGGATGTACCGAGGAGGAACTGAGAAATGGTATGAAAACATACAAAGGTGTTGACCGTAGATTTGACTTTAAGATCAAAACCGACAAACTTGTATTCTTGTCTGACTATGCTCATCACCCACAAGAAATATTCCAGAGTGCGAAGAGCATCAAGGAACTGTATTCCAACAGAAAAATCACTGCAATTTTCCAACCACATTTATATACACGTACGCGCGACTTCTACAAGGATTTCGCTGCAGCATTAAGTCAATTGGATGAAGTGATCCTTTGCGACATTTATCCCGCACGTGAACAACCTATCCCTGGCGTTACCAGCAAACTGATATACGACAATCTGAAAGATGGCGTACAAAAGAGTATGATCCACAAAGAAGAGGTACTGGATTTGGTGAAGAGCCGCCAATTTGACGTACTTGTCGTTTTAGGTGCTGGAGACTTAGACAATTACGTTCCAGAAATAACTAAAATTTTGAAAAGCACATGAAAGTAAAGACAGTACTTACTATTATCTTTGACGTCGTCCTTGTCGTCTATCTGGCATTGGCGTTTACCTCTTTCAACAAACCGAAAGAGACAATCACCAAGTGCATTGGCGTGAACATCAGCATCAAGGACGAAACGACAAACGGTTTCCTCAGCAAAGAGGAGATCAAGAGTCGTCTGGAAAACAACCACCTCTACCCTCTTGCTAAACCACTTCGCTATGTAAACACACGAAAGATTGAAGAAACCCTGAAGCAAAGTCCGTTTGTCAAAACAGCAGAATGCTATAAGACCATCAACGGACACGTGAATATCATCCTTACCCAACGAATGCCCATCGTGAGAATCAAAGCTGACAATGGCAGCGATTTCTATTTGGATGACAACGACTGTGTAATGCCCAATTCACATTATACGTCCGACTTGATTATTGCCACTGGTAATATCAGCACAAAATTTGCCACCAACTATATTTCCCCATTGAGTAAGGAAATCATGGAACACGACTTTTGGAAAAACCAGATTGAGCAAATCAACGTGTTACCCGATTTGAGTATCGAGATTGTACCGCGAGTGGGCAACCACATCATCTGTTTCGGCAGAATGCCCGAAGGGAAAAACAAGGAAGACAGGGCATCTCTCATCAAGGATTTCTTTAATAAAAAGATTACCCGCTTGGAAAAATTCTATAAATATGGACTGTCACAAGCAGGTTGGAACAAATATTGCTATATAAATCTTGAATTTGATAATCAAATCATCTGTAAGAAAAATAAGAAAATATAAATATTATGACCGTTATGCCAAAGGAATTTATTGTAGCTATTGAACTGGGTTCATCCAAGATGACCGGTATCGCAGGAAAGAAAAATATGGATGGCAGCATTTCCGTGCTGTCCGTCGTAAGAGAGGATTCCACATCGTGCATACGCAAGGGTGTGGTCTATAACATTGACAAGACAGTGCTCTGCATTTCCAACATCATCAAGAAATTAGAAACCACTCTCAAGACAAAAATCGAGAAGGTTTACGTGGGTGTTGGTGGACAGAGTATCAGAAGCGTGAAGAACGTTATCGTAAAGGATTTGCCTGCCGGTACTATCATCACACAAGAAATTATCAACGAATTGATGGATGCCAATCGTAGCATGACATATCCCGACTTGGAGATTCTTGATGCTGCCATCCAAGAATTCAAGGTTGACTCACAATACCAACTCGACCCCGTGGGAATCCAATGCTCACGCATTGAAGGTAATTTCTTGAACATCCTTCAGCGCAAGTCTTTCTATCGCAATCTCAACAAATGTTTCGACAATGCGGGTATAGCCATTGCCGAAATGTACCTCGCTCCTTTGGCACTTGCTGACAGCGTGCTCACAGAGGCAGAGCGTCGCTCTGGATGCGTATTGGTTGACCTTGGTGCAGACACTACAACAGTATCTGTATTTTACAAGAACATCCTCCGTCATTTGGCAGTAATTCCTCTCGGAGGAAACAACGTGACGAAAGACATCTCTACCGTTCAGATGGAAGAAGATGAAGCTGAGAGAATGAAGATTAAATACGGTAGTGCCTTTACCGACAACAATGAGATTGATGACACGCTTCGCTTGCCTATCGACCAAGAACGCTACGTGGAGAGTCGCAAGTTGATTGATATCATCGAGGGAAGAATGGATGAAATCATCGAGAATGTTTGGTTCCAGGTTCCCAGTGAATATGTTGACAAGCTCCTCAGCGGTGTAATCCTCACTGGTGGTGGTTCAAACATGAAAAATATCGAACGTGCATTCCGCAACCATACTCATCTCCAGAAAGTACGTATCGCCAAGTTCGTTCAGCAAACCATCAACTCTAACAGTCCTGAGATAACAGCTAAAGATGGAACCATGAACACCATCCTTGGATTGCTGGAAAAGGGTGACATCAATTGTGCCGGCGACGAGATTACCAACGACCTCTTTACCACAGACCGTCCATTGAGTTCGGGCAAGAACAGAAACTCTGACCGTCCAGGTGTAGTACAAACAGAAGCTGAGAAGAGAGCACAAGAAGAGGCAAGAAAGAAACAACAAGAAAAGGAGGAAGCCGACCGTAAGGCTGCTCAAGAAAAAGCCGAAAGAGAAAGGAAAGCTAAAAAGGAAAACAGTATTACCAATAAGACTCTGAAAAACCTCAAATCATTCTTTAAGAAGATGGTGGAAGAGGAAGAATAAAACATTAGAAGACAAGCATTGACAAACCGACAATAAATTAAGTAAGTATTATGGCAGATAACATATTGGATTTCGATATTCCCGAGCAGGGCAATAGCATCATCAAGGTCATTGGTGTAGGTGGTGGTGGCGGTAATGCCGTTAATCACATGTATAGAGAGGGTATTCACGACGTTACTTTCGTACTTTGCAATACAGATAACCAAGCTCTTAACGACTCTCCCGTTCCCGTGCATTTGCAACTGGGAAAGGAAGGTCTTGGAGCAGGAAACAAACCAGAGAAAGCTCGTAAGGCTGCCGAAGAGAGCATTGAGGATGTAAGAAAGATGCTCAACGACGGTACTCGCATGGCATTCATCACGGCTGGTATGGGAGGTGGAACAGGTACTGGTGCTGCTCCCGTTATCGCACGTGTATCTAAGGAACTCGACATTCTGACGGTAGGTATCGTGACGATTCCTTTCCGCTTTGAAGGTGACCGCAAAATTGACCAAGCCCTTGATGGCGTAGAGGAAATGTCAAAGCACGTGGATGCACTGTTGGTTATTAACAACGAACGTCTTCGTGAGATTTATCCTGAACTTTCCTTGCTCGATGCGTTCAGCAAGGCTGATGACACCTTGAGCGTTGCTGCCAAGAGTATCGCCGAGATTATCACTAACCACGGTTTCATGAACCTCGACTTCAACGACGTGAAGACGGTATTGAAAGATGGTGGCGTTGCCATCATGAGTACTGGTTATGGAGAGGGTGAAGGCCGTGTGAAAAAAGCTATTGATGACGCACTCAACTCACCGTTGCTCAATGACAACGATGTATTCAACTCCAAGAAGATTTTGCTTAGCATCAACTTCTGCAACGAGAAGAATGACAACTCTGGCTTGATGATGGACGAAATGAACGACGTACATGAGTTTATGGCTAAGTTCTCCAGCGACTTTGAAATCAAGTGGGGTATGGCTATCGACCCAGAGTTGGGCAAGAAGGTGAAAGTGACAATCCTCGCCACTGGTTTCGGCATCGAGGATGTGGATGGTATGAATGCTCACTTGGGCAAGAAGCACACGCAGGAAGAAGCCATTCGTATCGCTGAGGAAGAAGAGAAGCAAGCTGCACGTGCCGATCGTCGTAAGCGTTATTACAACGATGATCCCAACCACACTCAGAAGAAGCGTCGCAAGCAAATCTTCTTATTCCGCATGGAAGATCTCGACAACGAGGATGTCATTCTGTCAGTTGAGAACACTCCAACATACAGACGTACTCGCCAAATGTTGGAGGACATCAGCAATCAGGCATCTGGTGCAACGCCCAAGAAGAAAGAGGAAGAGGAAAACGAGGACGTAAGGGGAACCATTACGTTCGCATAAATTGAAAGGGATTCATCATGGCATTATTTGAGCAAATCAGCGAAGATATCAAAACGGCTATGAAAGCCCGTGACAAGGTGGCTCTCGAAGCATTGAGAAACATCAAGAAGGTATTCTTGGAAGCAAAGACGGCACCTGGAGCCAATGACACATTGGAAGATGCGGATGCCTTGAAGATTCTCCAGAAACTTGCCAAGCAAGGTAAGGAGTCTGCACAGACATTCATTGCCAACAACAGACAAGATCTTGCCGAAGGTGAATTAGCTCAAGTGGAAGTGATTGAAAGATACCTTCCCAAAGCTTTGGAAGAGAGCGAGATTGAAGCCATCGTGAAGGAAGTCATCGCTCAAACTGGAGCACAGGGCATGAAAGATATGGGTAAGGTTATGGGAATTGCCAGTAAGCAAATGGCTGGAAGAGCTGACGGTCGTATTATTTCCACCATCGTTAAGAAATTATTGGCATAAGCATAGCTTTTACACCTTATTATATTTATAATAGTAGTTCCACAAGTCAATCATCTTGTGGAACTTTTTTATTATACAAACAATTCCTGCATGATGGAAAGTGATTTTAATTCGGGAAAATTGGGAACGTGCAATCGATAATAGTTCAAGATAATCTCCGTACAACGATTCCTCTCAGTACGGTTCATCCGAAACAAGTGCATGGATTCATAATTCATACGCATCAACAAGCCAATCTTCGATGCCTCCTCTGGTGGCAACACATCTGGATGCAAGGCACGAGTCTTGGTAAAACACCCGTTTCTCAAATCAAAAAAATCCCCTTCTTCATAGTTCTCCAAATTGGGGAAAAAACCAATAAAGCGTGAAAGTCGCATCATGAACACGAGGTGAAAGTTGGAAAAATGCCTGTCGCTTTCATCAAGCCACCTCACACTCATGTCTATATATTGGAACAAGAGTGAGTTTAATTGCTCGTCGCGTGTGGTATGGTACAAAAACTCCGAAAGAAACAAAGTGATGGCTATCTTGTGAGAATCAAAAGGAATGGAAGTAAAATTACAGCTCAATCGAATGTCCTTGATTCGCTGTAAACATTTCGTCTGTCGATAGTCAAACTCCAGATCCAACAGATGTAGTGGTTGGAAATACATTTTTTTCAGTTTTGCCTTCGGAGAATTGGAAATATGGCAAATAAATGACATGCGTCCATACGACTCGGTAAACATGTCAACAATCATCTGAGACTCGCCATAATTCAATGAATGCAGGACTACACCCTTCGTTTTTACCATCATAATAGCACAAAAGTACAAAAAAATCCACGTAAATGAAAATTTCCAATAAAAAAATTTGCACAGTCGGAGAAAAAAGGCTAACTTTGCATCCGCAAAACAAGGCATGGTCCCTTCGTCTATCGGCTAGGACGAGAGATTTTCATTCTCTAAAGAGGAGTTCGACTCTCCTAGGGACTACAAAAATTAAGAATAAAGAGTAAGAATTTAAGATGGCAAATCACAAATCATCATTAAAGAGAATCCGTCAAACTAAGACGAGAACATTGCATAATAGATACTATGCAAAGACTATGCGTAACGCAGTTCGCAAATTACGCGCTACCACCAACAAGGAGGAAGCTGTGAAGATGTTCCCCATTGTACAGAAAATGTTAGACAAGCTCGCTAAGACAAATATTATTCACAAGAACAAAGCCGCAAACCTGAAATCAAGTCTGGCTCAACATATCAGCAAATTGGGATAATATACATTCTAAGGAGCTAAATTTACAAGGCAATAATCCATCGGATTGTTGCCTTTCTGTTTTTTGCTGTGTTATCAGTGGTATCCTCCACTCATACCTTGACGGATGTATTGTTCTATCTCTTCATAACGCAGGCGATAAGCAGCCCCTGTATAATGATGTGCCGGTCCAATGACTATAATCCATCCATCAACAAAACCTACGTTTCCCACTACCAATTCTTCCGGGCAACCCACCTCCATGGGCAATTCGCCACGATATTCCCACATCAATTCCTTGATCTGTTTCTCGTCGCAATTAAAAATTTCATCAGCCTGAAGACGATGCCCATCTCTCTTGCTGAAAGTGGCACAATCCTGTGAAATCCATCTCACCGTATCTTCATCCACCACCTTGGCCTCAAAAGTCACACAGTTCTCGTCTTCAAAACTCCTCTCCACCACGATCTGCCTGCTCATGTCCACTACATCCAACAAGTATCTTCCACTGACATCCATCAACAACGACCTAAAGGTACTCTCATCAAGTTTCTTGGGACATTCCACCTCAAGCACGTCACATATCCACTCACGCACATTGTCAAGCACGCGAGCGTCACCATCCACGGGATACTCTATTTTCGCTGAATACGATGCCTTTCCGTTACCCTTTTGTTGGCAGGAAACATTCTTGGTTTCAAAAAACGTCTGTGCCCCACAAGCAGAGGATATCACCAATAAGCACGCAACTAAAAATGTCTTCATGACCTTTCTCATAAGCAAATGCAAAGATACTAAAAAATACATGAAAAAGAGGCACTTTTTTACACATAATTTAGCAAGCAAAATTTCTCAAGTTGGCGTTTTTTTTGTAAATTTGCACAATTAAAATTCAACACTACAAAATGACAGAAGAACAATTGAATAAAGATAATTATTCAGCCAGTAATATTCAAGTCCTCGAAGGTCTTGAAGCAGTGCGCAAACGCCCAGCCATGTACATCGGAGACATCAGCGAGAAGGGTCTTCACCACTTGGTGAACGAGACCGTTGACAACTCCATTGATGAGGCAATGGCTGGATTTTGTAAGAACATAGAAGTAACCATCAATGAAGATAATTCCATTACCGTACAAGACGACGGTCGCGGAATCCCCGTAGATGAGCATGAGAAAATGCACAAGTCTGCATTAGAGGTGGTTATGACCGTGCTACACGCCGGAGGTAAGTTCGACAAGGGTTCTTACAAGGTCAGCGGTGGTCTTCACGGCGTAGGTGTCAGTTGCGTGAACGCATTGTCTTCTCACATGATGTCACAGGTATTCCGTGACGGAAAGATTTACCAACAAGAATATGAAAAGGGAAAGCCATTGTATCCTGTGAAGGTAGTCGGCGAGACCACCCTTCGTGGTACACGCCAACAATTCTGGCCAGACCCCACCATCTTCACCACCACGGTGTATCAATGGGACATCATTGCCCGTCGTATGCGTGAGTTGGCTTATCTTAACGCAGGTATCACCATCAAATTGGTTGACCTCAGAAAAGACGAAGATGGCAAGACCAAGGAAATGACATTCCATGCCAAGGAAGGACTCAAGGAGTTTGTGCGCTACATCGACCGTCACCGCACCCATCTCTTCGATGATACCATTTATTTGAAGACTGAAAAACAAGGCATTCCCATCGAAGTGGCAATCATGTACAACACTGATTACTCTGAGAATATTCACTCTTACGTCAACAATATCAACACGATAGAAGGTGGTACTCACCTCACTGGTTTCCGCATTGCCCTCACTCGTACATTGAAGGCATACGCCGATGCCGACCCAGTTATCTCCAAGCAGATAGAGAAAGCGAAGATCGAAATCACGGGCGAAGACTTCCGTGAAGGTCTTACAGCTGTTATCTCCATCAAGGTGGCAGAACCTCAGTTTGAGGGACAAACCAAGACCAAGTTGGGTAACAGTGAAGTGACGGGTGCCGTTCAACAGGCTGTTGGAGAGGCTCTTAGCTACTATTTGGAGGAACACCCCAAGGAAGCTAAGCAAATTTGTGAGAAAGTAGTGTTGGCAGCCACGGCACGTATTGCCGCACGCAAGGCTCGTGAAAGCGTTCAGCGCAAAAACCCCATGTCAGGTGGTGGTCTGCCCGGTAAATTAGCCGACTGTTCCAACAAAGACCCCAAGGAATGTGAAATCTTCCTCGTCGAGGGTGATTCCGCAGGTGGTTCAGCCAAGCAAGGTCGCGACCGTTATACACAAGCCATCCTCCCTCTTCGCGGTAAGATTTTGAACGTAGAGAAAGTGCAGTGGCATAGGGTATTCGAGGCTGAGTCTGTGATGAATATCATCCAGAGTATCGGCGTTCGCTTTGGTGTGGATGGTGAAGACGACCGTGAGGCAAATACTGATAAGTTGCGTTACGACAAGATTATCATCATGACCGACGCCGATGTCGATGGTTCTCACATCGACACATTGATTATGACGCTCTTCTATCGCTTCATGCCGAAAGTCATCCAGGAAGGTCACCTCTATATTGCCAATCCCCCACTCTATCTCTGTACATATAAGAATAAGGTGAAGGAATATTGCTACACTGACCAGCAACGTCAGGCATTCCTCGACAAATACGGCAATGGCGTTGATGATGGCAAGAGCATTCACACCCAACGTTACAAAGGTCTGGGTGAAATGAATCCAGAGCAGTTGTGGGAAACCACGATGGATCCCAAGACTCGTCTCTTGAAGCAAGTGACGATAGAGAATGCAGCAGAAGCCGACGAGATTTTCTCTATGCTCATGGGTGATGACGTAGAACCACGCCGTGAGTTTATCGAGAAGAATGCCAATTATGCGAATATAGACGCATAAGGCTATTCACCATCACAATATAGAGGGTATGTCATTCATTTTGACATACCCTCTTTTTTTATCATGAGAATGCTCTATTCTCCCTTCCACACAACAATTTTTACTGAATAATCATTTAAATCTTTAATCCTTGTCGCAGTTTAATAAAACTATGACGTGGTTTTATAAAACTGCGACGTAGTTTTATTAATCTTCGACACAGATTAAACATTTTGAGCGATATTTTCCTTGTTTACATTGAATAATCCACATATTTTCATGCTACGACAAACATCATATCATTGGAAAAAATATATAATTACTTGGATAATTCATACAAAAGAAGTAATTTTGTGGCAAATAACAAAACCTACATAACATGAAAAAGATACTGCTTACACTAACCATCATAAGCTATTGCTTCACTGCTATTGCCCAACAACTCCCCATGAAATTATGGTACGATAAGCCCGCACAATTTTTTGAGGAATCTTTGCCTATCGGAAACGGAAAAATGGGTGCTTTGGTATATGGAAATCCCGATGACAACTTACTATATCTCAACGACATCACCCTATGGACGGGTAAACCATACGACAGGCAGATGGATGCTGATGCCCACCAATGGTTACCAGCTATCAGAGAGGCATTATTCCAAGAAGATTATGCCAAGGCTGATTCTCTCCAGCTACACATACAAGGACCCAACTCGCAATTCTACCAACCGTTAGCCACCTTGCACGTCAAGAACTTAGACAAAGGCGATTGTACCAACTACTATCGCGAATTGAATATCGACAGTGCCATTTGCCAAGACAGATTCACACGCAATGGCATTGAATACTCACGAGAATACTTTGCCAGCAATCCCGACAAGGTGATTGCCATGAGAATCAAATCGTCTATGCCTCAGAGCATCAACATTGAACTGATTCTCACGGCACAAATCCCCCACGGCATCAAAGCATCCGACAAGCAGCTGACTCTTACAGGTCACGCCATTGGCAATCCTGACGAAAGCATTCATTTCTGCTCCATCCTCAAGACAGATACCAAAGACGGACAAACCACCAAGACAGACAGTACCCTGAAAATCACAAATGCGACGGAAGCCATCATCTACTTTGTCAACGAGACCAGTTTCAATGGATTCGACAAACATCCCGTAAAAGAAGGGGCTGCATATATCGAGAATGCCATAGACGATGCCTGGCACTTGGTGAACTACACATACGAGCAGTTGCGTGAACGACATATAGCCGATTATCAGACCTATTTCAACAGACTACAATTGCATATTGACGGAGCCCAATACGACAGGCAACGCACTACCGAACAGCAACTGAAAGACTATACTGACCAAGGGGGCAACAATCCTTATTTGGAAACCCTCTATATGCAATACGGTAGGTATTTGCTGATTAGTTGTTCTCGTACTCCAAATGTTCCTGCCAACCTACAAGGTCTATGGACACCCCATCAATTCTCACCTTGGCGGGGCAACTACACCGTCAACATCAACTTAGAGGAAAACTATTGGCCTGCAGAGATTGCCAACCTCTCTGAAATGACCGAGCCACTATGGGGATTCATGAAAGGACTGGCGGAAAACGGCAAATACACAGCCAAAAACTACTATGGTATCAGCAGAGGATGGTGCAGCAGTCACAACAGCGACATCTGGGCAATGACGAATCCCGTGGGAGAAAAGCGAGAAAGTCCTGAATGGAGCAACTGGAACTTAGGCGGGGCTTGGCTCACACAAAATCTTTGGGATCATTACGCATTCACGCAAGACAAAAATTTCTTGCGTAATACCGCATGGCCATTATTGAAAGGATCATCAGAGTTTGTACTCGATTGGCTGGTGGAAAATCCGAAGAATCCCAAAGAACTTATCACAGCCCCATCTACATCACCTGAAAACGAATACAAGACGGATAAGGGGTACCATGGAACTACCTGCTATGGTGGCACTGCCGACCTTGCCATCATTCGTGAATTGTTCAAGAACACGGAGGATGCAGCAAGAGAGATGGGGCTGATTCATTACACAGCGCAAGGAACGGAAATCGACGATCCTGTAGTATCAGCCGTTTTCGAAGCCCATCATCGCCTCCATCCCTACACCATCGGACACATGGGCGACATCAACGAATGGTATTACGATTGGGATGACTGGGACTTCCAACACAGGCATCAGTCGCATCTTATCGGACTCTATCCAGGTAGTCATATCACGCTGAAAAAGACTCCCGATTTGGCAAAAGCAGCAGCACGAAGTCTGGAAATCAAAGGCGATTATACTACGGGATGGAGCACAGGGTGGCGCATCAATCTTTGGGCACGATTGCACAATGCCCAACAAGCCTACCATATTTATCAAAAACTGCTCACCTACGTTTCTCCCGACAATTACAAGGGCGCTGACCGCAGAAGAAGTGGCGGTACATATCCCAATTTATTCGACGCTCATCCCCCTTTCCAAATTGATGGTAACTTTGGTGGCACGGCTGGTGTTTGCGAAATGTTGATACAGAGTGACATGTTTACTAATACCATCGAATTGCTCCCTGCCCTCCCCGACGCTTGGCAATCGGGAAGCATCAGTGGTGTAAAAGCGCGTGGAGGATACACCTTAGACTTTACATGGAAAAACAAACAAGTTACTAAGGTAAGCATCTTCGGAGTAGCAAACGGCAATGTCAACTTGATTTGTAACGGAAAGACAAAACAAGTCAAACTAAAGGCGGGTAAGAAGAAAACCATCAAAATGAGCGCAAGATAAACTGGCACTCATAAGAAAAGACTTATTGGTTGAGGTGGTTGACTTCTGCAGCAAGTGCTTCCAGTTCTGCATACCATTCCTCGCCAAAGCATCGGATAAGCGGTTCTTTCAGGAAGCGATAGACAGGCATGTCAAGGCATTTCCCGAGAACTACGGCATCTTTGCATACATCCCAACGATGGTAATTCAATCCCACCATTCCATTATCAAATCGCTTGGCACGAATGGGATAAAGCGAACAGGAAATAGGTTTCATGAATGTAGTCTTTCCATCCCTGCAAGCCTTTTCCAAGGCGCAAAGGCAATTACCATGATCGTAACACGTAAAGACACAATCCTTTCCGTTGACGATACTGGTTACCAAGTCGCCGTCTTGGTCGGTATAAGCCACTCCCTGACGGTCAATGACAGATTGAGCCTGTGGAGACAAGTCCTGCCACACGTCGTCAAGCACCTCCTCTATTTCCCCGATTTCTTCGAGAGTAACAGGCGCACCAGCAATTCCTTCCACGCAACAAATGCCCTTGCACTTCTCATAGTCACAGCAAAAGCACTCGGTTATAATATCGGGAGACAACAACACGTCGCCCACTTGCAATATCGGTAAAATCTTTCTATTCTGCATATTTACATCAAGAATTGCCAAAAGGATTGTGGATTTATAATTTCGTATGAAGAATTGGGGTAAGACTCTGCAAACAATTTCGGTATAGACGGATTCTTTTTATCACTCCATTTAAACTCAAAGGTCGTTAGCCTCCCGTCCATTTCTTCCACTAAGTCTATCTCTTTTTGGTCATGAGTACGCCAAAAATACAAATGAGCATAACTCCCCATATACGCATTCCGTTTAACACGTTCAGCAACCATTAAGTTTTCCCACAACTCTCCTACATCATTTCTCAATTCTAAAGGAGCAAAATTAGACAAGATGGCATTACGAATGCCATTGTCATAAAAATATATCTTCTTGCCTTTCTTTATCTCATTGCGAATATTTCTGCTAAACGACTGTAAGCGGAACACTATAAAACATTTTTCCAATAAGTTAATATAACTTTCTACGGTCACCTTATCCACTCCAAGTAAATTAGCCAATTCATTATAAGACACCTCACTGCCAATCTGCAAAGCCAAAGCCCTTACCAAATTCATCAATATATCAGGTTTCTTAATACCACGGAATGTCAACAAATCTTTATATAAATAATTATTTGTGAGATTAACAAGAGTTTCTTTTGCATATTCTGGCTCAGTTACTATTTTCGGGTATAATCCATATATCATTCTATTTTCCAACATTCGTTGTTCATCAAGCAAAGAGGTATGGGCAGCTAATTCTGTAAGAGAGAGAGGATAAAGACGATATTCAATGAGCCTACCGGTAGCAGGTTCATTGATTTCATCTGCCAAGTCCAAAGAAGACGAGCCCGTCACTATTACCTGCGTGGCAAGTTTCAAGTCACCTATTTTCTTCAATGTCAAACATATATTTTTTACTCGTTGAGCCTCATCAATTAAGAAGAAATCGTATGGTGAAATAAGATTCCTTAATTCAGTGGTAGTTTTATCCATGAGGAATCGACGTTCATCCTCATTGTCACAATTAAGAATACGGAAATGAGCATCATCCGAAACAACTTGCCCCAATAAGGTACTCTTCCCCACTTGTCGAGGACCAAGCACAACAATTATTTTTTTTCGTTGATAGGCATTTATCAACTTTTGTTTCAATAATCTTTGTATCATATCCAACTCTTTATTAACGATACAAAGATAGAGAAAAAAGAGTAAATCACCAAATTTATAGTGAATTTAGTGAATGCATTCACTAAATTCACTATAAATTTGGTGATTTAACAAAACAATTACCATTTGATGGGTTCAATGCCATTCTGTTCCAAATACGCATTACAACGAGAGAATTGATGCTGTCCAAACCAACCGCCACGATTGGCAGACAACGGTGAAGGATGTACAGATTCCAGTACCAGGTTATTCTGCTTGTCTATCATATACGACTTACCTCGTGCAAAGCCTCCCCATAGCATATAGACCAGATGCTCTCGCTGTGTTGCCAACGCCTTGATAGCCGCATCGGTAAACGACTGCCAGCCCAAGGTGGCGTGACTATTGGCTTGATGGGCACGAACGGTAAGCGTGGCATTGAGCAACAACACCCCCTGTTTAGCCCAACGTGTGAGGTTGCCAGTGGCAGGAATATCTGTACCCAAATCGTCGTGTATCTCCTTGAAGATATTCTGAAGCGAGGGAGGATAAGGCACTCCGTCTTGCACAGAAAAACTCAGTCCGTGAGCCTGTCCTGGCTCATGGTAAGGGTCTTGACCGATAATAACCACCTTTACCTTGTCGAAAGGACAGAGATTGAAAGCATTAAAGATAAATTTACCTGGAGGGAAACAAGTACCCGATATATATTCACGTCGTACCGTATCAGTCAACTGTACGAAATAAGGTTTGTCAAACTCCCCTTGCAACTGTCGTTTCCACGACTCTTCCATCTGAACGTTCATGGTAAAATCAGTTATTGATAATTTTCTGCGAAGATAATCATTTTCTTTGAAAACAAAAAAGACAATAGCCATTATTTATTCGGCTATTGTCTTCTTTAGAACTATTGATACTTAGAGTAAGGGAGATTAATCCCAAACGCTTGCACCTTTTGCACCAAATTCACCATCATACTCTTCATCATCGGGTTGAACCGTCTGATTGCCAGCATTAGGGTCAAGAGATGGAGTAACCATCACACCTTCTGAATTAACGTCCATCATGATGATGGCTGGGTTGATATATTCCTTTTTCATATTTAAACAATTATCTGATGTATCAGGAACAGAGTGCCACGATGGTGGCATCCTGTTCCGTGAAATAGATTAGAGTTCCCAATATCTTATTCCCTTTGCACCAAACGATCCTTCATAAGTATCATCAGTTGGCATAACGTTCTGATCACCTTTCGTTGGATCGAGTTTTGATTGTCCCATCAGGATGTTCAAATGAGCATTGACCATCCTTGTCTTTGGTTGAAAATAATTCTTTTTCATAGGGAATCCTTTCTTTATTTTACAACGACCTTCTTACCATTCTTAATGATGATACCAGACTTCTGACCGTTGAGTTTGCGACCATTAAGATCGAATGCCTCAGCATTGTCAGCAGCAATAGCCTCAACACCGTTGATAGAGGTTGTAGAACCATCCTCGTCCATGAATACCATCATCAACTTGCTACCCTCTGCGTCAGCAGGCAACTCGAAGTAAGCACGCAAGCCCTTCAAAGAAGCCTTGTCACTACCCTTCTGGATTTTGCCAGTAGATGGAACAACACCATACTTGCCAGCCATATCAGGAGCAGCGATAGGAGCGTATGTAGCTTGGAATGTAGCACCACCGTAAGAGTCTGAATTAGCTGTTGCAGCAGATACATTCACGTTATTTACAACAAATCCGTTCTCATTGGCAACAGGAGCCTCGCTGTAAACCACGTATGGGTAACCAGCTGCGAATAATGTTGCAGGCTTGAATGAGAGAGCACCGTCAACATAGCCATTAAATTCGTAAGCCTTCCATCCCTTACCGAAGATTTGAGTCAAGATGTCTTCAGTAAGAGCGAATGGCAATGCGATAGTATTCCAACCAGCCTTAGCGGTATATTTCACCAAAACAGCAGCCTCATTACCAGTCACAATAGCGTCGTTAGCAGCCATTTCATCAAATACAGGAGCGGCAGCAATGTTCACAGCAACCTCTTCAGTAGCAAGTTCACCACCAGCGTAGGTTACAACAATCTGTGCAGTTGCATTCTCAACAGCTTCTTCGGGAACGTAAGTCAATGTGAATGTAGCTGTGCCATTAGCAGGAACAGTTTCTGTTGCAGTAGCAACTTCCACACCGTTAACCATCAACTTAGCGGTAGCCTCTTCTTCTACGCCAACCAACTCTTTCACAGTAGCAGTAGCAGTATATTCAGCAAACTGTCTTCCCTCAGCAGGAATATTATTGGCAGTAATCTCAGCCTCATGGTCTTTCATAGCAAGCTTGAATCCGTTGAAGTCATCGAGCATAGCGTATGTTCCAGTGAAACGGAGATAATAGAAACCATCAGCAGGAGCTGTGAAGGTAATTTCACCAGAAGCCGTAACAGGCTCTACAACTGCAGTCCAAGTAGCCTTGTCGTCATTGGTATATTCAATGGTGAGAGGTTCATCATCATACTGTATTCCCACATAGAATGTCAATGCGTCACCAGCCTTTGCCTCCAAGCGTGGAGTAGTCAAAGACTTAGGATCGTTATATGAGCTGATGTTTGCCATATAAGTACCATTGTTGCCAGATGCAGATGGTTGAGAAACAGTCCATTTACCCTCATTGTTCCATGTAGCAGCAAGTGTACCTTCCTCGAAGTCCTCACTCCATACGTTAGGATCCTTAGAAGTAGCAGAAACGGTGATAGTCTTCACATCGTATGTGCTACCATAGTTAGGAGTAACTGTTACATTTGCTTTGAATGTACCCCAAGTACCTTCAACATAGTTGTAAGTGATGGTGATTTCACCAGTTTCACCAGGAGCGACAGTCAGTTCAGCAGGAGCAACTGTAAAGTTTTCAGCATTATCATTTGCGATAGTTGCAACCAACTCACCATCACCTGTGTTGCTAACGGTGATCGTTTCACTCTTCACTTCATTCACCTTACCGAATACAACGCTTGTCTTGTCAAGGTTCATCACTGGTTTTGGCTCTTTATAGTAAGAAGACAAGCTGATAGTATATGGGCTAAGACCACTTCCTTCAGCAGGAGTGATAGTCAATGTACCATTACCATCGTGTGCAGGAGTACCAACAGCAACTTCTACAGTACCGCCAGCAGCAATTGTAGCTGTTGCAGGATCAACAGTATAATCATCCGTAGCGTCGATGGTTACATCAAGGTCAGCAGTTCCATCATTCTTCAAGGTGATTGTCTTGGTGTCACCAGCGGGAACATCAGAGTAACCCCAACTCAAAGAACCGCCATTCTCAATACCATCAACGGCGAGTTTTGGACGTGGAGTTGTATCGAGCTTACCACCGTAAACATTGTCGATACTTGCGTATTTAGAAACGAAGCGTACATACTTCGTACCTTCTGGAATAGCTACGCTGAAGTTCTGCCATTCATTATAGTGAATACCTGAGAATGATTGCAAATCCGTGAAGCTCTGTCCGTCAGTAGAAGTTTGAACGGTAACAGTGCCTGCATAGTTTGAACCATAACCAGGTTCCCAAGAACTACTTCCAGCAGCATCAAAAGCAAATGTTTCATCTGCATCAAATACCATTGCAGGAGTAGTCAACTGAAGACTTGTATTGTTACCACCATAAGCATATCCATTTGCGAATGACCAAGAGCCTGTGCTTGTCCAATCATTAGGAAGAGCGTTTCCAGAGAAGTCCTCGAAGAGTTTTTCTGGGTCTTTAATGATACAGCTCAAGGCAATCTCAACTGGTTCTACAGTATCAACAGTAGGAGTAATAGTGATTTTACCTGTAGAAGCACCAATCGTAGAAGGAGCCGCAACAGCAAGAGTTTCCTCACCACCAGCAGCGATTGCCTTGGTACCATCAGCTGTAAAGCCACCTGTTGTAGTAATATTTACAGTAATATCTGCTGTTCCAGGGTTGCTTAATGTTAAGACTTTTGTTTCACCTGGGTTTACCATACCGAAGTTAAGAGTACCATCAGTGTCACCAGTCACCTTCAAAGCAGGACCATCGGATACAACATATTCTGTGTAGGTAACATCCAAAAGGCGCATCTGATCACTTGTAAGACAGAATGCTACGTAAGTTGCGGAAGCACCTGCATCATAAGTATTGCTAGATGTTGTTGTTGAAATACTAAAAGATTGTGCACCACTTTTATCAACTGTAAATGTGCCATCACCAGCATCTGTCACTTTGTTTGTAACGTAAAGAGTTCCCGAACTCCTACCCATCTTACTTCTGAATGAAACAGAACCTGAAACTTGTTTCTTTAAAACAAGCCAAACATTTTTACTATAATTAGAAGAATAACCACTCACGTAGTTGTAATCTGCTCCATCATAGGTGTTTTTCTTATAAGTATAATCAGAACCAAATCGACCATAGTTGCCGTCTTCACCTGGATATACATACCAATTATCACCAAGAGTTTGCCCACTACTTGTGGTAGGATAACTTGTGAAATCATCAGTTACCTGTGCTTTCACCTGCGTTACTCCCATCATAGAAAGTAACATCACAAAAAGTAAACTAATTTGTCTCATGTTATTATTATTTATATTAAACATATACTTAATCTTGAAAGAACTTTTATTGATGTTGGATTATTCACTGATTCTTATGTTGGCACAAACAATTCTGTTGGCTTTATTTGAATATAATGTGCAAAAATAACGAATTTCAATGAAAATGCAAACAAAATCTTTCTTTTTTTCTCAAATAAGCTACAAAAACGATTATTTTATTATTTCACGACAAACTTTTTGCCATTTTTGATATAAATGCCAGATTTCAACTGACCGTTTACATGCCTGCCACTCAAATCGCACACTTGTTCGTTGTCAGATTTGTCCATTTCTACATGGCTGATACCATCCGTGCCAATGTCTTTCAAGCTAACGGCGTTGGCATTGCTGATGTCCATCATATCCAAGTACAATGATTCTCCGATAGGTCTTGTGACAAACGCCACCGCTTTCATGTTGTCAAGATTCCAATCATCTTCCAAATCCACGGTGTAGTTCTTTGTGAAACGAAGACCATTCCAAGAGATTTCATCACCCCATAAGCCACTTACCACCTTACGAAGAACACCATTATGGTCGAAGCTATAATTGTCTGCGTTATAACCAGCCTGATAAGCCGTTACATGGTCTTCGGTAAGGAGTACCGTCAATGCACCATTGCCGAAAAGCGTGCTGAAATCGCCAGAACGCATACCACTGACAGACAGCACCAGTTTCTTGAACAGCTTGTCGTAAGTAGGTGTAATATTCACCGAACAGAAAGCGGGAATACCCTCGCTCACGTAATCGCAATAAGCAGAAACCATATTGCCAGAAGTGATTCCGTCCATAGAGAACGACAACTGGTCGGCTCCAGGTACCCAATAGCGGTTGAAGATGACAGAAGGAGCATCGAGATTAGCCATGTAATAAGCATAGTAAAGACCCTGTTCGGTAGCCATCTCGTCCTTGTATTGTTCACTATAGTCTATGTGAATGGCAACGGGAATGATGTTGCTTCTCATTGCAGCAACGTTGTTGATGATAGCCGAAGCAACAGAGTCGGTATACATTTGGTTGCAAGTAATATATTCCAAGATAAACTTATCGCGCTTCATGGTGTTTGCCCCACTATACACGTTGAACACGGTGCGAACCGTATCGTCAACAGCATTCTCGGCAATGGGAGCCAAGCCTCCCTCCTCTGCCACACAAAGCATCATTTCATGAATACCCACGGGCAACTGATAGTCTTTGATAGGAATCTGATAGCGAAGTTCCATTCCTTCGTTGCCAATCTCATCCTCAGCCTTGAGAGAGAATTGCTTTACACCGTCGATATATCCATCTACAGTAAAGCCGTTGAGTTTCTTGATACCAGTGTTGCTGACCATACTATATATATATAAGGTATCGTTTTCTTTTTGGTAATAACGACGGTCGGTAGAGAATTGATCCAATTTCAAGTCGCGTTCAGGCAGATCACCCTCCAAAATCAACTGAATGGGAAGTTCACCATAACCTGCAATAGAATAGTCATACCATCTGCCTTCATCTTTCATGTAGAAAGACATGGGATCATTACCCTGTACGGTAAGCAAGTTGAAAGCCTGGGCACTTGTCGTGTTATACGTGAATCCCGCATACAATTCCTCTTCCTCGCCCGTAATGGTATATGGTGTGGAAAGAGTCTGTACATTCCACAAGTCAACCAATCCTTCCACATCCGTTTTTTGAAGATAATGGCCCTCTACAGAAGGGTCATCGGAAAGCCAGACCGAAGACGACGTAATGGTAGATGTCTCGTAAAGGGCAAACCTGATTCCCACAATCTTACATCCCTTATATTTTCTCAAATGTTCACCGAGGAGTCCGATACACAATTCATGTTCACCCAAGCCTAAAGGAACTTGCATGTAGAACTGAGCTTCCATACCGCTATATCCGAACAACATTTGATTGTCGCCTATCGTACCAGCGGCTTTCCTTTGTCTGGAAGACTTTTGTTTAGTTACATCGTATGCCTTAGCAGGAAGACGATGCATGTTGGTCGGCTTACTGATTTTTTGAGCCGAAGCCGAAATGGCAAATGCCATCAATGCAAAGAGTAGAATTTTCTTCATATCATCATTGTTTTAAGTTTACATACTATTCAAAATGATAAAGACTTATAGGGCATTCTATCCCTATAAGTCTTCCATCCATCATTTTACGACAAACTTCTTTCCATTCTGTATATACAAACCTTTTGCGTTGCCATAGATGCGGCGACCAGAAAGGTCGTATTGTTTAGAAGCCTTGTCATCATTTGTCTCCACCACCTGAATGGCATTGGGATTATTGGGATCACCTGTTGCGGTAAATACGTTTGAAATGGGAGACTCACCTTCCTCGTAAACAGCCGTTACGGTGTACTCGTGATTGCCCACTGGCACAAACTCATCAAAATCGGTGAGGTTAAGAGGCTGATCATTCAATTTCTTTCCGTCACGATAGATATTGTATCCCTTCACGTGAACGCCGGCAGCCTGGTAACGAATATCGTCGATGTAGAGAACATATCCCTCAACCGTCTCGCCAGAAACATCCACCTCATCGTATTGATATTGGCTTACGTCTTGAATGGCAAAATACTTAGCACCTTCTGGCAAGTTGAAAGCCAACGCACCCTCAGAGAACCATAACGGAGCCTCAAGGGGAGACTCATTCAACTTAACGAAACTCTCACGATTCTTGTCGGTAGTAGAATAATACACATTGAATCTTGCGGGATAATGGCGATATTCACCGAAATAAGCCACTTGAGAAGTCCAGCACTTAGCATAGAAAGAAATGGTCTGTGCCTTGCCAGAGAGTTCTGGAGAAATGAGCCAGTTGTCATTGGCAACATAAACCATATTGCCAGCTGCATCTTGAGTTGCACCTACGATAGACTGCAACATCTGTTTGCCCGACTGACAATAATACGTACATGTGTCTTCTGCCCAATAGAAGCTGTCGAAGCCAGCCTGCTCAGGGTTGAACACTTGCCAAGCAAATGGTCTGCCAGCATGAGCATAGTCGTATGTGCCTTCCCAAGAATTGTACATAGCGGTATAAGCACCATCGCCATCAATCAATGACCATCCACCAATGTTGTCAATGATGAACGGAGTGTAACGTTCAAAGTCTTCCACCATGTCGATTGCATCAGCCTTTGGAGCATCCCAAGCAAGGTAAACACGACCTGTCTCATCGGTCATACCAGCCAAATTGATGGTTGGCAACTGCAATTGAAGCACATTAACCGCGGTTGTTTCAGAACGGTTGTTGTTGGCATTTTGGTCAGCAGCATAAACCAGTTCCAAATAGATTTCCACTCCATCATTATCTGTCACGGAAGGAACGTATGTAAATTCTACAGAGCCTTTGCCCTTAGAAGCAATCTCAGCACCAGACTTAGTGTCCACCAGTTTTCCGTTCACATAAAGATTCACGGAATAGCCGTTAGCAGCCTTCGTACCGATATTCTTCAAGTTGGCTGTAATTGTAGCTGTCTCGTTCACGTTCATCATCTCTGGGAAGCTGGCTTCTAACAACAGGTCGTAATCCAATTTCTGAATATCACCGACAACATAGATACCAGCCAAGTTCTCACGCCAAGGGAACTCAGAAATCAATGTACATTTGGCTGTGGTAACGTCAACCTCATACAAGCCTGTCTTGTACATATTTTGTACATCTTCCTTAGTCTTGCCCGACTTATTGGTAGGAATATTGTACATATATCCTGCCCAATACATCTTACCGGTACGTTGGTCGATGGTGGCAGTCTGGTTTCCATAACGGCGAGTACCATGACCAAGGTCACCTACCAAGGTATGAACACCCGTTTTCTTGTCAATCTCATAGAGATAAGATGACGTTTCAAAAGAACTGTAAGCCACGGCATAAAGTTTTCCGTTGGGATGAGAAGCCAAAGCCACGAACTCTAAGGGATAACCCTTGCCAGAAACAGGAGTTACCGTATAATTGTCGATATCTACCACACCCAATCGCAATTGACTGGTAGCATCCTTGCCACTTCCTGAAATGTCGTAGTAAAGACCATACACCTTATCCTCATTGGCATCGTATGTCAAATCCCTGAAGTTCAGTCCACGGTTAGTAGTGAACGTCTGTTCATCCAGTTTCTCCCATGTCTCGGCGTTCCATTTACGAGCCACCACCTTCATAGGTGTGGTATAGATGTCTCCACCGATGTTTCCGGGATCGTCTTCACCTTCAGCCTCACCTCCATAGAACGTGTAATAATAGCCATTCACGTAAACGGCTCCATTGTTTCCGTAGCATGTAGGAGCCAAAAACTTAGGAGTCCATACGGTATTCTTCTGTACTTCATCGGTAAACTCATAAATACCGATGTTGTTCGTTGACCACATCTTCGTGTCAGAGTCCTTACCCTCCACGCAGTTGGCCCTCAGCGTTACATTTTGTGCGTCTGCTGACAAAGGAAGCAATCCCAGGATGGCTCCTGCCAGGCACGTCATTACATTTTTTCTCATATCTATAAATGTTTATGTTATCTTTGTTGTTATTGAACTATATATTTCTTGCCATTCATGAGGTAAACCCCCTTGGGAAGTTGGCTGAAAGAGGTTCCCACCATTCTTCCATTGAGGTCGTACACCTTGTTGTCGATGGTTTCCATCACACTTACACCCTTCACGTCAGACAGGATATTGACACCTGCCACCAATTCGTCAAGGAAGAAACGCTTGGAAGGAGTGAAGCAAATACGCAATTTGCCCTCACCCGTAATCGTGGTAGTATAGGTATTCCATGCACCTTGTCCCAACGTAAACTTGCTCTCAGACAATTGGAAAGCCGTTGTCGGGAAACCATCCTCATCATCAACAGACAGTTGCAATGTGGTATTGTCTCCTTCCCATGAAGCAGCCTTGAACATCAGCGTAGCCGTTCCGTTGATGGCAAAAATCGGTGTTCGGATAGACATGTTTCCTCTGGTAGCACCCAATCTGGCACATTTGTCAGCACCATACATCGAGCTGCCCTTCCATCCGTTGTTGTCGGGAGAGAACGGTGCTTGTCCTACCATTGCCCCACTCCACAATCCATCATTACCACCACTACCGGCGCAATTATCAAATGTCTCGCGGAAGAAATACTCTGTCTCTTCTCCATCTTGTGGATTTTCCACCAATCGGAAAGAAAAACTAACGGTTTTATCGGCATTTTGGGTAATGCCAAGCAGAGAACGGTTCCATTTCCTATTACCATAACTATTGTTATTATACCAAGTGGCACGTGGGATAGACCTATTGGTCAAGCTATCGTTCAGCACCACGCCGTCTTTCACGTAAGGAAATGCGTCTCCATCAATATCGTCATAATCATAGTATGTGATTTCGGTTCCATCGTCGTAAACGAAAGTCTTATAAGAACCCGTTGAATTGTCAGCGGTTACCACATGACAGCGTTGGTGAGTATTATATATAGGTACTCCATCTACTCGGTCGGTGGTATTCACCAAGTTGTAAAGCCACACTTCGGGGTCGTAATCCACATGAGTAACCAACAATCCATCACCTTCCAAGGCAGTATCCCATCCCTTGTATTGTCTGTTTTCCAACAAATAATACTCATTGCGGTTTGCCTCATTATATATAATATAGGTGTTACCCTCATCCGTGATGGGCTTCATGTTAAGGATATCTATGTCTTCGGTCAGTTCGATGGGTTGTCTCCAACCTGCGTACATACGTTCGTAAGCAGTATAGGAAGCTGGGCAAAATCCAGGAGCATTCAATCCATTGTAAGAACCTTGGTCCATCACACTCCACGAACTCATTCCATAATTACCATCGGTGCCTCTTACAGTATCATACATGTCTGGCAAACCAAGACAATGACTGAACTCATGACAGAACGTGCCGATACCCGCAATACCATATTCCATCTCTCCCAATTGGTTGTAGCCATAGATAGTGAGCTCAGCGCAACATGCGTATGTATCAATCCTTACGCCATCAAGAGAGAGAGGTTTATAGGAACATACGGGTGAATTAGAGATTTTATTCTCATGTGGCCACACGGTATCTTTTTCGCCACCGGCAGCTTCGCCCAAGCCATTGTAAAGAACAACCACTTGGTCAACCTCACCGTCACCATCCCAGTCATAATCAGAGAAGTCCACTTGGCCTTGTACCAACCTACAGGCTTCCACGATCATGTATTCGGGGCGCATATCGGCTCCACCAGCATCATTACGACCGTAATAAGACATCTGGTTAGACAAGGTAACGGGACCAACCACGTCGAACGTCAAGTCTAATTGTCCATCGCTCTGATCCAAGAAATAATCATGAACAGAACCTTCAAAGCCCATTGAGTTGGTAAATCCGGGAGTATTGGTTATGTTGTAATAGAGATCTCTGTCGTGATTAGCCTCGAAAGTCTGTCCCTTGAACTGAGTCAAGATAATCAAGCCTTTCTTCTTTCCCACATACGGCTCATGTTCACCTCCAATTCTCACACGTCTTTTAGCACGTGCCTGCGCAATCTTTGCCAAACGAGCACTTGCCTTTTGTTGCATTTTCGCCTCGTCTATGGGCACGTAGAAACCCGTCTCTTGCTCTGCAAGATACCGTTTTCCATCTGTTGTCTCCCAAAAATGCAAGTGTTCGTCTCCGCGCAACTGCGCATACACCTTTGTCCCATCCTTCAAACCAATTGTTTTCCAGATTCCCTTCTTGGCAGGAGCTGCCACGCAAGCAGCAGCTACGAGCCACGTAGAAAGGGCAAATATAATACGTTTAGTCATTCAATAAATTAAGTATCGTTAGTCTTTCTGTCAATTACTCAGTAAAGTTAGTTTTGCCGAGAAAACAGAAAAATCAATTATCTTGAATCAAGTTTTCACCTGTCATATCTGACGGTTGTTCCAATCCCATAATATGGAGAATGGAAGGAGCCACGTCAGCCAATCTACCATCTTTCACGGTAGCTGAATTGTTGTTGGTCACGTAAATGAACGGTACAGGATTCAGTGAGTGAGCCGTATTGGGCGTTCCATCAGGATTAATGGCATTATCGGCATTACCGTGGTCGGCAATGATGATTGCCTCATAGTCATTGGCCTTGGCGGTCTCTATCACCTCACGCACGCAATTGTCAACTGCCCAAACGGCTTTGGCAATGGCGTTGTAAACACCTGTATGACCTACCATGTCTCCATTGGCGAAATTCACCACGATAAAGTCGTATTGCTGTGTGGTAATCGCACCTACGAGTTTATCTTTCACCTCGTATGCAGACATCTCAGGCTTCAAATCGTATGTTGCCACTTTAGGAGAAGCCACCAAGATACGGTCTTCGCCCTCATAAGGAGCCTCACGGCCACCGTTGAAGAAGAACGTAACGTGAGCGTATTTCTCTGTCTCAGCGGTATGAAGTTGCTTTTTCTTCAACTTAGACAAGTACTCGCCCAGTGTATCTTCCACGTTCTCTTTGGGGAAGAGGATGTGAACACCCTGAAACTTAGCATCGTATGGAGTCATGCAATAGTATTGCAAACCAGGAATGGTCTTCATGCCAGCATCAGGCATGTCTTCCTGTGTAAGCACTTGGGTAAGTTCTTTGGCACGGTCGTTACGGAAATTGATGAAAATCACCACGTCTCCCTCTTCTATCACACCGTTTACAGTGGTATTGTGGATAGGCTTGATAAACTCATCGGTAACGCCATCATCATAACTCTCCTGCATGGCTTTCACCATATCATCGCTTTGCTTGCCCTGACCAGCCACTATCAAGTCGTATGCTTCCTTCACACGTTCCCATCTCTTATCTCTGTCCATCGCATAGAAACGTCCTACGATGCTGGCAATATGAGCGTCGTTTTGCTGACACACATCAGTAAGTTGCTGGATAAAGCCGATTCCCGACTTCGGGTCAGTGTCTCTACCGTCCATAAAGCAATGAACGAATACCTGGTCTTTCAATCCATATTCCTTTCCAATCTCAACCAACTTGAACAAATGGTCGAGAGATGAATGTACACCACCATCACTTGTCAATCCCATCAAGTGGAGTTTCTTGCCGTTTTCCTTAGCGTAAGAATAAGCAGCTACCACCTGTGGATTCTTCAAGATGGAACCATCCTTGCAAGCACGGTTGATTTTCACCAAGTCTTGGTAAACTACACGACCGGCACCGATATTCAAATGCCCTACCTCAGAGTTACCCATCTGTCCATCTGGCAAGCCAACATCTTCGCCAGATGCCTGCAATTGAGAGTGTGGAGATACTGCTGTGAGATAGTCTAAATATGGAGTAGGAGTTCTGAAAATAACGTCACCTTCACCATGTTTTCCGATTCCCCATCCATCGAGAATCATCAATAAAGCTTTCTTTGCCATAATAAATTTTAATACGTATTTAAATTTGCGGTGCAAAGATACATTTTTTTTAATAAAAAATGAGATAGTTGTATACTCAAAATCAATAATAATTCACAAAATATCAAAAAAAGAGGGACAAACATAACATTTGCCCCTCATAAACCTATCATTTACGCATCAAAAACATACTGTTTTCACTTCACAAACATATCGTTTGCAAAACCTCACCTTTTGGCTTAGCCAATCTCGATTTGTCTTTCCACCTTCTGGGCGGCTGATTCGGTCTTTGGCAATTCGATATAGAGAACGCCATTCTCCATCTTGGCAGAAATCTTATGCTTCTCTACGTCGTCTGGCAAAATCAATGTCTGCTCGTACTTAGCATAGCTGAACTCCCTGCGAAGGTAATGAGTGTTCTTGTTTTCCTCGTTCTGCTCATCCTTACGCTCCATCTTCACGATCAGGTTACCCTCTCCATTGATGTTGACGGAGAAATCTTCCTTCTTCATACCTGGTGCGGCAAACTCTACCGTATAGTTTTTCTCACTTTCCAAAACATTGATGGCTGGTGCCTGAGCATTCACTCGTGGCATTAAGTTTACGTCAAACAAATCGTTAAACACTGTTGGCAACCAGGGATTTCTGTGATTCATTGGTCTCATAATTTATTCCTCCTATTATTCTTTTAATTGTTTATTATCTGTTGTTATTTGATTTGATTCCTTTCGGTTTCAATGATGATTTTGCAAGAGATGTGCCAGCAAGAAACAAACGACATAATGACATAAACAAATGACATTCTGGCAGAATCAACAACCAAACAACTAACATTACAAGAACCCTCTGACCACCATCAATTCCATCAAATGCCACGAACAGAATGAATCCTTGGAAATCTCAGCATAATATTTCAACAAATAAAACGTTATTGATAATGATGCAGAAAGAGGAGAAACGAAATAATTACTCTCACATTCTAAAATACACTGGGCTCTTTGGCGGGGTTCAGGGCATAAGTATATTGGTGGGAATCATTCGCAACAAGATTGTTGCCTGGCTTTTAGGACCAGAGGGAATGGGGCTTATTTCCCTGTTCAACTCTACCATTAAATTGGTCAGCGACTCCACCAACTTAGGACTTTCCATGAGTGCGGTGAGAGAAATATCCGATGCTTACGAGAATGACGATGAAGAACATTTGCAACATGCCATCAAGCTCATCCGTTCATGGAGTTGTCTTACAGCATTGTTGGGCTTGTTTGTTTGCATAGCCATGAGCAGTTGGCTGGATAAATGGACTTTCAGTTGGGGAGACCACACGTTGCATTTCATCTTGCTATCGCCCGTCGTGGCTCTCATGGCGTTGACGGGCGGCGAGACTGCCATTCTTAAAGGGACAAGGAAGTTGAGACAACTGATGCAGATTTCCATTTACAACGTGATATTGTCGCTTTTCGTGGTGGTTCCACTATATTATATCTGGGGAGAATCAGCCATTGTCCCCACCCTCTTTCTCCTTGCCTTGGTACAGATGATACTGACCATCAGTTTTTCATTCCGACTATATCCCTATCATTTTTCTTTCAACCGCTCGCAGATGTCGGAGGGATTGGGAATGGTGCAATTAGGCATTTCGTTTGTCATTGCGGGAATCTTGGGAAGCGGAGCCGACTTCGTGATACGTTCTTATTTAAATAAGGTAGGCTCGCTCGACACGGTAGGACTCTATAATGCAGGATACGTCATGACCATCATCTATGCCGGAATGGTATTCTCTGCAATGGAAACCGATTACTTCCCACGATTGTCGGGCATAAGTGGAACGGGAACGAAGCTCAACGATACGGTGAACAAACAGATTGAAGTGTCGCTTCTGCTCATCTCTCCCATGCTCGTAGCGTTTATGATAGCCCTCCCCATCCTTTTGCCTTTGCTCTATACAGGTAAGTTTATGCCCGTATTGGAAATGATGCAAATCACGGTGCTTGCCATGTATATGCGAGCCATCAAGTTGCCCATTTCCTATCTTCCACTTGCCAAGGGAGACTCGTTCTCGTATTTGCTCATGGAAAGCATTTACGACATCATCGTCGTGACATTAGTGATGTTGGGCTACAAATACTTAGGACTGACGGGAACGGGTATTGCGCTGACCACCGCCTCGGTCATCGACTTTATCATGTTGGCTGTTTACATGCACTTCAAATATGGTTTCGTTCTTTCTGGGCAAGTGATGAAATATGCCGTGTTGCAAATTCCTATCGGCATATTGGCTTTCTGCCTGACGCTCACGGGTCAAGGTTGGCAATATTGGATAGGTGGGGCTTTATTGACCATCGTCAGTACGGTAATCTCTCTGAACATCCTTCACACCAAGACCAATCTTTGGAACACTCTGAAAAAGAAAATCCATAAAAAGATAGACGAATGACAGAGGTAACCATACTTGTGGCTGTGTATAATGCAGAGAAATTCTTACGTCAATGCCTTGATTCTCTTCTAAGACAAACACTTAGGGAAATACAAGTGATTTGCATTGACGATGCTTCTACCGACTCTTCCCTCTCTATCATTCATGATTATGCGAAGCAGGATTCACGCATTGAATGTATCAGTCTATCGGAAAACAAAGGACAAGCTCACGCCCGAAACGTAGGACTTCAGCAAGCAAGGGGGAAATACATTTGCTTCTTGGATAGTGATGATTATTTTTCCGATGACGCATTGGAACGTGCCACAGATGTTTTCCACCATCATGAACAAACAGATTGCGTTTTGTTTCGCGTGGTGAATTGCGACGAACAAGGGAAAAGCATTTCGGATTATCCCATGCAATCCTTTGAGAAAATATCGGGAACAGAGGCTTTCGAGAAAAGTCTTACTTGGGAGATTCATGGCATTTACATGGTAAGGGCAAACATACACAAGCAATTCCCTTACGATGAAAGCAGCAAGACGTATAGCGACGACAACACCACTCGCATTCATTATTTCAAGTCGCGCGAAGTGAGGTGCTGCGAAGGCATTTACCATTACCGCCATCATAGCCAATCGGTTACCCATCGCATAGACGTTTCTCGCTTTAATTATCTCAGGGCAAACGAGAGCATGAAACGACAATTGTTTGAACTGGGAGCATCCGACAGGGTATTGAATATTTATGAAAACGTGAGATGGTTGGTATTGATAGATTCATACATGTTTTATTTCAACCACAAAAACCAATTGTCTGCTTCCGAAAGAGCATACGGTCTTTCGGAAATCAAGAGGGTTTGGCACACGATAGAGACCCATCGTCTTTCCTGTCGCAATCGTATCAAATTCGGATACATTCCTTTCAAATGGTCATGGAGAATGTTTCGTTTGCAAGAAGAAATTTATTTCACCTTACGAAAAGTATTGAAAAAAAACGCATGATTATTGTTGAATTGCATATTATTTCGTAACTTTGCGATTGAAATAATATCTACCATGACTCTAATTATAGTCTTTATATTACTATTGTGCTACATTCTGATAGCCACCGAGAACCTCACCAACGTCAACAAGGCTGCTACGGCAATCTTTGCTGGAACGGTGGGTTGGGTACTTTACATCTGCTATGGCACTAATTACGTAATGAGCCAACATCCTGACGAGTATATTGATTTCTTGGCAGGAGCTACACCGACAAGTCTTGCCGTGAAGCAATACATTGCCAACAACGTGTTTCTCGTATATGTGGGCAGGGCTTCAGAAGTAGTAACTTTCCTCTTGGCAACGATGACCATCGTGGAAATACTCAATAACAATGGTTGTTTTGACTTTATCACCCAACTCCTCAAGACGCGTTCCAGCAAGAAGATGTTGTGGACACTTACGGGAGTGACGTTCTTGTTATCTGCCAACCTTGACAACCTTACCACGACGGTGATGATGCTCACGATGATGCATCAAGTCATTTCCAGTCGCAGACAAAGAATGGTATTTGGCTCAGCCATCGTGATTGCTGCCAATATGGGTGGAGCACTCACGGTGATTGGCGACCCATCAGGACTCGTCATTTGGAATATGGGTAAGGTAAGTGCCACGAATTTTTCCATGTCATTACTCCTTCCTTGCTTGATTTCCTGTATCATTCCCGTATGGTGGATAGGTCGGTCATTGCCCGAACGGTGTGATACGGAATGGATTACCATGCCTTACAGAGGCAATGACACACGACTGAATGTCTGGCAACGGTTGGTAATGCTGTTTGTGGGAATCGGTGGACTTTGGTTTATACCTACTTTTCATAACATTACCCAACTCAGTCCTTTCATCGGAGCATTGTGCGTGTTGGCGGTATTATGGATTGTGAATGAAATTTTCAATCGCAAGTTGATGAACACGAACCAATTTGCCCAAAATCGTATTCCTGGCATATTGCAATATGGTGTCATTCAGATGATGTTGTTTGTCATGGGAATGATGCTTGCCATAGGTGTAGTTCAAGAGACAGGAGTGACAAAATGGATTGTCACCGAGTTTGGTTTTCAAGCTCAGGATGTTTGGATTGTGGCTATCATATCGGGAGCTATCAGTAGTGTTCTCGACAACTTTGCCACAGCCATCAGCTTCTTCTCCTTATCTGACGCACCGCTCAACGACCAATTCTGGAAAATGATTGCCTACTCTACGGCTGTTGGTGGCAACATCCTTTGCGTTGGTTCTATGAGTGGCGTGGCTTTCCTCAAGATGGAACGCATACACATCGGGTGGTACTTCCGCCATGTGGGGTTGGTTTCAGTGATTACTTCTCTTTTTGGTGTGGCTTTTTTATATTTTGTTTAACGATAACACAATAAATATATGGCAAAGATAAAGACTATTGGAGTGATGACCTCTGGTGGAGATGCTCCAGGTATGAATGCCGCCATTCGTGCGGTGACACGTGCAGGTATTTGCAATGGTTTTAACATTAAGGGTATCTATCGTGGATACGACGGACTTATCAACGGTGAAATCAAGGACTTCACCACTGAGAATGTCAGTGGAATAATCATGTCGGGAGGAACTATTCTGAAAACGGCTCGCTCAAAGGAATTTATGACCAAAGCGGGTATGCAAAAGGCTTACGACAACATGGTGAAGCACGACATGCAGGCTCTCATCGTCATCGGAGGCAATGGCTCGTTGACTGGTGCCATGAATTTTGCCCGCGAGTTTGACGTTTGTTGCATCGGACTTCCTGGTACGATTGACAACGACTTGTTTGGCACAGACTCAACCATTGGCTACGACACTACCATGAACACCATCATGGATTGCGTGGACCGTATCCGTGACACGGCTCAAAGTCATGAACGAATATTCTTCGTTGAGGTGATGGGACGTGACGCTGGTTTCTTGGCACAAAATTCTGCCATTGCGTGTGGTGCTGAAGCTGCCATCATTCCTGAAGACTCCACCAACGTGGACCAATTGGCAAGATTCATGGAGCGTGGCATTCGTAAGTCGAAGAAGAGCTGCATCGTTATCGTGTCGGAAAGTCCTAAGTGCGGCGCTCTCTACTATGCCGACCGCGTGAAAAAGGAGTTCCCAGAATTTGACGTGCGTGTTTCCATCCTCGGACACTTACAACGAGGCGGTCGTCCAACTGCCCACGACAGAATCTTGGCAAGTAGAACTGGCGTAGGAGCCATTGAAGCTATCCTTCAGGGACAGCGTAACGTGATGGTAGGCGTAAGAAACAATGAGGTTGTTTACGTTCCACTATCTGAGGCAATACGTTCAGACAAACCATTTGATCGTAAATTAATAAAGGTATTAGATGAACTGAGCATCTAATACCTTCCATGTATTATTTGATAAACTTCACCTTCGATGGGTCGCGAGGCTTTGCTGCCGGCGACTCATCGGGGTAGCCGATGGCAAGGATGTAATTCAGTTGGTAGCCTTCAGGAATGTCCAATCGGTCAATGAAGAACTTCGCATTTGCATTTGAGTTCAAGAACCTCACGGGACCTCCCAAACAACAAGTACCAAGACCGAGTGATTGTGCCGCCAACATCATGTTCTCGCCTAACAAGCCTGCATCCAAGTCTCCCCCATTCTTAGGCGTACACACGCAAATGAGGTTGGGAGCATTGCGAAACATATTCTTGAAGTTTGCATCACGTTTCACTTGTTCAGCATTTTCTTTCTTGTAAACTTCCGTAACATCTTTGATTAATTGTTGGTCTTCCACCACGCGCACAATCCAAGGTTGGCGATTAACGGCACTGGGTGCATTGATTCCGCATCGTACTACCACTTCCAACTTCTCATGCTCTACTGGCTTATCCAAATATCGACGGATGGAACGACGATCCATGATAGCCTCGATGACATCATTGGAATAGAGTTGCACGCAGACATCAGCCTCTACGTTCGCCATCTTATCCGACGGTTCATAGCGTTTAATCACCTTACCATCCTTGGAAACGAGGAATTTTGTAAAGTTCCATTTGATACTTGGATTCTTGGCATAGTCGGGATCGTTTTTCTTAAACATCTGATCCAATTTGCTACCCGTGGGATCAGAGAGGTCGAATCCTGCAAATCCTTTCTGCGATTTCAGGTAAGTGTACAATGGAGACTCATTGGCACCATTCACGTCTATCTTATCAAACTGTGGAAACTTGATGTCATAATTGGCGGTGCAAAACTGATGGATTTCCTGTATTGTTCCAGGAGCCTGACTTCCAAATTGATTACAAGGGAAATCTAAAATTTCCAATCCCTGAGCATGGTATTTCTCATAAAGGGCTTGCAGGTCTTTATACTGGGGAGTAAACCCACATCTCGTGGCTGTATTCACGATAAGCAACACCTTACCCTTGTACGCAGACAACGATACATTCTTACCTGCATCATCCTTCACTTGATAGTCGTAAATACTTTGTGCAGTGGTTGTTAACACGCACAAGCAGAATAAACAGCAAATGGTCAATAACTTTTTCATAATAAATAATGATTGTGCCTACAAAAGTAGCGAAAAAAAAGACATCATGCAAGAATTGTTATCAATTATTTTACATTATAATCACATATCCCTATAATTAGGTATATAATAAAACCCTACTTTTAGGTATTGCAACAAGACGAAAATGGATGTAACTTTGCAAACGAAAAAGAAACTCCTACATTAAGTAGTCAAGTACTAGGCTTTAAATCTTGTTCGCAAATATAAATTCATAATGTTTTTGTATAATCAATAAGGGCTGTCGGGAGATAGCCCTTGATTGTGATAGTCTGAACTTCTGAATTCTTTTTACTTCTGTACTATTGCAACTTGCGAAAGGTAATCACTTGGAGCTCACTTCCAAATAACTCTTTAGAGCCTCTACATATTCCTCAAATGCTTTCAAACCAACTGGAGTGATGCGGCAAAGCGTGCAGGGTTTCTTGCCCTTGAAGGTCTTCTC
>DJXW01000028.1:114462-115320 GCA_002449845.1 Prevotella sp. UBA6994
TGCCCTTGAAGGTCTTCTCCACCTCGATGTAGCCCGCAGCCGAGAGTTTGTCTATCTGTACACTCAGGTTGCCCGCCGTGGCTCCCGTCTGCTCCTTGATGTAGGGAAACTCGGCTTCTTCGGCACTGATGAGCAGCGACACGACGGCCAGCCGCAACTCCGAGTGCAATAGGGGATCTAATGGCTTGAACATGGGCTACGAGTTTTTTAGTTTCATGCCTGGGAGCATAAGGCCGACAAATGCAAAGAGGAAAACAGACAGGCAGGGGAACAGAAACTGTGCTTGGCCGACGGTTGTCACGGGCGCTCCTATTCGCGCGAGAAACATAGAACCGAGACTCGCATAGTCGCCAACGGAAACCACCAAAGCAGCTATGATGCCGAACCACACCAGCCACTTACTTTTCAGGATGTGTCCAGTTATGGCAACAGCCATACCCATCAATAGGATAATGATGGGCGTGATGTTCACCCGATGAGCAAGATAGGCAGTCGGATCACCCACCGAAAGGGCCAGAATCTTATTCCACAAAAAGGCGGTCAGAAAAAAACCGAGCACGAAGACCGCAAACGTCCACCATGTCTTCCCAACAAGTGAGCCTATAAGCGTCGTCGGGACAGGTTCGCCTTGCTTGTGAATGTTGCGCATTGCCAACCAGATAATGACAGGCAGCGTGAACCATAGCAGATGACCTAATGGCGTGAAGCCAGTATTCACAAGCAACAAGTTGACGATGGCTACAACGACCGCCATACTCATCGTACAGAGTCCTGATACGTAGAGCGACTGCCCCGTGGTCTTCGACACTGCCTGGCGGCTGCGCTCAATCTGTTCCGTGATAATCTCCAGACTGCGCT
>DJXW01000028.1:115414-136697 GCA_002449845.1 Prevotella sp. UBA6994
TTCCATTGTTGTTTCATTTTTTAATGATGTTCTACTTCTAATTACTACTCTCTGGCTTCGTCCGTGCTCCTGCAGAAAGCACGTCAAAAGCCAATTGTGTCCGGTTCACGTTGCAAAGATAAAGAAGTTTATAATATAAACCAAATTATTTCGTAAATAAATTATCTTTCTCGGTAATATTTAACATTTGGAAACAATATAAAGAATGTATATATTTGTTTTAAAGTCCGAAAACACGACTTGAATCTCAGTACGATTTTCTTTTGTCAATAAAAAGTAACAAAAAGGGCTCTCTACACTGCGATATTTTTCACCTACTCCTCCTTCGGTCTAAAAAACAGCACTATTTAAGCAGTTTCGTAACAAACTGACATCCAACCTATTACAAAAACAACTGTATATTTATTCAATCAATTCTAGCATAATCATGCAGAAAAACACTGTTTTTGGGCGTTCAAAACATAATTAGTTAGCTCGCTAACATATATAGTTACGCTCATAACTGATATAGTTACGGCAACAACTATATATTTTACGAGAAAAAACGTGCAATTTTGCTCTGAAAAAACATGATGATGGCTTTCCCAAATTCTCCTTGGAGATTTTTCACGAAAAAATTTTGTCGGGATATTTCCTAATTCAAGTTTTGCATTCGCTCAACTTTTTGGAGTTTAGAAATGAAAGGAGAGCAAGGAGTTAAGGAGTCAAGGAGTAAAGACAATAGCAAACGGGGTCGTGGAAGACATCATTTTCCACAAAGAGTGAAGTAGTCAAGACAATAGCAAACAGCGCGTGAAAGACTTCATTTGCCACAATAGTAAAATGAGTAAAAGACAATACCTTTCTTGTTGAATCACAAGGAATAGGCGGCGTTGATGAGCAACGACGAACTGGAAACATGGTATTTTCCGTAAGCTACATTCAACTTAAACCTTTCAAGGTTAATACCTGCGCCTAAGGTAAGACCTGCACCATGCGAGCCCCCATCTTCCGATGAGGTAGAAATTTTCATTTGATTGTTGGTACGGAAATTATAACCCGCTCCCACCCAAATCTGTTGAGAAAGGATGATGTCGGCACCAATCGATAAGTGATTGATAAACTTCTCGTCCCAATTGGTGAGATTTACCAATGTGGCAGAGAATCGGAATGGAGTGTGGGTAAGTCTTTTGCTTACACCCACCTGCACGTCTAAAGGCATTTTCTCGTAATCATCGTCGAAAGCCTTGAGCTGTCCACCCAAGTTCTTGGCAACCAAACCAACAGACCATTCCTTATTGGGGTCGTAGTAATTCAATCCTAAATCCACACCCATCGCAATAGAATTATAGCTGCCGATATATGAGGTAATAAACTTGGCGCAGATTCCTCCTGCAATCTTGTCGGTGAGAAGATATGAGAAATAACCGCCAACGGCAATATCCTTGGCAGAGAACTCACCTATTTGCACATTGTCGGCTGTGGTTTCCTTCATCTTTCCATAGTTTACGTATTGCGCACTGGCAGCCACGGAAGCCCGTTCCTTGATGTTTCGGTTAAAGGCTGCACTGGCTGTGTTTGCTCCCGACATATAATTCATGAAGTTAAACAAGATGGTCTTGTCATCTACAGAAGAAAGTAAGGCAGGATTATGGAAAATGAGAGCCTCGTCGTTCTCTATCAACGACACGTTGTTTCCACCCAATGCTGCCGCATGAGCACTTACGGGGAGTCGTAAGAAATTATATGAAGTCTGACTCTCTTGTGCAACAGTAATCATGCGACATACCGTTAACAATATGGTAAAAACAACTTTTTTCATTTAAAATTTCTAATTTATTGGCAAAGATACATCTTTTTTCAAAATATCTGCATTAATTTTGCACTATCTTTCAAGATGAACCGTTATCATAAACGTGAAAAAGTGTCTTTTAGTATATTAAATTCCCATGGAATCAAAGAAAACAAGCAAGGCAGATCTCAATAACAAGCGGGGTACTTTTTTTGCACTCGGCTTAATCATGGCTTTGTCGCTGCTCTTTGTTTGTCTGGAATATACGAGCAGTGAAGACGAATCATTCTTGGAAGAGGAGTTCATAGACGACTTGGCACAAGACTTTGAGCTTCTGCCCTCACAGGATGAGGACGAAGAGTTTGAAACGGTTTCGCCCCAAGAAAAGTTGACGATACTCACGGAGAACATCAAGGAGACAACCGAAATGCCGTCGCCAATAGAGGACGCCTCTGCTCCTGCTCCATTGGTTGAAACTGAGGTTTCGGAAGAACCTGAGGAGGAAAAGGAAGAAGAAACTCCCCCACCATCCGTTGCAGAACAAACCGAGAAGCCCATCAACTTCCGCATTGTGGAACAATACCCAGAGTTTCCTGGCGGAATGTCGGAATACATGAAATGGTTGACGAAAAATCTCAAATACCCAGACATTGCCAGAAACCAAAGGATTCAAGGTAAGGTGGTGGTTCAGTTTATCGTAAACCAAGACGGTACCATTGCCGACGCCAAAGTGGTGAAGTCGGTCAGTCCACAACTTGACAGGGAAGCCATGCGCGTAATCCGCATGATGCCCAACTGGAAGCCTGGCTTACAAAACAACAAGCCCTGCAAGACCATGGTAGCAGTACCCATAGTTTTTAAGTTATAAATACGAAGGAAGAAGGATGAATTACGAAGGAAGAAGTAATGCGGCAAAGCCGCAGTATGGAAGTTTTGAAGGAGGAAGTACATCCTCCATCACAACATCTTCCTCGCCGACAGGCGAAATACGTCCAAATTCCACCTTCCTCCATCAACCATCTCCTTCCTCGCCGATAGGCGAAATACTTCAAAATTCAAAATTCAAACTTCAAACTTCAATATTATGTATACATCAGACGAAATCCTAAACAAAGTAAACGAGTACATAGAGCAGTTGCCTTTCGACCGCAAGCCCGAATCACTTTATGCTCCCATCAAATACGTATTGTCTTTGGGCGGCAAGCGCATCAGACCTACACTCATGATGCTCAGTTACAATCTTTACAAAGATGACGTTGAGAATATCCTACCCGCTGCTTGCGCCATAGAGACGTATCACAACTACACCCTGCTTCACGACGACTTGATGGACAATGCTCTGTTGCGCCGCGGACACCAGACGGTACACGTAAAATGGGATGCTAACACGGCTATCCTCTCAGGCGATTCCATGTTGGTAACCGCTTACCAGCAGATGCAGAATCCATATAAGACGATGGGCAATCCAAAGGCTATCTTACCCGTGCTCGACCTCTTTACCGAAACAGCATTGGAGATTGGCGAAGGACAGCAATACGACATGGATTTTGAGAATCGCATGGACGTGAAGGAGGAAGAATACATTGAGATGATTCGTCTGAAGACCAGCGTCTTGCTGGCTTGTGCCATGAAGATAGGGGCTATCTTGGCTGACGCTCCAGAAGAAGATGCCAACAACTTATATAAATTCGGGGAGTTGATAGGACTTGCATTCCAGTTGCAAGACGACTTCCTCGATGTCTATGGTGATACGAAAATATTTGGCAAGGCGATAGGTGGAGACATCACGTCGAACAAAAAGACATATATGCTCATCAACGCCTGCAACTTAGCCAACGACGAGCAACGAAAGGAACTCAACCATTGGCTCTCTCTCAAGGAATTTGACGCTAAGGAGAAGATTGATGCCGTAACCCGCTTGTACAACGAAATTGGTATCGACAAACTCGCCCAGCGCAAGATGGAAGAATATTATGAACAAAGTCGCAAGTTCTTGGATGCAGTGAACATTCCTGAGCCACGCAAGGAGGAACTCAAGAAATATGCGGCTCAAATGATGAAAAGGAATTATTAAATGCCATACAGAAGACTACCTAAGACAGATGCTGCACGCATCAAGGCTCTCAAGACATTGTTTGAGAGCGAAGACTTATATGCCATCAGGAATCGGTTTCTCGACTATAAGATTCTGAACATGGCACAACCTGCATACGAACGTTTGCTGACAGCTAACGAACAATACAAACTGAGTTCACAAGCTCAGATGCGTGTTACGCCCAAGATAGAAAAGGCTCAACGAAACGCCACGCTCTTTGTCAGTCATTTCATACAAGTATTGTTAATGGCGATAGAACGCGGAGAAATCAAGAAAGAACTCCTCGCTCTCTATCAGTTGCCCGAAGATACCACTGCCATTCCTAACATCAAGTCGATAGAGCGTTTGCTGGAATGGGGCGACAAAATGGTGGAAGGAGAAAAGGAACGTATCAAAAAAGGCGGCAGACCCATCAACAACCCTTCCATTGGCACGGTGATGACTCATCTCGACGTTTTCAAGGATACTTTGGAACAACAGAAGAAATTGCAAGCTCGTACCCAACGAGTACAAGACGACTTAAACAAGATTCGCCCAGAAGTGGATGAGATCATCCTGGAAATATGGAACCAAATAGAAAAACACTATGAGAGCGAACCGCCAGAAGTACGCTATCCCGAATGCAGAAAACTCGGCATCGTGTATTATTATCGCAGACACGAGCCACATCTATATGGATAAATGACATCAAAAAAAAAACGCCCTCTCATCGGGGCGTTTTTTGATTGAAAGTATCTTCTACTTAAAAACCTATATTATATTACATAGGTGAACTATTAAGAATGATATTGGTAATGCCCACTGCATCAGACACGTCAATCTTTCCATCTGCATTGATGTCAGCATTTTCAAAATGGAACAATTCAGAATCAATGCCCAAAATATTATTCACCACCAATATAACATCGCTTACGTTAACGGCACCATCCCCGTTAACATCACCAAGCAACAATTCAACCTTTCCTAAGCAGAAATAACCACTCTTCCATTTAAAATAATCGCCAGACGTATCTACACCGAAATCAAAAGTTTCTGGTGCATATATCGTACAAGGAGACTCTGCCGTACCTATCTTAGAACAAGCATTATTAGCCAGAGCTGTCATACTCTCATGAATGTACAACTCTTTCAATCCTACGCAATTGGTAAGGAGAGCATTGAATTCTGTCATATTCGTCAAATCAAACTTGCTCAAGTTCAAACTTGTCAGTTTACCACAATTATAGAACATCTGTCCCACATTGGTAACTTTTTCCATATTCAAATAGTTCAGTCCTTGAATCTCTGTCAAACTAATCATATCATAGAACCAACGATAAATGGTCATGGGTTGATGATTCTCAAAAGACTTGTCAAAAATCACTGAAGTGACAGATTGCCGAGCACTATACCAACTGGGTGTGGTTGACTCGTTGATACGATATTTTGTTCCTTCGCGTTTCCAAGGTGCATCATCATCATAGAACGACATCGTACCATCCAAGATAACGGCGTATGGCAATGTTGTACCATCCAAGTAGAAATAGCCACTATTCCATCTGAAATACAAGGCAGCGGTATCTACTCCTTCTCCGAAATCAAAACCTTCGGGAGCATGAACGACACATGGGGAAGCAGCAACACCTACCCCACCAAATGCCGACGTATTGAGACCCATCATCACAGAGGGCACGTATAAATCCTTCAAGCCCTTGCAACTATTGATCATACTACTGGAATTTGTAACGTTAGACATATCAAACTTACTGATATCCAATGTTGTCAAACCAGAACATCCATAAAACATGGAAGACATGTTTGTTACGTTGGAGGTATTGAAATGGCTGACATCAAGACTCGTCAAACTGCTACAGTTACTAAACATCGACTCCATCGTTGTAACTTGAGATGTTTGGAGATATTCGATATTCTTGATTTCCGTGAGGTTTTTCATTCCATAAAACCACCTGAAAGTGGAAGTTGGAAGTGATTCGGCAAAAGACTTATCAAATACTACGGTTGTAACTCTCTCCCTTGATGAATACCAAGCCGGTGACGAGGTAGTGTTTAATTTCATCGGGATAGAATCATGCTTCCAAACCTGATGATCGTGATAGAATGACAATGTTCCGTTATCAAAGATGGTATAAGGAACTTTTGTTCCTTCCAAGAAGAAATACCCGGAATACCATTTAAAATATAAATCTGAAGTGTCTGTGCCAAAGTCAAAACCTTCTGGAGCATGAACGATACAAGGTGATTTCGTTGTACCGATGCTACTACAAGCATAGGTACTGAGTTGAGGCATATTTGTGGGTATGTACAAATCTTTTAAGTTCTTACAACCATTGAAGAGGTTTGTAGCCACCAAATCGTTGGACATGACAAACGAACTGACATCAAGACTGGTCAGGCTGCTACAATTTGCAAACATGGAAGCCATTGTCGTTACATGGGAAGTATTGAATTGGCTGACATCAAGACTCGTCAAGCTGCTACATCCATTAAACATAGAAACCATCGTCGTTACGTTGGACGTATTGAAATGGCTGACATCAAGATTTGTCAAGCTGCTACATCCATTGAACATGGAAACCATTGAAGTAACTTCAGAGGTATTAAGATACTGAATGCCCGTAATGTTTTTCAAGTTCGCTTGATTATTGAACCAATATTCCGTGGTTTTCGGACGCGCCTGGGCAAAAGAACTGTCGAAAACAACGTCAGTAATGGTGTTGACAGAAGACCATGCTGGATTATAACTTGTATTCAACTCGTAAATCGTTCCTTCCCTACTGTCTTTCATGGTATCATGATAGAACGTGAGGGTTTTCTGATCAGATGACAAAAGAGCATAAGTACTTTCCTCAAGAGGATTGATGTTGATAATCGCAAAATTCTTGTCGTTCAAGTCATAAACATCCACATTCAGAGAGGTCATGGAAAACCAACCGTCATACCTGCCTCCCCATCCCCAATTCATGTGGTAGGTGTCGCTATTAGGATCGTATCCATCACAGATGAAACCATGTCCTATACCCGATTTTTCACCATTGATGATTACGGGCTTTCCTTCTGCCAATTGTGCATAAACCATCTCTTCCCACTCTGTCTGAGTGTAATAATACTTATTTTCCAATGAGACACCTATGTTATAACCACAATAGTTTTTCAATGCGTTAGCGGTTTTAGCCATACTTCCAGAAGTGCCATATTGACCAAAATTGGCTTGCAATGCCTGTCCACAATACCTAAGCAACTGAGCAACGGCGGCTTTACTGGCTGTCGTAGTGGGTTTTTCATCTGTCATATTGTCCCAATCGAAGGAACTGATTGCATCCAGCGGATTCAACACATAACCATTCGTTGATGTAGTATAACCTTCCAAAGCCTTACACCCAGCACGGAATGTTTGTCCGTCTTTTCCTTTCGTTGCCCAGTAATACATCATTTGTGCCATTGCCGTTGCCATACAACCAGTCAGACATCGTGTACCATTAAAGACACACTGGTCATTAAACGGTTCATTTTGATTCCATGTAGAGGTAAGCATGGCTTCTATTTTAGTACGACCTTGTATAGGGCTCTTGTTCACATGACTTGCTGCTTCTGCTTCATGTTGCCTTGCCCATTGTATTTGGGTAGCATATTCGTCAAGCCATGCTTTCAAGTTGCTTGGAATATTGTTTTCGTCAAAACTGCCATTGCTGCAATAGCCGAGAATGGGAACAGCCACGTCATCTCCTGAGACAATGACAAACCCGTTTTCATTTTCTACATTGAATACATACAATGCGGCATCATCGTCGGTAGTGGGCGCATTACTATTCATGGCGTAGGCAAGGGAGAGATTCATATTCCCTTTCACCCGTCTTGCTTTTCCCGAAGTAATAAACTTCTGAGCCTTTTGTTTGGCATCATTCACAGTAATGGGATTTCCCATCATCACATTGCTCGACATCGTCATGGCGATGGTCAGCAGCAACATCTTGATCATTTTTAGATTATTCATAATATATATTTTTGGTTTTTAGAAATTCGCGTAACGTTTCAGGAGTTCAGGAGTTAAGGAGTCAAGGAGTCAAGACAATAGACTTTCTTGTTGAATCACACGGATAAAACATTTGTCTGGACTACTGAACTCCCTTTTACTCCTGTACTCCTGCAACTTGAGAAAGTTGAGTATTCATTATTGTTTGAGCACAATATCCACCAATGCCACCACATCGCTGATATTGATTTGAGAGTCGCCATTGACATCTGCTGCATCATAGATGAATGGTGAGGGATTCTCTCCCAAGACGTAGCTCACAAGACAAACCACATCGCTGATATTTACCAATCCGTCGGCATTCACGTCGCCAATCAAGGTATGGGAGGTACCAGGGAGCAGTCCTTCATCTAACAACACCACCGTCTCACCATTGGCAATCGCAGAGACCGTCGCATTGCCGACAGTATCGAAATAAAAGCCTGTAGCCGTCATCTTCGAGCCATTGGCATTTACCACATATTGACTGCCTGCACGCACGGGGAATTTCATCACCGCCATTCCGCCTGCTCCGATGGTCGTAGAACTTGTCTGTCCGTTTTCTTCCAAATAGATCTGTTCAGGAGTTTGCACCTTTTCAGTAACGATATTGTTTGCGCCAGTACCTTTCAATTCATATCCATATTGAGTGGGCAGAGCCTCCTTGTCGCTGATGGCAGAGTAAATGTAGCCAATGGCATTGCCATCTTCAAACACCGTGTAAGCCTTATTGGAGGAAGCTCTTTGGGTGACGTAGAGATAACCATTCTCCGTTACGTCAAAGGTAAAGAATGCGCCAGATGTGGGGACCATCAACGAAGAAGACGGAGTATCTCCTTTTGCATCTTTAGGATTACTGTTGCCCTGAATGCCACCCGACCACGAGTAATCTGCCACGGTGATGGGTCCGTATGAAGAAGCCTTGAACGTATCGTTAGCTCCAATCTTTGCCGTTACCGACGTTGTCTTGCCAATGACTGTTCCACCTGTAAGAGATGTACCCGAAGCAATGTTCAATGCCGCAAATTCAGCATTCTCATACATATTGGTATCTTGGTTTTTAGTAGCATTAAACGGGCAATAAGGCTTGTCATCTACCACGACAGGCGTTTCGCCCCCTCCCGTCAGAGTGGGATAATACTCATCCACGCTGCTTGAAGCATTGGTATTGCCATCTTTCACGATGTCCTCTACCAAGGAGTTGAGATAAACCTCCAGATTGGTGTACCATTTCTTTGCATCAAGCGTATAGGCATTGCCATCATTGGCATTGTTGGGGTTCAGTCCATGAGCCGTTTCCCATTCATCGGGAATACCATCCTGGTCAGAGTCATATCCGCTCTCCCTTGTTCCCGTTCCAAAATTATCCTCCGTATAGCCATTCACGTCAGATACCAAGTCTATTCGTCCCTTCTTATTCGTTACAGAGCCGGTATAGGTAGCCGTACCGTTTCTCGTTTCCGTTGCATACCGCTCATCCACATTGTCACGTACCAACGAAGCACCGGCGTAAGACACCACCTTACTGAATGCAGTAGCGGCAGAGTGGGTAGTCACCTCTCCCGTGGGAGCAGGATTATCCATTTTAATCGGTACGCAATCCGTGCCGTCCGAGTTTTTATAATACGTCACCTTGCTACCATAATAATGGTTAGGATCAGGACTGCACCGCACTCCATTGATAGTATAAGTGCCACTGTCGTACGATACGTTATCCCATCCCGCATTCGTGTTTGCATCTATTTGGTTGCCGTTGAGATAATACCTGCTGGTCATCGTCCAATAGATAGGATATTCCGAAGAGTTGCCACTTGCCCCCACCGTCACGGTGGTAAGGCGAGAAGTTTTTCCAGCTGGTCCCGACTTGAAATAATTGTTTACCATATTCACCTGTCCACCACCAGGACCGCCATAGCATCCATTGCCACAATTATAAACCACGCAATTACGGAAATCCACGTTTTCAGCCTGCACGGCATTCTCCCATTGGTATTCATTGTATTGTGCATTATTGGTAAATCCCTCCCAGTTGTAGCGAGCCCCATTGAAACGAGGCGAGCGGTTGCTCACATGAACAATCAGGTTATGATGGAAAGAGGCAAGTTTTCCTCCCCAGATACCACCGTATCCGTGCGCTCCCTTGTTGTGACCAGCGTTGTTCAAGCTCTCACCGATGGTACACCATTGCATCGTGAAGTTATTATTGTCGTAGAATGATGCCACCTCGTCTATACTCCACGAGAAAGAACAATGGTCGATGATGATGCCCGTCTTCTGTCGTTGCCAGATAGCATCAGCCCCTTCGTTCACATCCTTTTCCTCCCCACGACGGATACGGATAAAACGGATGATATTGTTACCCCCAGCCTTGACGGTATAATATCTCAACGTGATACCAGGCGCAGGAGCCGTTTGCCCTGCGATGGTTGTATTGTCGCCAATGTCCAAGTCTTTCGTCAGGGCAATCACACCCCCCACGTCAAACACCACGATTTTCTTCGCCGACCCACTCACTGCCCAGCGCAACGTGCCTTTGGTAGTAACCTTGCCATCATCAGCCAGCGTGGTCACGTGTCTCACCTCACCGCCACGTCCTCCCGTGACATATCTGCCGTGTCCCTCTGCTCCAGGAAAAGCAGGAATATCATCAGCCACAGACGCAATAGTACATAAAAGCAACAACCCAGTAAAAAGAAATTTTCTCATCATAAAAAAAAGAATGTTTATTTTTGTTGACAAAAATACAAAAGAGAAGTGATATGACCAAAAGATTGACAACAATTATTTGAAAATCATGATACAATAATCACGTATTTTTTACGTTTGTCAGTATATATGAAGAGAAAAATCATCTATCTAATCATATTCTTCCTCGCTTTCATCTCGGAGGCGAGCGCACAATCATTCACCTTACAGGGCAGAGTGACAGACGAAAACCTCAACCCCATTGAGTTGGCTTCTGTATCTGTGGTGAAGCAGCAGAAGTTTGCTCTCACGTCACTCAAGGGTGAATACAGCTTACAATTGGAATCAGCAGACAGCGTGGAGGTGACATTTTCCATGATTGGATATAAGAGCAAGACACGAGTCTTGCGAAATCCCCGTGGCAAGCAAACGTTGCAAATCATTCTCTTTGAAGACGACTACACCCTGAACCAAGTTGAGGTAAAAGAGATGAAACGACAGACAGGACAGACGCAAGAGCTCAAGAAGGAAGACATCAAGCACATGCCTTCCACCACGGGCAATGCGGTGGAAGAAATGATACAGATGCAGGCAGGCGTTTCCACCCACAACGAGCTGTCATCCCAATACAATGTCAGGGGCGGCTCGTTCGACGAGAACAGCGTATATATCAACAATGTAGAGGTATTCCGTCCGTTCCTTGTCCGTTCTGGCCAGCAAGAGGGATTATCCATCATCAATTCCGACATGGTAGAGAAGATAGGATTCTCAACGGGAGGATTTGAAGCCAAATACGGCGACAAGATGTCTTCCGCCCTCGACATCACCTATAAGACGCTTACCCCTACCGCCGCCAAGAAAACCATTGCCGAAGGCTCTGTCACGGCAAGTCTGTTAGGCGGAAGCGCATACGCAGGCTTAGGCAACAAGAAGCTGTCGTGGCTCAATGGCATCCGATACAAGACCACCAGGTATTTGTTAGGGTCGCTACAGACAACGGGAGAATACAAGCCTAACTTCCTCGATTACCAGACATACTTCAATTACAAGCCCAATGAACGGTGGCAGATTGACTTCATCGGCAACATCTCTGAAAATCACTACAACTTCAATCCCAAAGACCGTGAGACCTCCTTTGGCACGGCAAAAGACGTGAAGTCATTCAAGGTATATTTCGACGGTCAGGAGAAAGACCTCTTCCGTACCTTCTTCGGTACGCTGGGCATCACGCGCCACTTCACCAAAAGCACCTCCCTCTCCCTCCTTGGCTCAGCCTTCTATACCAAGGAGCAAGAAAAGTTTGACATCCAAGGACAGTATTGGCTTACGCAAACAGAAACCAGTGAGAATTTAGGTGTAGGAACATTCTTTGAACATGCACGAAACTACTTGGAAGCCGACGTGAAAAGCATCAAGGCTATCTTCAAGCACAAGACCAAGAAGCACGCCTTTGAAACGGGGTTCACCTTTAAGATGGAACATATCAAGGAGAACAGCGTGGAATACGAGATGCGTGATTCCAGCGGTTATACCGTTCCCCATACGGGCAAAGACCTGTACATGATCTATTCGTTGAAAGCCACCAATGAACTCAAAGCCAACCGTATCGAGGCATACGCACAAGACACGTATCGCTTCAGCATCGGCGGACAGGAGGCAGACGAGAACGGTGAGGGCGAGATTCCCCCTACCCTTTTCACCCTCAACTATGGCATACGATTCAGTCAGTGGAACTTCAACAAAGAGTCTATCGTCAGTCCCCGCGTGTCGTTGGGCATCATTCCATCCTTCAATCAGAACATGACCTTCAGGGTAGCCACGGGATTGTATTACCAAGCCCCATTCTTCAAGGAGCTGCGTGACACATCCACCGTCAACAACATCACGTATGCCACGTTAAACCAGAAGATCAAGAGCCAACGTTCAATCCAGTTTATTGCCGGCATGGACTATCGTTTCAACATGAACAACCGTCCGTTTAAGTTTTCAGCCGAAGCATATTACAAGGCATTGTCAAACGTTGTGCCTTACAGTGTGAGCAATGTCAAGGTGGTTTATTACGGAAACAACGAGTGCAAGGGTCATGCAGCAGGTATAGACCTCAAGCTCTATGGTGAGTTTGTGCCAGGAACCGACTCATGGGTAAGTTTCTCTGTGATGGACACGAAGATGAAGCTCAACGGCAACACCGTACCCATGCCCACCGACCAGCGCTATTCCATCAATCTCTTCTTTACCGACTATTTCCCTGGCACCAAACGTTTTTTGATGTCACTCAAGTTGGCATTTGCAGATGGACTACCATTCTTTGCCCCACACCAAGAGCTTGATTCCCATTCTTTCCGTGCCCCTGCCTACAAGCGTGCCGACATCGGTATGAGCTATCTATTGCTTGACAACGAGAAGCGTACCAAGAAGACCATCTTCAAGAACATCTGGCTCGGGGTGGACTGTCTCAACCTCTTCGGCATCAGCAACGTGAATAGTTATTATTGGGTAACCGACGTTACCAATCAGCAATATGCTGTGCCAAACTATCTCACGGGAAGACAAATAAATGCCAAAGTACTGTTTGAGTTTTAGCCCTCTTTCTGATTATTCCTACTATATTAGTACGATTACAGCGCCGATGGACAACATCATCCTGGAATGCCTCTTCTCTACGCACAAAAAAAGTTCAACGATGTTACTCATTGAACTCTTGGCGGAGAGAGAGGCTCTCTAACTTATGGTTTCTTGGAATATCATAAAATACACAAATGGCTGTATGTCAGCCGTTTATAAAATTATCCCAAAATCAGGATATCACAAAATATCTTTCCGTATCGCAATTTTTGGGTGTAAAATTGGGTGTAGATTTTGAATTTACACCCAGAAGAATGATATCTTAGTATTCTCAGATTTTGGTGTTCAAACGACTGTTCTGCATTGATTCATGTATATTAGTCTTGTTTTTTGCGCAGAAAACAGGACTTTTAGCCTCCTATACGTTAAATAAGCATTAAAATAAGTAACTTTTTGGTGCAAAAGCATTGTTTTGTCCCAAATTTATTATAATTTTGTGCCAAAATACAAATTAGTATGGTTGATAGTACAGCAAAAAGAATTGAGACTGCCATCGGTTCGGAACCGGAAGGGAAAATAGTTTTTTCCACAGACTATGCCGAGCTTGGTACGCCAGAGGCCATCAAGAAGTCACTAATCAGACTATGTGAACGTAATGTTATCGTAAGACTGGCCCACGGGATATATTACAAGCCTAAGTACGACAAAGAACTTGGCCTTGGAATGCTGTTGCCAAGCTTGGACAATATTGCCCAGGCTATAGCAAAGCGTGATCATTCACGTATTGTTCCAACAGGAGACTACGCTCTCAATAGTCTTGGACTGAGTACACAAGTACCAGCAAACGCCGTTTATCTTACTGATGGCTCGCCTCGAAGAATAAGTGTCGGCAAAGGACATGGCGTCATGTTCAAGCACACCTCGGAATTGAAAGCCCTCAGCTTCCGCTCTGACTTAATGATGCGTATTGTTGCTGCTATGAGAGCGATTGGAGAAGGTAAGATAACCGATGAGCAGAAACGGATTCTGAAAGAGCATATTAAAAATGTGGCAGAAGAAGATTATAACGAAGATATTAAACTTGCACCAGCATGGGTGAGAAAGGAGCTTATAGCACTATGAAATTTATAGAATTATCGCAGGAGCAGCAAAGGATTGTTTTTACACAGGCTTCAGCTCAGACGGGTATCAACGTCAACCTGGCTGAGAAAGATTGGTGGATATGCCAGGTTCTTGCTGCACTATACAAACTCCCGAGTGCTGAACACACAAGTTTCAAGGGTGGCACATCACTGAGTAAATGCTGGAAACTGATAGACAGAATCTCAGAAGACATTGATATTGGCATCGATCGCGAATATTTGGGCTTTGGCGGAACTCTGTCAAAGACTCAGATTAGCGACAAACTGAGACGCGCTGCCTGCAGCTTCGTTAGAAACAAGTTGCAGTATGAACTTCACGATGCGCTTATCGAAGAAGGAATTACGGAAGGTATGTTCAAAATACATGTTAACATCACCTCCGTAACCACCACAGATCCTGAGATAATCGAAGTCGAGTACCCTTCACTCTTCGAGACCAATCCCTATATCCGCAACATGGTTCGTATCGAGGTTAGTGGCAGATCTATGAGTGAGCCTGTACAGGTTGTCACGCTTAATCCTATCATTGATGAGGTGTTCCCCGATTCACGTTGGGAAAGGAACACCTTCAATGTAAGAACCGTACTCCCTGAACGAACATTCTTGGAGAAGATATTCCTTCTACATGAAGAATTCAGCAAATCTGCTGATAATATCAGAGTTGAAAGAATGTCAAGGCACATGTATGACATCGGACAGATTCTTCAAACACCGATTGCCGAACGTGCATTGAATGATGAACAACTGTATCGTCAAGTAATAGAGCATCGCAAAACTTTTATCGGACTCCGTGGATTTGATTACGATACGCTTTTCCCATCCAGTATATCGATACTGCCACCTGAGTCTGTAAAAGACGCATGGCGCTCAGACTACGAACAGATGCGATTACACATGATTTATGGAGAAAGCATTCCGTTTAATGACTTAATTGAGCAACTTAAGGTTTTGAATGACCATATAAGACAGTTGGGATATCAAAAGTGATTTCAATAGCATAACAATATGAATATCAAGAGAAATATCATCTTTGCCCTTGAAGCGAGAAAGAAGAACGGTGTGGCCATTACTGAGAATGTACCTATCCGGATGAGGGTGAATTATTCTGGACAACGTATTGAGTTTACGATGCCCTATCGTATTGATGCCGCTAAGTGGGATGCCACTAAACAAAGAGTAAAAAATGGTTGCACCAATAAGTTGAAAGTTTCTGCTTCGGAAATCAATGCTGAATTGACACGAAGTTATACTCTGATTCAGGATATATTCAAGGAATTCGAACTGCAGGAGTTGATGCCGACCACAGAGCAACTGAAGGATGTATATACATCAAGAACAAAAGTGGAAGATCCAAAAAGTGAAGACCTCATTCACCAAAAGACCTTCTGGGAAATATACGATGAGTTCACTGAGGAGAACGGCAAGCTGAATGATTGGACAAAAGCCACTTTCGAGAAATTCGCGGCTCAAAGGAACCATCTTCACGATTTCAATCCCAACATTTCCTTTGACGATTTCACAGAGGAAGGCCTGAACGACTATATGGATTTTCTTGGTCACAAGTTAGAGATGAGAAATAGTACTATCTCTAAACAGTTTGGTTTCCTGAAATGGTTTTTAAGATGGAGTAAGAAAAAAGGATTCCATCAAAATGCTGCGTTCGAGACATACAAGCCAAAGCTGAAGAACCCAGAAAAGCCGATTATCTTCTTGACTCGAAAAGAGCAAGAGCAATTACGTGACTATCAGATTCCAGGAAGCAAGCAATATCTGGAACGTGTGCGCGATGTGTTTTCTTTCTGCTGTTTCACGGGTCTGAGGTATTCAGATGTTTACAATCTCCGTAGAAGTGACATTAAGGATGACCACATAGAAATAACAACAATCAAGACAACCGACTATCTAAAGATAGACCTCAACAAGCACAGTCGTTCAATTCTTGAAAAGTATAAGGATATACCGTTTAAGAACGATAAAGCACTGCCTGTCATCAGCAACCAGAGGATGAACGAATACCTGAAAGAGTTGTGTGAACTGGCTGGCATAGATTCGCCAGTACACCTTACATATTATCGTGGGCAGCAGCGAATAGACGAGACCCATCCCAAATATGAACTGATGGGTACACATGCTGGTCGTAGAACCTTTATCTGCAATGCCATCCTTCTTGGCATACCGGCAAATGTTATTATGAAATGGACAGGACACAGCGATTATAAGGCCATGAAACCCTATATAGATGTTGCCGACGAGACAAAAGCCAGTGCTATGTCGAAGTTTGATTTAATGTAAACCACTGATATGATTATAGAGCCAGAAAAGTATTTTCAGTACACTATTCCTAAGTTGCATACTTTGTGGAATGGTAAAATTCGGGACTTTAGCCATCAGGCTATAGCTGGTTACCAACATTTTATTTCGGCCTACCAAGACAAAAAACTTGTTGTGTTAATATCAGATTCAACAAGAGACAAGTTACAGACATACTATGACTCAATGACCAAGCAAAAGAGTAATGTGCCACTGATGGAATTGTCGCACACAGGCCGTTGGTACGCTAATGGATTTATCTCTGCTTACAACTTCTGTGAGCAATATGAGAAGGAACATCCATCAGCCAAGGTGGATTTTGCCCTTTATGCTGATAATCTTGAACAAACAAATGAAATGCAATCATCTTCAAATAATGAACTCAACCAGAACTACATCATCAATGTTGGACGAATAGAAGGGGTTCGTTTTTACCTTAAAGAGCAACAAGGGCTTTCTGGCAATAGCGAAAATAGCACACCCCCTACTCAGTCGCAAGCAGAAAATACGATGGAAGAAAAAGTCCTCATGTACAACTCCACTGGATTGACACTGAGCCAGAATCTGAAACCTGCATCTTCGAACCAACGTGTCATTCATGCTATTGAAGATATATTAGCGCGGCACAAAGGCAAGAAATCTGAGAGAACCATTGTTGGTTATTGTATGATTGCCATAAGAGGACTTGTTAAAGACGAAACATCTGATAAGATTCTGACAGCGGCTTTTAAGAATGACTATTTCCCAGAAGATGACATTGATAAGTTCTCGGCTTCAGTTTATCGAGTGCTTAGATCCTATAGTAATAAAGGTTCCAAGACAGTTCATAACCCAGATGAGCAATGGGGCGATCAGAAAGAAGCAATCCTACAGGAAGTAAAAACTCAGATAAGAAAAGCGACATCGGGCATATAGTAATCATTCTCCCAGTCGTATTCTTCCCATAAACGGTGTATCTATATTGTCAAGATACACCGTTTTTTGTCTCTATACCGACCTATGTACCTAATAACTACTCTAAATTACAATCCAAACCAAATCTTTATCCAAAGGGAGTTCCAAACTATCCAAACGAGCATCCAAATAATCGCATAAATCACTGAGTATCAATCGATATTTAGTGATTTTTCTTTTGTGTATTCATGCTAACTTTGCACTTGAAAACGTGACGCAAGAGTACGAGCTGCGCCATGAATGGCAAAGAAAAGATGAGTCTCGTACCTCATCTTGGAAGCCTAAATTGCAAAAAATAGAAGATTATGCAATTAGATGAATTATTAAAAAAGCCGTTATGGCAGATGACTGGTGAGGAGTTCCTGTTTCTACAGAATTCATCTCTTCAAGGGGCGAACTATGTACCTGCCCCAGTCGCTGAGACATCTAAAAAGAGGTACGAGTATGGCATCCGAGGTATCGCTAAGATTTTTGGATGCTCAATACCTACAGCCAACCGCATCAAGAAAAGCGGGAAGATTAATGCTGCCATCACTCAGGTTGGCCGTAAAATCATTGTAGATGCTGACCATGCGCTGCAACTGGCTCAAGACAAAAGTATGTGCAACAAGAAAGGAGGTAAGTAATGTCAGAACACATTATGCCATTTGATGGAAACGGACAGCCAGACTTCCTTTCCATCATCAACTCAGAGGCAGAGAAGGTGGAGCCTGTTAACAAGGTTCCACCCAATCTCTCTGCCGTGCAAGCATCAGCTCTTGAACTTTCTGAGTCTTTGCCGACTCATCCCGTTCCACCCAAGGAAACGTCGCACCTGAAAGCATCGACCTTCGCAGAGCCGGTGCTGCCTATTGATTGGTTTTCCGAACCGGTGCAGGAGTATATCCGTACTGTCTCAGAATCCTATGGATGCCCGCTGGAGTATGTGGTGGTCAACAGTCTCTTCACTGCTGGCCTCGCGGCAGGGAAAAAGGCACAGCTCGTCACCAACCCTTATACTAACTACCCATGCGACTTTTTCTGCATGGTGGGTAAGCCCAGTCGTAACAAGACTGGGCCTCTCAAAGAAGTCACCCGTCCGTTGCGCGAGCACGACAAAGCCAACTTTGCCAAGTATCTGGAAGAAAAAGCCGCTTATGACCAACGCAAGCACGAAGACAAAAGCTACAGCGGTGAGCAGCCTGTATTCCACCAACGGATAGTCGGTGACAGTTCACCTGAATCCCGTAATGCCTTGCTTGCTCAGGGTGACATGATTGGAGTTGTGGCCGACGAACTGAAGTCGTTCATTGATTCATTGGGCCGTTATTCCAAAGGCGGTAATGGGGTCGGGGCAGAGTTGTCACAATTGCTTTCCATTTGGTCAAACGTCGGCTTTGCCATTAACCGAAAGTCCGAGGAGACCAAACTGATTGACGATCCTGCCATGTGCATCAATGGCGGCATACAGCCAGAACTGCTCGGCAAGACCTTCGGCACTGATGCCTTGATGGATTCTGGCTTCACGCAGCGATTCCTCTTTGTCTATCCCGACAAAGGCCCATTCATAAAACGATGTGACCGTAAGTTCATGACACCGGAGATGCGCACGAGCTGGACTGGCATCATCGGCAGACTGTTCGACATGCAGCCGTTAACCCTCCAGCTGTCCCATGAAGCAAACCACCTTTACTCCAACTATGCCGATACCAACGACATGAGGGCCGATGCAGAGGAGGATTGCTACATCGGCGGCATGATACAGAAGATGAACATCCATACGCTGCGGCTGGCTATCATGGCACACCTGCTGTCCGACCATTGGAATGAGCCAGTTATCACAGCGGAAGGAATGGAACATGCCATCCGCATGGCCGATTACTTTATCCATATTCATATCGAGCGCATTTATCCTTTGTTACGAGGCTCAGCAGCCACACAGCGTCCAATGACCAACGCTGACTTGCTACGTGCCGTCAATCGTCAGTTCACAATCAAGTCGCAGAATGCCCTTGCCGAAGTTCTCGGCGTTTCTCAGCAGTATGTCAATAAAATACTAAAGGAACAATGATGGTTGTAGTTGTAGATGTCAGTAATAGCCTATGGATAAAGGGCATAAGCATACAACCACCCTACAACCAAGGTACACACCTCTCCATCATGGACTCACATCCTCATGGTTGTACCCAAGTTGTAACGTCAATGCCTTATAAGTCAAGGCTTTCGCCCCAATTACAACTACAACAACGAACTTAAAAATAGAGTAACAATGAAAAGTCTATTTGATACAAAGATTAGCTATTATAGAAACGTAGAAGATAATGTCGGTACGGAAATCTCCCTGCGCGACTTTCTCTTCTGTGACAAGTACAAGGAACAGATAGAGCATATCCGTTCCATATCAGATGAAGATGTGCAAAAGCGCCTGAAGTTGCAACTGCCTGTGGCAACCATCTCGGGCACATTTGCTCCTACATGTAAAGCGGAAAACCTAGTGGCCCACTCGAACCTTCTCTGTATCGACATCGACAAGAAAGATAACTTGGATGTTGACTGGCTCGATGACATGAAGCATGAGTGGCATAACATCCCCCAGATACTCTATGCGGGCCGCAGCATCCGTGGCAAGGGGTGGTTTGCCATCTTCCGCATTGCCTATCCTGATAAGCACGAGGCTCAGTTCGAAGCGCTGAAACGTGACTTCGCCAACAGCGGACTAATCATTGACAAAGCATGCAAGAATGTGAACAGGATGCGCTTCATCTCCTACGACCCAGAGCCGTATGTGAATGAGGATGCTACATTATATACCAAGGTGTGGGTGGAGCCAAAACCGACATACCACAGTTCCTGTACATATAGTGGTGGCGACATGGAACAGATAGAGCGATGCTGCCGTATCATTTTCGACAGAGGCATCGACATCACGGCCACCTACGATGACTGGTTCCATGTTGGTGCAGCCTTGGCATCACTCGGTGAACGTGGACGGAGATTGTTTCATCTGGTCAGCTCGCAAAATGCGAAGTACAAAGCAACTGAGACAGACAAGAAGTTTGACAACCTTCTGCGCAATGTCAGCAGTATCAACATCGGTACGCTCTTCTATATCTGTTCACAGCATGGAATCAACTGGAAGGAGGGCTGATTATGAACACGGAGATAACAAGTTTCAATAGCACATTCTTTGAATACCTGTGTGGTTTCATCTGGTTTGACCAAGATAAATTAGAGGCTCTGATGAAACGCTATCCAATTGGTGCTACAGAGCAAGGCGAATCAATATTCTGGCACATCAATGCAGAGAACAAGATTACTAATGGTCACATCATCACAATGGATAGCGAAACAGGCAAGGTCTATGATGACAGTTGGTACTATCAAGATGGGCGACCGACTTGCATGTTTGGTGAGCACTTACTTGGTGCCTTCCCCAGCCAGACGGTTGCACTGGTGACGGATGAACTGACTGCTGCCGTTATGAGTTGTTTCCCAACGCCATACGTTTGGCTGGCTACTGGAAAAGAGAAAGCGACTCCCACCGATTTGCTTCCACTCGTAGGTAAATCTGTGGTTGTGTTTCCTGACAAAGGTGAGTACTGCAAATGGCAGGAAATGCTGCAAGCAGTTTCCAATCTCCAGTTTCATATCTCTGATGTGATTGAGAAAGCACAAGGTGATTGCCACAACATTGCCCAGATGGTTCTCAGCCAGCAACCCCTACGCCCAACCGAAGAGGAAGCTGCTTTGATACGGATGGAGGACGCCAATCC
>DJXW01000016.1:0-265236 GCA_002449845.1 Prevotella sp. UBA6994
TATATCTATAAGAAGGGCATATAATATGAGCATTATGAAAGAATGGTTGTTCTTGATAGGTGCCATTGTCTTAGAGACATTTGCTACCACGATGCTGAAGTATTCGGAGCAGTTTACAAAACTTTTGCCAACAATCGGAATGTTAGCAGGTAAGTAAATTCCAATTTATCGGACTGCTATATCATATAGCAGCGGTCTATCTCGATATCCCTTGCTGGAACTTCTGTATGCGCCCATCGTATCTGCCATCGGCAATGTCGTGGACTTCATGGTCGGCACGTCTGAGTTCGTTGGCATTGAACCTGCCCAAGGTGCTTGCCAGCCAGACAAACCAGTCTGCCACCTGCTTTAGGGTTGCACTTGCCAGTTCGGAAAACATCTTCAGGTAGTGCTTGATGGCGTATGATTCGTTGTCCCAGAAGATGTCACCATGCTTGCCGCCTCGACCGCCGAAGCCTGAATAGGCAAAGTCTTGGATGGCTTTGATGCAAAACTGCAAGCCCTCGTCAATGCGGTAGATATATGCAGACATGGCAAAGAACATCGGGTCTTGCCAGTCGCCACGCTCCTTGATGGTGTAGAAGTCCCGCAGCTTCTTGTCGGCTTTCGCTTCCAGTCCAGCAACTTCCTGTTTCTTGGCATCAATGGCATCATCAAGTGCCTGGGAGCGGTTCGTCTTATTCCTGATGTCAAGGTCGAGGCGGTTGCTGCGCTCTGCTTTCGTGCGGTTGGCACTTGTCAGATAGTCGTGTTCCTTCCACAAGTCTGCCACTTCTGTTTTTGCTGCCTCGACCTCTGCTTCCGCTTCCTCCTTCTCTGCAATGGCTTTCTTCGCCTCTTCCTGTAGCTGTTTCTTCTTGCTTTCCTGCTTCAGGATGATGAAGTCGTTCCGTTCCAGATGGTCAATCCCTGTCTCTGACTTCTTCTGCCCTCGCTGCATGTCCAATGTCTCAGCTACCAAATCTTGGATGGCAGACATGTCCTCGGCATTCAGCTTGAAGGACTTGCCCGTGTCGTGGTCCATCCAGTCCCAGATGATATGAGCATGGTAGTTCGGCTCCCATGATGCGGGGTCGTTAGTGTCCTCATAATGCCCTTCGTCCTTATGGGTGTGTATCTGTATGGCTCTGATGCCCCACCTCTCATGCACTCTTTCGGCATAGCGCAAAAGGTCTTCCATCGTCGTGTCGGGCTTGATGTTCACCACCCCTTCACGGATGGGGCTGCAACCCTGGCGGATACGCTGCTTGCCTTTCTTGTCCGTAAACTTCACGTCCTTCTCCTGCATCGCCCTGCCAGTTTTCTGCTTCACCATGACACGGATGTCGTCATAGTACTGCTGAAGACTGACACCCTCCATGTCAGGTGCGACATACACTTCATTCAGATGGGCCAGGTCTTTGCGGATGTAGAGCATGGCAGGATTGAGGGATGCGATGTAGTCTGCGTCCCTCCTGTTGTGCCGCTCACTCTGGGCGATGTTGCACGGCTTGATGTGCTCGGATGCTTTTGCTGTTGTTGCCATAATTCTGCTTCAGCGGTTTTCTGTATAATCGGTTATCAGGGTATCGGGGCAGAGCCTTGATTGGAGGGTGCAGGGAGAGAGTCACTTCCTGCTCAGGGGTCTTGGGGGCAGATGCCACTGAGCGGAGCGTCCAGAGAGAAGGTCACTCTTTGGTCCGGGTTCTCAGGGGTGAAACTCATGAGCGAGGTTTCGGGGCAGCGTCCTGAACGGGTCAAGGGCAGAGCCTTGTGGGTTCTCAGGGCAAAGCCATGAGTCCCTCGGAAGAGCCCACAACTACGAAAGCGTAGCGTGTAGTTATAGTAGGCTATAACAAGGCAAGCCTTTTTCTCCCCGCGCCACGTCCCGGACTGCCACGCTGTGCTCATGCCTCTGTTCCTTTCCCTTCTGTCGATACCTCTTGGAGCAAGCTCTCGTCTTGATGGCAAGAAAGCGGCTGTGGCTCTTCCACGACAGTAGGTTGTTTGTTCTCTTCTCGCATACCATCAGACTGGAGATTGCTGCTTGTTGGATAATGGCGGTTGTCAGCAACAGTTTCGCTTGAAGACTGACAGGCTGAACTCATGCGCTCGCGTGTATTATCATTAGATAGTAGGGAAAGAGAAGGAGAATGACTATGCTCCTTCATCCCTTCTGCCAGAGATTCGGGCGGCATGACCTTAGTCACGTCGCCTGTATCGGCAGAAGATGTCCCACCTGAATCTGTTGGTGTCGGCTTGCAGACTTCAACTGTTTCAGCACCGCTTTTAGGTGGGACATGGTTAGTAGGTCTTGTCGGCTTCCCTATGTGCTTGACCATAGGATTGCTGGCAAAGAAAGGATTCTTGATTGTCCGCTGATCCGTGAACCAGACGGACAGACACAACAGCGTGTGGATGGTCGTGCGGTTTGACGGTTCAGAACGGAGAATACCCATCTGATTGAACTCCCTGATGATTCTGGTGGCGGTCTTTCGGTTGCGACCCCACATCAGGGAAAGTTCGACCTTGGAAGCCATGAACTGTCCTGGCTGTAGGACAGCTGAAAAATGGGGCTTCGTCACGGTCGTTTGTTCCATGGCAGCCAGACGGATGAAGGTCTTGAAGCACTTCATGCGGCTGATGTCCTGGCATTCATCCGACAGGTAATCATACTGCGCTTCATTCAGAAGTGTGCTGTATCTGATATTGGTATATCGCATAATGACAATGGGGTTTAATGAGGAAGTGGGACTGTCATGTCCCACCTCCGAAAGTAAGAATCATTGTTGCTGGACGGCAGCTGGCTTGTGCCGTTTCTTCTCACGTATCTGCTCCAGATGTGCATCGAACTCTGCCTGTTCCTGCTCGGAGAGCGTATAAGGCTTGTCGTATGCCCCTCCGCTCTGAATCCATTCCATAAGTTCCTTCTTGAAGAAGTAGAACTTGTTGCCACGCTTGCGGTATGGTATGCGTCGCTCAGAGGTGAGGGAGTACATTGTGGAGCGTTTCTTGCCAATGAACTGACAGGCTTCGTCCATCGTCATCATCTGGTCATCATCCGAAGTCGGTGATGAAGAGTCTGCTTCCTTTTTTTCATCAAGGCGGCTAATCACATAGTCCACCTTGGTCAGCAGTTCGCCGACTGCCTTGGGCAGCTGGTCGAAAGAGAGATTACTTTCATTTTGTTCCATGTGAGTTTTTAATTTTGTTTTAACGTCAAGAATATCATTGAGCAAGTGTTTCTTTGTTCTGTGTTTCTTCAAGAGTGGCAGTTTTCCTGGCATCATCCTTCAATGAAATGCGCTCGGATGCATCACGCTTCAGTTCGTTGACCACCTCTGCATACACCTGTGTTGTGGCAAGGTTACTGTGGGTAAGTAGCTTGCTTACGGTATAGATGTCCGTGCCTCCTGCCAGTTGTAAGGTGGCGAAGGTATGACGGAAGCAGTGGAAGGTGATATGCTTGGTGATGCCAGCAGCCTTTATCCAGTCTTTGAGGTGGGCGGCAACCAGGTTTGGTGTCAGTTTCTTGAACACCTGACCCTCTCCACGCTCGCCGCACAGGGCAAGTGCCTCTTCGCTGATGGGCAGGATGGCATCGGTCTTTGTCTTCTTGGTGGTGATGTCGAGCACCCAGCCGCCATCGCCCGACTTCTTGATGTTCTCCCACTGTAGCAGGATGCAGTCAGAAAGGCGAAGACCTGTCAGGCAGGAGAACAGTCCAGCACGGCGTAGCACGTCACTCTTGCACTCTGCCTTTGACAGCGCAACAAGTTCCTCCTTGGTCAGGTACTGACGCTTGTTGCCGTGTCCCTTTGCCTTGACAAGTTTCTTGGCTATGTTCTCCTTGATATGTCCGTCATCGTATGCCATGCGAAGGGCGGCTTTCAGCTTTACGAGGTGGTTATTGGCGGTGGTGGGCATCATCGGCTTGCCGTTATGATAGCACTCTGCCGACAAAAGATAATCAACAAACTTCTGGCAATACGCTACATCGAGGTCGCAGAAGCGGCACTCGCCACCCGAATATTTGACGAAGTGCTTGTAGGCAGCCTCCCAGTTTGCCTTGTTGGTTGTCTTATTCATACACTGCTTGAAGTAGTCAAGAAAGCTCTCCTGACCTTTGGAACGGTCGAGGAAGCCGAACTCTTCATTGATGATGGACTCCGTGCGGCGGCACTTGATAAGCTCTGCTTTCTGCATGATGCTGCGGTTGTACTCCTGCTGAAACTTCTCAGTAGGGTTGGAATAAATGTATAAGCCCAGATACTCGCGTCGTGACAGACGGCCAGTCTTCGGGTTGCGGATTGGTGGGTAGAAATCGAGATAGAGCGATGTCTGCCCGTTCTTGATGGGTCGCTTCCGCACTGTGACCTTGGTACATAAATTCGTCATGTCTGCTATTTTATATTGTTATTACATTTGTCTATATTCGGTTGCCCTACGCTGCCCAACATGGGCGGTCTGGACTTCAAGCGATTGCAAAGGTACGTCCTTTGTTTAGGTTGCGCCTAAAATGTTGACCCTCAATGTATCAGATTTAACCTGAGTTAGCGTTTGAGTATGAAATTGCAGCGAAAATCATACTATAAACGGGGCTGATAGTTGCACTGCATTCATTGTATTCCTTGATTCCAAAAGGATTGCCAATGTCGGGGTACATCTTTTTCGGATGGCACTGCAAAGTTAGAGAGAGCAAAGCTACAATCAGGGTACAACGGTCAGAAACCAGCCGTTTTGAGCCTCGGATTGCAGGATTGGTTCTAATCATTGCAGCAAGTAGTACCAACATTTGTACTCTCATATCCAGCTTCATGTCCGTTTCGCCTTGGTGCTGGCACTCGTTTTCTCGGCATTCTTTCGTGCCGCTTCCCAGTCCGCCTTAAGGTAGAGGTTAGCCCTGCCGCCCTTGGCTTTCTTGATACGGACACCGTGTGTCTCGGCAAAACGGCGTACTTGCGTCTTACCCAGACCGTATTTCTGCATGATGTCGAAACAGGTATAGTATGCTTCCTGCTGCGCCTTGCCCTGTTCCTCGTCGTACTTGGCAATAGCCTTTTCGACATCCTTTTTTCTGAAGGCAGTCGTACCCCAGGCATGGACGGATGCCAACTGATAGCGGTTGCGTATCTCATAAAGGCGACCATACTTGATGTTGAACTTGCTCATCACCTCTGCCATTGTATAATGGGTTTTGTGAGTAACACCTTCAGGGGCTTTCTCGCTGGCTGGTGTCATGCGGCACTTAGCAGTCTTATTTATGCAGCCCGTCTCCGGTTTGGCATCGGCATTCTTCTTATTCCTTTCCCTTTTGCCATTATTAAAAGGAAGGGAAGAAGAAGGTAGCACGACATTACAACCTTGCCCTTGGGCAAAGTCTGTGAGTTCCTGTAGGCTTATGCGTGTCATCCGCTTGCCGAGGTTGACGGCTTTTAGTCTGCCGGAGGCAATAAGCAATCGCACCATCTTAGTGCTGACAGAGATGGCGATGGAGGCATCCTTCACGGACAGAAGGATGTTGGGAATTTGTGAAGTTTGATTCTTGCCCATATCAAGTAATTTTGTCAATTTCTGCCGTTTTTAGGGGGATGGTCCCTGACGGAAACCAATTAAGCGGATTTAAGGGGAAATAAGGTGATTTAAGGGAACACCCTACGAACCCTCTGCTCATCCACCCGAGGTACAATGGCGGTACAAAATTACTCTAATCGGGGCAAACGCGCAATAGGCGAAGAATAAGGTTAGTTAAGCGGAGTTAATTGTAAGACAGTGTTTTACGCGATTTGATTTAAGGTTTGTTTCGGTCTGTTTTGACCTAATTTAATCGGTGAAGAATGGCTACCGTTTCCGTGACTTTGTAGGGCTTCCCATAGGTGGCAAGAAGGTGATTATTCGCATGAAAGTACAACGCTATAAGTGTCGCCACTGTGACTATGACCAGCAGGAGAGGATTCCCTTTGCCACAGGCAGCCGCAGCTATACCCATCGCTTCGCCAAATACGTGGTGGACCTGTTGCGTGGGATGACGCTTCAGGACGTGTCCAACCATCTCGGCGTGTCGTGGGATACGGTCAAGGAGATACACTCCACCTATCTTGAGCGTCACTACAGTCCTCCTTCGCTGGAAGGCATTGAAAATATAGGCATTGATGAGTTCGCAGTCAGGAAAGGGCATGTGTACAAGACCATCGTAGTGGATCTGGACAGCGGAAGGGTGTTGTACGTCGGTGACGGTAAAGGTGCGGATGCCCTGACCAAGTTCTGGAGCAAGGTCAAGCGTAAGGGCATAAAGATAAAGCATGTGGCAACAGACTTGTCTGCGGCTTTCATTGCCTCCGTCATGGAGAACTGTCCCGAAGCGGTACACGTGTTCGACCATTTCCATGTGGTCAAGCTGATGAACGAGAAACTTGATGACATCAGACGCAAGGTCTACAGCATGGAGAAGGATGTGAACAAGCGTAAAGTCCTCAAGGGGACGAGGTATCTGCTGCTCGGCAATGGTGCGGACATCTTCGACAAGCAGCACAAGACCAGGCTTGACAATGCCCTGGCCATGAACGAACCGCTGTCAAAGGCATACTACCTGAAGGAGCAGCTACGCCAGATATGGATGCAACCTGTCAAGGCGATGGGTGAATGTGTGTTTGACGACTGGGTGAGGCAGGCCGAACAGAGTAAGATTCCGCAGCTGCAGAAAATGGCTGTAACGATGAGGGCATACAGATCAGGGATACTTGCTTGGTACGACTGCCACCTGTCAACGGGAAAGGTTGAGGGCATCAACAATAAGATAAAGGTTATGAAGCGTAATGCATATGGCTTTAGAGATGACAAGTATTTTACTCTGAGGCTCTACGCCCTACACGACTGCCGCATCACTCGAAATGTCGGATGAACCTAAAAACATTCGTTTTGGTATCAGAAAACACATCATTGTAGTTTCGTCAATATCTACTTTGATATTTTGTGCGAATTTATTTTGTCGGTATATTTCGTTGTTATTTATCATGTGTACCACACATCATCACGACGTGTGGTACACTTTCATTTTATTAACTAACTTAAGCCTAATTGGTTGCTTCATTTAAAAACCTGTTTCAATTCATCAAGATTGATAGGAGCATCAACGATGGAGCCATCTACACCCACAAGCACCGACTCAGGCAAAGAACAAAGACCAAAAGACTGGATGATAGGGTTGTCCCATCCATTGGGAGCAAGGAGGTTTGTCCAATTCATCTGATACTTCTCTATATTTTCACGCCATAGTTTAGGATATTGGTTGATGGCAATGCTGATAATCTTCAATTCTGGATGTTTTTTATGCAACTCACGCAGGTATTCTATTTGTTTGGTACTATAGTTGTTATTGTCCCAGAAATGAAGCAAAACAGGTTTCCCAGCGGTATATTCTTTCAGTTGATGAAGCACATTGTCTTTGTCTAACAACTCAGCATCAGGACAAGGTTTACCAGGACTTCGCTTCTCCCATCCCTCCACATATTGACGTACGGGAGCCATCAGAGGATGTTGGTTATAGGCATATTGTTCACTCAAATAGGAACGTAGCACATTTATAGGCAATTCACCATAAACCTGACGGATGATATAGGCAGAAAGTAAATGATCACGATTAGCACGTACCATCTGCATGATGGAATCCATCTTCCAATTTCTCTTCAAATCCCAGAAACGAGGCAGACTGTCTGCAAGCAATTGGTTTTGACGACTTCCCTTCAATGTTCCTTTCAAGAGATTGATGGTCAAATCTTTATCATCGACAGCAAACTGAGTTTGCTTTTCCTTTTCACACCCTTTAGTATATAATAATACCATTTCGTCTTTCGGCAACGTAAGCGTAAAGTCAAAACGACCATTCTTTACGGGGTATTCACCTAAATCTTCATGTTGAGCGTAGCGAGAAAGATGAACCGTTTTAGCATCAGCAGGTGCAACACCCTTTACTTTCATGGTCATGGGCTTGCCCGTATTCATCATCAACGTGCTAAAATGCAGCATTTTCGTCTTCTGTCCAAAACTTATCTCCCCACTATTTACATATCCTTCAGAATGAACAGAGTCATTAGGCTCAAAGTTATGGGTCTTTTGGTAAAAGGAATAACATGTGAAAGCCAACAATTGTTGCAAACCCTTTTGATTGGTTTCGTCGATAAGAGGCTGAACACAATTGATCAATTCACTATACTGTTCCTGAGTCAGTTTTTCAGGATAGTTAGCGCTCAATTTATGCAGGACCACGGCAGCCGCATTGCGTCCGTTCCATCCCTCATGTTTGAAGATGTCGCATGTACGCTTCACCTTCGCTATCAGCTCATCGTAGGTTTGTGCTTGCTGAACAGCCATTTCGGGCAGTTTCTTTTCAATTCTTTGTTGGTAAGGAGCCACAAACGGTGCATTTGTAGGTTTATATCCGTGATATTCGTCTATTGTACCATGCGTTACAATTTGGTCAGTATTGATGATAGAATCATGAACGACGGTTTGTTCCCACGTCATGATAAACAAACGACGTTGATTATTGGGCTCCTCAAAGAGAATAAGCCTCACGTTTTCCTCGGGTTTGAGAGGATATTCACGACTGTTCACCCAATTGCGTTCCTTACCAGAATAGGATATCTTGAATGCCTGCACCAACGGGTCGTTTTCCTTGGCATCGTGGCAATACACCTCAACGGCTTCGCCTGCATAATCCTGGAATCCCCTAAAGAATGCCGTCAAGTGTAAGGGGAACAACTTGGCAGGGTCGGAAACTTGCGAGAGATCGGTAGTCCATACTTCTGCAAAGGAAAAAGACCTCCAGTAGTCTTTATTCGAATCTCCAGGATACACCTTTGTTGGTTGTACATGATGTTCACCCGATGTACTGAATGCAGTAAGCAAATCGTGCATTTTCTGTGAACCCGATTGAGCCTTAACCGTGCTGAACGGAAAAAGTAGGCAAACAAGTAATAGTACAAAAAATAAGTTATTCTTCATAATTGTTGATGGTTTGAGGGTTAATGGAATGCGCCTCTTGCGGTTTATCATCATCGCTGATGCGCTGAAGGATATACTGGTCAACGATTCGCTGCAGTCGTTCGTCTGCCTGTATCACCTTATTGATTCTTTCTATATAGAGACTTTCGTCCACTTGGGCAAGTTCTTGCTCTATCTTATCAATGTAATAATCCAAGCTATCCACATGAGATACTGAAGCAGTGCTGGTTTCCTTCCCCTCTGTATTCTTGGGTAAGGTAATCCGTTTAGAAGTTTTTTTGTCATTTACCTTTGCCGTCAAGACTTTTGTAGGAAATGATTCTTGTTCTTGTTGTGGAGTAGCCACTTGAGGAACGTTTGATTTCTTGACAACCGTGGAAGTAACCTCATGTTTCTGTTGCTCTTTTGACGGAACCACCATCATCAAGACGATAGCTACAGATGCGGCAACAGCCAAGAGAGACACGACGGAAGATATTGGTCGTTTGCGTTTGGGCGGTTCAATGTCTTGCATCACCCTATCGAAGAAATCAGATGAAACTTGCGGTTTCGTTCTCCGTTCTTCCTTTCGGCGTAAAGCCTCACGAATATCATTATCTTTCAGTTGGTTCATTTTTCTTTTTGTTTAATCATTATCAGTAGTTTCTTTCTGATTCGGTGGAGCCTTGTAGCCAGAGCATTAGGCTCTACGTCCATGATAAAGGCGATTTCTCGCAAGGGCAAATCATCATAATAATAAAGATTTATCAACATCTGTTCATCAGGATTCAAAGAGTTAATGGCTTCTTCCATCCTTTCGATTCGTTCTTCCTTTCCCGTTGACAACTCATCATCTAACACCTCACTCTCTATGAGAGATTCGTCTGTAGCCAGAATGCAATATCTCTTCCGACGGTTCAAGAAGTTGAGCGACTCGTGATAGGCAATACGGCAAAGCCACGTATAAAATGAAGAGCGTCCATCAAACGACGAAAGCGACCGATAAGCCTTAACGAAAGAATCTTGAGCCAAGTCTTCCGCATCAGAAATATTGTCCACCATCCTATGGGTGAAATCAATAATGTCTTGCGAATAACGATTGACGAAATAGCCAAACTCTTCTCGTCTTCCATCAAGTATTCGCTTGATACGCTTACGCTCGTCTATGTTTATCATCTCTTTCATTCTATACTATAGACAAGGAAAAATGAAAATATTACATGGAAAGAAGAAATTTTTAGGAGAGATTTTTAGAAAATCCTAGGAATACCTAGGAAACCCTAGGAAATCCTAGGGAATCCTATAGCGCTAAAGCCTATTTCTTTTTCTTATGGGTTCTGTGGCGGTTTCCAAAATTGAAGCCAAAGTAGATATTAAGATTGCCAAATGTGCTGTTCGTAGAAAATTGACTCTTACTATAATTATATGTGTGCAAGATGGCACTCATGCCAGCATAATACTTGGTGTTGTTCCATACGATACCGAAACGGCCAATACCATCAATGTTAAGGCTGTTGAAAGAGAAATCCCTGAATGAAAAGCGTTTGTACTCTTTCTCTCCCACAGAACGCTTATTGCCCAAGGCTAATGACAATGAAGCACCAAACAACCAATCTCTGGCAAACACCCAATTATACGCATATCCAGCAGAGATGGAAATATCCGTATAATTGACCGTTGCTGATTGAAGCATCTGCTCTTCGGGCGGAGCCTCCAATCCCATGCGTTCGTTGATGAGAGTCATCAAACGCTTTGCATCCAGATTGATATTGTGCCGAGTGTAGCTGAATCCCATCAAATAAGAACCAGCACTTTTTCTTTGGCAAGTGCTTTGACTAAAAGCAGCGGGATAAGAGAATTTCTTGTGATTGAAGATGTAATACACATTCAGTCCTTTGATGCTTGCCTCAAAACCATCAAACTCCAAGTCTTCCATGACATCTGTATTGACATCCTCTCCCAAGTACAACGACCTAATCTTATAGTTGTTTCCCGTCTTGCGGTAATGAATGTCAATACCCACTTGGTTGCTGTAAATGCTAAAGTCAAAGTCTTGCTTGTTTTTCCCATCGGAAAGGTGAGAGAAGTCAATTGTATAACCGAGAACAATCCATCTCCATCCCACGTACGGTCCAAACTTGGTGCTCAACTTGGGAGTGAGACGAATGGAATTGCCCCTTTCATCCTTGAACCAATACGACTCATACGTATTGGTGTTTTGCAGCATAACGGTGTAATTGTATCGCTGATCTTCAATGTAATTGGAATCTACCCTACTGAACTCTTTCACCACCTCATACGCCTTTTCCCAGAATGACATCTTTGGAGCAGGTGGTGTCTGAATACTATCTAACCGTGGAATAGAATCGCTTTGTGCAAACGTTTCCATCGTCATAAACATTAAGATAGTAGTCAACAATAATTTAATCATTCAGTAACGTATCACAAATACAACAAACAGTTTAGATTTTACCTAATATCCTATCCATCACCCAATTTACCGGAGTAGCACTCACGCTGTTACACGTACAAAGACCAAAGCCCTGCAAATCTTCTATGACAGAGCGAATCAATGGCAACTGCACGTATGACGGGTTTTCCACTTCGATACTGGTGGTGCCCTCGGAAGTCATCAAGTGAATAGGTGCATAATTAAATACGGAGAAAGACACTATACCCTTCTCCCCGACAATGTCTATGCAATCTTCTTGTGCGCTCTCATGCCCCACGAAACACCAACTGCCACTTCCCACAAGTCCATTCTCAAACTTGAAGCATGCACTCACGGTATCTTCCACATCATACAGATGCGCTCTGTTGGAATAATATCCATGTGCCTTAACGATAACGCCAAAGAAATGTTGTAATAAATCCAATTGGTGGGCAGCCATATCGTAGAAATAGCCACCACCTGCAATCTCCGCATTCAGTCTCCAGGGAAGATTTTCCTTGTCATAATCCATTTCCCGAGGTGGAACAGAGTAACGAATGTTCACATCGATAATAGTACCAAGAATCCCTTTGTCGATGATACTTTTCACCTTTTGGAAATAAGGTAAGTAACGACGGTAATAAGCAACGTAACACGGAACTCCCGTTTGTTCGCTGATATAGTTAACTCTTACACAATCATCGTAGTTAGATGCCAACGGCTTTTCCACATAGACCGGCTTTCCCGCTCTCATTGCCATGATAGCAAACGTAGCGTGACTACTGGGAGGCGTAGCGATGTAAATGGCATTGACATCTGGGTCGTCTATCAATTCTTGTGCATCCGTGTACCATTTCGGTACATGGTGGCGTTCTGCGTAGGAGCGTGCTCTCGCCTCGCTCCTACTCATCACCGCCTCAATATGTGAACCATTGACATCATTGAATGCAGGTCCCGACTTGATTTCGGTTACTTCTCCACATCCAATAAATCCCCAACTGATTAACTTCATCTTTTACTTTATTTACATGGCGAAGCAATTGAAGCCACCATCAACCACAGCCACCGTACCCGTAACAAACTTTGCCGCATCGCTCATCAGGTAATGAATGGTTCCGCACAACTCTTCCGGTTCTCCCATTCTTCCAAATGGTGTTTGGCGAACCACGTCTTGGCCACGTTGTGTAAACGTTCCGTCGGGATTGGTCAGTAATGCACGATTCTGCTCCGTAATAAAGAATCCGGGCGCAATGGCATTTACACGAATGCCCTCACCGAATTTCTTGGCGCATTCAGTAGCCATGTAAGCCGTAAAGTTAGAAATGCCCGCCTTGGCAGCAGCATATCCGCACACCCTTGTCATTGGGCGGAATGCAGCCATGGAAGAGAAATTGATGATGCTACCCTTACCCTGCTCTACCATAGGTTTCAAGAACACCTGTGTGGGAATCACCGTACCTGTAAGGTTCAATGACAACACTTTCTGGAACTCATCCGGATTCAGGTCGAAGAAATTTTGGTCTGGTCCGATGGTAGCACCTTTCATGTTTCCACCAGCTGCATTGAGCAACGTATCCACTTTGCCATATTTCTCAATCACGTTGTCACATACTTTCTGCATAGAAGCCTGGTCGAGTACGTCACCTTTCATGAAGTCACAGCAACCACCAGCCTTGATGATGTCTTCCACAATAGCCTTTCCAACATCCTCTTTGCGACCAATGATGATTACCTTGGCTCCGTTTAATGCCAGATACTTGGCAATTGCACGTCCCAACACACCTGTTCCACCCGTAATGACTACGGTATAATCTTTGATATTAAATAAGTCTTTCATTCAAATGATAAATTATATAATGTTAATCGTAAAATCCTGGTTGATGATATTCAATGCCCAACTCCCTATCTACCGTTGCCAAGATGCCTTGCACCTGTCCCAAGGCAAACATTCTGCCCAAGAAACTGTATCCGGCATTATACCCACGATTCTCGTCGCCGAGCATCGTCATACCGTGGTCAACACGCATGGGAAGTTTGGGATTTACTTTCTCGAAGATACGAGCCAATTCTATGAGGTCTGCCCTTCCGCCCAAATGACTTGCTTCGGTAAAGTCGCCATTCGGGAAGATGTGGCATGAACGCATGTGGACAAACCATGTACGTTCAGCATACTTGTTTGCCAACTTCAAGATATCGTTGTGTCCTCCCGCAGAGAGAGAACCGGCACAGAAGGTCAAGCCATTATGAGGATTGTCAACTGCATGTAAGAACCAATCGATGTCTTCGTCACACGTTACGATACGCGGGAGACCAAGAATAGGGAAAGGTGGGTCGTCTGGATGAACGCACATATACATACCATACTCCTCACACGTAGGCATGATTGCCGAGAGGAAGTATTTCATGTTCTCACGCAATTGCTCTTTGGTTACACCTTTATATAATAATAGTAGCTCACGGAACAATTCCACGGGGCGTTCCTCGTCTTCCTTGATATTGCCGCTAACGAATCCTTGCGTCTTCACGATGATGTTTTCCACCAACTTTCTGTCATCGTCAGTCGTCATGGTTTCTTTCAGTTGTGCCACTTCGCCTAAAATGTCACGATTGAGTCTTTTTCCAAAAGCATCCCAATCTTTATCTGCTCCCTCTCTCTTCAAGATGTGCATGTCGAAATAAGCAAATTCAGCAAAGCTAAAGTAAAGATTCGACGAACCATTGGGATTCTCATGCAACAAGTCGGTACGTGCCCAATCGAGCACAGGCATGAAATTGTAACAAATAGTATGAATACCCTCCAAAGAAAGGTTTTTCAAACTCTCCTTATAATTCTCTATCAGTTGGTCACGGTCTGCGCCGCCGTACTTGATGCTTTCCGATACGGGCAAACTTTCCACCACGCTCCATCTCATGCCATAGCTTTCGATATATTCTCTCAGGTCTCTGATTTGCTCTCGTTGCCAAACCTCACCATTAGGTACGTCGTGAAGAGCAGTTACGATACCTTCCACACCGATTTGCCTGAGCATGTCAAGCGTAATCTTGTCTTTTTTTCCAAACCATCTCCAAGTCTTTTCCATATTACAGTTGATAATTATTAATCTTATGCAAAGGTATTAAAAAAAAAGCAACTTCCTCCAAATTTATACAATATTTTAGAATAAGTAAAACATTTATTTACTCTTTACTTCAAAAGGCAATGTTCCATCATTGGGGGCAGGGACGATACCCAGAAGTTTACAAATCAAAGAGTATATGTTTACGTTGGGGAAATGTGGTGTTTGCAAGTGGTAAACATCAGGTCCAACAGCCCTAAAGATAGCATGCATGTCTTGCAAGTTTGGATCATAGCCATGCGTACCGCCTGCTTCAATCTTATCATCATATATCACATAGCCCACATCGGGCATTACCACCACGTCGCCAACCCGTGAATTTTTGCCGTAATGCAAGTATTCGGGAACGTCTTCTTTCATCCAAACTCTCACGTGGTCAACGTTTTGCAACGCCTTCAGAATCTTTTTTGCACATCCTTTCTTAGCATATATGTTGGCTGGAGTATTGCCTTCTACGCTCTCAAACCAATTTTTCTCCAAGTATTTGGTCACATCTACCACATGCGTCTCATACACCCACGTCATTCCGTGGTCAGAGAGTACAATGAGATTCACCTCGTTGGCAAGTCCCAAAAACTGTATTCCCTCATACAAATACTTGATGAGCGAATCAACTTTCATCACAGCCTGACGGGTTTGAACACTATGCGGACCATATTTATGACCACTTTTATCTGGCTCATTCATATAAGCCATAATCAATTCGGGACGTTCATTCTCCGATTTTCTCAACTGTTCCAAAACGCCATCCATACGTTCCTTGAAGGTGAGACGTGGCTTTTTGTCGTACTCATAATAAACATCGGGATACATTCCCTGAATGTTCACATCCGAGCCTGGCCAATAAAACACGGCTGTCTTTAATCCCTGCTTCTTGGCAGTAATCCATATCGGTTCACCACCGTAATACTTGGGATTCATTTTTTGCTCTGTATTTTTCAACGAAAAATGCTCTTTCGTCTCAGTATCATAAAAGGAATTGGCTATGATACCATGATGATCGGGATACAAACCCGTAGCTAACGTATAATGATTGGGAAAGGTCTTGGATGGAAAAGAGGGTATCAATCCCGATTCCACACCATGTTCAGCCATGTAATCAAGCATGGGAGTGGAATACATAGATGGATAATCCCATCTGAAACCATCAAGCGAAACCACTACAGTAGTATGTTTACCATACACAGATAGATAACATACTACCAACATCAACAATACACAAAATTTCTTTTTCATGACAAAATCATTTTAATTACTTATCTTAATTACTTTTATTTCTGTCAAAGAATAACGCAAACTATTCGTTTACACTTTGTGTTCATTGAATCAATCATCTGAAGTTTGCACTGTTATTTTAAACGTCACTATTTTATATTGATTATCAATTCTTTCAATGAAAGATTCAATGTCATTTTTTTCTTTTTGACAGATTCAATTCTCAAAGAACGGTTTAAACCTTTTCGTTAACATAAACCATCATGGCATTTGCTTTTGACGCTATCAAAGAACGATTACTCATTGATTATCACTAATTTCGTCGTTTTAAAACTTAAAAAGCACTACCATTTTACATTCTTGTACTCTTTTTTTCTACAAAGATACATTTTTTTCAAAAAAAACGCAAAACAATAAAGGATTTTTCAAAAATTATTTGTATATTTGCAAAATCATAAAATTATTCATTATTTTTTACGATATGGCGAAATATAACATTACCGAGAAGAAGGAGAAAGAAGCCGCTTACAGAACATTGGTAAGCCCGAAGCTGATGGATGAGCTAAAAGAGAAAATCCTAAACGTCATCTTAATTCAAAAGAAATACAAGAACAAGGATTATTCCGCCAAGAAACTCGCCGAGGATTTAGGAACCAACACACGCTACATCTCCGCTGTGGTTAACGTAAGATTCCACATGAACTACACATCTTTTATTAACAAGTATCGCATTGAAGAGGCTATGAACCTGCTTTGCGACAAACGTTATCAAGATCTTAACATGGAAGATATCTCCGACATGGTGGGATTCTCCAATCGCCAATCTTTCTACGCTTCTTTCTACAAAATTAATGGGATTACTCCAAGAGAGTACAAACTCAGAAACATTGCACAGCACCCCTCAATGGCTGAAAAGCCTAAGAAAAGAGGAAGAAAACCTGGTTCTAAAAACAAACCTAACACGACAACACAACAATGAAGACTGGAGGTTTCGATTACGCAGATGAATGTTTTGCTGACATCCAACTGCTCCGCTATCGACTCAATGGATTTGAAAACCTCTCATCACAGCAAAAACTACTGGCATATTACTTGTCGCAAGCCACACTCTGTGGCAGAGACATTACCACTGACCAGTTCGGAAAATACAACCTACGTATAAGAAAGACATGCGAGGCTGTATATCAACATTTTCAAGGAATACGAGACGATAATGAATATCGTGCCTTTGTGAACTATCTCAAACGAGTGTGGTTCTCCAATGGTATCTATCATCATTATGGTTGCGAGAAGTTTGTCCCGCAATTCTCAGAGAGCTTCCTTAGAAACGCACTCTCATCCATACCGTCTTCGACTCTTCCACTGGAAGAAAACGAGACGGTAGATGAATTGTGCAATGAATTGTTCCCCGTGATTTTCAATCCAGAAGTCTTACCCAAACGAGTAAACAAGGCTGATGGTGAAGACTTGATTCTTACTTCTGCTTGCAACTTTTACCAAGGTCTTACCCAAAGCGAGGTGGAAGCATATTACGCTGCCCAAATAGATTCGGAAGACAAGCAACCTATTTCATACGGATTAAACTCTACGCTTGTCAAGGAAGATGGAATCGTCAAGGAACTCACGTGGAAGGAAGACGGTCTTTATGGTTCGGCTATTCAACATATTCTTTATTGGTTAGACAAGGCTGCTGACGTGGCTGAAAACGAACAGCAAAAGAAAGTCATCTCTTTGCTTTGCAACTATTACCGCACGGGCGACCTTCGCTTGTTTGACCAATATTCCATTGAATGGCTGAAAGAACTTGACGGAAAGATTGACTTCATCAACGGCTTCATAGAAGTTTATGGCGACCCTCTCGGCATGAAAGGGTCTTGGGAAGGACTGGTGGAATACAAGGACATAGAAGCCACCAAACGCACCCAACTCATCAGCGACCATGCGCAATGGTTTGAAGACCACTCTCCCATCGACCCACGTTTCAGAAAACCCGTGGTAAAAGGCGTTACTGCCAATGTGATTTGTGCGGCAATGTTGGGAGGCGACGAATATCCATCTACTGCAATCGGCATAAACTTACCCAATGCCGACTGGATAAGGGCTGAATATGGCTCAAAAAGTATCACCATATCTAATATAACAGAGGCTTACAACCAAGCCGCAAAAGGAAATGGCTTCAAGGAAGAGTTCGTGGATGAAGAACGAACCAGAAGAATGATAGAGAAATATGCGGATGTTTGCGACAACCTACATACGGATTTGCATGAGTGTTTAGGTCATGGAAGCGGACAACTCCTCCCTGGCACAGACCCCAATGCCTTGAAATCGTATGGCAATACCATAGAGGAAGCAAGAGCAGACTTGTTCGGACTTTACTATATGGCTGACCCGAAGATGGTGGAATTGGGATTGTTGCCTGATGCCAACGCCTACCAAGCACATTATTATACATATATACTCAATGGACTGATGACACAACTCACCCGTATCAACTTGGGTAACCAGATTGAGGAGGCACACATGCGCAACAGGGCTCTCATCGCTCATTGGGTATATGAACACTCTCGGGGAATCGTTTCCTTAGTGAAACACAATGGCAAGACTTATCTTCGCATTCACGATTACCGTTCTTTACGCACGCTGTTCGCAGAATTGTTGGCTGAAATACAACGCATCAAGAGTGAGGGCGACTATGTAAAGGCTCGTGAGTTGGTGGAGAAATATGCCGTGAAGATTGACCGTGAACTACATGAGGAAATCTTACAACGATACAAAAAATTGAATATCGCTCCGTATAAGGGATTTATCAACCCGTGGCTGAAACCTGTATTCAACAAGAACCAAGAGATTGTTGACATTGACGTTGACTACACTGAATCATACGAGCATCAGATGCTTAGATACAGCAAGGAGTTTGGATTCCTATAATTATTCTTGACCATTCTTATACACATGACAGAGGACACACACAACAAGCTGAAGGAAATCAAGCAATCATTCCGTTTCTATATGAACGGCGTGGTTTCTTCCTCCATGCGACAGAAAGGTGCCAACTATAAGATAAACTGGGGAGTGAGCCTTGCCCACTTGAACGAAATAGCTCAGCAATATGGAAAGGATGAGGCTCTGGCTGATGAGTTGTGGAAGGAGAATATTCGTGAATGCAAGATTCTCGCCACAATCATCATGCCTACATCTGCCATGACGCAAACGAAAGCCCATGAATGGGTGAGCCAAATCCCAACACAGGAAATAGCAGAATTGGCTTCGTTTCACTTGTTCCAACGTTTGCCTGATGCCGTGTCATTGGCTATGGAATGGTTGGGTAGCGAGAACTCTTTATCTAAAGTATGTGCCTATCACATCCTTTCAAGTCAGTTCAAGCAAGGTTCCAACTTGGGAAAAGACGATGTTTCTCTGTTCTTGTCATCTGCCTCTCACTCGTTGAGAAGCAATCTACCTGGCGAACAACATGCCGCCTTGAATGCACTCAACCATTATGCTGACATGGATGAACGATACGCAGAGGAGGTGGACAACCTTCTCACTGAATGGCAGGAAGAATTGCAATAAAATCTCTTATTTCCGTGATTTTTCTACCTACTAACTCGCGTTATCGTTAAAGATTTATAAACGGGTTTTATTAATGAGATGGAATTAGATGTTAATTTCAGATAAATTTGTAATTTTGCAAACAATAGTGAATTTTTATTTTATAATTAAGCGAATATGATTTATTCTAAAGAAGTTGACAACATGTGTGTTGTCGCTAAAGGTCCAAATCACGGACCTGCTCCCATTCCCGAAGAAGGGAAATGGATTCAAGCCAAAGAAATCAAAGACATCTCTGGCTACACTCACGGTATTGGATGGTGTGCTCCACAACAAGGTGCGTGCAAACTGTCACTCAATATCAAGGACGGTATCATTCAGGAGTGTCTTGTTGAAACAATTGGATGTACAGGTATGACTCACTCTGCTGCTATGGCAAGTGAAATCCTTCCTGGAAAGACCATTTTGGAAGCATTGAATACCGACCTCGTTTGCGATGCTATCAACACCGCTATGCGCGAGTTGTTCTTGCAAGTTGTTTATGGCCGTACACAGAGTGCATTCTCTGAGGGTGGTCTTGTTATCGGAGCTGGTTTGGAAGACCTCGGTAAAGGACTTCGTTCACAAACTGGTACTCTCTATGGTACAGTTGCCAAAGGAACACGTTATTTGGAGCTCACCGAGGGTTACATCACCAAGATGTTCCTCGACAAAGACGACCAAGTATGCGGTTATGAGTATGTTCACTTAGGCAAGATGATGGAAGCTATCAAGAACGGTAAGGACGCTAACGAAGCCGTGAAGGAATTTACGGGTTCTTACGGTCGTACCACCGCTGAGCAGGGAATTGTTAAAGTGATTGACCCACGTAAAGAATAAGGAGGAAACAATATGATTCGTAAAGTTAGTTTTGAAAGCTATGAGCGTCGTATCAACCAAGTATTGGCTGCATTGAACGCTAACGGTATTAGCAGTATCGAAGAGGCTAATCAGATTTGCGAGAGTGTTGGTATCGATCCTTATCAGATGTGTGAAGATACACAACGCATTTGCTTCGAAAATGCTAAATGGGCATACGTATGTGGTGCTGCCATTGCCATTAAGAAGGGTGTGAAGAATGCTGCTGAGGCTGCAGAGGCTATCGGTATTGGCTTGCAGAGCTTCTGTATCCCTGGTTCTGTGGCTGACGACCGTAAGGTAGGTCTTGGTCATGGTAACTTGGCTGCTCGTCTTCTCCGCGACGAGACCGAGTGTTTCGCTTTCCTCGCTGGTCACGAGAGTTTCGCTGCCGCAGAGGGTGCCATTAAGATTGCAGAGAAGGCCAACAAGGTTCGCCAAAAACCATTGCGCGTTATCCTCAACGGTCTTGGCAAGGACGCTGCCATGATTATCAGCCGTATCAACGGATTCACATACGTTCAAACCAAGTTCGACTATTACACAGGTGAGGTTACTGTAGTGAAGGAAACTCCTTATTCTGACGGTCCTCGTGCTAAGGTAAAGTGCTATGGTGCTGACGATGTACGCGAAGGTGTAGCTATCCTTTGGAAGGAGAATGTAGATGTATCTATCACTGGTAACTCTACCAACCCCACTCGTTTCCAACACCCAGTAGCTGGTACCTATAAGAAAGAGCGTGTATTGGCTGGCAAGCCTTACTTCAGTGTTGCTTCTGGTGGTGGTACTGGTCGTACCCTTCACCCAGACAACATGGCTGCTGGTCCTGCATCTTACGGTATGACCGATACTCTCGGACGTATGCACAGTGATGCTCAGTTTGCTGGTTCTTCTTCAGTTCCCGCTCACGTAGAGATGATGGGATTCCTCGGAATCGGTAACAACCCAATGGTAGGTGCTACGGTATCTATCGCTGTAGAGGTTGACCTTGCATTGAACAAGAAGTAATTCTTTGTAATTATAAGCTTTAGTAAACAGGGAGCGAATGTTTTTCGTTCCCTGTTTTTATGTTTATATCTGCATCATCATTGTTATCAGCAATATTCATTGAAACCAAAGGAATGTTTGTAATCATCAATCCAAATTGTCATGATAATTCTGAATTTAGGTTCCAAAAAACGGGCATTTTTTCAAACGAACTGTATCTTGGGAGGAAAAATGCTCACTTTTTAGTGTTTTTGTATATCGCTTATAATCAACGACTTATGATTTTACATCATTAAACAACGAATCGAAAAATGGTAATTTTGACGTAAAAACACTCATTTTCGAGTATTCATAACATATTAAATTAGCTCGCTAACTATATATGTTACGCTCATAACTTATATAGTTACGGTCGTAACCATATATGTTAGCACTCAAAAAACTATTTTCCACCTATTTTCACCCATTTTTCTGCTTTTCCATTTCTATTTCGCAAGAAAACAAATACAAAATTTTGTCGTGTATTATGACATTTAATAATTAATGATGAAATATGTGAGACAACCAAAACTTAGTTAGATAATCAAAGCTTGCATGGAAGATGCCGTAGGCATCAGATGATAGTAGCCAGCTATGCAGCCATGCCGATAGGTATGGCGAAATGGCTGGGTAAGATATGGATATATAAAAATGCAAGCCTTTAGGTTTGCGACACGCTTCATCATGTCCCTTGCATAACAGCAAGGAATTATATGTGTGTCTCCATTACCAGCCATTTACTTTCCCTCGCTTCGCGAACAGTGACCGTTGGTTCAAAACACCTAAAGGCGTTTCTGCATAGCTGGCTACTATTATCCAATGCCTACGGCATTTCTCCTTACTCAAATAGATAGCCAATTCAATGATATGAAACTACAGCAAAGAATAAAGATTCTATCTTATTCCCCCTACTAAATATCGACTGAGCCCAATTTGCCCAAAATGTCAACTCGTAGTAACACTTAACTAAAACTACAGAAATAGTTAAATGTTACTACAGAAACAATTAACTAAAACTTTTGAAATAGTTAAGTGTTTATTAGTTACCTACTTACCGAACTTTTTTTATGATTATTTGATATGTTTAGGTGAGCCAAACGATACGTTTAGATGTGCCAAATGATAGGTTTAGCTCACCTAAATCATATATATACGCAAACGAACCATTACATTCTATTGTTATCCGCTATACGGCGGCATGAAAAATTGTTACTCATGTAATGCCAAAAACCGAGAATTTTTCAAAATTCCTCAAGACCTCCCGTTATTTCAGTTAACCTACTTATTATCAATAGTTTAAGCAAAACAAGACCTCATGTAACACCTCATGTAAGACCTCATGTAAGACCTCATGTGAAACTGATGCTCTATCAACCCTAAATCAAATTCATTTCTTTGAATTTTCGAAAACTCGGCTTCCTCAATCTTCCTCAATTTTCCACCAACATCCCATCCGATTTTGACGATTTTTCTTAAGCTACAACATGAGGTCTTACATGAGGTCTTAGGTGAGGTCTTACATGAGGTGTTACATGAGGTGTTACATGAGGTCTTGAAAAACCTATATCATTGGTATTGAGAGAATTATCATGATTTAGGTGAGGTCTTTGCGAAAACTACATAATTCATATATTTTCGTCTTGTAAACGCTATCTTTACTTCCACTAAAAATATTTATAAAATAATAATGAAAAAAATAACACGTAACGCAACTAATTACAAAATAATTTGTATCTTTACACCCGCAATCCGAAAGGAACGCAAGACATAGTTGCTCTATAGCCTCACTTTCACCACCACAAGAAAGAGCAAAATATCAATTATTGGAGCTGCACCCATAGGGCGCAGATTTCTCCCGTATATTGATATGGTTTGTGGTGAACCGTGAGGCGTATGGCGAAGGTCTGCGTCTCTTTGTGTTTTAAAGCATTTATCAATATATTAAAAACTTAATAACAATGAAAGAGCAACCTAACTTTACAATTGTTTATGTATTCGGCCCTGCACAATGCAAGGATAAATACAAAGAAGATCAAATGTTATCACGTGAAGCTGGAGAATGGGTAAAAATAGGGGAAACACAATTTCCAGTGAATATTGAAGATATAATATCAGACGAGTTGGTTATGGATAATGCTATGAAACGGATTAATAATGAAGCTCGAACTGGCATTCCTGTTATTTGTAAAATATACGATGTATTTATTTTTCCATATCAAAAAGGGTTTGATCATCAAGTTCGAAGACGATTAAGTTCTGAGCTATATGATTTAGAGACTAGTAAAAAGAACAATGAACAATTAGAAGAAGGGCAATATTATATTAAAGCGGGAGTTGAATTCGTTTATGGTGTTACAAGAAGTAAAATATTGTATGCAGTTCAATCTGTTGATCATGAACTTATAGCAAAAGAGGCGAAAGAAGGGAATGCTAAAATGGTAGAGTTGCTTGTGAAATTATGCCAATTTAATCAAAAAGATCTGGACAACATTTCAAAGGAAGATAATAATTTAGAAAACGGACAAAAGAAAGCCGTTCTTGATTTGGATAGAATATTAGAAATTGGTGATGAAGTGATACTCACAACAGATGGATCGAGAAATATCGTAAAAGATAGCAATGGCGAGCCTATTACTGCTAAATATATCGGTGGTAATAGATTTGAATGTGGAGGAGAAACTGGGCGCAGTTCATATTTTGCGAAGACATATCTGAACAAATATGGAGGAAAGAATCTCCAAACGGTTAATGGAAATGAATACTGGACTTTCAATGGTAAGAAGCTAACTTTATTGCGTAAAAACTAATAGAATTGAAATGACAAAAATAATAGACCACAGATAACTTTTTTGAGGTTGTCCCACGTTTTGAGACAACCTCTTTTTATTTTTGCAACATGATTTGAAACAACTAAATATAAATACAATTTTTTTAAGCTATGAGTAAATATGATTCTATGACCGATGAGCAATATTTTGCTGCTAAAGATGAATTTTTGAAAAAGTATGATGTACCTGAGTGTGAGCCCATCAAGGTATTGGACTTGATTATGCGCAGGGAGTTTGCTGAAGAAATACTTCGCGGAGATAAAAAAGTTGAAATACGCCAAGGCTCAGATCATTACCATAATCGTTTAATTGACAAAACTGTTGATGCATGGATGACCGAACATCGTGATGCCAAGGGGATGGACATGGAGGCCTTTAATGAATTTATGCATGCCATACGACCTGTTGAGAAGATCCACTTTCACGATTATAATAAATCGTGGTTTCTTGATGTGGAATGTACGGAGAACGCCTTGATTGCGATAACAAAGCAAACAGTTGCAGATTTACAGGAACGGCTTGGATGTCACGAATTTGACGAACTCTTAGACGAATTGGAGAAAAGCAATGCAGAAGAACGTCCAATCTTCTACTATTTCGCTATAGGTGAAATTCTAGATACAGACTTGAAAAGCAAGACTTCTAAAGAAAAAATGATAGTGAAAGAAAACACAAAGGAGGACACGAACAATGTGGAGAAAAAAACGAATAGACGCCCACCTCTTAATTTTAGGGAATTAGGAATAATGCCAGGTTCGATGCTGATGTTTAGAAACAATCCTGAAATACAAATTGAGGTTGTTGGTGACCGCGAGGTAAGATATATGGGTAAAGTGGACAAACTAACCCCAGTCACCCAAAAGATTTTGCATACAAGAAAGCCCTTACAACCTAGTCCATATTGGCTGTATCAGTTGCATTCGCTTAAAGACATCTACGACGAAAAATATAAAGAGTAAATAGAAGACATACAGGCTATAGCTATGAACAAGTACAAAAGCATGACAGATGGAGAGTATTTCCTTGCTATGGATGAATTCATAGCAAGGTATAATGCTCCTCAACCTGAACCTGTTAAGAAACTCGAACTTTATGCAAGTCGCGAAGAGGCTGATGAGATTCTAAGAGGTGACAGGAAGGTGATAATACGTCCATTTACTGATTCATATTGGGAGTATATGACAGACCATGTAGTAGATGAATGGATGACAGCCCATCGAGATAGCTTTGGAATGGACATGGAAGCCTTTAATGAATTCATGTGCGCCACACGCCCCGTAGAGAAAATTCACCTCCACGATGAGCAGGATACTTGGTTCATTGACACAACCTGTATTGAGAATGGTTTAATCCCAGTTAATAGCGAAAGGATTAAAGACTTAAATGATCGTTTCGATTGCAAAGACCTGAATAGATTACTAATGAAGGTTGAAAATCGGAAAGATGTATATTCTGAGCCACCACTTTATTATTATTTTGTCATTGGGGATGTGATTGGGACAGAAAAGGATGAAACCGAAAGTGAAAAGAAAGTGGCAGATGTAATTGAATTGAAAAAAACTAATTATCTATATACTGGTAATAATTGTATTGACTTTGTTATCAACAAGCGAGTAGCTTTGGCAATTGCCTTAGGAAAGAAAAAAGATTTCTTCATCCCCTGGAGTAAATGGAAATACGATGATAACCTAAGCGAAATTCGTTTTCGGAATAAAAAACAGACGTGGTATGTAAGGGTGGCTTGTAAACTGATTAAGCCAAGATTAAAAGGAGAAGATTATAGGTTCACAATTGAGAAAGTTATTGATACAAACATGAATCCAGACATAGAATATATAGAATTTGAGGTAGACAACAACGACCCCAATATCCGCAAGCGTTGGCTGTTGAGAAAAGCACTGATACTTAGAAAGTATGCTGAAAAGTTTCCGAGAGACACAGACAATATCAAAATGAAGTTTGATGACCCAGATTCGGGATGGCTGCCAATTACTTTCTACAAAAACAAGACAAAGATGGGAACTTTCGTAGCTTCAGATTGCAACGAAAACCCCTTTAGACCATTAAAAAACTGGCTGGAAAACGTTGCAAATAGCAGCGATCAAGCAAGCGTTTTGAAGCTGACCTGTGAAAACGTGGACGTTGTGTTTTCTTTTGAACCAATGTGGTTTTGTGGCGTTAATGATGTTTCAATGAAGAAGCCGCATCCCAGCAAGTGCGGCATTTTCACAGTATTCTCAAGCGAAGATGGAGGCAGTTTCTTGATTGAGGCATACTGCCAAGCAAAGACTTTAGCCAATGAACTTTACACCGAAGTCATGGATTTTGCGTGGAGAATGAATCAAAGGCATCATGAGCCAGATAAATACACATGGTCTGTGAATGATGGTGATGACATTCCAGATGAATATTATGATGAGTATGGAAACGAACTGCCTACAGCATGGAACTATTTTATGGATAAGTTTCACTCAGACATATTGTCAGACCTCCGTGCCGACAAACGCAATCAAAAACAGTCCTCACCCAAAGAGTGAGGACTTATAGGTGGTACGAGCGTCACTTGGAAATGCACATCCCTGTCCGATGAGTTTCGCCTATCGGCATCAAGGCGCTAAGTTTATGGAGGTCTTAACCCCTAACAACCCCTTAGAAGTGATGCAAAGGTAATGAAAAAAAATGAAATGACAAAATGATCGGCTCTCATTTCGCATAACCCCACATCTGCCACATCAAAGGTGGTGAATCTATTGATGGAAGGTGGTTTTATACCATTATACATTACCTTTGCATCCTAATCTCAATTATCACCATTGTTATTAAGTCAGTTTCATAAAAGGTTTCCAATTTATTGAGGCAAAGATGTTATTTCTTGTTGTTTTTTTGTACTTTTGCATCAAGAATTTAACGAATCAATTAAGGAGCGTATATTATGGCACATAATTGTGAGAATTGTAAGTTTAGGGCACACTACGACAAGAAGCCCAATTCATTTTTAGGTAGGTTCTGGCGTTGGCACATCAACTATTGCCCAGGCTGGAAAGGTTATTTCAACAGTTTGAGTGAAGAGAAGAAAGCCGAGTTGAGAACAAAATATAACTTCCAGAAATATTGATTTGACATAAAGGTTGCAGAAGCATTAATACTCAAAAGGATTTACAGAGTGGTTGACATATTAGGTCAAATCATATTGTTTCTCAAAGAAATAAGGGCAAAGTTTGTGTAAGAACATAAAAATTAGTAATTTTGCACGGAATAACGAAAATACAAATCGAGAATGAATATTTCTTATAAATGGCTGAAAGAATACGTGGACTTCAATCTTTCGCCACAAGAAACTGCTGAAGTACTGACCTCTTGCGGACTCGAAGTGGGTGGCATTGAGGAAGTACAAACTATCAAAGGAGGATTAAAAGGATTGTATGTGGGACAAGTGCTTACTTGTGAGATGCATCCCAATAGCGACCACCTACACGTTACGACCGTTGACTTGGGCAAGGGCGAGCCACAGCAAATAGTATGTGGAGCTCCGAACGTTGCCGCCGGACAAAAGGTGATTGTTGCCGACTTAGGTTGCGTACTTTATGATGGCGACAAAGAATTTGTCATCAAGAAATCTAAGCTTCGTGGCGTGGAGTCGAACGGTATGATATGTGCAGAAGATGAAATTGGAATAGGCACAGATCATGCGGGAATTATCGTGTTGCCAGAAGATGCAGTGGTAGGCACACCTGCTGCCGAATATTATCACTTGGAGAGCGATTGGGTGATAGAAATAGACATTACCGCCAACCGCTCTGATGCGCTCTCTCATTGGGGAGTGGCTCGCGACTTGTATGCTTGGCTCGTACAAAACGGTTACCAGACGTCATTGCATCGTCCCGACTGCGACGCATTCACGGTAGATAATCATGACATGCCCATTGAGGTAACCATCGAGAATACAGACGCTTGCAAGAGATACGTTTGTCTGAGCATCACGGATTGTGACGTAAAGGAGAGTCCTGAGTGGCTGCAAAACAAGCTGAAAGTGATTGGCTTACGCCCTATCAATAACATCGTTGACATTACCAACTATATCATGATGGCTTACGGTCAACCTATGCACTGTTTTGATGCAGACATGGTGACCGGACATCATATCGTGGTGAGAACACAACCCGAAGGAACTAAGTTTGTAACCCTTGATGGCGAAGAACATATCTTGGGCGAACACGACTTGAGTATCTGCAATGCTGAAGAGCCGATGTGTATAGCTGGTATCTTTGGTGGCAAGGGAAGTGGAACCTACGAAACCACTCGAAACGTGGTTCTGGAATCTGCCTATTTCCATCCCACATGGATTCGTAAGAGTGCTCGTCGTCATGGATTAAGCACTGACTCCAGTTATCGCTTTGAGCGTGGCATTGATCCCAACGGAACGGTTTATGCCATGAAGCAAGCTGCCATTCTCTGCAAGGAATTGGCAAATGGAAAGGTAAGCATGGAAATTAAGGACGTATATCCCAATCCGTTACCCGACTTCAAGGTTGACTTGAAATACGACTATGTTCACCAGTTGATTGGCAAGGAAATAGGTAAGGAAACTATCAAGAGCATTGTAACCAGTTTGGCAATGACTATTGATGAGGAAGATGAATACGGCATCAAGCTGACCGTTCCTGCCTTCCGTGTAGATGTGCAACGCCCATGCGACGTGGTGGAAGACATCTTGCGTATATATGGATATAATAATGTGGAGATTCCTCAACAGCTGAAGAGTTCGTTGACCGTTCAAGGTGAGCAAGACAAAGAGCATCATCTGCAAGACTTGGTAAGTGAGCAATTGGTGGGATGTGGATTCAACGAGATTCTCAATAACTCCTTGACCAAGACTGCTTATTATACGGGGTTGAACGTATATACAGAGGAAACTACCGTAAAAGTGATGAATCCGCTGAGTGCCGACTTAGGTGTGATGCGCCAGACCTTGTTGTTTGGTGGATTGGAAAGCATTGTTCGCAACGCCAACCGCAAGAATCCCAACTTGAAATTCTTCGAGTTTGGTAATTGTTATCATTACAACCCCGAGAAGAAAGATGATGAAAATCCGATGAGAGCCTATACTGAGGAGATGCACCTTGGACTCTGGGTAACAGGTAAACGCGTGGAAGGCAGTTGGATTCACCCCAATGAGCAAAGCAGTTACTACGAACTGAAGGCTTACATGGAAAATGTCTTTACACGTCTGGGAATCCTGCCCAACATGTTGGTGACAGAGAAGAGCGACAACAATATATTCTCGAAAGCACTTATCATCAAGAACCGTGGCGGTAAGACAATGGCAGAAATCGGTATCATCTCACGCAAATTGCAAAAAGAGGCAGACATTGCCAATGAGGTATATTATGCCGACATTCATTGGAGCAATGTGATGAAAGCCATTCGCAAGAACAAGGTAGAATATTACGAAATTTCCAAGTATCCTGCCGTGAGTCGTGACTTGGCTCTGTTGATTGACAAGAACGTAGAGTTTGCCCAAATTGAGCAGATAGCACGTCAGAGCGAAAAGAAACTCTTGAAGAAAGTGGAATTGTTTGACGTATATGAAGGAAAGAATCTGCCAGCAGGAAAGAAGAGCTATGCTGTAAACTTTATCTTGCAAGACGAAGAGAAGACGTTGAACGACAAGCAAATAGATGCTATCATGAACAAACTGATAAGCAACTTGAAGAGTAAGTTGAACGCTGAACTAAGATGATGAGGAGATTAAAGATTGAAGATTGAAGATTAACAATAAACATTATAATAAATATGGGAAGAGCATTTGAATATCGCAAAGCTGCGAAATTGAAGAGATGGGGACACATGGCTAAGACGTTTACAAAGATTGGCAAGCAGATTGCCATTGCCGTAAAAGCAGGTGGCCCTGATCCCGACATGAACCCCACCCTTCGCGCCATCATCGCAAACGCCAAGCGCGAAAACATGCCGAAAGACAATATTGAACGTGCCATCAAAAACGCGATGGGTAAAGACCAGAGCGACTACAAGGAAGTGTCATACGAGGGATATGGTCCTCACGGTATCGCCATCTTCGTGGACACGTTGACCGATAACACTACACGTACCGTGGGAGATGTTCGTTCGGTTTTCAATAAGTTTAATGGCAACTTAGGAACACAGGGTAGTCTTTCTTTCCTCTTCGACCACAAGAGCGTGTTTACCTTCAAAAAAAAGGATGACATGGATATGGACGAGTTTATCCTCGACTTGATTGACTACGGTGTGGAAGATGAGTTTGACGAAGATGAGGAGACTGGAGAAATTACCATTTATGGTGATCCAAAGAGTTTCGGAGAAATCCAAAAACATCTCGAAAGCGAAGGTTTTGAAGTAACTGGCGCAGAGTTTACACGTATTCCAAACGATCTCAAGGACGTAACGCCCGAACAGCGCGAGACCATCGACAAGATGATTGAGAAGTTGGAAGACTTTGACGACGTGCAGACGGTTTACACCAACATGAAACCAGAATAATCTGAATATGAAACAGCTTATCTATAAGACTCAAGGTACGTGTAGCCAATTCATAGAACTATCGTTGGATGATGATAATATCATTCAAGACGTGAAATTCATTGGTGGATGCAATGGAAACCTCAAGGGCATTTGCTCGTTGGTAAAGGGAGAAAAGGCAGAGTCCATCAAAGAGAAACTGAAAGGCATCAAATGTGGCAGTAAGTCAACAAGTTGCCCAGATCAGTTGGCACAAGCCTTAGAACAACTTATTTAAGAATAAAGTGATACAAAATAAAAACCGCCCAACATCATCGTTAGGCGGTTTTTATTATTTCTTATCTATTCTCTTCGCCATTCCAATGGCTCCACTTGGGCAGACAAGGCGACAGAGATGACAACCAACACATCGTGAACCAACAATGCGTGGTTGGCGTTTTTCCATATCGAAAGTAATGGCTTGATGTCCACCATCTTGACAAGAAGTATAACAACGGCCACAACCCATGCAACGGTTTTGGTCTATCTTGGGATAAACTATCGTTTTTCTGTCAAGATTGGTAGGAGTAACGAAATGAGGAAGTTCTTCACCAACAAGATGAGACAAGTCAGAAATTCCACGTTCTTGCATATACGACTGCAAGCCAATCATCAAATCGTCAATAATACGATAACCATATTGCATGACGGCGGTACAAACCTGTACGTTTCTACATCCTAACTGGATAAATTCCAAAGCATCACGCCAAGTTTCAATACCTCCAATACCACTTAGTTGGACGTTTTTCATGACAGGATTCTTTGCCAATTCGAGAATGAACCGTAAGGCAATAGGCTTCACGGCACGACCCGAATAACCCGATACCGTCTTTTTCTCTGATACAGAAGCACGGTTATCCATCGTCACGCTCTTGATAGTGTTGATTGCAGAGATGGCATCTGCGCCAGCGAAATATGCTCCCAAAGCAGGTTGAGACATGTGCGTGATATTGGGAGTCATCTTTGGAATCACGGGAATAGACACATTGCGCTTGACGTAAGCCGTGAAGAACGTAACAAGTTCAGGGTTTTGTCCCACGTCAGAGCCCATACCGGCGAGTCGCATCTGCGGACAAGAGAAGTTCAACTCAATAGCATCCACGCCAGCACGTTCAGCCATCTTTGCCAAAATAATCCATTGTCGCTCAGTTTGCCCCATGATAGAAGCCACCACAACCTTTGATGGATAATTCTGTTTCAATGTTTTAAGGATGTCAAAATCCACACGTGCCGGATTCTCGCTCAGCTGTTCCATATTACGGAAGCCATAGAAATCGCCAGTTCCTTCGCAATGAACAGCATCAAATCGAGGCGATACTTCCTTGATATCTTGCAGGCAAATAGTCTTGTAGAACACTCCTGCCCACCCCGCATCAAAGGCGCGGGCAACCATCTCATAGTTGGTACAGACAGCTGATGAAGCAAGGAAAAAAGGATTTTCACAATGAATGCCACAAAAGTCAATAGCAAGGCTGGGATAGTTGTCTTTTGTGACATTAACGACAGGCAATGAGTGCACCAATTCCTTGATACGAATGGGGCGGTCATAATGTATGCAAACTTGTTCTGCAGCCTCCAAATCCTCATCAGTACATGCTTCGACCCATTGTCTTGCCACCTTCAGATTGCCAAATCGGATGGCACGAATGGCACGAGCAGGGTCACCATTTTTACAAACTTGACTACACGGAGCATTTGCACATAGCAAGCAACGAGCAGCCTCTTCCTCCAAGTGCATTTGTCTGTTCATAATAAATTCTATAAATGTTAATGTATAATCAATTGAAACATAGCAGATTTGTCAATTGCCATCTGGCTTCAACATATCTATCAACACGGCAGGATACCAAACAAACTGGTTGAAATCGTCTGGTTGAGCAGGTGAATAATCCACCCAATTGTCTCTGAGATATTTCACGATAGGAAGGTTCAGTTCTTTCATTCCCATGACAATCATCTTCGCCACCTCGTATGCACCGTATGGGTTAAAGTGGGTATTGTCTGCCAGTTCCTTTGCTTGCCCTGGGAAGGTATTAGCTGGATAATGCACCAAGCCCTTCTTACTATTCTCAAATCCCAATGTCTCGAAGAAAGTACGAGTCATATCATGCAACTCTATCACAGGCACTTTCTCTCGTTTCGCCACTTCCCTCATGGCTTCGGGATAATTGGCATGAGTCTCCTTGATGTGCGTCTTGCTGTCATCGAAAGCCCTGCGTTGTGTCGGAGTGGCAAAGATAATGGTTCCACCTTTAGCACGAACCTGGTCGATGAATTTCTTCAATGCAAACGCAAAGTTATAATATGCTCCAGAGCCAGGTGATTTTTCCTTTTGGTCATTATGTCCAAATTCGCAAATTACATAATCGCCTGCTTTCATCATCGTCAGTATTTTCTCAAGGCGATTTTGTGCAATGAACGAAGAGGCGGTAAGTCCACTCTCAGCATGATTAGAGATTGCCACCTGATCTGTAAACCAACAAGGAATCATTTGTCCCCACGAAGCCCAAGGCTCTTTGTCTTGGTCCACTACGGTAGAGTTACCGCAAAGGAAAACCGTTGTGGCAGCATGGTCAGGTTCTATCTTGATTTCCTTCACTGCTGGACATGGACCGTTAAACTCTAATGTCAGCTTATCGTCCCAATTCAATGCCCCTTTCTCACGGTCTTTGATACGCACGTTCATCTTCTCGTTGATATATGGAGAACGTTTGTTCACGATGAAAGAGAATGTCTTAAACTGTCCCTTTTTGGTAGGAGTATTCTCCACGAAAAGTCTGCGAGACTCTGCTCTCACTACCGTTTGCGCGGCTTTTTTCTTTGCACCGACAGTAACGGTTACCTTGTAATTGCCATCAGGAACCTTAACGGAAAAATAAAAAGGAGAGGTTGACTTCTTAGTTGGCGAAGCCGTAAAGTCATAACCATACCCCGTTGCGTCGGAATAACGAGGTTGCTCTTGTGTCAAGTCCCAAGTCTGTGCGTTTGCGTTCAATGCCAAACCGACGAACGCCATGAATAACAACTTTTTCATTTGATTTCTGCACCGTTAATTTTCACGTTTTTCACTATTGTATTCTCAATGATGTCTTTGGTGAAGGCATTCTTCTGGTCTTTCACGTCGATGTTCTCAAAGGTAAAGTCAACCAGTTTGTATTTCTCTGAAGCACCTACATCAAAGAAGTTCTTACATTCCATGTTGATATTCTTCAAGACAATGTTGTTACAAGTGGAAAGAGGCATATCCTCTCGGTTCTCTGGCTTGAAGAATTGTGTCCAAGGGCGAACCACAAGAAAACTTCCCGTCTTGCCTGTGAAGTTGTCCACGGTTACATATTCATAATGTTGTGGTGTGTCAGGTCGCATCTTCAACCAAATAACACGGTTGGCATTGTCTGCATGGCAATTGCGGATAATCACATTGCGGTCGTGTACAGACTCACTTCCTAACGTCAAGCAGCCATGAACGTTTCCATAATGGCAATTCTGGATAAGGATATTATAGTTAGGTCCATTGTTTTCATCCTTGTCTGCCCATGTTCCTTTACCACCTTTCAGCACTACGGCATCATCGTTCACGTTCATGTAGCAACCATGAACCAGCACATCATGGCAAACGTCAATGTCTATGGCATCAGAACTGGGTGCCTTGATTCCACTTGTGGGAGCATAGATATAACAATCAATGTAACGTGCATGATCGCTCTTGTAAATATGGTTGGTCCAGAAAGGTGAATTAATCAGGTGAACATCTTGCACGGTCACGTTCTTGCAATTAGAAATATAAGTCAAGCGAGGACGTTGTGCGTCTTTATTGGTACATTCGCGATTCCATTGGCGACGAATCCAAAATTCTTCCCAATAATGACGACCATCGCCATTGATGGTTCCTTTTCCCGCAATCACGAATCCGTCTATTCCGTCAGCATTCACGAGCGCGGAAAAATACTTACATGTTTGTCCTTCGATACGTGTTTCCAGAATCTTGAAGTTAGCGATACGGTCGCTACCTTTCAACGTTCCGCTTTCTTCCACATAGAGATGAGTGCCTTGTTTGAAGAACAAGCTACCGCTGAGATACGTTCCTCGTGGAATAACGATAACTCCACCGCCATTAGAAGCAGCAAGGTCGATGACATTCTGGATGGCTTCTGTCTGAACTATTGTACTATCGTTCTTTACACCGTATTCAGTAATCACATATTTCTTGCCGAGCGTATTCACATCAACCTTTGTCGTGTCGTTAAACCATTCCGCAATTGGTGTACCATCAGGCCATAGAGGTTGTGTTTGTTTTTTCACTTTCTTGGCATTAACACCAAGACAAACCGCGCATAGCAGTAAATAAAAAAAGGTTCTTTTCATTATGATAATAGTTTAAGTTTATTTTTTTACAAAGATAAGGTAAATCCGCGAACCGTATCATTCGGATTCTGATAAATTACCTATATAATTTGATATGTCGCCAAATAAAGTTGGGAATCAGTCGCCAACATTTTGTCAATATCGCATATCGCCAATCAATTACCTTTACGTGTTTCTTGGAATATATAGCTTTCACGATTTGCCTTGCTACATATTGTTGGTTCATCAACATAGGATAACTACCACCACTCAACAAGGGCGTATCAACAAATCCAGGACGAATGTCGGTGAATCGGATATTGTAACGATGACCATTCGCCAATTGCTCCAAAGCTTGGATATAGGTGTTTTGGAAAGCCTTCGTAGCACTATAAGAAGGTGCTGGCCCTAATCCTTTAGTTCCTGCAATAGAAGAAATCACGGCAATATGTCCGCCACCATGCTCTTTCATATAATTATATATGGTGTCAATCATTTGCGTAAAGCCGAGAGCGTTGGTTCGAACAGTATTCATTTCAATCGTTTCCTCCAACTCAGGATTTTGCTTTCCTATTCCCGAAACGTGGAAGTATAGTTCTACCCCACCCATTCTCTCAATCAAACTCAATAATTTCCGTGGCGCATCTTCATCCGTTACGTCAATACCTTCCGTCAAGACTTGTTCTGGAAACTCCTTTGCAAGTTCTGATAGTTTATCTACACGACGGGCAGCAACACCTATTTGCCAACCATCCTTTAACAAAATCTTAGCCACTTCGTACCCCATCCCCGATGAAGCACCCATCACAATTGCTTTCTTCATATCGGCAAAGTTACGAAAAGTCGAGGGCAAAACAAAGAAACTTGTTTCATTTTTTTGCAAAGACAAGGAAATGAACACTTTTTTCTTAATTTATGTTCATGATTCATCATACCCTCAATATCATTTTGTATATTTGTGCATGATATACTTTGTTATTTCCGTTTTTATTCGTATTTTTGTAGCAAAATAAGAATTGAATATGAATAACGCAGACTTTTGGGCTTCCGTCCACACCATCATTTCAGAGGGCTTTACGTCTGAAGGCCTGCTAAAACTTGATAGTTATGCAGAACAATTCATTAGCGGAAGGTTGGTTTATCAACGATTTTCACCGCAAGAACAGCATGGCTGCGCAGCGGGAGGTACAACAAATGTCATTGCATCCCTGCTCGCGGGAGCAGAAGCTGGCTCAGATAGCCAGAATTCGCAAGCACTCAGCGACTACCAAAGAGAGTGCCAACTTGGAGCGCAGCAAGAAAGGGTAATTGAACGATGGTCAAAAGCCGTCGGAGTATGGACAGATGACGTTGATGATCAACTGCCCAAAACTCTTGGTGAGCAAATCGCAGAGGGTGGCGAGGCAAAGGTTTACGATCATGGTTCCACGTTGATTAAGTCCATCGGACTTGATTATTTTATCCAGCCAATCTTTGCCCTTGACCGCATTACACTCCACAATACCTATTTTCCAGAAACACGCCTAACGGTTCTTGGCTTTGGCCGCGACAAGAACGGAGAGTTTAAGATTATCGTAGAGCAACCTTTCATCGACGGACAACCTGTGACTGACAAAGAGATTGCAGACTATATGCACCAAATGGGCTTCGAACTGAAAAATCCTCGTAATTGGACCTATGCAACGCCAGACATTTATCTCAGCGACATGCACGACGAAAATGTAATCCGCTCCAATAAGTCCAATACTATCTTTGTTGTGGATTGCGATATCCGAATTAATACACCTGAGTTACGACAAGGTGGGAAAAGAATAATCTCGAATGATGTTGTTTTTAAATAAAAAATCTAATTTATGCCTTCTGTTCGCAGATAATAAAATAAACTATATTTAAATCAATTATGGAAAAAAGATGTCCTCCCTTGAAACGTCGTTTTATTTTAGATAAAATAAAATATGCAGATTTTAAGTTTGACCCAGAATCTCATCATAGAATATTCCATAATCATCTTGTAGAATGTTTTGAAGAAAACAATTCAATTGGTGTAAAAAAAGACGGAGAAATTATTATCCCCCCTATTTATAATAATATAAGATTGGTTAAATATAAATCATGGGGACTCTATCGTTTTCTTGCCTTAGTTAAAACTAAAGTAGATAGTGGGATGTTTAAATGGGGTATTCTATCAGAGGGAAACCATTTTATAGAGGATGCTATTTATGATCATATTACATGGTTTATGAATGGCTCTCATATTTCTTCATCATTAAAACTTTGGCTTAATGGGAATTGTTATGTATTCAGTCTAACATGTAAATTCCCCAAATTTGAGATAGACAACTATTCGTTTATTGGTGATTTCATTTCTTTCAGTCTATTTTCCAAAATTAAGGAGACAAAAGATTATAGAATAGACAACACTATTGTAGATAAGAAATATGCTTTCGTAATAAAGGAAGGTAAATACGGTATTCTTCTAGATGACGGAAGTGTACCTATAAAACCCGAATTGTTTACCAACTTAAAGGACATTCATATAGTTCAAGAGAAAGACGAAAGAAAACTAATGCTTTATGCCCAGTTTGAAGATTATCGCAAAATAGAAGTTGATTTAAGAGGCTATTTTGATGGAATTATTCCACCAACATACAAATCCGCCATTAGATATAATATGTTCAGATACATTGTTCAAAATTATAATGGGAAATGGGGGATTATAGATAGTAAGAATCATCTGATTTGCGATTTCTTGTACGATGAGTATTTTGAGAATTTTAGGGGGCTATGGCACAGAGATAATAAACACTATGCTATTTTTGTCTGTGGTAAAAGAAAAGTTTTGGTTGATGTGTTTACTGGTGAAAGGGTGAGTGATTATTACGACAGTTTATTATGGCTTAGCGACCCCAATTATTGCCATGTTGGAATAAATCAGAAATTCGGAATAATCACAAGTCACGGTGAAACAATAATTCCATGCATCTATGATCGTATTTATGGAGCTTATGTTACCAGAGCTGGGGTACAATCTACGGATGCGATATTCGAAGGAAAGCATGGTAAAATTGTCGATAGCGTTTTTATTAAAGAAGTTATCAAACCAGCAACATCTGCAAATAATAGGGATTTTGAAATTGATAGTTATGAAGAGCGACCAACTTATGTAAAATATGAAGGAACGTATGCACAAGATGTAGCAGGTTATAGTGATGATGAAATAGACACCATACTTGATGGAAATCCCGATGCCTATTGGAATATTGATTAAAAGCCTAAGAGGAACATGCCTCATCTATCGTCTACAATGCCGTCATTCTCTAGGAAATGAAATGAAAGATGGTCGGCGTGATGTAGTTTGTGACTATCAGATGCCGCTATAATAAATAATAGAATGGAGTTATTTATCTTAAAAGATTCCTTTTGCTATTTCCTTCTAACACCTGCATCTGCTGAATAGCAATCTGGTTTAGTTTCATAAGTCTTTCTCCTTGTGATACTCCATCATTGATTAGTACGGCATTGATATTCTCCATATTCGATAAGCATATAAGTTCGTTGATAGTGGCATAGTCGCGGATATTTCCCTTTAAGTTGGGATTTGCCTCTCGCCATTGCTTTGCAGTCATACCAAACATGGCAACATTTAACACATCTGCTTCCTCGGCATAGATGATACTTGCCTGAGCTGCCGTGATTTCAGCTGGTATTAAGTGGCTCTTGATTGCATCAGTATGAATATGATAGTTGATTTTGGATAATTCCCTCTTTGCCGTCCAACCTAGCATCTTTTGCTCCTCGGCTTTCAGACGTTGGTATTCCTTAACGAGTAGCAGTTGGAACTTGGGACTTATCCACATGCCAAAGTGGTAAGCTATATCTCTGTGGGCATAGGTACCACCATATCGACCTGCCTTGGAGAAAATGCCGATGGCATTGGTCTTTTCTATCCATGTTTTGACTGACAAAACGAAGTTGTTGCTACCTGCCATATTTCTAAATGTACCGAATTCGGTACAATTAAAATGAGGATTGTAGAGCATCTCCCATTCACCTAGGTACTCGATTGTGCTTTTCAGACTGAGCCAACGGAAGATAATGTGCTCTTGCAACTGGCTTTTAGCCATATCAGTCAATGAAATATAATCATCGTCATTATAAGATACGATGGTAATCTCTGTATTCTGGACATTAATCTTTGCCATAAGATAGTATCTATTATAAATATTGTATGCAAAGATAACACAAAATCAAGAGACAAAAGAACAATAGATGAAAAAAACAACAACTACATATTTAGTCTTTGTATTTCATGTGTATACACCGTGTATTTGATAGATATACAGAGTGTATTTCATGCATATACACAGTGTATATGTATCGAATACAAAAGGGTATACACTTTTAGAGAGAGAAGAAATCAATTCTTGACAACTGGGCGAACGCTTCTACCGCCATCACGGTATAAGTTGTAGTCACAATAAATGTTAGTGGAACTAAAGTAAAGGTTACGGGCGTAGTATGGGTTTGATGAATCCCAAGAAGCAGACCAATAATAACCGCCACTACCAATGCGATGAAAATCGTTGTCTAAACGACAACCTGCAGCTGGAAGAAAGATAGAACCACCATTCGGTCCCGTGAATCTTCGTCCATTCACACCATTCTCTGTTGTCCATACGCAACGGCAATTATTGAGTAACTCCAACTGCTGGTCTTGCGTTGGCATACACCATGTAGCACCCCATTGAACGTAGGCTACATCATATTGAGTGCCACTGATATTAGCGCCGAGATGTTGCCAGAGTCCAAATGTACCCACATCACTATGCCAATCATCAAAACATCCATCACCATTATTGTCCACACCCGTGGCATAGAGATAAGTCACTTCATTGTAAACAGGCTTTTCACTTATTTCACCCCAAGCATAATATCCACCATATTCATCGGGAGAATGTGCGCCCACATTACAACACGCCCACTTTGTACCACTCGGCAAACCAAGGTCAATCATGTGCGGATGATTGTTGTCTGGACAACTCAACAACGTATTATCAATCGTTTTAAAAGACATACTATCAATCATCGAAATAAGAATCATTCTTTTGTAATCTCCCATCCAAATCACTTGATAATCCACATCAAACGTGATGCTGTCTATTTCAGAACAAACAAAAGTATCTGTCACCTGACCGTCAGAGTAAATGGAAATCGTTGTTTCCTGTTGAGCATTCGTTTCATTCCATGGAATGAAAGTCATCAAGCAAGCCAACAGGACCATCAGTTTTCTCATCTCTTCACGTTTTTACGGATTGATACTTATGTTTTATTTACCAATATGTAGATTATATTCTATGCAACAAAGATACGAAAAGTAATGTAAATGAACAAGAAAAGGAAAGAAAAGTAGAAATAAATCGAACATTATTTGTTTATAATAAATATTCTGAGTATCTTTGTGACATTCTTTGAATATGTAGCAGTGAATAGACAACAAAACATTAAATATCACAATTATGAAAGACTTTTTTAAATATGTAGCCGCTACGATTGTCGGACTTATTGTTTTCGGCATCATTATGACATTTTTCGGTGTGTTGAGCATCGTGGGCATGATATCATCTGGTCAGGCTACAACGAATGTAAGCAAAAACTCTGTGATGGTTTTGAAGCTTGACGGAATCATGGAAGAACAAGCTGGTTCTAACATCTTGGGTACACTGACAGGCGAGCAATCAAGTGCATTGGGATTGCAGGAGATTCTTTCTGCCATCAAAAAGGCTAAGACAAACGAAAACATCAAGGGTATCTATATAGAAGGTGGTGTATTGGCATCATCTCCTGCTTCTTTGCAGGAAATTCGCAATGCTCTGCTCGACTTCAAGAAGAGCGGCAAGTGGATTGTGGCTTATGCCGACATTTATACTCAAGGCACCTACTACATCGCATCTGTTGCTGATAAGGTGTGGATGAATCCATCTGGTCAACTTGATTGGCACGGTATGGGAGCCAATCCCATGTACGTGAAGGATTTGTTGAAGAAGTTTGGCGTGAAGGTACAGACCATCAAGGTGGGCAAATACAAGAGTGCTACCGAAATGTTTACCGAGGATAAGATGAGCGAAGCCAACCGTGAGCAGACTACGGCTTACGTTACTGGTATCTGGCAGAACATTTGCAAGGGTGTTTCCGAAAGCCGTAAGATCAGCATAGACTCCTTGAACGCTTACGCCGACCGTCTTATCACCTTCGAGGATTCAAAGAACTTTTTGAAGTACAAGATGGTTGACGCTCTTCTCTACACTGACCAGGTAAAGGCAGAGGTAAAGAAATTACTCGAACTGAAAGAGGATGAGAGCATCAACCAAGTGGATGTGGAAGCGATGACCAACGTTAAAGAGGAAACGAAAGGTGAGGAAATTGCCGTTTATTATGCTTACGGCGACATCGTAGATTCTCCTTCTCCACAGAGTATGTTGTCTGAAAGTCATCAAATCGTTGCCAAAGACGTGTGCGCAGACTTGGAGAAACTGATGAACAACGAAGATGTGAAGGCTGTAGTGATTCGTGTCAACTCTCCTGGAGGTAGTGCCTATGCTTCTGAACAATTATGGCGACAGATTGATTTGCTCAAGCAGAAGAAGCCTGTGGTTATCTCTATGGGCGACTACGCTGCTTCGGGAGGTTACTACATGAGTTGTAACGCCAATTGGATTGTGGCAGAGCCAACCACCATCACTGGAAGTATCGGTATCTTTGGTATGATTCCAGACGCGAGCGAGTTGATTACTCAGAAACTGGGCGTGAAGTTTGATGAGGTAAAGACCAACAGAAACACTACGCTTGGTACATTCTCCCGACCTATGAACGCAGAGGAGATTGGTTATATTTCCAACTATGTAGAACGTGGCTACAACTTATTCCGCAAGCGTGTGGCTGATGGAAGAAAGATGACTATCCAACAGGTTGAGGAAGTGGCACAAGGACACGTGTTCTTGGGACAAGATGCCTTGAAGATAAAACTGGTTGACGAACTGGGTGGATTGGATAAGGCTGTGGCAAAGGCTGCCCAACTTGCCAAGGTAAATGAATATTACACGGCAAGCTACCCTGCTTCTCCTGATATTATCGAGCAGTTGTTGAGTGCAACAAAGGGTGGAACTTATCTCGACGACCAGGCACGTCTCGCTCTCGGTGAGTTCTACGAACCTGTTATGTTACTGAAGAGAGTCAACAGGATGGATATGGTACAAGCACGCTTGCCATTCTTCCTTAATATTAAATAAGGTATAAAAAGAAATTATCTGTGGCTAACGAAGAGGAATATATCAAAACATCCCCTTGGTTAATACCATTAAGTTGGTTTTACGGTATGGGTGTGGGCTTGAGAAACAAGTTGTTTGAGCTTGGTGTTCTCAAGACACGCTCGTTTGACATTCCCGTTATCTCCGTGGGCAATATCACTGTAGGCGGCTCAGGCAAGACTCCACACGTGGAATACTTGGTAAGGTTGCTGAAAGACAAGGCAAAAGTGGCTGTCTTATCTCGTGGATACAAACGGCAGACAAAAGGCTTTGTCTTGGCAAACGACCAATCTACGGTTGAAGAAATCGGTGACGAACCGCTACAAATGAAGCAGAAGTTTGGCGATATTTACGTTGCGGTGGATGAAGACCGTTGTCACGGTATAGACACACTTACCTCAGACAACGATACGAAAGACGTAGATGTGATTTTGCTCGACGATGCTTTCCAGCACCGTTACGTCAAGCCTGGCATCAATATCCTTTTGGTAGATTATCACCGTATGATTTTCCAAGACAAGTTGCTGCCTGCCGGACGATTGAGAGAACCTGTTGAGGGGAAGAAACGTGCCGACATCGTCATCATTACCAAATGTCCGAAAGACTTGAGACCTATGGATTATCGGGTGCTGACCAATGAGATGGGATTGTTGGCTTATCAGTCGCTCTATTTCACAACGTTGTCATACGAGAACTTGAAGCCTCTATTCGGTGGAGATGAGCGTACACTCGAAAGTATCTCACAAGACGAGCACGTTTTACTGCTTACGGGCATTGCCACTCCCCAACAAATCATTACCGACTTACAGCCCTACTGCAATCATATACAACCGCTCACATTCGGAGACCATCATCAATTCACGGAGAAAGACATTGCCAAAATCAACGAGACATTCAGTTCGATGCCTTCTCCCAAAATGATTATCACGACAGAGAAGGATGCGTGCCGACTGGAAAAGATTTCGGGACTGAACGAACAGGTTAGAAAGAGTATCTACATACTTCCCATCCACATCGAGTTTATGCTGGAGCAGGAAGAGAGTTTCACCAATAAAATATTGAGCTATGTGCAAAAAAATTCAAGAAACAGCATCCTGGTTAAAGGAAAGGATGACAACAAGCCCAAAGACAGCCATCATACTGGGGACAGGCCTCGGAAAATTAGCTTCAGAGATAACTGATACGTACGAATTTGCATACCAAGACATTCCCAACTTCCCTATCTCTACCGTTGAGGGACACAGTGGAAGACTGATTTTCGGAAAACTGGGTGGAATAGACGTTGTCGCCATGCAGGGCAGATTCCATTTCTATGAGGGCTATTGCATGAAAGAAGTGACGTTTGCCGTTCGTGTAATGTACGAACTGGGTATTGAAACGCTCTTTGTAAGCAACGCCTCTGGTGGCATGAATCCAGAGTTTAAGATTGGTGATCTGATGATTATCACCGACCACATCAACATGTTCCCCGAACATCCCTTACGCGGAAAGAATTTCCCCACTGGTCCACGTTTCCCAGACATGCACCAGGTATATGACAAGGATTTGATTGACATGGCAGACTCCATTGCCAAGGAAATGAATATCAATGTCAAACATGGCGTTTACGTAGGTGTACAAGGTCCTACCTTCGAGACACCTGCCGAATACCGTATGTATCGTATCTTGGGCGGCGACGCTATCGGCATGAGTACTGTTCCAGAGGTCATCGTAGCTCACCATTGCGGCATCAAGGTGTTTGGTATCAGCATCATAACCGACGTGGGTGGCTTCGACGTACCTGTAGAGGTGAGTCATGAGGAAGTACAAAAGGCTGCCAATACCGCACAACCAATCATGACGGAATTGATACGCAGGATGATTATGCGCAACAAATAGTATAGTAAACCAGAATAAGAATGACAGAGATTTCTAAACTTGGTGAATTTGGACTGATTGACCATCTCACCAAAGATATACAAATCAAGAACGAAAGTACAAAATACGGCGTAGGCGACGACTGCGCCGTATTGCATTATCCTGACAAAGAGGTGCTCGTTACGTCGGATATGCTCATGGAAGGCATTCATTTCGACCTGACATACATCGACTTACAACATCTTGGATATAAGAGTGCGATGGTCAACATCAGCGACATCTTTGCCATGAACGGAACACCTCGGCAACTGATTGTGAGCATTGCACTGAGCAAACGCTTTTCCGTGGAAGACATGGAGGATTTCTATAGTGGCTTGCGATTGGCTTGCGATAAATGGGGCATAGACATCGTTGGCGGAGACACCACCTCTTCTTACACGGGATTGGCTATCAGCATCACATGTATTGGCGAAGCCAACAAGGAAGACATCGTTTACAGAAACGGGGCGAAAGATACTGACTTGATTTGTGTAACAGGCGATTTGGGCGCAGCTTACATGGGATTGCAACTGCTTGAGAGAGAGAAGAGTGTCTATTACCAACAGGTGGACGAGGCTCGTAAGAAAAACGACACGAAAGCGTTGGAAGAACTGAAGCATTTCCAACCTGATTTTGCGGGAAAGGAGTATTTGTTGCAGAGACAATTGCAAACGGAGGCTCGCGGAGACATCATTCAAAAGCTGAAGGAGGCAAACATCCGCCCTACTGCCATGATGGACATCTCGGATGGATTGTCGAGCGAGATTCTACATATATGCAAACAGAGTCATGTGGGATGTCGTATCTATGAGAAAAACATTCCCATCGACTACCAAACGGCAATTATGGCGGAAGAGTTTAACATGAACGTAACGACATGTGCCATGAATGGCGGTGAAGATTACGAACTTCTTTTCACCGTTCCTATCGGTGATTACGAGAAAGTAAATGCCTTGGAGGGCGTAAAGGTTATCGGTCACATCACCAATGAATCATTGGGAACTCAGCTCATCACGCGCGACAACCAAGAATTTGAGATTCGGGCACAGGGATGGAATCCTTTGAAGAAAGAAGAATGATTATTCCCAAAGAGTAACATAGCAAGAAACCATCGGTCACTATATGAGTAACCGATGGTTTCTTGCATGGTGACCGATGGTTTCTTAGTATGTGACCAAATCGCACAAACTATTTCAAGTCTTGTAATCGGGCTATATACTTACCCAAAATGTCAAATTCGATATTGACAACCGTTCCTACTTGAATGTCGCAAAAGTTGGTATTCTCTCTCGTATAGGGAATAATGGCTACCCTGAACGTGTTTTCCGTAGGGTCGCAAACCGTCAAGGAAACGCCATTGACCGTGACACTGCCTTTGTCAACCGTGAAATAGCCACGACGAATCATCTCCTTATCGCTCTCATATTCAAACGTGAAATAGGTAGAACCGTCTGCATCTTCCATCTTGATGCACTTGGCTGTCTGATCTACATGTCCCTGTACAATATGACCGTCTAAACGCCCGTTCATCAGCATCGAACGCTCTACGTTTACATGGTCACCAATATTCAACAAGCCTAAATTAGAACGCAACAACGTTTCCTTCATGGCTGTAACCGTATATGTGTCATCTTCTATCTTAACCACCGTCAGGCAAACACCATTGTGCGCAACGCTTTGGTCGATTTTCAACTCATTTACAAAAGAACATTTGAAAGTGAAATCAATGTTTCCGTCAATTTTGGTTAGCCCAACAAGTGTGGCCATCTCTTCTACGATACCAGAAAACATAATAAATAATGTGTTAGGTGATAAAAAAAGGGGGTGCTCGATGATGTGATGAAACTCCGAGTATGTAAGATTTGAGAGTTCTCCGTCTTTGTAATCCACTGGCTTAACGCTTAGTCCGCATGGGTTTTATGTGGCCCGCCATTAACGAAAGATACCTACCCAGTTTTCATTGTTATTTGATGAGTATCCCGATCGAATCGACACACCCCCTATAACTTATTTCTTCTGCAAAAGTACATAATATATTTATTACTCGCAAACTTTTTGAACTATTTTTATAGGATGTAATTAGGCATTTACTAAAATTTGATACGACCATTTTATTCGTGCATGCTTTGAGCATGACACACATCAACAACCGTAATAGTATCACCTTCAATAGTATAAGCGTAATACCACTTATCGGTGTTTGCCATGAAGTAGCCTTCCTAACGTCTGATGGTTGGACGGCGACGTGGTAGTGTTCGTTCTATAGCATAGATAGCGAAAATAGCATCGCGAACATTACGCTCCATGTCTTCAAACGAATTTTCGGTCGAAGATAACTTTGATATCTTTCATTGCAAGTTCGTATGCTTCTTCTGGAGTGTATATTTCTTTGTCCATATCAAGAAAGACCTCTTCTACATGCACATCAGCCTGTTGTCTTTCTGTAGGTATTGTTGCCATAATCATCGTATTGTATTTTGAGACCAAAGATAATCATTTTCCATTCATTTTGAGCATAAAACATCGAAAAACTTGATTATACACATTCTTTTTATTGTTTTTTTGTAAAATCCGATGGCAGTATGCAGATTTTTATGTAATTTAGCCCTCGCAATCCGAAAGGAGCGCAAAGACATATAGCTCAATAGTCTCTCATTCACCACCACGAGAAAGAGCAAATGTATGTTATTGGAGCTGCACCGTAAAGGCGCAGATTCTCCCATATACATACATGGTTTGTGGTGAACCGAGAGGCGTATGGCGAAGTCTGCGCCTCTTTCGTGAAAAAATGAAGTATTACCCAAACAATTAATGAAATCGACATGAAAAGGAAATCAATCATTATTGCCGCTCTTTTGCTCGCATTCACACTGAGGGTTGGAGCACAAATCAAAGCGGAAGTATCTGAGGCCGTTGAGCTGATGAGCATTCTCTCACGGACAGCAGGCTTTCAGGAGTACAGCATGGACTTAGCTGGGCAATACACGAAGGACACGGAAGAGTGGTTTGCTCCCTATAAAGAGCATCCTATCATTGCCTATTACCAAGGACTTCATGACAAGAACAGCGTCAGCTACGATGCCGTTATGAGTATGGCAGTCCACCTTGACATCAACAAAGGAAAAATCAAGTTCATTGGCGAGAAGACTGACCTTGAGAAACGCTGGCAGAATGTGGATACTGACGATTTCGTTGCTCGCCTAAATCAGTTTTATAAGGACACACGCTTTCACGAGTTCTTTGAACAACACCAAACATTCTACGAGGATGGTTTGAAAAATTATGAGGCTAACGTCTTGTCCTATTTCCACCAAGAGTGGTATGCGAAATTCTACGGTACAGATGCGACTGAGCTTTTTCGCATTATCATTGGCTTTACATACGGTGACAACAACAACGGTGTTGCCCGTCAGCTGAAAGGGCAGCCGAAAGAAGTGTTTTCCATCTGCGGTTATAAACTTAATCCTACAACGGGACAACCCCAATGGGATGCGTCACTTCTTATCCACGAGTTCAACCATTCTTTCGTCAACCCCCTGCTTGACAATACCGCCAATGCAGCGCTGATGGAAAGCGTTGGTCAAAAGCTTTTCCAACTCACACGATTCGAAATGCAGCAGCAAGCTTACAACGACTGGCGTATCGTCATCAATGAAAGCATTGTCCGTGCAGCCGTCTTCATTTATCTGCTCGACAACAGGCTTGTGAATAGGAACACATCGCAGTTCATGCTCAACGAAATGTATATGCGAGGTTTCCGCTGGATGCCCGAACTCGTCACAGCCCTGCGCAATTATACTTCCCATCGCGAGAAATACAAGACCTTGAATGATTACTATCCAGAGATAGCCAGCTGTCTTGGCAAATATCTTGAAGACGAAACAAACAGAATTGGAAAGGCATTGAAATAGTTTTTATTATTTGACATGAACACGAAATCAATTACTATGACCATTTACCTTACAGTCTTCTCTTTGACTATGGCAAGGGCTGGTAGCCATTTGCACCATCAAGTTCAAACAGACACTACGGACTGCAATGCTGGCTGGCTGTGGACTATCAGCTGCAATGGTCTTCAGCAGAAGTCGTTTATCTTCGGCACCTGCCACGGTGACGGACATCAGTTTACAGCAGAAGAGATGTTCTGTATCAGTGGACTGGAGAATGCATTAGGCAAAGTTGAGAAGGTGATATTTGAAGGAGGATTAGACACAACTAAATGTGTTATGGATTCCTGTCATCAAGGAGAATATCACAGCCCGTCCCAGTATGATAGAGGCTGTCGCCACCTGATGGGCAGCAAATCGCTGATTGCCTTGCTGCGACGAGAAGGATATACAGTAGAACAAATAAAAAACAAATAGTACGATTATGGAAACAATCAAAATCTATCACTCCGTGTGGCGTATGCTGCTCCTAATATTAACGAGTTTCGCCTTCGTGGCAGCATCTTTTTTTATGCTTAATGATCCCAAAATCGAGGGCGGTTTTTATGTTGTTATAGGATGGCTTGGTATTGTGTTCTTCGGTCTGGGTGGGTTGCTTATGCTCTATGCCATACTGAAGGAGCGACTGACTGACAGACCATTCATGACAATTACAGATAAAGCCATCATCATGGAGAATATGAAACAGGCGATTATCAACTTTACCGATGTGGAATCGTTTGAAGTGCTGAAAGGAAGGCAACAGAAGTTCATCGCCATCCACTACAAGCCCGACGTGGAACTGCAGAAGATGGATGAGGCGGGTACCATTGGGCGCAACATCCGTTCTCTGAATCGCCGACTGGTAAATGCCCAGGAAACAATCACCACCACAGGCACGGGCATGAAGGCAGAAGAATTATGCGACTTGCTGAATGAGCGATTGAGACGGGTAAAGTCATCATGAAAAAGAGTGAGTGTAGGGAGTACCAACCATTATATTACGCTCTTTCAATGACGTCCGCTTCAAGTAAGAAAAAACCAATTACCTAACTGTAATATGAAAACAACCTTGCTTCACTTCATGTTTTACCCAACAACGTTTGTCCTTGCGCAAGTCACGAAGCACTTCTGAAAGCACCCATTTCAATGAGTCATTTCTCACTGCCCATCGTTTGGGTCCATTTGGTTCCTCTACGGTCTTGTAACGGTTATAGCAAATGTCGAAAGTAGTACCATACATGTGGCAACTGTTTTCCGTGGCGTTGCCATTATAATTGCGAAGTTTGGCAACATCATCCTTTGTTCTCAACACACTGGTAACGATAATCTTGTGAAGAGGAACACCTTTGGTCTGCAAGCTATCAAAGAAATTCCTGCCTATGTCTTGTAACAGCACTGAAGCACGAGGCACCAAATAGGGAATACTTCGCTTGAGATCTTCTACATAAAAATAAGGATTACTGCCGATATAAACCAATTCAGCTTTTCTGTTTTCTGCCTCTGAACGATTCTGTACAGGATGAACACCCCATTTGTGGGCAGACACTTCTTGCACAGACTGAGAGTCGGGAAAAGCCACACGATAACTCGATACGCTCAATATACGGTTTTTCACAGGTGTACCGTCAGCATTGAAAAACCTACTGGGTTTCTGGGCGTGAGTGATAGACCTTGCAACAGCTTTCTCTGGTGCAGGTACTTCAACTTTCTTCGGTTCTTCCTTTTTATTACTGATGGTTTGCTCCTTCTTTTCCACCTTTTTTTCTTGTTTGGCAATTACCGTCTCTTGCGCTTCTTGCATGGAGTCTTTTTCTTGAATGGAATCATTTACCACCGTAGCCACCTGCCGTGGTTGAGCAACAGAGGGAAAAGCACTACGAATGATTGCCAAGAAAATCACCGAGAGTGCAAAACCTTGCAAATATCTTTTTTTAGTAACTTTCATCTCTTTATTACCAAGCTAAACCTTGTTTTTCTTTTCACGGCGCAAAGGTAATAATTAATTAGCAAATTATGGTCAAGATAACGAATTATTTACGAATGATTTTTGATACATGTCAATTAATTTGTTTACCTTTGCACCGAAAACAAAAAAGAATTATATTTTGATTGAGAAACATATCATTTTAGAGGACATTGATCCCGTAGCGTTTTATGGCGTAAACAACGGGCACTTGCATATTCTGAAAGCATTGTACCCTAAATTGCGAATCGTTGCAAGAGGAAACGTATTGAAAATCATGGGCGACGAGGAAGAAATGTCGCACTTCGAGGAGAACATTGAGAAGATACGCAAGCACATCGTGAAATTCAACACCATCGGTGAAGAAGATATCATCGACATTTTCAACGGACACAAGACCAAGGCTGATGCCGTGAAAGACGTAGTGGTATATAGCACTTCCGGAAGACCCATTAAGGGTAGGTCGGAAAACCAACAAAAGATGATTGAGTACTTCAACAAGAACGACATGGTGTTTGCCGTAGGTCCTGCCGGTACCGGTAAGACTTACCTCAGCATTGCCTTAGCTGTGAAAGCATTGAAGGAAAAGACAGCCAAGAAGATTATCCTTTCTCGCCCTGCGGTAGAAGCCGGCGAAAAACTGGGATTCTTACCAGGCGACATGAAAGAGAAGATCGATCCCTATCTACAACCATTATACGACGCATTGGAAGACATGATTCCAGCCGTGAAGTTACAAGACCTCATGGAAAAACATGTCATTCAGATAGCTCCACTTGCATTCATGCGCGGTAGAACCTTGAGCGATGCCGTAGTCATATTAGACGAGGCACAAAACACCACTTCTGCCCAAATCCGCATGTTCCTCACTCGCATGGGATGGAACACGAAAATGATTATCACGGGCGACATGACGCAGATTGACTTACCCAAGACACAACTCAGTGGATTGAAGGAAGCATTACGTATCTTGACGGGCATTGAGGGAATAGGCGTAGTGGAACTCACGAAGAAAGACATTGTAAGACATAAACTCGTTACAAGGATTGTCAATGCGTATGAAGCAGCAGACAGAGCTGCAACCAAGACAACAACTGACTATCATAATGAAGAATAGCGTATGAAGAAAATTTTATCTATTGCATGGTTCATCATGGCTGGTATTTCTTTTGTACAAGCACAAGGAAATGCACAATCTGTTACGTTTGCCAGTGGTGCAGACGTGAGTTGGTGTACTGAAATGGAAGCCGATGGCAAGAAATTCTACAATGAAAGTGGACAAGAAACAGAAATGATGGCTCTGCTCAAGCAAATAGGCATGAATGCCGTCCGTTTACGTGTGTGGGTGAATCCAGAAAACGATTACGGTCCTTGGTGTGATAAGGCTGATGTATTGGCGAAGGCTCGTAGGGCACAGGCACAAGGTTTGGCCCTGATGATAGACTTCCATTATAGCGACCGTTTTACGGATCCTTCGCAACAGATCAAGCCTGCGGCATGGAATGGTTATAATATGGAACAACTGAAGAAGGCGGTAGCCGACCATACCACCGATGTTCTTTCTGCCTTGAAAGCAGAAGGTATTGAACCTCTTTGGGTACAAGTGGGCAATGAGACGCGACCTGGCATGATTTTTAATGAAGGGAAAATCGACTGGAACAAAAGTGGAAGTGCAGCTTGGAGTGGTTATATTGCCTTGAGCAATGCTGGTTATGATGCCGTGAAGCAAGTCTTTCCAAATGCCACCGTTATCGTTCATATAGATAGAGCACCAGAAGACAATGCTTGGTTTTACAATTCATTCAAGCAATATGGTGGAAAGTTTGACATGATTGGTCTTTCGCATTATCCAGATTGGGACAACTGGAGTTCTGATAATACCAAGACCGCCAACAATATCCAGACTCTCTACAACACATTCAAGGTTCCGGTAATGATTGTGGAAACAGGCTATTCTTCATGGGACGAAGCACGTGCCAAAAACGTGATGGATGACTTGTTTGCCAAGACAAAGAAGCTCTCCGCATGTGCAGGAATTTTCTTTTGGGAACCAGAGGTATATGGTTCTTGGAAGCCTGCCGCATATACAAAATGGAAGTGGAATGCTTACGATAAAGGGGCATTCAAGTCGAATGGTCGTCCCAGCGCAGCTCTCTCCGCTTTCCGCATGGAAACGAGTGGTATTCGTCAATTGACAAGTTCACCTATTGCCACATTGCAATACAACTTACAAGGTCAGAGGGTTGGAGATTCTGCCAAGGGGGTCATCATCCAAAAACAAGGAAACACCTGGAGGAAAATCCTCCGAAAATAATCTCTAAGGTCTTTAAGGTCTCTGACATCCATAGAGACCTTAAAGTCTTTTTATAAAGAACACAAAATCATTTTTCTTTCTCAGAGGTATAACGTTTCATGATGCTATACGCATCATATAATCCAAGCTCGCCCGCCTTACTCAAATCCTTAATACCCTCTTTCCTGTCATTGTTAAAAATGTGCACCAAGCCTAAATTGTAATATGCCTCGGCAAGATTGGCATTCAATTGGATTGCCTTACGATAATGGTCGATAGCAGAATGATACTCTTTCTGAATGGCATAGACCGTAGCGATATTATAATGCAAATAGGCATTTTCGTTATTGAATGACAAGGCTTGTTTCAAATCGTCTAAAGAAACAGACAAACGCATCTTGGAATCCGTACCTTGATTGGAAGCATACTCACTCATCATCGCATGACAGTAAGCCCTTTCCCAATAAACGAGTACGTTGGTGCTGTCAATACGCAAGTAATCATTCAGGTCATTGATGGCTTCAGAGTAATAGTGTGTCGTAACATGTGCAACAGCCCTCTGTATCAGCAAGTCGGCTGCTGTATGAATGTCATGCGAGGCACTGATGCTCGCACTGATAGAGTCAATGCTGTTGAAAAACGACTTGGTCATTTTCTCATTGATTGGAGACGGTTTACACGTCAGGTAAATCTTTCGTATAGGCTTTTTGTTATGATTAAAGTCCTCCAATTCAGGTACTACGATTTGCAATGTTCTCACACCACCCACGTATGGCATATACGAAAGAGAGAACAATGGCATAAACACATTCTCCACTACCCTATTTTGTATTGCTCCACGATATTCGCTGTTATATTGCGGAGTAACAACATCCTCATCTACCACCACCCATTGGTCGTATTTCTCTACGTCAACATCGCTCATCTTGCGTACTTCACGCAACTTGCTCTTGCTCCACCGTTGCTGAATGCCCTGTTGCTTGTCCAACCTCGCCTTCAACACCCTAAACTCATCCATTTCAGCCTTAGCGGTCATTCCCAATTTCCTGTAACATGCGGCACGATTCATCAAGCCTGTCCAGAAGTTGGGAAACTTAGCTATCACAACGGAATAATCCTCAATGGCAGCCCTGTAATTACCTGTTTGGTCGAGCAAGATGGCACGGTTATACAAAGCCAAGATATTGTTGGGCTCATACTTCAACACGAAGTTGAAGTCGTCAATGGCACGATTATCATCTCCCAATTGCTGACGCAACAGACCTCTGTTATAATGTGAGAGGAAATTATTGGGATCCATATCTATCGCCTTGTCATAATCTTCCATCGCCTGTCTCAACTTGTTCAAGTTGACTCTTGCCATGGCGCGATACATATAATTATTGACTACGCGCGGTTGATAATGTATAGCATTTGAGAAAGACGAATCGGCAACGCTCCAGTTTTTTTGTTGCAATCCCAATCTTCCCCTAATAGACCAAGAGTTACCATCATACGGATTGTGTTCAAGAGTCTTATCCAACCATTTCGAAGCCGTTGCGGTGTCGTTCTCACTGAGATACACCTCCGTTTGCAACGAATAGGCATTGTTTAAGTTGGGCCATCGCTTCACGATGTATTCCAGTTCTTCATGTGTCTTTTGATAATCTTTCATGAAAAACCTACAATACGCCCTATTATACCAATAACCCCGCTCATCAGGTGAGAATTTCAAGGCTTTGTCATAATCGGCAATGGCTTCCTCGTATTTATGTAATCGGATAAGGCTCTCAGCACGGGCGCTGAACAACTCATGTACGTAGGGATTCAACTTGATAGCTTCATTGAAGTCGTTTTCCGCACCTACATAGTCTTCCAGCTGTAGCTTGCAGAGCCCACGGTAAAACCACGGCTCATAGAGATAGGGCTTACCAGATAGTACATTATTAAAATGTTGTATCGCAACCACATAGTCATGATTGTTGTATGCTATCTGACCAGAGATAATCAAACGGTCAATATTATATTGCGCCTTACTGGTCAAGGAAAGAAACAAGCAAACATAAACAATGAGGTTTCGATACAACATACGCTATGTTTAAATAAAAAAATTATTTTTTCACGCACTTCGTACGGTAGCTACAACGGTATCGACCTTGCAACAGAGCCTTCAACTTGCTCTTGATGAGTTGCTTGCGAAGTGGAGAGATGTGATCGATAAACATCTTTGCGTCAAGATGGTCAAACTCATGTTGCATCACACGCGACAGATACCCTTCAATCCATTCGTCATGTTCATTAAACTCATCGTCCATGTATTTAACATGGATTCTTGTATGACGCATCACCTTTTCGTGAATGCCGGGAAGAGAGAGACATCCTTCTTCCAGGTTTTTCTTTTCCGACTCTTCATCCACCTCCAAGATATGAGGATTGATGAAAGTCTTGCGAAATCCCTTGTATTCGGGTAAGTCTTCGCTGATCACATCCAGGTCGATAATCACCACACGGATGTTTTTGCCGATTTGTGGAGCTGCCAACCCAATGCCTTCAGATGCGGCAAGTGTTTCATACATGTCGCTGATGAGTTCCTTCAGTCCTGGATAATCAGGCGTAATGTCTTCAGAAACCTTTCTCAAGACAGGTTGACCATATATATATATAGGTAATATCATTTCTATTTTAATGTATTTTTTTGAAGAGACGCGATTCCATGTAATCCTGCAACAAGATGGTTGCGCTAATCTCATCTACCAATGCTTTATTCTGGCGGGCTTTTTTCCCGATTCCACTTTCCAGGATGGCACGATGCGCCAACACAGAGGTGAATCGTTCATCATAATACTCAATAGGAATTTGCGGCATGTTCTTTTTCCAACGATTCACAAACTGTTGCACCCTATTGAGATTCTCACTTGCTTCACCATTGGTTTGCAATGGCTTGCCAATAATAATTTTTTCTACTTGCTCGTGTTGGATATATTGCTGCAAATAGCTGAAAAGCTCAGATGTAGAAACAGTCGCTAATCCACCAGCAATGAGCTGTAGTGGATCAGTGACTGCTAATCCTGTACGCTTTTTACCGTAATCTATGGATAAAATGCGTGCCAACTATACCTTATTTATTATAAAGGAGCCAAGCGTCGGGATACTTAGAGCGGAACTGGTCGCGTGAACGAACGGCATCAGCCTTGGTGTCGTGTGTAGAAGCAACCACGCGATAGAGATTACGCTCCATATTCTTCACGATTTGTGCATCGTAACCAGCAGCCTTCAATTGGTTTTGCAATCCTTGTGCATTAGCGGGAAGAGAGAAAGAACCAACCACTACGCTGAAGTTGCGCAAACCAGAACCATTGATTACAGATACAGCCTCTTGGCGTACGGTAACATTGTCGCTATTATCTGTTACTTGTGTTTGGTTTACATTCTTTTCAACCAAAGGAGTAACTACAGGAACATCACTTTCAGTATTGACAGGAGTAGCCACGGTCTCAGTCTCGGCAGCCTTAGCCTTGTCATACGCTTTTCTATAAGCACTTTCCTTTGATTTACAACCAGTAATCAAAAGTGTTGCACACAATCCTAAACACAAAATGGAAGATTTCTTCATAATTGTTTTTTTACTATTTGAAAATTAAACTTCTTGAATTTGATAATTTGCTGCGAAGTTACAAAATATATCAGTAACTATCATCAATTTTGCGCATAAAGTTTGTTAAATCAAGCTAACAGAACTTTTTTTGAAAAAAAATGACTGATAAAACATTGCGTTTTCTGAAGAAATTACTATCTTTGCGAAAACATCTATTATTTATTATAACAAAAAACAATTATTATGAAAACATTAGGTTATATCGGAGCATTCATTGGCGGTGCTATCGCTGGTGCAGCCCTTGGTTTGGCATTTGCACCCGAAAAGGGAGAAGAAACACGTACTAAAATTTCTGACGCTGTAGAGGATTTCTTACAGAAGCACAACATCAAGTTGAGCCGTAAGGAAGTAAACGACCTGGTGGACGACATCAAGGAAGCTGCAGCAGAAGTCGTTGAATAACTCGCATGTTTTCAAACGACCGTAACATCGAGACGATAGGGCAGCTTGCCGAAGTGCTGAAGCACTACTTGGGGCTTCAGAAAGAATATGTTAAGCTCGACGTGATAGAGAAAGTGGTCAAGTTGATTACCATTCTCACATTGTCGCTTATCTTCGCATTCTTGGTCATGCTGATGCTTATCTATTTCTCATTTGCGGCGGCATACGCCTTGGTTCCGCACGTGGGAGCAGTAGGCGCATTCTCTATCGTAGCCGTATTCTACTTGTTTGTCTTACTGCTTTTCTGTATCTTCAGAAAGCGTTGGATAGAGAAACCTGTAGTGAGATTTCTTGCCAATCTTTTAATGGAAAAATAAATTATGGTGGAAGAAAAAACTACATACAGATCGCTCGAAGCCATTCAAGCTCGTAAGGAATACCTGTTGAAAGACATCAGAAACGACGATGAGAAGATTCGCACTCTCTGGGGAAGTCTCTTTCATAAACCAGACATGTTGGTTTCTTCTAATACTCCGTCAAAGCGAATCAATAGTTTGATGACTACTGGAGCAGGTGTCTTCGATGGCCTTATTCTGGCGTGGAAACTTTATCGAAAGTTTGGCAAAAAGAAAAAGAATAAAAGGTAATAACATGGAAGGGAGCTTTTTCAAAGGCTCCCTTTCTTGTTATATTCATGTTCCTTGTCACTTTTTATAGACAAATTGCCACACATCTATAAGTTTCACAAATCAATTTGCAATCCATCGTATGCAAACTCAATGCCTTCAGGCAGAAGTTTGTTAGCCTCATCATGAAAACCAATGAGATGGGTGAGGTGAGTGAGATAAGTACGCGAAGCCCCTACCCTCTTGGCGAAGGCAATAGCATCGGAAACGAGCATGTGAGAATGGTGTTCCTTTTCCCATCGCAACGCATTCACAACCAATGTTTGTACTCCATTCAGAAGTTTGAAACTATCCTCATGAATGGTCTTCATATCTGTAATGTAAGCAAAGTCGCCTATCCTAAAGCCAAGGATTGGCAAAGCACCGTGCATGACTTCAATGGGAAGAATTTCTATCTCATTGATATGGAAAGACTTGTTTGCCTCAATGGGATGAAGATTTAATTTAGGAACGCCTGGGTACAGATGAGGCGTAAAACAATAAGGCATGGTCTGCCTCAACCCATTCTCGGTCTGTTCATTGGCATAGATATGAATGTCGCCAAACACACAAAAGGGACGAAGGTCATCAATACCAGCCACATGGTCATAATGGATATGTGTAAGCAACACCCCATCTAATTTCCTGAAAGGAAAGGGCATGAGTTGCATTCTGATATCTGGACCACTGTCAATGAGTATTCGTGTGGTATCTGTCTCTATGAGAGCAGCACTTCTCATGCGCTTGTCACGAGGGTTAGAACTTCTACATACCTCACAATTACAGCCCAATGACGGAACGCCTCCAGATGTGCCAGTGCCTAAAAACGTGAATTTCATAGCAATTATCGAATATTTACTTCTGGCTCGATATGAATGCCAAATCGTTTATACACATCATCTTGAATGGCTTTACATAGAAGAACGATGTCTTGTCCCTTTGCTCCGCCACGATTCACCAGCACGAGTGCTTGCTTGGAATGTACCCCCACACGTCCCAATGTACGACCTTTCCATCCACATTGGTCAATCATCCAACCTGCTGGAATTTTCTCCCGTTGCTCATCTAAATAATAATGTGGCATATTGGGATATTCTTCTGCCAATTGCAAGTATTTTTCTTTCGACACGATAGGGTTCATAAAGAAACTCCCCGCATTGCCTTCAACCTTGGGATCAGGCAATTTAGCATTTCTAATCTCGATGATGATATTGCGCAAATCTTTAGCCGAAGGTTGGTAAATGCCCTTTTCTTCCAACGCTGCCCGTATGTTTCCATAGTCCAAGTTGGGAACAAAAGAGGTTGCCAACTTATAACTGACGTATGTAATGATGTATTGATTGCGCCATTCTCCCTTGAATCTGCTCTGACGATAAGCATATTGGCAATCTGCATTGGTGAAAGATACTTTCTTTCCAGATGCAATCTCTATAGCTTCAACCTTCACGATGAGGTCTTTCGCCTCTACTCCGTATGCCCCAATGTTTTGTACGGCACTCGCACCGACCTCTCCTGGGATAATCGACAAGTTCTCAGCACCATAATAACCATGTTCTACGCAATAGGTAACGAAATCATCGAACACCTCGCCACTACCTACGCGCAAGACAACCGATTCGTCCGTGCTTTCGTTCTCCACAAGTGAAATGCCCTTGATGGCAGAATGAATAACCGTACCATGATAATCATCCGTCAGCAACAGATTACTTCCGCCACCAAGAATCAACAAAGGTTCATCGGATTCGGTCAAAGAAGACACCAAAGACACCAACTCTTCTTCAGAGGAAAACTCTACGAAACGGTCGCATATCGCATCTATCCCAAACGTATTGTGGGATAAAAGGCTATAGTTAAGAATATCTCTCATGACATAAACTTGATTAGTTTCCAGACACCGTTTTTGTTTTGGAACACCAATTCAGACTCCAACCCATTGGCAATACCTCTTATGAGAAGCACTTTTTGATTGGTTTTCAAATAGGGTTGACCATAATAAATATTGTATATCACCTTTCCTGGAATCAAGGAAGGTTTGAATGTGGGCCATTGGTCAGGTACCATCATGCCAGTAATGGTATTGAAATCATCGTCGGGGTCAGGAGCAGAGAACGTAACTAAATCGTTTATACTTTGTAATTGATATTCTTCATCACTCGAAAAACGATAGTAAAACTTCAGAAACGAGGCGTTGCGTGAACTGTCAACGGGCATTTCATTGATAGACGTGAGCATCCATTCTCCTTTGAGTCTATCAAAATAATACTGTTTGATGTTGTTCTTTTCGAGGAATATCTTTTCCACAATCACATGGTTGACGGTTGTATCCTTCACCACGTCTATCTGTTTTTTCTCGTCAAAAATCAAGGTGTAATAACCATCCTCCATGAAAAAATGATCCATAGCCCAATTGCCTTTCGTGGTTTTCTTTTTCAACACCTTATTATTATACCAAGGTAACGGAGACTGAATACGAGCCCTCTGCAACTTCTTGTTAGCGGCAAAATTAAAGAAGAAATCGTCAAATAATTCATCTGCTCCCTTAGGCATAAACACATCTTCCTGTGCCTCACTGTCGGCTAACAAAGAATCATCAACCAAAGAGTCCACTTCCTGAGCCTCATTGCCACTTTTATTGTCGAAACATCCCACGGATGAAATACAAAACAAAAAAGCACATATCAATGCAAGAGTGGAAAAAACACTTTTTTTCATGTCGAAATGATTTGAATAAACAACATATCATTCATAATTGATGCAAAAGTACAAAATAATCTTCACCTACTCCTATTTTTGAAGTAAAAACTTGAAGTATTTATTTCAAATAGCCAATTATTTCGTTATCCAACCATCAAGACAACCATGATTTGCTCACTTTGGCAACAAAAGAACAACAGTTTTTGTTTTTTCTTTCGTTTTTTAGTATCTTTGCCAACGAAAACATAATAATATGTCAGAACAGACAAATAACAAGAAAGCCACCCTCGAACTTGGAACCAAGCCCGTGGGTCGTCTTTTGGTGCAATATGCCATGCCTGCCATCGTTGCCATGGTAGCCAGTTCGTTGTATAATATGGTTGACTCTATATTTATCGGGCAAGGCGTTGGTGCATTGGCAATCTCTGGCTTGGCTATCACGTTTCCCTTCATGAATTTAAGTGGTGCTATCGGAGCGGGAATCGGTGTTGGCGCAAGTACATACCTGTCCGTAAAACTTGGGCAACGTGATTATGAGACGGCACAAAAGATATTAGGCAACTCGGTAGTATTGAAGATTATCACCGGCATTTTATTTGGTGCGTTGTGTCTCGTTTTCCTTGACCCTATCTTGTATTTCTTTGGAGCCACGGAAAACACGATACCTTACGCCCGTGAATACATGATTGTCATCCTATTAGGCAATGTGTTTACACACCTGTACTTCGGAATGAATGCCTTGTTGCGTGCTGCTTCCAAGCCGAGACACGCCATGTATGCCACCATTTTCACGGTGGTGCTCAACACAGCTCTCGACCCTCTGTTTATCTATACCTTCGACATGGGTATTCAAGGTGCTGCCCTTGCCACCATTATCTCGCAAACAACGGCATTGTGTTGGCAGATATGGTTGTTTAGCAATCCCAACGAGTTGTTACACTTCAAGCGTGGTATTTACAAGTTGGACGGGAACATCATCAAGAACATCCTTGCCATTGGTATTTCACCATTCTCGATGAACGCATGTGCTTGCATCATCGTGATATTCATCAACACCGCATTGGTTAGACATGGTGGCGACTTGGCTGTAGGTGCCTACGGAATAGCCAACAGAATAGGCTTCCTCTTTTTCATGGTTGTCATGGGAATCAACCAAGGAATGCAACCCATTGCCGGATACAACTATGGTGCTTTGCAATTCGACAGGATGCTCAAGGTACTCAACTATTCCATGATTGCAGCCACTGCCATTATGATTGTGGGATGGGTGGTTGGCGAGTTTGCCCCCTACCCTTGCGCCCGTTTGTTTACCAAAGACCAAGAGCTGATAGACATTTCCATTCGTGGCATTCGCCTCAACATGCTTGCGTTTCCATTGATTGGTTCACAAGCGGTGATTACCAATTTCTTCCAAAGCATAGGTAAGGCAAAGATAAGCATATTCCTGTCTCTCTCCAGACAAATGATTTTCTTATTGCCATTGCTCATCATCTTACCGCCCATAATGGGTACGGATGGCGTATGGGTGGCTTTGCCTGCCTCAGATTCCATAGCCTTCGTCGTAACATGGATTATCATGATTAGATATATGAAAAAGTTCAAATTGCAACATAAGGAGTTGGCTCATGCAAGAAGATAGAATCATCATCAACGTAGGCAGACAACTGGGTAGCGGTGGACGAATCATAGCCAAGATGTTGGCAGATGACTTCGGCTATCAGTTGTTTGACAAGGAAATATTGAATCTCGCTGCCAAGGAAAGTGGATTTTCAGAGAAGTTCTTTGAGCAAAACGATGAGCAGAAAGGATTCCTCAAGTCATTGTTTCACATGCATGCACCTCATATTTCCGATAACAATTTCTATAACAGTCGTTTCTCCCAGGAGAGCCTGTTTCAGTTTCAGAGCGACGCAATCCGTAAAGCCGCAGCTAACGGAAGTTGTATCTTCGTAGGCAGATGTGCCGACTACGTGTTGCGCGACTTTGAGAACGTTGTCAATATCTTCATCACCGCCAATATGGAAGATAGGATTAAGATGGTGCGAGAACGACATCAATGCGATGAAGAGACCGCCCATAAGATTATCACACAAAAGGAAAACGCCCGTTCCTCCTATTATAATTATTATACAGGGAAGAAATGGGGATTTTCAGACAATTACCACCTGTGTATAAACAGTTCGGTCCTCGGATTGGAAGGCACAGCTGCATTCATCAAGCATTTTATCTTGAAAAATCACCAAATCACGAAATAAAACACAGTTTTTTCAGTTATGAAGAAGATAGGAATCATCAGCGACACGCACTCATTCTGGGATGAGAAGTACTTACACTACTTTGAGCCATGCGACGAGATTTGGCACGCTGGAGATATTGGAAGTACAGAGGTGGCAGACAAGCTCGCCGCATTCAGACCTCTCAGAGCCGTGTGTGGCAACTGTGACGGAGGCGATCTGCGACTGATGTTTCCTGTCAAGCTACGGTGGAAATGCGAAGACGTTGACGTATTGATGACTCATATCGGAGGCTATCCTGGCAATTACGATGTTTCCATCAGAGGACAGATATACGCCAATCCTCCCCAACTCTTCATCAGTGGTCATTCTCACATCTTGAAGGTTAAATACGACAAGACGCTAAACCTCTTACACATCAACCCAGGTGCTGCGGGAATACAAGGATGGCACAAGGAACGGACATTGGTAAGGTTGACGATTGAAAACACCATGTTTAAGGACTGTGAAGTTATCACTTTGGGAAGGTAAACACTATGTTTAGAAAGTATAAACAATAACATAATATGAAGACGTATTTAGTAACAGGAGCCGCAGGCTTCATCGGTTCAAACTTCATCAAGTATTTGCTCAACAAGAAATACGTGAATGAAGACATTAAGATTATCGTACTCGACTCATTGACTTACGCTGGCAATCTGGGCACTATCAAGGAAGACATCGACGGCAAACGTTGTGTGTTTGTGAAAGGAGACATTCGAGACAGAGAACTGGCAGACAAGTTGTTTGCAGAAAACGACATCGACTATGTGGTAAACTTTGCGGCAGAAAGTCATGTGGATCGTTCTATCGAAGACCCACAGTTGTTCTTGTCTGTCAATATTCTCGGAACGCAAAACCTATTGGATGCAGCTCGCAAAGCATGGGTTACCGGAAAGGGAGAAGATGGCTATCCTACATGGAAAGAGGGTAAACGCTTCCACCAAGTGGCAACCGACGAGGTGTATGGTTCATTAGGAGCTGAGGGATATTTCACGGAAGAAACTCCGCTCTGTCCTCATAGCCCCTACAGTGCTTCAAAAACGGCTGCCGACATGATAGTAATGGCTTATCACGACACCTATCACATGCCCGTAACCATTACCAGATGCTCAAACAATTACGGTCCTTATCACTTCCCAGAGAAGCTGATTCCGCTGATTATCAACAACATTCTCTCTGGCAAGAAACTACCTGTATATGGCAAAGGAGAGAACGTGAGGGACTGGCTCTACGTGGAAGACCATTGCAAGGCAATAGATTTGGTAGTACGTGAAGGCAAGGACGGTGAGGTTTACAATGTGGGTGGACACAACGAAATGAAAAACATCGACATCGTGAAATTGACCATCAAGACCATTCACGACATGATGGAAGAAAACAAGGAATTGCGTAAGGTATTGAAGAAACAAGAATTGGACGAGAACGGAGACATTCGCATCGATTGGATTAACGATGATCTAATCACATTCGTTACCGACCGCCTTGGTCACGATATGCGTTACGCTATTGACCCGACGAAAATCAAGAACGAACTGGGATGGTTCCCAGAGACAATGTTTGCTCAGGGAATCGTGAAGACCATCAAGTGGAACCTGGAAAACCAAGACTGGATAGAAGAAGTAACCAGTGGCGACTACCAGAAGTACTACGAAGAAATGTACGGCAATAGATAATTGATGATTTTCGACATACAAAGATACAATCCCGCAATGGCTGACGAGTGGAATCAGTTTGTTGCGCAATCGAAGAACAGCACGTTTCTCTTCGACAGAAACTACATGGATTATCACCAAGATAGGTTCGAGGATTGTTCTTTGGTGGTCTATAAGAAAAATCGAATTTATGCCCTGTTGCCCGCCAATATCATTGGCTCAACCCTTTATTCACATCAAGGGTTGACATACGGGGGATTACTCATGGATGAACATTGTACGGGGAGCATGATTTGCCAATTGTTTGTGGAAATGAATGCTTACCTCGTACAAATGGGCATCAAAAAGGTGATATATAAAGCCATTCCCTCCATCTACCATATTTTACCGGCTGAAGAAGATTTGTATGCGTTGACGGTTTGCTGCCATGCTCAACTCATTTCAAGGGATTTATCTTCGACCATCGTAAACGAGCATCATATCAAGTTTCCCGAATCAAGAAAGTCGGGTATCCGTAAGGCTAAGAGAAACCAATTGACCATAAAGAAAAGCGAAGACCTTGAAACGTTTTGGAATATCCTGAATACCAATCTTCAAGAAAAATATCATGTGAAGCCTGTTCACACGGCAGAAGAATTGCGTCTGCTGAAAAACCGTTTCCCTAACAATATCGTTCTTCACCTGGTTTATCAGGGAGAGGAGGCTCTCGGAGGATGTTTGCTTTATATAACGCAACAAGTGGTGCATGTGCAATACATCTCCGCCAACAAGAAAGGCAAGGAACTGTGTGCGCTCGACTTATTGTTTGACGAGCTTATCCACCATCAATATTGTCATGTGAAATACTTTGATTTCGGGAAATCTACCACCCATACGCACACGGAACTCAACACCCACTTGCTCTTCCAGAAGGAAGGATTTGGTGGACGTGGAATCTGTTACGACATATACGAATGGGATACGATGAAGGTTTCATCTATCGGCTGATAAAGGAGTTCTATCTTCAAAACCACTTACTAAACACAAAAAATTCATCATTACATTTGTGCAATGAAGAAATTTTACTAACTTTGCCAATTAAAAATATAAACATTCATGTTATGAGGAATAACAAGAAAAAGAAGAACTCTCCTAACGAGCAAAAAAGAAAGGTGGAAAAGGTTTTGACAGACTCTTCACTACGAGTTCCTGCCATTTTATTGCCTCTTTTCATGTTAGTTGTCTTAGGCATCGTCATGCTATCATACGAATCTACATTACTTTTCAAGGTTCAGGAATACAATCTATTCTTATACACTCCTTTGTTCTTCAAGCAATGTATGGTATCATCAGGAGGTTTACTCACTTGGTTAGGAACATATTTCACGCAATATTTTTATCATCAGTGGATAGGAGTATTATTCCTATGCTTATGGTGGGCATTACTGATGTGGCTTACCAAGAAAGCTTTCAATATTCCCAACAAGTGGATTGTAGCGGTACTCGTTCCCGTAGCAATATTGGCTATTGCCGATTTCATGATAGGATATTGGCTGTTCTATCTCAAGATGCGCGGTTATTATTTTGCTTCTACGATAGGCATGTGTGTCGTAATGGCTTTGGTTTGGGCTTATCGTAGCTTACCTAATAAATATTTCATCCACACCTTATTTATTATTATAGCCACCATCACCTCTTATCCATTCTTCGGTTTCTATGGATTGCTGGCTACGCTATGTATGGCTTTCATCACATGGCGATTAGAAGGGATGAACGTTACGCAAAAAGTAATCAATACGATTGTAGCTTTGTTATCTATCGCAGCCATACCGTTGTTTTATTACCGAATGGTGTTCCATGAAACCAATATCATCAACATCTACTGGACAGGCTTGCCTCTCTTCCGTATCGACGAAGATTATTACACTTACTACATCCCATTCTATTTGTTGGTTGCCTTCGTGGTTGTGGCTTCATTATTGTTCAGCAAAAACCGACAGACAACCGTCAAGCGAGTAAACACATGGGCTATCTCTCAGGTGTTTGCCATTGCTATCATAGCCTTTGCCACCTATCATTTCTGGTATAAAGACAAGAATTTCCATACCGAATTAGAGATGAACCATTGCGCTGAGAATCTGGACTGGGAAGGTATATTAACTCTCGCCCGTGATTGGGAAGACCCAACGCGAATGATGTGGCTGATGAAGAACCTTGCCCTATTCCGTGAGGGAAGGCAAGGAGACGAGATGTTTTTCTATAAGAACGGCGACAAGAAATGCGACGCTCCGTTTACGGTGAGAATGACGCAAACGGGTGGAAAGATGCTTTACCTACACTATGGACAAACCAATTTCTGTTACCGTTGGTGTTTGGAAGACGGTGTAGAATATGGTTGGCGAGTGGAATATTACATGTATATGCTCAAGTGTTCTTTGGTAAATGGCGAGTATGCGGTTGCCAAGAAATACATCGACATCTTGAAGAAGACCAAATACTATGCTGATTGGGCAGAGAAATATGATGCTATGGTGAAGAATCCTGCCTTGATAAAGAAAGACAAGGAATTGGGACCTATCTTCAACGTGCTTAGTCCGCAAGATGTATTAACCAGCGACAATACGTTGATTGAAATCTACCTCTTAAATACACTTGCCCATTCTGACGGCAACAATCCCATGTATCAGGAACTGACCCTCTTGGCTGCCTTGCAGATGAAAGACATTGACTTGTTCTGGCCGCGTTTCTTCCATTACGCCACCTTACATCCCAATGCCCACATGCCCCGACATTACCAAGAAGCGGCTTATCTGTATGGACACTTGGAAAACAAGGTAGATATCAGCAATATGCCGTTTGATAAGGAAGTTATAGACTCATACAATGAGTTCATGGCTGCCGCCCAGTCTCACGCTGGAATGTCGGAAGAAGAAATGAAGCCATTGATGTACGACCGTTTCGGCGGCACTTTCTATTTTGAATATTTCTTTACTCGCAACCAAAAATCTTATTAGTCAGATGAAAAAGTTATATCATATATTGTCAATCATCGTTGTCATGGGATTAATGGCTTGTCAACATGCAAGTGTTCCTGAATCTTATACTGAGAGCAACGATATTGCGCCCATCTATCCCACATACCAAGACGTGACTGTCCCCGTCAATATCGCTCCTCTTTCTTTTGAATTGGTCGTTGGTAAGTTGAAGGCACCCGTCAAAGACATGGTTTCTCGCTATTCTTTCGAGGATGAAGAGATTGTGTGCGGAGGATTGAAAGCCCAGCCAGACATCGATGATTGGAAAGCACTGACCGCCAAGGCTAAGGGCAAAGCCATTCAAGTGGAGGTGTTTTGGCAAAACAAGGATAATGATGCTTGGACCAGATGCAAACCCTTCAAGATATTCGTTTCGCCCGACTCTATCGACCCGTATATCAGTTATCGTTTGATTTCACCCTCATACGTGACGTATGAAGAACTGACCATTAACCAACGTTGCTTGGAAAACTATGATGAAAGCGTGATTTACGATAACATGCTGGTTGGCGATGAAGTGAACGGACAATGTATCAATTGCCACAACTATCAAATGCAGAATCCTGAAAGGATGCAATTTCATGCCCGACAGAAGAGTGGTGGTACTATCGTGACATACGATGGAAACATCAAGAAAGTGAACATGGCTAACGACTCTATTCTCTCTGCAGGCGTTTATCCTTCGTGGCACCCTTGGTTGAAGTTGATTGCCTACTCCACCAACAAAACCATGCAAAGCTTTCATACGAGAGACATCAACAAGATTGAGGTGTTGGATTCTGAAAGCGATTTGATCGTTTACGACATCGACCGCAACGAGGTGATGAATGTGGAAAACGACCCGCATGAGTTTGAAATATTCCCGTTCTGGGCTCCTGATGGCAAGACACTCTATTATTGCAGTGCTCATTTTGAATACGAAAACGATACGGTTTCTACTGCCGAAGCCATCAGACGAGCCCAAGAAATCAAGTATAACATTTATCGCAAGAGTTTCAATCCTGAAACGCGTGAGTTCGGGGAAAAGGAAATGGTGTTTGATGCGGCAAGCATGTCGAAGAGTGCCACGCTCCCGCGAATCTCTCCTAACGGGAAGTATCTGCTTTTCACCCTTGGCGGATGGGGTTGTTTCCATATCTGGCACAGAGATGCCGACTTATGGATGCTTGACCTGACCACAATGGAGGCTCGTCCCATGTCGGAATGTAACTCTAATAATGTGGAGAGTTATCACACATGGTCGAGCAATGGCAAATGGATTATCTTCTCTTCACGCAGAACAGATGGCGTATTTACCCGTCCTTTCATCGCTCATGTTGACGAGAATGGCAAGGGTACCAAACCGTTTGAGCTTCCTGCTGCCGATCCCGATTACCATCGTCAGTTGATGAAGAGCTACAACATCCCTGAGTTTATGAAAGGTCCCGTGAAGTTTAAGCCGCAAGATATTGCAGACGTGCTAAAGACAGATGTCGCTCCCGTGAAATACGTGAACCATCTATCCCGTTAATTACAATCTCGAAAAATTCATCTATTAAACAATAATTCAAATGATTTCTTTTACTATTTCATTGATAGTCTTGGTAGCTGGCTACTTTTTCTACGGTAAATTCGTAGAGAGGGTGTTTCAACCAGACGACCGAGTGACACCAGCTATCTCTAAAGCTGATGGTGTAGATTATATCGTTCTTCCAGGTTGGAAGATTTTCATGATTCAATTCCTCAACATTGCAGGTACAGGTCCTATCTTCGGTGCCATCATGGGTGCATGGTATGGTCCGATTGCTTATCTCTGGATTGTCTTGGGATGTATCTTTGCCGGTGCTACCCACGATTACCTGTCGGGTATGTTGAGTATGAGACATGATGGATGTGGACTACCCGAATTGGTTGGTCACTACCTTGGCAAGACCACCAAAAACGTGATGTTGGTATTCGCCGTATTGCTGTTAATGATGGTAGGCGTAGTATTTGTATATAGCCCAGCTATCATCCTGGCAAATATTTACAGCACCAAGATGGTATGGATTGTCGTTATCTTCGTTTACTATATCATTGCCACGATGATGCCTATCGACAAGATTATCGGCAAGATTTACCCATTGTTTGCCTTCTCGCTGTTGTTTATGGCGTTGGCTCTGCTGATAGGATTGTTTGTCAAGATGCCAAACATCCCTGAACTGTGGTCAGACCTTTCTGCCTCTAACCTCAATGAGAATCCCGCATGGTTAGGCAACGATACGTTTATTGGCAACAATCCCATCTTCCCATGTCTGTTCATCACGATTGCCTGTGGTGCTATCAGTGGTTTCCATGCCACACAGAGTCCGTTGATGGCTCGTTGCGTCAAGACAGAGAGATGGGGTCGTCCCATTTTCTACGGAGCTATGATTACTGAAGGTATCGTGGCTTTGATATGGGCAACAGTTTCCATGTACTTCTTCTACTATGGTGGATGGAAAGAGTTAGTGGATGAAGAAACTGCCACTGCATTCATCAGTCAGGCTGATGGTGGTAAGACATTACTTCAATTCTTCGATGCTCCTTCAGTAGTAAATATCATCTGCCAAGGATGGTTAGGTGTGTTTGGCGGAATCCTTGCCTTGCTGGGTGTCGTGGCTGCTCCTATCACCAGTGGCGATACGGCATTCCGCAGTGCTCGTCTGATTGTGGCTGAGGCTCTCGGTATGCAACAGCGTAGCATTTCCAAACGTTTGACCATCAGCATTCCTATGTTCGGATGCGCTATTGCCTTGTTGATTTGGCAAATGGAGAATCCCAATGGATTCAATGTGATTTGGCAATACTTCGGTTGGGCAAACCAAACGTTGAGTGTATTCACGTTGTGGACCATCACCGTATTCCTGGTTCTAAAGAAGAAGAATTTCTATATCACACTGATTCCCGCCTTGTTTATGACGGTGGTTTGTTCTACGTTCCTCTTGATTTCCAAACAGGCATTCGGATTAGACGCAACGATTTCCTATACAGGAAGTGCCATCGTCTTGGTTATTGCCTTGGTATGGTTCTTGAGTTGGTATAGAAAGGCGATGAAATAATGGAACAGCAATATCCTTCACAGTTGTTGGAGAAGGCTGTTACGGAGTTTTCCAAATTGCCTGGCATTGGGCGCAAGACTGCCTTGCGCCTTGTATTGCATCTTTTGCGGCAACCCAAGGAGGAGGTAGATGGATTTGCGGAGTCTATGGTGCGTATGGCTCACGATGTGAAGTATTGCCAAGTTTGCCATAACATCAGTGATACGGATATCTGCCCCATCTGTTCCGACCACAAACGAGACAAGTCTCTCATCTGCGTGGTGGAGAATATTCAAGACGTGATGGCTGTGGAGAACACACAGCAGTTTCATGGTTTGTATCATGTATTGGGCGGTATCATCTCTCCCATGGATGGTATTGGTCCCAATGACATAGAGATTGCATCATTGGTAAAACGAGTGGAAGAAGGGGAAGTCAAGGAGGTCATCCTGGCATTGAGTTCTACGATGGAGGGAGATACTACCAACTTCTACATCTCCCGCAAGTTGGCTCATACCAACGTGAAACTCAGCGTGATAGCTCGTGGCATCTCCGTAGGCAACGAGTTGGAATACACGGATGAAGTGACGTTAGGTCGCTCAATATTAAACAGAACTCCATTTGGAAATTGATTCGATAATATGGAAAAAGTTCAAAAGAAGTTAATGACTGCATTCTACGCTTCTATAGCCATTTGCGTTTTGTTGGTGTTCTTGTTTGAGACCGACATCCTGCCCATCGGCACTCTCACCGAGGCTAAAAGTTCTGAGTTTGTGATGTCTGTCATCATGGAACTTCTCACTCTTTGCGTCATTCCCTTGGCATTGAAGTTGTTTAAGTTCAAACATATCCACACCCAACTAACGGAAAGCAAGCATCAATCTTTGCTTTCTTGGGGATTGGTACGTCTGTGTCTCTTGGCTGTTCCCATGATCGTGAATACAGTATTGTATTACCTGTATATGAACGTGGCATTCGGATACATGGGGATTATCCTCTTCCTATGTTTGTTTTTTATCATCCCTACGATGGATAGGTGTAATTCGGACGTAAAGGAATGAGCAAGCTAACGGTTGTCATCGTCAATTACAACGTGAAGTTTTACGTGATGCAATGTCTTCTCTCTTTGGAAAAGGCGTTGCAAGGCGTTGACGCAACGGTATTTGTGGTGGACAATCATTCTAAGGATGGCTCTGTAGCTTATCTCTCCCTTTTTTTTCCGTGGGTTCATTTCATCGAGAGCAGTCATAATTTGGGTTTTGCCCGTGCCAACAACACTGCCATTCGACAGAGTGACAGCGAGTATGTGCTATTGCTCAACCCTGATACCATCGTAGGCGAACATACCCTGAAAGACGCTATTGCCTTCATGGATAATCATCCCCATGCTGGGGCGATAGCTGCAAGGATGCTCAAGACGGATGGGTCTGATGCCAAGGAGTCTCGTAGGGGCTTGCCTACACCGTGGGTGTCTTTTTGCAAGATGGCAGGTCTTTGTAGTCGTTTTCCCAAGAGCAAGCGATTCGGACAGTATTACATGGGCTATCTTCCTTGGGATGAAGCCAATAAGATTGAGGTTATCAGCGGGGCTTTCTTCTTTGCTCGAAGGGAAGCATTCAACCAAGTGGGGTTGCTTGATGAGGATTTTTTTATGTATGGTGAAGACATCGACTTATCGTATCGGTTCATGAAAGGGGGATTTGAGAACTGGTATGTTCCTTTGATAATCTTGCATTACAAGGGTGAAAGCACACAGAAATCGTCCTTCCGTTATGTCCACGTGTTTTATGACGCCATGCTCATCTTTTTCCGCAAGCATTATGCACATGTGAGCATGTTGGTGAGCTTGCCTATCAAGGCTGCTATCTACATGAAAGCCACGTCAGAGCTCATGAAGATGCAGATTGCCAAGATCAAGAAAAACTTAGGATTTGTAGAGCATCGCCCCTCAGTATCTTCCTATATCTTCTTCGGTAGTGAAACGGCTAAGAGGAATTGCGAGGCATTGGTGCAGTCAAAGGGATTAGATGCCACGTTTTACATCGGTGACGAAACCACGAAGCCTAACGGACATCTCGACTTGAACATTGATGACGAACAAAAGACATATATCATCTATGATGTCAACGCATATTCCTTTGAACGTATCTTGGAGTTGTTTTCTGCCCGTCCACAAGGAAACGTTACGTTGGCTACCTATCACGACAATATCAAAACCATCATCACGGAAGAGGAGATTATACAATGAGCCAACCAATAGTTAAACTCAGGGCAATGGAGCCTGAAGACTTAGATTTACTGTACCGTATCGAGAACGACGCAAGTATCTGGCATGTGGGAAGCAACAATGTGCCCTACTCTCGCTATGCCTTGCACGACTATATCGCTCATGCCTCTGGCGACATCTATACGGACAAGGAGGTGCGTATGATGATTGACAACGAACAAGGGGAGACGGTAGGTATCGTTGACTTGGTGAATTTCTCCCCACAGCATCAGCGTGCAGAAATTGGTATCGTCATCAAAAACGGTTGCCGAAACTTAGGCTATGCCAATGCTGCCATCCGCAAGATCATGGCGTATGCTCATGATATAGTTCATCTTCACCAACTATACGCCATCGTGGAGGTAAACAATCAAATATCCATCAATCTCTTCGAATCATTAGGTTTCTCCCAAGGCATTTGCCTGAAAGAATGGACTTTCAACGGTGATACTTACACCGATGCCTTGGTCATGCAAATATTTCTGAAATCCGAAGAGAGTATGGGGTAAACTACTCATTCACTTTCAACACATAAACACCTTTCGGGACAGAAGAGAGCGGCAACGAGGCGTTACCGTTGACAGAAGAAAGACGCACGGGCACACGAATGCCATTGGTGGTATAGAGGGCAACATGGTCGGTCGGTTTCACGCCATTGAACACCAATTGACCATTTTCTTGCTGATATTGGGTTTCAGATTGCGGCAAGGCTATACCCGTGCCATCCCCTTTGTAGGAGAAGCGGAGAATGTCTTTCGCCTCAAACTTCAGGTCCAATACCGTGGAAGTGATCAACACGGAATCATTGAGAAACTGCACCCGTGGTTGGGTGAACAGTGCCACATCGGTGGTCTTTCCGTCAGGATGCCACAGTACCAATGTAGCATTGTTTTGTGCGTGGACTGGGTGAATCATCACCAACCACAATAAAACTACAAGTAATTTCTTCATTCGTTTCATGATATGATGTTTTTAATGATTTGTCAATAATCATTTTACAAAGTTATTAAAAGTACATGAAAAATGCAAATATTATGTTGATTTTTATTTAGACCCAAAAATCATCATTTCATGGATAAAGATAAGAAAAACGTGTATAAAGTATCAAAAAACGTGGATGAAAGCAAATTCAGGGTGCAGAAATTATTTTCATAATTTATGTTAATGAATAGAAGGATGCCGTAGGCATTTCCTTTTATCCTGGCAAACAAATTGAGCCAATTCTTCAATTGTGAATTATGCATTGTGAATTATGCATTGTGAATTATTTTCAACCTTCAATCTTCATTTTTTCGGAAAAATAATGTACTTTTGTCTTTTCATTGAATAAGATTAAGGGATGTCTGAAAGAAATCGTATCATTCGCAGGGCAGAACTGCCCGCTGACGGTGAGAGAATCATAGAGGTTTTCTCTGCCGCAAAGGGAATCATGAGAGCCTCCGGGAATATGAACCAGTGGGGTGACAACTATCCTTCATTGGATGCTGTCAAGGCGGATATGGAACAAGATGGGGCGTATGTGGTGGTAGATGACGGTATGATAGTGGCTTACTTCGCCTTCCTGCCTTCTCCAGAACCTACATACACGAATATTTACGAGGGTCTGTGGCTTGATGACCTACTACCCTATCATGTGGTCCATCGTATAGCCAGTATGCCCGATGCACACGGCATCTTTCAAAGCATCATGGCATTTTGCTTTTCGCAAGATAACAATATCCGCATCGATACGCATAGGGATAACCATATCATGCAACATGTCATTTTAAAACTTGGTTTCACATATTGTGGCATCATCTACCTCACCAATGGGGATGAACGGTTGGCTTATCAGAGAATTGCTACTGAAACGGAGTAAAAGAACGGTATCTGTCCTATTCATTTCCATGTCATAATGATTGACAAAACAACGTATTGATTTTTTTGGGAAATAGAAATAAGACAACGAATAAACAAGTAAAATCAGGCAAAACATCATGTTTTTCATCGTAACATTGCTTGTTACGAACGTAACTATATGAGTTACGAGCGTAACAATGTATGTTACGAGTGCTAACTATATATGTTATGAAAGGCAAAAAACACCCTTTTTTGATGCAAAACAACCGTTTTACCGTTCATTTTCAAAATCCAGTTTTGTGTAAGTTATTCATTTTTAGCGATATACAGAAACATCAAAAAACGAGCATTTTTCCAACCAAATCCCAACTCGATTGAAAAAAATGCCCGTATTTTGGCACCTAAATTCAGAATTTTCAAGACAAACCATGTTGAATGGAAAGATGCTGGTTGTAAACAGAACAAATGAGTTCCTACTGATGATTGACTGACTCAAACAACATTTCTACCAGTCTTGGTACGGCATAGTCTTGAATGTCTTTTTCCTGTATCCAAATATATTCATCGGGGAGTGAAGGTTTCTTATTGGTATCTACCAAGGTGAAATCAGCCATGATGATGCGATGGGTAAGAATATGCTTCACGTTCGTTCGTAAAGTATTCATGCTAAACGCAAGTCCTTGGTCTTTGAGATGATTCAGCAACCATCCATTTTCATTCTCCTCTTCCAAATAAGGTTCCCACAGGCCTTGCCAGATGTCCCCCTCGCTTCTTCTGCGCATAGCCACTTGACTTTGGAATCTTATATAATAATAGTGGAAATGGCGAGTTTTTATCTTAATGGTCCTTAGTTTCACGGGAAACAATGAAACTATTCCACTTCTAAATGCCTCACAACCTTCCATCAAGGGACATGATGAACATTGTGGGGAAGCTGGTGAACATTGAATAGCACCAAAATCCATCATCGCCTGATTGAAGTCGGCGGCTTTAGATGGAGGAAGGAGTGACTGTGCCAATTCCTGAAACAGTTTTTTTCCTTCAGATGAATTGATGGGAGTGTCAATACCATAATAACGAGCCAACACACGATAGACATTACCATCTACCACAGCCACTGGCAAATGAAAAGCCATAGAGCCAATGGCTGCTGCGGTGTAATCTCCCACTCCCTTGAGGCTCTTAATCTCATCTATCGTGTCAGGGAAATGCCCCAACTTAGCAATTTGCTTAGCAGCGTAGTGCAAATTGCGAGCACGCGAATAATATCCTAAACCTTGCCACAATCGCAAAACCTCATCCTCAGATGCCTCAGCCAAAACTTGAACTGTAGGAAAACGCTCCACAAACCGCTCCCAGTAAGACCATCCCTGTTGAATACGTGTTTGTTGCAAGATGATTTCACTCAACCAAATCTGATAAGGGTCATGTGTGTGTCGCCAAGGTAAATCACGTTTGTTGGTTGCGTACCAAGCGAGAACGGTATGAGTGAAATCAATCATTGTTTCCTTCAGAATTAAGCACAATGTCTTGCATAATAAGACGCTCTACCTTACTGATTCCATTGAGTTGGAGCAAAGAACTATCGTTTTCAAATGCACGTACCAGTTTTGTAGCTTTATCCTGATTAGGCAATTGCGAACGAGCAGAAACAAATCTATTGAAAAGGTTTATCGCAAACGAAATGTTCCTATCAAACCAATAGGCATATCCGGCATTGAGGAAATCAGTATCATGAACGTTTTCCATTGAAAGCAAACGGTCATATACCCCAATGGCTTGTTTGATGTTGCCTTGCATCATCAGTCCCCAACCCAATGCCCGTTTGACAAATGGGTTAGTAGGTTGTTCATAGTCAAGTCTATATAGAGTCTTCACTCCATCGTCAACATGATTGTTATTGATTTGCGAGATGCTCAGATTCAACAGGTATCGTTGGTTATCAGGGAAGAGAGAGGTCAGTTGCTTATATCCATTTTCCGCCGCACCAAAATCACCCAGGTTAAAACTAACTTGAGCATACCCCTTCAATGCCCCCTCATGGTCAGGAACTTTTTCAAGTATAGAGCGGAACTTATCTTGTGCTTCCACCAAATTGTTTTGCATGGCAACGGTGGCATCTAACAAGGCAAAGTCGAGATGATCTGTTTGCGGATACATGTCCAGCACACACCTTAATAATTGATACGACTTACGTTTCAACAAATAACTGCACAGTTCGAGCATATAGTCTTGAAGACGCGTACCTACGAAAATAGGATTAGCAAAGAAGAAGCTACGTGTATCAGACGAATAATCGAAGGGATTACGGAAGTCATGGTGGAAACTACTGATTCGGAAAAAGCGATAGAAGTCTTGTAGATACATTCTCCGTATATAAGCTGGCGAAGATGTATTTTCGTCTGTCGCACCCATCATCATCGCATCCTCGCTATTCAACATCTCACGTAAGTTTTCGGGAATTTTAAAGATGATAGACGACAACGCCAAGGCGAAAGAATATTTATCAGAATCGCAGAAAGGTCCACTATTCAACAACATAGACAACATCCTGGTACCCTTCAATTTATCATTCACGCTTTGGAGTTCCGGATGTTCGCTATAGAAAGGAACAAACCAATTGCTGATGTAATTGAAGAACGGGAAACGCTTCATCTGCGAGAAACCACCAAAATATATATCCGAACCAGCCTCTTGCATCTTCTTCATCTTTTGGAAACTCTTCTCCAATTCCTCCATTGCCTTGTCAGTGGCATCAGGATGCAGAATATCCTGCATAGGGTCTTCCTCTTTCTCCTGAATGCCAAAGCGAGTAATCGTCAGATTGTTGTTTTTCATGATGGTTGGCAGTATCTCCTTCTGAATATGTTGGTTGTCCTTGTCAGCATCCATACAATAAAACACCTGTATCTGCAATTCCAACAATTCCTTACAAGCTCTTTCCGATTGACACAATTTATCCATCATCTGCCTGTATGAAGGGAAGATGCTATCAGCATGGAACGGTAACGCAAAGGCAATGCCCACCAATGCACGCTGGCGTAAATACTCATCATTAGATTGAAGGTACACATCAACTAAAACTTGTAACTTATTGACATCAAAAACATTCAATTGAGATAGCGTAAGTGCACTAATCATCAATTTAGCATCATTGGCATCAATGGTAGGAGAAAGTAATAAATGTGTAAATGCAGATGCTTCATCATCATTCCATTGTCGGGCAATCAACAACCATTGGAAAACATTTCGCATATAGTCGTAATGCGATTTGTGCAATTGCAAATACTTATCCTGAGCAACATCCGGGTCAAGAGACAAAAAGGCTATATCTTGAACAAAACCCTCCAGTTTTTGTCTGATTGCATCAATGGAAAGATTGTATCTGGCTACCCAATTGTTGGCTTGTGCAAAAATATTGTTTCCACTTATTATTTCGACACGAACATACATATTACACGCTGCACGGTATATTTTTCGCAACAAGTGCAAATACAATTCTTCACGACTGTCATCCTTGTATCCATGACGCATGAAATCCTTCATAAGGGTGTAATCCCTATTGATATTCTCTATCTCACCACCATCAGCAAGTAAAGGATTTTGGCTCATCATAAAATGCAACTCTTGAATAGCATGTCCGAGGTCGTGATCTTTATTGATATCAGACATGATACCTTCCCACTGATTAAACAACTCCTGATTCATATCATCACCTTAAATTATTTCATAAAACCATTTGCCAATTCGATATCTTTCTCTTTAGGCATTTTCACATGCGAGAATGTAGTTTTTGGAATGGAAGAAATCACATTCACATCAACATGACAATATTGAGAAATGATACCGGAATAATGCTCTAATCCGTACTTATTGATAGAATCACAAGCCATATTATAAGCCAAGATAAACTTACTGACCTGATTCTTACGATAAGAATTGTTGATGGATTTCGTTCGGAACGCAATAATACCCAATGACAGGTTATCCTTATCAGAATCCATCAGCACAGGATGCTTAGCCAAACGAGCTGCCGTAGCCTGCGGTTCGGGAAGCCATGCTGCATCCATTTCATTATTCATCAACATTCTCATTCTCAAGTTTACGTCATTGATTTGAATATGAAAGACGGGATCTGTAGTTCTCACATTCTTAAATGCGTAATTGGTCAGGAAATCCGTAGCGGAATAACGAGACATGGCAACCATCTTGTCACTCAACTGCTTCAACTGTTTTACACGTGCCACACGATTGGCTATCAGTTGCCACTTTCCAGTGGTTGAAGTTGCAACATCTAAACTCACCCTTTTCTTTTCCATCCACTTTTTACGTACAAGGTCGGTTAAGCCACCTTCTACGCTACCACCGATGAGAGCGGTATCACAATCCATTTGAGAATTAAATCTTCGCAAACGAACATCAACATTGAACCGTTCGTAGAAATGCCTTTCCTTGGCAACGAAGATGGGAAGACAATCCAGCATAGGCATCACCGCAACTTTCAAAGCCAATGAGTCTTGTCTTTTCAGTTCCGCTCTTTCCTGACGTGTCAACTTCTGTTGTTCTTCTTTCGATTGTGAGCAAGAAAGGAGCAACAACACCGTCAATGACAATACAATAGGGTGTAATTTGATTTCCATAATGCAAAATTACTTATTTTTTTTGTAAATTAGAGAAAATAATTCGTAATTTTGTAGCATGGCTAAAAAAGACAAGATAGTTTATGTTTGTTCCAACTGCGGACAAGAGTCGGCAAAGTGGATTGGGAAATGTCCTGGATGTGGCAACTGGAATACATTTAAGGAGTTTCGAGTGTCTAACGATACGGGAATGGCTGCTGCCAAAAATGCCGCAACATCAGTGAAGAGGCACTTTGACAGCACCAGAAACGTAGCTCAACACATCAGCGACATCGTAGCGGAACATGAACAAAGATACGATTTACACGACGGTGAACTGAATCGTGTATTAGGTGGAGGATTGGTACGTGGAAGTGTGGTATTATTAGGTGGTGAACCAGGCATCGGAAAGAGTACGCTCACACTTCAAACCATTTTAAACGTTCCTGAGCTCAAAGTGCTTTATGTAAGTGGCGAAGAGAGTGCATTTCAAATAAAAATGCGTGCTAATCGCATTCCTCATCCTTCAGAGAACCAAGTATCTATCCTATGTGAAACATCATTAGAAGCCATCTTTGAACAAATCACAGAAGTAAAGCCAGAACTAATCGTTATAGACTCTATACAAACCATTGAAACAGAAGATGTTGAAAGTTCTGCTGGAAGTATTACTCAAGTGCGTGAATGTGCAGCCTCATTGTTGCGTTTTGCCAAGACAAGCGGCACACCTATTATATTAATAGGACATATCAACAAGGAAGGAACCTTGGCAGGTCCCAAGATTTTGGAACACATCGTTGATACGGTCATCCAATTTGAAGGCGACCAACACCACATCTACAGAATACTACGCTCAACGAAAAACCGATTTGGAAACACATCTGAATTGGGAGTATATGAAATGCGACAGGAAGGACTTCGTCAAATAACCAACCCATCAGAGTTGTTGTTAACACAAGATCACGAAGGATTATCAGGAATAGCCATTAGCAGTGCTGTGGAAGGAGTGCGCTCGTTCTTGGTAGAAACGCAAGCACTGGTTTCTTCGGCAGCATACGGTACCCCTCAACGTTCCGCAACGGGATTCGACCAACGACGGTTAAACATGCTCCTGGCTGTATTGGAAAAACGTGTGGGCTTTAAACTCATGCAAAAAGACGTTTTCCTGAACATTGCAGGAGGTCTGCGCGTTACCGACTTAGCGATGGACTTGAGCGTGATAGCTGCTATCTTGTCAAGCAATGTAGATACCCCCATCGAATCAGGATGGTGCATGGCGGGAGAGGTAGGACTCAGTGGTGAAGTGAGAGCGGTGAGCCGAATCGAACAGCGCATCACCGAAGCAGAGAAATTAGGATTTACAGATATCATCATTCCCAAATACAACTACCAAGGACTGAATAAAGACAAATATCATATCCAGATTCATCCCGTGAGAAAAGTGGAAGAAGCCTTGCGTGTATTGTTTGGGTAGTTGATGTCGTACAGTGATTTTGGATATATTACATGTGTTTTAGGACACGTTTTGTATCTATTTTCAATAAAATGCAAAATATAATCATATTCACCATCATTTTTTGCACATTTTTTTTTGAAATGAGCAAATAAGATATTATCTTTGCACAAAAATTTCTTAATTGTGCAATGGAGAATATACCAAGCTTCAATTCTTATATAGAAAAGAGCATACTTGACAACTGGGATCAAGACGCATTAACAGACTATAAAGGAGCAACCCTGCAATTTCACGACGTAGCTCGTATCATAGAGAAATTGCATATCGTGTTTGAATATGGAGATGTAAAAAGAGGAGATAAGATAGCCATTTGCGGAAGAAACAGTTCTCACTGGGCTGTGGCATTCATGGCTACACTGACTTACGGAGCCGTAGCAGTGCCTATCCTACATGAATTTACACCCGAACAAATACATAATGTAGTCAACCATTCAGATGCAAAGATTCTTTTTGTCGGCGACGTAGTGGCTCCTACTATCTCTTATCAAGAAATGCCTAACTTAGAGGCAATCGTTTACTTACCCGATTTATCATTGATGTTCTCTAAATCCGAGAAAATCACATACGCAAGAGAACACCTTAATTTATTATATGGTGAAAAATTCCCCAAGTATTTCCGTAAGGAACATGTGCATTACTACCAAGACTCTCCAGAGGAATTGGCACTCATCAACTATACGAGTGGTACCACGGGATTCTCTAAAGGTGTGATGCTCCCCTATCGTGCATTGTGGGGCAATTTAGATTTCTGCTTGGGATATTTAGGTCCACACATCAAGAAGAATACCGACCTGGTCAGCATCCTTCCGATGGCACACATGTATGGAATGGCAGTAGAACTGATCTTCGGCTTCTGTCATGGCATACATATCTACTTCCTCACACGACTACCGAGTCCGTCATTGATAGCCGAAGCTTTCCGTGAAGTAAAACCATCCTTGATTGTGGCAGTGCCTCTGATTATTGAGAAGATTATCCGCAAACGCGTATTCCCCAAAATACAAAACAACCTCATGCGCCTATTGCTTGCCATGCCCGTGGTGAGCAAGAAAGTGAAGGAACGCATTTGTTCTGAGGTATGCCAAGCCTTTGGAGGCAATTTCTATGAGGTCATTGTAGGTGGAGCAGCACTGAACCAGGAAATTGAACAATTCCTGAAAAACATTGAATTTCCGATTACCGTGGGCTATGGTGCCACAGAATGTGCGCCATTGATCTGCTACAGCCATTATACGGAGTTTGTTCCCAAATCGTGTGGAACACCCGTGAAGCACATGGAAGTAAAGATATTGAGCCAGGACCCACAAAAGATAGCAGGTGAAATCGTGACAAGGGGTACAAACGTGATGTTAGGCTATTACAAGAACGAAGAAGCCACGAAACAAGTACTGGATGAGGATGGATGGTATCATACGGGCGACTTAGGAACAATGAGCGAAGATGGACACGTGTTTATCAGGGGAAGAATCAAGAACATGCTCTTAGGTCCGAACGGTCAAAACATCTATCCAGAAGAAATAGAAGACAAGCTCAACTCGATGACTATGGTCATGGAAGGTATTGTGATACAAGAAAATGATCAACTTGTCGCATTGGTATATCCCGACATGGAAGAAGCCAAGGCCATGAACTTCAGTGAGGAAGACCTGCAGAGCATCATGGAGCAGAATCGCATTGAGTTGAATAACAACCTCCCACCATTCAGCAAAATTGCTACGATAAAGTTAGTGGACAAGGAATTTGAAAAAACTCCCAAGAGGAGCATCAAGAGATATTTATACCAGAAGCAATAAATCAAAAAGAAATATATGGAATCAATACCGAGTTTCATCGAACTAATAGAGAAGAGCATCATCAAGAACTGGGATAAAGATGCTCTCACAGACTATAAGGGAGCTACGCTACAATACCACGACGTGGCAAGAAAGATAGAGAAACTACATATCATGTTTGAAAACGGTGGCGTTTCCAAAGGTGATAAGATAGCTCTTTGTGGTAGAAACAGTGCCAATTGGGCTGTAGCATATTTAGCCACCTTGACGTATGGAGCTATTGCCGTACCGATATTACATGAATTTACGGCAGACCAGATTCATAACATCGTGAATCACTCTGATGCCAAGTTTCTCTTCACTGGAGATGTGGTAGCTACCATCATTGACGCTACGAAGATGCCTAAGCTGGAAGGTATCATCTACATTCCAGACTATTCACTGCTGGTATCTCGTACAGACAAGTTGACCTTCGCCCGTGAGCACTTGAACGAGATGTTCGGACAGAAATATCCCAAGTATTTCCGCCAAGAACACGTTCACTACACCAAGGAGAAAGGTCCTAACGAGATGGCACTCATCAATTACACCAGTGGCACGACAGGTTTCTCAAAAGGTGTGATGATACCTTACCGCGCACTGTGGAGCAATTACGACTTTGCATGTCAGGTAATGGGCAAGCATCTTGAGAAGCGAGGGAACAACGTCATCAGCATTCTTCCAATGGCTCACATGTACGGTATGGCATTTGAGTTTATCTACGAATTTTTGGAAGGCAAGCACGTATTCTTCCTCACACGTGTACCCAGTCCTGCCATCATTGCACAAGCTTTTGCCGACATAAAGCCGTGCATCATCATAGCCGTGCCATTGATTATCGAGAAGATTATCAGAAAGAAAGTGTTCCCCAAGATTCAAAACAACAGGATGAAGCTGCTGCTGAACATGCCTGTCATCAATAAGAAGGTGAATGAGAAGATATGCGAACAAGTATATCAATCTTTCGGTGGCAATCTCTACGAAATCATCGTCGGCGGTGCAGCCTTCAATCAAGAGGTAGAGTCGTTCATGAAACGTATCAACTTCCCATACACGGTAGGTTATGGTGCCACGGAATGTGCTCCCATCATCTGCTATGCACCGTGGAATGAGTTTGTGGCAGGTTCTTGTGGAAAGGCAGCTCTCCACATGGAAGTAAAGATTGATAGTTCTGACCCACAACATAAACCTGGAGAAATCTTGGCAAGAGGACTCAACGTAATGTTAGGTTACTACAAGAACGAAGAAGCTACACGTACCACCATTGACAAAGACGGATGGTATCATACAGGCGACTTGGGACTGATTGATGAAAAAGGAAACGTCTTTATCAAAGGTCGCTCGAAGAATATGCTGCTCAGTTCTAATGGACAAAATATTTACCCAGAGGAAATTGAAGATAAGCTAAACTCTATGGCACTGGTGATGGAAAGCGTTGTTATCCAGAAAGGCGATAAGTTGATAGGACTTGTGCATCCTGACTATGACGAAGTGAGAAACTTAGGACTCACCAATGAGGATTTGGAAAAAATCATGGAACAAAACCGCCAAGAAATCAACAACGTGCTTCCTGCTTACAGCAAGCTCTCTGCCATTCGCATCCATGAAGAAGAATTTGCCAAGACTCCTAAGAAGAGTATCAAACGTTATCTATACCAAGAAGAATAAACTGACAAGAGATAAAAAGCAAGCCGTGTTACACTACCAAGTAGAATAACACGGCTTGTGTTTTTATGACCGTATTCCTTTATTTGTCAAACAAAGCACTGGTACGCACGCGACTTAGTGTCTCTGGACTCATTTGCAAATAACTTGCCACATGTATCAGAGGGGTGCGCTTGATTACTTCGGGATTGAGCTTGCACATTTTCTTATACCTATCTTGTGCGCTCTCGAACCTGACCAAATCGGCATGAACCTGAGAAAGGATAAGCGACTCCTCCAAAATTTTTCGATAGAGAATCTGGATGTTGACGTTATGCAATGCCACCATCTCCAATTTTGCCTTTGGCAAAGCATAGATAATTGATGGCTCAAGAGTTTCCACCATCAATTGCGTAGGTTCTTCCTTGAAAAGACTTTCAATACACATAAAAATGGTGCCCTCCACTCCCAAATGTTCTGTAAGTTCCTTTCCGTTCTTGTGGTAGTATTGTCTGATTAGTCCTTGATGCACGTAGTAAATATTACGGCAAATTTCCCCTTCATTCAAGATTTGTTCATTTTTCTTAAATTTCATCGGAACAAGCAAATCCTCCATCACATCCAGTTCGACGTGAGTCATGGTGCTGTATTTCCGTGCCAACTCTCTGGCAATGTCTCTGTTTGTTTCCATGGTTGCAATAATATGGTCAATAATTGGTCTTTATTCTCAAATCAATCTAACTTCAGTACGGCAAGGAAAGCTTTCTGCGGTACTTCCACATTGCCTATTTGTTTCATCCTCTTCTTTCCTCGTTTCTGTTTCTCCAAGAGCTTACGTTTACGCGACACGTCACCACCATAACATTTTGCGGTGACATCCTTACGAACACACTTAATCGTTTCACGAGCAATGATTTTAGCTCCGATAGCAGCTTGGATGGCAATATCAAACTGCTGACGTGGAATCAAGTCTTTCAGTTTCTCACACATCCTTCTACCCAATGTCACCGCATTGTCTTGATGTGTCAATGTAGATAAAGCATCTACAGACTCACCATTGAGCAGGATATCCAACTTAGCCAACTTTGATGGTCTGAACGAGTCGATGTGGTAATCAAAAGAAGCATATCCCTTAGAGATACTCTTCAGTTTATCGTAAAAGTCGATGACGATTTCACCCAGAGGAAGATAAAAATGCAACTCTACCCTATTACCACTCACAAACTCCTGATTAATCAGTTCGCCTCTCTTATCCAGACATAATTTCATGATTGGACCGATAAAATTGGTAGTAGTAATGATAGAAGCGCGGATATAAGGTTCTTCAATATGTTCTATCATGGTCACTTCCGGCAAACCTGAAGGATTATGCACTTCCTTAGAGCCACCTTGCTTGTCGTAAACAATATATGAAACGTTGGGAACCGTAGTAATTACATCCATATTGAACTCACGATCAAGGCGTTCCTGCACAATTTCCATGTGAAGGAGTCCTAAAAAACCACAACGGAAGCCAAATCCCAAGGCGACGGAAGATTCTGGAGTGAAGGATAATGAGGCATCATTCAATTGCAATTTCTCAAGGGATGCGCGAAGATTCTCGTAATCGTTGGGATCTATGGGATAAACACCCGCAAACACCATTGGTTTCACTTCTTGGAATCCTTCAATGGCCTTGTCGCACGGATTGTTGACATGAGTAATGGTATCACCCACCTTCACCTCCTTGGCATCTTTGATTCCACTGATAATATACCCCACTTCTCCCGTGTGCATCTCATTACGAGGTATCATATCCATTTTCAGTACACCCACCTCATCAGCCAAATATTCCATTCCCGTATTGAAGAATTTTACCTTATCTCCTTTGCGGATTTTACCATTTTCTATCTTGAAGTAAGCAATGATACCACGATAAGAATTGAATACAGAGTCGAAAATCAATGCTTGAAGTGGTGCTTCTTCATCACCCACAGGATGAGGGATTCGTTCTACCACGGCATTGAGTATATCATCAACGCCTTCACCAGTTTTACCCGAAGCACGGATTATCTCACTACGGTCACATCCCAACAAGTCAACAATCTCATCTTCCACCTCATCCGGCATAGCCGAAGGCATATCTATCTTGTTGATTACAGGGATAATTTCCAGATCATGCTCGATTGCCATGTACAAGTTGGAGATAGTTTGAGCTTGAACACCCTGCGTAGCATCCACCACCAACAAGGCACCTTCACAAGCAGCGATACTACGTGACACCTCATAAGAGAAATCCACATGCCCCGGAGTGTCAATCAGGTTTAAGATAAAGTTTTCCCCTTGATGTTTGTATTCCATTTGAATGGCATGACTCTTGATGGTGATACCACGTTCTTTCTCCAAATCCATGTCATCAAGCATCTGTCCCTCCGTGATTTGTATCGTGTTGGTACGTTCCAGCAGACGGTCGGCGATGGTCGACTTTCCATGGTCAATATGAGCTATGATACAGAAATTTCGTATGTTGTTAATTGATGTACTCATTTCTTCGAATAGACAATATGGTTTATATTAATGATAACTATGTACGAAACAAGTCTTATTTATGCACCAGTTTAGGAATTTTCACTTGTTGTCCGATCAGTACCATCTTGATATCAGGATTCACCGCTTGCACATAGCAATCCATACCAGGTCCTAATTCCATTCTACTAATCGACTTCAACGTTTGTCCTTGCACTGCAGTGACTTCCTTTTCGATGCCTACTATCTTATAGTCACCATTTTTCACTCTTTCATCATAGTTATTGTATGCTTCCAATTCCTTGGCTAATTTGAGTTCTTCGGCTTTTGCCTTTTCCTCTTCTTGTTGTTTAGCCTGAACAAATTGTTGTATTTGTTGGTCTTTCTCGTTCAGTTTGCTATTCATTGAATATATCCCATATATACCCAATAATAACAATATGGCAATTGCAGCACAGAGTGCTTTCACAATGTTATTGGTACGATTCAGCTTTTGAGCTAATTCTTCTGATCTTTTCATTTCTTCTTCGTCTTCTAATTCTTCTTCATTAAGTGTTTGTACGGGAATTGACATGGCAGCTACCGAAACTGCACCTTCATCTTTGGATTCCTCTGCTGTTTCCTCAATGACTCCATCATTCAAGGTTTCTATCTCATCTGATTCTTCTTTTACTTCTACTGGTTCTGGAACTACGGGGGCTGGAGCCTCTGGTTCTGATACTACTGGCTCTGAAACCACTGGTTCTGGAGTCACGGATTCTGAAACAACTGGCTCTGAAACAACTGGCTCTGAAGCTGTTGGTTCAGTAACTAATGGTTCAGGAGTTGATTCTATTTCATTTGTCTCAGTATTGTCAACAGTCTCATCCGTTGTTTCGTCAATAATGTATTTCTTGTCTATCTCACCAAAATCTACACCATCCTTCAACACAACGGTCTCAAATTGTGCGAAAGGTTTATTGACTAAGTTTTTCATTGAAGCATCGGGAGTAAAAGATATTTTGTCACGTCCTTCAATGATGATTCTCTCACCTGTATTGACATTGACACTCGCTCTATCTTTCACTGAAGTCACTTTAAACGTGCCAAGTCCCTTTACCTTCACTTGCTTTTCCTCATCAAGCACTTCACTCAGCAAGTCAAACATTTGCGAGATAAACTTCTCTGCATCTTTTTGCTTCATGCCATGCTTGTTAGCCAAAAACAGAGCTAAATCAGTTATCCTCCCCATCTTCCTTACCTCCATTCTTTAATTTCTCCTTGATAGAAGCAACAGGCTTAAAATTAAGGACCAATTTTGGTGGAACCAACATTCTCTGACCCGTTGATGGATTCACCAACACACGTTCCAGTCGTTTTTTCACGTCAAACGTTCCAAATCCCGTGATAGAAACAGAATCGCCTGTTTCAAAAGTTTGTCCCATGGCATCTATCACCTGACGAACCATCTTCTGTGTTTCGTCTTGCGTGAGTCCGGCGCGTTGGGATAACTTCGCTATAAATTCCTTGTTGTTCATATCACTTCTCCATAAATATCAAACTCCTCAGAGTCAGTAATCCGAACTTGATAAAACTCTCCTACTCTCAATCGTTTGTTTTCTACCTTTATCAACACTTCAGGGTCAACTTCTGGAGAACAATATTCTGTTCTTCCGATGTAAGAGTCTCCTTCTTTCCTGTCGATAATCACGGGCATGACTTTTCCCACTTTCTCTGCTTCCACCTCAGCACTTATCTCTTGCTGGAGAGCCATGAGTTTGCCCAAACGTCGTTGTTTCACATCCTCTGGTATTTCGTCGGGATAATGCAAGGCACTGTATGTATCTTCCTCTTCAGAATAAGCAAACGCTCCCATACGTTCAAAGCGAGCCCAACGAACAAAGTCCATCAGTTCCTCAAAGTCCTCTTCAGTTTCACCAGGAAATCCCACCATAAACGTAGTACGTAAATGTATGCCTGGCACTCGCTCGCGGATTTGTTGTATCAATTGTATGGTTTCTTCCTTGGTCACGTGGCGATGCATCTTTTCCAAAATAGGATTGGAAATATGCTGAAGCGCAATGTCGATATACTTACATACATTACTTTTCTCTCGCATCACATCTAACAATTCCATGGGAAACTGTGTGGGATAGGCATAGTGCAGACGTATCCACTTGACACCTTTTATTTCAGAAATATCACGAATCAAATCGGCTATATGACGTTTACCGTCTATATCCACTCCGTAATACGTCAGTTCTTGTGCTATAATCTGCAGTTCCTTCACTCCCTCAGATACCAAATAGCGTACCTCTTCGAGTATGTCCTCTTTCGGACGACTTACATGCTTGCCCGTGATGATGGGAATGGAACAATAGGCACAACGACGGTCACACCCTTCACTAATCTTCAAATAGGCATAATGACGGGGAGTGGTGAGATGACGCTTACCTGCACACCATTCCACTTCAGCTTTCCCTAAGTCGGTGAGCAATTGCTTATAGTTAAACTTCCCATAAAACTTATCTACCTGCGGAATCTCTTCCTCTAATTCTTTTTGGTATCTTTGTGAGAGACACCCCATCACGTATAGGCGATTGATTTTTCCTGCTTCTTTGGCTTGGGCAAACTCTAAGATGGCATTAATGCTTTCTTGTTTGGCATCTTGAATAAAGCCACAGGTGTTGATCACCACTATCTCTCCCTGAGGATTCTTGCTGTCATGCACACAATGATAGCCGTTAGCCTCAAATTGTTTCATCAAAATCTCACTGTCAACGAGATTTTTTGAACAACCCATAGTAATGATATCAACTCTATTCTTTTTCATCCGTTGAAGAGCGAATCTACAAATTGCCGTTTATTGAATAACTGAAGGTCTTCCATCCCTTCTCCTAAGCCAATGTATTTCACAGGTACTTTCAGTTGGTCACTGATTCCGATTACCACGCCACCTTTGGCAGTTCCGTCTAATTTGGTAATGGCAAGTGACGAGATAGAGGTAACGGCAGCAAATTGCTTGGCTTGCTCGAAAGCATTCTGCCCGGTACTGCCATCTAATACCAACAGCACTTCATCAGGAGCCTGTGGGAGAACCTTCTTCATTACTTCCTTAATTTTCTTCAACTCATTCATCAAGCCCACCTTGTTGTGCAAACGACCAGCAGTGTCAATGATGACCACATCGGCATTGTTTGCCTTGGCTGAGCTCAATGTGTCGAAAGCCACGGAAGCTGGGTCGGCACCCATCTGTTGCTTGATAACGGGAACACCTACACGTTCTCCCCAAATGCAAATCTGTTCTACGGCTGCAGCCCTGAACGTATCGGCAGCTCCCAAATATACTTTCTTTCCTGCATTCTTGAATTGATGGGCGAGCTTGCCAATGGTAGTTGTCTTTCCTACTCCATTCACACCCACCACCAATATCACGTATGGTTTATGGTCGGTAGGTAAATCCCAGTCATCTAAATCCTCCGTGTGATTTTCAGCAAGCAGAGAAGCAATCTCGTCTCTTAAGATGCCGTTTAATTCTGATGTAGACACATACTTGTCACGCTCCACGCGTTCCTCTATTCTTTTGATAATCTTCAATGTGGTATCTACACCAACGTCACTTGTGATAAGCACTTCCTCCAAGTTGTCCAATACTTCATCGTCAACTTTCGACTTTCCTGCTATCGCACGAGTGATTTTGGAAAACACACTTGTCTTGGTTTTTTCGAGTCCTTTGTCAAGTGTTTCTTTTTTGTTCCTACTAAATAAACCAAATAAACCCATAATAAGTAATTTTCTGCAAAATTACATAAAAAAAATGAGATTTCGTTTTTTAATGCTCATAAAATAGTAGGAAATATAGCGTTTATTCGGTATCTTTGCCAAAAAGTTTACGAATGAGAAATATCACGAAAGAGCAACGCAGCAAAATCATGGATTCTATTCAAAACAAAAAAAGCCATAAGCAAGATATCATTGCCTATGGCTTTTATTTTCTTTCTAAAGTTTCACTTTGATTTTTACGCCATTGCTCTCATTGCTCATTCTGTCGAGGGCTGTCACTACGTAGGTATATTTTGTCTTTCCATTTACGTATGGCAACCTGAGCATTTGATTGCCGGTAATGGTTACTATCTTAGATGGATCGTTGAGATTAATCTTTTCATCGTGACTGAATTTATACACCACGAATTTCCGTGCCTCATCATTCCATTTCTTTCCTTTTGGTGCTTCCCAACAAAGCACTGTGTTACCATCCGACATCTGAACCACATCCACATTCTTCGGCTTCTTGGGTGCTTTCTTGTCTATGTAAGGCATCAATGGGGGCAATGCCGGACGTTTCCAATAATAATTTCTCAACATCGTGCCATATTTACCCGTATCGTCAACCACAGCCCTTGAATACCACAATATCGTACCTTTCACATTTTTCATTTGCTTGTGTAATTGATACTTAGCATTCATTTGGTGTGTATTCTTATTATTCAGGTCAGCATATTTCACGGTTCGTTCCACATCTTCACCTATATATAAATGACGTTTAGAGGTGTATTTGTTCCACCAGGTAATAAGGGTCTTGTAGTCGGCTGCTTTATTGCCTATCTCCCAGTAAATCTGTGGCACACAATAGTCTATCCATCCATTGTTCACCCAAAGCAATACGTCTGCATACAATTGATCGTAGTTTTGCAAGCCGTTTGTCTCACTGCCATTGAGTGGGTCACTTTTCTTATTACGGTAAATGCCAAAGGGAGAAACACCAAACTTCACCCAAGGCTTCACGCTTTTGATGGCTTCGTTTACCTGTTTGATAAACAGGTTCACATTATCGCGTCGCCAATCTTCAATGTTTTTAAATCCATTGTTGTATGAGGCAAACTCACGACTATCAGGAATAGACTTACCCGCCACAGGATAGGGATAGAAATAATCGTCCATGTGCAAGCCATCAATATCATATCTCTTCACGATGTCTTTCACTATGGTACAGATATAATCTCGATTTGACGGAATACCAGGATTAAGGATATACAGTCCATCATATTCAAAAACTCGTCCTGGTTGTTTTCGAGCTATATGATTGGCTGCAAGGTCGTTGGTGTTCTTGGTCTTTGCCCTGTATGGATTAATCCATGCATGGAGTTCCATCCCGCGCTTATGACATTCATTGACCATCCATTCCAAAGGATCCCAGTATGGTGCGGGAGCCTTACCCTGTACGCCTGTAAGGAAACGACTCCACGGCTCGTAAGGACTGTTATATAACGCATCACATTCTGGACGCACCTGGAAGATGATGGCATTCACACCATCTTTCTGCAACTCATCCAATTGATACGTAAGGTTTTGTTTCATTCCCTCCGTTCCTAAATTTTGGAATTGTCCATTCACACATTGTATCCATGCTCCCCTAAAATCTCGTTTAGAAGAGTCCACCCCAGAATAAACGCCTTTTTCGCTACATGCACATAAAAAAAATGTGGTTAAGGCAAGTACCAATAATGATTTTATTTTCATCTTACAAAAATTTGACCGCAAAGTTACGAAAAAACGAGAGCAATACAAAAGAAAATCACTTTTTTCTTTTTATTGCCGAGTGTCAGTAACTTCGGAGAAGCCTGAGTTACGAAAAAAATGATATACATCAATTCCGAGCACGAAACTCTGACGGTGACAAGCCTGTGTGTGTTTTGAAATATCGACTGAAAGCAGCTTGATCAGAAAATCCAAGCTGATGGGTAATCTGTTGGATAGTCAACTGACGGCGATTGCGCAGGAGGGTTTTTGCTTGAATGATAACGTAATTGTTAATCCACTGAAGGGCATTAATTCCCGTCTGTTGTTTGATAATCGTTGCAAAGTGCTTGGGAGTTAAGCATAACAAGTCGGCATAGAAACGTACTTCACGACTTTCACGAAAATGCTCAACAATAGCCTGATGGAAACGCATAAACAACTCTTGACGCGGTGTCGTGAAGTGGTCAACATGACCATTCTCTATCCGGTAGTTTCGCAACAAAACTGCCATTAGATGCAGCATTCCCTTGAGGAGAAGTTCTCGCTCTGGCATCTTTGAAAGACTGATGTATTTCAGCAATTGCATCGCATGTATCATGTTGGTCTGTTGGTCTTTTGTCAGATGAAATGCTGGTTGCCAAATATAATGGTAAAAATCAATGTAAACCGAGGGCAACAATCCTTTCAGTTCCTCTTCAATCTGTGGTGATATGGACAGTTGAATAGCATGATAGTCGTCTGACGAGCGATAGACACAAACAGTGTGCTTGGCATGAACCACAGCAATATCACCAGCTTCGAATCGCACAGGGCGCATGTCATATTCAGCATCCACCCATCCTTGCACACACATTGAGATGGTGATGTAAGGAGCGATGTAGGGTTCACCATAGATAAGCATCTGATGGATGTTGTCGAAAACCATTATCCCCCGTTCATTGATGAGTTCATCACTCACTATCAGTGGGGGTAGCTGTTGCTCGTTAATCATGTCAATTCGTAATTTTGTTGACAAAAATAATCATTTGTCAGCAAAAATGCAACAAAAAACGGAAAATTGTCAAATATTGCAGTGGTTTAGCCATTATTATATTACATTTTTTACCTTAACTTTGCAAATTGATTTAGAATCAAATTATTCAAACTTAAAACCTATGAAGAAAATATTACTTTTGTTGATGGCTTGCTCAACCTTAGTAGTCAACATGCAAGCCCAACTGCCCTCAGACAACACACCAAACTAATCATACGGAAAAACATTGCCATTTTCATAATGGCACCGACAAGGAGCTTCACATGATGCTCCTTTTTTCGCGATAAACGGATGATACAAAAAAATCGGATGTCATCACGACAACCGATTTTCAAAAACAAACTACTTAAAAACTAATCTACTAAAACAAATCAAAAAATATTATTAAGGCTTTATGCCGATTTTCAATGCAAAATTATAATCTTTCTACCAAACAACAAAATTTTTTTTGAAAAAAAAATCTCCTATCAGCAAAATAATATCAAAAAATAGGGAAGAAAAGCATTTTTCTCCCCTATTTTGATATATACAGGTGTCAAATTACATCATTCCACCCATGCCTGGATTACCCATTGGCATTGCTGGTTCCTTCTCAGGTTTGTCAACAATCAGACACTCCGTTGTGAGGAACATACCTGCGATACTTGCTGCATTCTCCAAGGCTACACGAGCTACCTTTGCTGGATCGATGACACCTGCCTCACGCAAGTCCTCATATACGTCTTTACGTGCATTGTAACCGAAGTCGCCCTTGCCTTCACGTACCTTCTGAACAACTACAGCACCTTCACCGCCTGCATTGGTAACAATCTGGCGAAGTGGTTCCTCGATGGCACGCTCAACGATGTTGATACCTGTCTGCTCGTCGGCATTGTCACCCTTCAAGTCCTTCAAACACTCAAGGGCGCGGATGTATGTGGTACCACCACCAGCAACAACACCTTCCTCGATAGCAGCACGAGTAGCGCAAAGAGCATCATCTACGCGGTCTTTCTTTTCCTTCATCTCTACCTCGCTGTTTGCACCTACATAGAGAACGGCTACGCCACCTGCCAACTTAGCCAAACGCTCCTGCAGTTTCTCCTTGTCGTATGAGCTTGTGGTGTTCTCAATCTCTTTCTTGATGAGTGCAATACGATCCTTGATAGCGTCCTTAGAACCAGCACCATTCACGATGGTTGTATTGTCCTTTGAAACGGTTACCTTGTCACATGTACCCAACATCTCGATAGTAGCTTGTTCAAGCTTCAAGCCCTTCTCCTCACTGATAACAGTACCACCTGTCAGTACGGCAATATCTTCGAGCATAGCCTTGCGACGGTCTCCGAATCCTGGAGCCTTTACTGCACAAATCTTCAAACCACCACGCAGACGGTTCACAACCAATGTGGTCAGAGCCTCTGAGTCAACATCCTCTGCAATCACGAGCAATGGACGACCACTCTCTGCAGCTGGTTGAAGAATAGGAAGGAAGTCCTTGATGTTGGAAATCTTCTTGTCGTAGATAAGGATATATGGATTTTCCATCACACACTCCATCTTGTCTGAATCGGTGATGAAATATGCACTCAGATAACCACGGTCAAACTGCATTCCTTCTACTACACCAATATGGGTGTCACGACTCTTTGACTCCTCGATGGTAATCACACCGTCCTTGCTTACCTTACGCATAGCTTCTGCCAAGAGTTCACCAATCTCCTTATCGTTGTTGGCACTGACGGTAGCCACTTGCTCAATCTTGTCATAGTTGTCACCAACAAGTTCTGCACTTTCAGCGATATGTGCAACAACAGCCTTCACAGCCTTGTCAATACCACGTTTCAAGTCCATAGGGTTAGCACCAGCGGTAACATTCTTCAATCCCTCAGAGATAATTGCCTGAGCAAGAATCGTTGCGGTGGTTGTTCCATCACCAGCATCATCGCCGGTCTTGGTAGCCACGCTCTTAACGAGCTGTGCACCCGTATTCTCAAACTTGTCCTCCAGTTCGATTTCCTTGGCAACGGTTACACCGTCCTTGGTAATCTGAGGAGCACCAAATTTCTTCTCAATCACTACGTTACGACCTTTAGGACCTAATGTCACCTTTACTGCATTAGCCAATTGGTCAACGCCCTGCTTCAACAAGTCACGGGCTTCAATATTGAATTTAATGTCTTTAGCCATAATCTTTCGTCTTTTTTAATGATTCTACAAATTTATTATCCAATCACAGCGAGTACATCACTTTGACGCATCATCAGGTATTTCTCACCTTCAAACTCCAGTTCGGTACCTGCATATTTGCCGTAGAGCACTTCGTCGCCCTCTTTCAAGATCATTTCCTCGTCTTTCGTTCCTTTGCCAGTGGCAACAACCTTGCCGTGCAATGGTTTTTCTTTTGCTGTATCAGGGATAATGATACCTCCTACTTTCTCTTCTGCCGGTGCTGGAAGGATTAACACGCGGTCAGCTAATGGTTTAATGTTCATAATCTTTTATTTTTAAATGTTCAATTTTTATCAATCTGACCTACTATAAACGAAAAGTGTGCCAAACTGACATGAGCTGATCATTCATTTGGCACAACTGACAGAATTTCAGTTTTTACTCTGATTTGTCTTACTGTTTAATGACATCTGCAATAATCTTTGCCATTTCTGCCGTTCCCTTTTCATTGGGATGTACACCATCCGACTTAAACATTTCTTTATTCAATATCTTCTCGTGCAGGTCGATGATGGACAACTTGTTTTTCTTTGCCACCTTATTTATTATAGGGATGATTTCGTTGGTGACGATGGTGTCATTGATCTGATATGGATTATCGAATATCTTCAATGGAGTTGCCAAGTAAATGGTTGGTTTGGCTGGCAGGGCTTTCAACTCATCAATCATCTGTTGCAGGTCTTTTCCAAATTCCTTACCATGTTGCCAGTTCCAAGGCTTACTGTCATTGGTTCCCAACTTCACGATCACCACTTGTGGATTAAATGCTTTGGCATATTCCCATTCAGGACGATTCATATAGGGCATGTCTCCTTTATTCAGCATGGTATGAGCACTCACGCCGAAGTTGCGCACCTGGTATTGGTCACCCATCAATTTCTGCAATTGGGCTGGGTATCCTAATTGTGAACTCATGGCAATGCCATATCCCTCGGTTATGCTGTTTCCCACACAAGCCACTCGTATCGCATCTTTAGCTGGCATCTTCAGGTGTTCCAACCATGTGGACAGGTCGTTGAGCATCTGGTCATGATACTTGAAATTGGAACGGAAACCAAAACCATGTCCTCCTGTTGGATAAATGTACATCGAACATTCATTGCCTTGGTTGCGCATAGCTGAATAATAAGCCACGCCATTGGTAACAGGAGGAACGGCACGGTCGTCGTTTGCCAAGAGAATGATGGCTGGAGGTGTAGTGTGACAACGCACTTGCCTGTCGTTGGAGAACTGCTTCACGAGTTCCTTATCATGCCTGCCCTCTCCTAAAAATCCCACACACGATCCTTTATGCGTCACTCGCTCATCCATGGAAATCACGGGGTAAAACAAGATGGAGAAGTTGGGACGACATTCCCACGGTGCATGTGTGCTTACCGTTGAAGCCAAATGGCCACCTGCAGAAAAGCCCATGATACCCACGTCGTATGGATTGATGTGCCAAGCATCAGCACTGTCGCGCACCGTCTTGATGGCATTGTAGGCATCAGAGAGCGGTATCTGGCGGTCACCATTGGGCATACGATACTTGAGCACAAAATAGGCAATGCCTTTCTCGTTGAAATATGATACCCAATCGCTTCCCTCGTTCACCATTGACAAATGGGAATAACCACCTCCAGGACAATCTACCACTGCCCTACCCGTAGGGTTTTGAGGGAGATAACAAGCAAGCGTTGACTCTCCATCAGACGAATTGGACAAAGTAAACGTGCGAACGGTCTGCGCTGACATATTGAGAATGCTTGTCAGGCAAAGCAAAAATACAACTCGATATTTCATCATTTTATCTATTTAATTTATAAGTTTCGCATTCGCTCAACTTCTTTGTAGTTCAGGAGTTTCAAGGAGTAAAGACATTTGTCTGGACTACTGAACTCCTGTACTCCTACAACTTGCGAAAGTTGAGTTGATTATTTTATTCTTTGTAAGAATTCTACCTCTACGATTCTCAAATCCACTTTTCCCTTCTTGGAGATAAGACGGTCCAGTTCGCCCGCATTGCCACCAGCCAACTCCTTGGTATCTCCAAAGGCGTTGCTGTCTTGTACGGGTGCCAACATCTTAATCGTCATCTCCTTGTTCTTGATAGGTTTGGCAATGGGTATATGTACATAGCCCAACGTTGCATAGGTCACGCCCTCCCATACTTTTTTCTTTCCGGCATAGATAGCCAATGGATAACACTTGTTTCTCCAGCCCGTCATCTTGACGACCACCTCATCCACAGCTACTGGATTGGCAAACTGATAGGTAATCCAGGCATGATCCTTGTTACCGTCGCTCTTCCATTCTGAGAGTTCGTTGTCATCAAAGCTGTTTACTGCCTCCTGCTCATTGCATCCTGCCTTGACAGCAGCCACGTCAATGCCTTTCGATAAGTCCTTATACGAAGGAGTAGATGGCGTTTCCCCACGTTTCAAGTTGGATTTCAAAGTCATCGAAGGGAGGTAGCTGTTCACGCCGTTGTTGGTCTTCACGGCTTCCGTGTTCATCGTAATGGTGACGGGAGCCAACCCCTCAGCTGCCACCGTCAGATAGATGGGACCTGGGTTGACCGTACTTCTCACCAACACTCTGTTGATTCCACATTCCACGGGCAGACTGGTGTGTCGGATGTAGTTGTCGAACGTTGAAACGGTAGCCGGACCATCCAACATTCCTGGTGTTCCGTTGGAGGTATTGTTCTTGCCCTTATCGGCAGCTTTCCCATTTTGTGCCTTACCGGGTTGGGTGGCGATACCTCCAATCCAATTGCCCTCTCCCCAGAGGTTGAAATGTACCATGCGATTGTCCAGAGGACATCTGCGCCCTTCCTTGTCAACCACCTCAAATTGTACCAATGCCATATCGGCTCCATCAGCCTTGAAACCTTCGGGGTTCTGCATGGTAGTGACAACTACATGGTCGGGATTACCAGCGGTCTGTATCTCATAACTGCTCACCTCCGCACCGTTCTTGTAGCTCACTGCCTTGACCGTGCCCGGCTCAAAGGTCACATTCTTGAAGGTATAGAGATATTGCCATTTGCGTTCTCCCTTTCCTAATGATTTGCCATTGACAAACAATTCCACTTCATCACCGTTTGAGACCACATTCATATCTTTCATGGTTCCAGCCTCATAGTTCCAGTGGCCTATGATATATGTCTTGTCATGCTCTGGCTCTACCCATCCATCCCACATCACCTGATGGGCAAAGAACGCATCCTTCGGAATACGCATGGCATCGGTAACGCCACTCGTTCGGTAATTTGCCTCACCGCGCCAATGGGTATTGGTATCAGAGAAGACGATTTTTACGCCTCCACTGTTGACACGTGTTCCCTTGCCTGGGCGGTCAACGAAGTAGTCGTACCATCGCTCCACCATTTCCTTGGCAAACTCGTCCATGTTATGATTGTAGTCGAAGGCTGGCTTTCCTCTATACAAAGGTCCTGCTCCTTCCTTGTGGTAAGGATAGCTCTTTTCGTCCCAATACTTGCGCAAGCCCTCATCCCTACAATATTCCATCTGCCACATGGGGTGTTTCTTGCTTTTGTTCACATACAACATCTCACCGCCATACTCAGCCTCGTTGATGTCGAGCATCTCTCTGCTGCCGATGGCTCTTCCACCGCATGGGTCGTATTGGTCACGTATCTTCTTGAGCTCTATCATGTGTTCCCTGCTGATGCTCTCGTTACCTCCCTCATAAAACAGGATGCTGGGATTGTTGCGGTTGTAGATGATTGCATCGCGCATCAGTGCCACACGCTGTTCCCATCGTCTGCCCTCCACGTCTTTCTCTGCATCGCCGGCAGGCATTGCCTGGATCAGTCCCACACGGTCACACGACTCTATGTCTTGTTTCCAAGGTGTAACGTGCATCCATCGTACCACGTTTCCTCCCGACTCGACCATCAACGCATTGCTGTAGTCACTCAACCATGCAGGAACGCTCAAGCCCACGCCTGGCCATTCGTTGCTGGTACGCTGTGCATAGCCATGAACCATCATCACTCGGTCGTTCAGCCATATCTTTCCCTCAGCAAAGCGAGTCTTGCGAAATCCCGTGCGTGTATTCACACAGTCTATCACCTTCCCGTCATCAGCGGTAAGCAAGGTCTTTACCGTATATAGATAGCCATATCCCCAGCTCCAGAAATGCGCATCGCTCACCTTACCCGATGCTTTGGCAATGGTTGTCTCTCCTGGTTGTAGGGTAAACTGGTTTCCACCAAACTGGGCTACTTCTTTGCCATCAGCGTCAAAGAGCTGGGTGGAATAACGGAAGGTGCGAGCCTTTGAATCGTCGTTTTTCACCTCGGACTCTGCATGTAAGACAAATGTCTTGGCAGGAATGTCGTAATCAGAACCGTAGATATACGTACCCGTAGTACCCAGATTACTGTATAGGGGCAGTGTCTGATAAAGCTTGTCGCTCACATGCAGAAAGACATTCTTGGGAATACCGCCATAGTTGGCATTGAAATTCTTGTCGTTCCATTGGTAACGACTGTTGCTGGAACGCTCCCTGTAAACCCAACTGTTATCTACACGAACGGCAAGCACGTTATTACCGTTGGTGATATAGGGTGTCAGGTCGAAACCGCTCGCCATCACACCGTTCTCTGACAAGCCGAGGCTATGGCCGTTGAGGAAGAACTCTGCGCCAAAGCGCACTCCTTCAAACTCCACGAAATATTTCTTGCCCTGCACATCATCCACGTTGAAATGCTTGCGATACCACATGATTGTATCAGACAAGTCATGACAAGGAATACGGAATGCCTCATCCTCGTTGAATGCTCTCGGCAAGGTGACACGTTGCCATGAGGCATCATCAAAATCCACCAACTGGGCTTGTGGAATATCGCCAACCTGAAGGAGCCAATCACTATTGAAGTTGTACTTCACACGATTGACGGAATGTACTTGTACTCCCAACAACAGGCATAACACCAACAATACTACATGTTTCAGTTTCATAAATAAAAGTTTTCAGTATTTTGTGAATGCAAAGTTACATCACAAATTACTCAAATCCAAATAAACTATCAAAAAATATAGGAAATACGCAGATTATTTATATAAAATGTAAGGATTTTAATAGGCAACTAAAGTCCCGAAAGGACGAGGAGAATACAGACAGGTGGGCAAAGTCCCGAAGGGACGTTAAGAATACAGGCAGGTGGAGAAATCCCAAGGGACGATGAGAACACAGGCAGGTGAAGAAATCCCGAAGGGACGATGAGAACACAGGCAGGGGCAAAGTCCAAAAGGGACAATGAGAAAACAGGCAGGTGGGTAAAGTCCAAAAGGGACAATGAAAATACAGGCAGGTGCAAAGTCCCGAAGGGACGATAAGAATACAGGCAGGTGGTGGAGCGTAGCGGAACCCCTGCATAGTATGTATGAGCATATTACAAGCCCCGATAGGGGCGACAGAATTTCTGTCGTACCTTCGGTACTCTGTTTTGCTGGCGACTCCTTTTTACAGGGGTTTCGCTTCGCTTCACCCCTGCCTGTGTTCTTAACGCCCCTATCGGGGCTCTGTGGGGCAAGTTCATATACTATACTATCCCATTCGTCATCAAAATATTCATCATTCAAAAGTCTAAGGATTCAAGGATTTTAGGATTTACTTATCGGTGCTTGCACCGAAATTCCTTGAATCCCTAAATCCTTAGACTACATTTGAACGGTTCCAATTAGCTGGCAATGTACGTGGGAAATGCCGTTAGGCATTTGATGTTAGTAGCCAGCCATACAGGTCTGCCGTTAGGTAGACCGAAATGGCTGGAAAGAGAGAATTGTGGGGGGGGAAAGGCCTGCCGTAGGTAGGCGATATGTCTCATCGTGTCCCCTACCTACGGCAGGGTATTCCGCTTGCGGCATCCTCTATCCCAGCCATTTCGAAACACCTAAAGGCGTTTCTGCATAGCTGGCTACAGAAATCTAATGCCTACGGCATAGTTTTTTACAAACCAACTACGCTTTTGTCAGATTACCCAATTTTGTTGCTCTGTCAAAGTGTACAATAATATTGCACACCTGTTATTTTTACTCATATTTTTTTCGTTTATCAAAAAAAAGTGGTAAATTTGCAACCAAGAATATACATAAAGGTATATAAATAATTGAAAATAGTAATCATCTTAAACCGAAAACAAGAAACAGACAGTACGGAATGACAAATTTGGCTGCTTATAGCGACACAAGGTGACGCGGCAGCCGAGAGGGTGAAAACTTCAGCACGTTATTAATAAACAACGTTTAACGGAGAAGCGCATAACCACCCCTTCCAATACTTATTATATAGAGCTTTTGGCTCTTGTTCTCTTACGTGGAAACCGCCAATTTCAACGAGTGAACTACTTTTGTAGCTGACATATTCAGAGAATAAGAAGTCAGAATGCTTACGCCAAAAGGTGTGAGCTTTCCGAATCTTATTTTGAATATAGGTTACTTGGCGGTACCTCACGTAAGGATAAGCATTAGGAAATGTTTACGCCTTTTCTGTTGAATATAATTCAACAATTAAAACCCAAACAATGAAAAGATTTTTATTATTGCTCATCGCGGGTGTATTAGTCAGCGTGACGAGCAAAGCAAGCAACAAGGTTTTGCAGATTTGGCAAGCCGACGGTCAAATAGTGACCATCAGCTTGAACGAGGAACCAGTTACCACTTACAGCGAGGGAAACCTTATTATTACAACAACAAATACCACCATTACCTATCCTTTGGAGAATGTTCAGCGATATACTTACGTTGAGGATACTCCCATCTCCGAAGGTGACGGAGTGCCCGACGGTATCAAATCTATTTTCTCTAATGACGGTGAGACGTTGACGTTCAAGGGATTGAAGTCAACTTCTGACATCTGTATCTATTCTGCATCAGGTCAACTTATTCGCACGTTTAAGGCTAACGGCGATAAGGTTGCCGTTTCTCTCTCGCAACTCCCCACAGGGGTTTATCTCGTGAAAGCCAATGGTGTAACTTATAAAATCTCGAAACGATGAAAACAAGATTTCTTAAAAGCATCCTCGCACTTGCCATGATGGCAATGTCGTTGCCCATGATGGGACAGGACTACGTGAATGTCAACCTCAAGAATGGTGAAATCAATAAGTTTCTGCTCGACAATATGACGAAGATTTTCACGTCAAAGACCGATGCTCAGGGCAATCAATTTAGCGATTATCAATTCCAGTATATTGTCACCGCTGACGGAGAGAAGGTCTATGACCTTGACGACATCGAAAGTTTGACTTTCGTGAAATCGGAAGTACCCGTTGTTCCTGATGGTCCTGTAGCTATCGACCTTGGTTTACCTTCTGGTACGAAGTGGGCATCTTGCAACGTGGGAGCAAGTAAGCCCGAGGAATACGGCAGTTATTACGCTTGGGGTGAGACAGAGGAGAAAGAGGTTTATAGTGAGGACACATACAAGTATTACCAAAATGGCTCCTATGTAAATATCGGCTGGGACATTAGCGGCACGGAGTACGACGTGGCACATGTGAAGTGGGGAGGCAACTGGTGTATGCCCACATTGGATGACATCAAAGAGTTACTTAACAATTGCGATAGTGAGTGGACGACTCTCAACGGTGTGAATGGCGAGAAGTTCACCAGTAAGATTAATGGCAATAGTATCTTCCTCCCCGCTGCTGGCGACCGCTGGGGCGGCGACCTCTACTACGCTGGCGAGGACGGCAAATATTGGTCATCCACGTGGATTCGAGTCCACTCGGACATCGCCTACTTCTTCTACTTCGATTCGGGCCACGCCGCCAACTGGAGAGGCTACAGCAGCCGCGACTACGGTCGAAGTGTGCGCCCCGTCGTTAGAAATTAGTGCATCCTTCCCGAAACGCGGGGACGCAAACCCAAATCCTTTTTGCCGCATGGGTTGCGGTGGGGGGCAGGCTCCCAAGCCTGCATGTAGCCCCACTGCCGCCCATGCGGCAAAAAGGATAACCGCACACTTCATTTGACGGTACACTCCATAAACCATGAATGCCTTGCTGTCCAGACGCATGGCATTCTTTTCTACCATATTCTGTATGGCTTGCCAGAACGCTCAATAAGTGGAATAATAAAAAACCATTTGTCAACCAGTAGAATAAAGTATTTAAAGATAGAAATACGTGTTTGTTGGGAGGATTTGAAAGGTGGATAGTTTTTTCCATCGAAATGTGCAACGAGTAGCGGTTGGCGGTCAAAGGTCTTGTAGATAATTAAATCATTTATGACCATGCGTTCCAGTTCCAATTGTTCCAATTAATTTTTGGATATGGAATTCCCTTTCCGTTCTATATAACTACTTATATATCAATTATTTAAGTAGTTTTTAGAAAGAGAGTTTCATATAAAAAATAAACTGGAACAACTGGAACAATTGGAACGTTCTATCGTTTTTCACTTTCTTGTTGAAGTTTTACAAATGCTCAACATCTTAGTTTGCAAGGTTTTTTTATGCTCTTTACGATTCATAAATATATGCTTTACGATTTATAAATATATGCTTTACGATTTGTAGAGAATAGGTAGAGTTTTAGTAGAGGATTAGTAGAAGAATAAGTAGATGATTAAAAAACCGCAAGTCAATATTACACATCTATTTATAGCGTTTTTATTAGAGGATTTAAAACATTTTCAATTTTCAGAAAGGAATAATCTTTGAGTTAAAGACCGCAATGTGGTCATCAAACAGAAACAGCGATGTTGTAAAGGTAAGATGCCTAACGGCATTGTCTATTTACAAACCAACTACGCATTTGTCGGATTACCCGATTTTGTTGCTCTTTCAAAGTGTACAATAATATTGCACACCTGTAAATTTTGCTCATATTTATTCCGATTATCAGAATAAAGACGTATATTTGCAAACAAAAATAATCATATTAGTTTCAACATAATCACTAAGTTTATGAAAAAGGTAGCTTTATTTTTTGCATTCCTATTGTTGGGAACATCGGGTGCATTTGCACAGAGTAGTAAGTATGACTTGAATGGTGACGGAAATGTAAACGTCACGGATGTCATAGAGTTGGTTGGTATTATCCTTGGTAAGAACCATGAGGCGGTTGACCTTGGTTTGCCTTCTGGAACCAAGTGGGCAACCTGCAATGTGGGAGCCACTAAGCCCGAGGAATACGGCGGTTATTACGCTTGGGGCGATACCGAGGAGAAAGAGTTCTATGATAAAAGTACCTACAAGTTTTACCAAGATGATGAGTATGTAAACATTGGAGAAGACATCAGCGGCACGGAGTACGACGTGGCCCATGTGAAATGGGGTGGCAACTGGTATATGCCCACGTGGGAAGATTTCAGGGAGTTGATAAGCAACTGCAAAATTGAATGGACAACATTCAACGGTGTAAAAGGCGAGAAATTCACCAGCAAGGTTAACGGCAATAGCATTTTCCTCCCCGCTGCTGGCAGTCGCAAAAATGGCGACCTCAACTTCACTGGCGAATATGGTGTTTACTGGTCGTCTACGCTGTATCCAGACTACTCGTCCTGCGCCAGAAGCTACAGTTTCGGTATAAGTGCCACCTTATATTACAGCGTCTACTTCTTAGGTCATAACGTTCGCCCCGTCCTCAGAAATTAGTGCATCCTTTCATTGCTTTAAAGTGAATAAGCAATTGCCTATATCTTACAATCTTACAGCTGACAGTTTTTATTTGTGTAAGATAATATAGAAATGGAGTAAGAATAATAATTAAGTTGTAGAGGAGTTCAGGAGTTCAGACAATACACTTGATTTTTAGAAATCAAAGAAAACGGAGCTTTCATAACTATTGTCTGAACTCCTGAAACTCCTGAACTCCTGTAACTCCAAAAAGTAGAGCAAATGCGAAACTTGAATAGAAATTCTATTCATATTATTTACCCATATTAACGTGAGTTCGATTTAAGAGTTCAGTGTAATGAGTCTGCTTTTGTCAATGATTTCGATGTTCATCTGTGGCTTCTTTGGCAAAAAGTTGTAGGCAATGAGCCCGGCGATGAGATTCGTCACGAAGTTGTCAACCGAACGATGCCTGGTGTGCTCAATCTGGCAGACGTTCTTGAGCTCATCATTGACCGTTTCAATGCCAGATCTTTTCCTAAGCATGAGTTTGTCCTTCAGAAGCATGAGCGAGTTCTTCATGTTCTTCTTGATCTTGGTGACGAGGTGCAGGTCATCCACAAAGAGCATCTCAAAGAGGTCCTGGCTGATATATCCCCTGTCGGCGAAGAGTTTCCCGAAGAGCTTCTCCGTGAAGCGTTTGTCCTTCAGCGGTGCCCGGTCGTCTACATTCCCAGGAGTAAGCTGCCACTGGATAATCTCCCCCTTGTCGTTGATGACCAGATGCAGCTTGAATCCATAGAACCAGCCCATGGTGCACTTCCACTTGGCAGCCCATCCCTTCATGGTCTTGTGCTGCTTCTTCCGCTTGATGTGGCATGATACCAGAGGAGTGGAGTCGATGATGGATATGCCCGTGCACTTGCCAAGAGCGCAAGTCTGGAGGAAGAGCAACAGATGCAGCCCCACCTGAGCCTGACGCTCCACGAAGCGGTTGTATGAGACGGTATGCGGGAAGTCCTTCCTCATGTGCTGGCAGACATAGCCAAGGTAGAATGATTTCAGGTCGCGGAAATGGTGCGTATGGAACAACAACAGTATGGTCATTATCTCGCTGTCGGACATGCGGCTCGGACGGTTGCGATGGCGCTTGCCAGGGACCTCTAAAGTGTGTTTTTTCAACTTTGGAGCAAAATATTTGCAGAATTCGTCGAGAATACAGAAAATTTCTATTAAATTTGCAGTTGTCATGGGAATGGGTATTAATTCGTAACTATTTGATTATCACCTATAAAGTTACTAAAAATATTCCATTCCCACAACTTTTTCAACACTTTTCTTACGTCGAACTCACGTAGTGTTTAGTGATAATTAGCTTTGACTACTTGTCTCTCTATCTCCAAGACATATCTCTTGCTTCTAACTTTCATGCCTCTCAACCTCCAGACATATCTCATGCTTATTACTATCTTGCTTCTAATCCACTAAATCATATCTCTTACTTCTTGCTTCTAACTTTCTTACTTCTAATATCTCTCACTTCTCACTACCAATCTCCTGCCTTTTCCTCCTATCACGCTATAGATTTAACAGAATAATCAATCATATTTTTAAATCCGTGTCGAAGATTAAGTAAACTACGACGTAGTTTTATTAATCCGTGGCGTAGTTTTATTAATCTACGTCACGGATTTAACTTTTTCATGCTTGTTCTCAATTAATAATAAACCCCGAAAGTTGATTTCTAACTTTCGGGGTTTACTTGATTATTTGACTTCTATAAAGAAGGGAGTGATAAAGCCTGTCAGTCTCATTCCTTATCAGCTATGAACAAAGGAGGTTATTTCACCACAACCTTTCTTCCTTGCCAGAAGTAAATGCCCTTTGGCAATCCTCTTAACGACTGTGCATTTTTCTTCACCAATGCACCTTGTGTATTATACACGTCATTGGTTTCGTTTACCCTGTCTAAAGACATCACTCTCTGAATACCATCGGTCACACCAGCCACACGCAAGATACCCTTGCTGATGTCTGACGTATCCCACTCTATCGAGTAAGTAACGGTCTCTCCCGTTTCAGAATTAACCTTCTCGTAAGTTGCCGGCAACTCAAACTTAGGACTGCCACTGAATGTGTTGGCTTCCCAGAGCACGATGGAATCGCCTACCTCCGGCGCATAGTTCTTATACAATGAAACGACAATCGTTCCATTCATCACCAAACGGTTGATTTGTCCCATGAACGTTCCACCCTTAGAACTGTTGTTGGCTGCACGAAGGACATTCGCAATGAGGGTACTACCAGATGAGAACGATACATTCTTTGAACCGAAGTTCATGATTCCTGAATAAGAAGCGGCTGTAACGCCAATCTGCAAGGTACCGTTGATGGTGTAAGAGGAATTGTTGAGCGACTTGGTAGAAGAGGTTACACCTGAAAGGATTCCATCCTTTGAGACGGTGAGCGTACCCGTACCGAGCGAAGTGGTGGAAGAAATATTCAACTCTCCCTCCTGAACGGTCACTGCACCCGTGTTGGTCCATGCGCCAGAAGCAATGATTTTACCAGAGCCTACCTTGACAAATTGCGTTCCATTACCGTCAACGGTTCCACTCCATCTCCATGACTCATCGTTTCCTACTCTCCATGTGTTGTTACCTGAAACGCCACCACTGCTAAACGAACAAACACCGCCTAAGCTGCCTGAGCCTGTGAGCTTGCCGATAGCGAAGGACTTCGCGCTGTTTTGCACCTCTACCCCACTGGCAATATCCATCGTGCCATGAGGCATTCCAGATGAGTTGTCAAGGGTGAAACGACCAGAGGGATCGCCATTAGACACTGGCTTCACCGTGCCTTGGAACTCTGACCAGTTACCACTGATGCGTGTGCGGGTAGCATACCATGCGCTGCTGCCTGAACCTCCCGAACGTACGGGGCATGAAATAGAAATCGTTCCCTCACCAGTGAGTTTGTTGCTGTATGTAGCATCATTCACCAAATTCCATGTACCACTCTTTCCTTCAGGGATATGAATGGCATAATTAGAACCCGTGTTCTCAGAAAGCGTTCCACTGTTGAACTCAACCGTTCTTGCAGGAACATTACATGAAACACATTGAACCGTACCTCCAGCAATCACCAACCTTTCAAGAGAGGGATTGGTAGTATTCAGTTTCATCCATCCTCCACCCTTCTTGGTCAACTTGGTACCCGTGATAGAACGGTTGACGATGTAATCACCCGTGTTGTTAATCACACCACCTTCCTCGGTGAGTACAGACATGGCAGAGCCTTGAGTGACAGCAGCTGTGGTGCGCAACTCTGCACCATTCTCGATCACCATCTTGCTTGAGGCAGCGTTCATGGCTCCTAAATTTCCCAATGCCTGATTAGCATTAGACAAAGAAGAAACAATGACTGTTCCGCCAGAGATACGAGTGCCACCATTATAGGAATTATCGGTCTTGATGGTAAGCGTTCCAGTGCCCTTCTTCACCAACTTGGTAGCACCCACGATAGCACCAGAGCCATCAAATACATAGTTCTTGGAGTTATCTACGATGATAGAATCTGCCTCAATGTCGCTATTGATGTTGACAGAGAAATTAGAAGCGTTGTCATTGAACAGCACCTTGTCGCCCGTTACAAAGACCTCATTGGTCAAGGTCTCGTCGGCAGCATTGGTGAAATTATGTGCAATGGCCAAATCCCAAGTAGAACTTTCATTACCATTCCATACAATAGATGAAGGTTCGCGAAGTCCTTCCACTACGAGATACAATTTGCCATCTTCCAAAGAGATATACGACTTCAAACTTTTATCGACTCCCTCCACCTTGATGTCAGTCAAGTTGCCCGTCATCTTTTCAATCTCTCCGATGAGGTACTTTCCTGCCTGCAAGGTCTCACCTTCACCTTGATGTGCAACAAACTCGAAGACAGGCACCATGTATTTAGGTCCATAATCCCAATCTTTGGTTTCAATGCTCACGTATTTAGCAATCACCTGGTCAGCCGACAAGTCATTGTAAATATCGAAAATCACACGCGAGCCAAAGCCTAACACCAGAGAGTCTGTGGTAATCATACCCTTGTTATCAGCCTTACCTGGACGCAACTTGGCATCATAGTCCATCTTGATGGAACGGAACACGCCACCGTCAGAATTGAGTTCGGCAAAACGATTCAACCAAAGAGAAGAGTTCTTCAACGTACCGTCAAAGTTCAATGTACCAGCCCATACATCCGTATTGCCCGTATATTTCTGTTCAACCTTGGGCAATTCGAGGATTCCATCACCTTGCTTCACCAATCTCATGGCACCAGAGAATGCGCCACCCGACACAGAGCAAGTAAAATACTCATAGTTGATTTTAGGATTGGTGGTACTGTTGCTATTGGTACCTTGTACCCAAGAGGGAACGTTGAACGTAGCGATATATGGAGCTGCTCCATCTGCCACATTGATTTTCGTATCATTGGTTTCGCAGACAAGCACATGCTGGTCGTTGTTGGCAGCACTGATGCTATTGCCATTGGCAATTTCCACTCTGCCAGTCATAGTAAGAGGTGGTGGAGCTTGCGTAATACCCTCCAGTTCACCGAGGAAATAGCTGGGATGAGGTGGTTGGTTGTAACCACACATCTGCCACACCATTGCCTGACGATACTGATGATCGTGCCAAAGAGTATAGATACGGTTGGTGGTAGGGATATTGGTAGTGTAAATACGAATCTTTGTATTTCCCTCTGCACGCAATACCAACTCTTCACGCCAATCGCCGAAGATATCTCCCTGCGCAGAAGGAGTATTCTTTGTCCAATTGCACATGTTACAACCCGAAGTGGTAAACAGACGACCTCTTCCAGGTTTGATAATGGCAGCCTCCTTTTCGGTTCCAGGACTATTCAGCACCTCTGACAACAAGTCGTCATCCCAGTAGATACGGAAGTTCAGGTCTCCCCAAGCAATCATGTCAGCCTTTTCGCCAACCACCTTGTCAGCCACACAACTGACCATACCACTCTGGGTAGAGCGTCCGATACTTCCAGGATAGTCGTTGGTGAAATTAGCACACAAGGCACGACCGTCATCAGACGTACTTTGCAAGCGATAGTAAATCTTAGAAGTAGTAGCATCACGGTAGTTCATGGCAGGACGAGTCTCGTTACATGAGAAATGCTCTTGTCCGTGACGGTAGGGGTCAAGGTCGCCGCAATGCTGAGCGTCACCGTGTCCCAAGCCCGTTGTGGAAAGACCTTTACCATTGTCATCAATCACCATCGAACCAAACACGATTTCGTCTCTTCCATCCCAATCTACGTCGGCAATACCAAAGTTATGATAGCCATTACCGAACCAAGGACTTGAACCGGAATATTCCTTCCAACGCCAACGCTCGGAGAGTTGGTGAGTCTGTGGATCAACATCAAGGGCAATAAACTTATGACGAGTGTAACAGCCACGTCCCAAGAAGATACTTGCATGGCGACCATCGAGGAAAGGAGCACCAAAATAATGCTTGGTGGGACGGTGACCAGCGATACCTGCTCCCCAGATAGTACCTTCAGCAGATGAACCCAACAAATCGGTGGTCTCTCCCACATCATATCGAGGAAGAGGATAATCCATCCACTTCTGTCCGTTAGGACCAATGCCGTATGGCTCACCCGTTTCACCATTGAGATAAAGCAAGAACTCACGGCCAGAATTGGTATATTCCATACCGCTCCATCGGGTATCGGCATTCATGTCGCCAATGTTCACCACGGTTCCGTCTGCCTGATGAATAATCATGTTATCAGCACCACGCATGATTACCTCTGCCTTACCATCTCCATCCCAGTCGTAAGCAACGGCATTCAGTTCGACATTGCTACCGCTCAGGATATTGGGACCACAATCAATCCACCACAAGCGCTTACCCTTCAGGTTGTAACATTCGATGTGGTTGAATGCGTTCTTGTTAGTCAATTCATAATTGAGGGAGCTCAATCTCTTGACAATAAACTCACAGACGCCATCACCCGTGACATCAGCCAAGGAAATGTCGTTGATAATATATCCGCCGGAAGATGTTACATTGCTTCCATCACGCCCATAGACAGGAGAAACAGGAAAATCATAATACTGACTGTTCCAACGAGATACCTCCGCACATTTCTCCATCTCCTTGCCACGTACTACAGGAGCTACCTGGTATCGGCTGGAAGAATTGCCACCCGCATCAACAAAATTAGATACTTTCAAAGGAGTGGTGTTGATTTTTACTCCATTGCGATAGAGATTATAATCCGTATCATAATACTCCTCGCCAAACACCCTCCAACTGACAAAATTACCGCCGGAAGATGATGGAACAGCCACTAAGCCACGATCGAGTTTGTCTGTCGTTCGTTGGGCTTGCACTCCTAAAACTACGCCCAATAAAAGAGCAATTAAAAAAGCCTTCCTCATATTATTAATATTTATTGATTTTTCGATTGTCAATATGAACAGAAAATAGTTCAAGCATACAAAATTACGCAATTATTATTACAAATCAACACTTTAAACAAAAAAGTTAATAAATAATAACTATATGACACATCAATGTAAAAACGATATATTACATGGGCAATAATTGTTCGTCTTCCACGTCACAGTGTTCAAATCCCATCTCCTTTGCCTTTTCCTTGTCGAAAGCGTAGTAGATAGCTGTTCCTTCCACACATTTCTCCCCATTGGCATTTTCGATGGTTGCCTCAATGGTAACCCAACTGCCACGAATGGAAACAATCTTGGCACGGATGGTCAGTTGGTTGTGCGCCGTACTTAACGACTTGGAGTATTTCAGTTCCAGTTTAGAGGTCATACCAGCCGTTTGCAACTTACGAGTCACCACCCATCCACATATCTCATCTATCAACGTGGCAAGTATTCCGCCGTGCATCACACCTACCCAACCTTGATAATAATCCTGTGGTCTCCAGAAAGAGATGATTTCGTCACCTTCCTCAAAAAACTCCATGTGTAAACCAAATGGATTGCCGGGACAACACCCGAAACAGTTATATCCTTCACGCTTGAGATATGGATTCTTTATTTTTCTCATAACAATTCTCCTTTTATACTATTTGTTTAAAAAGTAAATTCCAACATCATTCTCACGCCATGCTTACTGGCTGTAGGCAAGTCGTTATAAGCTAATCGTCTTACATATTGCACATGCAAGAACTTGAATATATTATGTATTCCCACGATAGCCTCTACGTAGGGTTTGTTTTTATCCATGATGTAGCAACCACTGGGGAAAGCCATCAGTAAGTCGCTATTGGCATTTTGCTGCAAATAGGGATTGTTCTTGTCGGTCAACGTTCCCCACAGACATTTCACACCGATGTATTCACGCCATTTCAGTTTCTTGAGCAACGGGATTCTGTTGAACAACTTTCCGTTGAGGTTCCAACTTAGGTCAAGGCTCACATAGCGGTCGTTGAGAAACTCCATGTTATTGATTAAGTTAAACGACTCATCCCTTGCAATATAAGAAAGATTGGCTGCGGGCATGATCAACAACGGATAAGGAACTTGGTTCCACTGAATACCACCTTTGATAAACGCATCAATATTACCCCACGACTTCATCCAGAAACGCTTATAGATAGATGCTTCGGTGAAATTAAACCGATAATCGCCACCCAAGAAGTCTTTCAAACCAATCGTATGGCCAATCGTAATCACAGGCGCATCAAGGTTGACGGGAGTTCGTCGCTGTTTGGTATTGATATATGTCCTTCCAGGAGCAATCTGAAATTCGAGATAAGCCTCCGTTGTACGAATCTTACCATTGTGCAAATAATCTTTCAGGCGGTCATCGTTGACATGGGGAATAGTCTTTCCACTACTCAGAGGCGAGAAGAACAATGCGGCACATGCCTCGTTTTCCTCCGTTTTAAGAGAAGCAGTGGTCTTGAAGCCCCATTCCTCCTCTCGTTCAAAAGACAGTTTCTGTCTGTTGTAGAACATCATCTTATCCACCTTTGCCCATTTCAAGGCAGAGAACACGTTATCCTTATCAGTATGGATAAACTTATCAGATGGCGATGTGATATCGTATGTGGAAGTGAATGTCAAGGTTTGCTTGGGAAACTCATGAGGAAGAAATTCCTTCTTGTTGAACGAATAGGTGAGTTCTGCCTTATAGTAATTTTTCTTACTACCCCATCCTCGTGCCACATATCCACCCAAGAACCAATGGGGATTCAGTTTGGCAGTGGTCTGTCCGCTCAGTCGGGTGCGGAACCCATCAATGAAATTGGCGGTCAGTATCGTGTTGATAGGTCCTATGTCCACTTTGCTGGGATGAGTGTCGTTACCAGTTTCAACATAGTTTTCTATCAACGCCTTCAACCCAAACAACACATATTTAAACCCTTTCAATTGCTCGATACGATGGATAAACGCATTCATCGAAGACTCGCTCTTGGTAAGCTCAATGGTTCTGTACTTGTTCCAGAAAGCCTCGTCGCGCATCATGGCATTAGCCTCCCGTTTCTCCTTCGCCTTTCCACGGAACAGTTGTTTAGGCAATGCATCGAAAGCATAATCACTTAACCGCGTGGTTCGTATGACAATGGCTTTGGAAAGAAACCTATTGATGGACAATTCCACAATCATATCATCCACGGAAAGAGCCCATTCACCATTGGCAAGACGCACATACTCTTGCATCACTTGCAAATTCTCCACAAAATTCACGTCGCTCTGGATGGGAATGGTCAGGTTGCACCGTTTCACATGCAAGGAGGAATCAGCCAAGATGTATATTTCACCTCGGAAACCGAAATCCTGTTGGTTGTTGGGAAGGAATTGCAAGTGGTAGCAAAGGTCACGTCCCACATAAACGGTATCTTCTATGTAATAACGATAGAAGGAAACCGCATCTTTGCCGATAGGACTGGTAAACGGGAATTGCAACAATCGGATTTGGTCTTCGTAAATGTCGATGTCGGTAAACACATCCTTCAAGATCACGTTCAGGATGTCACCCGTCTGAAGGAAATGGTTGACACCCGTAGAGTTTTGTCCTTTGATGATGTCTTTCTCAGCCTTTGGGTTTTTCCGATAGATATGTTGGCTAACTGTTTCGTCAACGGATATGGGAAGCACCAACTTGTTATTGTAAGGACAAAGTTCCACTTGGTTTAACAGCCATTGACGTTTGCCGACAAAGCCACTATCCAACATATCGCCAAGCTGAATGTCGTTGAAGGCAAGCGTTATCTTCTGGTACTTATTATATTGGAAAAAGTCGTGGTTTCGCAAGTCTGTTTTCTTCTTGGCGGCAATGACTCGCTTCATCAACTCTACGGCAGGATTGTCTTTTCGTGAGTATTTTCCGCGCTTTTGTCTCACAACCACCTCGGCAAGTTGTTTGGTATCAGGCATCAACTTCACGTTATAGGTATCGGGAATCTTCCCGTTAATCATCACACGCTTAGATTGATAGCCCACGACACTGAAGGTCAGGTACCAGCCATTATGTCGTTCTATGGAATAACGACCTTGTGCATCACCGCTAACTGCCACATGATTGCCTTTGTAAGAAACACTGGGATACAAGAGCGTGTCGCCCGTAACAGCATCTGTCACCACTCCATGAATCTGAGCGTTGGCAGAAATGAAAGCTACACACAACATGCAAAACAAAAATATCCTGTGTTTCATCACTCTCTATTTACAATAATTGTTCCAAATCATTGATTATCAAATCAGGAATACGTTCATCGTACACCTTTTCTTCCCATCCTTCACCCTTAAACCAAGCCGTTCGGCAACCGATATGATGGGCTGGTTGGATGTCTTTATAAAAGCTGTCTCCCACCGCCATGATCTCGTGGGGTTTCATTCCCAAGGCATTGACACCCAAAGAGAACAGTTTGGGATTGGGTTTTCGCATTTTCACCACAGCCGACTCTATCACTTCGGCAAACAATCCATCCAGTTCAAACTCCTTGAGAACCTGATTCATGTTGCCATAAAAATTAGTGACCAGCACCATCGGGTAATCATCATGCAACTTACACAATACATTTCTGCTATGCGAAACGATTTGTTGTATGTGTAAATACACATCATCCACTACTGCCTGGTGTTTTTGCAAAAAATCTTCTTCATCAGCATTCCATTTTCCATTCATGCACAAATACTCCATCTCCAACCTGATTTTAGCGTCGATGGTCTTTTTGAGCGTGAAAGATGGTTGGATGATGGGTTGATTACCCAAGGTTCGTTCACCATAGACATAAGCCTCACGAAACTGTTGCTCGTTGACAGGAACATGCTGTCTTTGATAAGCGTGCCACAAGAACTTCCCCCAATGACAACCAGCCGTGTCTATGGTTCCGCCAAAATCGAAGATAAATCCCCTGATGTCATTTCTCCATGCTTGTTCTTTCATACATCCTTGCCTTTAGAGATTTCATACAGTAATGAATTGCACAACGATTCATGCTCACGGTGCATATATATATATAAGGTGTGCATGATGGTCATTTCAAATAGAGGATAAATCCAAGGTTGGTCAATCAGACACGTCAGGTAAATGCAGATAGCCCTGGTATTGAATGTCAATATGTTTGTGTAAGGCATCAAGGGACGGGAACCATCCAAAAAGCGTTTCCTGACGGATTCCATATTGATACCTTGCCCCTTCTTCTCTTGATATTTCCTGAAAAAAGCCTGAAACAAGGGAGTTCTCTTCTCTTGGCTCTTACAATAATTGGCATAGTTATAAAAAAACAGTTGGGAGAAAAGCGTTCCGTTTTTCTTCTCTTCCTCGAAGATAGCACGTTGTTGGCGATAATTATCCAACTCGCTGCCTTCCTTGCCTTTCAAGAAAAACAAATGAATCTGACGGTAATAGTCGCTCAATGAACTCTGGGGAGAATGACAAACAAACCCTGCAATCGCCATGACAATCCAAATCCATATTCCCCATTGCGTTTCGGTGAAGGGAATGTTCTGTCCCATCATCCTCAAAGCCAACGCCGCATAAATGCAGATAAACCAAATGTCGCCTGAAAAACCGTCAAGCACTCTTCCCAATAAGGTTTTCTTGCCCGTTAGCCTTGCCATCTGTCCGTCTGTACTGTCACAGAAATTGGCAAACATCAGGAATAAGATACCCATCACATTGTGCCACAAATCTCTGAAGTAAAACATCACTCCAGCGCCTATGCCTAAAAAGATAGACAAAATGGTAATGGCATTGGGATGAACACCGAGTTTATTCCAGAACAATGCAAACACCAAGCCTACAGGACGAGTGAAATGAACATCCAACCACTCTTCCGTATCTTCTGACTTGAACGATTGTCGTAATAACTCCTTGAATTTGCTCATTGCATTTTGTCTTTTATCAATTTGGCAATTGCTTCAGCCGCCTCATTCCTGCATCTTGAGAAACTTGGCCAGTCATTGAAGTCGATGATAAACATACGTCCTTCCTTGTCTATGATAGCATCTCCACCATATATGTCTAACGAAATCACATCTGCCAACCGTTGTGCTTCATGGCTCAAATACGCTTCATCAAAAGCGTAATGGTGGGCTTCTCCATTCACTGATTCATGGGAGAATTTGGTTTGTCTGTCATCTGTGGGATAGAAATAGCGGAAGAAATGATGTCCTACACCATAAAACTTCACCACATCTCCCACGACATGAGCACTCACGACCATATCCGTAATGCCTCTCGCCAAGAATTGCGATTTGGCTTTTAGCAAAGAGGACTCATCCTTACAATATACCACGTCTTCTTCCTGTTGTGTGGCAGCGTCACCACGCTTGAGCCAATAGCCATTCTCACCTTCTGATGGTGGAATGGGAATCTGGTGCGAGAGCATCAACGAATGCAGATTGCTTCTCGAACATTTTTCCACCGCAAATCCACTATTCACGACTATCTTCCCTTTCGTCTCCAGTCTTTTCAGACATTGAATCGTAGTTGGGAATCGTGCCATGGAAAGATAAACGTCAGCCTCGTATGTATCGTCAAACAACGATTCTTCTATCATCGGAACATCAGAACTCAGCAATTCAGATGACAATTGCAAGATAGCCCTGTCTTTCGCTTCTGAATACGGAGAGAATCGCACATCTCTCTTAACCGCCAATATGTGATATTTCTTTCGTTCCAATGGTATTGCCTTTCAAAAATTCATTTGCCACAAGAATATCCGAAGCATGGTCGATGTCAAGTATCTTACTGAACGGGAAAGCCTTGAGCCTTAGCCCGTCGGTTTTCAATCCACGCTGGAAGTTTCGCATCCTGCTCTCCCCTCTTTCCATACATCTGTGCAAGGTGTGAAGGGCAAGTGGCGTCAACCCATAGATTCCGCCAGAGATGTATTGGCAATGATGGTCTTCATCGTAAAACCCCGTGATATTCAGATCATCGTCTGTGCCGATGTACAGAGGTTTTTCATCTTCCACATAATCGGTCACAGCCATCAGTCCGTCAATTTCGTTGACTTGTTCATGAAACGCACGGAGGTAATCGCCAAACTCATCCTCATGGAAGATGGTATCTACCGTGGTCAGCACAAATGGAGAATCAGCCAGAAATCTGCTTATCTCGTAGAAACTATGCATGGAACTGGGTGTGCTCTTCACGACATATCGCAAGGAAACACGCTTCCCACACAATCCATTTTCCTGTATGTCATTTAAATGAGTGCTTACCAATGAGGTAAGGTCATTGCAAATCACCACTATTTCCTCAGCATCGTGGTTCATGAAGATTCTCATCAAGCGGTCTATCAGACATTCCCCATGTACTTTCACCAATGGCTTGGGCTCCTTGACTCCTTCTTGGGAAAGACGCGAACCTTCGCCAGCTGCGATAATGGCGTATTTCATTACTCGAACACTTCGTCTATACCAAACTCATCCATCTCGTCTGCAGACGACTTACATGGGTCAAACTCTTCCGGAATGTCAAATTTGGCATCGGGGTTGTATCCCAACGACCTATCTGCAAACACCTTTTTAATATATATAGCAAAGATAGGCAAAGCCATCGTGGCTCCCTGACCCATTGCCGTAGAGTTAAAGTGAATGTCACGGTCTTCTCCACCTACCCAGCAACCAGTCACGAGTTGTGGAGTGATTCCCATAAACCAAGCATCTGAGTTGTTATTGGTGGTTCCGGTCTTTCCTCCCATCTCATTCTCAAGATTATACCTGAAACGAAGGCGGTGGGCAGTTCCGTTGTTCACCACTTCTTGCAACAGCACCAACATCTTATAAGCACTCTCGGCACTGATGACCTCGTTCATACGAGGCTGGAATTGTGCGATAGTGGCTCCGTCGCTGTCTTCTATCTTCGTGACAAACATAGGAGCAACGCGGATTCCATGATTCACGAAGGTGGTATATGCGCTCACCATCTCTGCCACAGACACCTCACAAGGTCCTAAGCAAAGCGACATAGAAGGATGGATATCGGGATTGTTGATACCGTAGTCGTGAAGCATCTGCACAAACTGCTGAGGATTAAGACGACTCATCAAGTATGCCGAAATCCAGTTGTTGGATTGAGCCAATCCCCATTTCAGCGTTACCATTGCCCCATATCTGCTTCGGCTGCCGTTACGAGGAGTCCAAGGCTTACCAGCCACCATATAAGTACGTTGTACGTTAGGAGCCAAGTCGCACGGTGAGAATCCGTTTTCCATGGCAAGTGAGTATAAGTATGGCTTAATCGTAGAACCCACCTGACGGCGACCTTCGGTTACCATATCATACATGAAATGCGTAAAATCGAGTCCTCCTACGTAAGCCTTCACTTGTCCGTTGACAGGATCCATACTCATGAAGCCGGAACGCAAGAACGATTTGTAATAACGGATGGAGTCCATAGGAGTCATCGTAGTGTCTTTCTCTCCCCTATAGGTAAACACGCTCATCTTTGTCTTGGTATTGAAGGCATGTTCTATTTCGAGGTCACTGGCTCCGTATGCTTTCATCGCCCTATATCGGTCGCTCAACTTGATGGCGCGGTTCATGATGCTATTGATCTGTGCCTGAGAGATGTCGCTGGTGAAAGGTGCGTTTTTCTTAGACTTATTGGCAGCAAAGAACTGAGGTTGCAGATATTTCGCCACATGCTGATAGACGGCTTCCTCTGCATAGCGTTGCATACGACTGTCTATGGTGGTATAAATTTTCAATCCGTCTGTATAGACGTTGTAATTGCCACCGCCCTTCTTCACGTTCTTATTACACCAGCCATACAAGGGGTCGGTTACCCAAGCGATAGAGTCGATGACGTATTGGTTTTTCTTCCAACTGGGATAAGTACTCTTATCTGGTTTCTTCGCCATCATGTATTGACGCAGGAACTCGCGGAAGTAAGGAGCCGTTCCGTCCTTATGGTCTGTACGGTGGAAATCCAACTTCAATGGCTCGTTACATGCTTCCTCATACTCTTGTTGGGTAAGATGTCCTGCCTTTAACATCTGAGACAGCACTACGTTTCTGCGCTCCCTGCTACGGTCAGGATAACGCACGGGGTTATAAAGAGAAGGATTCTTGCACAATCCTACCAATGTTGCCGATTCTACCAATGACAATTGGCTCGGCTCTTTATTGAAATAGGTCTTCGCAGCTGTCTTGATTCCCACCGCATTATGCAGGAAATCAAAATAATTTAAATAATGTGCAATGATTTCTTCCTTGGTGTAATAACGCTCCAACTTGATGGCTATCACCCATTCAATAGGTTTTTGGAGCAAGCGTTCCAGTTTGCTGTGTGCCTTTTCGGAATAGAGTTGCTTGGCTAACTGCTGTGTTATCGTAGAGCCACCACCAGCATTCTCCCTTCCCAAGATACCGCGCTTGATGATAGCACGGCCAAGCGCCTTGAAGTCAATACCAGAGTGCATATAGAAACGCTCATCCTCTGTTGACACCAAAGCACGCACCAGATAAGGCGAAAGATTGTTGTAAGACACGCAGATACGGTTCTCTCTGTCAAAATTATAGGTTCCCATGACCAACCCATCAGAAGAATAAATCTGAGAGGCGGAACGGTTGATGGGGTTCTGAAGGTCATCCAACCCTGGCATATATCCTATAAAGCCGAACCAAATGCCAAAAAAACCTATCGTGGTGGCTACGATGCCCACTGCCAAGAAGCCCCACAAAAAACGTATAAATGCTTTTCTCATGTTGTCAGTATCAAAAATATCTGCAAAATTACAATTTTCTTTTAAATTATCATCATTATTCAGAAAAATATCCGTAACTTAGCACTCGAATTTGCAACCGTCATCCAAAACAAAATGGAAAAACATAATTTTGTAACAATTGCCGACCTATCGAAAGAGCGGATATTGTATCTCATCGAGTTAATTCAAGAGTTTGAAAAACATCCTAACAGGGAAATTCTAAAAGGCAAGGTTGTTGCAACCTTGTTTTTCGAACCTTCCACACGCACACGACTTAGTTTCGAGACTGCTGCCAATCGCCTTGGAGCACGTGTCATCGGTTTCTCCGACGCAAAGGCTTCAAGCGTGAGCAAGGGAGAAACGCTGAAAGACACCATCCTCATGGTCTCTAACTACGCAGACGTGATTGCCATGAGGCATTTCATTGAGGGTGCGGCTCAATATGCCAGCGAAATAGCTCCCATACCTATTATCAATGCGGGTGATGGGTCTCACGAACACCCATCGCAATGCTTGTTAGACTTGTATTCTATCTATAAGACACAGGGCACGCTGGAAAACCTGAACATTTACTTGGTGGGGGATTTGAAATATGGAAGAACCGTACATTCTCTCATTACAGCCATGCGTCATTTCAACCCAACATTCCACTTCGTGGCTCCCAAGGAATTGGCAATGCCCAACGAATACAAGATTTATTGCAAGGAACATGGCATTAAGTTCCAGGAACACACGGCTTTCAACGACAAGGTGATTGCTGATGCAGACATTATTTATATGACGCGCGTGCAGAAGGAAAGATTCTCTGACCTCATGGAATATGAACGGGTGAAAAACGTCTATATCCTCCACAATGACATGCTGAACAACGTGAAGCCGAATATGCGAATCCTGCATCCTCTGCCTCGCGTGAACGAAATTGCTTACGACGTAGATGACAATCCTCATGCTTACTATATCCAACAGGCACAGAATGGATTGTATGCACGCGAAGCCCTGTTCTGCTATGTGCTGGGAATTACGATAGATGATGTACGTGCCGACAAGACCATTATCAAATGATATGTTTAGCCTTCGCAGACATGGTCTTTACAATACTCAAACCATAGGTTTAGGAAACACAAAGCTCAACCCTGTAAACAACAAGAAATATGTACACGGAAAAGAAAAAAGAACGACTGGTTGCCGCCATTAAGAACGGTACGGTTATCGACCATATTCCCGCAGAGAAAACGTATCATGTGGCTTCTCTGCTTGGACTGTTCAACACCAAGACGGAAGTGACTATCGGCATCAACTTTGCCTCAAACAAAGTGGGGAAAAAGGGGATTATCAAAGTGTCGGACAAGTTTTTTACCAACGATGAAATATCCCGACTCTCCGTGGTGGCTCCTAAAGTAATCCTCAACATCATTCAAGACTATGAGGTGGTGGAGAAGAAAACGGTGGATACGCCCGATGAATTGCGGGGCATCATCAGATGCAACAACCCCGTCTGCATTACCAACAACGAACCCATGAAAACAGTGTTTCGAGTGGTGGACAAGGAACGCGGCGTTTGCAAATGCCACTATTGCGACAAGGAACAAGATATTAACAAAGTGGAACTGATTTGATACTATTGACTATCAATCATGTACAAATCCTTCCTTTTTCTTGTCAAATTAAATAAATAGTAGTAACTTTGCAAACGAAATTCATGTACCCGAAAGAATACAACAATACACAACATACAAGAATTTACAAATCATGAAAAGAGACAACCAAATTTTTGAGTTAATCGAAAAAGAACATCAACGCCAATTGAAAGGAATCGAGTTGATTGCCAGTGAAAACTTCGTGAGCGACCAGGTGATGGAAGCAATGGGAAGTTACCTAACCAATAAATATGCAGAGGGATACCCAGGCAAACGTTACTATGGTGGTTGTCAGGTGGTAGATGAAGTGGAACAGTTGGCTATCGACCGTGTATGCAAGCTTTTCGATGCTGAATACGCAAACGTACAACCGCACTCTGGAGCTCAGGCTAACGCCGCCGTATTACTTGCGGTTCTTAAACCAGGCGATACGTTCTTAGGACTTAACTTGGCACATGGCGGACACCTCTCTCATGGTTCTTCCGTGAATACGAGCGGTATCTTGTACAAGGCAATTGGCTACGACCTGAAACCTGAAACGGGTCGTGTAGATTATGACGAGATGGAGAAACTGGCTATCGAGCATCAACCCAAATTGATTATCGGTGGAGGTAGTGCTTATAGTCGTGAGTGGGATTACAAGCGTATGCGCGAGATAGCTGACAAGGTGGGAGCTCTGCTGATGATTGACATGGCTCACCCTGCTGGTCTTATCGCTGCCGGATTACTTGAAAACCCAGTGAAATATGCTCACATCGTAACATCTACTACACATAAGACTCTGCGCGGTCCTCGTGGCGGTATCATCCTCATGGGTAAAGACTTCGAGAATCCTTGGGGATTGAAGACTCCAAAGGGACAGGTGAAGATGATGTCTGCACTGCTCAACTCTGCCGTATTCCCCGGACAACAAGGTGGTCCATTAGAGCACGTGATTGCAGCAAAGGCTGTGGCATTTGGCGAAGCATTGCAACCCGAATTCAAGGAATGGGCTCAGCAAGTGCAAAAGAATGCCAAGGTTTTGGCAGACGAACTCATCAAACGTGGATTCACCATTGTGAGCGGTGGAACGGATAACCACTCTATGCTCGTAGATTTGCGTTCTAAATATCCCGACCTCACAGGAAAGGTGGCAGAGAATGCTTTGGTTGCCGCAGACATTACTGTGAACAAGAACATGGTTCCTTTCGACTCTCGTTCTGCATTCCAGACTTCTGGTATCAGACTGGGTACTCCTGCCATTACCACACGTGGAGCCAAGGAAGACTTGATGATTCAGATTGCAGCATTCATTGAGGAAGTATTGAATGCACCAGAAGACGAGACTGTGATTTCAAGCGTTCGCCAGCGCGTGAACGACATCATGAAGAACTATCCTCTCTTCGCTTATTAAACATTCATGCTTCAACTCGTATTGACATATTTCATTGTGGCACTCTCCATTGGTTACGCCATCAAAAGCATATATAAATCAGTGAAGAGTGCCAACAATCCTTGCTACGGATGTAATGGATGTGCCTTAAAAGAGTTGAAAATGAAACAAAATAAGCCTTGCCCCAATAAAAAGTGACAGATTTATTTGGTATTCACAAATAATTATTATACCTTTGCATCCGAATTTAAAAGGTACCTTGGCCGATCGGTTAGGTAACGGTCTGCAAAACCGTGTAGAGCAGTTCGACTCTGCTAGGTACCTCAAGGAAGCAGTCATGAATTTGGCTGCTTCTTTTTTGTTATTTATTCTCTTTGTTTTCGCACACAAACAACGACGTTTTTCATCAACAATTTAGACGTTTTGGCTTGTTTTTGATAAAAAACTAACTTTTTTATGCTTTTTCTTCAAAAAAACTATCTTTTTGTTTGGTATTTCAAAAAAATGCTTTACCTTTGCAAACGAAATCACAAACGCTATTGTTTAAATACATTTTAAAAGTAAAAAGATTATGAATGCAACAAAAGTTGTTGAGAATCTGAAGCAAAGATTCCCCAATGAGCCGGAGTACATCCAGGCAGTAAGTCAGGTATTAGGAACTATCGAGGAAGAGTACAACAAACACCCCGAGTTCGACAAAGCTAATCTTATTGAGCGTCTTTGCATCCCCGATCGCATCATTCAATTCCGTGTTACATGGACAGATGACAAAGGAAACGTTCAAACAAACATGGGATACCGCATCCAGCACAACAACGTGATTGGTCCGTATAAGGGAGGTATTCGTTTCCACGCTTCCGTAAACACTTCTATCTTGAAATTCCTTGCTTTCGAGCAAACATTTAAGAACTCACTCACCACACTTCCTATGGGTGGAGCAAAAGGTGGTTCTGACTTCTCACCACGTGGCAAGTCTAACGCTGAGGTTATGCGCTTCTGCCAAGCCTTCATGAGCGAGCTCTATCGTCATATTGGTCCCGATGAGGACGTTCCCGCTGGCGACATCGGTGTAGGTGGCCGTGAAGTAGCTTATATGTTTGGTATGTATAAGAAACTGACTCATCAGTTCCAAGGTGTGCTTACCGGTAAGGGACAGGAGTTTGGCGGTTCGTTGATTCGTCCAGAGGCTACTGGTTACGGTAACGTTTATTTCTTGCAGAACATGCTCGCCACAAAGAATATCGACATCAAGGGCAAGACTGTGCTTGTGTCTGGTGCTGGTAACGTGGCTCAATATACTATCGAGAAACTGATTCAGTTGGGTGCTAAGCCTGTTACATGTTCTGACTCTGACGGTTATATCTATGACCCAGACGGAATCGACCGTGAGAAACTGGATTATATCATGGAGTTGAAGAACGTAGAACGTGGACGTATCAGTGAGTATGCTGAGAAATATGGCGTGAAATATGTGGCTGGTGCAAAGCCTTGGTTCGAGAAAGCCGACATCGCTCTTCCTTCAGCTACACAGAACGAAATCAACGAAGAGGCTGCTAAGGCTCTTGTTGCCAACGGTGTAATCGCCGTAAGCGAAGGTGCAAACATGCCTTCTACCCCAGAGGCTATCAAGGTGTTCCAAGATGCTAAGATTCTCTACTCTCCTGGTAAGGCTGCTAACGCTGGTGGTGTGGCTGTATCTGGATTGGAAATGAGCCAAAACTCTGAGCGTCTGCACTGGAGCCGTGAGGAAGTTGACCAGAAGTTGCACGACATCATGAACGACATTCACGCTAATTGTGTGAAGTATGGAACAGAAGCCGACGGATACGTGAACTATGTAAAGGGTGCTAACGTGGCTGGATTCCTGAAAGTTGCCAAAGCTATGATGGCACAGGGTATTGTATAAGCATATAAATCCTATACCTTATATAAAAAGGCTGTCTTTCCGACAGCCTTTTTTCGTATCATAGGTGTACTGAATAACTTTTTAATTGCGTATAACATCCTACGATTCTTCATTATTCATCATTTGCATCGAAGATCTCTGGAGGAAAGCGAAGTTCGTCTTCTGGGTCATCCTGATAGTCGTCATAATAATCTTGGTAATACGAAGCCTCATCAAACTGTCGGTTTATTCCCCTACTCCTCACCTCTTGCATCTGTCTGACAATCGCTTGGTGATGAGCCACCACATAATCATACATCTGCTGAGTAGTTGTTAACTTGGCGTTGCAATACCATTCAAAGTGTCCACTAATGGCTGGCCAGTCGTGATGTTTTCTCACAATCAGATTACCACCAGATTCACCAACCACCTCATACTCTTCATCCTCCATTTCATAGCCAGGTTCAATGTCAAGTGTATAGTAGTATTTTCCTAAATCCAATGGCCAGTCCGCAGACAAGGACTTCGGCTGTCGTTCTTTTGGACTTATTGGATTAACTTCTATTTGTTCTTCTGTCTTGGCTACGGGCAGAAGTTCATCCCTTGTGTCTTGCCTTGACTGACCACTTCCCGAAGAAATCAGGAAGTGGTAGCCAAGCAGATAGAGAACAATAATCAATACGATAATGGCTTTATCTGTCGTTTTGAATTTAGAATCTGGCATTATTCACCTATCTTTCGAGTTCTGAGAACTTTCAATTGCTGGCGATAGTTCAAATTTACTACATTATGATTTTTGTCAAGGTTCAATGGAGGATTGAAAGCATCTATCAACTTCTGCTCGTCCGCATCAAAATTTGAGTTTGGAACAAAGAGTACCAACAAGCTATTCCGCATCCATGTGGTAATACTCATTTCATCTTTGTCAGTAAACTTTGTCTTTTTAGAATTAGGGTTCTTGTCTCTTGCTACAAAGGTATATCCCCAAAGGCATCCAAGTGACTTTCGAAGCGTTGATTTCCCTGCATTATTACCTGTTAAATGTATCTTAAACACCCGTGTATAAAGCGAGTCTTTAGTCACACCCGTATAGAGTACGCGATACTCAGTGCCCTCATAGTTCAAAGTAGTAAACACAGGTTGCTCCTTAATCATTTCTGTAGGCAACATTACATCAGGTCGAAGCAAAAATATATAGTTCCCAGGTGCTTCAACTGGCAACCCCTTTTTTATGTTTGAGGGATCGAATAATTTGTAAGATTCTATTGGTTTCATAACATAAACTTTATTTGATAGTATCTCCATTTTCATTAATTAAGCCAGCATAATACATAATTGCAATAGAGGGAGAGCGCATACGACCAGTGATATATTTACCCTTAAGCAATGTGTTAGTATTGATATTGTCGTTATCAGTATATGCTAAGTATAAAGTATCAAGATCAATTTTAAATGTCATTCCAGATTCCCTCTGTCCCGTACAAATATTTTTCATACGCTTAATGTTTGTATACATTTTTTGTTGCTTACCACTGAATATCTGCTTTGGCAGATTATCCACATTATAAAAAAACTGTTCTTTTGTAATCATGATAATTTTGTTAATAGGTAAATATTTTGTTTTCAATTCTCTATTTATTGTGTCTCTTCAATGCTTCTTCATACACTTTCTTTACCCGTTCACGAAGTGTCTGTGGACGAATGACGGTAAGGCTACGGCTACGAGACAACAACTCCATAACGAAGTCGTTTGTAATACGCAGACGTAAGGTGATACGAAACTCCTTATCGTTATCAACAAGTATTTGCTGGGTATGATGTAAGGGTACGGATTTTAAGAAACGACCGTCAAGAGCATCATAGCTGAGTTCAATGTCTTCGATAGGCATTTTCGTGTCATTCCAAATGCCATAACAGTCGCGAAAGAGAGTTTCAACGTCAATACTCTCATCGCGAACAAAATGACAGGACAGAACTTGTAAAGACTTAATACGGTCAAGTCCAAAACTCTTTAGTATGTTATTATCCATTGCCAACAAATACCATCGTTTGTTACTTTCTTTGAGGAAATGTGGTTCGACTTGTTTGTGGATTAATTCACCATCGCATCTATAAAGCTCATAGTCAAAAGCAATGATACGGGTTTCGCGAATTGCTTGAATAAGTGGCAACATAAGTCGACTACCCATAGGACGGTGATGTTCTGCCAATATGTATTTTTGCAAATGAGCATCGCTGTTGAGGGCAGCAAGTAAATCAAAGTCAAGCATCATGTCATCGAAACGATCAGACAAATAACCCGTAGAACGTTCAATGGTATACTCTCGACCATTGCTTTTCACTTTATAACCAAACTGGATATCAATATCAGTGAAATCACGTTGTAGGGTGCGTAAGCTGACAGAGCGAAAACCTCGTTTTTTCATTTCATCATTTACAAAGCTAAGTAATTCCTGCGTAGGCACAGGTCTACGACTATACTGTAATCTGTCTATTGTAAGTAGATAACGGATAAGACTTTCTATTGGTTTCATTTGGTTTGGTATTAATTCGATGCAAAGTTAAATAATGACAGCGACAAAAGATGTCGTTCCTTGATTTTTTTTATTATATCTTTCAACTCGGTTTCATGTACACACTTTCAAAAAACAGGAAAATGAGAAGCAAGAGATTAGTCCTCCATTGAAAAGACAAATCTCTTGCTTCTTACTTTCTTACCTCTTGCTTCTTAAAATCCTTACTTCTTGAAAGCTCTATTCCTCTTTATCCTCTTCCATCTCACAGATAGGCAATTGTCTGTCTATGACAGCATTAAATGCCACAATAGTCTCACTTCTTGCCAATCCAAGTGGTTGAAGTTTATCGTGAATGATGTTCAGCAAGTGGTGATTGTTGAAAGCATAAATCTTGATAAACAAGTCGTAGCCACCCGTAGTATAATGACATTCCACAACTTCGGGAATCTTCTTGAGTTCCTCTACTACATAGTCGAATGTCTCAGGAGCCTTGAGATAAAGACCGATATAAGCACAAGTTTGATAACCTATCTTCTCAGGATCGATAATAAACTGCGAACCTTTTAGTACACCAAGATTCGTCAACTTTTGTATTCTTTGATGAATGGCAGCCCCACTAACGTTGCATACCCTTGCAACTTCAAGAAAGGGGATACGTGCATCTTCAGCAATCAATTTTAGGATTTTCCTGTCTAATGAGTCTAATTGATGTTGTGTCATAATTTTATAATTTTTCCGCAAAGATACTATTAAAAAACGAATTTAGCAATTTTTTGACATAAAAAATAACAAATTATTCAAATTATAAGAAAGTATTTAGGAAAGTTAGAAGCAAGAAAGTAAGAGGCAAGAGATTAGTCCTCCATTGGCAAAGCATATCTCTTGCTTCTAACTTTCTTACCTCTTACTTTCTTACCTCTTACTATCTCCCGAATAACTAATCCTATATGCTTTTGCTTGACGCAAGCAACGCTTCACTTCGGTAATTATATGCATTGGTGTCTGTTTGTCAGCCTTTAATGAGACGGTGGCTTGCTCTCTGTCTTGGAGCGACATCCGACTGCGTTCCGCAATGATATAGTCAGTAAGGTTTTCAATGTCAATAATCTTATCGTTGACCTGAATGAGATACTTCGCCCTACCCTCTTCGTCAACTTGTCCGTTTGTACCTATATATATATATGTAACAGACGATTTCTTTGCCAAACGAGTGAGTTCCGTACCTTGTGGCTTCTCCAAATTCACCTTAGGCGATTCATTTCTCATGTGTGTGACAATCATGAAAAAGAATAGGACGGTAAAAATCAAATCTGGCAAAGAAGCTGTATTGAGCATGGGAACCGACCTGCGGGTTTGTTTGCGAAACTTAATCATTCCTTCCCTCCTTTCGTGTTCGTGGAATGGTAGGTCTCGGCAATATGCTGCGGAATCATATCCCGAATCATGATCTTCTGTTGGGTGGTCAGTGATTCAAACGAACTACCATAATGCTTGTTGGCAATGGCATTTCTTGCTTCCTTATACGCTTTCACCAATTCGTTTTGCACTTGGAAATACGTATCGTATGACGAGGAAGGATGAGCATCTATCGAAATCAAATGTTCGTTTCCTACCTTCATGATGAAACGTGAGGCATGATTGCGAAGTTGTCTTACAGACATTTCCTGTCCATCTACCAACAGCAGATTGTTTTCAGTAATCTCCAATCGTAACAACTTGTCTTTACTGATAAGTGTTTCCTCCATGACGTGTTCCTTTTCCATGGGAGGCAACTGACGCGTAAGTCCTTTGTCAATGTCCATTGACGACACCACCAAGAAGAATATCAACAGCATAAACGAGATGTCTGCCGTTGATGTGGTGTTCAATTCGGGCATTTCCAATTTGTTCTTACGTCTTATCATCTTTAATTGTTATTATGAATTTCCACTTTTACGCCAATTGCGCGAAGCCCCGAATACCACGGAGACAAACGCTATAATAATCAAGATACCACTCGTCCAGATAAACATATCAGACAACTTCAACCACCATACGTTTTCGTATGCTTTTCCATTCACCAAGATAGGAGCCTTGGAAGACAAGAGAAAGGTACATATCAATAGGATGAACGTACCAATCACCACAATATAAGCATTGCGCTTCACGGGAATGCCATTCTGCAATTTCTCTCCCTTTCCCCTTTTCTTCAACGAATTGAATATTGACCATGCAGCAAGACAAATGGCTCCGACAAACAATAGAAACATGAATATTAATAGCACATTGGTCATCATGGGCGCATTGAAACTTGGATTCTCCCAATAAGGCAGATGATAGCCAATGAGATAAAACATGGAAAAAATCACAACGATGACAGCGACTATCCCATAGAATATTTGCTTGGAAAGTTTTTCTGCCTGTTTCATAGTTTATTTTCCAGCTTGTTTTTTCTTGAGGTTGTTGATCGAATCCATCAGCGAAATGGCCGACTCTTCCATTTGCGAGGTGAGATGATTAATCTTCGACAGGATGTAATTGTAAAACAACTGCAACACCAAAGCGACGATGATACCGAAGATGGTGGTTATCAATGCCACCTTCATACCAGCCGCCACCACCGATGCATTCAAGTCGCCAGCCATCTGTATGTCATTAAACGCCATCACCATTCCGATGACAGTTCCCAAGAATCCCAACGATGGAGCCATGGCAATGAAGAGGGTAATCCATGAACAACCTTTTTCCAAGTTAGCTATTTGAACGGAACCATACGAAGAAATGGAACGTTCAATGTCTTCCAACGGTTCATTGATTCGTTCCAGACCTTGATAACAAATGGAAGCCACAGGACCTCTCGTATTTCTGCATTGTTCTTTGGCAGCATCAATCTCACCAGCCATGATTTTTTCATCTAAATCTGCCACAAATTTCTTGGCATTAATTTCCGACAGACTCAAATAGATGATACGCTCAATACAGAAAGCCAGTCCTAAGACCAATGCCAATGCCACAAGCGACATAAAGCCAGCATTTCCTTCTATAAACTTTTTCTTGATGGCTTTATGAAAACCGCCCTCCTCCATTTCCTCCATGTCGGCAAGTTCTTCATCAAATGCCGTTGTCAGTGAGTCTATCGCCATGCTATCAATCCATGCTTCTTCTACCTCCGCCTGAGAGGGAGAAGCCGACTGAGCGGCTACGGATGCTTGATTAGTCATTAGTGACATTATTAGCAAACAAACGATGCAAAGCATTCGTCTCATTTCATCAATAAATATTCTCATGTCTGTTTTTCTTTTCTAAACCAAATTTGCTTGCAAAGATATACAAAAAAATAGAAATACTCAATACCTTTTATGAAAAGTTCACGGTCAACTATCTTAACGTATTTGTTCATATCTTGATTGTATGATCAAAGAGAATCAATAGATAGGTCATGAAAGGTCCTGCATATTTCTTCAGCCATAGCGTTGAGAGCTACACATTCGGAACGGCTGATGTGACGTTTTCCATCGTCGTAGAGCCAAGGGCTCAGTATCAGCAAACGTCCATCAGCACAGGCATCGAATAAGGCATCTGTTGGTTTGTAATATTCACGGAATCCATTGTCAGTAAGGAGGACGAAAGGATGTTTTTCCTTTAACAACACCTGCATCACCATCTTCTCCTGCGGTGAGATAAATGGCGATACCATCAACACCCCCTTACGAGCCATCAGCACCCTACTGTTCATATAGTCGCGCAGAGCCTGGTTGTCACCATGCTCCGCTGCCTTCACAATGACACTTCTCACATGCACAACATCAAAGTGTTTTTCTGTCAACAATGCCACATTGCCTACGCCATCATATTTTCGACCGCCAATCTCAATATCTTTTTGCACCCTAAAATAGCCAGGTTTTAAACGTTTGGTAGCTAACCTCTGAGGGTTCATCTGAACATAACGAATCATCGAATGCAATTGCCCACGACGAGACAGGGGGCGAATAAATGGCCGTTCGGTAAAAATAGGAAAGGGATAGCTTTTACCCCCTTCATCCTTTGTCTCTGGTTCTTTTTCACCTTCGTTCATTACTTCCGAATTTAATTCGGAAGAAACTGACAAAGTATAAGCCCTGCCATGTTTCTTTACCCCTTGCCAATATCCCCGCACAACACTGCGAATACTTGTGTCTATCGCTCGTGTCACATATATAACAGCATGAAGATGATCGGGCATTAGACAAAACTGAAGAATACGAATAGCCGTATAATGCTTACACATCACATACAGTTCTTCAACAACAGCATTTCCCAAGGATGTCCGCTCTATTCGTGCCTGCGAGGGATCGTTTTCAGGTATTACCAGTGTTCCAAGCAACGGTTTACGTGTCGGCACCGTCAACGTAATATGGTACACTCCCACACCTTTCCATGCTGTCCCAGGCTCTTGCCATTGCCATTTCTCATGCTCAACCATATCGTTTTATTTATCAATTCTGTTTACCAATTGCCCATATCATTCTCAGCGTTTTTGTTTGCCATGTGTATGAAGGAGATGGAAGCCTGGAAAGTCTGTAAAAAAAATGAAGATTGAAAAATACATGTGACAAACACCAATTTTCCAATCTTCAATTTTTCAATCTTCAAGATTCAATCTTATCTGACGATAAACTTCTTTCCGTTCACGATAACCACACCCTTATAATTATCAGCTACACGCTGACCCGCGAGGTTGTAAACCTTTGCATTGCCATTGCTCATTTCAATGTTGGCAATACCCTCAGAAACGACCTCCGTTACGTCGATGGGTTGTACCTCTGGTGCACCTTTATATATATTATTGAACACACCCTCAATGTCATACAATTTGCCATCATCAGCGAAAGAGGAAACATCCAAGCCCTTGTACAATTGCACACGGTTCTCTGCATTGTCCACGGCAAAGAAATTGTTACCGTCTTTCACCACTTTCACGCCCTTCAAAACGATATAGTCGCAAATGTTATTCAAGGCAATCACATCGGGCAGGGTTACTTCTGTTGGTACAGGAGTCTCTTTGCCAACCACCGTAATACCATCGGTAGCCGTAGCGTCATTGTCTTTCATCTCATGAATGCCATAGTAGTTGTCGTAATCCATGATGACAGAACCTTGCAGCACGTCGCCTTGAGCGTATGGGAGAGCAGTCTTAAACAGCATGATGCACTTGCCATTGTCTCTCAGGTAGAGGTTTGTACCATCAACGTAAGTAACGAGGGCGTTGTTCAAAACCAACTTCACGTTCTTCGTGTCTTCCGTCAGAGCATTGATGTCGGCAATAGTCATTTCCATCAACTGTGCTTCCTTCTTAGTGAATGTCATTTCAGCACTCAGTTCTGCACCTTCCTCAAATGCCTTCACGGTGGTAGTTTCGGTCAGAGTAAATGGTTTGGTGTATTGAATAGCTGTGCTTGAAGAGATAGGATCTGTTCCGTCAACCGTATAATAAACCTCGTTATCAGGATTAGAAGGGATAATGGTCACGGTAGTAGATGTCTCAAACTCTTGCTCACCTTGGATAACCAATTCGGGTTCCTTCACCTCGTCGATGCTCAACGACTTGATTTCCCATGTGGCAGCTCCAGCTTCGCTACTGATATACTTGAAACCAAGCGTAATCTTCTTACCCGCATACTTAGACAAATCTACTTGTGTCTCAACGAAGTTCCAGTCGTTGTTGGTAAACCATGTAGGAATGGTGAGTTGTTCCCATTCTCCACCTTCCACCTTTGCCCAAAGCGTAGCTTCTTTTTCCATATCGGTAAAGAATCTACCCGTATGAGAGAACGACAATACAGGAGCCGTTACAGCAGACATATCGAATACGGGAGAAATCAACCAACTCTCGGTATCGTATGCTTTCTGATAATAACCAGAAGCCTTCATTCCGTATCTTGTATCATTTGCCCAGACAAAATTGAGTCCTTCTGGCAATGTCACGTCGTTGATGGTAAATGCACCTTGTCCTGTAGTGAAATCAATAGAATAAGGCACTTTCACCTCATCGGTAGGCTCTACCACGGGTGGTTCCTCACCTTGTCCGTTGGTATAATCCTTGGTAATATAAATCTCGTAAGCATCCTTGAAGATGATCAATATACCTTCTATATCGTATGTAGCATCTTCCTCTACTGCACCTTGCACGAGCTTATATCTATCGTAAATCATCACCTCATCATCACCTACGCAAGCATAGAGATTGGTAAAATTGCCCTCCTGTTTAGAAACGATTTTTGCGCCCTTAATCTTGATAAGCTCGCAAATATTTGCTTCGTTCTTGGCTTCAGCGATAGTCATGGTCTTAGCCGTTGCCGTTCCAGCGGTTGCCGTAATCTTGTTAGCATTGGTATTGTCAGTCTTGACCAGTTCGGGAGTCTTATTATACAAGGTATATTTTCCGATAACCGTACCGTTCAATGTCTGACCCGTCGTGAATGACAAATCAGTCTTGAAGAAGTCGATTGCACCACTGTTGTCACGAACATAAATGTCATTACCAGAAGCGTACAACACCTGTGCATTGTTGAGTTTCAAGATGGCCTCTGTTCCATCGGCAAGAGCCTTGAATGCAGCAATATTATCTACTGTCTGCAAGTCTGTAGGTTCGGGAGTAGGCTCTGGAGTTTCGTCTGAGCCACCTTCGCCAGCATCAGCGGTAATTACCAAAGAGAGGAAATCAAATTGTCCTGCCTTTGATTCACCATCAGAACCATAGAGAGCCTTCTCTCCAACAGTAAATGACACCTCAGCTGCATTACCTGTCCACGTTACGGTCTCGTCACCAACAGCCTGTGTTGCTATCGTTCCCGTTGAAGCAGTAACCTCAGCAAGCCTTCTCTTTCCTTGATTAGAAATGTTGAAGACAATCTTTGTCATGTTACCAGCAGAGTTGGTAATGGTAAGCGTGTTCTTGGCGTACAATCTCAAATCCTTGCCAGTAGTGTTAAAAGTAGGATTTGTTGATCCGTCATTCTTAACAGCTGTAAATGTAAACGTACCATTGGTTGACGTGTTGCCAGTGTCTTTGTTACCAGCATTCTGAATGTCTTCTGCACTAAACGTAAAGTCGCCTGCGAAGACGTTCGTACCTCCCACGAACAAAACCGTCAGGAGTGTAAATAAGCGTAATAATTGTTTCATAATAAGTGTTTTTAGATATTTCATGCAAATATACTAATTTTTTTCGATACAACAAAAATATTCTCTTCGTTTTTCTCTCTTTCTAAAGATTATGTTTACATCAAATAAAGACCAGATTTACATGAACCAAACATAGTATCTATGAAGTGCAAACCTTTCCCCAAGCGAGGAACCGATGGTAACCATATAAGAAACCGATGGTTACTATGCAAGGAACCGATGGTTACTATGCAAGAAAAAAAGAGAGCCACATATTGATGCGACTCTCTTTATAATATTGTTGAGAAGTAATTAAGCTAAAGTAATCTTGTTATCCTCGCCCTTTACTTTACCTTCCTTCAAAAGCCAACCAATTCCGAGATAAGTCTCTTCAACGGTAATCTTAGCTTTCTTAGAAATTTCTGCAACGGTCAGAGCCTTTTCTGCCTCAGCCAAAGCATTGTAAACATCACCAGCGCGGAAGCCCACGTTCTCAGCATTAACTGCTACTTCTACTTTCTTTACTACTTTCTTAGGAGCTGCTGCCTTTTTGGTAGCTGCTGCTTTTGCTGTAGTTTCTTTCTTTTCTGCCATAATTTTTATTAAAACAATTAAATAAATTGAGTTACCTTAATGTCAATCTTTTCTTTTTTAACGCTGCAAAATTAGTAATTTATTTTGAAACATCAATGAATTATTTTTCAGTAAATCAGCGATTTAATTAAATTGTAACATCAATTTTTAATTTTCTTGACGTAAGTCAAGTTTTATTTGCAGTTCTTCCAATTGTTTTACATCTAATTCTGATGGAGCATCGAGCATAACATCACGACCAGAATTGTTTTTGGGGAATGCAATGCAATCGCGGATGGAATCCAGACCTGCCATGATGGAAACGAAACGGTCTAATCCGAACGCCAATCCTGCATGAGGTGGAGCACCATACTTGAAGGCATTGATGAGGAATCCAAATTGTGCCATTGCCTTCTCAGGAGTGAAACCAAGAATCTTAAACATCTTTTCCTGCAACTTTCCGTCATGGATTCGCAAAGAGCCACCACCCAACTCTACGCCATTGCAAACGAAGTCGTATGCTTTTGCACGTACTTTCTCAGGTGCCGTTTCAAGCAATGGAATGTCTTCGGGATTAGGCATAGTAAACGGATGGTGCATAGACATGAGACGCTGCTCCTCATCGCTCCACTCGAACAAGGGGAAATCGACAATCCAAAGACACTCAAACTTATTCTTATCACGCAAGCCAAGTCGATTGCCCATTTCAAGACGCAACGCACAAAGTTGCACTCGTGTCTTGTTGGCATTGTCTCCACTGAGCATCAGTACCAAATCGCCATCCTTAGCACCCATCTTCTCCTTCACACTCTGCCAAATCTCAGGTGCATAGAACTTATCGATAGAACTCTTGACCGTACCGTCCTCGTTGTATTTCACGTAAACCATACCCTTGGCTCCCACCTGTGGACGCTTCACGAAATCAGTGAGTTGGTCGAGTTGCTTACGAGTGTAGTTGGCACAACCAGGTACGCAGATGGCTCCAATGTATTCCGCATCGTTGAACACGCCAAATGTACCCGTACCTTTCAGCACGTCCATCAGTTCCACAAACTCCATACCAAATCGCAAGTCAGGTTTGTCTGAACCAAAACGGCGCATAGCCTCATGCCAAGGCATTTGTTGCAACTTAGCTGGCAGTTCTACACCTAATATATTTTTAAACAATTGTCTGCACATCTCCTCAAACAAATCGGTAACGTCTTCTTGGTCAACGAAAGACATTTCACAGTCGATTTGCGTAAACTCAGGTTGACGGTCGGCACGAAGGTCTTCGTCTCTGAAGCACTTGGCAATCTGGAAATAGCGGTCGAAACCGCTGACCATCAGCAATTGCTTGAGTGTTTGCGGACTTTGAGGAAGAGCATAGAACTGTCCTGGATTCATGCGAGAAGGAACCACGAAGTCGCGAGCACCCTCTGGAGTAGAGCCTATTAATATAGGTGTTTCCACTTCGATGAAGTTCTGTGCATCGAGAAAGTTTCTTATCATGGTGGTCATACGATGTCTCAACTCAAGATTCTTACGCACTACAGGTCTTCTCAAATCCAAGTAGCGGTATTTCATACGAATGTCATCGCCACCGTCAGACTCGTCTTCAATGGTAAAAGGAGGCGTGAGACTTTCGGAAAGGACATTCAACTCCTTGGCAAGAATCTCTATGTCGCCCGTGGGAATCTTGGCGTTCTTGCTTTCACGCTCACTGACAACACCCTTGACCTGAATGCAAAACTCCCTACCCAACTTATTGGCACGAGCACACAGTTCTTCATTGTCAGCCTCGTTGAATACCAATTGCGTCAAACCATATCTGTCACGCAAGTCAACGAAGGTCATTCCACCCATTTTACGAGTGCGTTGCACCCATCCAGCCAATGTAACTTGTTTACCCGCATCGGAGAGGCGAAGCTCTCCACAAGTATTTGTTCTATACATATTATTAAGTTTGTTTTTATTTTGATGCGCAAAAGTACAACATTTTGTTGGAATTATAAAAAAAAAATTCGACAAATGCTTTACGTGCCACAAAAAAACACTATCTTTGCAGAAACAAATCATTTAAACGTATGGTAAAGAAATATTTCTCAACGGCTATTCTTTTGTTATTTTCTATCTCCATGATGGCGCAAAACGCTAACGACGTGTTGACAACCACCAGGAAAGTGAACAATTATTTCATGAACAAATATGCAGACCCTACAGTTCCTACGTTTGTGAGGAAAATCCGCCCAAGTAGCTTATGGACAAGAGGCGTGTATTATGAGGGACTGATGGCGCTCTACGAGATAGACCCAGACCAGAGGTATGCTGACTATACCGACAAATGGGCAAACTTCCACAAATGGGAACCACGCAATGGTGTGAAGACCACTGATGCCGACGACCAATGTTGCGGACAGACATACGTGGACAGATATATCCAAACAGGAAGCAAAAACCCACAGAAGATTAAGGCAATCATTGAAAACCTCGATAACCAGATGGCAACTGGCAAGTTGGGATATTGGACTTGGATTGATGCCATTCAGATGGCAATGCCCCTTTATTTCCAAGTGTATAAAATCACGGGAGACAGGAAATATGCCGACCACGCCATGAAGATGTATAGATGGACGAGAAACGAATGTGGCGGAGGATTGTTTAACAAGCAAACGGGCTTCTGGTGGCGTGATGCCGACTTTGTTCCACCTTACAAGGAGAAAGATGGTAACGATTGTTATTGGAGCCGCGGCGATGGATGGGTTTATGCCGCATTGGTACGTGTGATGAACCAATTACCCAAGAAGGACAAGTATTACAAGGAGTTGAAGAAAGACTTTATTCTGATGAGCAACGCCTTTGCCTCTTGCATACGTGAAGATGGTTTCTGGAATTGCAGCCTCGTATCTCCCACTACCTTCGGGGGCAAGGAAGCCACAGGAACAAGTCTTTTCCTCTATGGCATGAGTTGGGGAGTAAGAAACAAAATATTGAAAGCAAAAATCTATAAGCCCATCTGTGACAAGGTGTGGAAAGCACTGGAAACAGAAAGTGTACATGCTGACGGATTCCTGGGTTATGTACAAGGTACGGGAAAACAACCTTCCGACTCACAGCCCGTCACCTATACAAGCGTTCCAGACTTCGAGGATTTTGGAACGGGTTGTTTTCTCTTAGGAGCATGTGAATATTTTAAATTAGTAAAAAATAATTAATTATTGAATAAAAAAGATTAATTCTTTTAATCTTACGTGTTCAATTTTAGTCTTTTAGTTAAATTTGCAGACGTTTTTAATCATAAAGATATGAAAAAGTTATTTTTATTCACGGTCATATTATTTACAAGCATGACTTTAGTCTATGCACAAGACAATGCAGAGATTAAATTTGACAAGGTGTCACACAACTTTGGAACATTCTCAGAGAGCGATCCCGTGCGTGAATGTACATTCACCTTCACCAACGCTGGCAAAGCTCCCTTGATTATCAATCAAGCAGTGGCAAGTTGTGGCTGCACCATCCCATCATACACCAAACAACCGGTAGCACCTGGACAAAAAGGTGAAATCAAGGTGACATACAACGGAAAAGGCAAATTCCCCGGACATTTCAAGAAGACCATTACCGTGAGGACAAATGGTGTTCCCGAAATGACTCGATTGGTGATTGAGGGAGAAATGACAGAAGCTAAACAATAAAAAATAAATATCATCGGATGAAAAAAATATTATTGCTATCTTGTTTCATCCTCGCCACATCTCTTTCTTGGGCTTCAGGCTTCTATCGCCTGCCCATGGAGATTACGCAGTCGGATGGAACAAGATTAACTGTTATAGGACACGGAAACGCATACTTTAATTGGATAACAACCGCTGATGGCGTAGTCATCAAAAGACAAGGTAATGACTTTTATATCGCAGAGATAGACGAGTTGGGTAACGTGAAGGCAACGACACAACTTGCTCACAACAAGGAGCAACGCAGCTTATACGAACAAGCTCTCGTATTGAAGCAAGACAAGGAAAAGTTCTTGCAATTGGCAAAAAGCAATATGAGAAAAGCCGCAAAGAAAGCCAGCATCAATCCCAACAGCAGATATACGCCTCATGTAGGTAATACGAAAGGTATCGTTATCTTGGCTGAATTTACAGATACAGCATTCACCTTACCCAATCCCAAGAAGTCGTTTGAGTATTATTTCAACGGCGATCATTATGGAGACAGGGAATTGGTAAATGGAGAAAGTGCTTTGTCAGGTTGTGTGAAAGATTATTTCGAGGATTGCAGCTTTGGTAAATTCTCCCCGTCCTTTGACGTATATGGTCCAGTGAAGTTGAATAGGAAACATTCATACTATGGTGGCAGGGGCAAAGGAAGTTCATTGGTGAAAGATGCCTGCACGGCAGCCGATGACCTCATTGACTTCTCCAAACCAGAATACGATTCAGACGGTGACGGCTATGTGGATTTCGTCTGTGTGGTCTTCGCTGGTTACTCAAGCAGCTTCTTGGTGAATCCCGAATATTGGATTTGGCCCTCTTCGTATCGCAGTAATGTAGGTACCTTTGATGGTGCGAAAGTATATAGATGGTTGGATTGCAATGAGTTGAATGGATTTCCAGGCGCATTCTCAACAGCTCCCTTTTGCCGTATCAACGGTATTGGCTTGTTCTGTCATGAGTTCTCGCATTGCTTGGGACTTCCCGACCTCTATCCCCAAAGTCAGGAGGCTATCGACAACCAAGAAATGGAGATTTGGGACTTGATGGACTTTGGCGAATATCTTGCCAATGGCTACAACCCACCTGCATATACAGCTTGGGAACGTGAGACAATGGGATGGATGACCATCGACACGTTGAAAAACGATAAGAAAAACGTCAGCATATTACCTATTGACGAAGGAGGAAAAGCATATCGTTTCATGAATCCCAACGACAAGAACAAGAGAGAGTATTTCTTGTTGGAAAACATTCAAAACAAGGGATGGAACAGCAAGCAAAAGGGACATGGACTGCTCGTTTACCACGTAAACTATGCTTCAGACATAGTAAACGTGAGCGATTATCCCAATAATGTAGCAGGAAAACCACGAATGGCTGTCGTTCCAGCAGATGGCTGGCTATTGAGTTCTTATAAAGTGGGAGTGGATATTAATCCTAAAACAGGCGTAGAATATACCAATGCCGAATATTACAATAACATTGCCGGTGATCCTTTCCCTGGAATCAATAATGTTTACGACTTGAGATACGACATGAATTTGCCTAACTACAATTGGCAAATTGGTGATCCAGAAGTGAAACATGCTCTTCTCAACATCAAGGAAAATGCAACAGGAGAGATTACTTTCGATTTCATCACAGACATCACCGATGGCTTTAGCCAGACTACCATTGATCTCAAGGCTGATGATGCTATTTACACTCTTGATGGTAGAAAGATCAACATGAATAATCACATGCAATTGAACAAGGGTATTTACATCAAGAACAATAAGAAGTTTATCGTCAGATAAGATGAAGATTGAAGATTGAAAATTGAAAATTGAAGATTGAAGATAAAAAAATGAAGATTGAAAAATAGATGTTACGTTACATTCATTTTTCAATCTTCATTTTTATAGTCTCTCAACTTCTTTGTAGTTAAGGAGTTTAGAAGTTAAGGAGTAAAGACAATAGTCTTTCTTGTTGAATCACACAGATAAAGACATTTGTCTGGACTATTGAAATACTTTTTACTCCTGTACTCCTACAACTTGTGAATGTTGAATCTATTACTCAATAAACTCTTGGTCCGAAAATGCTGGTGCCAATCCTTACCATCGTGGAATGACATTCTATCGCAATCTTATAATCGTGACTCATACCCCATGAACGCTCATTGAAGAGTGGGTCGTCTTGGAAATACTGGGCTTTGACTTCATCGAAGAAATCTGCTGCTTGCATCATTTCCTTCCTGATTTGACTCTCATCATCTACAAAAGAAGCCATCATCATCAAACCACGAATCTGTATGTTTTGTAGTTGTTTCCATTCACCTCTAGCAAGCAACTCCCGACATTCATCTAAGTCGAAACCACTCTTTGTCTCTTCTTTCGCCAAATGTAGTTCGAGAAGTACATCTATCTTTCTCCCACATTTTGCTGCTTGCTTGTCTATTTCCTTCAACAACTTCAATGAGTCAACAGCCTCAATCATGGAAATATAGGGAGCGATATACTTCACCTTATTGGTTTGTAAATGACCAATAAAGTGCCACTGAATATCTTTGGGCAAGCTCTCTACCTTCTTAGCCAACTCCTGTTCTCTGCTCTCTCCAAAAATTCGTTGTCCTTCTTGATAAGCAGCTTCTATATATTCATTGGGATGAAACTTACTCACCGCTACCAATTTAACGTCTTGGGGCAATTCAGAAAGAATTTGGCGAATAGATTCTCTAACTGGGTACATCATTGTTCGTATTCGGGCTTATCCTCTTTTTGAGGTTTTATGATTTCATCATGGGTATAGACATCCATGATTTTAGTCTCGGTGATATTAGAGATGACATAGTCGATTAGCGTTCCAGACATCACATCCTCGATGTTCTTCACCGCAGCGTTGAAATTAGAGGCTTGTACCAAATAAGTCACGCTGCTACGTTTCTCCTTTTCCGTTTTCTCATCAATGGTGATGAACGACAGGCGAGCCTTATACCAACGGTCGTCGTTGACGTTCTCACTGAAGAAAATCTCGGAATATGCAGCTGGAGTGATATTCTTCACCTCAAATTCTCCACTCACGTATGAAGTCATCTCTTGTGTAATCATCACCTCAGCCTCACTGAAACTTAAAGCCTCAACTACATACAATTCTGTAATCTTCTTCTGTGAAGCATCGTCCATCTGACGCTCATAACGCACGGATGTCTCAAACCATTTACTTGTTCTGCTATTCATGATTTTATTTATTTTCGTTGATTTAGTGCGCAAAGATATATAAAATATTTGAGAATCTAAATACAATTTGTCAATAAGTTTATCTGTTTTCCATTATTTTTGTTCTTATTTTATCTATAAAAAGGGAGATTTTTATTACCTTTGCACCGCAATATAAAAAATAAGGAAATGCCAGAAATATCTGTACGTGGTCTTGAAATGCCTGAGTCGCCTATTAGAAAGTTAGCACCATTGGCTGCTGCGGCTAAAAAGAAAGGCATCAAGGTTTACCATCTTAATATCGGACAGCCCGACCTCCCTACTCCTAAAGTTGGCTTGGATGCGTTGAAAAACATAGACCGTGAGATTTTAGAGTATTCTCCCAGTCAGGGATATTTGTCATACCGTGAGAAATTGGTGGGGTATTACAAAAAATACAACATCAACGTTACTCCCGATGACATCATTATCACCTCTGGTGGTTCTGAGGCAGTGTTGTTTGCATTCATGAGTTGCCTAAACCCTGGAGACGAAATCATCGTGCCAGAACCAGCATACGCCAACTACATGGCTTTCGCCATATCTGCGGGCGCAAAGATTCGCACCATTGCCACCACCATCGAAGAGGGATTCTCACTTCCCAAGGTAGAGAAATTTGAGGAACTCATCAATGACCGCACACGTGCCATCATGATATGCAACCCCAATAACCCCACGGGCTATCTCTATACACGTAGGGAAATGAATCAGATCAGAGACTTGGTCAAGAAATACGACCTATACCTTTTTTCAGACGAAGTATATCGCGAGTACATATATACTGGTAGTCCATATATCTCAGCATGTCACTTAGAAGGGATAGAGCAAAACGTCATTTTGATTGACTCCGTTTCTAAACGTTATTCAGAATGTGGAATACGCATTGGAGCACTTATCACCAAGAACAAGGACGTGCGCTCTGCCGTGATGAAGTTTTGCCAAGCTCGTCTTTCTCCACCATTGATAGGACAGGTAGTTGCAGAGGCTTCATTAGATGCTCCCGAAGAATATTACAGAGACGTGTACGACGAGTATGTAGAGAGACGTAAGTGTTTGATTGACGGGTTAAACAGGATTCCCGGCGTTTACTCTCCCATTCCAATGGGCGCATTCTATACCGTTGCCAAATTGCCAGTTGACGATAGTGAGAAATTCTGTCGTTGGTGCTTGGAGAAATTCAACTATGAGGGAGAAACGGTAATGATGGCTCCTGCCGCTGGTTTCTATACCACACCAGGCGCCGGTATCAACGAGGTGCGTATCGCCTACGTATTGAAAAAGAAAGACTTGCAAAGAGCTTTGGTGGTTTTGCGCAAGGCACTGGAACTATACCCTGGCAGAACATTGGAAGATTAATACGCTATCACGAATCATCATAGAAGACATTGAACTTTCCTCTATTCATAGCAAAACGCATTTATACGGATAACAAAGAGAAACGACAAGTTTCAAAACCTGTTATCCGAATAGCTACGGCTGGCGTGGCTATCGGTCTTGCCGTGATGATTATCTCCGTATGTGTGGTTTTAGGATTCAAACACACCATCAGAGACAAAGTGGTGGGATTTGGCAGTCATATCCAAGTGGCAGACTTCCTGACCCTGCAATCATCAGAACAATATCCCATCCAAATGGATGATTCGATGATGAACGTACTCAAGAAAATAGAGGGAGTGAAACATGTGCAGAGGTATGCTTATAAGCAAGGTATTCTAAAAACCGACAATGATTTTTTAGGGGTTCTTTTCAAAGGTGTTGGACCAGAGTTTGACTCGACATTCATCCATCAAAACATGATAGAAGGTTCTCTACCCCATTTCTCGGACGAAAGTAGTAGTAACAAATTGGTTATATCAAAGACCATTGCCAACCAACTGAAGCTAAAAATCAATCAAAAGATATTTGGTTATTTCATTGACCACCAAGGAGTGAGAGCACGCAGATATACCATTGCAGGCATTTACCAAACCAATCTCTCACAATACGACAAGGTGATTTGTATGAATGACCTATACTCTGTGGTAAAGCTGAATGGCTGGGAGACAGACCAAGCCAGTGGCGCAGAACTGACCGTACACGATTTCAACCATGTCAATGAAGTGGAAGACCAGGTGATTAACCAAGTAAATAGAACTGTTGACAAGTATGGCGAAACATATTCTTCTCAAACCATCAAGGAACTCAATCCCGCCATCTTCTCATGGTTGGATTTGCTCGACCTGAACGTTTGGATTATCCTTGCCTTGATGACTGCTGTGGCAGGTGTCACGATGATAAGTGGATTGCTGATCATCATTCTTGAACGTACCAACATGATAGGTGTTCTCAAGGCAATGGGCGCAAGAAACAAGACCATTCGACGCACATTCCTCTGGTTTGCAATATTTATCATTGGAAGAGGTCTTTTATGGGGTAATATTTTAGGAATAGGACTTCTTCTGATTCAAAAATACACGTCTTTAGTAAAACTCGACCCTGCTACTTATTACGTGAGCACAGTTCCCATCGAGTTTAACATACCCTTAATTATTCTTATCAACATAGCCACAATGCTGATTTGCGTGCTGGTGTTGATTGCTCCCAGCTACCTCATTTCTCACATCCATCCCGTGAAAGCCATTCGATACGAATGATTATGTAGGATAATACAATATAACAAAAAAAAAGGGTTCTCTTTTCGAGAACCCAATATAATCTAATCCTATAGATAACGCAAAAAACTAATTCTTTGGTTTCAAGTTTGTTGCAGCCAACATCTCAGAAACTTCGTCGTTGATGCGTTGAGCGAAATCCTTCACAGACATCGTAGCCTGTTCGCCACCACCTTGCTTACGCATGGAAACAAGTTGTTCGGCAGACTCCTTCTCACCAACGATAGCCATGTAAGGTACACGTTTCAACTCATAATCGCGAATCTTGCGACCGATTTTCTCATTACGATCGTCCACTTCAGCACGTACACCCTGAGCTTCCAAGTATTCAGCTACTTCCTTCGCATAGTCGTTGTACTTCTCAGAAATAGGAAGGATTGCCACCTGCTCTGGCGTGAGCCACAATGGGAAGTGACCAGCAGTATGCTCGATGAGCACAGCCGTGAATCTTTCCATAGAACCGAATGGAGCACGGTGAACCATTACAGGGGTTTGCTTGGTATTATCTTCTGCGGTGTATTCCAACTGGAAGCGTTGTGGCAAGTTATAGTCAACCTGTATCGTTCCCAATTGCCAACGACGGCCAATGGCATCTTTTACCATGAAGTCGAGCTTTGGACCATAGAAAGCAGCTTCACCATATTCCACCTTGGCATTCAGACCTTTCTCCTTACAAGCCTCGATGATGGCGTTCTCGCTCTCAGCCCACACCTCATCAGAACCAATATATTTCACTTTATCCTTGGGGTCGCGTAAAGAAATCTGAGCTTCTACGTTCTCAAACTTAAAGATAGAGAACACAGCCTGAATGATATCCATCACACGAAGGAACTCACCTTTCACTTGATCAGCACGACAAAAGATGTGAGCATCGTCCTGAGTAAATGAGCGTACACGCGTAAGTCCGTGCAACTCACCACTTTTCTCATAACGATAAACAGTACCAAACTCAGCAATACGCAAAGGTAAGTCTTTGTAAGAACGAGGTTTGTTGGCAAATATCTCACAGTGATGAGGACAGTTCATAGGTTTCAACATATATTCCTCACCTTCCTCTGGAGTGGTGATAGGACGGAAAGCATCCTTGCTGTAATGTGCATAGTGACCACTTGTAACGTAAAGATTCTTACCACCGATATGCGGAGTGATAACCTCTTGGTAACCAAAGTTCTTTTGGATTTTACGCAACATCTCTTGCAAACGCAGACGAAGGTCAGTACCCTTCGGCAACCAGATAGGTAATCCCTTACCCACCCTATCGCTAAACATAAAGAGCTCCATCTCCTTACCAATCTTGCGGTGGTCGCGCTTCTTAGCCTCTTCCAACATCACAAGATACTCATCGAGCATTTTCTTCTTGGGGAAAGAGATACCATACAAACGTTGCATCTGCTCACGCTCAGCGTCACCACGCCAGAAAGCACCAGCCACGCTGGTCAACTTCACCGCCTTGATAAGACCGGTAGAAACGAGGTGAGGACCGCGGCACAGGTCTGTAAACGCGCCTTGCGTATATGTTGAGATAGAACCATCTTCAAGGTCTTGTTCGATATGTTCGCACTTGTATGTCTGTCCATCCTCGGCAAACTCCTTCAATGCGTCAGTCTTTGCTACCTCTCTGCGTACAACGGGCTCATCTTTCTTGGCAAGCTCCATCATCTTAGCCTCGATGGTGGGGAAGTCGCTTTCCTTGATCATTTCCCCGTCCTTCAGCAGCACATCGTAGAAGAAGCCATTCTCCACGGCTGGACCGAAACCAAACTGGATACCAGGATACAATTCTTTCAATGCCTCCGCCAGCAAGTGTGCAGACGTGTGCCAGAAGGTATGCTTACCCTCCTCATCGTCAAACTTAAACAAGGCGATGGTAGCATCAGAGGTGATTGGACGATTAAGTTCTACTGTCTCACCATTAACGGCGCAAGATACAACGTTGCGTGCGAGAGCCGGTGAGATGCTCTCGGCGATTTGAAAACCAGTTACGCCCTCTTCATACGAGCGAACAGAGCCATCTGGGAATGTGATTTTTACCATATACAAAATAGTTTTTAAATTGAATCGGGTGCAAAGGTACTAAAAAAACAAAAAACAGAATAAAAACATCCGCTTTTGTTTCATACAAACCATTGTTTTTGATATTTTTCACACTATCAATCATCAGTCATCAACTATTTAATAACATTTTGTCATGATTTTCGTCAATAGAAGACTATTTGACCTAAAAAGGGAAACAAAAGCATCTTTTCTTTTTGTCTTTTGCTTACTTTTTAGTAACTTTGCACCTAATTATATAAAACTCCATTTTTGGTAGAAAAGACATCAACAATTGAGCATAAGCGAAACAATTTAAGGTAAAAGGAAAAATGAAAGCTTTAACGAAGACCGATTTCCATTTTGAAGGACAGAAAAGCGTTTATCACGGAAAAGTACGCGACGTATATGATATCAACGAAGACCTGTTGGTGATGGTGGCAACAGACAGGATTTCTGCCTTCGACGTCATCTTGCCCAAAGGCATTCCCTTCAAGGGACAAGTATTGAACCAGATTGCAGCCAAGTTTCTCGATGCAACAGCAGACATTTGTCCCAACTGGAAATTAGCCACTCCCGACCCTATGGTAACCGTAGGATTGAAATGTGAGGGATTTCGTGTAGAAATGATTATCCGTGGCATCTTGACAGGTAGCGCATGGAGAGACTACAAGAAAGGCGTAAGAGAGATATGCGGAGTGAAATTACCTGATGGGATGCGTGAGAACGAGCGTTTCCCAGAGCCTATCATCACGCCTACTACCAAGGCTGACGAAGGTCACGACCTCAATATCTCTAAGGAAGAAATCATTGCCCAAGGTATCGTCAGCGCAGAAGACTATACCGTCATGGAAGACTATACCCGTAAATTATTTAAACGTGGTCAAGAGATTGCGCAAAAGCAAGGTTTGATATTGGTAGATACCAAGTATGAGTTTGGTAAACGTGATGGTAAGGTTTACTTGATTGACGAGATACACACACCCGACAGCAGCAGATACTTCTATGCCAACGGTTACGAGGAAAAATTCGAGAAAGGAGAACCACAGAAACAACTATCCAAGGAGTTTGTCCGCCAATGGTTGATTGAACACGACTTCATGAACGAGCCAGGACAAACCATGCCAGAGATCACAGATGAATACGCAGAAAGCGTAAGTGAGAGATACATTGAACTGTACGAGCATATCGTAGGAGAGAAATTTGACAAAGCCATCGAAGACGGTGACATTGCCAAAAGAATAGAGAAAAACGTAGCTAACTATTTAGCAAGCAAATAAACAGCAAACGGCTTCATGTACGATCAAGAGAAAGTCAAGCCATATCAGGGTGACAAGGAAAAGGGGAAGCTCGTTGAGGAGATGTTTGACAACATCGCTCCTGCATACGACAAATTGAACCACAGGCTGTCGTGGAACATAGACAAGACGTGGCGTAACAAAGCTATCAAGGCATTGCAACCCTTCCATCCCCAGACCATGCTTGACATTGCAACAGGCACAGGCGACTTTGCCATCCTGGCAGCCAAGATGCTCAAACCCCAAAAGTTGATTGGGGCAGACATCTCTGAGGGGATGATGAACATCGGAAGGCAGAAGGTGGAGAAGGAACAATTGAGCCACGTAATCTCGTTCATGAAGGAAGACTGCATGAATCTGTCGTTTGCAGACAACACATTTGACGCCATTACGGCAGCATTCGGTATACGTAACTTTGAGCACCTCGACAAGGGATTATCTGAAATGCATAGGGTATTAAAGCCAGGTGGACACCTGAGCATCCTGGAACTAACCACTCCCGTAACGTTTCCTATGCGTCAACTATTCAAGATTTATTCACACACGTTTCTTCCATTCTATGGAAAGATTGTTTCCAAGGACAAAAGCGCATACCACTATCTCACGGCCAGCATCGAAGCATTCCCACAAGGAGAAACGATGATGGAAATATTCAAGAAGGCAGGATTCACCGACATGCGATTCAAACGACTGACATTCGGTATTTGTACGATGTACCTGGCCACAAAATGACGCAAACATTAAACACCCACACAATCATGAAAAAGTATGGATTAATTGGTTATCCACTGGGACATTCTTTCTCGATTAGCTATTTCAACGAGAAATTCCAAAATGAAGGAATAGACGCAGAATACATCAACTTCGAGATTCCCACCATTGAAAATTTGCTTGAGGTTATCGACATGAACCCTGAACTGAGAGGGCTTAACGTAACCATCCCCTACAAGGAAAAAGTGATGTTTTATCTTGACTCCATCAGTCCTGAGGCAAGGGAAATAGGAGCTGTCAACGTGATTCGCATCACCAGAAAAGGCAACAAAGTATCTCTCAAGGGTTTCAACAGTGACGTGATAGGGTTCAGGCAGAGCATTGAACCTCTTTTGGAGAAATGCCACAAGAAAGCACTGATATTGGGAACGGGTGGAGCATCAAAGGCTGTAGATCACGGATTGCGTTCACTCGGTCTGGAAACCGTTTTCGTAAGCAGGTATGAACGACCAGATACCATACAATACGAGTCGATTACGCCAGAAGTCATCGAGGAATACAACGTCATCGTGAATTGTACCCCCGTAGGGATGTATCCCCATGTAGATGAATGCCCCAAGTTGCCTTATGAAGCCATGAACCACAACACATTGCTTTACGACCTGCTTTACAACCCCGACGAGACACTCTTCATGAAGAAGGGAGCCGAACACGGTGCAACGGTGAAGAATGGATTGGAAATGCTCCTGCTACAAGCCTTTGCCAGTTGGGAGTTTTGGAATGATGATTGCTATAAATAAATACAGAATATGGTAGATAACCGTTATATGATGCGTGGCGTGAGTGCCGCCAAAGAAGATGTTCACCAAGCCATCAAGAATATCGACAAGGGAATATTTCCACAAGCATTCTGCAAGATTATCCCCGACATATTAGGAGGAGATCCCGACTATTGCAACGTGATGCACGCCGATGGAGCAGGTACGAAATCATCGTTAGCGTACATGTACTGGAAGGAGACGGGCGACCTAAACGTATGGAAAGGAATAGCGCAAGATGCCATCGTGATGAACACAGACGACTTGCTTTGCATCGGTGCTGTTGACAACATCCTTGTATCAAGTACCATCGGTCGAAACAAAATGCTGGTGCCTGGAGAAGTGATTTCTGCTATCATCAACGGCACGGATGAATTGTTGGCAGAGATGCGCGAGATGGGTATAGGCATCTATCCTACGGGAGGCGAGACGGCTGACGTAGGCGACCTGGTGAGAACGATTATCGTTGACTCCACCGTGACTTGCAGGATGAAGCGAAGCGATGTCATTGACAATGCCAACATTCGTCCTGGCGACGTGATTGTAGGACTCTCATCCACAGGACAAGCCACCTACGAGAAGCAATACAATGGCGGAATGGGCAGCAATGGCTTGACGAGTGCCAGACATGATGTGTTTGCCAAATACCTTGCGGAGAAATACCCGGAAAGCTTTGACCATGCCGTACCCGATGAGTTGGTCTATAGCGGAAAATACCACTTGACAGACAACGTAGAAGGATCTCCTATCGATGCAGGACAATTGGTACTCTCTCCCACTCGCACCTATGCTCCTGTTATCAAGCGAATGCTCGATGAGATACGTCCAGAGATTCACGGTATGGTACATTGTACAGGAGGAGCGCAAACCAAAGTCCTCCATTTCGTTAGTGACAACTGCCACGTGGTGAAAGACAACATGTTCCCCGTTCCCCCACTCTTCAGAGCTATCCACGATTGCTCTAATACTGATTGGAAGGAAATGTACCAAGTGTTTAACATGGGTCATCGCATGGAAATCTATGTACGCCCGGAAATCGCCGAGCAAGTAATCGCCATATCCAAGTCGTTTAACATCGACGCACAGGTGATTGGACACATCGAAGAAGGAACGAAGAGCCTTACCATTAAGTCGGAGTTTGGAGAGTTCAATTACTGATTCAACTTTAGCAAGTTGCAAGAGTATAGGAATAAAAAGGAGTTCTGTAGTCTGGACAATTGTCATTATCCGTGTGATTCAACAACAATTAGTGATAGGAGTCTATCACATCCAAACGATAAGAAAAAAGAATAAAGAGAACCATCAATATGATTGAAAACAATAGTATATTAGAAAAATTAGACGGTCTTGAATCACGTTTTGAGGAGGTTTCTACGCTGATAACCGACCCAGACGTTATCAGCGACCAACAACGATTCGTAAAACTCACCAAGGAATACAAAGACCTTTCCGACATCATGGATGCTCGCAATCGCTACATTGCCTGTCTGAATGCCATCAGCGAAGCAAAAGACATTCTGGCGAATGAGAGTGATGCAGAAATGAAAGAAATGGCCCGTGAAGAACTTGCCGAAAACGAAGCATTGCAGCCCAAGTTGGAAGAGGAAATCAAGATTGCCCTCGTACCTAAAGACCCAGAGGATGCGAAAAACGTGCAGATGGAGATTCGTGCAGGAACAGGTGGTGACGAAGCATGTCTGTTTGCCGGAGACCTTTTCCTGATGTACAAGAAATATTGCGACTCTAAAGGATGGACTCTCAGCGTAACTAGCGAAAGCGAAGGAGCCGTAGGTGGTTTCAAGGAAATTGACTTTGCCGTAAGCGGTGTAGATGTATATGGTACGCTGAAATATGAATCAGGAGTTCACCGAGTACAACGAGTGCCTGCCACGGAAACCCAAGGACGTATGCATACATCAGCAGCAACGGTAGCCGTATTGCCAGAAGCAGATAAGTTTGAGGTTCACATCAATGAAGGTGAAATCAAATGGGACACATTTCGTTCGTCAGGAGCAGGAGGCCAGAACGTGAATAAGGTAGAGTCCGGTGTTCGACTGAGATATATGTGGAAGAACCCCAACACTGGTGAGACTGAGGAAATCCTTATAGAATGTACGGAAACGCGTGACCAACCCAAAAACAAGGAGCGTGCTCTCTCGCGCCTGCGTACATTTATATATGATAAGGAGCATCAGAAATATATGGATGACATTGCCAGCAGAAGAAAGAGTCTGGTATCTACGGGCGACCGCTCTGCCAAGATACGCACATACAACTTTCCGCAAGGACGTGTAACCGACCACCGTATTGGCTATACCACCCACGACCTCAGTGGTTTCCTCGGTGGAAACATCCAAGATATGATTGACGCATTGACCGTGGCAGAAAATGCCGAGAGAATGAAGGAGACAGAACTATAAGCGTGAGAAAAAGACTATTAACATAAAATCCGCATACCATGACAAGAGAAGAATTAATTAAGCAAATTTTTTCAAAAAAGAGCTTTTTATGCGTAGGTCTTGATACTGACCCCAAGAAGATACCAGTACACATCATAGACCGTTACGACCCGATCTTTGAGTTTAACAAGGAAATCATTGACGCAACGGCAGCATATTGCGTGGCATATAAACCCAACCTTGCATTCTACGAGTCACAAGGAGTACGTGGGATGGAATCGTTCGACAAGACCATTCAATACCTGAAAGAGAATTATCCCCATCACTTCATTATCGCAGATGCAAAGAGAGGCGACATCGGGAATACTTCTTCGATGTATGCGAAAACCTTCTTTCAAGAATACGATATCGACTCGGTGACCGTAGCTCCCTATATGGGTGAAGACAGCGTGAAGCCTTTCTTGGAGTATAATGGTAAATGGGTGATATTGCTGGCATTAACCAGTAACATGGGTTCACATGATTTTCAGTTGACAGAAGACAAGCACGGAGAACGGTTGTTTGAAAAAGTTCTGAGAAAATCACAAGAATGGGGAACGCCAGAAAACATGATGTATGTGGTAGGAGCCACGCAAGGAACTATGTTTCAAGACATCCGTCGCATTGCCCCCAATCATTTCCTTCTTGTTCCAGGAGTTGGAGCTCAAGGAGGAAGTTTACAGGAAGTATGCAAATACGGCATGAATCAAGATTGTGGGTTATTGGTAAATTCGTCACGTGGAATCATCTACGCCAGCAATGGAGAGGATTTTGCTGAGGTGGCAGGAAACAAGGCAAGAGCCCTACAACAAGAAATGGCAATAGAATTAGAGAAGATTGAACGACCATAAGATTATCAATGACCCAGTATTTGGGTTTATCAAAATACCGAGAGGGGTGCTTCTCAACATCGTGAAGCACCCACTCATGCAACGTCTTTCACGCATCAAGCAGTTAGGACTTGCAAGTGTAGTATATCCTGGTGCGCAACACACCAGATTCCAACACTCGTTAGGGGCATTTTACTTAATGAGCGAGGCTATCACATCGCTCTCGCAAAAGGGAATATTCATTTTCGATAGTGAGGCAGAGGCAGTACAAGCGGCCATCTTGATGCACGACATTGGACATGGACCCTTCTCGCATGTGCTTGAAAATACGCTCATTAGCGGCATTACCCACGAAGAAATCTCTATCATGATGATGGAGGAAATCAATGCTGAGATGCAGGGTAAACTAAACTTGGCACTTAAGATTTTCAAGAACGATTACCCCAAGCAATTCCTTCATCAATTAATTAGCAGTCAGTTGGATATGGACAGGCTCGACTATCTCAGACGAGATTGTTTCTTTACAGGCGTGATAGAAGGAAACATTGGGTCAGCTCGAATCATCAAGATGCTCAACGTGGTAGATGACCAGTTGGTGGTGGAATCGAAAGGCATTTACTCCATAGAAAATTTCCTTACTTCCAGAAGGTTGATGTACTGGCAGGTGTATCTGCACAAGACAGCCGTAGCATACGAAAAGATTTTGGTTAACCTCTTATCACGTGCAAAATTCCTTGCCAGACAAGGAAAAGAAATATTTGCTCCACCACATCTCAAGTACTTTTTGTACAATGCAATTGATGCCAACCATTTTTACAACGCACCAGAGGCTCTCAGATATTACGAGATGCTTGATGACAATGACATTTGGTGCAGCATCAAGGTTTGGGCAAGTCATGAAGACAAAATATTATCCATTTTGGCAAATGACCTGTTGAACAGGAATATTTTCTACGTTGAAGTGAGGGAAGAACCAATCTCAAAAGAGGAAATGGCACAAATCAACCATTCCTTGGCAGAAGCATTTGGCGTATCTGAGGAAGATGCTCAATATCTGATGAGCGTGAATACCATTCAGAAAGACATGTACGACGTTCATGACGAAAACATATCCATATTAATGAAGAATGGAGAAATAAAAGACTTCGCAGAATCTTCTGAAATACTCAATATTGCGGCTTTATCCAAAAAAAATCGCAAATATTACCTTTGTTATCAACGTATTTGAATTTAATTTGCTATATTTGCAAAATCAATTAATCAAAGCGATAAACATGGAATTTACAGCGAAGCAAATTGCTCAGTTTATTCAAGGAAAAGTAGAAGGTGACGAAAACGCTTGCGTTCACACTTTTTCTAAAATAGAAGAAGGAAAGCCTGGGGCTATTTCTTTTCTTTCCAACCCAAAATACACACACTACATTTATGATACACAGGCAAGCATCGTCATTGTCAACAATGACGTAGAGCTGGAGAAGCCTGTCACTACGACACTTATCCGTGTGGAAAATGCGTATGAGTGCGTGGCTAAACTGTTACAACTTTATGCCTCAACATTGCCCAAGAAAAGTGGCATAGACTCTTTGGCTTTCATTTCCGAAAAAGCTAAAGTTGGGGAGAATTGTTATGTTGGTGCTTTTGCGTATATTGCAGATGGTGCCGAAATTGGAGACAACTGTCAAATATACCCTCATGCTTATGTGGGAGAAGGTGTAAAAATAGGTGACAACGCCTTGATTTACCCCCATGCAACTATTTATAAGGGATGTGTAGTGGGTAATAATGTAACTCTACATGCAGGATGTGTGATTGGAGCTGATGGATTTGGATTTGCTCCCACCAAAAACGGTTATGACAAGATTCCACAAATTGGTATCGTAACCATCGAAGACGATGTAGAGATTGGCGCCAACACCTGTATTGACCGCTCTACGATGGGAACAACCATCATTCACAAGGGAGCGAAACTCGACAATCTTATACAGATAGCCCATAATGTTGAAGTGGGTTCCAATACCGTCATGGCTGCCCAAGTAGGCATTGCGGGAAGTACAAAGGTAGGCGAATGGTGTATGTTTGGCGGGCAAGTTGGTGTAGCCGGTCATATTTCAATTGCTAATCAAACGCATATAGGTGCTCAAGCGGGCATTACTGGAACAATTAGAAAAGAGGGAGAAACGATTATCGGATCGCCCGCATGGGATGCAAAGGGATTCATGAAATCCGCAGCCGTATTCCGTAGGTTACCAGATATGTATCAGCAAATCAATGAATTGAAGAAAGAGATTGAATTGCTGAAGAATCAAAAACAATAAAAGTATCAAGCATGGAAGTTTCAAAACAGAAAACACTAAAAGGAAGTTTTTCCCTTTTTGGAAAAGGATTGCATACGGGATTAAACCTAACTGTAACGTTTAACCCTGCACCAGAGAATACTGGTTATAGAATCCAGCGTATCGACTTGGAAGGAGAACCCATCATAGAAGCCATTGCAGAAAACGTGGTAGATACTCAACGAGGTACGGTTCTTGCCAAGAAAGACGCAAAGGTTTCCACCGTTGAACATGGAATGGCAGCTTTGTATGCTTTAGGAATAGACAACTGCCTCATACAAGTAAACGGTCCTGAGTTTCCTATCCTTGATGGCTCTTCAGCTCTTTACGTCAAGAAGATTCAGGAAGTGGGCATAGAAGAGCAAAATGCACGAAAAGATTATTATATCATCAGGAAAAAGATAGAAGTAAAAGATGAAACCACGGGGTCTTGCATTACCATCCTTCCAGATAGTCAGTTCAGCATTACTGCCATGTGTTCATTTGAGTCGAAGTTTATCAACAGCCAATTTGCGACTCTTGACAATGTAGAACAGTTCACCAAGGAAATCGCTCCCGCACGTACCTTCGTTTTCGTAAGAGACATCGTACCATTGCTTGAGGCCAACTTAATCAAAGGCGGTGACCTTGACAATGCCGTGGTGATTTACGAGCGTGAGTTGACACAAGAAAAACTCGACCAATTGGCAGACATCCTGAACATGCCACATCGAGATGCAAAGAAAATCGGTTACATTCAAAATAAGCCCTTGATGTGGGAAAACGAATGTACAAGACATAAGTTACTTGACATCATTGGTGACATGGCTCTCATAGGAAAACCCATTAAAGGACGTATCGTAGCCACACGTCCGGGACATACCATCAACAACAAGTTTGCACGATTAATGCGCAAGGAAATTCGCAAGCATGAAGTGCAAGCACCCATTTACGATCCGAATGATGAACCCGTGATGGACAACATACGTATTCGTGAGTTGATGCCACATCGCTACCCCATGCAATTGGTTGACAAGATTATCTCCATGGGTCCTAATAGCATTGTCGGCGTTAAGAACGTGACAAGCAATGAACCATTCTTTGTAGGACATTTCCCACAAGAACCTGTTATGCCAGGCGTTCTTCAAGTTGAGGCAATGGCACAATGTGGAGGAATCTTGGTATTAAGCCAAGTGGAGGAGCCCGAAAGATGGTCAACGTATTTCTTACGCATTGATGAAGTGAAGTTCCGTCAAAAGGTTATTCCTGGTGACACTCTTCTCTTCAGAGTGGAACTACTCCACCCCATTCGTCACGGTATCAGTTCTATGAAAGGATATGTATTCGTTGGCGACCATGTTGTTTCAGAAGCAACATTTACCGCACAAATCATCAAGAATAAATAATCAGATATGAATCAAATAAGTCCATTAGCATTCGTACATCCCAATGCAAAATTGGGGGATAACAATATAATTGGTCCCTTTTGTTATATTGATGACAATGTTATTATTGGAGATAACAACGTTTTCCAAAATAGCGTAACGCTTAATTATGGTTGCAGACTGGGAAGCAACAATGAAGTATTTCCTGGTGCAAGTCTATCAACCAAACCTCAAGATTTGAAGTTCAAGGGAGAAGAAACCACTTGTGTGATTGGAGATAACAATAGTATTCGCGAAAATGTAACCATTTCTCGTGGAACGGCATCAAAAGGTTCTACCGTCGTAGGCAACAATAACCTATTGATGGAAAACATGCATATTGCCCATGATTGCGTGGTTGGAAATGGTTGTATCATCGGCAATTCGACGAAATTCGCTGGTGAAGTGGTTGTTGACGACAATGCCATCATTAGCGCAACAGTGTTGATTCATCAATTTTGCAAGATTGGTGGATATGTCATGATTCAAGGAGGAAGCAGAACCAGCCAAGACATTCCTCCTTACGTGATGGCAGGGAAAGAACCCATTCGATTCGCCGGCGTTAATTTGGTTGGACTGCGTCGAAGGGGATTCAGTAACGAATTGATTCAACTTATCCACGAAGCTTATCGCTTGTTGTACAGCAAGGGTGTACTTGCAGAGGGCATTGAGGAAATCAAGAAGAACCTACAGATAACACCAGAAATTCAATATATCATCGACTTCGTTTCCACATCTAAACGAGGCATCATCAGATGACAAAAACACTTGTTGTGATACTGGGACCTACGGGAGTTGGAAAAACTGATACTTGTATCAAAGTTGCCAAGCACTTCAACGTTCCTATTATCAACGCTGATTCAAGGCAGATTTTCTTGGAACTGCCCATTGGTACAGCCGCTCCCACCCAAACACAACAACAAGATGTAAAACACTATTTTGTTGGTAACCATCACATTGAAGATTATTACAGTGCATCTATGTTTGAACAAGATGCACTTCAACTGATAGACCAACTCTTTGCTTCAAATGATTTAGCATTGATGAGCGGTGGAAGCATGATGTATATTGATGCTGTATGCAATGGTATTGATGACATTCCCACTGTTGATGACAATACACGTCAATGGATGAAACAAAGACTGGAGCATGAAGGGCTTCCCGCATTGGTGGAAGAACTAAAGGTTCTCGATCCTGAACATTATAATTTTGTTGACAAGAATAATCCCCGACGTGTTGTTCATGCTTTGGAAATCTGCCACATGACAGGCAAAACATACACTTCTTTTCGTACAAACCAAATCAAACAACGTCCTTTCAACATCGTAAAGATAGGACTCAACTTACCTCGCGAAGAATTGTATCAGCGCATAAACCAAAGAGTTCTCAACATGATGCAAGAGGGATTGAAAGAAGAGGCTCGAAATGTCTATCCTAAACGGCAATTCAATTCGCTGAGTACCGTGGGCTACAGGGAGTTGTTTGAATATTTTGATGGACTATGCACCTTGGAAGAAGCCATCACTAAAATACAATCCAACACACGTAGGTATATGAGAAAACAACTCACTTGGTTTAAGAAAGATGATAAAATACAATGGTTTTCACCCAATAATATTGAAGAAATCATAAATTATATCAGTAAATCTATTTAATTAATGACATTTTTAGTAAATTTGCACATTAATCTTTTGTATCAATTATATGATTAAGAAATTCTTCAAACGGTGTTGGATTATTATTTCTAACATCTGTAGATGGTACATAGGACTTTTCAAAGGTCGTGCGTGGTACACAAAACTTATTGCAGGAATCTTGTCCTTTTTAATTGCCTTCATCATCTACCTTGGCATGGTAGATATCAATTTCCTTTGGCTTTTCGGTAAATCACCTGGATACAACTCTGGAATCCAAGACCCACAGACCAGCCAAGCTTCTGAAATCTATAGTGCTGATGGCAAAATGATTGGTAAGTATTTTAATGAGAACCGTACTCCAGTGAAATATGAGGAAGTAAACCCGTTATTCTGGAAAGCGCTTATCGACACAGAAGATGAGAGATTCTATAAGCATTACGGTATAGACCCAATCAGTTTGGTGGGTGCTTTGAAAGATGCCGTGCTTCACAATGATGCTCGTGGTGCCTCTACCATCACCCAACAACTGTCTAAGAATCTCTTCAGAATGAGGACACAGTATTCTACGGGATTACTTGGTAATATTCCTGGCGTGAAAATGCTCATCATGAAAACCAAGGAGTGGATTGTTGCCACTAAACTGGAAACTATTTTCACCAAAGAGGAAATTCTTACTATGTATGCCAATACCGTTGACTTTGGTTCCAATTCATTTGGTATCAAAACGGCTTGCAAGACTTATTTCAATACAACACCCTCTAAACTATCCGTTGATCAAGCAGCCATTTTAGTGGGAATGCTTAAAGCCACTACTTATTACAACCCCATCTCTAATCCAGATAATTGCTTGAAACGTCGAAATGTGGTGTTATATAATATGGTAACACATGGAGACTTGACGAAAAAAGAATTTGACATGTTCTCTGCCAAGCCAATTTCCTTGGATTATAGTGTAGAAACCAACTATGATGGACAAGCCACATATTTCCGTGAGGCTGTTGCTGAAAATTTGAAAGACTGGTGTAAGGATAATGGTTACGACCTCTATAGTAGTGGACTGAAAATCTATACCACCATTGACACACGACTGCAAAAATATGCCGAGAATGCAGCTCGCTCACAAATGGAACAATTACAGAAAAATTTCAAAAGTCACTGGGGAAATAATGATCCTTGGAGAGACGAAAGAGGACAACTCATTCCGGATTTCATAGAGAACATTGCCAAACGCACTTCTCATTACAAAACATTGAGTGCTCTTTATCCTAATTCTCCAGATTCTATTGATTACTACTTGAATCTTCCTCACACGGTGAAAGTTTTTGATTATGAAAATGGTGAGGTAGAAAAGGAAATGTCAACTATGGACTCCATACGTTACATGGTTAGTTTCTTACACTGCGCATTCGTGGCTATGGAAGCACAGACTGGAGAAGTTAAGGCATGGGTGGGCGACATCGACTTTAACACATGGAAATATGACAAGGTTACAGCTTCTCGACAACCAGGTTCTACATTTAAGCTCTTTGTTTACACGGAGGCTATGAACCAAGGACTTACTCCTTGTGACAAACGTCGCGACGAACCAGTTTCCTTAAAAGCATACGATCCCATCAAGAAACGTGAAGTGGTGTGGAGACCCCACAACGCAAATGGTTATTTCACATGGGATTCCCTCACTCTAAAACGTGCCTTTGCACAAAGTATCAATTCGGTTGCCGTGAGATTAGGACAGGAAATGGGTATCAAGAGAATTGCTGAGACAGCCCGTAGAATGGGCATCAAATCGCAATTGCAAGAGACACCATCTATGGCGTTAGGCTCTTCTGATGTTAATCTGCTTGAAATGGTGAACGCATATAGTGTCATTGCTGACAATGGCATTCATCACAAACCGAAACTGGTGACAAAAGTAGTTGACAAAGATGGTAACGTGGTTTACAACGGCACAACTACATCCGAACAAGTAATACCATACAAAAGTGCTTTCTTTATGCAAAGACTCCTTCAAGGTGGATTAAGAGAGCGTGGTGGAACGTCGATGGCATTAAACGGATATGTAGGTAATTACAACGACTGTGACTGGGGAGGAAAGACCGGTACATCTAACAACCACTCGGATGCTTGGTTTATGGGAGTAAGTCCAAAACTGGTGGTTGGTGCATGGGTTGGTGGCGAATATCGCTCTATCCATTTCCGAACTGGAGCATTAGGACAAGGAAGTCGGACTGCCTTACCTATCTGCGGTAAATTCCTTCATTCTCTATTGTCTGATCCTGCATTCAAACATTATCATGCAAAATTCAAGATACCTAAAGACGAAGACATTACCAAGGATATGTACGAGGAATGTGTCACATACTACGCTCCACGTAATTACAACTACAGGGCACCCAAGGAACGTTTGATTGCCGATGAGGAGATAGTACTGGATGAAAATGGAAACCCTGTGGCTCCTCCACGACATGAACCTACGGATGTTCCAGAACCTCAAACAGAATACTACGATGAGTAAGAATCACAATGATGATTCATCTACGTAAAAGATAGAAATCATTCTTGTAAACAATAAAGCCGCCAATCTTTCGACTAAGATTGACGGCTTTAAAATTGATTAGAGAATTATTCTGACAACATAGTAATTTCTATGCAACGCTTAGCAGCGAGAAGTTTTTGCGCCATTTGTTGTATGTCTTCAGGTTTCATCTCTTCTACCATCTGACAATAGTTTTCATGGAAATCAGCTTGGTCGTCAAGTTCGTGCCAGATGATGTAACTCCAATAATCATTCGTAATGATGGCTTGATTATATTGTTTCACCAAATATTGTTTGATTTTTGCCATAGAAGAAGTTTGAGGACCATTATCGGCAATGTTCTTGAGTTGCTGATAGATGATAGGATTCAGTTCTTGATAGCGTAGAGGATCAGCATTGTACGAAATCTTAAACATGGTATTGGGTTGTTCATCCTTTTCCAGATTGAAATCCACGCTCACACCATAGGTTCCACCTTTTTCTTCTCTTACAGAATCTGTATATGCGATGGATAAAGCACGTTTAAGGAAATCCAGCTGCAAATCATTCTGCGCAGTGAAGGGAATGTCTGCCGTATAATAGATGCTGACATTAGCCAATGGAGTAGCCATCTTCTTGGTAAACTGATGCACAGCACTTCCTTTTACGATTCTTGGCACATTATTTTGGTTCACTTGCTCATTCTTGCCAGTTGCAGGCAATGCAGCGAGGTATTGGCACAAGAGGCGACGTAGTTTCTGCTCATCATAGTTTCCTATAATAACTGTCTTGAAATTGGAAGCATCACTAAAACGTTCATGATAGATTTGCAGGATACGATCATAATCCACCTTTTCCAATGTTTTTTGTACTACGGGAGCCATACGTGGATGGTGACCATAGAGAATCGCCTTGATAGAGTCGTTATAATCTACTCTTGGCGAAGCATTACGATTGGTAAGGAAAGAATGTGTTCGATTGATGAGTCCTTTAAATGCAACAGAATCTCTACGTGGTTGGGTGAAGTAAAGATAAGCCAACTCAAACATAGTCTTCATGTCTTTCACGGATGAGGTACCTGTAATACCTTGTTCTTCATTGTCAATAGACGGAGAGACCCGAACAGACTTACCTGTTAACATACGTTTAAGGGAAATTGCGTCAAAACTTCCCACGCCACCTTCTGTAACGGCACTGGAGAGTAAACTGAAATTAGGAATATCTTCGTCACCATAAACAGACGTACCTCCCTCAGCCTTCATTTTCAGAGAAACGGCATCAGCACTATAGTCTGTTTTCTTTATATAAACTTTCATTCCGTTAGAAAGGGTAAGTTCCTTAAATCCATTCTTACCAAATTCACGTTCTGAAGTAATTGTCCCAGGTTGCGGCAAATCACTTATGAGCGTCTCAGCAATTACAGGTTCCTTATATGGGGCATATTGTATTTGTTGCGCAGCCAAAATCACCTCTTCCATTTGGTGTTCAGAAGGAAGATACACACCCTCCTTATCTGGAGCATACATGATAGCCACTTGATTGCGGTCTGTGATAAGTTGTCTGGCGGCTTCATTTACCTCTTCCAAAGATACTTCCTCATGAAATTTACGAGCATATTTCAAGTCATCATCTGCAGACAACAAAGGTTCTGACTCCAAGAAATGATTGACACATTTATTCACGTAATACGAATTGCGATAGTCATTACGTTGATTATATCGTCTTTCCGCCACATTGAGATATAAGCTCTTGGCACGTTGCAATTCAGAAGCGGTAAATCCATGCTGACGGGCTTGCTCCGTAACACCCACGGCAGCTATAATACCACCCAAGATATTATCTTGCTTACAACTGATACTTAGGGAGAACGCTTCTTTAGTGCGACTCAAAAAGAAAGAAGATGCACGTGCGGTTGCACTTTGGAAGGGCGGATTTGCCTGTTGACGCAACTCCGACATTCTGTCGTTGAGCATGGAAGATATAAGTTTATCCACATAATCGCCACGAATATACTTCTCTTGGTTTTTCTCCACATCGGGAGTTACATCACGTTTTTGATAGAGATGACAAAGCACGATGGGCTGTTCCGCATCTTTCTCTATGGCAACTATCATCGTATCGTTGTCATTCACTGGATAATAGATTCGTTCCGCACGATTCTTGGGCAAGGGAATAGACGAGAAAGTCTTCTTGATTTTCCTTTCTATCTTATCAACGTTAACATCGCCAACCACAATAATGGCTTGCAAATCAGGACGATACCACTTATGATAATAATCTCTCAAATCCTGATAAGGGAAATTATCCACAATATCCATAGAACCAATAGGCATACAGTCTTCATATTTGGTTCCCTTATAAACTTTCGGCATAGCTTGTTCCATTAATCGTGAAACAGCACGTCCCGCACGACGTGTTCTCCATTCCTCATGAATCACGCCTCGCTCCTTATCTATTTCCTTATCTTCAAGCAAGAGATAATGACTCCAATCGTGAAGCACCAAAAGACAAGAATCAATGATGCCTTCTCTCTTTAATGGCGCAGAACCAATATGGTAAACAGTTTGCTCCACCGAAGTATAAGCATTGAGGTTTGCCCCAAACTTCACACCAATGGTCTCACACCAAGGTACGATACCCAATCGCTTACCCTTACCAGGGAAATTCTTCGTACCATTGAAAGCCATGTGTTCCAGAAAATGCGCCAATCCTCTTTGTCGTGGTTCCTCTTGGATAGACCCTACACGCTGGGCGATATAAAAATCAGCCAATCCAGCTTCTTTGGCATTGTGACGAATGTAGTACGTCATTCCGTTTTTCAATTTTCCCGTTCTTACATCGGGATCTTGCGGTAACGACTGTGCAAACACCCCCATTGTAGCCGCTAAAAACAAAGTACTAATGATGGTTTTCTTCATATTATGTCTGTTATTATGATGGTTTGTTTCTTGCAAAGTTAACATTAATCTATCAAAAAAATATCCCCTCACATCATGTTTTTTAGGTTTTATGGGTACGAATACCTATTTGTAGGTATTGATTTAACGTAGATAATTCCGTAATTTTGCAATGTTTTTATGAAGCACTCATTATTTACTCATATCAGATTCACAGCCGCGCTCATTTGTCTGATTTGTTGTGTTCAAATAACCCACGCACAAAAAGTAGACATCATTGGAGAAGTGACAGACAAAGAGAGCAATCGCCCCATTGAATTTGCCAGCATCCTGTTAAAAGATGTTGGTCTTTGGGCAATATCAAATGCTGAAGGACGTTTTACCATCAAAGACGCACCTCTGGGAGAAGCTACATTGATAGTTCAATGTTTGGGGTATAGAACACGTAACATCTCCGTTATCATCACGCAAGATTTGTCGCCAATCCACATTGACCTCTACCAGGAAAGTCTGAAACTTAGTGACGTAACGGTTTTGGCAAGGCGAAAATCCAACGAGACAACCACTTACACCATTGAGCACACTGCTCTCGAAAACCAGCAAATCCTTAATATAGGAAATGTGTCTTCCCTCTTACCTGGCGGAAAGACTGTCAATCCCTCTCTTATCAACGATGAGCGCATGGCTCTTCGTAGTGGTAACCAAGAAAAAGGAAATGCTTCTTTCGGAACAGCCATAGAGATTGACGGAATGCGTATGGACAACAACGCCTCTCCACACGAGTCTATGGCTGCCAGCACTCGTTCCGTGGGAGTGTCGAACATAGAGAGCGTGGAAATCATTACTGGTATTCCGTCTGTGGAATACGGTGATTTGAGCAACGGTGTGGTAAAGATTAATACGCGAAAAGGTAAATCTCCATTCATCGTAGAAGGAAAGATTAATCAACACACACGACAGATAGCCGTGAACAAGGGGTTTGAGTTAGGACACAAGAATGGTGTGCTAAACGTCTCTTTGGAACACGCTCGTTCCTTTTCTGATGCCGCCTCTCCACATACTGCCTATCAACGTAATTACCTCTCCTTGCATTACATGAACGCATGGATGACTGAATCAATGCCACTCACCTTTAACCTGGGACTGACTGGCAATCTGGGAGGATATAACTCAAAGAGCGACCCTGATGAAGAACTTGATGACTATAGCAAGGCAAGAGACAATAGGATTACGGCAAATGCCGAACTGAATTGGCTATTAAACAAAAAGTGGATAACCAACATTTCATTGCGTGGTTCTTTTTCAACATCTGACAGGAAGTCTGAGAATTACATTCACAATAGTAGTGCTTCTACACAACCCTATATTCACACGCTATCAGAAGGCTATTTCATCGCAAGAGAATATGATGATTCTCCCACGGCAAATATCATCCTCTCTCCTACTGGTTATTGGCACGTGCGCAGTTACCATGACAGCAAGCCTCTCAACTATTCACTACGTCTGAAAGCTGATTGGACGCACCGTTTCAACCGATTGCTTCACCATTTGATGATAGGTGCGGAATACACGGGCAGCAAAAACCGTGGTAGAGGCACGTATTACGAAGATATGAGATATGCTCCTACATGGAGAGAATACAAATACGACAACCTGCCAACACTTAACAATTTTGCTTGGTATATAGAAGACAAGCTTTCGCTACCCACTTCTTCATTGTCTTTATTTGAAGTAACGGCAGGCATCAGGGAAGACGTGACCATCATCAAGGGTTCTGAATATGGAAACGTTGCAAGTTTCTCTCCAAGATTCAATGGAAGATATATATTTTGGAGAGAGCAAAAGCAGAGATGGGTGAACGAACTCACCATTCACGGAGGCTGGGGAAAGTCGGTTAAGTTACCTTCCTTCCAAGTGCTTTACCCATCACCCTCGTATCGTGACGTGTTGGCTTTCAGTTCACCAAGTACCAGCAACAACACATCGTTTTACGCTTATTACACCCATCCTTCTTCTGCCGTATATAATCCAGAACTCAAATGGCAATACACCAATCAAGTTGACATTGGCTTTGACATGAATATCCAAGGAACCCGAATCTCAGTTTCCGCATTCCATCATCGCACCTATCATCCTTACATGGCAACTGCCGTATATACTCCCTTTGCCTATCAATATACGCCACCATCATCGCTCAACGGAATACCTATCGAATTATCTAATCGTATTTATGACGTGAACGAAAAGACTGGCTTGGTAACAGTAAGTGATGCGACAGGCAATCTTCAACCTGTTACTTTACAACACAACACACGTCGCACATATTTATCAAACACGAAATACGTAAACGCCTCACCTATTGACCGATACGGTTTAGAATGGATGATTGATTTCGCAACCATCAAGCCTCTACAGACTTCCATTCGGGTTGACGGAAACTATTATTATTATAAAGGTATAGATGACATCTTGTTTGCTGAGACCGCAACTGGCAATATGTCTAACGGACAACCTTATCAATATATCGGTTATTACCGTGGCAGCAATGCAACATCTACCAGTTATTCTGCCAACGCTTCAGTGGCAAATGGAGCTTTATCAAAGCAACTGAATCTCAACACCACCATTACTACGCATTTGCCCAAGCTACGAATGATTATTGCGCTGCGCTTGGAATGTTCCCTGTATCATTTCCGTCGGTCACTCAGCGAGTTAGACAATGGCACACGCGGCTATGAGTTGGAAGACCCAAGCAGCTACATCGGAACTCCCTATAACGGCAACAGTGAGAATAAATACATTGCTGTTTATCCCGAATATTACAGTACTTGGGAAAATCCCGAAGAACGCATTCCTTTCGAAGAGAAATTTATATGGGCAAAAGACAATGACCGTACACTCTACAACGACCTCTCGCAGTTAGTGGTGCGCAGCAACTATCCCTATACGATGAATCCCGATAGATTATCGGCTTATTATTCGGCAAACATAAGCGTAACAAAGGAGATAGGAAACCACATAAGTGTCTCGTTTTATGCCAACAACTTTTTCAACAACTTGAAAACAGTGCATAGCAGTCAGACAGACACTTACACTTCGCTCTTTGGCAGCAGTTATATTCCCAGCTTCTATTACGGTTTATCATTACGACTAAAAATATGATTGAGATGAAACGGATTGCTATATATATAATAATGTGTGTTGCTCTCTTTACTGCTTGTAGCTACGATGAAGAGATAGAAGTATGCGATGTATATGTAACATTGGTCTATCCAGAAGGTTCTATACAACCCTACAAAGGGGCACGTGTGGAATTGAAAGATATGTCAGCTTCCATTTACGTAGATTCCACCAACGCTCAAGGCGTTAGTCATTTTCGTATGCCATCAGGTATTTACGAGGCAAGTACCAGTAGTCAACTAATTGATTCATCAGACGTTACATGGTGGAGATACAATTTCAATGGAGTGAGAAGCATGATTATTGTCTCTCGCGACAGTACAAACAAAGTGGACATCAAACTCAGAATGTCAAAGAAGAGAGTGGTACATTAACTTAATATTATATTTGAGAGAACTAAACATAATGTTTAACAAGAATAAACAGTATCTTTAAGACATGAAAACAATAAGTTTAATAACCATCATGCTATGGTTTTTCCTTCCAAACACAATCTTCGCCCAAGAAGAAGTTTATTTGGTCTTGACGGAAGTAGATGGAAAAGTGTACAAATTTGCCTTGACCGACAAACCAGTCGTTACGTTTAGCAATGACCAACTGGTTGTTAATTGCGATGGGGAAAGCATGGATACGAGCTTGGAGAATATTCTCAAGTGGACACACGAAACAGAAGCTACGGGAATAGAATTTGTTCAAGCTGAGCCACAAGCACCTCGGTTTGCATTCAACAATGCTGTTTTTGAAGGATTTCCTATCGGTACACAAGTATCTATATTCTCCTTAGACGGTAAGATATTGAAAAACAGCGTTGCCAACGATTCTGGGACAGTAAAAATCAACCTCCAGGAACTGGGTAAAGGAACGTTCATCATTCGCACACCAAACAGAAGTTTTAAGATTCACAATAAATAGACAATATTTCACATGAAAAAATTGACAATGTCCTTGCTGTTGATGATTTTCACGACAAGCATATACGCACAAGAATGGAAGATGGTGATTACCAAAACTGACGGTACCCAGATGGAACTGTTAACCAACGAGATTGTTGACGTACAGTTCTTAAAGCCTCAGATGGAGGAAATGAACGTTGACCAAATCATTATCAAAGAAGTATATAATGGTGGTTGCATGAAAGACGACGGTACTTCAAAGTTTCAGTATGACAAATACATCATTCTCTACAACAACTGTCCTCAAAAGGCGGTCATCAACAACCTGTGCTTTGGCATGGGAAGTCCGGCTTCTGCTTCAGCCAACAACAAGAACTATGATGCAGATGGCAACTTAACATACGAATCGGAAGGATTCATACCTGTATGGAATGGAATCTGGTGGTTTCCTCAATCATTGGTAATAGAACCTTATTCACAGGTGGTTGTCAATGTCTGCGGAGCCATTGACAACACACAGACAGTAAGTCAATCTGTCAACTTTGCTCATTCTGACTACTATTGCATGTATGACCCGGAAAGTGGGTATTTCAACACCAACTACTATCCTACTCCATCTGACGTTATCCCCACTTCGCATTATCTGAAAGCCATACTCTATGCACAAGCCAACGCTTGGCCTTTGAGCGTTACTTCACCAGCCATAGTACTCTTCCAGACAAGAGATGTCTATCCACAGGAGTTTGCTACAAACGCAGACAACTATTGGTATGATGAACAAAAGGTGGATAAGATAAACCGTTGCGTGAAAGTGCCTAACGAATGGATTATAGACGGAATGGAGGTGTTTGCAACCAGCTACAGAGAGAAATGTACCAAACGACTTACTGCTGACATTGATGCGGGATACGTATGGTTGACCAATTACCAAGGTCATTCCCTCTATCGTAACGTTGACCAAGAGATGACCGAGTCGCTACCAGAAAACAAAGGCAAACTGGTTTATGGTTACGATAAAGGAGTGGACGGCTCAACTGACCCAAGCAGCATTGACGCCGAGGCTTCCATCAAAAATGGCGCACATATCGTTTATCAAGATACAGACAATTCATCAGCCGACTTCCATGAAAGAATAAAATGTTCATTAAGAGACTAACCATTTGCTTACTCTTGGCTGGGTCTATGCAAGCCTTTGCCCAAGACAGCCTACTGACACGCGATTTTCTCACAGTCAAGTATTCAGACCCTTGGCTTGTGGGAAACAATGCCTCTGCCTTGACTCGTTTCGGGAATCAACATATTTCCGAGGCAGACCTATACCTATCGTATGGGAAAGGGGGATGGGTGGATTATTACCAATCGCCTGAATTTGTCAAGGCTGGGGCTCAAGTGGAATCTTTTTATCGGTTAGGAAAAAGAACGGTTGTTTATGGAAGCATGGGCTATGAACATGAAACAGGACAGCAAATGACGGGTTCAGCCTTCATCAATCCCACACGAATGCCTTTCGACATTGTGGAAGATTCTTTGACCAACGAAGGCGAGAAACAGAAAGATACCTATTACCTGACGGGAGCGATAGGAGTAGATTTGTGGAGAGGATGGTCAATAGGTGCTCGGGTGGATTATACGGCGGCAAACTATGCTAAATTCAAGGACTTACGACACAAGAACAAATTGCTCGACCTTACAACCTCTATCGGTATTTATGTGCCTATTACCTCTTGGTTGGAATTGGGAGCAAACTATCTATATCGCCGAAATACTGAAAGTCTAACTTTCAGCATGTATGGAAAATCGGAAAAGGTGTATAAGTCGTTCATCAACTACGGTCCGTTCATAGGAAGAGTTGAGCAGTTTGGTAACGATGGCTTTACAGACAAGGCAAGGGAGATTCCTTTTGCCAACAACTACCACGGTGTGGAAGGACAATTTGACATTCAACTTCTCCCCAATCTCTCATTTTACAATTGTCTGTCGTATCGCCATCGTACTGGTTATTATGGTCGTAAGTCTCCATACACCATTACTTATACTCACCATGAATCTGATGGCTATGTATATAAAGGGCAATTGACCTACGACGGTCTGCATCATCGACATGCTCTGTCGGTTAATGTGGAGACGGAAAACATGGAGAATAATTTCGAAACTTATCGTGAGCGACAAAATGACAACGGAGCATTTTATTACGAATATTATGATCCCGTAAAGACCGGAAATCGATTATGGGTAAACACTCATATCATGTATGTGGGATGGTGGAATCTACATGGTGACTTGCCTACATGGAACACAGAAGTGGGACTACTGCTGAATAAGCGAAAACAAACAGGGTATCAGTATCCTTATCTTAGAAGACAAGACATTCATCGTACGGAAATTACCGCACAGGTAAAGCGTAATATCCTATTGAGAAAAAGTGTTTTCAGTATGTCCATAGGTGGTGCTTATGCGCTGGGAGGAGGTTCTCCGTATGAAGATGACACCATAATCACACCCAGTGACAAGCAAGTGCCTCCTCCAACGATGGACGCATTTTTGTATCGTGAATATCAATATTTCACATCTGCCCAATATGCAGTAAACGCATCAGCCCAATATGCTTTTTTGATACCAAAAACAAGTATGAAAGCACACGTACAGTTAGGGATCAATCATCATAAAGCCAATGGTGCGTTGAGTTATGGACAAGGTAAACGCCATACTCAGTTGCAACTATCAATAGGGGCAATATTTTAAAGAATCATTATAGACCAACAACATATAATAAAACTATATTCAATATGAAAAAGATAATCATCCTTACTTTACAATCATTTATCATGCTTCCAATAATGGGACAAACCAACGATTATACGATGCAAGTAACTCTGCAAGACGGAACGGTGATGACAATTCCTACAAACGAGATAAAACAAATTGATTACCAACAAGTATCATCAACACCTACAGATAATCTGGCTCTCTTGGAAAAAATGACTGGTAAATGGCAATTTGTGGCAAGTAATAATGGGACGATGGGGGCAGACGGTATATACACATCTGGTACAGACTATATACATTTCACAACAACAATGCCACCAGCAGACAGCGATAATTACGGTCATTATTTATTCTGCCATACTGATGAACTCTATACCCGAACAGGAAAGGCATATCCTGCTGATTGGCTAATGAAAATTGAACAAGACGGAGATAAGATAAGAATAGGTTGGGTTCTTGATGCTAACCAACCCGCATCATCCTTAGAGTTTAACGAACCTGCTAACCATTATTTGGAAAACGGCAGTTTCTATTGGGGAAAAGAAGACGGAGGACACCGATACATCTACTTGTTATCAGAAAATATCAGTACACAACGGTTAGAAGGAATGACTCTCTGGAGTAATTGGGGAGATAAGCAACAAACGTCTTTCTCTTTTCCTCAAAATCAGCAAATCTATGGCGTAGTTTCTTCTACCATTCCCTGCTCTTCTACCATAGGTTATTTTGAGATATGGGCAAGTCCTCGTTTTATAAAAGAATGATGTTTGGGGTTATAAAACATACAGCACCCATAAAAAAGGGGAGTGTAGCAAACTAATCTTTGCCACACTCCCCCAAATTCAAGAATAAATTATTGTAACATTACTTTCTTTCCATTGACGATAATCAATCCCTTTTGTAAACGAGGCAACTTAATACCTTGTAAGTTATAAATCACAGCGTCTTTCTCTTCATTCTTCACAACCGTATCTATAGCATCTGCAACAGATGTGATAGAAATTGGAAGTATTTGGGTTTTAGAAGCATCTGTAGCAGAGGTTGCCACCAAAATACCAACAACGGTCACATTTTCCATAACTACATCCTGCTGCAAACCTTCCAACAGATGCAATTGCTGATTTGCCGTCTCAATGCCATTATTGATGGCAATAGTAGCATCTCCTTGAGTCAAGGTTCCATTCTGAGCCTTTTCCGTTACAGTGGTAAACACGACATTGGCATTTTCAATCTTTACCACCCTACCAATGTTGGCAGGAATATTCACATCTGTCAGAGAACCCTCTACCATTGTGTAATCACCAGTAATGTCAGTCACAGTAAATTCACTCTTCGGTGTATCTTCCGTTTCCTTCATCTGCACATTACCTGCCGTGGCACGCTTAATGGTATAGATGAAACCATTAAGCTTGGTCTTTGCTTTCAAATTACTATTCAAAGATGTATATTGCAACCATGCTCCACCTGTAGCATCTTGCACCCAAACCGTTGTATAGCCATCAGCAGAAACACCTATCACTTCCGCATCGGTGAGTGCAACTTTAGCGTATGTTCCTGCTTCCAAAGCATTAAACTCAGCAATATTAGCGCATTCAGCATACTCAATAGGTTGAAGGACTTGACTATCAGAACTTTTTTCGGCAAGCGTAACTACAATATTTGAGAAATAAGGAGTGGCATTATTCAAGAATCGTACACCTTCGGCATTACCTTCCCAAACTGTTCCAACAAGTGTGCCGCAGGATGGTGTGAGGTTAAGATTTCCATTTCCTGCAAAGGTAAACTCAATTTTAGTGATGGCTTTTCCCTCTGGAGCAGTGAAAGTCAACGTAGAATAGTCTTTATACATGGCAAGACAAGTACCACGCTTTGCATCTTTATAAATACGAGAAGCAGCAGACCCACAAGTAATTTGTAGATTCACATTGTCAACGGTAAATGTCTGATTATAGATGTAGCCTTTCACATCAGTCATCGTTTCACCAGGTTCAAACAAACTACCATCCGTAAAGTCAAACGTAGTGGTAGCAGGTGCAGCCACAATAGCGTCAGCACTGATTGGCATAATTGCCCAACGCACTACATTATAATATACGATACCCGTAATACTCTCTGCCTTTGCAGGATAACCCTCATATCCATAATCAAAGACTCCAAGTCCATCATATATTTGAATTTGTTCGTCTCCATCTATCGCATACCAGAAACGTCCTATCTTCTCAATTTTAACATTGGAAAGTTTAACGAGTTGGCTTACATGTTCTTCTTTGCTTGCTTCAGCTATGGTCAGATTGGTGGGTTTCAAATTTCCATCAGTAACAATTACCGTTTCTGCGGTTGAGCTTTCATAGGATTTCATCTGATGGGCAAACACACTCTCATCGTAAGCTTTCATTCCGATAATAGTTCCATTAAGAATATTGCCTGTAGAAGCGTTAATCGGCATTCCAACCAATTGAGTAGCACCAGTTGCATCTTCCACATAAAGAGTATTAAAGATATTATCGAAACCATTTACCTGAACATCCTTTAGTGTAAGTTTTGCAATGGTACCAACTTCCAACGCATTGAAGGCTGAGATATTTTCTACCTCTATCACTTCTGCATCAACACTGGGAGTTTCGGTTTCTGCATCGGCAACGTCAGTCACTACCGTCAATGAATAGATTGTACAGTTAGAGGCATTGTTTGTCAGTGTTACCTCAGTAGCATTACCAGTCCATTGGTTATTTTCAAATGTACCTACATTAGCTGTAAACTCAAAACTCTTTGTGCGCATCTCTGCGGTAATGCTTCTGATAGAGCGTCCTTCTGGTACGGTGAATTTCAATGAAGAACCTAAATTCACCTGTAAATATTTCTCACCATTATCCCAATAACGTACTGGCTGTGAAGCATCACCTTGAATACCAGTAAGTGAAATCTCACCAGAAGTAATGGTAGGCAATGCGTAACTATCCATGTTGTCAAAGGTGCATGTTTCCCAACCACCATTATTATTTAGGAAATCGAAGGTAGGAGTGTTTGCTGTTTCTGAAGCATACTTCAATCCATAAAAATTAATAGTAGTACCTCGTGCCCAAATGGTATATTTGGCATTAGCCTCTAACTGATAGACTTTGGTTACAAAGGCATAATCACCTGCTTCGTTCTTACTATCCACGGTAAGCACACCATCTAATATGGCTGCGGTAGAATGATTGAATACCTTGAGATCCTTACCGTCATTATTAACGAAATCATCATCCTTAGCTTGACGACGATAGAAGAAAGTAACCTCAACGTCCTTTTTAGTAGAGATAACCAATGTTGTACTTCCAGATTTCTCTGTTCCAAAGGGAACGTCGGTAGTAGGTGCTGCATCAGCACGTACTTGGATGTAATGGGTAAAGTCTGTTCCTGCAATAGTCACGGAATTGGTCTTCAACGTTCCTGCATAGGAAGACGACAACGTGATAATCTCATCATCGACGTATGTCTGATTTGCTTCCACGACAGTGTTTTCATTGGGAAACCACGATTGTGCAAACGCACTTACAGCCATTGTAAGACAGGCTATCAAAGTAAAAAATTTTTTCATACGAATAATTTTAATTGTTTAACCTTATTATATCACTGCAAAGATACATATATATAATAAGGTGTACAATCGCAATTATTAGGTATTTTCAGCAAGAATCATGGTCATGGAAGTACTTCATCAACCCATGAAAGATAGTTTTTGCAATCTTGATCTCAGTTGTTGAGCCTCTGATTTCCTGATAGACAGGGTAATAGAGCAAGTATTGTCGTATTGTTGAGACACGATACGGGGAGACATTTCCTTGACAATTCGCATGACATCGTTCATCATCACGTAAGGAAAATCATATTTCACCAATTCCTCCACCTGATGTTCTACTATCTCACAATGCGTAATGGCATCAGCCGCTGCCGTTCTATAGGCGACTATCAATCCACTTGTTCCAAGGTTTACACCTCCATAATACCTCACTACGATGATGAGAATATCCGACAACTCAGAAGAATTGATTTGTCCCAAGATAGGTTTCCCTGCCGTACTCGATGGTTCTCCATCATCGTTAGCACGAAAATCCGTGCGTTCTGCGCCTAACATATACGCATAACATACATGTCGGGCATCATAATATTTCTTTCTGTATTGGGAAACGATTTGCTTAATCTCATCCACGGTTGTCACATGATGAGCAAAAGCGAGGAATTTACTACGCTTTTCCGTGTAGTAACCCTCGCCTATCTTATCGCTTATCGTTTTGTAAACATCAATCATTGATTATCCTTAACCCAAATCATGAATAATCAATCCACTTCTCAACTTGGGCTCAAACCATGTTGCCTTTGGAGGCATAATCTTCCCGCTATCGGCAATGTCCATGATTTGTTTCATGGAAACAGGATAAAGAGCCAATGCAGCCCGCATTTCTCCACTGTCAACACGACGTTTCAATTCACCCAGTCCACGTAGTCCTCCTACGAAATCAATCCTATTGCTTGAGCGGAGGTCTTTGATGTTCAGGATTTCATCCAGAATCAACCTTGACGAAATATCCACATCAAGCACACCGATTGGGTCGCTGTTATCATAAGTACCTTCCTTCGCTTTGAGACTATACCATTGACCGTCGATATAAAGGGAGAACTCATGTAATTGACTTGGTTTATAAATGTCAGTACCCTTATCCTCCACAATAAAGTTTACTTGCAATGCGGCAAGGAACTCTTCAGAAGACATTCCGTTGAGATCTTTTACCACACGGTTATAATCCAAGATTGTCAATTGAGAAGCTTGGAAGCATACTGCCATGAAGTAATTGTATTCCTCATCACCACGATGGTTGGGATTAAGTTTGGCTTTCTCTGCGCCAACCAAAGCTGCGGCAGCACTACGATGGTGACCGTCTGCAATATACAATGATGGCATCTTGGCAAACTCACTCGTAATGGTAGCGATGTCTTGATCATCAGAAACAATCCAGAACTGATGTCTGAACCCGTCGATGGGAGCTATGAAATCATATTCTGGTTCTTGGGCAGCATAGCGCATGATCAATTCATTCAGTACTTCATTATCGGGATAAGCGAAAAACACAGGTTCGATGTTGGCATTATTCACTCGAACATGCTTCATACGATCCTCTTCCTTATCGCGACGGGTAAGTTCGTGCTTCTTGATGACACCAGTCATGTAGTCATTCACGTATGCACCAACCACCAAGCCATATTGCGTCTTGCCATTCATGGTTTGCGCATAGATGTAATATTGTTCCTTATCATCTTGCACCAACCACCCATTGGCTTTAAACTTCTTGAAATTCTCAGCTGCTTTCTCGTAAACGCGAGGGTCGTATTCGCTGGTACCTACCTCAAAATCAATCTCTGGTTTGATGATATGATACAAGCTCATCTCATTATCACCAGCCTCTTCACGAGCCTCTTCCGAATTAAGCACGTCGTAAGGGCGAGATTCCACCTTTTCCACCAATTCCTTTGGTGGACGAATACCTTTAAATGGTTTTATTATTGCCATATATAATGATTATTAAATGTCTATTCAAGAATTACAGATTAGCCTTAATCTTATCTATCATTTCCTGATATTCCTCATCAGACAGGAACACCTTTCCTGGGTTCATCTGGAATGTGCCTCCGTAATCTGGTCCATCTACATATTTGGGAGCCAAATGGAAATGTAGATGTGAAAGTTTGTCACTATAAGCACCATAGTTAATTTTCTCTGGGTTAAATGCCTTCTGCATGGCACGAGTCACGCGAGCCACATCGCTCATGAAAGCATTTCGCTCTTCATCAGAGAGTTCATTGAGATCGTTCACATGTCCGTTATATGCCACGAGACAACGTCCACGGTAGGTCTGTTCCTTGAAAAGGAACGCACGTGATACGGAGAGCGGACAAATCTCTATCATCAAGTCGTGTAAGGTTTGGTTGTTGGTGCAATACAAGCACTGTTTAGGATCACTATACATAGTTTGTTTAAGTTTTATAAAATCCTCGATACACCAGACAGTTGTATCGAGGATTCGTTGTTGATTAATATAACTCAATATTATTTATTCACTTGGAACTTCGTATCACCGTCCTTGAAGAAGGCATTGATTTGCTTGGCAGCGGCAATACCTGCATTGATATTAGCCTCGGCTGTTTGAGCACCCATCTTCTTGGGGGTAGAGAAATAGCGACCTTCAAACTTGGCGAACTCTGCGTCAGCATCTGGCTTGATGTCGGTAACAAACTTCAAGTCTTCACGCTCACCCATCAATTTGATAAGTTCTGCCTCATTAATGACTTCCTTACGTGCGGTGTTCACCAAGATGCCGCCTTTCTTCATCTGACCTACAACGGCATAGTTGATGCTTTCCTTCGTCTCTGGAGTTGCAGGGATATGGAGAGAAACCACATCGCAAGTCTTGAAGAGGTCGTCTTGACTGGCTACCGCATGTACACCGGCTGCCTCAATTGCCTCTGCGGGACAATAAGCATCGAATGCGTAAACGTCCATTCCGAATCCTTTGGCAATACGAGCCACATTGCGACCTACATTACCAAATGCGAGAATACCCAACTTCTTACCAAGAAGTTCGCTTCCCGACTTACCATTGTAGAATCCACGAACAGCCATCACAAGCAAACCGAATACCAATTCGGCAACGGCATTGGCGTTTTGTCCCGGCGTGTTTTCAGCTACAACGTTATGAGCTGTGGCTGCGGCAAGGTCGATATTGTCATATCCAGCACCTGCACGAACAACAATCTTCAATTGTTTAGCAGCATCAAGAACCTCAGCGTCCACCTTATCAGAACGGATAATGAGAGCGTCAGCATCCTTCACGGCTTCCAGCAATTGTGCTTTCTCTGTATATTTTTCCAACAGGACCAACTCATTTCCTGCTGCTTCCACTTCCTTACGAATACCTTCCACAGCTGCAGCTGCAAATGGTTTTTCTGTTGCTACAAGAACCTTCATTTTATTTCATTGAACATTGAACATTGAACATTGAATATTCATCATTGACAATTTAGCATTGAACATGAAACGTTTACCATTTATTCACATGGACATTATATTCAAGTTGACTTTGTGGTTTTGATGATTTTTGTTAGAGTTGCTGCAATTTTACCACAATCATTATAAATGGAATCAAATTGCTTGTCGTCTATAAAACCAGATTCATGAATCAATTCAAGCCAATATTCAGTTTCATTTGCCTCCTTTAAAGCAATATTTAATTTGTTAATAAAATCCATTCTACTTTGAGCATTGACACTCTCGCGGACATTAGCTCCTATACTTGTACCACTTCTTAGTATTTGCTTAGACAAAACAAAGATTTGTTTCTCGTTCTTCAAGAACTGATAAAGTTTGATGACCCTTAGAGCGAAAGCCTTACTATCAATTAATACTTGATTGTTTTCCTTCATCACCCGTAATGGTCAATGGTCAATGCTCAATTTTCAATTAACACTTAGCTTCAAACTCTTTCATGGCAGCAACCAATGCGTTTACGCCCTCAATGGTTTGGGCATTGTAGCAACTGGCACGGAATCCACCAACTGAACGGTGTCCCTTGATACCTACCATACCACGCTCTGTGGCAAAGTCGAAGAACGGTTTCTCTAACTCAGCATACTCCTCGTTCATCACGAAGCAGATGTTCATCAATGAGCGATCTTCCTCTGCAACGGTTCCCTTAAACAACTTATTGCGGTCAATCTCGCCATATACGATTTCGGCACGTTGTTGAGCCAACTTATCCATTGCCTCTACGCCACCTTGTTTCTTCACCCAGCGCATGGTCTCTACCAAAGAGTAGATTGGAACCACTGGAGGAGTGTTAAACATTGAACCTTTCTCTACGTGTGTGCAATAGTTCATCATCGTAGGCAACTCACGTGGAGCCTTGCCAAGCTTGTCGTTCTTCACGATAATCACCGTAACACCAGCCATAGACATATTCTTCTGAGCACCTGCATAGATGCAATCGTACTTAGCAACATCTACTGGGCGGCTCATAATATCTGAAGACATATCGGCAATCAGAGGTACCTGAACGTCTAAGTCTTTGCGAATTTCCGTTCCGTAAATGGTATTGTTGGTCGTGATATGCAAATAGTCTGCGTCTGCAGGCACTTCAAAATTCTTGGGAATATATGTATAGTTAGCTTCCTTAGATGAAGCCACTTCAACAACCTCACCATACAGTTTTGCCTCTTTCTCTGCCTTGTTAGCCCATGTACCCGTATTCAGGTAAGCAGCCTTCTTGATAAGGAAATTGGCAGGAACTTGCGTAAATTGTAGAGATGCACCGCCACCAAGGAAAATGACTGAATATCCTTCTGGAATGCTTAAAAGATCTTTAATCAAAGCCTCTGCCTCATCTACAACTGGTTGGAAATACTTAGCACGATGGCTGATTTCCATCAAAGAGAGACCTGTACCGTTAAATTCCAAAATCTGTTTGGCAGTATTCTCAATCACTTCACGTGGAAGCATTGATGGACCTGCGTTAAAATTGTACTTCTTCATTGCTGATTTGAATATTTATACTATTTATAATTGCCTATAACCATTTGGTTTATAATTTCGTGCAAAGTTACATAATATTTTTGGAAAAATAGCACAACAAAATGAATTAAATAGCACTTTAAACTTCCTTTTTGCACATTTTATGTCTATGCCCGTCGAATTTCGGAAAAAAATTGTATCTTTGTTGCCATGAACCATATAATAATAAATTATGGCAACAGATAAAGTAGCATACTGGCTTGATATTGCTGACTATGACTTGGATACAGCCGAAGCCATGTATCAGACAGGACGAAGACTCTATGTCGCATTTATGTGCCATCAAGTCATCGAAAAGACCCTTAAAGCCTATTGGTGTGGCACACAACCCAACGACCCACCCTATACGCATAGTCATACGAGGCTGGCTGAGGGCAGCGGACTTTATGAACAAATGAATGATGAACAGCGCGATTTTCTCGACCTTATCGCAAACTACAACATCGAAGTTCGTTACCCCGAAGACAGGGAAGAACTATCCCGTTCTCTCACAGATACTTTTTGTAGAAAGATGATAGATGAAACCAAGCAACTTCAACAATGGATAAAAGAAAAACTCTGACACGCGACGAAGCATTAGCACTTGTGCGCCGTTACAAGGAAGTAATCAGCCACCGTTTTACTATTGAGCCGAAGGTCATGATGTTCGGATCCTATTCAAAGGGTTACGCCAATCCTGACAGCGACATTGATGTGGCTGTCATCGTACCCACCTATGGTGACCGTAAATTAGAAATGTCAAAGGGATTGTGGCGCGATGTAAGAGAAGTCAGTTTTCTCATTGAGCCTGTCCTTATGGCAGAAGACCGCTGGTCACCCCTATACGATGATGTGATGCGAACGGGTGTAGCAGTATAACCAAGTAACAGAACATAAAAGAGTATGTTTACACATTGTAAACACCACATTTGCACATTGTAAACATTACCTTTACGAATCGCAAACACAAGGCTACTAAGAATCAAAATATTTTTTTGGAAATACACGCTTATAATTCATGGATTTTATGTATATTTGCACACAAAGAAGATGTAGTTAGTAAACAACTCTTCATAAAAGCAAATAAAACCATAAACAATAAGCAAATCATGAAACTGTTAAAAGCACTGCTAATCAGTTTGTTGTTTCCCATTTGCGTGAGTGCGCAAGGATGGGACGACAACAAGTACAAACAAATCGAAAGTAGTATTCAACAACCCGTATTTGGCGAAAAAGTTTACGACATCACCAAGTACGGAGCTTCTTTGAAAGCAACACCCGCCGCAAACCAAAAGGCTATCAACAAAGCCATTCAAGTTTGCTCAAAGGCTGGTGGCGGTAAGGTGAAAGTACCAGCAGGTGTATGGAACACAGGACCTATCACACTGCTCAGCAAGGTTAACCTCGTGGTTGAGGAAGGTGCCACCCTGCTCTTTGCCTTCGACACATCCCTCTACCCTATCGTCAAGACCCGCTGGGAAGGAATGGATTGCATGAACTATCAACCTTGCATCTATGCCGACCAAGCAACAGACATTGCCATTACGGGTAAGGGAACGATTGACGGAAACGGCAGCAATGAGACATGGTGGAAGATGTGTGGCAGTCCTCGTTTCGGATGGAACGAGAGCGTAACCGAATCTCAAAAGGTGGGCAGACCTTTGCTTTTCAAATACGCCGAAGAAGGTAAACCTATTGAAGAACGTAACATGAAGGGATTGGGCATGAGACCACAATTGATTAACATCAACAACTCACAAAACATCCTCATCCAAGACGTTACTTTATTGCGCTCTCCCTTCTGGGTAATTCATCCCGTTTTGTCGAAAAACATCACGGTGAAAAACGTGAAAGTGTTTAACGACGGTCCCAACGGTGACGGATGCGACCCGGAATCATGTGAGAACGTGCTGATAGAAGGCTGTAACTTCCACACGGGCGACGACTGTATTGCCATCAAGAGCGGAAGAAATGCAGACGGAAGGAAATGGAACATCCCCAGCAAGAACATCATCGTGCGCAATTGCGTGATGGCTGACGGTCACGGAGGTGTTGTGATTGGCTCAGAGATTACTGGTGGCTGCAACAACGTATTCGTAGAAAATTGTGAGATGGATTCTCCAAACCTCGATCGTGTATTGCGCATCAAGAGCAATTCATGCAGAGGTGGAGTAACGGAAAATGTTTATATGCGTAACGTGAAAGTTGGTCAATGCAAGGAAGCTGTGTTGCGCATCAACCTCAATTATGACCCGAAGGAAACGGCTCCTCGCGGCTTTAACCCAACCGTCCGTAACGTGTACATGGAGAATGTAACTTGTCAGAAGAGCAAATATGGTATCTTGCTCAATGGCTTGGAAGATGCTGACAATATATATAATATTAATGTGAAGAACTGTCAGTTCACCGGAGTTACCGACAAACCTCTCCATCGCACGGGTAAGAGCCACGACTTACACTTTGACAACTTGTTTATCAATGGTTCGCTCGTTACGCTCGACAAGCCTTACAAGCATTTCTCAGAATGGTTGGTAGCATCAGAGATGAAACGTGTACCACAATCGTATATGCTCGACTTCTCCAAGAAACCCAAATGGAGCTACGTAATGGGTATCGAAATGGAATCTATGCTTGATACATATCTCACCTATAAGAACGAAGACATCATCAATTACCTGAAAGAGTATCCTGCCAAGATGATTGATGAGAAGGGTAACATTACGGGATATGCATACAAGGATTTCAATCTGGACAATGTGCGCACGGCTCGCTTCATCCTCAGAATGTACAATATGTTCCCCACGAAGAAAGACCTGAAGGCTTTGAAGACATTGTTTAAGCAGTTGGAAAATCAACCACGCACCAATGAGGGTGTTTACTGGCACAAGGCTATCTATGCCAACCAAGTTTGGCTCGATGGTATTTACATGGGACTCCCCTTCTACACGATGGCTGCTCCTCAACTCAAGGGCGAAAAGAAAGCACTGAAATATTATAATGATGCCGTTGACCAAATCACCAAGACCGACTTCCGCACGTATGACGCAAAGACGGAGCTGTGGAAACACGCTTGGGACGAGACACATACGGCATTCTGGGCTAACTCTGAAACGGGACAAAGCAAGCATACTTGGGCAAGAGCCTTGGGATGGTACGTCATGGCTATGACTGAGGTGCTCGATGTGCTTCCTGAAAACTATGAGCGCAGAGGTGAAATCATTGAGTTGCTCAACAAGGCTATCACTTCTATCGTAAAATACCAAGACAAGAAAACGGGTGTATGGTACGACGTGATGGACGTGAAGAGCGACAAGAACTATCTGGAATCTACTGCTTCGTCTATGTTTGCTTACGTGATGCTGAAAGGATTACGTAAGGGATATATCGACAGTAAGTTTAAGGATGCTGCAATAAAGGCTTACGAAGGTATCATCAAGGAGTTTATTCGTGTAGATGCCGACAAGACCATCTCGCTCACACATTGTTGTTCGGTATCTGGCCTTGGTCCCGCTCCTGGTCCATACGTGACAAAGCCCAACTTTAAGCGTGACGGTAGCTTTGAATACTATATGAGTGAACCCATTCGTGACAATGATGCCAAAGGCGTTGGTCCTTTTGTTTGGGCAAGCCTTGAGATGGAAAGATTGGGTTACGACACCAATTCATTTGGAAAATAAACCACAACAACTCATTAGGCATTTAGGAATAGACAACTTATTGCCTAATGAGTTTCTATTCAATATATAATGAAAAAGATTACAATAGCAATTGACGGTTTTTCATCATGCGGAAAAAGCACGATGGCAAAAGATTTGGCTAAACGCATCGGATATATTTACGTAGATACGGGAGCCATGTATCGTTCGGTAACTCTCTTCACCCTGAGAAACAATCTCTTCAACGAAGACGGTAGCGTGAAGGTAGAAGAACTGGAAAAGAGAATGAACGAGATAGAGATTGGCTTCAAGTTGAATGAGGAAACGGGCAGACCAGACACTTATCTCAACGGCGAACTGGTAGAGAAGGAAATCCGAACGATGGAAGTATCCAATCACGTGAGTCCTATCGCAGCCATACCTTTCGTGAGGACGGCTATGGTTGCCCAACAACAAAAGATGGGGAAGGAAAAAGGAATCGTAATGGATGGTAGAGACATCGGAACGGTGGTCTTTCCCGATGCAGAACTGAAGATATTCGTTACTGCCAGTGCTGAAGTTCGTGCGCAAAGACGATTCGACGAACTGAAAGGTAAAGGGATGGAAGCCAACTTTGATGAAATTCTGAAGAACGTACAGGAACGTGACTATATTGACAGTCATCGTGAAGTGTCACCTCTCAGGCAAGCAGACGATGCTGTTGTCTTGGATAATAGCTACATGACCATAGAAGAACAAAACAAATGGCTGTTTAGCCAATACGAAAAAGCTGCCAATGAGTAACGACAATATCATGCACGTATTGACCAAGACGGTCGATGAACTCTCTGGAAAGGAATCGCTGAAAGGTCTTTTCCATGAGCATCGGGATGGCGACCCTCTACCTTCTGCCAAAGCTTTAGAGGAAATCATCGACTTGGCTCGTGCCATTCTTTTCCCTGGCTACTATGGCAAGTCATCGGTGAGCAGCCACACCATTAAATATCATATTGGTATAAGCGTGGAACGATTTCACAAGTTGCTTTCCCAACAGATTCTTGCTGGTTTATGCTTTGGCTTGGCTTCCGATGATTGCGATTGCCAATCAAACATACCATGTCACGAGAGCGCATCGGCTCTGGCATTACAGGTAGTAAGCAAACTTCCTGAAATCAGAAGGATACTTGCAACCGACGTAGAGGCTGCCTATAATGGTGACCCAGCAGCCGACAGCTTCTCTGAAATTATCTCATGCTATCCTGTAATCAAGGCTTTGACCAACTATCGCCTTGCGCACGAATTGGTTTTGTTAGGTATTCCACTCATCCCAAGGATGATGACAGAAATGGCTCATTCCGAAACGGGAATAGACATTCACCCTGCCGCTACCATCGGTGAGCATTTCACCATCGACCATGGTACGGGTGTGGTTATAGGTGCTACGTGTGTCATTGGCAATAACGTAAAATTGTATCAAGGTGTGACCCTTGGCGCTAAGAGTTTCCCCCTTGATGCCGACGGTAATCCTATCAAGGGTATTCCTCGTCATCCCATTCTGGAAGACAACGTAGTGGTATATGCAAATGCCACAATTCTCGGACGCATCACCATCGGCAAGGGTTGCGTAGTGGGAGCCAACGTTTGGGTAACAAAGAGCATGAGACCTCACACCAAGAAATTCAAGAAGGAAAAAGTAGATTCCCTCGATTTGGAATATAGTCAGGGAATGGGCATCTAAAAGGTTGAAATCAACTATTACAAATAGATAAAGTTTTAGATTATCATAAGGAGTTCTAATGAAAAGACTATCATTACTTTCAATTTGCTGTCTGATAAGTATGTTTATGACAGCAGGACCTGTTACAACCGAACGAGCCAAACAGACAGCTATCAAGTTTTTAAATCACAAGTCATCCACACATCGGGCTGTTAAGGCCAAAACTATTCAAGGCAACGCTATCAATGCTGTCAGCATTAACGAGCGACCCATGGTTTATGCTTTCAACGTAGGCAATAACAACGGATTTGTACTTGTCAGTGGTAGTGACCTTACGGATGAGGTCATTGGTTATTCTGATCATGGCACGTTTGACGAAAAGCAAATGCCAGACAACATGCGTTCTTGGTTGGAGAATTATGCCAAATCAGTACGTCAACTGGAGGTAAGTGGTAAAACACTGAATAAGACAATCACCAGGAAAGCCACAAAGACTTACATTGCTCCTCTGTTGGAATGCCAGTGGAATCAAAGTACTCCATACAATAATATGTGTCCATTGCTTTCCGACGGCACACGTTGTGCAACAGGCTGCACCAACACGGCATTTGCACAAGTGATGTACTACCACAAATGGCCGAAGGAAGCAACTAAAACCATCCCAGGATACAACCCGCATGATGAGAACAAATCTGCTCCCGTCATGCCGACTTTGGAACCTACTATATTCCATTGGGACCAGATGTACCCCACATATAAAAACAATGAGGACGGAATGGAAGTTGCAAAACTGATGTTGTATGTTGGCACTGCCTCGGAGTCTTCATACGGCAAAGAAACCAATGCTACTGGCTATCTTGCACTGGAAGGACTGAAGAATTATTTCGGCTACGACAAAGGTGCGCAAATCGTTTGGCGCTATCAGTGTAATTATGAAGAATGGGTGGATATGCTCTATGCTGAGTTGGCAGCAAACCGCCCCGTACCTTTCAGTGGTTCCTGTATGGATAATGCGCATTCATTCGTTATTGATGGTTATGCTGAAGAAGACTACTTCCACGTCAATTGGGGATGGGGAGGCTTGAGTGACGGTTTCTTTAAGGTTTCACTCTTGGATCCCAGCAATCAGGGAATAGGTGGAAGCGCAAGCAATGGGGCTTATACCATGGATCAGGTAGCATTTATCGGCATACAGCCATCCCAGGGACAGGGAAAAACAGAACCCATCACACTGACGATAGAGAAAGCACAGGTATATGATGCTCCTGAAGGTAGCAACGTATATGATATTTTAGGAGAGAAAAGTAGCAGTCCTTATTACGAGAACGGCTACACGCTCCTTCCGAATATCGTCATTTATAACAACAACCCGAAAACAGAGGATTATGACTTAGGTGTCAGATTGGTCAAGGACGATGAGTCTGTTATCTTAGACTATCCTTGGATGGTGATTCAGAAATTATATTCTGGCATTCCATTTACAAGTCCTACTACTGATTTTATCTTTATTGACCCGAAAATTACCCCACAACTGGTTAGCGGTGATTACTACATGTACTTCATCTGCAAACTGCATACGTCAAAAGAGTGGCAGGCTGTTAGAAATTGGGAGAAACATTATCTCAGAATACATATAGACAACGAGAAAGGAAAGATGACTACCAAAGTCATTTCTGATTACCCCAAATTGTATATTCCGAAAATTGACTTCAACAACACACCTGTCGCAAACGAACCCACTGAGGTTAGCTTCACCTTGCAGAACAATGGCACAGCTGCTTATCATGGGGATATATACGTCTTAGAAAAGGATGCTTCAAACGCTGGAATTGCATGTGATGTGGAACCTGGACAAACGATTGAGCTCAAAGTGAATTACATCCCGAAAAAGCTGGGAAAGAATGCATTACAAGTCAAAGATAAGTTCGACATCCTTTACGAAGGAGATATTACCGTCAAAGAGACAAACTTCACCGATGATGTTGAGTTGAAAATCGACCATCAGGTAACCAATGCGCAAGGATCTGTAAATGAAGGTTTTATCGTTCAGGGTAGAAAAGCCAAGATTAATTTAACGGTAACCAATAATACCAACAAGAACTATCGCGGAAAGATATACTCCTTTACCAATTATTGGAATATAAACTCTAAAACTCCCATTCGTTCTGAATATGTTGAAAGCGCGGTAACCGTACTTGCAGGAGAAACAAAAATCGTACAATGTGAGTCTCACGAACTGGTTGGAGCTGATGCGTTCTCTTTTTCACTCTCATATACAAAGAATAAAAAAGATGTGGGAGTCGATGTAAAGCCAGATGCAACATACTATGCAGCACCCACCTATCTCACCTTTGATGCTGATGGCAAAGTTACAGATCATCTTGCAACGGAAACCATCAAGGCTGATGCAACAGTTTGCGCTATTGACCTAAGAGGCATTACCGGCATCAAGGAAATCTATGCCGAAAATCCAAACGTTCTATACTTCGTAGATGAGGAATCCAACCTTACTGGTAACAACGTTGTGAAAGGCTCTCAAGCTGACAACATCATACTGACAGATGGATATTCCTTCTATACTCCATATCGTTTTATGACACGACACATCAGCTACACTCGCATACCAGAAAGACACTTCGATGTGACAACAGAAAAGGGATGGACTACGCTCACTCTGCCCTTTGCTGCCACAGGTTGCCAGACTACCTTCAACGGTACGACAATCCCATTAAGATGGGCACAGGAAAACGACAAAGATGATGCAGACATTATCATATTTACAAATACGTATGAGGAAGGCAATCAGGAGGAATTCAGCTATCCTGGAACAACTCTGGAAACCCTCCATCCATATTTATTAGGAGTTCCGTCAAACAAGAAAAACAACGTATCTCTGGTAGGTCTTCCCATCACTTTCTATGCTGACAATGCTATTGTAGAGTATGGCAATTCATCTATCACGGGTAGAAACTACAAGATGGTTGGTTCGCTCAAGAATGGTGAAGCCAAAGACATCTATTCACTGAATAACGAAGGAACTGCCTTCGTACTCGGTTCTACATACGTCTCTCCATTCCGTGCCTACTTCATTCCGATTACTGAAGATGGCAACGACCAACAATTGACTATCGTTTCCAACTTCTCACCAAATCCTATTAGCGAAGATGGTGGCTTCCCAGATGGTATCAACGAGATTGTTCAAGACTCTAAAATCAATAATAAGATTTACAACCTGAATGGTGTACGAGTGAAGAATCTCTCCAAGGGAATTTACATCATCAATGGAAAAAAAGTCATTAGATAATCTCATCATACCAAAAGAGTAAAAAGAAGTGGTGCAATACTCTCAGCTTTGAGTATTGCACCACTTCTTTTTGGAAGGTAACCGATACTCTTTGCATACACAAATAATAATCCTTAGACCCTTTGAAGATTGAAAATTGAAAATTGAAGATTGAAAATTGAAGATTGAAAATTCAGAATTATTCCGACAAAAAATGGTTGGAGATTTTTTGCGAAATAGAAATAGGAAGTGGGGAAAATGGGTAAAAACGGGAGAAAAAGCGTGTTTTTCATCGTAACATAGTATGTTACGAGCGTAACTATATGAGTTATGACCGTAACTATGTATGTTACGGGTGCTAACTTTATATGTTATGGAGGGCAAAAAAGTGGGTATTTTGAGGTAAAAACTTATATTTTTCCGTTGTTATCAATAGTTGAAAAATCACAATCACCTGATTTTCAGCTTATTACTAAATTATCAAAAAATAAGCATTTTTTCAACCAACTCTATAGTTGTTTGAAAAAATGCCCGTATTTTGAGGGTTAAATTGTCAGTTTATAGGACAAAAAGAGAAGCAAACATCCCAAAGTACCTATGCATATTTTTCCATGATGGCGGTCAACTCATCAATATCTTCTATTTTTAAACTCTATCGCTGTTTATCCATCACCTTCCAAAGAAATCAAAAAAGAAAAAGACGGCAGCATATATCCTGGGAACTCCTTTAGCATAGTCAATGACCATGCCTTTTCCATTCCTCACTGTGCCATCCGAATCTATTTTACCAGCTAACATATTGCTTTTGTCTCTCACCGTTCCATCATATTCCACTTTCCCTACAAACATATTGTTAATATTCCGAATAGTGCCATTCTTGTCAAACGTCCCTACCGTCATATTACGCATATCTTTTATCCTGCCATCATCATCGATTCTCCCTATTGTCATATTGTATCCGTTTCTCACCCGACCATCGCTATCAATCTCTCCTATCCTCATATTCGACTTGTCACGCAATATCTGTGCATCAATCGTCGAAGGAAACATAAAAGCCAATAACATTAAAAGGAATACATTTCTTATCATATACTATATATCTTTAATTTCAATATTTTGCTGATATACATACTTGTTATTTACCGGACACATCGTAAGCGTTAATTTTGCTTCATAAATGATAACCTAAATCCTAATTCTTTCTGAACTATTGTTAAAGTCGATGTGGTTAACTCTATAATGTTAAACTCAACGGCTACACCATCAGATGTGACTTTCAGAGTATTACCATAGACAGAATATCTCCCATTTTCATTATTGTTGCCCTTAATACTGTATGTGTTATCTGAATTAAGGGTAAAAATGTCACCAACTTGTGTGTTGTCTTTTAGCATACCTTCCCATTCTCCGTAGTTTACAGATGAACATTTCCAAACACCAACAATAGAAGCATTATTGCTACCACCGTTGTCATCATCATCTCCACCGCAAGCGGTAAAACTCAAAGTTGCAATACACATGATTGCAAGCATGAAAATTGAACTTAATTTCTTCATAATTGTTATTATAAAAGGTTAGATTTATCTTTCAGGAGCAAAGGTAAGATAATTAAATGAAATGCAGAAATAGTTGGGCAACCATTTCTTCCATTTTATTGCATTAACGAATAATGACACTTCCACCGTTTGGACCAAACACATTCTCGCCTATCACTTTCACCGAATGAGGAATGATAAGGGGCAGATGTTTTGGACAGAAAGCAAAAGCCATATCACAAATAGTTTCAACACCATCAGGAACTTCGTATTTATTTTCGTTAAAATCTATATTAGTTCCTAACAATCGTTTCATATTGTGGGAGTATCTTACGAAGTCTTTCTCTATAATTCCTTCATAGTCACTTATACACAAAGAATTGGTTATTTCATCTTCCATTGCGTATGGTTTATCCCATTCGATAACACACCCTGCAACTCTCTCACTTCCAAATATAGGGTAATCATCTTCTGATACTTGGTCAAGCCTACAAGTATAAGGAACATGCAAGGTTTCAAAACTACACCCAACAAATGCCAATCGCTCAATGCGTTCCACACCTTCTGGAATCCAATATTCATCCACTATTGGTGCAGCTCTCAACAATCGCTTACGGTCTTGGCTGTACACAAAACCCTGCTCGTCAGACCAACCCTGTGCAATATCTCGCTCCAGTTCTTCGCTTCTCTTGCAGTTATATGTCCAGTTCCAGTGTCTGACACAAGGCTTCATCTTGCAATGTTCCAATGCCTTCTCTAACTCATAGACACTAACGTTATATGGCACATCCAACACCTCCAACTCCGTACATCCATCAAGAGCATCGAAAGCCATTCTGTACACATCCTCAGGTATCCTATATGTCTTCACATTAGGCACCTTCACCATCATCCTCCCATTCTCAACCAGTGCAAAGACTGCCCCGTCATCATCTGTAACAATTTCTTCTTTCAAGTCATTAGATGTCTCACACATAGATAATCTCCTTTCCTATATACTCCACATGCTCCATCAAGCTCACAAAACTGCCCATCTCTAATTGGTCTTTCAAAAACACTTCATAAACAATGCCTACCTCATCCGACCACGTTACTGGCATTTTCATGAAGCCCAGATTCCTGTAGAAGTTATCCTGATGAGGTGAGAAAGCTGCTTTCATTGTCAGCAAACAAGGCCTTTTAAATTCCTCAGACATCACTTTCAACCTACATGCCTCAGCCTCCCGATTCTCCTTCTCAGGAAAGTCTGTCAACAGGAATATTACTTCCGCATCAAACTGATCCATCTGATTATTCTTAACCAAATGTAGAAGTACAGCGTAAGGCATGAGTAAACCATCCACCTCTATCAATCTCAGAAGTGGAAATTCAATTCCCTGTTCAATGCAAAACGCTCTTAATGCGTATATCATCTTGTCCATACCAAACGGATTAACGAGGGATTGTAGTTCTCAGACATGATATTCAATCATCTCATATCGTAAACTTTAATTTGACTTTTATATTAAATGCAATGAACCATATAAAGTGGAATCTAATAGATTACAATAATATGTCATAAATCATTTTCTACCTAATTCTTATAATTTTTTACTCAACCACTTTCATTCTTTAATAACAAAGCAAGCATTATCACTCATCTTTATTCATTCTCAAAAACTCTTGTTCATCATCTTCACGCAATTTTGCATTAAACTTTAATTCAGAATCCAAATTCATATCCTTTATAATTTCAATATATGCAGGATAAGAATATTCACCTTCACTTGTACAACTCCATCTCATTAATTTATAGGCTTCTTCGATATTTTTTTCACAACCAACTCCATAAAAATAGTGCCATGCAAGAGCTGCATAAGGACATCTATAGAACTGCCACAACTGTGAATTATATTTATATTCCTCACCCATTTCTTCAACAGCATGTTTAGCCCAACAAAATGATAATTTGGCTTCATCCACATCATTAGGATAACATGGACCTAACATTTCAATTGCATCCTTAGATTCATAGTCATCTCCTTCCTCAACAACTTTTTTGAGCCAATAAACAGCCTTTACAGGGTTCATTGGTACATGGAAAGTATCTTTCACGCAACTCCAATGTGTACCATAAACACCACTTGCTGCTCCATATCTATAATACTCAGCAAGAGATAAAGCAGAATTACCAATATATTTTACAGGCTTGTTATGTTCTGCATTTACCATCATCTTTCCAAATTGTGTTAATATCAATTCTCCATTTTCTTTCCAGACTTGATCTTCTGCAATCTTTACTTTTGCAAACTCCTTAACATAGTACTCCTTCCATATCTCTAACTGATAATTACCAACAGGCAGTTCTTTTAAAACCAAAGGCGTTACACCTACCTTCTTTCCATTCAACAAGACATCTGCACCTGCCGGTTCGAAATCCACTTGAAGACTTCCTGTAATTGTCTTCAACTTTGTAAAGTCAACAGTTACATTATCGTTATCTTTCAACTCAATCTGACGAGTCTGAGAATGACAACCATCCTTTGATGCTTTAACAGTGTATTTCCCAGGAATCATCATGCCTTCCCATTTGCCTTCACCTTTTTGTTCTCCATTAATGGATAATTCTGCATCTCCTGTAGGACAATTAATAGATACCTTCGCATAGAACTCCGTCAAGTCCACATTGATATTCTTTGCATTCTTGTCTATCTGTACAACTTGATTATTTATGCTAAAATCATTTAGCTTCACTGTATAATAATGAGTACCATAAGGCAAAGACAAAGTATAGGCTCCACAAGAACCGTCTGCAATCTGACCGTCTATGAGAAGCATTGCATTCGATGGTTTGATGTTGAACACTGCCATACCTTTCTTGCTGTTATCAACTTTTGCTTTCTTCTTGTTCGTCTTCACCTTCAGCTCATACGTTGTCGACGAAGCTATACGCTTGATACCATAGTCTGCAAAGACAATGGTAGTTGGCAAATAGTCAGGGTGTTTGATGCCCAACCGCTTCGAGCCATTAGGCATATAAACCAGATATTCACTCCCAGTGAACTGCACTTCGCCCATCACGTTGCCCTCGAATTCTGCGCCAAACTCCTTTAAAACCACCTTCACCAAGCCACAACCATTTCCATTAATATCCATTCGAGGAAAACTCACAGCTGTCTGGTCTTTCTCCAATGTTTCGAACTTCTTCACTTCAATATCTTGAGCAAATACTGAATCGATACAAAAAAAGAGAACCACTAAAATAAAAAATGATCTCGTCCACATACTCTTTTTATTATCTCTATATAGTTATTTCCTATTAAATATATTCACTTCTTTTATGCTCTACTTCGACATAATAGCCCTAAAACAAATCTGTTCTGTAAAAAAGTCGAAATTCTCATCTTTTTTCCATATACATAGCTAAACGGAACAAATAATCCATCCTGCAACCCCATCATTCATATTTATATCATCAATTTCATATACATTATTATATGGATTATGTCATTTTTATCTCATTCACACTCATAATATGTTTTTAAAAACCTAATTCTTTCAATTTTATCTCAATTCGTTGTTTATTATTACAAAAAGTCGAATTCAACCACTTTTTGTAGTAGGTTGCAGCATATTGTTTGTCACCCTTTGCTTCATAACAATTGCCTAATCCTTCAAAGCCCCATTCGTCCGCCTTCTTATAGCATTGTATTGCTTTGTCGTATTCTTTCTTCTTCAAAAAGGCATCACCAATGTACATCATTTCTATATCGGAAGAAAAAGAGCCGCCACAACTTTGAGCATCTGCTTTAGCTATTGGATATAACTCCAATGCTTTTTCTGGATTACCCGCTTTACTATATATCTCAATCCATGTAAATCGATGCCATCCATATGCATCAGATTCGTCGAGCTCTGTTTTACCGTTCCAAAAATATGAACACCAATGTTCTATTAAGTAATCTTTGTTAGGATGTCGATTTATCCAAAACAATGCCTGATCATAATCTTCACGATACCCAGAAATAATTACCAATTTCAAGACAGAATTCAAATTGCCACGATATGCATTTTGATAAACCTCTTTCAAATAACTATTTTCAAATAATATATTAAAGGTAGCTGTTTTAGTTTCACCACCATTAACTTCCACATCAGATCTACTTGTAACACAACCATAAGATTTACAACTGACATAATGTTTACCAGACTCAACATCAACAGTACAAGGACTTGTACCAACAGATTTGCCATCAATAATTATAGGTAGATTGGAAGGTTCTGTTTCTATACGAAGTTTACCCATTGATCTCTTCAACTCTGGCATAACAATGACTTTATTTTCCATTTCTGTGAGAGTAACTATTTGGGAGTGGGTATTGAAGTTCTTCTGACGAGCCTCAATCTTATGTTCACCTGCAAGCAATTCCCCCTTCCATGTTCCATTACCTTTTAACTCTCCATCAACGAATATTTCTGCTGTTGCAGACTTGCAATTAATTTCTATTTCTGCCATCACTGATTCTAAATCCACACTAATGCTCTGTGTTGACTTACCAGTTTGGACTACCTGCACATTTGGGCGATAACCTAGTTTAGACAATTTACAGACATGTTCACCTTTGGGTAAATATAATTGATAAAATCCATTGCCACTTAGGTTGTCAACAAGCACATCATCAATATACAGGTTTGCACTTTCTGGTTTGACAATAATAGTCACACCTGTCTTTTCTTTCTTAAATTTTGTTTCTTCCAAAGTTAACAAGTATGTCGCTTTGGAAGAAATCTCGATACCAAAACTGGCAAAAGTCACAACAAAAGGAATGAAGTTTGGATGATTTATTGTGAGAGAATGACTGCTAGGGGATATAAAAACCCAATACTCATTCATTTTGTTCTCAATATCACCAACAATATTGCCTTTAAATTGCAAGTCAGGGTTATCTGTCCTAATCTTAATTAATCCACAGGGATGACCCTCTGCATCCAAAGGAGCATGGAATGCAGACCCATCATTAATATTCTGTCTAAATTCTTTTATTTTAAACCCTTGTGAATACGCATTGATACATAATAATGTTAATGCAAGAAATACCAATAAACCACATTTGTTAAAAAGTTCTTTGTTCATATATCTCCAAATTTTGGTAATATTTCAATTCTTTTTCAATACCCATATCTTCGATTAATTGAATAAAAGTAGGATAATATTATCGTTCTTCAACATATGTTCATGGTGATTGACACCAAGACATTTAGAGCCGTATGCATATACCCCAACCACTCACAGCTTGTAAATAATACCAAACCCATCACATTGCCCACGAACTCAGCCCCAAGTTCTTTCAAGACAACTTCATCAGTTCAATCCGTGGGCTGTACCAATAATATCCTTTCTCGGACATGTCACTGCCGTTTGGTCTTTCTCCATTGGCTCAAACTTCTTCATCTCAATGTCTTGTGCGAATGAGAATGAAAAGCCCAAAAAGAAAAAAATAAGAGTGTCACTTTTTTCATATATCAATCCTCTTTAGTTATAGTATCCACATAGTTATCAAACGTTCCATAGTTGAGATTTGTTCCATCATAGAATACACAAACAATATTTTGAAATGTCGACCTTAGTTCCTTTTTATCCATGAATTCTTCTATAGTGATTTCTCTACCTTTGAACTTCGTTGTTGTTCCTGGCTTTATTTTTAATTTACTTAAACTTGCGGTTTTTCCTTCTAAAATAAAAACACCATATTTAAATGGTTTCTTCCAGAATATCTGTTCACTTAAATAGCAACTTAATTTATATAAATCAAGAAGAAGATCCGCGTTATTTACGTCTTCTCGCTTTATTTCACACACCATTATTTGGTTGTCATCATTTCCTTGAGATTTGTGAAGAACCAAGTCAGGGAAATTATCTCTTCCTTTTTTTTCATCATGTTCAAAATCTCTTGCGAATTCATCTTTCAAATACTTTCCTATTTCTCCATTTACAACAAGATTCCTGATACCTTTTTCTTCGAGATAATTCATCCACTGGCGATATAGTTCATAAGCAAAAACACGCTCTAAATGAGTATTAGTACCAATAATCTTTAGTGCACCAACATCATCAACATCTTGTATCTCGTACTCAATAAAACTTCTATCAACTCTTATAAGAGCTTCAAATAAATAAACAAACCACTTGTTATCTTTGCCAAATGGCAAATTTACTTCTGGAAACGGATTATATATCATAACATCTCGTCTTTAAATATCAAAATCACTTAAACTAAACACTTCGTCCTTGGGCAGTGGTTTGCCACCAATCTTATCGGGCTGCCAAGTGCGAACATGTATCTGGGGGGCATTCTCATTAGTGAAGTCCCAAAGCAGGAAAAGATAGCCGTCATCGTGGTATTTGCCGCTGGTCCAACCTTGAAGCAGAGTTACTCCATAGAAGTTTGGATTGACAGGATGGCGCATTACTTCTATTTCATCGAAGGTCACCTTGATGTAACTGTTTCGAGCAAAGACACCACGAAGGTTCTTGATATACTGCTCTTTGCTCTGTTTATTGTATTGTATCTTCTGAGTGGCAAAGCCCTCAGCATGTTTCTGCATAATAACCTTGCCTGTGATAATCAAAGCATCGTCACTAAACACTTGATTGAGAAAATTGATGTCCTTTTGATTGTAAGCTGTTCGAAACTGCTCCACATAGTCGAGTATTAACTGACGACGACGAAGATCTGTCAGTTCAAGATTACTCTTAATGACATTCATATAAAGGTTCATGGAGATACTAAGATAGAAACTTTCTACATTCCCCTGCTTGTCAAAGCTAATGACAGCCTCCTGATATTCATCCTCGCCAAACTCACGTTCACCTGTCGGCTTCATCATCAGGGGAATATTGCGTACTTGATAACCTGAGCCTGTGGTGATACAGTGCTCGACGATATCCTCGTCCGTGCATTCAAATGGACAGTTCTCCCACAACATCGCCATCGATTGCTGAACACGAGTTCCGATATTCCCCATTGCACTGAAATTAAGACTGCGGCCTGCATCCTGAGCGGCATTAATCTCTGAGAGCATCCGGCTGACGTTACTTTCAATCTTAGACTTGATGGCGGCATTATCGATGCCGTCAGAAACGCTGAAGGTCACATTATCCGCCTCAACGCCAATTACAACCAAGGCTGCGAAAAATATGAGTAGTAGTTTTTTCATATCCGTGTTATTTTAGTTGGAACCAGATGGCTCCACAGTTTTTATAGTTTCTTACGTTGTCTTCTTTGAGCGTATTCAGGTTATACTGTTTCTCACCAGTCTTGCGAAGCAAGGCTGAGATGTTGCCTTGCTTGTCGTACACAAAGAGGTGACAATCTCCATTTTCTGGAAAAGTGGCATATTTGCCATAATTTGCCAACTTACCTTTGCTTTTAAGTCCCTTTATATAAGGTTCCACATCGTAGAAGCTTCTGACAAGCCTCATCTGCTTTTCTTCAGAAGTCAGTTCAAGTGAGAGAGTCTCCTCTTTGGCAGGAGCTTTTTCTGTTACAATAATAGCTGGAGCTGGCTCAACAGCATCTGGCTGTTTAGCGGGAGCGACCTCAAATACTGTCACTTCGCTCTTGTCGGAAACAGGCATTATATCGCTCTTTTTGACATAGACAAAGGCACGATATAGTTCTCCACGACGCGTATCCAACTGCATCAAGTGATCCTTCGCTTTAACAATACACACCTCAATGTTTTCTGTAGGATTCTGATTTCGCACCCAGTCGCCTACCTGCATCTCCAACAGAGCACGGGCATTACTATATGCCTCGTTCAACTCATTAGTTGTGGATTCTGCATAGATATACATCGTATCGCGCTTCACCTTGTTAATGTTCTTCGTTACATCAGCGGCAGTTTGGGCCGCAGAAGGTAAGACCGTAGCCGTTATGAATAATAATATAGAAAATACATATTTCTTCATTGCCACATTTTCTTTTTATGATTTCCAGTTTCTTTCTGATAGAGATTTTTCACGTTGTGGACGGGGATATAGGGCGTCATTCGCACTTTCAGCACGGCATTCTTGTCCGTCACGTATTTATTTGGGATTACGACAGACAGCAGATGATTAAATCCAAGTTCCTTGCTTTGAGCCAGAATAATAGCCAAGAGTCCGTCTTCTCGCACTTCCTCTACAGCAAAGAATATCTTCATCTTCAGTTGCGCACAATAGTTAAGCCATTGATGTAATGTGAGTGAGTAGTTGATGGTCTTCATACCATAGACAGATTGCTCAACATACATCCGATAGTCAGCACTAGGGATAAGGCCATGAAAGAGGTTCGCGGCTGAGTATTCCAACTGACGAGTATCGAACACAGGAACGAAGTCCTTGCGTACCTTATTATAATATATAGCATCGTTGAGGCTCTCAAGTTCGAAGTGCTCTGTCTTCTGCTGCCAGATGCAGTCTGAAAGGGATTGCAAGTCATGTGGGACATACACAGAATCATTGCGAGGGGGCGCAGAGAGGATGGCATCTTTCAGTTTTTTAACTACCTCATCTTTCGGCATCCCCAAAAGCAAGTCATATTGAGCAGGGAACACCAGCGTGATAAAAGGCAGAGAGTCGCGCTCCCACTTCACTTCGTAATACTTATCGAGCAGCGAGATAGAAAAAGGCATGGTGTCCGTCACTTGCGACAAATCTTTGATGGTCCCTTTGCGGAAGTACACCTTGTCGTCTGCCATCTTATGTTCCAGTGTTGTCTGACGAGAGGCTAGCAGTTCCGTTCCAAAATACCGCTCGATGAAGTCCATCACCATCTGATGGGGATAGTCCGCAGCTTCACGTATCTCAGAACTGAACAGATGCAGCCCCTGAGCCTGCAGGATAAGACTCCCCGCAAGCATGATTGATGTGATGATGCTGCGTCTAAACATAATGAGATTTGTAACTATTACATCCCTATCATTACACTACCCTTAACCTGATTATCAGCACCATACCAGATGCCCTGCACCAGGTGACCATCGACCCACTCGCCAATTACATAGTCACCAGCCTCAGCCACGCGTTTCTTAGGGTCCTTGCTGTCGATGACATGAGAACTATTGAACACCATCCGTCCATTCACGTCATTAGGCCAAGTGCCTTTGAAGGTGGCATAGCCAAGATTCTTCGCGCCTGATACTGGAGCCGGTTTCGGAGTAGGAGCTGGTACAGGTGCAGCTTTCTCCCCAGGAGCATCAACCTTTTCAGTGGCAGCAGCCTCCACAGCAGCCAGACTGTCCTTCAGACGCTGATTCTCAGCCGTCATCTGTGCAACCTTGATACTGTCGCTATCCACAGGAGCAACCGTCACTGGTTCTTGCTTCGGACCCTCCTCGCCACTACCACTCATGGCAATGATGCAGCCGATAATGGCAAGAATGACGGCAACACCAACTAAGATGGCAATGAGCTTCTTATTTGGGCCACCACTAGATTCAGAGGTCTTATTCCCAAAAGGTATTAAGTCCTTCCCGCATTTCTCGCATTTAAAGTTTGATTTCTCAGCTTCTTGTATTTGGTCGCACATTTCACAATCTTCATTGCGACACATTCCTTTAATCTTTGCCATATTGTTTACAATTCTTTAAGTTCATTATTAAATATCTCTATTGCCCGATTCTTGTATTCTGTGTATTTTGGATCAAACTGATTACCTTCACACATCGTTGGGAGAATAATTTGTTGAACTACTGCACCAAGAGCTTTACGTAATGTCGCTTTTTGGTCATTACTTCGCGCCTGTTTCTGAAGTTCCTTCTCCACCTGAGATGACAGCATCTGATACTTTTTAAAATCATGAGCAAGTACATCAAGACATCCAGCAAAGTCTTTAGAAAGCGGTACCCAGTTCACGTCACTAAAGTCATCCGGAATATTCATCGCATAGAATTTCTCACCTGTGACAGGATTCTGCTGTGGTGTAATTAGCTGTAGAGCAAAAGCTAATAGCAAGGGCTTCTTTACATTTTCAAGTATCTCTCTTGAATCCATTTCAAACAATGGAGGCAACGGTTTCTCAAAACTTTCCGTATGAAGAACCATCTTGTTTAATGCTTTCTCCGGAGAAGCCAACAAGCGATCATATTTCTCCTTCAGGGTCTTCATATTCTCCAAGAAACGAAGGGGGAAACCAGAATTTGCACAAACTACAACAATCTGATTAGGCTTGTAGTTCTCAGAAAGGTCAGCATCAGGCGAAGGCGTAAACCCTGGAACATTTTGGACAAAAGCTTCTATCAGTTTATTTTTGAAAGCCTGAGTAGAATCGTTTTCTGCTTTTGGCAAGGCCAATTGTACCATGTTTAGCATTGCAGGTGAAGTTCCTGCGATGACTTTTCCTTTTTCTTCAGGATTGAACTGAACAAATGAACGGGCTGAGTTGACGGCATCCTTTACAAACTTCTCAATCTTATCATCTGAGTTCAACTCAATTTTAAGCTTATCAAGGATATTCACGCCTACCATACGGCTCAATGGATCATTCTTTGCAGTATCTTCCATTGCAGCCCTGGCATTCTTGGTACATACATCCAATATAGTATCCGTTGCTGTATCGTAATCCATAACAGAATAAAGGTTTGCAAAAGTTCTTTCGCCATCTTCACCAATACCTTCAATCATCTTGGCGCGAATTTCTGCAGCATTACTGCTTTGGAACTCCTGATTTATAGCATACTGTTTTGCTAATGACTGAACCTTTTCTGGATCGTACTTCTTTATCAGACCATCCTCCTGGGCTGCATTTAGCTGGCAACGGGAACCTGCTTGCTTTACAACCTCTGCCAAGATTGCATTCATCTCGTTTTTTACAGCTTGGATTCCTTCAATCATATTACCAAATTCTATCAATATCTCCTGCAATAACGAAATTGCATATTGATAGGCCTCGATTCTTGTTGACGTAACATAATAGTTACACTTAGCTGTTTTATAAGAAGCAAACACCTTTGAAGAAGCATTGGTTAAAGCATCTTTTATCCAGCCTATATTATTCCAAGCGTTATTGGCCTCTCTGATGGCAAGTTCTTGCTCACCCCTTTCCGACTCTAGGCGCCCTATCTGTTCCTTAAATGCGGAAATGCGGTCAGAGCAATCAGTCCTCAACAACTGAGCATATTTTTCTATCTCCAAAATACTCTTACTGTCCTTGCTACCACTCGCCCATTCTTCAAACAATAGCCCTTCAATATGACGACGTATGTTTCGCGCATATCCTTTAAGTTCCTGACGTTGAATGTCAAAGAATTTCTTTACACCATGAGCTCGGAAGCTTTTATCAAAATAATCTGTAGCCAATTTATTAAACTCAGCAAGCCATTGTTTCTTCTCATACTGTTGCTGAACTAATCCGGCATCTTGCTGGGTTCTTTCCTCCCATGTCTGGCTAAACTCCTTCCAGCGTTTAGTATGCTGAGATTCAACTATCGGCTTCTGAAGTGTCAAATAGGAGTTTGACAATTTAAAGCGCTCACGATTAGTTGTATTCTTTATCTCGTCAACAAAACCAGTCCCAACTTCTTCAAGCGAGCACTCACCATAACCTAAACCATCCTGCCATAGGTTATAGGTTAACTGCCTGGTTGCCTGAATAGCATAAGTGTAAGATACATACTCATCTATCTCACTTTCAGGGTATTCTATTCGCGATATGCCAAAAGAAAGGAACTTGCGACTGCGATTTTTGTCACCATTCTGATCTTGCTCGGGGCCTGCACCATCATTCTCACAACCAACAAGCCTAGACATCTTGCCTGCACCATTTCCCATATTGGCTACTACAATTGTCTGAAACATAAAATCAGCTACAGAAGAAGGTAGCCCTGTACTTATATCTAATATTTTGCCAGCCTCATTCACATTACTATATAAATAGGCTGCCTCGAAAGATTCACTCCCCTGTAACAGTCTTTGTACTTCTTGAGTAAAAACATCTTTTTCCCCAGTAACATCCAATGGATGATAATGCCCTGTACTAATCGCGTTCAATTCCTGAAGTGCTGCATATCCATTAGCTTGATAAAATCCACTATCATGATCAGCAAAAACCATATTTCTCTCAGGGACATAGAGGAACAAGCGTATTTTGAAAGAATGTGTTGATTCCTGATATGGATAAGACTTACGTATTTGTGAAATTGCATCTACAATCGAACCAGAACCTGTGCCACCAGCTAAACCAGCACAAATGTGGAATGTCACATCGTTATCTCCAGATGATTGCTGTAGTCTCCCCACAGCACCTTTGACAACAGAGTTGAAATTAGCACTGCTACTCTTATCGCTCAGATTATTTGCAATCAATATTCTACCAAGTCTACGTCTTTGTCCACCAATACCTGCAGTAATCAATGGGCCCATATGTTGATCTATCAGTTGTTTGTCTTGTTGATTTATGAAGCACTGAAGTCCAGGATACATGTTGAGGTTTTGCAGCATACTGGCATTGATTCCATTGATGGAGACCTTTTGTGCTTCACCAAGATGAACACTCTTTCCCATTACCTTCCATCCTGACCTGTCATTCAGGGATGCAGGATCGGAATCCACATACACATAATCCAAGAACACCCCATGCCCAGGATCATTACTACGAAACTCTTCATAAACTCTTTTTCGCAGTTCACGCAGCACTTTGCCACCTGTACCACCAAGTCCAATAATCAAATGATTAGCCATAATATTTATTTTTAAAAATCATCATAAACAGTTGAACGGTGAAGATTTGTCTTGCTTATCTTTTTTGTTTTTGACATTGATCTAATCACACAAACTGCCCCTACTGCCACAAAGCCTAAGCACCACAATATGCGACGTAAGATATACCAACGCATAAAGGAACGTAGTTCTTGAGCAATCGCAACAGGCAACTGACTCGCCGTATATCCATGGAACTCACCGCCACCTATATAATATTCCAAGATAGGGAACTCGTCGATGATTGCGTCAATAACCTCTGAAGCCTGAGCCTGAGATACTTCATCTTCTGGAGAGTAGGATTGCACCAGCGCAGTGATTTGCTGCTCATATTCATCCGTCATACTGATGATTTTCAGGGAGCCAACTATTAATACGCATTGGAATGACAGGAATAGGAACAATACAGCACCCACCAAATAACTGACGGGTGAAAAAGTTGCATCCTTATACCAACCCTTGATGAGGAAGACAAACAATGCTAAACAGGAAATGGCAATGAGCACTCCCCAAATCACGCTACTAAAAGAGTATCTTAGTATTTCGAATAGAATCATAGATGGCATCTCTCCGCCCGTTATGGCTCATGTCGCAGGCAACTTATTGTTTCTGGTTAGGCATACAAAGAAGTGTGAGCCAATTAGTACTATACTCTCCGTTTGGCTCTGGACTGCCTGAATATGAATATAGAAAAACAGCTCACACCCAAGACAGTATATATACATAGGTATATAATCCATCAAGGGAAGAGCGTTTCTAACTATCCCAATATTCAGTGAATTGTCCAGATTCAACGGATGGAACAGCGCTAAACGCTTCTTCAGTATGACTGCCGCAATTACATTGCAACGTTACAAAGATAAGAATTATTTAGCAAAAACGTTCAATGTGAGCCGTCTTTTTTGCAAAAGTACTCCTTTTTTTTTATAAAATCAGTAACTTCGGCATATTATTTCCTCTATATAATTGACATTAAAAACAATTACATTGTAAAATAGCTGTTTATCACAGTTATTTTAACACAACACTTTTGTAGCCTTCAATGAATTGCTTGCAATATTCATCCAAAAGTTCATCACTAACATCATACCCATAATCTTCTTTACAAGCGGTCCTTGCAATCACATTCTGAATATGACTCAATCCTTCTTCCCTTGTTGAGCCCATTCTAATGTAATAATTTATTGTATTCCCCCCATCACTATAGCCAAATTTGACACCATCGTTATAACCAAGTTCTCTAAACTCGTCTCTTTTACTCTTTTGGGGCGCTTCCTTAGTTACAGACTCTTCTCTTTGTTCTGTTTGTTGGGTAGAACTGGTGCTTTTGTTGTTTGAACTTGTCTCTTCGTCTGAAGCGGCAAAACCAACGGCAAACAATGCCAATACAATTAATGATAAGATACTTTTTTTCATACTTTTAATTTTTTAATTGAACATGGTATAATAAATGTAAATAATTGGCGGTATTAAATAACAAATGAGATCATAGACATCAAAAGTTCCTTTTACTAATGAAAAATATTGCAATAACTCACTACCGATGGTGACTACTGGAATCACCGCAATAAAGAGATATTTTTTCCATTTGTAATAACCGTGCCATACAGCATCAATGATTAAAAGATATGCCGCACTATATAGACCGTCTGGCAAAGAGAACTTAAAGAAATCAGAAACATCCCAATCAAGAACAAAATGCCGAAGCGAATCCACAAGAGTTCCCATCCCTAAAGCCTTGCACCACACATAGATGTAAAGGGTCTTGCTCCTAAACAAAAGATAAATGGCACCACCACAAAGGAGGAAGAGTACCCCCAAAAACACCTTGGCTTTATTTGCGTACAGCAGTAATCCATGCCCTTCTCTTTCATTCATCTTTGTTATAACTCTCTTTTTGCTTTGTTAAGCTAACATGTAATATCAGCCTTTCGATTCAAACGATGCAAAAATAGAGAAAGAAAACAGAAAATGGAAGAAACGGGACGACCATTTCTTCCATTTAGCAAAATTAATCAAAGATACCGACGATTGTAAGTTTCTACCTGATGTTTTATCTCATCTTTAATTTCATTCCAACCGACTGATTGAAACATAAAAGGCATAGGCTGTGGGTCGGCATCTTCAAAATAAGTCATACTTAACAAAGCCCTATACTCTGAACCATCAGCGTATTTTTGTATGTAGAATTGCATTAATTCTTCAAATGTGTAATGTTGAAGCAAGAAATATACGTCAACAAAAACTTTCTTTGAACCTCTTCCCATTACAGCATTGACTTTCATCGCCGCAATATCTTTTGGTGAACCAAGCCTGAAGACACCATCTGTTATAAGATTATCAATCCACGGATAATCATAGTTTACCACATCTACTTTCACACCATCCAAGAAGTATGCTTTAATGCGTTTTGTACAATTACCTCGAACAACCTGTTTGGCACAAGTATGCATCATAGCCGTAAGTTCATCAACATCCTCAGTGGTCGTTCCAAAGAAATCCAAGTCGATGGAACGACGATGTCCATATTGCAGTGCCAATGATGTGCCACCAACAAGTCGCATTTGCGACAAGAGTGGTTGTTGCATTAGCCTGCTTAAGAGTTCCAAAGTGTTGAGTTCAACTGCTTGTAATGATAACATCGGTAATCTTCTACTTTTGTATGGGATATTGTAGCTATGAAAGAAAGAAAGACAGGATCGAGTGTACGCATCTGCTTACACTCGTCAACTATTTTATTCAGTCCATAGTATTGGTTTATCAATTGCCAGTCATTAATCTGTCCATGTTCCAAAACCCTCTGAATAATATATCTGGAATTATTATCCAGTGATAATTCAGTAGGATCGGCATCCCAAAACAAATTACTGGTAAACATGCTTAACCATTCACTATTACTCATATTATCTTTCGTTGTAACAAATGCAAATATAAGAATTATTTAGCTAAAATCTTTCTGTTTGGCCAATTAATTTTTCAATATTACTTCTTTTTCTCAAAATTTGCCATTTCATGAGGAATAGTAACCATCATTCTGATGTTGACGATTGAGAGCCATTCTCACGCATTTTATTAAAGACGTAGGCAACAAGGTTTTGAAATTGGCTTTCAATTTCCTGACGAATGGATGACTCTGGCACTTGGGGATATTTCTGTACTAATTGATCTGCTATCTGAATGGTTTGAGAATGAAAATCTGTTGATACTTTACTCCAAAGTTTGCCAACGGAAGGAGAGGGAAATACCGAGTCACAGAAAGTGGCAATGGTACTCTGATAAGCCTTATCCATCAATTGGCTCATTTCCTTCTTCATTAGTTCTGTTGGGTCTGATGGTGTAGGTTTAGCTATCTTTTCCTTCACTATGACCGAAGTCGATGGTTGGGCAACCTTTTTCTTTGGAACGGTGTCCACTTGTACAATAGGAGCAGCCATCAATGCCTGTTTATCTTTGTCTGGCTGTTGACTAAACAACATGTCAACCAATAATATGGTTGCACCAAGTAACAACAAGAAAAGGAAATAACGAATAAAGGAACTTCGTTTCTTGAGTGCACGAGAAAGTTCGTCTATCGATTGGAATCTATCATGCTTATCACTTGCCGTACAACGAGCTATTACCTTATTATATATATTATGATCAGACAACTGTTCAATAATTCTTCCCAACGCAAATATGTCTGTCCGTTCATCAACGTTGTCACCTGTCAGTTGTTCGGGAGCAGCAAAGTGGTCGGTGCGCCCTTGCGTGTCTACAAACGTATCGGTATAGCAAAATCCGAGGTCAACAAGTTTCACGTCATTGCCGATACGGGTGAGCATAATGTTGTCGGGCTTCAAATCAAGATGAAGCACTTGATGGGCATGCAGATAGCCAACGGCATCTAATAATTGGCGAAGCAGTTTCTCTGTATTCTTCTTATTAAAGTACTCTGGGTGGGAATCAATTCGTTTACTAAGAGTTTCTCCATCAACATATTCCATCAATATGCCTTCGTCTGAGCACGAAACATAACGAACAATGTGGGGATGCTCCAAACGATAGCCCGTCTCGAACTCCTTTTGAAACGCTTCTTGATAACGAATGTCATTGGCGAATGCAGGTTTCAGTCGTTTCAAGAAGTGTAGTTTCCCATAGAGTTTCACACGAAAAGTGTCACATGTTGCCCCGTTGGAATCTACAGGTTCCATAGACTCGAACCGAGGTTGTTCATCTGAAAAACGTGAAGATTCCATCAGGTACTTATTATCTTAATTGATGACAAACCAGAAATGCGACCAGCCGTGAACTGACCAAGCGATGTGCCTTCACGCCACACTTGCACCACCAATAGTGGATGGTGAAGAACAAAATTAAGAATCTCCACTTCATCGTCCACTTGCAACTTACTGTTTTCACTCAGTTTTACCCTATAGCGATTACTGCCCTGATAGGCAAATAAGACCTTACGGTCGGGCAGATACGTTATTTCTACTTCATCCCCATACTGTAAGTCTGCAGAACGAACTTCATCGTCTGAGCTATTGAAATCTGAGTTTCCATTGTCTTCAATCTTTGACAACTCATCCCAATGAGCAAAACCCAAATAGCGGGCAATTACGTCAAGCGTACTGGTGTGCGGTTGGCGTTCGTCTTGGGCAAAACCGAGCAAGCGCTTGAGCGTAGTGGCACCGATGCGAACACCCGTTTTGCCTTGTATGTCAAGCGATAGCTGTTCACAATCAGATGGTAAGCGCAAATCATTTTCTGACTTGCGCTTCAATAGTTCAATGATATGAAATGGTAGTTTCATCGTCTATTCCCACTCTATCGTTGATGGTGGTTTAGAAGAGATGTCGTAGCAAACGCGGTTTACTCCTTTTACCTTATTAATAATCTCATTGGAGACCTTTGCCATGAAATCGTAGGGCAAATGAGCCCAGTCGGCAGTCATGGCATCTGTACTGGTAACGGCACGTAAAGCAACGGGATGCTCGTATGTACGTTCATCTCCCATTACGCCTACAGAGCGAACCGTACTCAGTAAGATAGCGCCAGCTTGCCAGATTTGGTCGTAAAGCGAAACTTCGATTTCACCGTCTGTCATTTCTGCTGGTACTCCTGCAGCCAACACCTTACGTGCCTCCTCTCCAGAGAGACGCACCTTATAATTACGAAGACCACGGATATAGATGTCATCAGCATCTTGTAAGATAGCCACTTTCTCTGGCGTAATGTCGCCCAAGATACGGACAGCTAAGCCTGGACCAGGGAACGGATGACGAGTAATCAGGTGTTCGGGCATTCCCAATTGCCTTCCTACACGACGTACCTCATCCTTGAACAACCACTTCAATGGCTCACATAGTTGCAGGTGCATCTCCTTGGGTAATCCTCCTACGTTGTGATGACTCTTGATTACTTTTCCCGTGATGTTCAGCGACTCAATTCTATCTGGATAAATGGTGCCTTGTGCCAGCCATTTCGCATCGGTAATTTTCTTGGCTTCCGCATTGAATACCTCCACGAAGTCGCGACCGATAATCTTTCGCTTCTGCTCTGGGTCGGTAACTCCTGACAAATCGGCAAAGAACTTCTCTGAAGCATTCACGCCAATCACGTTCAATCCCAACACCTTGTAGTCTTCCATTACTTGCGTGAACTCATTCTTGCGCAACATGCCATGATCTACGAAGATACAAGTAAGATTACTGCCAATGGCACGATTCAACAATACGGCAGCAACGCTGGAATCTACACCGCCAGAAAGACCAAGTATCACACGGTCATTACCCAACTGTTGTTTCAACTCTGCGACGGTGGATTCTACAAACGATGCTGCACTCCATTCCTGACGACTGCCACAAATATCCACTACAAAGTTTTTGAGCAACAAGGAACCTTGCAAGGTATGGAATACTTCAGGGTGGAACTGAACAGCAAAGACAGAATCCTCACCCTCTCTCTGATGATTGAGGCTGAATGCTGCATACTTTACATCTTTGGTTGATGCAATACACTTAAAACCTTCTGGAATCTGGGTTATACTGTCTCCATGACTCATCCACACTTGCGAGTGTGGTTCAAACCCACGGAAAAGTGGATTCTCCGTGTCAATATATTCCAAATGCGCACGACCATACTCACGCGTATTGGTCTTCTCCACCTTACCACCGCATGAATAAGAGATAAACTGTGCACCATAGCAGATGCCCAATACAGGAACCTTACCGACAAATTGGCTCAAGTCAACCTTGAATGCCTCGGGGTCGTGTACACTATAGGGCGATCCGCTGAGAATCACTCCTATCACAGATTCATCACCTACAGGAAACTTGTTGTAAGGCAGAATCTCGCAGAAAGTATCAAGTTCTCGTACTCGACGGCCAATCAACTGTGTGGTCTGCGATCCAAAATCGAGAATTATTATTTTCTGTGTCATACTTATAATTGATTGATTATGAATTTTTCAGCTTCTTGTAACGTATCTAACTTACCTACATCCATCAAACGCAAGTCTTCTTTCACCCAACCCTTGATGTTGGCTTGATGACATTCGTTCAAGTAGAAATCGATAATGCCGAAACGGTCTGGATAGTTCTCCATCAAGGGGAACAATGATGGTGAAAAGACGTGTATTCCACTGAAGGCGAAATATCTATATTGACTTTTCAACACCTCTACCGACATGTTTTTGATGTCTTCAAACGGACTCTTCACCTCTCCTGTTTCCACGTTCATCCATCCCACGAGCTTCATATCCTCAGCGAAGAGCAGATACCTTTTGGTCTTGCGTTCACTTACCAATAACAGCGCATCGCAATCATGCCCTCTCTCATAAAAGTCTTTCAAGTCTATGTTGCTGAGAATGTCAACGTTGTGTATCAAGAAAGGAGAATTGCCATCAAACAACTGTCGGGCGTATTTGATTCCCCCACCCGTTTCAAGCAAAGTCTCACGTTCATAACTGATATGTATATCCATCCCAAAGTTATGGTTTGCTTGAAGGAAACATAGTATTTGCTCGGCGAAATGATGAACGTTGATAACCACCCTGTCGAATCCCGCTGTCTTCAAGTTGAGCAACACCCGTTCTATCAAGGGTATGCCACCAACGGGAACCATTGCCTTGGGCATGGTGTCGGTCAATGGCTTCAGTCGTGTACCAAGACCAGCGGCAAATATCATGGCTTGTCTCATTTCAATACTTGGTTAATGTTTTGCTCTCGATGACAAATCCTTACCTCCACACCATATTTCTGGTGGATATACTCTGCCAGATGTTGTGCGGAATATACCGAACGGTGCTGTCCTCCCGTGCATCCGAAAGAAAACATCAAACTGGTAAACCCTCGTTGAATGTATCGTTGCACATGATGGTCAGCCAGTTTATACACATGATCCAAGAACGACAATATCTCACCGTCGTCTTCCAAGAAACGTATCACGGGCTCATCAAGTCCCGTCAGATTCTTATATGGCTCGTATCGCCCTGGGTTGTGGGTACTTCTGCAATCAAACACATATCCCCCACCGTTACCACTGTCATCTTCAGGAATGCCTTTGCGATAGGAAAAACTATAAACCTTCACCACCAACGGACCTTTTCCGTCATATTTAGAAAAGGTGGCTGGACCGTCAAGAGGATTGGATGGATATACTTGTCTGTCAGTTATCTTATAGCCATCAGAACGTTCTACCACTGGTTGTTTTACCTTGGCAAATTGAGGCAACTCGGTCAGCCTGCGCAACACATCCATCAAATACGGATAAGGGAATGTGTCCTCGCTCATCTTGAGCAAGTCACGCAGATTATCCATCGCCATTGGAATAGAATCAATGAAATGTTGCTTGCGCTCAAAATATCCTCTGAATCCGTATGCGCCCAACACTTGCAAGGTTCGGAACAGGACAAAGAGACTCAATCGCTGAACAAAATGACGGACTGTGGGCACTTCTATGTAATTGCGCAACGAGTTGTAATACTCATGAATGAGTTCGCGACGCAATTTATAAGAATATTTGGCTGATGCTTGCCATAAGAAAGAGGCAAGGTCATAGTAATAAGGACCTTTACGTCCACCTTGATAGTCTATGAAATAGGGGTTGCCTTCGTCGTTAAGCAACACGTTTCGTGCCTGGAAGTCACGATACATGAAACTCTCGAAACTCTCTGAAGTGAGGTCTTTGGCAAACATACGGAAATTAGCTTCCAACTTCATCTCATGGAAGTCAAGTTCCGTTGGTTTGAGAAAACAATATTTGAAATAATTCAGGTCAAACAGTACATTATCCACGTCAAACTCTGGCTGAGGGTAGCAGTTTGACCAATCCAATCCACGTGCCCCTCGTACTTGTATATTGGGCAATTCACGGATGGTATTGATGAGCAGTTGCTTCTCTTTCTGGTTGTAACGTCCACCTGCCTCTCTTCCACCCTTGATGGCACTAAACAAAGAGCGATTGCCCAAGTCTGTCTGGATGTAACGTAGCTTATCCTCTGATTGCACCAACAATTGAGGTACAGGCAACTGACGTTGCGTAAAATGCTGCGTAAGATACAGAAAGGCATGATTCTCGTCGATGCTCGTACCTACTACACCAATCACCGACGTTCCTTGTTGGGTATAGATACGATAATACTCACGGTTGCTTCCTGCCTCCTCTAACTTAACGACATGCGAAGGTTCCTCATTCGCCCATGTCGTATAAAGTCTTACCAACTCCTTCATTGATCTTGCTCGTTTTGGTCGAACATTTTCCGTTGCTTCTCGTCATACTTTGCCAAGAAATGGTCAATCACCAAAAGCACGAACAAAATGCCTAACGTTATCCACTCCGACTTAGTCAGAATGTATAATCCAGCCGCAACAAAAGCAAGCAACAACAAGCGTTTCCAATTCAAAAAATCTTTCATGCTACAAACTTACACATTTTTTTTGAAATATAAAACGAATATGGGCAAAAAATAATTTTTCAATCTAGGAACGGGTAAAAATAAATGGAACTTGTCCTCACGACAAGCTCCATTCACATACTTACTAAAACTAAATTAACCACTAAAAAAACTAATCTTAATTATTTTCTTTGCAAATATAATATATTTCTTTCAAAACTGCAAACTTTTAGTGCGTTTCTTATAAAAAAACATATATATTTAACCTTTATTCACTACTTTACACTAAAATTTATAACTTAATGTACACAATACTTGATGTTTGTTGAACGAAACTTCTTTAGCATCGCAATGGTTGTCTTCAATACTTTTTGGTCCATCTACACCATTTTCATAATAATTCATGAATGGGTAGAAATCGCCTTTAGTAGTAGAATACTGATAAGCTACATCTAATGTCAGATGAGGAGTAGCATTCCATCCAATACCAGCAGTTATACGATTAGTAGCCTTCCAGTTGGTATAGCTGGTTTCCGTTTCGTAATACGTACCAGGAGATTTCACCGTTCCATCCTTACTTCCCATCTTGTCGCACAAAGGTGACACGTAATTATATCCAAGGCGTACGGCAATCGATGGATCTGGCTTAAATTCCGCACCCACTTTCACCGTAGAGACTCCCTTCAGTGTCTTTTCAGTGTGAGTGTTCATGTTATTATCTTTATGAGAATACGAATAAGCTCTATCAATAAAAGAATAGTGATAATCATTCTCCTTTATGCGGTTAGTCATAGAGCTGTAATCAGCATACTCATACGTAGCTCCAAGTGCCAGGAAGTTGCCTATTGTATGTCCTGCACTCAAGCCAAACTTCCACGGTGTATAAATCTTATATTTATAACTCTCTTCTTTGTCGACAGAAATGCTTCCATCAGTGAGCTTAGTCACACTTGAAGATTCCAACTCATACCATGTAGGAGTATGGATATAGGCACCAATTCTAAACGGAGAATTTTCTACAGGACGCACGATTGCTCCAAATTTGATGTCTGTTCCAGTACCAGAAACCCTTTTGTCATCAATCATGGTCAACCCTTTGATACCATCCTCATTCTCTTGGAATTTTTCACCGTATTCGCTGTAATGCTTATAATGCACATCGTGAATGCCAAAGGTTACACCCAAGAACACACGATTCTTGATGTTGCCGCTGATGTTCAAGTCATATTCTCCGATATAGCCTTTTTGCGCACGATTATATTCATACGATGTGGCAGGAAAGTAAAAATACATATCTTCTGCTTGATTATACAGCAAATTCTCCATATACAAGGCATCAACTGTCGTATAAGTAAGGTCTGTTCTATTGAGAAAAATCTCACGGCGGAACTTCTGATACGTCAACTTATTTTGCGAAGCATTTTCCAAAGGTGCCACAGCGCTGATAATCTGGTTGAAGTTGCGACTCTTACGATATGTAAAACCCAGGTTCAAGAATGAAGTCCTATCGTAATTAGGAGCAGAATAAACAAATCCCACTTGGTCAAGACTGAAATTCGTCTTGTTGCCTGGCGAAAATTTCTTCACATCCTGCTGACTGAGCAAGCTAACGGTACCCGATACAGAACTGCTACGGAACAAGCCTATGCCTGCCGGGTTGGTACTCATGGTAGAAATGTCAGCTCCCAACGCTTCCATTGCGCCACCCATACCCACGTATCTGGCTGTACCGTTCAAGTCGGACTCCACCAATCTCGTGTCTTCGTATGTTTCTTGTGCCATCACGGATGTACCCATCAACATTGCCATGGCAAATATCATATTTCTTTTCATAATATACACCTTATTTATAATATTATACAATCATTTCAATTCAAGACACATCATTATCTATGACCACCAAATGAGCCACCACCGGAACGGCCTCCGCCGCCTCCGCCGCCACCAAAGGAGCCACCGCCGCCGCCACCTGAGCGACCACCTCCTCCGTAGCTACCGCCGCCAGAGGAACCACCAGAATAGCTACTTCCACCTAATGAAGAGCTCGAAGAGCTATTACTAAATGAAGGAGTAGAATAACTTCTGGTATCGCCACTATAAGTAGTTGTAGAGCGAGAACCTCCAAACTTAGCACCACTGCTATTCGTGGTGTAGGTACGAGTGGTAGAAGAACCTCTGCCAGAGCCAGAACCGAAAACACCAGATGAACCACCGGTATTTCTGCTAAATACATTACGGTTGCTTGTAGAATGTACGCTACCTCCGATACCACCTGTAGCCGAACGGCTATGATTGTGCGTACCTATACCCGTATATCTGATGTCTCCTCTTCCACCACCAGCTCCTGTACCGGTTGGTCGTCCGCCATGGCCGCCATATCCACCGCCATAGTAAACACCTGTATAGTACCAAGGTCTATAATACCACCAAGGCGTGTACCAGGAAAAGAACGGATCATAATAGCCACCATAATAAAGACTCATATACCAAGGGTCAAACCAAGGATCAAAGTATCCATATCCAAAATACCAAGGGTCGTAATAGCCATAATAGCCACGGTGGTAATTCCAAGCCCAATGCCTTCCATACCAAGCAGGCCAATAATAATCGCTAAATCCCCACCAATTGTAGCTTCTCCAAAGGTCGTAAGGAATGACATAATAGTAATCATCCCATCTGCTCAAGCGATTGGAATAGCGATAATCATCATCATTGTTAACATATTTGGAAACCATGAACAACGTGTCAACGTAGCTTGTGTCTGGATAGATTTCGTTGCCGGAGAAGATACGGATGATGTCGTTACCCAAGCTATCCGAACCAATCTTCTGATACGTACTTACCAATTTCTTGTGACGGTTGTACTCATCTACGTTACGGTTACTACCCACATAATAAGTGGGGGAATTATCATCCACGACCATCTTAGCCTTCTTCTTTTTTGAAGTTTTCTTTGGCACAAAATACATGTCATCTTCACCTGATTCAGGAAGTACGTCAATGACATCCCTTTCGTTAGTCTGATACTTCGCATAATGACGATTGTACTCGTCAATCTCACGATCAGTGAAATCAGAAAGTGAAGACTTAGTATCGCTCTGTGTTTCCACCTTGGCATTTTTCTTCGTCTTCTTTGAGCCGTTATACAAGTCGTCTTGCGCATTCACCGTGAACGTGGCTACGCAAAAAAGCGAGATTAGAAGAATTAATTTTTTCATATTTATACTCCTTTCATCAAGTTTTATTATTTCATATTGCAAAAATAGCATGAATTATGCTGCAAAATTAAGGAAAAACCCTAAACGAAAGTAGGATTTTCCCTATTTTTTGTAATTTTGCATAATAATTGGGAATAATTATGAAATATCTTGTAGCCAATTTTACCATAAAGCCGACAGGCGACATGGATAAGCAGACCATTTGCGACTTGCTATGTGCCACTTTGGGAGAAGTGGGATTTGAGTCTTTTCAAGAAACCGACCAAGGAATTGATGCATATATTCAAGATGAGATATATGATAAGGAAGCGTTTCTCCAAGCATTGGAAGATTTTGGATTACCACAAGTAGAATTGACCTATCACGTCAATCAGGTGGAAGACAAGGATTGGAACGAGACTTGGGAAAATGAGGGTTTTGCTCCCATTCAAATCGGTAACCTTTGCGTGATATACGATGCGAAACACTCTATCCCCGACAATCTTCATCCCCAGATGAATATTGGCATAGATGCAAAGTTGGCTTTTGGCACAGGCAATCACGAAACCACACGAATGGTCATCTCATTCTTATTTGAATTGGACTTGAAAGGCAAGCGAGTTCTTGATTGCGGGTGCGGTACGGGTATTCTCGGAATCGTGGCATCAAAGTTAGGAGCAAGAGATGTCGTTGGCTACGACATTGATGAATGGAGCGTGGAAAACACAAAACACAACGCAGAAATCAACCATGTTTCCAACATAGAGGTATTTCATGGAGATTCTCGCGTATTGTCTCACGTAAGTGGTGTCTTCGACGTGGTGGTTGCCAATATCAATCGCAATATCCTACTGGCTGATATTCGACATTTCAAAGATGTGATGGCTCCCAACGCTGTTCTTATCCTAAGTGGATTTTATGAGGAAGACATTCCCGTATTGTTGGAGGAGGCAGAAAAATACGATTTACATTCAGTAAAGCAAATGACGGAAAACCACTGGGCTTGCTTGGTTTTGTCATAATCGTCTTGGATTCTGCAAGCAATATGCTTGAGAAGGATAAACGATATGTTTGAGAGAGACAAACGATATGTTTGGATGGGATAAACATAAGGTTTATCTCTACCAAACATCATCTTCGCTTCCGATGGTCAGCATCTTCAAGTCATAATAAGAGCCATTGTAGATGTCGAAATCTACATATCCTCTGATGCCGGGCAACCTTCCTGCATCCGTATGTTGCCAAAACTTCCATTCTCCCTTATATTCCACCTTATCTACATAATAGTGGGCTATCCAATAAGGATAGTCATCAAAGACGGGAGCACTGAGATACTTCTCCTTAAATTTAAAATAGGTGTAGATAATAGGCTTGACATGGAATTTATCTTCCACGATGTGCAACCACGTCAATACGTCTCGCTGGAAATCTTCCAACTTCACGTCTTGTGGATAATGCTCTATATCCAGCACAGGAGGCAAGTCGCCCTTCTCTAATTTGGCATATTTCAAGAAGAAATAGGCTTGTTCTCTTGCTTTCGACTTATTACTCCAGAAATGGTAAGCCCCGCGGATAAATCCATGTTCACGTGCTTGGTAGAAATTCTCCTCGAATTTCTCGTCCACACGTGTAGAGCCTTCGGTAGATTTAATGATGACGAAACGCAATGGGCAGCCCTCGATGATAGAATGGCGCAACTTATTCCAGTCAATGTCGCCTTGATAATGAGAGATGTCTATTCCGTGTATTTCATAACCCTGCGGATATTTCGCATCTCCATACAAAGCCCGCCATCTGAATCCGGTAGGTCCGACAAAAAAGAAATAAAATGCCCAGATATAAAGCACGACGACTCCTATCCCTCCTATCCACCAAGCCAAGCGAGTGTTTTTCTTGAAAAGAGTAGTTAGCGGATAATGAGAATGAGCCTTCCTACCGCTTTTTTTCGTAGGACTGGCTTTTGGATTTGTCGTTTTCTTCTTTACCACACCTATTTATATTATATAGTATTACATCGTTCTATCACGTCAGAGAGCAAGTCTCTCTTGATAGTTATGGAAAACCGTGAATTGTCATTGACCAACCACATGATAGTTTGTCAATAGACAATTCACGGATAATATCTTTCAAATCATATAGATTGAATATATCATTGCTTACCTTGTTCGAGCATCAAAGTACGAGTAGCACGGTCACACACTACAGATGGTCCCCAATACTGGATTGGACCAGGATAAACGAAGCATGTTCCCTCTTCCCATTCCTTACGGTGCTCAACAAACTTCTTGAATGGACGACCTTCCAAGTCAACCAATGCCTTACGAATCACAGGTTTCATCTTACCGTTTCTGCGCTCCATGTTCATCATCATGGTGATAGGCACACCACCTGCAATCCAGTTGTCTGTTCCGTCGGTAGTATTCTTCACGATAGCCATGTAGCCAGTCTTGCCGTTAGCAATGAGCTGTGAAGCACTGATACCCAGAGCATAGCAATAGTCTGCATCAAAGTTGGAAGGAGCAGCGCAACGTCCCTCATATCCGAAGAAGTGATGTTGAGTGTTGAATTTACCAACAAACTTACCTTCCTTAGTCCATTGTTCGAGCTTGGCAGCCACCATTTCAGAGAGCAACTTCTCTGTCTCAATCAACGATACCTGAACGTTTCCGTGTGGGTCACGGTCAAGAGAGAGCTGGCGAGCCACGCCTTCAGGCAATGTAGCGAATGTTTCAGCATTCTCTTTGCTCAGATGAGCGAGGATATAGTCGTGTTGAGCTTTCTTGTCCAAGTCTTTGTAATCAGCTCCATGCTCTGCAAGCAAGTCGTTGAGTTCGTCAATCAGTCTGCCAATAGCAGGAATGAACTCTATCAAGCCTTCTGGAACCAAAACCACACCGAAGTTATCACCATTAGCGGCACGTTTAGCCACCACGCTGGCAATATATTCAACGATGTCGTTGAGTGTTTGGTCTTTGGCTTCCACCTCTTCAGAAACGAGACAGATATTGGGTTGACAAGTCAGTGCACACTCCAGAGCGATATGACTGGCTGAACGGCCCATCAACTTGATGAAATGCCAATACTTACGAGCAGAGTTACAATCGCGCTCGATGTTTCCAATCAGCTCACCATAAACTTTCGTAGCCGTGTCGAAACCAAACGATGTTTCGATTTGGTCGTTCTTCAAGTCACCGTCAATAGTCTTAGGACAACCGATAACCTGAACACCATAGTTCTTAGCTGCATAATACTCAGCCAATACACACGCGTTTGTGTTAGAATCGTCACCACCAATGATGACAATAGCCTGAATGTCGAGTTGACGAATGATTTCGAGACCTTTCTCAAACTGGTCAACATTCTCCAACTTTGTACGTCCTGAACCAATCATGTCAAATCCACCCGTGTTACGGTATTGGTCGATGATGTCAGCGGTAAGTTCCATGTAGTTATGATCTACCAAACCACCAGGACCCAAGATAAAACCATACAGACGGTTTTCAGGGTTGAGTCTCTTGATACCATCAAAGATACCACAAATCACGTTGTGACCTCCAGGAGCCTGACCACCACTGAGAATTACACCAACGTTCATCTTCTTGGTACTGCTTTCATTACCAGGAACAAACTCTACGAGTGGCATTCCGTAAGTGTTTGGGAAGAGAGCCTTGATCTCTTCTTGGTCTCCAACGCTCTGTGTTGGCTCGCCTTCATTCACTTTCACTGCCCCCTGAAGTCCTTTTGGCAACTTTGGCTGGTAGGCAGCTCTTTCTTTCTGTAAAAGACTTAATTTCATTTACCTTAAAATAATATTATTAATACTTCAGTTCTATATGCTTAATAATCTTTGCAAATTTACTCTTTTTTTGCGAGATATGGAAGGAAATCAGAAAGAAATCACCATTTTAAAACTTTTTTGCCAAAAAAACATGGATAATCCAATTTTATTTGCTATCTTTGGAGAATTAAAAACCAACAAGTATGAATAACAAACGAGAATTAAAAAGTTACATGAACAATGTGTTCGATGCACTCCTTTCGGAGTGCGTTGCAATGTCGTTGTATGGTGACAAGCCAAACAAGGAGAATTTTGAGGCTATGCTGACCACTTTGTTGGGTGCTCAAAAAAATTTCATCAGTCGTATCTCTCACCCAGAACCCGGAATGAAACAAAAGAAATACTTCAGTGTTCTCATTAAGGACTTTGAGGAATATGCTGACGAAGCCATTGACCACATCATCAACCTTGAAAGTTATCACTAAATTTTTGATCTAAAAAAATGGTAAAAGCTATTTGCAGGTGGATCTTGTATAAACAAATGGGATGGAAAAAGAATGTAACTGTTGACCATCCCGATAAATATATCATCTGTCTCGCGCCCCATACAAGCAATTGGGATTTTTTAATCGGACAATTGTATTCGAAAGCTGAGGGCTTGAAGAGCAACTTCTTAATGAAAAAAGAATGGTTTTTCTGGCCCTTGGGAAGTTTGTTTCGTGCAATGGGAGGCATTCCCGTCTGGCGAAGCAAACATACGAGCATGACCGACAATTTAGCGAGTGAAGCGACAAAGGCAACATCTTTTCGCCTTTGCATTACCCCTGAGGGCACACGTTCATTGAATCCCGACTGGAAGAAGGGATTCTATTTCATAGCCCTCAAAGCAAATATCCCTATTTTGCTATATGGCGTTGACTACGAAAAAAAACTGATTCAATGTACCAAAAGCATCATTCCGACTGGTGAGTTGGAGAAAGAGATGCAAGAAATCAAACTGTATTTTAAAGACTTCAAGGGAAAACATCCCGAGAAATTCACAATAGGGATAATAGATTAACTATGAGTAAGAAGATTGTATTTTTTTTTGTGATGTTGCTGATGCATGGAATGATTGCATCAGCACAGAAAGTTTATCTCCCAACAAATGTTGAGAACCAACTAAAAGACTATTTCAACACTTTTCAGGCAAACGAATCTCAATTTAAGGTTCAGCCACAAATGTCAACATACGTGATTGACAGCAAGGCAAGGAAAGTATCAATCACCGTAAGCGACATCTTTGCCGCACAGGAGTTTTCGCCCGACTTGGTCAATAAGATATATAAAAAGGTGAAGAAAACTCTTCCCAATCCTTACGATGACTATAAGATTCAGGTAATAACCACTGGAGTACCTATCGAAGAACTCATTCCCAACAGATTGTCTGACAATGCCGACAAGAGCAGAATGTGGGGAAAGATTAACTATAAGGGAAATCCGTGGGTTGAGAATATCTCGCGTCCGAATGAGATTACCCACGGTCTTTATAACCGCCATATCTCTCTTTGGGCAAGCCACGGCAGATATTACGACAAGAAGCAAGGATGGAAATGGCAACGTCCGTTCTTGTTTGGAACCACGGAAGACCTATATACGCAAACCGTCGTTCTCCCCTACCTCATTCCCATGCTTGAAAATGCTGGTGCAGTAGTTTTTTCGCCACGCGAGCGTGATTGGCAAAAGAATGAGATTATCGTTGATAACGACCATAGCCGTAAATCGGGTTCTTATCAGGAAACAAATGGCAATTACGCATGGAAGAACGCTGGTGTGGCTGGCTTTGCCTTACACGGTGGAACATATAAAGACAATGAGAATCCCTTTACCGCAGGTACCACTCGCATGGTTTCGACTACGAAGAAGGTCAAAGGTATCAGTCAAGTATCTTATCAACCCACCTTTTCCGAAAAGGGTAAATATGCCGTGTACGTAAGTTATCCCACCGTGGCACAAAGTGTGCCTGATGCTCAATACGTGGTTTGTCATCAAGGACAAATGACTTATTTCCGTGTAAACCAACAAATGGGTGGTGGCACATGGGTGTATTTAGGTACGTTTGAGTTTGATGAAGGCAACAACCCATCCAACCGTGTGGTGCTGACCAACTACTCCACTTCGTCAGGTGTCATCACCACTGATGCCGTGAGATTTGGCGGTGGCATGGGAAACATCCAAAGAGGAGGAACCACCAGTGGTTTACCACGTGCTTTGGAAGGTTCACGTTATTACGGACAATGGGCAGGGGCACCCTATAGCGTTTATAGTTCAAAGAATGGAGCAGATGATTATGGTGACGATATCAATACCCGTTCGTATATGACCAATTGGTTGGGCGGCGGTTCTTGCTATATGCCGAAGATGCAAGGTAAGAAAGTACCCATCGAACTGTCGTTGGCCATCCACAGCGATGCGGGATACAACCCCGACGGAAAGTCGCTTTATGGTTCTCTTTCTATCTGCACCACCAATTTCAATGAAGGAAAGCTCAACTCTGGTGTTTCCCGTATGGCAAGTTTTGAATTGGCAGAGAATCTGCTGTCTGGAGTAAGGAGAGACTTAAAGGGTAAGTTCTACAAATGGCCTCGTCGCCACTTGTATAACCGAAACTACTCGGAGACAAGATGCCCTGAGATTCCATCAGCTATCTTGGAAACGCTCTCTCACCAAAACTTCCCAGACATGCTTTATGGGCAAGACCCTTTTTTTAAGTTTCATTTGGCACGTTCCATCTATAAGAACGTGCTGAAATACGTAACTAACCAACATGGCGAATCGTATGTAGTGCAACCTCTCCCACCCGACAATTTCCATATCGAGATGTCGGGGAGAGGAAAGATAAAGCTTTCGTGGAATGCGGTAATTGACGAACAAGAGCAAACGGCTAAGCCCAATGCTTATAACCTTTATATTGCCACTGGCAACAAAGGTTTTGACAACGGACAGATTATCAAGTCAACCTCCTGTTCCATGAATCTCAAGCCAGGTGTGTTGTATCACTTCAAGGTAACTGCCATCAACAAGGGTGGTGAGAGTTTTCCTACAGAAGTGCTGTCAGCCCTTTACCAAGCCAAGTCGGATAAGACGGTGATGGTGGTCAATGGCTTTCATCGCCTGTCATCTCCTGCCGTTATCAATACCTCAACGAAACAGGGATTTGATTTATACAAAGACCCAGGCGTGACGTATGGCGTTACAGCTGGTTGGAGTGGAAAGCAGCAGTGCTTTGACCGTAACAAGATGGGGATAGAAGGTGCCGGTGGTTTGGGATATAGCGGCAACGAGATGGCTGGACAGTATATCGCCGGCAACGATTTCAATTACGTCATGGCTCATGCCGAGGCTATTGCGAGTGCTGGTAAATATAATATTGTGAGTTGTTCCAGCAAAGCGGTGGAAACGGGACAAGTGAAACTCAACAAGTATAACTGTGTTGACTTGATCTTAGGATTGGAGAAAAACGACGGTCATTCTCTTCAGAGATTCAAGACATTCTCTACCACCATGCAAGAGAAACTACGCTCATATACGAAAGACCACGGCAACCTCATCGTGAGCGGTTCGTATTTGGGGTCAGACATGATGACCAATGTCAGTGAACAATATTTCATGGCTAATGTGCTGAAGGTGAAATATGGTGGTAGTATGCTTGGGAAGAACTCGCCTAATGTGAGAGGCTTGGGAATGAATTTCAACATCTATCGCACCATCAACGACAAGCACTACGCTGCTCACGCACCCGAAATCATACAACCCATTGGCAATCAGTCGTTCTGTGCTATGCAATATGGCGATGGCAACGATGCAGGAGTGGCTTACAAGGGACGCGACTATGGTTGCTTCGTGATGGGATTCCCATTGGAATGTATCATCGATGTTTCTTCTCGCAATGCCATCATGCGTGGCATTCTCAATTATCTTGTGAAATAAATCATCAATCTATATTATCATGAAGATTCAAGCTAATGTATCAGGAAGCAGGAGTATAGAAATTACCGACTTACACTTGCAGACAATCGACAAATATGCCTTGCTCTCAAATCTCGTTGACAGTAACGGCATCGTAGATGAGGACGTACTTGATAAGCTCAAGTTCAACGTAAGGTCGATACTGGAATCAGAATCCAATTCCGACAAGAACCTGCTCGACCTCTGTTTAGATGTTATCTATAACAATAACATGAAGGCTTTCGGGTTGAATAAGTTGATGTCTCTGTACACCGAATGGAAAGCTAAACAGGAAGCACCTAACGAAGATGCCGAACCCACCTCGTCTATCTGACTTCCTGCCTACTACAAAGAAGGAGTGTGAACTTCGAGGATGGGAACAACTCGACGTGATTCTCTTTTCGGGTGATGCTTACGTGGATCATCCCTCCTTTGGTGCGGCTGTAATCGGAAGGGTATTGGAAGCGCAGGGATGGAAAGTGGCTATCGTCCCACAACCTGATTGGCACGGTGACTACCGAGACTTCAAGAAGTTAGGACGACCGCGTTTGTTCTTCGGCATTGCCCCAGGATGTATGGACTCTATGGTCAACAAATATACTGCCAACCGACGATTACGCGCCGAGGATGCGTATAGTCCTAATGGCAGGCACGATTGCCGTCCGGAATATCCCACGATTGTCTATACACGTATTCTCAAGCAACTCTTTCCCGACGTGCCGGTGGTATTAGGGGGTATCGAGGCTTCCATGCGAAGGCTCACCCACTACGATTACTGGCAAGACAAACTGATGAAATGTATTCTCTGTGATTCGGGAGCAGACCTTCTGGTCTATGGCATGGGCGAGAAAGTTACATCTGAGATTTGCAGGGAACTGGACAATGGAAAGCCTGTTTCGCAAATACACCACATTCCACAAACGGTTTATCTGTCAGACAAGGAACACATCGAAGGGGGAATTACCAACAACGACATCATCTTACATAGCCATGAGGAGTGTTTGAAGAACAAGAAGTTTCAAGCAGAGAATTTCAGACACATCGAGGAACAGTCTAACTCCATTCATGCCCAACGCATCATACAGGGAGTAGATGGAAAATTTGCCGTAGTAAACCCACCTTATCCTCCGATGACAACGGAGGAACTGGACGCGACATTCGACCTTCCTTACACTCGGCTGCCTCATCCAAAATACAAGGACAAGCGCATTCCCGCATACGAGATGATCAGACACTCTGTCAATATCCACCGCGGATGTTTTGGTGGATGTGCCTTTTGCACCATCTCTGCCCATCAAGGCAAGTTTATCTCGTGCCGTTCCAAGGAAAGCATTTTGCGAGAGGTAAAGAAAGTCATTGAAATGCCCGACTTCAAGGGATACTTGAGCGACTTGGGTGGACCGTCGGCAAATATGTATGGAATGGCTGGACGTAACCAAAAGGCTTGCGAGAAATGCAAACGTCCGTCTTGTATCCATCCTCATATCTGCCCTAATCTCAATACCGACCATTCTAAATTGCTCGATGTATATCATGCGGTAGATGCCTTGCCAGAAATCAAGAAGAGCTTTATTGGTAGCGGCGTACGTTACGACCTACTCTTACATCAATCGAAAGACGAAAAATGTAATGTGGCTGCAAGAGAATATACGCGAGAACTGATTTGCAAACATGTAAGCGGCAGACTGAAAGTGGCACCAGAACATACAAGCGAAAGGGTGCTCGAACTCATGCGCAAACCCTCGTTCTCACTCTTCAATGACTTCAAACGCATATTCGACAGAATCAACAAGGAAGAGAATCTACGCCAACAACTCATTCCGTATTTCATCAGCAGTCATCCAGGTTGTCATGAGGAAGACATGGCAGAACTGGCTGTCATCACCAAACGATTGGATTTTCATCTCGAACAGGTACAAGACTTTACCCCTACGCCCATGACCATCAGTACGGAAATGTGGTACACGGGCTATGATCCATATACCTTGAAACCTGTATTCAGCGCAAAGAACCAAAAAGAAAAACTGGCTCAAAGACAATTCTTCTTTTGGTACCAACCAGAGGAACGTGCTGGCATAGAACGAGAACTTAGACGCATAGGAAGACAAGACCTTATCCCCAAGCTCTACGATCGTCAGCATTATCCAGAATCATCAAAGAATAACCATTCTCCCAAAAATAATCAGTGGAATAAGAAAAAACGAAGGTAATACCCTCGTTTTTTCTTGTTTTTTACAAATGTATTTTATTGTCATAATAACCAACAAAAAGGCATCCGAATTTTCTTGTGAAATAGAATTAGGAGAACGGAAAAAATAGTAAACTCGGCTAAAATATCTCATTTTTGGAGCTAACATATATAGTTATGCTGCTAACTATATACTTTACGAGCGTAACTATATATGTTACGACGCTAATATTATATGTTATGAGAGACTGAAAAATGCCTTTTTTGGTGTAAAAACATGGGGTTTTGATTCAATTTTCAATACCTAAAAATAGTAAAACACTGATTTACAACAATATACAAAACCACACAAAAAGGGCATTTTTTCAACCAAAGTATCAACTTGTTTGAAAAAATGCCCTTATTTTGGTACCAAAATTCAGAATTTACATGACAAGACAAGAAAGATTACTGAGCATAATCCTCTGGTGTGAAAGTCTTTTCCAACAGAATGAGATTGGGACGAGTGGCAGAATGATATTCGTACCTGAAATTAAATCCCGCTTCCTTGTATGTCTTGATAGAAATATCCGTTTTGAGAGCTTCAGACAAAACCGAAAGCAACTTGTCTTTATCTCGAGCTATCCTGGCAGAGTCGTCTAATTGGTTAAACATACTATAATAATAAATCATAGTGCGAGTATTCTCGTCAAATGTCAGACTATCTGTTCTGATATTATGCTTGATTGCCGAAGGACAATTCTTCTTGGTATATTCCTTTGCCTCACGGGCGGCACGTTGCTCAAGACTCTCATGACACGCTGAGAGACAAACCGCTGCCAACAAGAATAAAATTACTTTCTTCATATACTTATATCTCTATTGTTCATCTAATCTCAAAATAACACTGGAGGCACCAATGGAGAAAACGGTACCGTCAGAAACAACACGACGCTCACGGTCGCCCAAGATTTCATTATCCACAAACGTACCCGTGTTACTGGGACCATCTCTTAATATATATTTCAGGTTGCCTTTCTTGTCTCTGCTCACGTTAATGACACAATGATGTGGGTCAATGCTGGGATCAACGGTCTCAATGGGACAATCAACGATATCCCCTTTCATATACTTGCCGATGATGTTGTCACCCATCTTGAGAGGAAAGATCTGCTTATATTGGAACACGTTTTCAATGACAACGATAGAACCATATTGCGTATCATCAACCTCTTCCTCGGGATTGGTTTCACGTTGGGTATTATGCAGTTTAGACACGCCAATGCGGATGCCAAAACGCTTTCCGCATTCGCTACATTCAAAGACTAAAGACTGACCAGCTTCATACTTACTTTCATCGAAGATAATGAAATGGTCACATTTAGGACAACGAACTCTTTTCATTAAAACTCAACTTTCATCACCCAAGCATCAGCAAAATGGTTGTCTGTATCCTTGAGGGGAATCAATACGTTGTATGCCTCTTCCTTCGTATCAAACTGTCCATAAAGCACTTTCGTAGATCCTTTAGACAAAATCTTTGCCTCTTGATAGCCCAAAGAATGTAATTGATTAACGTATTCTATGGCATTGTCGATAGTAACATGACTGGCAAGAATAATGGAATAATAAGGCTTGGAAGAATCATTCGAAACAAACAAGAGATTCGGTTTACCTGTTTTCTTCACAAAAGAAGGCATATCAATCAAACCCATTGAAGCCTCAACACCTTGCGAAAGGTTGGCTGAAGATAAATCTGGCGTTCCGTTCACAATATCTTTAGGCATCACTCTTGACAACAAACTGGTATTGACATTGCCTGTAGTATCTTCTTGTCCCATCTTTAGCTGTGGAATGAAAAAGAAGGCAAAGACAACGGCACAAGCCACGGCAGCATTCCGCACCCATGCCATGTTAACGAGAGTGGCTTTTGAAGATTTTACAACTGCTGGCTGAATGGCTTCTGCTGTTTCAGCCTGTCTTTCAGCAAGATTTGCCACACTCTGCTGCAAACTGGCTATCTCGTATGAACTTAAACCGTAGAGATTGGGCGTTAAGATACCAGCCAAACAAGGTTCAAATTCTGGCATCCCATGATTGTTCACGGTGAAAGAACCTAAACCTTCCATCTCCAAGAACCCCTCATTTTCAAGCTTTTGCCTCATTTCGTTAACTTCTTCCTCAATGCGATTGAGCGCATCAGGATAACTCATCTCGTAAGCATCAACATACGATTGCACCAAGAGAGAGTCGTTCAACTTCAATTGAGGATTAAACCCTATAGTTCTTAAAGGAGGAAAGAAGAGGCAATCATTCTCCTCATAATGCGCATCAACGTGATGAGCAACAAAACCTCCGAAGTTGGGAACGATAACGCAATCCTTGCTTAACAGCAAAATCTCAATGTGTTTAACCAATTCGTTCATGAGTACCAAATTACTTGTTTACGTTTCTTATTTGATTAACAAGAAGTTAGCGAGAATGATGCCTTCCTCTTGTTGTTTTTCCTCTTTTTCAGCTTTCAAAATTACGAATAATATCGCAAACGGGAAAAGGAAATAAGAAAAAAAAACTTAATTTGGGCAAGACAATTATGAAAACACAAAAGTGATGGAAAAATACAACTCTGCCGCCAAGATGTATAAAAGCCACAAAGGCAGCGTGAACGTAATGCCGATGGTCAGAACGTTGAAGATGTCAACAAGACTTCTCAATCTACCACTCATAACCCCATAGACAACAGAAACCGTGCTAATACCGAAACACAAGATAGGTACGATGCTGTCTGAGAAACTACTGGGAAAGAGAGAACCCGTGACACTCAACAATACGGCATGGGGAACGACGGTGAGGAGCAGCAACACCATAATATATATAAAGATGACGACATACACCACCTTTAAGGCAAATTGCTCACGATAAGTGAGTCGGTTGGGATGGGTGAACGCCACAGCCAACCCACACTCTACAAAAGCTCCGTAAGCGATACTGCCAAGAAGAAGCCAAACGAGAACGGGCGTGGCGAGATTCTGCGTGAAATTACCGAAAAGCCACCTGATGCCTTCACTGCTCAACAAAGAGCGGATGGGCACGTCTGGCAACACCGCAGAAACTCCCCACGAAAGGAGCAATAAGGCTAATTGGGCGACACATAGACACAACGCTAATACCGCAACAGCCCGAGTGATTCGTATCGACTTGTTTTTCAACATTCGTCTGGTTGGAGATTATCAACATCCAAGATTCTCAATTCAAATGCCCTCACCACCAATCTCGTGGCATTGACACCCATGCCCGCGTTACCATTGGGAAAGAGCTTTTGCACCAATTCGTTCTGTCGCTTTTCCAAGCTTTTCACGCCAAAGGGCATCCCACGCAGATTGGTTATTTGCTCTTTGGTGTATCCTAATGCAAGATGACGCAAGAAACGCTCATCATATTCATCAATCTCGTAATTGATCAACGACTCTTGTCTATACAATTGCACATTGACACTATGTTTGAAACGTTCTACTATCTTTTGGAGAATAGGTTGGTTGAATACCATCCTCTTTCCGTCAAGCACGCTGAACACATCACCGCGAGTGAGGAGTTCTCCACTTTTGAGAATAATGCCGTCGCATCCTGCATCAAGCACATCCACCCATAATTTCTCGTTGAGAATTTCACCCGTAAATATGAGAACTTTCACCTGTGGATATGTCTCTTTGGTCTGACGACAAATCTCTACGCCAATGGTGGTAGAGCCGCCTAATCCCAAGTCGAGCAATACCATATCGGGCAATTGCTGCTTGATGAGTCGCCAATATACTTGTTCATTTTCCGCAGTACCAATAATTTCTGCCTCTGGGATTTCGTTGCGAAAAATACCTTCCGTACCCTTCAATTCCAATGGCACGTCTTCTACAATGATAACTTTGAATGGTTCCATATTTGTTTAGCTATTGTTATTTCTATGACAACTTCTTTTGAATCAAGAAGATATGCTCTGATACCACATCCCCTGGCATTTGCCACTTCACCCATATCGCGGACAATTTGTTTACAGAGTAGATATGATACATTGACGGTAGCAGGGGTGAATAATTGAGTGCATTGCTCTGAAGAAAGATGAAGATGAGACATGTGAACGAGAATCGTGTAATACTTACCATCCTTATCCACAATCTCACACAGTGGTTTTTCTCCCTGGTTCTCCTTTTGCAACAGCTCAAAAAGATATGCCATCATGTCATCATCTACATGGGCAAATCCTTCAGTCTGTCTCATTGCTTGCGCACTGAGCATGGAATATAATTCTTTGTAATAAACCACCAATTCGGAGATGGCCTGCAGGTTATCATCCTTGCCCTCCACCAAATGCGCAATTCGTGAAGGATAATACATTGTCTCATGCTTTAGCGTACTTAATGTATTGTCGAGCACACTATTGCTAATATGAAGATTGTCGTTCTCGTATTGCTGCTTTCGCAATTCATCTGAAGCAATCTCTATATTTGTCAGTTGCAGTTTCTCTGACTCTATACTTTTGGTTAGTGCCTGTCGTATCTGGCTCACAACGTTCTCCAATGAAATGGGATGACTCTCATTGTCTATCATCTTGACATTCCATTCTTCATCAATCATCTTGAGCTTGTTTTCAGCAGACACATCACTTAAAAGAATGTTATTGATACTATTGATATGTTCCACGCAGAAGCGGTAGTATAGTCGATGACGATAATACATGAGATAATACAAGGGGAATATCATCACCAGCAAAATGACCAAGATAATCATGGCAACAGTCTTATTGGTTTCAGACTGTTGCATCATACGACAATAACTATCCAACGTATTATCGGCAGACCATTCACGGAAAAGTTGGGTATATACCTTGTTATTATAATTGTATAAATCCCATCTATGCAAAGCCAGTGCAGCTACGGCACTCTCATTGCGAACAGCCAAAATGGTATTGTAATTAGTTGAAACTTCGCTTCTGAACCATTGCAACTCAGCAGGCAACTTTGCATCAGTAGTAAAAGCTTCCATCAAAGATGTTCCGTCTGGATGTATCTTTTTATAGTGTTCGTTTAGACAATTCATGCAACTATCTGCAAATCTGAGAGATTTGTAATAATCTCCTTCAACGTTGGAAACGTATGAGCTATCTGCATATTCCTCAGCTTTTAACAACAAAGTAGAATTACCGTCATACGAAATACCATTGCCTTCCTCAATTTGAACTGGATTAGAATCACATGACACCAACAGCGTAGAGGCAAACAACACCAAGACTGAACGAGCAACACCTTTAGGCAAACGGAAATAGAAACGACTCCCCACTCCTTGTTTGCTTTCTGCAGCAATGGTACAAACCTTAAAGATTTGGCTGATTCGATGGTATTTCTCTATAATTCCTTTGCAATTCATCAATCCAAATCCATGCGAAGGAACTTCAGAAGGTATAGTTGGCAGAGTATTAGCGGCTATAGATGAAGAAATAATCTCATTTTCCTCGATTATAGGCTTATGATCGAACACATGTGCAAGTTGTTCCTCATTCATGCCTATGCCCGTGTCAGAAATGGAAATCTCCACATACTGGTCAGTGGAAGAAGATTGGATGGTAACTTTTCCGCCAGGATTAGTAAACTTCCTTGCATTGTCGGCAATGGTATTTATCATGAAAAGTGTAAGCGTCTTATCCGCCTTGACTACGGCATCAGTGTCTTCCACCACCAATTCAACGTTTTTCAGTTGGAACCCCATACGTCCTTTTTTCACAATATTGAAAAGCGGCTGTAGGGCAAAACTCTCTATTTGTAATCTCAAATCCCCCTGACGCATCTGAATCCATTTGGTAAGGACATCATTATAATCATTGATTTCCTTTGTCAAGTCAAAGATATACGCATATCGCTCCTCACGTTGGGTTTGAGATTCATTGCGTACGCTCAATTTCTTGATTTCGTGAATCATTCGGTCGATGAATGGAGTGACAGAATTGACAAGCGACACCTTTGCTCGTTGTTCAAGATTCAACTTCTTATTATTTAAGATGTGCATACGAGCAATCTGGATTTTCTCCGTTATTTCCTCGTAATGTTCTTCCACATCTTCCATGTGCTCATCATTAGCTTGTCTCCACTCTTCCAATGGTTTAAGAAGATTGGATAAAGAAAAAGTCTTATCATTTTTGCGTCGCATGTGGTCGAAGACAAGTAACAAGATCGTCACCAAGATAATAGCCAATACCACGATGGCAATCATGACGTTTAATTGTCGTGAAGACCTTTCTAACTGTTCAGCACGTGCTTCCAATTGTCTATCTTGTCGTGTCTGTTCCTGCAAATCCAAATACAGGTTTCGGTTATAATCGCTATTAGCCTTGTCATCAATGGCAGAATACACCAAACTCATTTGTTCACGAATAGACGCAACCAAGTCGGGCGCACTATTTATGGCACTATCATTGGTAAGTGCTTTTTGCAAACAGATGCCAGCCGACTGATAGTCTTGAATTGCCCAATAACACTCTGCTAACGTTCGATATGCTCCTGCCGTCTGGTAAATATCACCATAATCCCTAAATATATCAAGTGCCCGTAAAGCTAAATTGCCTGCCAATAGTTTTTCATCCATTTCGTCTATATTCACATAGCGAATGGCAGGTAAGTTATCACGAATGAGTTGCTTTCGATAGTTAGGATTTTGTAAATGCTCACTCATTCCCTGAAGAGCCTGGGCAATAAAGAACGGCATTCTGCTATCCATTGCCAATTGATAGCAACGCATCAAATAATCAAATTCATTCTGGTTAATTTCCTCTTGGGTATTGGCGGTGATGATTCCTCCTGCTCCTACATTGTATAAATAATTAAGCCATTGAGCCGTGTCTTGCTCCAAGTCGATGTTCTGTCTGACCATAGAAATGGTTTCGATGGACAAATCTTTCAATCCCAAGTAATAAAAGTAAGTAGAGGATACGATGGCAAACTCGCTCTCTGCATAAATCAAGCGTGTTTGTTGATGCGGCGTAAGTCTTCCTCGCTCTTCATTGATACGTTTGAGCCTTTGCATTGCCTTTTCACGATAATCGTAGAAATTCTTGTTTCTCGATTGTCGTTGGCAAAGGCGCATATATTGAATGTCGGCAATAAGCAATTCCAATTGGTTATCTGTGGAAATGCTGTCTAACAATTTGTAAGCACCGTCGTAATCCATTTTTGCCATGCTCACAAAAGCCAAGTTGTTATATGCCTCTGCCTTGCCATCCTCATATTTACCAGAGATACTCATGGCACGTTCGGCATATATACGAGTAGAATCTAAGTTTCTATAGTGGTAAGAATAAGAAATATCATTCAACTTGTCAACTTCATCTTTTCTGGAATTAGAACAAGCTGACAAAAAGAAAAGACTCAATAGGAGTAACAATCCTATTGAGTCTTTATAATAATGATTATTATGCGCGAGCCTTAGCAACGTAACCAAGAGCCTCCTTGCACTTATCGGTAACATACTGCCAATCACCTGCTGCTACCTTGTCTTTGGGGAACAGTTTAGAGCCCATGCCAACACAGTAAACACCAGCCTTAAACCATGACTTGAGGTTTTCCTCTTCGGGAGCTACGCCACCGGTAACCATGATTTTTGACCAAGGCATTGGAGCTTTCAATCCCTTCACCATATTTGGACCATACACATCTCCAGGGAACAATTTAGTAAGGTCGCAACCCAATTCCTGGGCTTTGCCAATCTCACTCACGGTTCCGCAACCAGGGCAATATGGTACAAGACGACGGTTACAAACAGGAGCAATGTCAGGATTGAACAACGGACCCACTACGAAGCAAGCTCCCAACTGGATATACATGGCTGCGGTAGGAGCATCTACAACAGAACCAATACCCAATGCCAATTCGGGACACTCTTTGTCGGCCCATTTCACCAACTCACCAAATACTTCCTGTGCGAAATCACCACGGTTGGTAAACTCAAAAGCACGCACACCACCTTCATAACAAGCCTTTACGACATTCTTGCAAGTCTCCAAGTCCTTGTTATAAAATACGGGAACCATACCCGTATCACCGATTTTCTTTAATACGGCTATCTTATCAAATTTTGCCATAGTTTATATATAATTCAATTTCTGTTTGATTCTCTATTTATTGGTAGCTACCTTATCTTTGTACACGACCGTTGGCATTACCGCCAGCAAGAGACTCTACTTCGTCAACACTTACCAAGTTGAAGTCGCCATTGATAGTGTGCTTCAAAGCAGAAGCAGCAACAGCAAATTCAAGAGCTTCACCTTGTGTTGGCTTGGTCAACAGGCCATGAATCAAGCCACCAGAGAAAGAATCGCCACCACCTACACGGTCGATGATAGGATTGATCTCGTAACGCTTTGACTGGTAGAATTCCTTACCATCATAAATCAATGCCTTCCAGCCATTGAAAGTAGCAGAATAAGACTCACGAAGAGTAGATACCACATACTTAAATCCAAACTCCTCACGCATCTGCTTGAAGATTCCCTCGTAACCCGCAGCATCAGTTTGTCCACCTTCTACGTCTGCATCAGGCTTGAAGCCAAGGCAAAGTTCGGCATCTTCCTCATTACCTATACATACATCTACATATTTCATCAATGGACGCATGATAGAGATAGCCTTTTCAGAAGTCCACAACTTCTTACGGAAGTTCAAGTCCACAGAAACGGTTACACCATGACGCTTAGCAGCCTCGCAAGCCAGCTTGGTCAGTTCGGCAGCCTTGTCAGAAATAGCAGGTGTGATACCACTCCAGTGGAACCACGCAGCACCTTCCATAATGGCATCAAAATCGAAATCCTCTGGAGAAGCTTCTGCAATGGATGAATGAGCACGGTCATAAATAACCTTAGATGGGCGCATAGAAGCACCTGTTTCAGCATAATAAAGTCCTACGCGGTCACCGCCACGAGCCACGAACTGCGTATTAACGCCATATCTGCGCAATGCATTAACGGCAATCTGACCAATCTCATGCTTTGGCAATTTACTAACGAAATATGCCTCATGACCATAGTTGGCAACAGAGATGGCAACATTAGCTTCACCACCACCTGGGATAATGCGGAATGACTCACTCTGAATAAAACGATCGTTGCCCTGAGGCGAAAGACGGAGCATGATTTCTCCTAATGTAACAATTTTAGCCATTTTTCAAGTTGTTTGTTATTAAACAATTAATTTTATAGATTCATTCGCAAAAATACTCATTATTTCGTTAAATGAAAAATAAAATCACAAAAATTATCATTTTAAGGGCAAATATTATGGCTGTGCATTCGCACAATTCGATTTTTATTGCTAATTTTGCACAAAATAATACATAAATGAAAGAAAGAATCAGAATAAAAGATATCGCTATCAGGGCTGGCGTATCTGTGGGAACGGTAGATAGGGTGCTACACGATCGACCAAACGTTTCAAAACCTGCCAAGGAACGGGTGGAAAAAGCATTGAAAGAACTGGACTACAAACCCAATATGTATGCAAGTGCTCTTGCATACAATCGTTCATACACTTTTTATCTATTAATTCCCGAACATGATTCTGAAGCCTATTGGGAAGAAATCGAGGAAGGTGCCCAGAAGGCAATGGAAGCAAGACGCGACTTCCACATTGACGTGAAGAACTGTTATTATGAGCGTTTTAACGAAGAAAACTTTGGCGTACAATGCGAATCCATCCTTAGCATGAATCCAGATGGCGTTGTCATCGTGCCTTCGACGTTGGAACAAACAAGACTGTTTACCGATAAGTTGCATGAGCTGGAAATTCCCTTTATCCTACTCGATTCATATATGCCTGATTTAAAACCATTGTCTTTTTTTGGCCAAGATTCATTCGCCAGTGGCTATTTTGCGGCAAAAATGCTGATGATGATAGCCTCTAACGAGAAAGAAATCATGCTGATGAAACAAACCAAGGATGGGAAAGTGATGAGTAAGCAGCAAGCAAACAGAGAGGTTGGTTTCAAGCATTACATGTTGGATCATTTCCCCGAAGTGAAAATCCACGAACTCGATTTGCCACTTGATTTCACAAAGAAACGATATGAGCAGATTTTAGAGAAGTTTTTCTCCTCTCATCCATCCCTTCACCATTGCATCACATTAAACTCCAAGGCACATATCGTAGGCGAGTTCCTATTAAAGACCAATCGAAGAAACACACAGATAATGGGTTATGACATGGTAGCGAAGAATGCGGAGTGTGTTCGTCAAGGTAGTATTTCGTTCTTGATTGCTCAACATGCTTACCAACAAGGTTACTCCTGTATTGATGCATTGTTTAATGCCATCGTATTAAAGAAGAAAGTTTCTCCCATCAACTATATGCCCATCGAATTGCTCATGAAGGAGAACGTGGAATTTTATCGCAGAACACAACTATAATAACTAAAATAAAAACATTATGAAACAAACAGCATTCTTAAAAATCAATCCCGCAGACTCTGTGGTTGTCTGCCTTCGCCCCATGCAAAAGGGAGAGACGATAAACATTGATGGAAAAACCATTGAAATAAAGCAAGACACACCCGCAGGACATAAACTATTGATAAAAGATGCTCCCAAAGGTACAGACATCATTAAATATGGTTATCCTATCGGTCATAGTATTGAAAACCTAACCGAAGGACAATGGGTTAACGAAAACAATATCAAGACCAATCTTTCTGGTTCACTTGAATACGAATATTCACCTGTAAACGAACAGCTTAGCATAGAAAACGAAAACCTTACCTTTAAGGGTTATATGCGTAAGAATGGCGAGGTGGGAATCCGTAATGAGATATGGATTGTACCAACGGTAGGTTGCGTAAACAGTATTGCAGAGAAATTAGTGGATTTGCTGAAAGCAGAAACCAATTGCGAAGGAATTGACGCCATTCATGCTTGGCATCATAATTATGGTTGTTCACAATTGTCAGGTGACCATGAGAACACCCGTAAAGTATTACGTGACATTGTGCTTCATCCCAATGCAGGAGCCGTTCTTATCTTGTCATTAGGATGTGAAAACAACCAACCAGACGAGTTCATGAAGCTACTGGGTGACTACGACCAAGAAAGAATCAAGCTTTTGGTAACTCAAAAGGTCGAAGGAGACGAGTTAGAAGAAGGCATGAAGATTCTTCGCAGCTTATACAACATCGCTAAACAAGACGTTCGTACAGATGTTCCCATCAGTCATCTTCGCGTTGGATTGAAATGTGGTGGTTCAGATGGCTTCTCTGGCATTACCGCCAATCCTTTAGTAGGAGAATTCAGCGACTGGTTAGTAGCACAAGGTGGAACATCTATTCTCACGGAAGTTCCTGAGATGTTTGGAGCAGAAACCATCTTGATGAACAGATGTGAAAACTCTAAACTTTTTGACCAAACGGTTACCATGATTAATGATTTCAAGGAATATTTCTTGTCTCACGGGGAGCCTGTTGGTGAAAACCCATCACCAGGAAACAAGGCAGGTGGTATCTCTACGCTTGAAGACAAGGCTTTGGGATGTACACAGAAATGTGGCCGTGCTCCCGTAAGTGGTGTTCTTGCCTACGGTGATCGTTTACAAGTAAATGGACTGAATCTTCTTTCCGCACCAGGAAACGACTTGGTCGCTTCCACTGCCCTCGCTTCGGCAGGATGTCAGATTGTTCTGTTCACTACAGGTCGTGGAACGCCATTCGGAACATTTGTTCCCACTATGAAGATTTCTACCAACTCACAACTATTCCATAATAAACCTAATTGGATAGACTTCAATGCAGGCGAATTATTGGAAGGTGCCGAAATGAAAGTTCTTCTTCGCAAGTTTATAGAGCTTATCATTAGCGTTGCCAATGGTAATTTGGTAAGGAATGAGAAGAATGGATATAGAGAGATTTCTATCTTTAAGAATGGTGTGACCTTATAATTTCCTATAATATATAAATTGGAAAAGATAAGCAACAAGAAAGGAATATTAGCCTTATCACCATTGGTGGTATTCTTGGTACTTTATTTAGTCACCTCTATTATAGAAGGTGACTTTTATAAAGTACCAATTACCGTTGCCTTTATGATAGCCAGTATCTATGCCATTGCGCTCTCTGGCGGCTTTGCCCTTTCCCATAGGATTTCCATATTCAGCAGAGGTGCAAGTACTGAAAACATGATGCTGATGTTATGGATATTTGTATTGGCTGGTGCATTTGCCAATTCTGCCAAGCAAATGGGATGTATAGACGCAACGGTCAACTTAACTCTCAGTGTATTACCAAGTAATATGCTTTTGGCTGGACTATTCCTTGCAGCTTGTTTTATCTCTCTTTCCATAGGTACAAGCGTAGGCACCATCGTTGCCTTAGTTCCAATTGCCGCAGCATTGGGAGAGGCAACAGAAGGAAGTATTCCCCTCATGACAGCTACTGTCGTTGGTGGTGCTTTCTTCGGCGACAACCTATCCTTTATCTCCGACACCACAGTAGCCGCTACATCTACACAAGGTTGTAAGATGAGTGACAAATTCCGAGTTAATCTTTTCATCGTATTGCCCGCTGCCATTGTAGTCCTTATCTTATGTCTTTACATGGGAAAGGGAATACAAGCCCCCTCCTCCATTCCCGAGATAGAATATGTCAAGGTTACACCTTATATAATAGTATTACTCATGGCAATATTCGGAATGAACGTGATGGCAGTACTTACCATAGGTCTCATGCTAACAGGTGTGATAGGCATATTCAACCACTCATACGATCTATTTGGTTGGTTCAATTCCATGAGCGATGGTATTTTGGGCATGAGCGAGCTCATCATCATCACCATGATGGCAGGCGGACTATTGGAAATCATCCGTGAAAATGGTGGAATTGACTTTATCATCCAAAAGATGACCACCCACATTCATGGAAAGCGTGGTGCAGAATTTGCCATTGGGATTGTTGTGTCATTGGTTGATATTTGCACTGCGAACAACACAGTAGCTATTATCACCGTTGGCGGTATCGCTAAACAAATTGGAGACAAATACGGTGTTGACAACAGGAAATGCGCTTCTATACTCGACACATTCTCATGCTGCGTTCAAGGCATCATCCCATACGGAGCCCAGATGCTCATGGCAGCAGGACTTTCAAAACTAAATCCCATTGAGATTATACCTTATTTATATTATCCTTTTGCAATAGGGATAGCTGCAATACTCTCAATTTTATTGCGTTTTCCAAAACGATACAGTTAATATGGATATTATTCAAAGAAATTTTTTCCGTCTCTTGCGTTCTGGGGTACTCAATGAATATGAGTCACTTGAACCGATGTCTAACTTTAAATGGAACAGACTTTTCCAAATCATCAAGGTGCAAGGTGTGGAAGACATTGCCCTCAAAGGTATCAAGAATCACACCTATGATGAGAATGCCAATATACCCAAACCGTTGGTAGATACATTATTGGACGTGGAAGTGGAACCTGCAGATCAATCCCTACCCCAGATGTGCAACTCCATTCTGAGAAAAAGACTGAAGAAAATACAAAGTGAGGAAAGACATCATATAGATGCCTCAATGACAACTTTAGACCTGCTAAACATCATCGTTAAAAACACAGAGAGCATATTAAATAGTGGTATCTCCTTGAAATACATTTCAGAGATAGGTAGTTTTTTGCGAACAAGGGGCGACAAGGTAGATTTCGTGAAGTTAGACAATTGGCTGTCTTCACTTCATATCCAACGAATGGCACAACTCGAAGGAAGTATATTGATTTCCGTTTTTGGTTTTGAGGAAGACGAAATTCCCTTTGTCAAGAAAGTAGAGAAGTCAGCCTACAAATTAACTATACAAACACTGGCTCGTACTGAAAAGGAAACTGCCAAGGAATGGAATTTCCGGCAAAGCAATATTGGATTTGTCCACAACAATTCCAAAGTGCTACGCAGGAATCTCCGCAGGAGTATCAGATACATCGACTATGCTCCCATCGAAACCGTAAGCAACCTGATTCACAATTTTGCAAAAAGTTTATCAGAAATAGAAGAATAATTTAAACTTCTTTCTTGGTAATGAAATAAAAAATCTTTATCTTTGCATTCAGTAAAGGAGAAAGAAGAAAAAATGAATAGAATCATCGCTATAATTATCGCCATTTTTACAATTGTCACAATACATGCCCAAAGTTACTATATACAATGCGAAGATACCTGTAAGCACATCCACGGAATAGACATTAGCCACTATCAAGGCAATGTATTCTGGGAAGCTATCGGTAATAATTCAAAAATGTACTATGTGTACTTGAAAGCCACGGAAGGTGGAGACTTGATAGATGCCAAATATGAACAAAACATCCAATTGGCTCATCAATACGGACTGAAAGTTGGGTCTTACCACTTTTACAGAGCTCGCACCCCACAAGAAACACAGTTGCGTAACTTCATGGCACAATGCAGACCTGGCGAACAAGACTTGGTTCCGATGATAGACGTAGAAACGAAAAGCGGTCTTTCAAATGAAGCATTCAGAGACTCACTTTCCAAGTTTCTGCATTTGGTAGAAAAGAAGTACAAGCAAAAGCCCTTGATTTATACAGGTGCCAACTTCTACGACCACATTCTGTCTGGAGGAATGCTTGACGACTATAAGATTATGATTGCCCAATATACCGAGAGAGAACCCGTACTCATTGACGGCAGAGACATCACCATGTGGCAATATACGGGAAAAGGCCACATCAATGGCGTAAATGGATACATCGACAAGAGCAGGTTTATGGGCAACCACAAATTGAGAGAGATAAGATTTAGACATCATTAATATAAATATTTTTAATACAAGAATATATGGCTATCATTAAATGTCCGGAGTGCGGCCACCAAATAAGTGACAAAGCACCAACATGCCCCTCGTGTGGAGTAGAAATCAAGGGGAAAATCATTAAGTGTTCACATTGTGGTGAGGTGTATTTGTATGACCAAGAGATGTGTCCGAATTGCCATCATGCCAATTTCGGTCCCATTCCAGTAGTCAATTCTAACCCCTATGAAAACGTTCAGAAAGAGCAGCAGAATCCAAGGAGATTGACGGAAGACCTTTTCGACAACGAATATGATGAGCAAGATGACAGCAACGAAGAAGCTGCCACACCTGTTGCCAATGACAATGAAGACGGGAATGATGGTGGCAACAAGAAGAAAAAGCCATCCAAAAAGAAGAAGAAAAATTATTCAGCTTTCATCGTAGCCTTCGTATTGGCTCTTATCGTATTGGCTGTTTCGGGGTATTTCTATAACAAGACCAAGACCGAACAGGAGATTGAGTCATTCGAATATGCCATGAGCAGCAAGGAACCTATGGTATTGCAGAGTTATCTGGATCAACATCCCGATGCACCTAAAGACCACAGAGACTCCATCCTGGCACGTATCAAGTTCCTCCAAGAAATAGACAAAGACTGGACTGATGCCATCGCAAGTGGCTCAAAGACCGTGTTGCTCGACTATTTAGAGAAAAACCCGAAGTCGCTTCACAAGAACGACGTGCTGAAGATGGTTGACTCTATCGACTGGGAGGTGGCTGTCAAGGAAAATTCTGTTGAGGCATACGAGAACTACCAAAAGGAGCATCCACAAGGAATACATTATGGAGCTTCTGAAGAAGCCATCAGGAACATGAAGTCAACCACCCTTCTCCCAGAAGAGAAGCAGATGGTGAACAACCTGATCCGTCGTTTCTTCCAAAGTATCAACGACAAGGATGAAAAGAAGATTCAGAGTACCGTGAATGATCACATGAGTAACTTCTTAGGCAAGCCCAACTCTACACGTGACGACGTTACCGCTTTCATTCGCAGGGTATGGAAAGCAGAGCTCTCTAAGATTATCTGGCACGTTTTAGGTGACTATAAGATTACCAAATCTACCATTGCAGAAAACAAGTACCAATACAACGTAGAGGTTACCGCAACAAAACGCGTAGAAAGAAAAGACAAGAAGAGCGTACCAGAGGCACGATACAGAATGAACGCCAAGGTCAACTCTGATACTACTATCGTAGCACTTGACTTGACGAAGATAGTAGAAGAAAAGAAGGACGATAAAGCTAAGAAGAATTAGTAACATATCAAGAAACCATCGGTCACTATGCAAAGAACCGATGGTTTCTTGTATAGTGACCGATGGTTTCTCATATAGTTACCCGTCAAGACATCATCCTCACGGGCAATTATCTCAGCTCTCTCTCATCTCTCTCAACAAACTCTTTTGGTGTTCGGAGAGATGGGTAGGTAGGGTGACATTATAAGTAATAATCAAGTCGCCGAAAGTACCATTACCCTTATCATATCCTTTACCACGAATCCTTACCTTGGTGCCAGGTTGGGTCTCTGGCTTGATTTTCAGCTTAATCTTACTACCATTACTTAATTGTACAATCACCTCACCGCCAAGCATGGCTGTGTACAAATCAATGTTCACCGTAGCATTCATGTCGCCCACTCCCCTATAGGCAGACGACTGTCTGGATGTACGGTTACCCCCCATTCCGCCAAAGAGACTCTCAAAGAAACTTGAGAATGCACCTCCGCCTCGCATGGATGAGAAATCAAAGCCTTCGAATGGCGAACCACCACCAGAGCCACCCCAGTTGAAGCCGCCAAATCCTCCACTCTCAGCCCTGTCCGCATCTTTCCATTGCTCACCATATTGGTCATACTTCTTCCTTTTCTCAGGGTCACCTATCACCTCGTATGCCTCGTTGAGAGCTTGGAATTTTGCCTTGGCCTTCGGATCATTAGGATGCAAATCGGGATGAAACTGCTTAGCTCTCTTCCGATAAGCCTCTCTCACATCTTTCTGAGGGATGTTCTTGTCAACCCCCAGGATTTTGTAATAATCAATAAATGCCATAATTACATTCCTCCTTTTTTTAAAAATATCAGCAAAATTCATGCCCACATGACATTATCTCGTTTTTTTTATTTAATTTTGCCCAAAATAATTTATTATCATGAAAAGACTACTCATATTAAGCATCTTTGCACTATTTATGTTCACACCCATGATGGCAAAAAAGAAAATTAGTTTAAGGGTAATAGAGACAAGCGACGTTCACGGCTCATTCTTTCCACACGATTTTATCACTCGCAAACCGAAGAAAGGGTCTATGGCTCGTGCTTACTCATACGTCAAAAGAATGAGGGACATTTACGGTGAAAATTTGTTGCTGTTAGATAATGGCGACATCCTGCAAGGTCAACCCTCCTGCTATTTCTATAATTATATTAACTCCCAAGATACCAATATTGCCGCAGAGGTGATTAATTATATGAAATATGATGCGCAAACAATTGGAAACCATGACATTGAGACAGGACACGCCGTTTACGACAAATGGATCAAGGAACTGGATTGTCCTGTCTTAGGTGCCAACATCATAGATGTTGCAACGGGTAAGCCATACGTTGAACCATATACCATCATCCAAAGGGAGGGCGTGAAGATTGCCGTCCTTGGTTTGATAACACCAGCCATTCCCAACTGGCTCACCGAGGATTTATGGAAAGGATTGCGGTTTGAGGAAATGACCAATTGTGCCAGATATTGGGTGAATCACCTGCAAAAGGTAGAAAAGCCTGACATCATCATCGGACTGTTCCATAGTGGGAAAGAAGGTGGCATCAAAACAGATGAATACGAGGAAGACGCATCTTTGAGAATAGCCAGGGAAGTACCTGGTTTCGATTTAATACTTTACGGACACGACCATACACGCAATAACGAGGTGGTGAAAAACACAGAAGGCAAGGATGTGGTTTGCCTTGACCCGTCTAACAATGCCATCTTCATAGCAGACGCTACCATCGAACTGACGTTAAAAGGGAAGAAAATCGTGGACAAGCAAATCACCGGTAACCTCGTGAACATCTTGGATGAACCCATAGATGAAGATTACATGGCGCATTTCAAGTCACATATCGACAAGATAAATGGCTTTGTTAACCAGAAGATTGGTGTGGTGAAACAGTCTATGTACACCAGAGATTCTTATTTCGGCAATTCTTCATTCAACGATTACATCCTTAACTTGGAATTGCAAATAACAGGTGCAGACATCGCATTCAATGCTCCTCTCTCATACGATGCTGTCATCGAAAAGGGAGACATCTACGTCAGCGACATGTTCAACCTCTACAGATATGAGAATGAGTTATATGTGATGCGACTCACGGGCGAGGAAATCCGCAAACACCTTGAAATGAGTTATGACTTGTGGGTTAATACCATGAAATCACCAGAAGACCATTTGTTGCTTCTCACAGAACGTACCCGCGATGACCAGCAACGCATGGGATTTACAAATTTCTTATTCAACTTCGACAGTGCGGCTGGAATAGATTATGAAGTTGACGTTACAAAACCTAATGGGGAAAAGGTTCACATCTTGCAGATAAGTAATGGCGAGCCATTTGACGAAAAGAAATGGTATAAGGTAGCCATCAATAGTTATCGTGCCAATGGTGGAGGCGAATTATTGACTCTTGGTGCCGGTATTCCCCGTGACCAACTGAAAAGCAGAGTCATTTGGAGAAGTGACAGAGACCAACGGTACTATTTAATGAAAGAAATAGAAAAGACGGGAGTTGTTGATGCCAAGCCTAACAACAACTGGAAATTTGTGCCCGAAGAATGGACCAGACTGGCTGCTGAACGAGACAGGGCTTTACTTTTCAAAGACAACAAGTAACCATGAATAAAGATTGCTATTGGTTTATCTTTTGCAAGACCGAATTGGTCTTGGAAAAGCAGGATGACGGGAGTTACACCATACCAAAAGGAAAAACGCCTCCCGTAGAAGCTAAGCCCTGGACTACCATTCACAACATCACTCCATTTGAGGATGGAACTGCGGTAAAGACATTCCGCATTGACGCTCCTCTGACAGAAGATGACAGATATGAAATGTGTGGATTGAGAAAGTCGTATTATAAAATTCCATACAACTTATACCTAAAGGCTGGGAAATGCCAGGAAATACTCTATTGGGATTTCAACACGAAATTCTGTGGCGTATGTGGTGCGCCTATGAAATTACATACCGACATCTCTAAAAGATGCACCAATTGCGGGAAGGAAGTGTGGCCTCAACTCGCTACGGCTATTATCGTACTTATCCGTAAGGGCGATGAGGTGCTGCTCGTTCATGCACGCAATTTCCAAGGAGACTTTTATGGACTGGTAGCTGGATTTGTGGAAACGGGAGAAACCTTAGAGGAAGCCGTTATCCGTGAGGTTCATGAGGAAACGGGATTGGAAATCAAAAATATACGATACTTCGGTTCCCAACCGTGGCCATATCCGTGTGGACTGATGGTAGGATTCAATGCCGAATATGTATCGGGAGAGATTCATCTACAAAGAAGTGAATTGTCTTCAGGAAAATGGTTTAAAAAAGACAACCTGCCTCATATCCCCGAAAAGCTAAGTATTGCAAGAAAACTGCTGGATCATTGGTTGGAAGAAAGCAATCCATAGACATGGCATTTGTATAAAAACAAACGTCCGTTGCCTTCAAGCTCAACTGCTTACACGGCAACGGACGTTTGTTTGATGAGTAGTAAAGGTCTGCCCTACCACTTATCAACATACTTTCTTACGAAAAGCCACCATTTCCATGTTTCTTGATGGCTCACTTTAGCGACAGCCTGCAAGCAACGGTATGCTTTATGTTCAGGATTCAACCTTCTTACGATGTAATAAAAACCACATGTGTTTAACAATCCTACCAAAACCACGATGGCAAACTGTTTGGTGGGTCCCCATTCCAAGACATAATACACAAAGAGCCAAATCATGATATTGATAAAATCAAGGGTTATCACTGCTACAGACGTACCGATATGCGAGAATCCCATTTCGATGAAAAGATGGTGAAGATGCGATTTGTCTGCCTTGAAAGGAGAGATACCCTTAGCAATTCTGCCCGTCATCACTCTCAATGTATCAAACACTGGAACGGACAATACCGATAAGCAAAAGGCTACCACGCCCATATTGGTAAAACTTTCGGCAACCATAGAGTCGTTGTCAATGATGTGCAGACAGAAAATCACCATCAACATTCCCATCATGGTAGAACCACCGTCACCAATGAACATTTTCGACTTCTTTCCAAAGACATTATGCACAAAGAATGGTATCAAAGCCCCAGCAGCCAAACAAGACATCACCGACATGGTGCCATCGAATGCTAACATGAAGAACGTACCGAATACCAAACACGCCATCACGCAGAAACCCGACGAGAGACCATCTACTCCATCTATCATATTAATGGAATTGATAATACCACAACCGGCAATAGCAGTTAAAGGTAACGACACATAGACAGGTAACTTCTCAATGCCAAACAAACCGTGGAAATGATTCATGTTGGTTCCGTCCATATACACGATAAAGGCTATGACCAAAACTTCCAAGAACAATCTCACTATAGGACTAACACCAATCATATCGTCACCACTTCCGATGAACAACATGACGGTCATCGCCACAATACACGTAAACAACGCATTGCTATGAAAGAAAATGCTGGTAAATCCCGCACCTACTACAATTCCCCAAAACACAGCCATTCCACCTAACACTGGCACTGGTTTCTTCTGTAATTTACGTGCATCAGGATTATCCACCAAATCCCTTTCTTTCGCAATCTTTACTATAAATGGGTGAACAATGGCAGTAAATACCATTGCGCTCATAAATGGCAATAAGATGCCAGAAAAGAACATGTCCCATGTTAGATAGTGATGAGTTGAAAAAATTATCATGTTCTTCTATATAAATCTTTAAAACCTTTTATTATAAAATGATTAAAACAGTAAAACGTTTCTGTTGGAAACAACCAAAGGTTATCCCAATAAACGAAAAGTTGACCATACAAAGTCTTCGTCTTTTTAACTAATATATTTCCTCTATATATTTGCTTTTTACGTTGTAAATAGCCAAAATTACCTGTTGAAAAAATATGATGTAGTAATCTACCAGAATGGACAGAAAATTTTACGTCATACATAGGGATCAGTTCTTTGTTCATACCTAAACCATCAACGGCCAAACTCGCAAAATATTTCCATAGTTTTGTTAACCCCAAAAATTCAACATCCTGTTTCAACTGATTCAAGTCTATTTTATCATTATTCTTACTCAAATAGCACATCCAATCACAAATCTGGCGTAATCCCAACCCACTTGTTAAATAATGATTCATAGCATGTGCAAAAATAAAAATAGCGTCAAACCGACAAGGAGGCATTTCAATATATAGTGAATCAACAGATTTTTTTCTAACATTTTCCTCTTTGCTTAAGCATTTAATCATCCATTCATGAAAATGGTTATCAAAATTTTTGCATATGGTCAATTGAATGTCACCATGCAATTCAACAATAATATCTCTTAGTGTGTATTCTGCATGTTTACGATAATCTTTTGTCTTTTCTCCAATTTTGCCACCAAGCCTTTCTATTGTTCTTTTTGCAGTATCATAATCTTCTAATCTAAAGCCAACAAGTAAATCTACATCGCCAGATGTACGACGATAGGGATTGGGATAGCACAGTCCAACTCCTTGCCCTTTCAATACGATTGGGGTTATACCATCTTTTTTGAATTCACAGATAAGATTAGGAATAACATCATACAACAGTCTGTTCTCCTTTTCTATTTCACTAGTTTTTTTTATAAACTGAAAAAAGATGCTTTTGGGAGGACGTAATTCCTTTGGCATAGTTGACAAAGCATCCGTAACCAACCCTGTCACCGTCTGTTGATCGCAAAGTGAAAGTATTTCATACCAATCTACTTGCCCAGAATCAAAGAGGGTCAAATCGAGCGGTTTTCTCCAAAGCCCAGCCTTAATTAATTCAAGAAGTTGTGATTGAGATTTAGTCAACATAAAAAGAAAGACAATAAAATCAACAAATAAAGAACACAAATAAATACTAATTATTTCTCACAAAATCCAATCCTAATGAACGCATAAAAATCTCTACAGATTCATTTGGTGAAAATTTATCTATTTGTGCATTGCAAAATGACGACAATTGTTTAGCGTTATTTTCAACCTTATGAAATCCTGCAGCTATTTCATCTATATTTAATGGGTTTACACAAACTCCAGCATTTCCAACAACTTCTGGCAAACTTGTTGTATTAGACACTAAGGCTGGCTTATTATATGAAAAACCTTCAAGTGGGGGAATCCCAAAGCCTTCACATAATGACACTAATACAACAGCCTTACAATTTCTGAAAAGCCATTCAACATTTGAACGTGATTGAAAACCTAAATAATAAACATTTGGAATCATCGATAGCTCTTGTAGAATAATTAGACCACCATTTGCAGGTTTACCGCAAACTAAAAGGTTATAAATATTATCTTTCTCATTGAATTTCTTGAATCCATAAGCCATTCTTCTTATATTTTTACCTGGATGTATATTCCCAACAAATAAAAAAAATGGTTTGTTCAAATCTATTTTATTCCCCTCACTATCACATATCTCAGAGACTTCATTGATTGAATAATTGTTTTTAATGATGAAATTATAAGTTATGAGCAGTTTTGAGGGATTTACCTTATAGTATTTGATTATTTCATTTTTGCTATAATTGGATACAGTAAATATTTTATCACAAATCCTTATACATATTTTGGTTATCACTTTCAAATAATTCCTTTGAATATAACCATATCTTTCCTTTTCCGTCAAAAAGTATACATCATGCAGAGTAAAGATTTTTTTTGCCTTTATAAAAAAGGGCATTGAAGTACAATAACTATAAAATACATCACAAGACTTTAAATAAAAATAGAACAAGGTCTGTTCAAACAAAAAACGTTTCATACCTGTTCCTACATTTGGAATGTTAACATACTCCACATTTAAATTCTTAGGTATTGAGAGGTAACGTTCTGATATATTTTTTTGTTTATAAACTATAATCTTGCAATCATGAAGCTGATAATTACCCATTTGTTGTAACATCAATTGGATATACCTAAAAGCTCCCGTACCTTGCTCTTTAGATAATGGAATGAGATTTATGCCTATGACCATAAAAATGAAAGATAAATGGGTAAAGTAAAAAAATATAAATTCATGCAGTAAAAGGGCAAACTGACATTAATTTATTCAGATCTATATCTACGGAATGTGATTCACACTTTTCAATCAATTCAATTTTAGATAATTTTGTATCTAAAACGAAAGGTTCCTTATCTCTTCGATTTACTGATAGTATGTAATCAAGGAAAGCAAATCTTTTTGACTCACCATCTTTAAATTCAATCCACAAATTGGGGATTCTATAAGCATCAGACACTATCAAGCCATGAAGAGAACTTGTCACAACATTTTCACAACTACAAATATCATCAATAAATTTCTTCCAAGGATGAATGTTCTGAACATCGATTATCAACACAGAATCATCTTTTTCATAATCACGTAAAATGCTATTTTTCTTATCTCTAAAATGCGGAATAATTCCAAGTTTATATCGCTTTGCTACTTTGGGTCTATAATATTTAGGGAACAACAATGCAGGATCTCCATAAATTTGAGGGCAATCAACACCTCTTTTTATTAAATAATCTCTCGTTAAAGGTCCTCTAACTGCTAACACCTTTTTGGGCAATGCGGACAATTCTTTGTTTGGATAGACAATTCCACTTCCCCATATCGTAGATTTTCTTGTTGTCATCCATGTTATTATACTACCAATACAAAGAAAATTTTCTTTTCCATATATATTCCAAGAATATCTTTTTATAATGTATTTCCTGTTTGGATTTATCAGTTTACATAATTGGACACTAACATCATCTCCCCAGTTATGAATAATAGGATTAACAGAGGCGGTTACAATTACATAATCATCATGAAAAGTCTCATAAAACAAATTATATAGGGGATAGACAAACCAAATTAGACTTTTACTAACTATTCGTCTAAACGTTTTTAACAATAAATTCATTTTCTAAATACTTTCTTTTGAATTTCTTGATACACTATTTTTCTTTCATGAGAATTTAGTCCAAATGTCCATACAGCCAAAACCGAGCATCCAAACATGATAATGCTAGATATAATGTAATTGTCCATGATACTATATGAAACATAGCCTAACAAAATAAGCACAATAGTCATTGAGATAATTGGAAATAAGACCTCCCTTACATAAGTCATCACATGAAATGAAATTAAATTCCTTACATAAAAAGCCCTATATAAATATGCTATAATATTAATAAGAAATTTGGCAGTGAAAATATAAACAGGTGAAAAGCCTAACTTCAAAATAGCATAAGCAACTGGAAGATTTGACAAAATAATTAGACTAGTAAAAAACTGATAACGTTTTATGTTTCCCGATGCTTGTACTGTTTTCCATAGTGGTTCTGCTATCGTATCTATAAGTAACGTGAGAATTGTCAAACGACAAAATTCTGCAGAGTAAATCGGGACTTCTTTTAACCACAATTGTAGAAACTCATTCGTATATACAATAACAGGCAAACTGATTACAACCATCAAATAGAAAGAAAATCTTGATACCTGACAAATCATCCTCTTCAAATCTGATAACTCATTACGAGCATACATCTTAACGAGAATAGGGTTAAATGCTATCTGAAAATTAGTAATAAAGCTGTATATACCCCTACTCAACTGATTACTTACACCAATAGCTGCATTTACAGCTACATTGGTAAAAGAATTTATGAAAAGGTTAACTCCTTGCTGAGCTCCCACATTTGCTGCATTACCGAGTAAACTAAATAAAGAGAAATTGAAAAGGTTTGAAAATAATTTTTTATCTATTTTGAATACAAAATTACTTATCGAATAATGTTTGTTACAATAATATTTGTAAGCATATGTTACCATTATAGTGACAAGTAACAACAAAATACAGTAAAAAACCAATTGGTCAAATTTTACCAAAGTTAAGACATAAACGATGAGTAGATTTAATAATGCTTCTATAATACTTATATAGGCATAGAAGTCCATTTTTTCGTATGCAATGATACAAGCATTATATGGAGATCTGATTATGTTAACAAAGGTGACAGCGACAGATAGATGAAGAGTCCACAAAGCTGCATCAAATCTTTCTGCTGGCAAAGACATCTTATTAAATATAAACCACAGACCAATTATCTCAGCCAAAACACTCATTATTATTGCTATAATGAAATGGACGATAAGACTCATCGAGAAACTCGATCGTGCTAATTTATCATCTCCAACACCTAAATAATAATTCAAAAATCGTTGAGTTGTCGTTACCATTGCATTATTTAAGAATGCAAACAAAATAACAACACCTGCAATGGTGTTATATATGCCATAATCATCTACACCAAGTATATGAAGAAGAATACGTGTTGCATAAAAAGCCACAGCCATCATGACAAACATTCGGCTATACAACAACATAGTATTTTTGGCTAATCGTTTACTAGTATTAATATCTTTCATTCTTTAAGAAACGCATCATTCTTGATAAATAAACAAAATTCTTTTATTAAAAAAATAAAATACTAGAATATATCATAAATTGTTAAAAACATGAGAACTATAATTCATGTAGAATATCATTGATACACATAGACTTATCATCAAGTAAGCAAACCAACGGAAATGATGGTTAAACAAACAAAGGAAACTTGGAATGATAGCTATTTCAAATGTTGCAAAAATTGTAGAAAGTCTACCTGAGGCTATTGCCCATTGACTTAACACTATCAAGAAAATGGTGGAATAGAGATAAGCATTCCTAACTTCGATATAATATTCAAACTTATCTTGTATTTTCGTCTGATAAAAAGTGAACAATAGCAACAAAGCAGACTGATAATAAATCATGGGATTGCTCAATCCTACTCCATAAGCTTTATATGAATCAACATAATTTGTATAATTCATATCAACTGCGATGTCTGTTATATATAGTCTTAAATAAGGTGTTAAAAAAGCCGCTACAAAAAAGGCTACCAACAAGCAAACAACAACATGTATTTTATTAATTTTCAATTTATTAATCCAATAGAATGGAATAATTATTAGCATAGAAGTGTGAAATATACTTGCTATAAGAATTACAAGCAAATATTTAATCAATTGTTTTTTATGTACATAATATATACATAACATTACAATTGCTATGGCTAATCCAGCGCGGATTTGTATTAAATTTCTACCAATATAAAACCTTGATATATATACGCACAATCCCAATAAGGGAAACATCGAGAATTTCCTAAAATCAATTATCAGAAAGACAAACGTCAGAACACTTATAACAAGAAAATAAATTTTCACATTTGATGTAAACGATTTAATTATTGAACTTAATAAAATAAAACCTTTTTCTGAATAAGCATCAACTTCTACAGAAAGATTGAAATTATTAAAAGTGGGTATATCAAATTTATACGCATCAATATATTTAAGTGTATCACCCCACAATTCTTCGTCACGAAGCCCTGCTGCTATCGTCAATATTGCGCACACGGCTAAAAATGAACATTTAATGAGTAACTGATTTTTATACTCAGTTGCCAATGAAGAATATATACAAAATAGAATAAATAAATATATTATTAACATGATATGTGTGAGAGAATCTTAAATATTAAGTAGTTAGTTTTATTCTTTCTTTTCATCAATCATAGACTATGGAAAAATAGTTATCGTTTTAACACTTCATTTCTCACATTACTCTGATAAATAGCCTTGATGATACTATCGGGCATCAATCTGAAAGCCAGACGAGACATAGGATAAGCATATTTCCAAGTGAGCAATCCATTCATTCGATAAATCCCATTTATGTAAATCTTAAACTCATTCCAAGCCTTTGCCCGTCCCCTGCGCTTAAACACGTCTCCATCTTGTCTGAAAAGTAGAATGATGTCTTCAATATTGCCTATATGGAATCCAGCCATCAACGCATCATACCATAAGGCTATGTCCTGACTGGTTCTGTATTTCTCGTTATATTTCAATCCGTAATCAAAAATCTTTTTTCTCATCATCACACTAGGATGAGCCAATGGAGATGCTTTTACGATATATCTGACTGCCTCTTCATGTGTCAATGGATAATGCCTAACGTTAAGGCATTCATGAGTTTCATCAAATTCTTGCATAGATCCACCCAATATATCTACATGAGGATGAGCGTTGAGGTAATTCGCTTGCAGTTCAAAACGGTTTGGCAAGGAAATGTCGTCGCTATCCGCCCTTGCAATATAGTCTGAAGTTATATATTGCAAACCTTTGTTCAAAGACTTGGTCAGCCCAAGGTTGATGTCGTTTTTGACAACGCACAGCGTCTTTCCTAACTTTTGTTGCCAGGAATCAACCACCTCTTGCAATTCCCTGCCAACAGGTCCATCAACAATCAAGACAATCTGAGCGGGCTTGAGTGTTTGGTCATCCCATACACTCTGCAAAGACCGATTTAAATAAGCAGCCTTTTCAGAATGATATACAGACATCAATACAGATATAGTGGCCATAAAAAAAAGAATAATAAAAAAAATGCAATGTTGACAAAAAAATAAACACAAAATCACTTCCCCTCCTTATATAGCTATAAGAAAGGAAATCCATTGATTTCACATTCATTTTGTCCGCCAATGAGCGATGCTCGCAGATTGAAAAAATGTTATTATATATATAATTTGTGTGCAAAAATACACAAATTTTTCGAGATAAATTGAACGATGATGTAAAATTCATGTTTAATATACACTTTATTGATGTATGTGGTGTCGGAATGATTATCAGAAAAAGAACATAACAATCATTGAAAAGTTAAATCCGTGACGTAGATTAATAAAACTGCGACACGGATTAATAAAACTACGTCGCAGTTTACTTAATCTTCGACACAGATTAAAGAATATGAATATGTTTGGATGATTACTTGGATGAAATTACATTGTTATTATTTTGAAATCCCCCAATTTTTCCGTACCTTTGCACCCGAAAAATAAAATATGATTTAACGGATGATTACAATTCAAAACCTTGCTATCCAATTTGGAAAGCGCGTACTTTACAAAGATGTAAACATTAAATTCACTCCCGGAAACATTTACGGCATCATTGGAGCCAACGGAGCTGGCAAATCTACCCTTCTGAAAGCCATCAGTGGCGAGCTGGAACCCAATAAGGGCTCGGTAGAGTTGGCACCAGGCGAACGACTGAGCGTCTTGGAGCAAGACCACTTCAAATACGACGAGTTCAACGTGATGGATACGGTTCTCATGGGTCACCAACCTCTTTGGAAAAACATGAAAGAGCGCGAGGCTCTCTATGCTAAGCCAGAGATGACGGAGGAAGATGGCAACGTAGCCGCAGAACTGGAGTTGAAATTTGCTGAAATGAATGGATGGGAAGCTGAGAGCGAAGCTGCCCAATTACTTCAAAACTTAGGCGTAAGAGAAGAGTTCCACTATAAGCAGATGACGGAATTGTCTAACAACGAGAAAGTGCGCGTGATGCTTGCCAAGGCTTTGTTTGGGCATCCCGACAATTTGTTATTGGACGAGCCTACCAACGACCTCGACCTTGACACCGTGCAATGGCTTGAGGAATATCTCAGCAACTTGGAGCAAACGGTATTGGTGGTGAGTCACGACCGTCACTTCCTTGATGCCGTATCTACGCAAACGGTAGATATCGACTTCGGTAAGGTGGCCGTCTTCTCCGGCAACTACTCATTCTGGTACGAGAGTTCGCAATTGGCATTGAGACAGGCTCAAAACCAACGACTGAAAGCTGAAGAGAAGCGCAAGCAGTTGGAAGAGTTTATCCGTAGATTCTCTGCCAACGTTGCCAAGAGTAAGCAAACCACGTCGCGCAAGAAGATGCTGGAGAAACTGACCGTCGAGGAAATTCGCCCATCCAGCAGAAAGTACCCTGGCATCATCTTCCAAATGGAACGTGAGCCGGGAAACCAGATTTTGGAAGTGGAAAACCTCAAAGCAGTAGATACTGACGGAACCGTATTGTTCGACCATGTGAACTTCAACATCGAGAAAGGACAAAAGACCGTGTTCCTCAGTCATAACCCGAAGGCGATGACTGCCCTCTTCGAGATTATCAATGGCAACCGAGAGGCTGACGCAGGTACATATAAATGGGGTATTACCATCACTTCTGCCTATCTCCCACTCGACAATACCGAGTTTTTCAAGAGTGATTTGAACTTGGTGGAATGGCTCAGCCAATACGGACCAGGCAATGAGGTGGTGATGAAAGGTTATCTTGGAAGAATGCTTTTCAAGCAAGAGGAAGTGGAAAAGAAAGTGAATGTGCTTTCAGGTGGTGAGAAAATGCGCTGCATGATTGCCCGTATGCAACTGAAGAATGCCAACTGCCTGATTCTCGACACTCCTACCAATCACCTCGACTTGGAGTCTATCCAGGCTTTCAACAACAACTTGATTCAATATAAAGGCAACATTCTCTTTGCATCTCACGACCATGAGTTTATCAACACCGTGGCTGACCGTATCATCGAATTGACTCCAAAAGGCACCATCGACAAGTTGATGACTTACGACGACTACATCTACGATGCACAAATCAAGGAACAAAAGGCACAGATGTATCAGTAAAAAAACGGCACGTTTTTTGCAAGACGTTCCAAAACATAAGAACAAAAACAATAGAATTATGAAAAAAGAGAAGCTCAATACTGAAGAACAAGAAGAAGTGCAAATAAATGAGGCAGCAGCCGAAGAAACTGAAAGCACGGAAGAAACTTTGAGTCAAGAAAAAGAAGAGGATACGAAAGAAACGGACCCTTTGGCTGAAGCTGAAGAGCAAATAGCCAAGTTGAAAGACCAACTCTTGCGTACCATAGCTGAATTTGAGAATTACAAGAAACGCACCTTGAAGGAAAAGACGGAACTGATCTTAAACGGCGGAGAGAAAACCATTACTGCCATCTTACCCGTACTTGACGACTTTGAGCGTGCTTTGGCTGACACCAATACCGACGACCCTGCCGCCATCAAGGAAGGCATGGACTTGATATTCAAGAAGTTTATCAAGACACTCGAAGGATTGGGCGTACATAAGATAGAAACAGAAGACAAAGACTTCGATGTTGACTTCCATGAGGCTATCGCTATGGTACCTGGAATGGGAGACGACAAGAAAGGAAAGGTAATAGACTGTGTACAAACAGGATATATGCTCAACGACAAGGTGATTCGCCATGCGAAAGTTGCCGTGGGACAATAGAGAAAAGGCTTTGCCACAACAAACACATCATCATAAATGGCACAAAAAAGAGATTATTACGAAGTGCTTGGCGTAAGCAAGAGTGCTACGGAAGACGAGATCAAGAAAGCCTATCGTAAGATAGCTATTAAATATCATCCTGACAGAAACCCCGGCGACAAGGAAGCTGAGGAGAAATTCAAGGAAGCAGCCGAGGCTTATAGCATTTTGAGCGATAAGCAAAAGCGTCAGCAATACGACCAATTTGGATTTGACGGTCCTAACATGGGCGGTGGCTTTGGCGGATTCAGCGGCGACTTCTCCGTGGACGACATTTTCTCTATGTTTGGCGATATCTTCGGCGGACGTGGATTTGGTGGATTCAGCAGTTTCGGTGGCGGTGGTCAGCGTACACAGTATCGTGGAACAGACTTACGCTTGAAGGTACGTTTGTCTCTGTTAGAAATTTCCACAGGAGTCACCAAGAAATTCAAGGTGAAGAAAGACGTTGCGTGTTCTCACTGCCACGGTAGTGGCGCTGAAAACGGCAGTGGCTCAGAAACTTGTCCTACATGTCACGGCCAAGGCGTAGTGGTGAAGACCGTGCGCACCATGTTGGGTATGATGCAAACACAGTCGGAATGTCCCACTTGCCACGGCGAAGGCACCGTCATCAAGAACAAGTGTCGTGAATGCGGCGGAACGGGCGTAGTGAAAGGCGAAGAGGTAGTGGAAATCAACATTCCAGCAGGTGTAGCCGAAGGTATGGTGGTAAACGTTCCCGGCAAGGGAAATGCCGGACCTCACAATGGCGTGAACGGAAACATTCAAGTATATATAGAAGAGGAGAAGAACGACACCTTTATCCGTGACGGACAAGACGTTTTATACAACTTGCTGCTCGACTTTCCAACGGCAGCCCTGGGTGGAGAGGTAGAGATTCCTACCATCGAAGGTACCAAGGTGAAGATTAAGATAGAGCCTGGCACACAACCCGGAAAGACCTTACGGTTAAGAGGAAAAGGACTGCCAGCCGTGCAAGGCTATGGAAACGGAACGGGCGACTTGGTTGTGAACATCAGCGTGTACGTGCCAAAGGAATTGTCTCGCTCAGAGAAAGAAATGTTGCAGAAGCTACGTGAAAGCGACAACTTCAAGGGCGACACGCAGACCAAGAAGTCTATCTTCGATAAGTTCAAGAATTATTTCAATTAAGCAATGAACTATCACGACACTATACAATATTTATATAATAGCACCCCTGTTTTTGAACATGTGGGTGCTTCTGCGTATAAAGAAGGATTGTCTAACACGCTGGCATTGGATGAACACTTTGGACATCCGCACACCCACTACAAGACCATTCACGTAGCTGGTACCAACGGGAAAGGCTCGTGTTCACATACCATTGCAGCCATCTTACAGGCACAAGGCTATCGTGTGGGATTGTACACTTCTCCACATTTGGTGGATTTCAGAGAACGAATCAAGGTCAATGGGGAGTGCATTCCTGAAGCCTACGTCATTGATTTCGTAGAGGAAGAACGTTCATTCTTCGAACCTCTGCATCCTTCCTTTTTTGAATTAACGACGGCGATGGCATTCAAGTACTTTGCAGAAAAACAGATTGACGTTGCCGTGATAGAAGTGGGATTGGGCGGTAGATTGGATTGCACCAACATCATCACCCCTATCCTATCCATTATCACCAATATCAGCCTTGACCATACTCAGTTTTTAGGAAACACGTTAGGGCAAATAGCCACGGAGAAAGCAGGTATCATCAAAAACGAGATTCCCGTGGTCATCGGTGAGACAACTCCAGAGACTCGCAACGTATTTGAAAAGATTGCCAAAGAAAAGAATGCTCCTATATTCTTTGCCGAAGAATATACGATTCCTACGGAATGGGATGGTGAGTTTGAACTGAAAGGGCTCTATCAGCAAAAAAACAAGCAAACCATTCTTTGTGCCGTGAATCATCTTGGATTATCCATATCAACATCTGCCATTCTTCAAGGACTGACAAAGGTGGTGGAACTCACGGGCTTGATGGGGCGTTGGCAAAAGATACAAGAACATCCTACCGTGATTTGCGATACGGGACACAACGTTGGTGGATGGAAATATCTTTCCGAACAGATCAATAGTCAACCTTGCCAACACCTGCACATCGTGTTTGGAATGGTTGACGACAAGGACATTGATGCGGTGATGGACATGCTGCCGACCAATGCCACCTATTATTATACGCAAGCACAAAGCAAGAGAGCCATACCCGCCCACATCGTGGAAAGTAAGGGAAGACAACACCAACTTACCGGCTCCACGTATGCCCATGTGGCAGATGCTTATCGGGCAGCATTGCAACAAGCCAACGAGGAAGACTTCATCTTTGTGGGAGGAAGCAGTTACATCGTAGCCGACTTTCTTGCCACATACGACAATCTGTCATGATGACTTTCCGACACAAAAATACAAGAAAAATGCATTTTAATTGTTTTTAACGAAAGACAAATATCACTTTTTCCAAGTTTCGTTTGTTATTATCGTTTTTTTTCAGTTATTTTGCAAAATAGTATCGTACTAAAAACTTTTTTTATTATGAACACAACCGAAACAGAAAACATCTGCGGTCTGAAGAGAGAAGACTTTCAGACTACTATCAATGGTAAGAAAACAGATCTTTACATCCTGAAAAACAGTTTGGGTAATGAAGTGGCAATCACGAATTACGGTGGTGCTATCGTAGCAATCATGGTTCCTGACAGAGATGGAAACTATGCCAACGTCATTCAAGGTCACGACAACATCAAGGATGTGATAGAAAGTCCGGAACCTTATTTATCTACATTGATAGGACGATACGGAAACCGTATCTGCAAAGGTCGTTTCCAATTGAACGGCAAAGAATATGACTTACCGATCAACAACGGTCCTAACTCTCTGCATGGCGGAAAGAAAGGTTTTAATGCCAAGGTTTGGGAAGCCCTTCAAATGAACGACAAGTCACTGGTGTTGCATTACGTTAGTCCTTACGGAGAGGAAGGATACACGGGTGAAGTAAAAGTAACCGTAGTTTACACTTTCAACGATGATAATGAATTGATTATCGAATACATGGCAACAACCAACAAGAAGACCATCATCAACCTTACAAGTCATGGATTCTTCTCATTGCAAGGTATTGCCAATCCAACACCAACCATCGACAACCAGATTTGCGAAATCAATGCTGATTTCTACTTGCCTATCGACAACACCTCTATCCCAACGGGTGAGATTCGCTTTGTAGCAGGTACTCCATTTGATTTCCGTCAGCCCAAACCAGTGGGACAAGACATTGATGCCGATGACGAACAAATCAAGAACGGTGCAGGATATGACCACTGCTACGTGCTGAACAAGAAAGAAGAGGGCGAATTGAGCTTTGCTGCCAGATTGGTAGAGCCAATTAGCGGTCGTACAATGGATGTATATACCACAGAACCAGGCGTTCAGCTCTATTCAGACAACTGGGCAGATGGCTACGCAGGACAGCACGGGGCTACATTCCCACGTCGTAGCGGTATATGCTTCGAGTGCCAGCACTTCCCCGATAGTCCTAACCGTCCTTATTTCCCGTCAGTGGTATTGCGTCCTGACCAGAAATACAAGCAAAAGACTATATATAAATTTGGAGTAGAGAAATAAAAACAGAAATTATTAATAACTAAACAATAAAAAAATGGATATAGAATTTGTAAGAAGTCGCTTTATCAAGCATTTTGATGGCAAAACAGGAAACATCTACGCATCTCCTGGACGTATTAACCTCATTGGTGAGCACACAGACTATAACGGTGGATTCGTATTCCCAGGTGCCGTTGACAAAGGTATCATGGCAGAAATGCGTCCCAATGGAACAGAGAGCACCATCCGTGCTTACTCCATTGACCTGAAAGACCGTGTTGACTTTGACTTCCACGATGGACAAGGACCTCGTGCAAGTTGGGCTCGCTATATTTACGGTATTACCCTGGAGATGGAAAAACTCGGTGTTCCCGTAAAGGGTTTCAATATCGCATTTGCAGGTGATGTACCTCTCGGTGCTGGAATGTCATCTTCAGCAGCTATGGAAAGCTGCTTTGCATGTGGCTTGAACGACCTCTTTGGTGACAATAAGGTATCTAAATGGGATATGGTGCTGGCTGGACAAGCTACTGAGCACAACTATTGCGGTGTGAACTGTGGTATCATGGACCAGTTTGCCAGTGTATTCGGACAAGCAGGCAAACTGATGCGCTTAGACTGCCGCAGTCGTGAGTTTGAATATTTCCCATTCGACCCGAAGGGCTACAAACTGGTATTGCTGAACTCTTGCGTAAAACACGAATTGGCAGGAAGTCCTTACAACGACCGTCGTAACTCTTGCGAAAACGTTGTAAAGCACATTGCAGCAAAGCATCCAGAAGGAACATTCGAGACACTGCGCGATTGCACATGGGAGCAGTTGGAGGAAGTACGTGCCGAAGTTGGTGAAGAAGACTACAAGCGTGCACATTTCGTACTCGGCGAGAAAGACCGTGTATTGGCAGTTTGCGACGCACTTGTTGCCGGTGACTACGAGACCGTAGGAAAGAAGATGTACGAGACTCATGAAGGACTGTCTAAGGAATATGAGGTTTCTTGTGAGGAACTTGACTTCTTGAACGACATTGCCAAAGAATGTGGTGTTACTGGTTCACGTATCATGGGCGGTGGCTTTGGTGGTTGCACCATCAACCTCGTAAAAGACGAGATGTATGAGCCATTCATCAAGACAGCCTGCCAAAAATACTACGAGAAATATGGCAAGGCTCCAAAGGTTTATGATGTAGTAATCAGCGATGGTTCACGCAAAATTTGCTAAAACAATAATGGAGTGAAAGGAAAAGAGATTATTTCTTTCACTCCTTTAATTAATAAAAACAAACAATAACAAATGAGTACGAATAAAAATACAAACATCGTTGCGATTGTAACCATGTGTTTCATCTTCGCAATGATTAGTTTTGTGACTAACATGGGAGCTCCATTTGGAAACATCTGGGGTTTCAAGTACGAGTTCGCCGCTTCTTGGGGTAACTTGATGAACTTTGTAGCTTATCTCTTCATGGGTATTCCTTCGGGTATGTTGTTGAAGAAGATTGGTTACAAGAAAACCGCTCTTGCTGCATTGATAGTAGGTATCATTGGTCTTGCCTTGCAATATCTGTCAAGTATCTACGGTGATGACGTAAAAGTGAACGAGGTTGGCGGAACAGTAGTTGCTCTCAACCTGTATATCTATCTGTTGGGTGCTCTCGTTTGCGGTTTCTGCGTTTGTATGCTCAACACCGTGGTAAACCCAATGCTGAACATCCTTGGTGGAGGTGGTAACAGAGGTAACCAGTTTATCCAGATTGGCGGAACGCTGAACTCACTCACCGCAACCCTTACCCCACTCCTCGCAGGTGTGCTGGTAGGAACGGTTTCAGAAAAGACATCCATGACTGACGTGTCTCCATTGTTGTTCATCGGTATGGCAGTGTTCGCTATTTCGTTCTTCATCATCAGTCGCGTAGATATTCCTGAGCCCAGTTTCGGTGAAGGCGAGTCATTGATGGATTCCATCAAGGGCGCACTTCGTTTCCGTCACCTCGTGCTTGGCGTTATCGCCATTTTCTTCTACGTAGGTGTGGAGATTGGTATTCCTATGGAATTGAACTTCTATGTAACCAAGATGGGATTTGAAGGATCTGCTGCATTGGGTGGCACATTGGCAGCCAGCTACTGGTTCATGATGTTGATTGGTAGATTCTGCTCAACCTTGATTTCTGGTAAGATCAGCACGAAGACCCAGATGACGGCTGTTGCATCTGTTGCCATCTGCTTGCTTCTTATTGCCATTTTCCTTCCCGAAAGTGTTACAGCAACCATCGGCGGACACGCTGTTCCCATGAAGGTATTCTTCATCGCTGCTTGCGGTCTTTGCACTTCTATCATGTGGGGTGGTATCTTCAACCTCTCCGTAGAAGGACTTGGTAAATATACCGAAGCTGCATCTGGTATCTTCATGATGATGGTAGTTGGTGGTGGTCTGATGCCTTGGCTTCAGGATATCATCGCTAAGAAGTCTGGCGAAATCACCAGTTATTGGCTCCAAGTTGCAATGGTTGCTTACATCTTGTTCTATGCCCTTATTGGTTGCAAGAATGTAAACAAAGACATTAAGGTTGACTAATCAACACATATCAAGACGAAATCGTCTCTTTAATATTATGAGGGTGTGTCAATTGACATGCCCTCTTGTTTTTTTATATTACTATGTTATAGATGTTAAAGTGGAAACTGAAAAAACGACAAATAAAGAAAATTTACACCTTCTAATGTTAAGAATTATAAATTACATACGCACACAGAAAAAAAACATAGGTAAAGATAACACTTATCTCAAAAAAAAGTTGTATTTTTACACCCAACAAATTATTAACTTAAATCATCTCATTTATGCGTCAAATCAAAAGTTTATTTTTTGGAGCAGGAATGGCAGCCATTCTGCTCGCTTCGTGTAATTGTGACAAATGTGAAACAACGGTTTCTGGATTGAATCCAGCTGCCTTTGACACGATTATCAACGAAAAGCCAGTGAAACTTTACACCTTGAAAAATGCCAAGGGAATGGAAGTTTGCATCACCAATTACGGTGGTCGTGTAGTTTCATTGGTTGTTCCTGACCGCAATGGCAAGCCAACCGACGTGGTTCTCGGTTTCGACAACATTGCACAATATGCCGATACACTCAAGACTCCTACCGACTACGGATCAAGTGTAGGTCGCTATGCTAACCGTATCAACGACGGTAAGATTACTATTGAAGGCGTTCAATACCAATTGCGCCAGAACGATACCGGCAATGGTGCCAAACACTGCTTACACGGTGGCGGCAACACGGGATGGATGCATCAAGTATATGAAGCAGAACAAATTGGCGACTCTGTGTTAAAGTTGAAGATTGTAGCTCCAGATGGTGAAAATGGATTCCCAGGAACAGTAACAGCTGTTACTACTTATACCGTGACTTCCGACAACACCCTCGACATCACATGGGAAGCAGAGACCGACAAGCCAACGATTATCAACCAAACTAACCACAACTATTATAATTTGAGTGGTGACTTCACACAACCATGCTATGACATGGTACTTTACGTGAATGCCGACAACTTCACTCCATCGGATGCTTCATACATGACTACTGGTGAGATTTGCCCCGTAGAAGGTACTCCCATGGATTTCCGCACGGCTCATGCCATCGGCGACTCCATCAACTCAGAGTTCCAGCAAATCAAGAACGCCACAGGCTATGACCACAACTGGTGCTTGAATACATACAAAGACGGTAAGGGTGATGATACTCAAGTTTGCGCATCTCTTTACTCTCCCAAAACTGGTATCTTCATGGAAATGTTCACCAATGAGCCTGGCATACAGGTTTATTCAGGCAATTTCCAAGGTGTAGGACCAGATGCTAAGATTGCACGCAAGAAGGGTATTACCTATCCCAAGCACGTAAGCGTATGTTTGGAGAGCCAGAAATATCCTGACAGTCCTAACAAGAAGGATTGGGTACAACCTACATTGAAACCAGGAGAAAAATATTTCAGCCACGCTGCTTATAAATTCTCAGTAAAAGATTAAACATTAATAATTAATAAATAAAAACCCGAAGATTACTTTTAGGTAGAATATACATGGTGTTTCGCTCCCTGAAAGACTATCTTCAATAAAGACAAAAACAATGAATTGGTCAACAAATGAATTTATTTGGATTGATTGGTTAGTACTCGCATTGGGAGTTTTGGCCATCGTATGGGCGGTTTATCGCGCTATCAAGAAAGACAAGGAAAAGATGAAAGGTGCCGACAGCCAAGATTACTTGTTTGGTAAAGGTGAGCCTTGGTACGTTATCGGCGCAGCTATCTTTGCTGCCAACATTGGTTCTGAGCACCTCGTAGGTCTTGCTGGTACAGGAGCCAAAGATGGTGTAGGTATGGCACACTGGGAGATGCAAGGATGGATGATTCTCATTCTGGGATGGCTGTTTGTTCCATTCTATCAGTTGCTGAACAACAAGATGGGTAAGATTATCACCATGCCCGATTTCTTGAAATTCCGTTATACACAACGCACTGGTTCTTGGCTCTCAATCATCACATTGATTGCCTACGTGCTGACAAAGGTTTCCGTAACCGCTTTCACTGGTGGTATTTTCTTTGAATACTTGCTTGGCTTACCCTTCTGGTGGGGAGCAATCGGCTTGATTGCCATTACTGCCGTATTCACCGTATTCGGTGGTATGAAGGGTGTGATGACGCTTTCTGCCATCCAGACTCCTATCCTTATTATCGGTTCATTCTTAGTGTTGTTCCTTGGCTTGAACATGTTGGGTGACGGTAGCATCAGCGCAGGTTGGGCGGAAATGATGAAGGTTTGTAATGCTGCTCACGAAGGATTTGGAACCACTCACATGTTCCATACCGACCCTGCTGACCCCATGTATCCTCAGTTCCCTGGTTACGTAGTATTCCTCGGTGCCTCAATCATCGGTTTCTGGTATTGGTGTACTGACCAGCATATCGTACAACGTGTACTCGGTCAGACTAAGGGTGAGGATAACACTACCGTGATGAAGCGCGCTCGTCGTGGTACCATCGCTGCAGGTTATTTCAAGCTCCTTCCTGTATTCATGTTCTTGATTCCAGGTATGGTTGCATACGCTCTTTCCATGAAGACTGGTAGCGGAATTGAAATGGATATTGCCAATACACACGATACAGACGGTGCATTTGCCATGATGGTAAAGAATATTCTTCCCGCTGGTGTGAAGGGTATCGTAACCATTGGTTTCATCTGCGCTCTTGTAGCTTCTCTCGCTGCATTCTTTAACAGTTGTGCAACCCTCTTCACGGAAGACTTCTACAAGCCCATGAAGAAAGGTATGAGCGAAGCCCACTACGTACTCGTTGGTCGTATCGCCACCGTTGTTGTTGTATTGCTCGGTTTGGCTTGGATGCCAGTGATGATGAGCATGGGTAACCTCTACTCATATCTCCAAGACATCCAGTCACTTATCGCTCCTGCAATGGTAGCAGTGTTCACATTGGGTATCTTCTCTAAGAAGATTACGCCAAAGGCTGGTGAGTGGGGTCTGATTGGTGGATTCATCATCGGTATGGTTCGTCTGTTGACCAATGTGTTGACAGAATCTGGCAAAGCCACTATGGAAGGTGCATTCTGGGAGAACACCACTTGGTTCTGGCAGACCAACTGGTTGATTTTCGAGTGCTGGTTGTTGGTATTCATCATCGTGATGATGGTTGTTGTAAGCTGTTTCACTCCTGCTCCATCTAAAGAGCAAGTGGAAGCCATCACCTTCACTGGTGACTATCGCAAGCAGATTCGCGACAGTTGGGGCATTTGGGATGTTGTAGCAACACTCGGTGTTGTAGTTCTCTGCGCTTGCTTCTACGCATATTTCTGGTAAAACAAATGGTGGATTCACGATGGGGCATACAGAAGCCTCATCGGAATCCACCTTATTATATATAAAGACATTAAAGAATGACTCAGTATTATAGTGAACATTCCAAGGTATGGGTTTCGGTTGATTGCATCATCTTCGGTTTTGAAGGCAACAAGTTGAAACTGCTTATCGGCAAGAGACAAATGGATCCTGGCCGTGGAGAATGGTCACTGTACGGAGGATTTGTCAATGCCAACGAAAACTTGGATGATGCAGCAAATAGAGTACTCTACGATCTCACGGGATTGAAGAAAATCTATATGCTACAGGTTGGAGCCTTTGGAGCTATCGACCGCGACCCAGGTGAACGTGTTATTTCCGTCTCATATTGCGCCTTGATCAACGTTGCCGACTACGATGATTCTATGTTGAAACAATATGGACTTGAATGGTTCAACTTAGAAGAAATGCCAAAGTTGTATTCAGACCACAACGAGATGGTCAAAAAAGCCATCTTCTTGCTCCGTCAAAGAATCAAAACCGAGCCGTTGAGTTTCAATCTCCTTCCAAGTCTCTTCACGTTGACACAATTGCAACGGGTATATGAAGCCATCTTGGGAGACAGTATCGACAAGCGCAATTTCCGCAAACGTATCAAGACATACGACTTTATCGAAAAAACCGAGTTGATTGATAAGTTTCATTCCAAGCGTGGTGCCGCATTATATCGCTTCAATAAAAAAGCTTACCAAGAAGATTCAATATTTAAAATTTAAATAATTCATTATGTTAGAAGAATTAAAAGAAAAAGTATTTCGTGCCAATTTGGATTTGGTCAAGCACAATCTGGTAATCTTCACATGGGGAAATGTCTCTGGCATCGACCGTGAAAAAGGATTGGTGGTGATCAAGCCATCGGGCGTTAGCTATGATTCAATGAAAGCATCCGACATGGTTGTGGTTGACTTGCAAACAGGCAAGGTGGTGGAAGGTGACCTGAATCCTTCGTCAGACACACCCACTCATCTCGTTTTATATCGTGAATTTCCCGAGATAGGCGGTATCGTACATACACACTCTACATACGCCACTGCTTGGGCACAGGCAGGCAAGGACATTCCCAATATCGGAACCACTCATGCCGACTATTTCCATGATGCCATTCCTTGCACAGACGACATGACGGAATCAGAGGTTAAGGGAGAATACGAATTGGAGACTGGCAATGTCATCGTAAAACGCATCAAGGCGGGCAACATCAACCCCGTTCACACACCAGGCGTTCTCGTGAAAAACCACGGTCCTTTCTCTTGGGGGAAAGATGCCGACAATGCCGTTTACAATGCCGTAGTGATGGAACAAGTGGCAAAGATGGCATTCGTTTCTTACTCCGTGAATCCCAATACCACGATGAATCCATTGCTCATCGAGAAGCATTTCAGCAGGAAACACGGTCCGAATGCCTATTACGGACAAAAGAAAAAAGATTGAAAATTGAATATTGAATATTATCTTAATGGATGAAGATTTTTAGATATATTCAAGACAATAACAATCTGACACTTATTAACATTATAAAGAAAACCAAAGAGAATTAACAATATTATTAACTAACCAAGAAGGCTGTTGATTGAGTTTGTTGATTAGACAAAACTAAATCTTCAATTTTCAATCTTCAATCTTCAATTTAAAAATTAAATTATGGCAAAAGCATTTGAGAATTATGAAATTTGGTGGGTAACTGGCGCACAGTTACTTTACGGTGGTGATGCAGTTATCGCAGTAGATGCTCACTCTAAGGAAATGGTTGCTGGATTGAACGAAAGTGGCAACCTCCCTATCAAAGTTGTATATAAAGGAACTGCCAACAGTTCAAAAGAGGTTGAAGCCGTGATGAAAGCTGCCAACAACGAAGAAAAATGTGTTGGTATTATCACATGGATGCACACCTTCTCACCTGCTAAGATGTGGATTAAAGGCTTGCAAGCATTGCAGAAGCCATTGCTCCACTTCCACACACAATACAATGCCGAAATTCCTTGGGACACCATGGATATGGACTTCATGAACCTGAACCAG
>DJXW01000016.1:265292-274218 GCA_002449845.1 Prevotella sp. UBA6994
ACTTCATGAACCTGAACCAGAGCGCACACGGTGACATCGAGTTTGGTCATATCTGCACTCGTATGCGTGTTCCTCGCAAGGTGGTTTGCGGTTATTGGAAAGATGAGCAGGCTCAGAAGCAGATTGCAGTATGGGCTCGCGTAGCTGCTGGTGTGGCTGATGCCAAGAACGTGCGTTGCTTGATGTTCGGTATGAACATGAACAACGTGGCTGTTACCGACGGTGACCGCGTAGAGTTTGAGCAACGTTTGGGTTACCACGTTGATTACTATCCCGTTAGCTCATTGATGCAATATTTCAAGCAAGTTACCGACGAAGAGGCTTGCGCACTCGTAGAGGAATACAAGAAGGAATATACCATCAAGATTGACGAGAGCGGTGAGGAAGTATATTGGGAGAAAGTGAAGAATGCTGCCAAGGCAGAAATTGCACTCCGCCGTGTATTGAAAGACGAGGGCGCAACGGCATTCACAACCAACTTCGACGACTTAGGTGATGCTGACATCGATGATCCTAACTTCGTTGGCTTCGACCAGATTCCTGGTCTTGCTTCACAACGTTTGATGGCTGAAGGAATCGGTTTCGGTGCTGAAGGTGACTGGAAGACTGCATGTCTCTACCGTTCATTGTGGGTAATCTCTCAAGGTCTGCCTACAGGCTGCTCGTTCTTGGAAGACTACACGCTCAACTTTGCTGGCGACCGCAGTTCTTGCTTGCAGAGCCACATGCTCGAAGTTTGTCCACTTATCGCTGTTGACAAACCAAAGTTGGAAGTACACTTCTTGGGCATCGGTATTCGCAAGCAGCAGACAGCCCGTCTCGTATTCACCTCTAAGGTAGGTCGTGGTATCAAGGCTACTGTTGTTGACTTAGGCAATCGCTTCCGTCTCATTTCTCAGGAAGTAGAGTGTATCGAACCAAAACCAATGCCAAACTTGCCTGTTGCATCTGCTCTCTGGGTTCCACAACCTACATTCGAGATTGGTGCCGGCGCATGGATCTTGGCTGGAGGTACACACCACAGCGCATTCTCTTACGACATCACCGAAGAGTATTGGGAAGACTTCGCTGAAATGGTGGGCATTGAGTATGTCAAGATTAACAAAGACACCAACACCAGCGACTTCAAGCAGCAACTGCGCAACAACGAGGTTTATTACATGTTGAATAAAGCCCTGAAATAAGATATGGATCTCAAATCAGCAAAACAAACCATAGAGAGCGGAAAAGCCATTCTCGGTATCGAATTTGGCTCTACGCGTATCAAGGCTGTGCTCATCAACGGTGAGAACAAACCTATTGCACAAGGTGCTTACGAGTGGGAAAACCAACTCGTGGACGGTTTGTGGACCTATAGCATTGACGAGATTTGGCACGGATTGCAAGAGTGCTACGCAGACCTTCGCAATAGCGTACAAAACCAGTACGACTGTGACATCCGCGCACTTGCAGCCATCGGCTTCTCTGCCATGATGCATGGTTACATGGCATTCAATGAGCGTGAGGAAATCCTCGTACCTTTCCGTACTTGGCGCAACACCAATACAGGCAAGGCTGCTGCAGAGCTCTCAACCCTCTTCAATTATAACATTCCTCTGCGCTGGAGCATCTCTCACCTCTACCAGTGTATCCTCGATGGCGAAGAGCATGTGAAAGACATCAAGTTCCTGACCACACTTGCCGGTTACATTCATTGGCAGATGACTGGTCAAAAGGTGTTGGGTATCGGCGATGCCTCTGGTATGTTGCCCATCGACCCAGCCACCAAGGACTATGATGCTACGATGGTTGAGAAGTTCGACAAGCTCATTGCACCAAAGGGTTATCCTTGGAAACTGACAGATATTCTGCCTAAGGTGCTTGTAGCTGGTGCTGATGCTGGTACGCTGACGGAAGAAGGCGCACGCAAGCTCGACCCATCTGGAACGTTGAAGGCTGGTTGTCCCATCTGTCCTCCAGAGGGAGATGCTGGTACGGGAATGGTAGCCACCAATGCCGTGAAGCAACGCACAGGTAATGTTTCTGCAGGTACTTCATCATTCTCGATGATTGTACTTGAGAAACCATTGTCAAAGCCTTACGAGATGATCGACTTGGTAACCACTCCAGATGGTTCGCTTGTTGCTATGGTTCACTGTAACAACTGTACCAGCGAGCTCAACGCATGGGTAAAGATGTTCCGTGAGTATGAGCATCTTATCGGCAAGGTACAAGACAAGCACATGGTTTACCGTGTACTTTACAACCATGCTTTGCAAGGAGATCCTGATTGTGGTGGAATGGTTGCTTACAACTATATCTCTGGCGAACCCGTCATGGGTATCAATGAAGGTCGTCCCCTCTTCATGCGTTCACCTGAAAAAGAGTTCAGCTTGGCTAATTTCATGCGTGCCCAACTCTATTCATCTATTTGCGTACTGAAGATTGGCAACGATGTGTTGTTTGAGCAAGAACACGTACAAGTTGACAACATCACTGGTCATGGCGGTTTGTTCAAGACACAAGGTGTAGGTCAACGTTTCTTGGCAGCAGCCCTCAACTCTCCCATCACGGTCATGGAGACCGCTGGCGAAGGTGGTGCTTGGGGTATTGCATTGTTGGCAGCATTCCAAATCAACAACAAGGAGAACTTGTCTCTTGCAGACTATCTTGACAAAGTGGTCTTCGCAGGAACCGTTGGCACTGAATTAGCACCAACACCAGAAGACGTGGAAGGTTTCAATAAGTATGTGGAAAATTACAAAGCTGGTTTAGCTGTAGAAAAATGTGCAGTTGAATCCAAATAATAAGTTTCTCATAGCATTTCAAAGGGAGTTTCTTCATGTAAGAAGCTCCTTTTTTTCATGTTTTTTGTCAATAAGACACTGATTATATGCCTTGGGCATTAACATAAATCATTTTTTCATAGTTAATTACACGTTTTACAAAAAAAAATTTGAATGTGCATGAAAATGTTTATACCTTTGCATAGGCTTTATTATAATCTACAATAACATGAAGTATTATTCATTATTATTTATTTTATTTACCTTGACACTTACATCGTGCATCAAGGATGAACCGCTAAACTCAGAATGTGACATTCTTAGCGTATGGATTGAGGGTGACCAATACAAAGACTGCTTCTATCAACCAGAAACTGACATGCGCATTAATGAGGTCCTCTATAGCACAAACACGATTACATTTACGGTTAAGTCGATGCTTTCACTGCCTAAGATACCACTCCACTTCACCATCACTCCAGGAGCAACCATAGAACCCGCCAATGGCTCGGAACAAGATTTCTCCAAAGGCTCTGTGACATATACGGTGACATCTGAAGATGGTTCATGGAAACGTCAGTACAATATCATATTCCGCGAACCAGAATTACCTACTAAATATGATTTTGAAAATTACGAACTTTTAAAATCTAACTTAGCTTCTTACAGCTACTATTCATGGTATGAATATGACAGCAAGGGAAATAAGGTAAACCTATGGGCAACGGGTAATCAAGGTTTTGGTTTGGGTAACTCCATGTTCGCTCCTGAAGCATATCCCACTGTACCCGTTGACGAGGGATATGATGGAAAATGCGTTAAGATGCAAACATTGGATGCTGGACCATTGGCTGCTTTCATCAAAAAATACATTGCTGCTGGCAATTTATATATTGGTGACTTTGACCTAAACATGACTATGACTAATTCTTTAGCTTCTACTAAAATGGGTAAAAGTTATACATTTATAGAGAAACCTGTTAAAGTGACAGGATACTATAAGTATCAACCAGGACCAGAGTATAGGGATGAAAACAATAAAATCATAGCTAATAAAACCGACGAGGCTGATGCTTATGCAGTTCTTTATCGAAATAAAGATGAAAATGGAAAGCCTGTAATATTGGACGGCAGTAATATATTAACAAGCAATTATATCGTAAGCAAAGCACGTGTAGCTTCATTACCACCCACCAATGAGTGGAAACCTTTCGAAATGGTTTTTGAAGACATTACTCCTATAGATAATGGTATTTTAAATGAAAGAGGGTACAACCTTGCCCTTGTGTTCTCTTCAAGCAAGGAAGGAGCCAAATTCTGTGGAGCTATCGGAAGTACATTATATATCGATAAAGTAGCAATTTCCCTTGAAAAGGAATAATAAAAAAATAGATAAGTCACGATGAAAAAGATTATAGCAATAGTTATCCTATTATTTGCCATACAACTTCAGCATCAAGCAATGGCAAATGGATTCTTGGATGATGCAGAATTGAAAGCCAGATTAGGCTATAACATCGGAGGAACCGCCCCGATAGGCCTTCCCGCAACCATTCGTAAGATTGACAGTTATACCATGACACCTTCCATCATGTTTGGCGCAGATGTCATGAAACGTTTTCATTCTAATTGGGGCTTGATGGTAGGACTCCGCTTTGAAAACAAAGGAATGAATGCAGAGGCAACAACAAAGAACTACCACATGGAAGTGACAAAGGGCAATAGTAAGTTGGATGGTGTTTACACGGGTCACATCAAACAGAAAGTGCAAGAATGGATGTTTACATTGCCTATTTTTGCCACCTATCGCCTTGGAAAAAAGACCACGTTAAAGGCTGGACCGTATATATCTCTCTTGGTAAGTAAGGATTTCAGCGGTTACGTTTATGATGGTTACCTGCGTCAAGGTGATCCCACAGGACCTAAAGTGACGATGGGTACAGCAGAAAACGAAAGAGCCACTTACGACTTTAGCGATGACATGCGTAATTTCCAAGTGGGTGTAGCCGTGGGAGCAGATTGGCAGATATACAAACAATTTGGTATCTCCGCCGACCTCAACTGGGGACTCAACGGAATCTTCAAGAAAGACTTCAAGACCGTAGAGCAAACCCTCTACCCCATCTACGGTACCATCGGCTTATTCTACAAGTTGAAATAACTAACACATCCATAAGTAAAAGAGCAACAGCAAAATGGCGGTTGCTCTTTATTATTATAACACATCGACATGATCAATCAGACAACTTGATATTCTTGATGTAGTTAAATTCATCAAAGTGGGTGATTCCCATATTTTCCAATAACCGACGACTTCTTTTGACATCATCATCGGAATTGAAATCTGGAATATGAGGAAGACGTACCACTATCCTATGAGCAACGCCCTCATTGACGAGCCACTGCAAATGACCTAATGCACGTTCCACCTGTCCTCCCGTATAACGTCTATAAATATCAGGCGAGGTATCTTTGATGTCCACGATGTAATGGTCTATGCACGGAAAGACTTCTTCCAGTTGCTTTTGAGTCACCTGTAGCGATGTCTCCACCGTAATATGCCAAGCCATAGGAGCCAAAGAGCGAAACTCACGGATAAAATCGCTGCGCAATAATGGTTCTCCACCACCAAAACATACTCCACCGCCCGTAGCCTGAAAATACAAATCGTCTATCATCAACTCATCACACAATTCATCAGGTGTCATCATGAGACACATAGAATCGGGAACCAGACATTGCGGATTTAAACAATAACGACAATGAAGCGTACATCCATGAAAAGCAACGAGAGAGGTTATTCCCTTTCCATCCACTCCCAATCGATGACGACTAATCCCAATGATGGGAACTTCCATTATGCATTCAGCTGAATTCATGTGGCAAAGTTATCATTAAATCATCAAAATAGCAAAATATCATTCAGTTTTTGTCGTTATAATTGCAGGGAAATGGAATTATATGTAATTTTGTATCAATAAACCCAATTCTACTAAATAAAGGAGGCACACTATGAATCAGGGAAAAAAGATTTGCCAAGCACTCAAGGCAATACGTCAAAAAGTAGCTGATGCTAACGACATCAGTTATGCACCTACTCCTTGCTCACACAAAGGCGACTGCACAGGTACATGTCCTGCTTGTGAAGCCGAAGTAAGATACATTGAAAATGAGCTCAACGCTCGCAGATTGCTCGGAAAGGCTGTTGTTGTTGCCGGATTATCTATGAGCTTAACGCCCCTTACATCTTTCAGCCAAGAAGTTTCAACCATTAATACACCTCAAAAAATAACGACTAAAAGCAACAACACTCAAGAATTAGCAGGAGTGGTAGAACAAATGCCAAGTTTTCCTGGAGGTCAACAAGCCTTAATGGCTTATTTATCTCAAAACGTAAAATATCCAAAGGAATGCAAAGACTCAGCAATTCAAGGTCGTGTAATATGTAGTTTTGTGGTAGAGAAAGACGGCTCTTTGAGTGAATTCAAGGTCATTAAAAGCGTTCATCCAAAACTCGATGCTGAAGCTTTGCGAGTAATGAAGCAAATGCCTAAATGGTGTCCAGGAAAGACGCTTGGTGAAGCAACACGCGTAAAATTCACTATCCCCATCTCGTTTCGTTTGGGTGAGAACAAAGCAATAAAAACTAACTTTTGGAAACATATCAAGTAACCATCGGTCACCATGCAAGAAACCATCGGTTCCTTATATAGTTACCGATGGTTTCTTGGTATGTGAAATATAATTACTGAGCTTGATGCTGGCGCAAAATAAAACAAAAAAGCCTTCCAAATGGAAGGCTTTTCGCGGTGCGTACGGGACTCGAACCCGTGACCTCCTGCGTGACAGGCAGGCATTCTAACCAGGCTGAACTAACGCACCTTGGTGCTATACTTGAATAAAAATGCGGTGCGTACGGGACTCGAACCCGTGACCTCCTGCGTGACAGGCAGGCATTCTAACCAGGCTGAACTAACGCACCGTAGATAGCTTATTCGTTAGCGGTTGCAAAGGTAATAAACAATTTAGATTTATCCAAATATTTATCCAACTTTTTTTGAAATAAATGACTCTCCAAGCAGAATGATGACAATAATGCTTCATTATTTACGACATTCCATGAAAAAACGTGAGGAAATCACATCTCACGATGGATAATTCCTCACGTTCCTTTGGTAAATGTTATTCGTAACGTTTGAATACTATTCTTTCTTAGCAGCCTTGGTAGCAGTCTTTGACGCAGCCTTCTTGGCAGGAGCTTTCTTAGCTGTATCTTTTGCCTTGTCTATCTTCTCATGCAACTTATCATTGGCAGCCTCGATCTTTTCGATCTTGGTTTGGAGGCGAAGAATTTCCTTCTCCTTCATCTCAATTTCCTCACCTTGGTTACGAATGGTGGTCAACAATGAGTTCAATTCATCATTGTCAATCTCATCTGGATAGAGCGTATGAACTCTGTTCAGGAAGTCGCCGAGAATGTTCATATAATTGGTGAAAGCATCGAAAGGACTGCTATAGATACCTCTATCAAGACCCACATTAGAAGGTTTGGTGGTCATGAAGCGGAAGTTGTTACTTGCCTGTAGGTAATCCCAATCCTGGTTGATACGTGGGTCATTGGCAATACGTACACGGTCTGCCACACTATAAAGTTTATTGAAAGCCTCACGCTGCATAGGGTTACCCAACCAACAGCTCACGTCTCTCTCCTCGTCAACCCATGACAACGTATCGGGAACATCAAGTCCACCAACACTCTTCGTCTTCATGCAGATCTCAGTTGGCGTTGCGAAAGTAATGCCTTTTTCCTTGGCACAAGCGGGCAAAGCCTTGATGAAGTCGAGGATATTGCTTGACAATGGTTGAGCGATACCCAAGGCAGAAAGTTCCATGAAGATATTGATAATCTGCTCTTCCTCTGGCAGTGAAGCAATCTTGTCGATATATGTATCAGCAAAGAGAGGATAACCTTCCCAATCGCTGTTGTTGAAACGCAATGAAATGTCATCACTCAAGTTCACGTCACGAAGCAACAACTTGAGGTTTGGAGCCAATGCGCAATTATACACATAGTGAGGAGACTTCCAGCCCAATACGTGTTTTGCACCTTCTGTAAGCATACCTTTGAATCCCATCTGAGCAGCCTGGAGACCAATCTCATCAGAATAAATCAAAGAAGAGTTGCGGATAACGGTAGGAGTCTGTCCAAAATATTCCTGCATCTTAGCCATCTGCTTCTTCACATCGGCAGCGAAGCACTCTTCGTTAACGAGAGCCGACAAGCCATGTGAGTAAGGTTCGGCAAGAAATTCCACGCAACCCGTGTTGTTCAGTTCTTGCAATTTCTCCAATACCTGTGGAGCATGCATTTCCAATTGCTCAATGCCCACACCAGAGAGTGAGAATGCCACCTTGAAATATTTACCATGCTCCTGAATCATCTGTTGCAATACGTTCAGGGCAGGCATATATGAGCGCTCGGCTATGTCAGAAATGCTGCGCTCGTTCTCAAAATCATCATAGTAATAATGGTCGGTACCGATGTCGAAGAAACGGTAACGTTTGAGATGGATGATTTGATGTATCTCAAAATATAAACAAATTGTTTTCATTTTCTTATAAATATTAAATTGATTTCCCGTTTATTATTTCCATCCGAGCGTGCGCTCATAAAGTTCCTTAATCCATGCACCTACTTTTTCCCAAGTAATCTGGTCAACTTCACGTTTGCCTTCTTCTTGCAGATACTTGAAGAGGCTCTCATTGGTACAGATAGAATACATGGCATCAGCCAAAGCGTGAATATCCCAATAGTCAACCTTGATACAGTTCTCAAGGATTTCTGCACAACCACTTTGCTTAGAAATGATAGAAGGTGTACCACACTGCATGGCCTCAAGCGGAGAAATTCCAAAAGGCTCACTTACAGAAGGCATGACGTAAACATCAGAGTCTTTCAAGCACTCATACACTTGTTTTCCTCTCATGAATCCTGGGAAGTGGAACCTATCGGCTATACCGCGTTCAGCAGCCAAGTAAATCATTTGCTCCATCATGTCACCAGAACCGGCGAAACAGAAACGCACGTTACGAGTACGGTGAAGTACCATGTTGGCAGCCTCAACGAAATACTCAGGTCCTTTCTGCATGGTGATACGTCC
>DJXW01000016.1:274275-279353 GCA_002449845.1 Prevotella sp. UBA6994
TCTGCATGGTGATACGTCCGAGGAACGTAACCACCTTTTCCTTGTCCGTATGATCTGGACGTGGAATGGCTTGCAATTCTTCCTTCAATGGATATACGGCATTATGCACCGTGAAGCACTTGCGAGGATCTTGATGATATTGGTTGATCACGGTTTGACGTGTCAACTCCGATACGCACATGATACAATCGGCATTGTCCATACCATCTTTCTCGATAGAATAAACGGTGGGGTTCACCTTACCACGCGAACGGTCGAAATCAGTAGCGTGAACGTGGATACACAGAGGTTTGCCACTCACATTCTTGGCATGAATACCAGCAGGATAAGTCAACCAGTCGTGAGCGTGGATGATGTCAAATTCTTCTGAACGAGCCACCACTCCCGCAATGATAGAATAATTGTTGATTTCCTCATGAAGGTTGCTGGGATAACCACCGGCAAATTCCATACATCCCAGGTCGTTCACGTTCATGTAACTGAAATCAGCGTAAATATGGTCACGGTATCTGTAATAGTCTTCCGGACTCATCACGTTTCCTACCCAACCATTCACATAGTCATATTGCACGTCGCGCCAAACAATAGGCACGGCATTCATAGCAACAATCTTACATGCAGAGCGATCCTCATCACCCCAAGGTTTTGGCAAACAAAGTATCGTGTCAACATCGCCCTGAGCGTGAAGACCTTGTGAGATACCATAGTTAGCTGTGGCAAGACCACCATATACATGAGGAGGATACTCCCATCCAAACATCAATACTTTCATATCAGGCTCCTCCTTTCTTAATATTTATAACGTTCCAATAATTCCAATGTACGCAAGATCTCTGCCACGTTCATGGCGAAAGACATAGCACCACGTCCGTGGAATGGTGGGTTACCATCGAAGAGCTCTGAGATAGTACCCAAGCAGTGGTAAGCCATTTCATCCTCATATCCCACCATCTGACGTTCGATGAAGCTCAGACGTGTACGCTTATAGAGTTTCAGACAAGCTTCCATATAGAATCCACCCAACCACGGCCATGCCGTACCCTGATGGTAAGCATAGTCACGCTGCGTTTGCGGTCCTACATAGATAGGATTGTAACCACCACTCTTTGGAGAAAGAGAACGGAGTCCCTTCGGAGTAAGCAACTCGCGAGTACAAACATCCAATACGCTCTTCTTCTGTTGTTGGTTCAATGGAGAATAGTCGAGTGCCACGGCGAAAATCATATTCGGGCGAACGCTCCAATCCATCATGTTTCCATCTACATAATCCAAGAGATAGCCATATTCATTGAGGAAGGTGTCTATGAACGACTGTTTGCACTTTTCAGCTAATTCTTCCAAGTGAGTAGCAGCCTCGGTGTCGCCATCGTCAGCAGCCAGACTTGCCACGAACTTCAAGGCATTGTACCAAAGAGCGTTAAACTCAACGATATATCCCGTGCGTGGCACTACGGGACGACCATTAGCGGTAGAGTTCATCCACGTAACAGCCTCATCCCTACCTTCGGTATGGAGCAATCCATTCTCTTCCAAAGTAAGGTTTGGATGTTGATTTGCCTCAATAAACTCCACGATGTCGCGAAGAAGTTTAGAATACAACTTCTTGCAACGATCCTTGCCACACTTCTTGGCATATTGTTGGATTGCCCAAACAGCCCAAAGAGGAACGTCAGGCTTTTCAATCTCGTAAATCTTCACCGACAGTGGCTTGCCTTCCATAAACTCGCGCAATCCACGTTCTGCCGTCTTCATCACCAATTCAAAGTAATCATCCTCCTGAATGGAAAGTGTCAGACCAGGCAAGGCAATAAACGTATCGCGAGCACGAGCCTTAAACCAAGGATAACCAGCCAACAAGTAGCGGTCGTCATTCTTCTCACGATTGTGGAACTGGTGTGCAGCATTGACCAAGCAATGGAAGAAATTATCACGAGGAGGACGATAGCTCACTTCCTCTTCAAACAACTTCTTCAAACGACTTGTCTTAATCTCAGAAGTAGAACCAGAGAATACAATGCTCTCTCCCTTCTTGATACTCATCTCGAAATATCCAGGAACATACAAGTCTTCGTTGGAAGCATAACCTCTCTCCTGTTCCTTGGGATATTCTACGCCGCGATACCAATCAGGTTGGAAAATAAACTCGTTTTTCTTGGAGAACTGCATATACAGATCGGGATACCCGGCATACATGCAAGTCTTAATACCATTGTCCACTTCATGATACTCTCGTGAAGCGGTAGAGTTTTCATGCGTAAACTGACGAACACTTCTAAATGCCAAGAATGGGCGGAAGCGCAACGTGGTTTGCGAATGAGCATCAACCAAGGTGTAGCGAATAAGGATTCTATCCTCATAGGCTTGAAAAAGAAATTCTTTCTTTAGAATAACTCCACCCACTCTGTAAATCGTTGTAGGAATCTTGTCACAATCAAACTCCCGAATGTACTTGTGTCCTTTTGGACTGTAGTTGTTGCCCTGATACTTATGCAGTCCCAAATTGAATTCAGCGCCATGCTGAACAACCGTACAATCCAGCGAAGAAAGCAACACGTGGTTTTCATCATCCAGTTCGGGAACTGGAACAACGAGCAATCCGTGATACTTGCGGATGTTACAGTCAACAATTGTGGAACACGAATAAGCTCCCGAACGGTTGGTGCGAAGCAACTCTTTCGGCAGAGAATCCTGCAAATTTGTCATCAGAGCTTTTTCGAATCGTAGATAACTCATAGGTGATCTCAATATAGGTTTATAAATGTTTATTAGTTATTTAAGGCGGTCGTATATAAAAATCGACTGCGTCTAATTGTGTTCAAAGATAATCATTTTTAATATGAATGCCAAAATTATTGTTGTTATTTTTTATAAAAACAATTGAATTTGTCAAATACGGAAAGAAAATCGCCAAATAAATAGCTTTATTACGCTTTTTTAATGGTATAATTTGCCCATAGACATACATCCCAACAAATAAGTTCACCTTTCGGAAACAGATTTGTCGGGATGTTTTTGTTATGCGGGAATCAAGAAATTGATGACTTCCTGCTCCACTGTAACCGTATATTTTCCAACGGGTGTATTCATCAATCTGCCATCTATCCCCACCAAAGCTCTTTGGGCTTCCAACACTTCCACCTGACGGGTACGGTAAGGATGCACACTTCGGTGATTGAGGAACTTTCCCCTGACAAACAAGTAAATGCCTTCAAACAACTGAGTCATCTCTGGATGATAAACCACAGACACATCCAGCAATCCATTGTAAGGGTTGGCATTGGGCGTCTGTCCATATCCACGGGCATTGCCAATGCAGACAGTCATCACCTTGCGTTGTATCTTGTCAGTATTGATCTTGAGGTGCATTTTATATTCCAAACGTTGGAAAATCAACAGGATGAAGGAGAACAAAAACGAGAGTGTACGTGAACCAAGGAAATGTCGCGTTTGGCGACGGAGATTCATGATAGTGGCAATCAGTCCGATATTGATGCAATTCAAGAAATAACGCTTGCAAGCCTCTCCGTTTTTATTGGTATAATGAATACATCCGAGGTCTATCTTTCTCACACGCCTTTCCTTGAGCCATTTCACGGTTTGCTCAATATCGTTTTCCTTAAATTCCCAATAAAGGGCAAAATCATTCATCACACCATTGGGAATCACTCCCAAGGCTATCTCGTCACGCTTCGATTTCTCTACCTGCATCAGACAATTCACGGCATCATTCAAGGCAGAGTCCCCCCCTACAATCACGATGGTCTTGTAGCCATTGTTAATCAACATCTTGACAATTCTGTCAACGCTACCTGCACTTTCGCTCTGCACGAAATCAAAGTCAATCTCGTTAGCTTTCAGGCATTTCTCCACCTTCTCCCATCGTTTAGAGGGAGTAGTAAGATAACTTGATTTTGGGCAGTACAATACGCCCCACCGTTCTTTCTCCATTGCAATTACGTTTATTATAATGAGGCCAAAGCCTTGATTTCACTCAATTTCTCTTCCATCGGGAGCATAGCATCAATCCAATGTATCGTGAAGCCGCGTCGTTCCATTCCCCTAAACCATGTCATCTGCCGTTTCGCAAACTGGTGAATGGCTATTTCCAGTTTGGTAAACATTTCTTCATACGAAGTTTTCCCAATGACATATTCAGTGACATATTTGTATTCCAATCCGTAATAGATTAAATCTTCCGCAGGAATGCCCTTGTCTAACAAGCCCTTCACCTCGTCTATCATTCCATGCTCCAACCGCTGGCGTAGTCGATAGCTAATCTTTTTCCTGCGTTCATCACGGTCAATATTGACACCTATTATCAAAGAGGATATTGGTGGCAAATCTCTTCTGGGCGTAGGATGCTCTAAATTATAGCTCTCAATCTCTATGGCTCGTATGGCACGCTGTGCGGAATCCACATCCGTGGTATTGTGCATCACCGAACCACTCTTCGCTTTCAAACCTTCAAGCATCTTGGTAAGTTCTCCCAACGTCTTTCCTTCTAATTCTTTCCGCAATGCTGGATTCTGAGGAACTGGAGAAAGTTTATACCCTTTTAATACAGCTTCAATATACAGTCCTGTTCCACCACATAGAATTGGTGTTTTGCCACGGCAAACAATATCTTTATATGCTGTAAAGAATGCCTCTTGATATTGGAAGAGATTGTATTTGGTGCCAGGTTCGCAAATATCTATCAGATGGTAAGGTACCAGTTGCCCATTCACCACATAGTCATCAAGATCTTTACCCGTACCGATATCCATCCCCCGATACACCTGACGCGAGTCGGCGGAAATAATTTCCCCGCCAATCATAGCTGCCAATGCCGTTGCCAATTGTGTCTTTCCACTGGCAGTTGGTCCGAGTATGGTAATCATCTTCTGCATATCGTAGGCAAAGATACGATTAAGAGAGTAAAAAACCAAATTTATTTGAAGATTTTTCGGACAATCTGAAGTTTAGAAAGATAAAGACAAAAAAATTGCCGTTCGATTTTCACCGAACGGCAATGATTCATATCAATGAATGAGTATTACTTCAATTCAGCGAGATACTTAATGGTGCGAACCATCTGA
>DJXW01000016.1:279459-279749 GCA_002449845.1 Prevotella sp. UBA6994
CAACAACCTGTACGAGAGAGTTGCCATCACCCATGAGGGAAACCATTGTCTGGTTAGCGTCGAAGAGTGAACCAAATCTCATACCGATGATGTCAGAAGAAACGAGCTTCTCCTCTGTGTAACCGAAAGACTCGTTGGTAGCAGCCTTCATAGCAGCGTTGATACCTTCAACGGTAACCTCACCCTTTACAACAGCGTGCAGGATAGTGGTAGAACCTGTTGGAGTTGGAACGCGCTGAGCAGCACCAATCAACTTACCATTCAACTCAGGAATAACGAGACCGATAGCC
>DJXW01000016.1:279946-280117 GCA_002449845.1 Prevotella sp. UBA6994
TACCGCTCTGGATTGGAGCGAAATCATTCAAAGCCTTGGTCATAGGAGCCAAGCAGTTGGTTGTACAAGAAGCTGCAGAAATTACTGTATCTTCAGGAGTCAAAGTCTTGTGGTTTACGTTGTAAACGATAGTAGGAAGATCATTTCCAGCAGGAGCAGAGATAACAACCT
>DJXW01000016.1:280177-280418 GCA_002449845.1 Prevotella sp. UBA6994
CAGGAGCAGAGATAACAACCTTCTTTGCACCAGCTTGAATATGAGCCTCAGCCTTAGCCTTTGATGTATAGAAACCTGTGCACTCCAAAACAACATCTACGTCGAGCTCACCCCAAGGCAACTCAGCAGCGTTAGGAATAGCATAGATAGTAATCTCCTTACCATCAACGATGATAGAGTTGTCTGTGCAGTCAACTGTGTGCTTGTTCTCACCGAACTTGCCAGCGAAACCACCCTGAGC
>DJXW01000016.1:280584-288045 GCA_002449845.1 Prevotella sp. UBA6994
ACATCTGACGGAATGCGAGACGACCGATACGGCCAAAACCATTAATTGCTACTTTTGTCATTTTTATTACTTTTATATTATAAGGGTTAAAAATATATTATCCTTAACATGATTGGGCTGTGTTAAAATATAATCAAGCACTGTCAGCTTCATGAAAAAAAACAGAAATGTCTGAACTAAATCAACTAATTAACCCAAATCAGTAAATTTTTCTTTATTTTCGTGCGCAAAGTTACAAAATATTTTCTATATTTGCATCAGATTTCTCATTTAAATCTTTTAAAAAGATTAAAGAACTGAGATTAAAATATAAAAAACAAAAATAAGAAATAGAGATTGCTAAATATAGATTACAATTTATATACTTATTACATACTTAAATTTTATAGATTATGGGATTTATTAAAGAATTCAAAGAATTTGCCATGCGCGGCAATGTAATGGACATGGCAGTCGGTGTTATCATCGGTGGTGCTTTTGGAAAGATTGTTAGTTCTCTCGTAGACGACGTTCTTATGCCAGTTATCGGTATGTTGACGGGTGGTATTAATGTTGCAGATTGGAAGTATCAAGTGATGATTCCAAACCCTGTTGAAGGTGGTGAGCCCTTAGCTGGTGCTACTTTGGCGTATGGCCAGTTCCTTCAGAACGTGATTGACTTCATCATCATCGCATTCTGTATCTTCCTCATGATTAAGCTCATGAACAAGTTGATGCCAAAGAAAGAAGAGCCCGCTGCTCCTGCAGGACCTACACAAGAAGAATTGCTCACTGAGATTCGTGACTTGCTGAAGAAGAAATAATCATTCTGAATAGCAATAGGAAACTCCTCAGTTACACATGTAGTAATTGAGGAGTTTTTCATTATAGGAACTATCGGTCACTCATTAAGAAACCATCGGTCACTCATTAAGAAACCATCGGTCACTCATTAAGGAACCATCGGTCACTTGTATAGTAACAATTGTGAATTGTGAATTATCAATTGTGAATTGTCAATTGTGAATTATCAATTATGAATCATCATATTTACCAAACAAAAAAACTCTTCGGCGAACAAATCACCGAAGAGCATATATCAATATGATAATTGTTTATCTTTCTTAGAACAACTGGAATCTGTAACCTACGGTCAAAGCCAAACTTGAATTGTGTGCATGGTCCAAGATAATCTTTGCACCTGTTACGCGAGGCAAACGATTGATGTCCCATGTGTAACGAGCATCTACGTAATACTTATTCTTATATAAATACTCCACACCAGCCGTTAAGCCAACATTACCTTTCTTGATGCTATTTCTGATATTTACAGACCTGTCAGTACGTGTGCGGTCTTTTGTCCTTGCTCTGATAAGACGAGACAACGTCAAACCTCCGTACACTCTGAAGTTTTTATTGAGAATGTACTTTCCCATGTAAGAAGTGCTTATATACCACAACTTATAGTCGTATGGTCCATGAGCATAATCCTTAATATTGTATTCGTCGCTGTCGAAGCGCATGTTTTTAGCACCTTTCTTGACTAACGTCATATCTACGTCAACCATGAACTTTTTTGTTACAAATATCTCAACGTCTGCACCAATCGTCGGACCAACCAAAAAGCTATTGCTTGCAGGTGCACTGGCAAAATGGCTAAAGGCAGCACCTGCCCTTACACCCATCACAACATCGGAAACATCATATTCATCTTGTGCTATTGCTGTGGTCATTCCACACATCAATAGGCACGTCATTAAAAGATATTTTTTCATCATTTCAGAAATTTTGTGCAAAGATAATCAATAAAATTGAAACTGAATATGGAAATGGTTATTTTTTTACTTTTCACCCTCATGTTTAGGGTATAAACTCAAACGAATAGGTTTCGTAATGACTGGTTTTCCATGATAAATCAACAAATCTCCTGGCATAATGACCAATTGATCATCTTTATTTAATTCCCTCTTTTTTTCTGGTAATATCAAAAAAACAGATTGGAAAACATGAAGATCAGCCTGAAAATCTATTCCCTTACAAAATGATTCATAATCATACAATCGTAAATCGGTAGAACTTAATTCAAAACGAAATTGATCTTGAATCATATAGATTACGTCTTTATCCTTCTTTCTCAGTGCTTTCTCTATACTTTCGACTCGCTTGATGGGAATATGTGTATATTCATTTTTGGTAGCTACACCTCTGACATATAAACGAAACAAATTGGGCTTATGGGTGAATTGCAACGAAATTACAGCTACAGGGTTACCTTCATCATCATTACAAACCACTTTATTTATACGATGATAAGGATATAAGTACTGTGAACGATTTTGAGATTTATAGATAGCCTTAAACGACAATGTATCTCCTTGGTGTGGGAAATCTGCTTCTGTAATACAAATCTCATCACCATCTTTCATTTTTGATGGTGTTTTCAAATACAAATGTAGAAGATGGTGTTCAGGTAAAATCATCGTGGATTTCACACGTTTCCTCTTCCCCACTTCATTGTATGTTTCCACTTTGAAAGAGACAGGATTACCCTGATGAGTAATCATTACCTTTCTAATATCCAACAATGGTTTTCCCGAAAAGAAATTTAATTGTTCGAGCATAGCACGTTTTGACATATCCATGCCGATACCATAACCACTAAGGTCCAAGACATGATGATGATTTTGATCTCTTAAACGAGGTTGTTCTTCTGTACTAAAGTTTATAAACCAAATTGGAAAGCTGCATGAGCAAAACATATAACAGAAGAATGCCAAAGTAATAATATGTCGTTGGGGAGTCTTTTTCATGATATACTCTCCAACTCTTCCGACAACTGCATCCAACGTTCATTTTCCTCGTCCAATGCCTTCATGGTTTGCGAATATTCCTCTATGAGTTTCATGTCGGTTGCATATTTGGGATTCATGAGCATCTTGTCCAGTTCCTTAATTCTGGCTTCCATCTGTGCAATTTTCTCTTCGCTGGCTTTCACAGCCTTCTCCACCTTCTTTACTTTCTTCTGTTGCTCCTTCCTTTCAGCATAATTCTTTTTGTTTTCAGAGACAATGGGAGCAATCGTCTCTGATGTTTCAGTAGTCTTGGGGGCAGCAATCTCTAATTGTTGCAAAGTCTCAATGTTCTTATGACGAAGGAAGTCATAAATGCCGCCAAGATGTTCACGTACTTTTCCACCACCAAACTCATATACCTTTGTGACAAGACCATCCAAGAACTCACGGTCATGACTAACAATGATTGCCGTTCCGTCAAAGGCACGAATGGCTTCCTTCAACACATCTTTCGATTGCATGTCAAGGTGGTTGGTTGGCTCGTCGAGAATCAACAAGTTAACAGGCTCAAGCAGTAACCGAATCATTGCCAGACGACTTCTCTCTCCGCCAGAGAGCACTTTCACCTTTTTCTCCGACTCTTCTCCGCCAAACATAAATGCACCTAATATGTCGTTGATGCGCAAGCGAATTTCACCCTTTGCCACATAGTCGATGGTTTGGAAGATACTCAAAGATTCGTCTAACAATTGCGCTTGGTTCTGCGCGAAATATCCTATCTGAACATTGTGCCCTATCTTGAGCATTCCCTGATAAGGAATCTCGCCCATGATACATTTCACGAGCGTTGACTTACCTTCACCGTTCTTACCCACGAATGCCACTTTCTCGCCTCGTTTGATAGTGAACGTCACGTCATCAAACACCAAATGCTCTCCATAGCTTTTAGATACGCCATCGCAAATCACAGGATAATCGCCACTACGCAAGCAAGGAGGAAACTTCAAATGCATGGCAGAATTATCCACCTCGTCTATCTCAATGGGAACAATCTTCTCTAATTGCTTGATTTTTTGCTGCACCTGAACGGCTTTCGTAGCTTGATAGCGGAATCTGTCGATGAAAGCCTTCATGTCGGCAATCTCCTTTTGCTGGTTTTCGTATGCTCGCAACTGTTGCTCTCTTCTTTCCTTCCGCAATACCACGTATTCGTCGTACTTTACCTTATAATCTATTACTTGTCCGCATGAGATTTCCAAAGTACGATTGGTTACATTATTAATAAATGCACGGTCGTGAGAAACCAAGACCACAGCCCCGCTGCTCTGCGCCAAAAACTGCTCTAACCATTGGATAGACTCAATGTCAAGATGGTTGGTAGGCTCGTCTAAGAGCAATACGTCTGGGCGTTGCAGCAGAATCTTTGCCAATTCGATACGCATTCGCCAACCGCCAGAAAACTCTTTGGTGGGACGTTCAAAATCTGTCCTCACAAATCCCAAGCCGGTCAGCGTGCGCTCTATCTCTGCCTCATAGCCTTCACCACCCATCATCAAATACCGCTCATGCTCTTGGGTAAACCGTTCTACAAGTGCCATATATTCTTCGCTTTCATAATCGGAGCGCTCGTTCAATTCACGTTCCATCCTGTCAATACGCTCTTTCATTTGCGTATTGTTGGCAAATGCCTTTCGTGTTTCTTCCCGAACTGTCGTGTCGTCTGTCAACTTCATTACCTGTGGAAGATAGCCTATCGTCGTGTCATTGGGAATAGCCACCACGCCAGAGGTAGGTTGCTGCTTTCCGCAGATGATCTTCAGCAAGGTACTCTTCCCTGCTCCATTCTTTCCGACAAGTGCTATCCTGTCACGGTCGTTAATGACAAAACTTGCATCACTGAACAATGGCTTTACGCCAAACTCCACTTTTAGTCCTTCAATTGAAATCATTTGCTTTACACCTTATTTATATATAGGCACAGTATTTTCACTTGCAAAAGTACTCAAAATCTTCGAGAACATGAAAACGTATGACAAGTATTTGCAAAATTACCACAAAACTAAGCTAACCACGACCTTTACCAGCTATAAACATCATGTTTATCCTACGTAAAGGTGGTGTATATTGTCAATAAACACTACATTAACATCACGTAAACACCACATCTATTATTTGTGGAATTATCGTAAAAATAATTTGTGGATTCAACCGAATAATTGTACTTTTGCAAAAGATAAATCTATAAACAAATGAACGAATATACGACAATCATAGCCAAGGAACTGAATCTCACGGAGAAAGCAGTAGATAACACCTTGGAACTTCTTGACGAGGGATGTACGATTCCTTTCATCGCTCGTTACCGCAAGGAACGGACAGGAGGACTGGACGAAGTGCAAATAGGCAAAATCAACGAATGGAACGAACGACTGAAGGAGTTGTCGAAACGCAAGGAAACCATTTTGAAGACCATCGGCGAACAGGGCAAGCTGACTGATGAATTGCAAAAGAAAATCAATCAGTGTTGGAATGCTACTGAATTGGAAGACATCTATTTGCCATTCAAACCTAAAAGGAGAACCCGTGCCCAAGTGGCAAGGGAACAGGGATTGGAGCCTTTGGCTCAAGTTATCTTGTTGCAACGTGAACGAAACATTGAGAATGTTGCCAAGAAATTCATCAACGGAGATGGGATAAACACCATCGATGAAGCATTGCAAGGTGCCAAAGACATCATTGCCGAAACCGTGAGTGAAGACAGCCAAGCCCGTCAACGACTGAGAAACACCTTCCAGCGTGAGGCTTATATCACGTCTAAAGTGGTGAAATCAAAGGCTGATGATGAGGGAGCGGCAAAATTCCGTGATTATTTCGACTTTGAAGAACCACTGCGACGTTGTACGGGCAATCGTCTTTTGGCAATGCGTCGAGGAGAACGCGAGGGATTCCTGCGAGTAAGTCTTCATGTTGACGAAGAACAAGCCATCGGTAGGTTGAATAGACAATTCGTGCGTGGCTATGGCTCATGCAGCGACTTGGTGGAAGAAGCCGTTGAAGACGCATATAAACGGTTGTTGGAACCGTCTATAGAAAACGAAATGGCTGCTCTCTCCAAGCAAAAAGCTGACGAGGAAGCCATAGATGTTTTCTCAGAGAACTTACGACAGTTGCTATTGGCTGCCCCACTCGGTCAAAAACGCGTGATGGGCGTTGACCCTGGCATTCGTACTGGTTGTAAAGTGGTTTGTCTTGATGCTCAAGGCAACCTATTGCATCATGAAGTGGTTTATCCCTTCCCGCCAAAAGGTACTCGATTACAAGCTATGCTGCAATTCAGGGACATAGCTGAGAAATATGACATGCAAGCCATTGCAGTAGGAAACGGAACAGCCAGTAGAGAGACGGCAGACATTATCAAGGAAGTACGCAGCGATGTGTTTGTGGTAAGTGAAGACGGAGCTTCTATCTACTCTGCCTCGCCCATTGCACGTGAGGAATTTCCGGATGAAGACGTAACCGTCAGAGGAGCCGTGAGTATAGGCAGACGACTGATGGACCCTTTGGCAGAATTGGTGAAGATTGATCCGAAGAGTATTGGCGTTGGACAATACCAGCATGATGTTGACCAAGGCAAACTGAAAAAGAGTCTTGACCAGACGGTAGAGAGTTGCGTGAATCTGGTGGGAGTAAATGTCAATACTGCCTCAAAGCACTTGCTCACATACGTCAGCGGATTGGGACCTGTATTGGCGCAAAACATCGTTGACTATCGTCGTAAAAACGGAGCTTTCACCTCTCGTTCGCAACTTAAGAAAGTGCCTCGTCTCGGTCCATCGGCTTTTGAGCAATGTGCTGGATTCCTGCGTATTCCGAATGCCAAGAATCCACTTGACAACAGCGCCGTTCACCCTGAGAGTTATAAGATCGTGGAACAAATGGCAAAAGACCATCAATGCACGGTAGTTCAGTTGATGACTGACAAGGAAAAGCAAAAGAGCATAGATATTCACCAATATGTTACGAAGGAGATTGGTCTTCCCACACTGACAGACATCATGAAAGAACTGGAAAAACCGGGAAGAGACCCTCGTGGAGAGGCTGAGACATTTGAGTTTGACAGTCGTGTACACGAAATCGGTGATTTGGAAGTGGGAATGGTATTGCCGGGAATAGTCACCAACATCACTAAATTTGGTGCTTTCGTTGACATTGGCGTTCACCAAGATGGCTTGGTTCATGTTTCCAAACTCGCCAACAAATACGTTTCCGACCCCAATGAGGTGGTAAAACTTCACCAACACGTACAAGTGCTTGTAACGGAAGTAGATACCGTACGTAAACGCATATCTCTCAGCATGAGAGACGTATAAAAGAAAGTCAGCATTTGCCGATTGGCAAATGCTGACTCCTACAATTCTTATGTAAGAAAACTAAATTACTTTACTTTTTCCACGATAGCCTTGAAAGCTTCAGGATTGTTCATGGCGAGGTCTGCAAGCACCTTACGGTTAATCTCAATACCTGCCTTGCTCAAAGCACCCATCAACTTAGAATAGCTCATACCTTCCAAACGAGCGGCAGCATTGATTCGCTGAATCCACAATGCGCGGAAATTACGCTTCTTGGTACGACGATCGCGATAAGCATAGGTCAAACCCTTCTCATAAGTATTCTTGGCTACTGTCCAAAC
>DJXW01000016.1:288119-520854 GCA_002449845.1 Prevotella sp. UBA6994
AAACATTCTTACGGGCTCCAAAATATCCCTTGGTAAGTTTCAGGATTCTCGTTCTTCTTGCTTTTGAAGCAACATGATTTACTGATCTTGGCATAGTTTTTCTTCTTTAATGTTTAACTAATTGATGATTAACGGAGGCAGAGTAAGTCACGTACCTGCTTCATGTTGCTTGGATCAACGATAGCTTGATGAACCAAATTTCTCTTTTGTTTCTTTGTTTTCTTCGTCAGAATGTGACTGTGGTAAGCATGATGTCTTTTAATCTTACCTGTACCAGTGAAACGAAATCTCTTCTTTGCACCGGAATTTGTCTTTACTTTTGGCATTGTTTTTAATTTTTATTGTTATTTATTATATGGTGGCAACGCATATACCCGGCGTTACGCACCTTGTTATATTCTTAATCTTCGGTTTCCTCGCTGTTTCTCAACTTGTTGAGGATGTCTTCACCGCCTTTGGCATTGGCAAACAGACCATTGTTAATCATACTTACGGGTTTCTCCATCTTGGCTGTTTCCTTGCTTTCTGCCATTCGCTTCTCGCGGTCTTTCTTTTGTTGGCTCTTCTTTGCCACTCCTGCCTTCTTAGGAGCCATGTAAAGGAACATCTTCTTGCCTTCCAATTTCGGCAATTGCTCAACTTTACCATATTCTTCAAGGTCGTTGGCAAAACGAAGCAGCAACACCTCTCCTTGTTCCTTGAAAAGAATAGAACGGCCACGGAAGAATACGTATGCACGTACCTTATTCCCTTCTTCCAAGAACTCTATGGCGTGCTTTAATTTAAATTGGTAATCGTGCTCATCGGTTTGAGGTCCGAAACGAATCTCCTTGATTTCCACTTTCACCTGCTTAGCCTTCATCTCCTTCTGATGTTTCTTCTGCTGGTAGATGAACTTAGAATAATCGATGAGGCGACATACTGGCGGTTGAGCATTAGGAGAAATCTCGACAAGGTCAACACCTTGCTCTTGTGCCATGTCAAGTGCTTGACGAATTGGCAACACCATGGAACCATTCTCTCCAACAACACGTACTTCCCGAACATGAATCTGCTCATTCACGCGGTACTGGTTTTTCATTTTGTCATTCTTCATCCAAATATTTTAAGTGTTTTTTGCTAAACGGCTGCAAAGTTAAAGATTTTCAACGAAAAGACAAAATAATTAGATGGTTTATTTTTGAAAAATTGATATTTTGGCTTTTTATGGAAAAAAATCACTATATTTGCACATTGTATAATCATTAATTACACATAAAATCATATACCCATGAAAAAAATCCTGTCATTTCTGTTCCTATTCTTATTGTCCTTGACAACATGGGGACAAGGAAAATCTGCCATGAACCAACTCAAGGAAGACCCGAGGAAAGCATACGGCAACGATTACCCGTATCCCACTCACGTAAGACCGATTCTTACGAAAGCTCCTAAAGGCTATAAACCTTTCTACATCAGCCACTATGCCCGTCACGGCTCACGTTACTACTGGACAGACCAACTGTATCAAGATTTGGATACATTGCTCACACTCGCACACGAAAAGCATCTCCTAACACCACAAGGAGAATTGTTTTACGATAAGTTTATGGCAGCGAAGGACGAACTGATGACTGGCGTAAGCGAACTGACCCAATTGGGTTGGGAACAACACCAAAGCATTGCGAGAAACATGTACAACAACTTCCCGGAAGTATTCAAGAAAGGTGGTAACGTGCTTGCTATTTCCTCACTCTCTGGACGTTGCGTCATCAGCATGTCGGCTTTCTGCCAGGAACTTGTACAATGTAACCCGAAAATTGAGATACGTGAGCAATCTTCTCGTTTTACACTTGATGGAGTGGTTCCTACTGACAAGCAAAATCCTATCAAGCATCATTTCTCGAAAGTAAAACCTCGCTTCGAGAAAAACCGTTCTCAATTTCATGGTGACAATACGTTGCCAAACAAAGTGATGTCTCGTGTCTTTACATCCACCGAAGGACTTCCCAAAAAGGCACGTCGTATCGGGAACGACTTAATCAACCTCTACACTTCCCTGCCAAGCATCAACCACGAAGGAATGATGGGAGACATCATTACCGATGAAGAAATGGTAAATCGTTGGGAAGAATCTAACCTGGGTTCTTATTCTTGGGTGTTCCAACCCCAAAATGACATGATACCTATTCTTCAAGACATCATCATAAAGGCTGACGCTGTCATCAATGGCAACAATGACCACATTGCTGACCTACGCTTCGGACACGATACCTGTCTCGGTCCTCTTACTGTCTTGATGGGAATCAATGGTGCCGACCTTGCCCCTGAAGACCCGTATGAAGTGAAGAATTGCTATCAGAATTGGGAGACTTGCAAGGCAGCAAATATCCAACTGATTTTCTATCGCAGCAAAAACAAAGCGAAAGACATCCTCGTAAAATGCTTGCTCAATGGTGAAGAAGCTACCTTACCAGTGCCCTCCAACGACAAACCTTACTATAAATGGTCCGACTTCCGCAACTTCTATACGGCTCGTTGCAATAAGGCAAAATAAAGGTATGATTCCAGAAGTGGAAATTAAATAGTTCGGTATTTATGTATAATATCTTCTATTATTTCTTGAGCTTGAAGGAGTTTTCAATACTTTGAATCTCTTCCATGAACGACTTATCAATCTTCATACGCTGCTCCACTTGTGAACAACTGTGGATTACAGTGCTGTGATCTCTTCCGCCCACCAACTTACCAATTCTGCTTGCTGGCATCTTGGTATATTTCTGAGTGAGATACATGGAAACCTGACGAGCCACCACTAAGTCGCGCTTTCTGCTCTTACTGTTCACTTCTGACGTAGATACATTGAAATGAACACAAACCTTCTCCATAATCTCATCAATTGTCAGTGGTTTATCATCGACCTTAACAGCTCGTTTGATGATACTTTCTGCCAGACGAAGATCTATTCTTTTATTATAAACCACGCTGTATGCCAACAACGAATTAACGACACCTTCCAAATCCCTCACACTGCCATTGGCGGTCTCTGCAATGTATTGCACCACGTCGGCAGGTATATTCAGTCCGTCTCTACGAATGATATTGTTGAGAATATCGATGCAAAGTTGCGTGTTTGGTTTCTCCAATTCTGCAATCAGTCCACAGGCAAACCTTGTCAACAACCGCTCTGGCATTCCCTTCAAGTCAACAGGAGGACGGTCTGAAGCCAGAACAATACGCCTGCCATTGCGGAAGAGATGGTCAAATATGTGGAAAAACGTTTGTTGCGTCTTATCTGACCCTATCCACTCCTGCACATCATCCACGATCAACACATCAATAGTTTGATAAAAATTGATGAAATCGTTTACCGTATTCTGACGTACAGAATCAGTGTATTGAACTTGGAACAACCTTGCACTAACATACAACACACGCATTTGAGGAAACTTCGACTTAATTTGCATACCGATGGCATTAATTAAGTGAGTTTTTCCACAACCAGAAGGTCCATAGATAAACATCGGATTAAACTGGGTGGAATGTGGTTGATTGGCTATAGACAATCCAACAGAACGAGGCAATTTATTGCTGTCCCCCTCAATGAAATTGGCGAAAGTCTGTCGGGGATTCAATTGAGAGTCGATAGCTTGAGGAACAGCAGCATCCAATACCGTTTGAGATTTGTTGCTTCTGGTTTTAGGTTCATTCTTCACACCTAACTCAATAGGCTCTGCCTCTATATCTTGAGTCAACTTATTTTCCTTATCAGTAACTACACGATAGGTGAGCTTGATTCCGCCGCAAAAGGTACGACGCAACACTTTACTAAGCAAGTCAACATAGTTTTCTTCCAAGTACTCATATACAAATGGACTTGGCACTTGTACTAACAATGTCTTCGTCGTCTCGTCGAACGATTCGAAGACGATTGGCTTAAACCAGGTATTATATTGTTGCTCTGAGACGTTGCTGCGTATGAGCGCAAGACTCTTGTCCCATTGAGCATGAGGACTTACTTTCATTTGCGTATTTATTTTGATGTTATTAGACACAAGGTCTTGTATTTCGATTGCAAAATTACAAAAGAAATTCTGAAAAAAAAAATCTCAGCTTAGAGCATTTTCTTGGCAAAGAATCGTAAAACTCTCATTTAAAGAGCATTAGAACCATATTCGATAGTTTATAGCAAAAAAGACCTTAAAGTAATTGTAACATATTGGGATTTCAGTATTTAAGGGAGTCTGTTAATGTAATTTGCTGAAAGTGAAACATTACACATCAAATTGATAACTCAATGAAATAAAAAGGCTTTTGGAATAACCCAAAAGCCGTGAAACAAAGTACCATTTTATTTGGATGAAATTTAAATAAGCATAAAAAGCATAATTAAATAGCTACCAAATATGGCATCGTTAATCATTCTGATTTTTCTTTTTTCCCGAAGATAGAGAAGTGGACATAACGTTTAGGATGTTCCCTTAAATTATTAAGTAATGTGTCAGCACTCTGAACAGTTTTTGTAAGTTTGTTATAGAGTGATGGATCATTCATCAACAGTCCCAACGTACCTTGTTTACTATTAAGGGTTTGAGTCAATGTCTGAACATTAGCCAATGTCTGATTTACCTTGTCCATCGTAGCATCAATATCTACCGAAGCAAGGTTTTCTGTCACCTTAGTCGTATTATCCATTACGTTGTTAGCTTTGTTCATCAAGTTAGGAACGTTCTTGTTTAATCCAGCCATCAAGGTATTGAGTTCACGAGTAGATGTAGTCAAATCCTTGGTAATCTGTTGTACATTGTTCATCGACTTACCGATACTTGGGTCAGCCAAAATGGTATTGATATTGATCAGGATGGAATCAAGTTTTGGCAACATGTTTTGCAGTGTAGGTATCACTTCCGATACCTTCCCCATGATTCCAGTATCAGTTGAACCAAGAATCGTATCTCCCGGATTTATAATGGCTTTCGATAGTTTATTCAACTTCAGATGCATCTTTACATTTCCCATCACGTCACTCACGATTTCTGCTGTAGAACCTACTGGAATCCGCAAATCATCATCTACCCTAAAAGCCACGATAATCTCATTGTTGTTTTCAAAATCATATTGAATCTCTTTCACCACACCCACATGAAAACCATTAGAGAAAATAGGACTCGACGAAGACAGTCCGCTGATATTCTTAAACTTGATGTAATACACTTCGTCATCGGTAAACAAAGCCATTCCTTTCAAAAAATTCATGCCAAAGTACAAGATGACAATACCTGCAATTGCAACTAATGCAACTCTCAATTCTTTTGATATTTTCATACTAATAACCCTTTATGTTTCTTACATTTATCCTCACTTGCCTCTATTTTTTTTGAACTCTGCTATTGCTTCGTTCACGTCCATTTTCTTATCATTACGAAACGCAATGACAAAGGCATCGGGAAACTTTTCCAGCAAGCTTCTCCTCAATCTGTTCACCTCATTATAGTTGGTTGATGAGCCTGTCGTATATTTCAGCACCTTCCCTTCCTTATAATAATCCACATCCGTCAAGCCCTTCAAAAGTCTATCATTGCCTTTCAGCACCTTGTCGGAAACAAACAACTGAACTTTAAACAATGGGGCTGACTGAGTGTCTGAAGAATGTTCTTCTGCGGATTTGTTATTATCGTCTGCCAAATCTTCCTTCACATTCTCCTGTTTTTGCTTGTTCTTACGCTCACTCTTCTTGGAATCCTTAAACTCATCGGGAACGATTTCCGGAATCTCTGGTTCTGTGGTAGCTACTGGCTTATAAGGCACTTGGATGCTATTCCTGTCATATTTCCTCCTATACTCCATAAAAGCCTTGTAAAACCCTAACGAGAACCTGCTAACCGCATCATTGCTGTTCAAAAACGTCTCCTCGTCTGGCGTAGAGATATATCCCAACTCCAACAAGCAACCAGGCATTGACGTAAGCCTCAGCACTGCAAGGTTGTTTTGATGCGCTCCCTTATTCAACCGTCCCGTCTGGGCACATAAGTTCTTTTGCATAAATCGCGCCAACTCTACGCTCTGCTCCATGTTCTTGTCTTGAATAAACTCAAACATGATGTTGCTCTCTGGCGAATTGGGATCAAATCCTTGATAGGTTTGCTTATAATTGCTCTCCATGAAAATCACGGAATTCTCACGTTTTGCCACCTCTAAATTTTCTTGTATTCCCTTCTTTCCGGTAGTTTCGCCCTTTCCAAGTGTATAAGTCTGAATACCTCTTGCAATCTTTCCACCTGGTAATGCATTAATATGAACGGAAACAAAGAGATTAGCTTTATTTTTATTTGCTATTTCCGCACGTTGCCACAATTCCAAAAACACATCAGTCTTACGAGTATAAATCACCTTAACGTCAGGACAATTTTGTTCCACTATTTTGCCAAATGCCAAAGCATATTTCAACGTAAGATTCTTTTCTTTCGAGATAGCCCCACACGTACCAGGATCTTTTCCCCCATGTCCAGCATCTATCACCAGCGTGAATCGCTTATTGGCAGAAAAGGCAAGCATCCCTGACAATACAAGTAAAACAATGGTCGATATAAAACGTCTATTCATATTTTCTTTTATTTAAAGTCTCCCTTAACAACCCTCACGTCATTAGGAGCTCTTAAAATCAACTCCACCATAGCACCATCGCAATCAGCACCCATTGGTGGATTCTTTTTCGTCAAACGAATTTCAATGCACTCTATTTCCGGAAACGTCATCAACAATTTGTCACCAATACGATATGCTACATGTTCTAATAAACGAGAAGGAATCAACATCTCTTGATGAATCAATTCATACATCGTTGCATAATTCAATGTATCGTTGACATCATCAGAAAGCATCGCTTTTTCCACATCGTATTTCACTCGCACATCTATAGAATAGTCGTTGCCCACCTCACGCTCTTGTGGCAAAACACCATGATAAGCATGAAAGCGCAAGCCCAACAAGTTGATATAACTACTTTCCAACTGCATATTTCTTATCCACAACGTGAGGCTCCACAACTCTTACAAATCAGGCACCCCTCCTGGTACACCAATGTTTCTTGTCCACAAACGGGGCATTTCACACCTTTTGCCACGGTTCCGTCTTGTACATATTTCTTCAGCGCACGCTCCACGCCATTCTTCCAAGTATTGATGCTCTCACTCTTCAACTGAAGGGAGCTGACCAACTTGATGACATGCTCGATGGGCATACGATAGCGCAACACGCCTGAAATCAACTTGGCATAGTTCCAATACTCAGGATTGAATTTCTCGCTCAGTCCTTCCACGGTAGTCTTGTAGCCACGCTTGTTCTCAAACTGGAAGTCATAGCGTTTCGACCCGTCCTCGTTGATATTCTTGATAATCTTTCCCTTGGTAACGGTTTTGGGCAACACGATACCTTCCTCATCGTCTTGCAATCCCGTGAATATCTCGTAAGGATAGCCTTCAAGCAGTCCTACGAAAGCCACCCATTTCTCTTTATTGTTTTGGAATCTCACCACGTCGCACTCCAATACCTGCGGGCGCACCTCCGTTACCGTAGGATGTTTGCATGGAAATGCATCCGTTTCTTTTTCTGCCTCGTTGTTCTCCTTATTCTTCTTGTCTTTCTTCGACACGGAGATCATCACGCCGGCACGACTTCCGTCACGGTAGATGGTACATCCCTTACAACCACTGCGCCATGCTTCTACATAAAGGCGATTTACCAAGGCTTCATCCACGTCGTTTGGCAGATTCACGGTTACGCTGATAGAATGATCCACCCATTTCTGGATTGCGCCCTGCATACGTACCTTCATCAACCAATCCACGTCGTTGGCGGTAGCTTTATAATAAGGTGAGCGTTCCACCAACTGGTCTATCTCTTCCTGCGTGTATTTCTTTTCGGTATCTAATCCGTTGATGCGCATCCATTCCATAAACTTAGGATGATACACGATATACTCCTCGAAAGAGTCTCCCACCTCATCCGTGAAGTCCACATGAACGTCAGCATCGTTGGGGTTCACCTTCCTGCGCCGCTTATAGACGGGCATAAACACGGGCTCGATACCACTGGTTGTTTGCGTCATCAAACTGGTAGTACCCGTGGGCGCAATGGTCAGACAGGCAATGTTTCTCCTACCATATTTCATGATGTCGGCATAGAGTTGCGCATCTGCTTCTTTCATTCTCAGCAAGAACGGATTGTCTTTCTCACGTTTAGCATCGAAGATTTGGAATGCTCCACGTTCCTGAGCCATCACCACACTGCTGCGATAGGCATGAAGGGCAAGCGTACGATGTACATTTACGGAGAAGTCGGTAGCTTCCTGGGTGCCATAGCGCAATCCCATAGCAGCCAACATATCGCCTTCTGCCGTAATACCTACACCCGTGCGTCGTCCCATGCTACTCTTGCGCTTGATTTTCTCCCACAAATGAAACTCGGCACCTTTCACCTCATCACTCTGTGGGTCGCTCTTCACCTTCGCCATGATTTGGTCTATCTTCTCCAACTCAAGATCCACGATGTCGTCCATCAATCGTTGAGCCATCGCCACATGCTTCTTAAACAGATCGTAATCGAAGTAAGCATCCTTGGTGAATGGATTGACCACATAACTATATAGATTGACAGACAGCAAGCGACAACTGTCATACGGGCATAGTGGAATCTCGCCACATGGATTCGTACTTACCGTACGGAACCCCAAGTCTGCATAGCAGTCGGGAATACTCTCTCTCAAAATCGTATCCCAGAACAGCACACCTGGCTCAGCACTCTTCCATGCATTATGTACGATTTTCTCCCAAAGGTTCTTGGCGGAAATCTCTTTCCTTACCAAGGGATTGTCACCCTCTATGGGATATTGCTGCACATAAGGTTTGTCTTCTACAGCGGCTTGCATGAAGTCGTCATCAATCTTCACGCTCACGTTGGCGCCGGTCACCTTACCCTCCGTCATCTTGGCATCAATGAAAGCCTCACTGTCGGGATGCTTGATGCTCACGCTCAGCATCAAGGCACCACGTCGCCCGTCTTGTGCCACCTCACGGGTAGAATTGCTGTATCGCTCCATGAATGGAACCAATCCCGTAGAGGTCAGTGCCGAATTGTTCACAGGACTGCCTTTCGGTCGGATATGAGAGAGGTCATGCCCCACTCCGCCACGACGCTTCATCAGTTGCACCTGTTCCTCGTCTATGCGCAGAATGGCACCGTAAGAGTCGGCATCACCATCAAGGCCAATCACAAAGCAATTGCTCAACGATGCAATCTGATGCCCGTTGCCGATTCCTGTCATCGGACTGCCAGCTGGTATGATATAACGGAAATGATCTAACAATTCAAAAATGTCTTTCTCACTCAGTGGGTTGGGATATTTATTTTCTATTCTCGCAATCTCCCTTGCAATGCGCCAATGCATATCCTCCGGACTCTTTTCATAGATATTCCCGAAGCTATCCTTCATGGCATACTTGCTTACCCACACCCTTGCGGCTAATTCATCACCGCCGAAATACGATAACGCGGTCGCATACGCTTCCTCGTAAGTATATGTTTTTATATCTTCCATTGTAACATTTAGATTTCTTTTGCAAAACTACAATTATTTTTTCACATAGTGAAATCATCAATGAGATATTTATCAAAAAATTTTTGTCGTTAAAAATACAAAAAAAAGGAAAACTTTTTTCTTGCAATGGAAGAAAAAGTTTTCCAAAAAGATAATTCCATGTATAGCATTTCCATTGGTTATGATATATGAATTGATCCTATAGAGTACTGAAAGTACGGCAGAACATAGGCAGGGGTGCTCGCTACGCTCGTACCCTCGGTTAATGAGCGGAGACGCTTTCAGCGTCATTCTGTCAACATTATTATTATTTCTATTGTTTTTGGCTCAGACGAAAAACAATAGGGGAAGAAGATGGTTAATTCACAATTCATAATTTACAAGTGAAGATTAACTGATGAATCAGATGAATGGCCAATGATGAAAGGCTCATGGTCTTCATTGAAGATTTGTCTCGATAGAAATGTCACGATAGAGGGAAATGCCGCTAGGCATTTGATGTTAGTAGCCAGCCATGCAGAATCGCCGTTAGGTGATTCGAAATGGCTGGAAAGAAAGAATTGTGGTGGAGAAAGCCTGCCTTTAGGTAGGCGATATGGCTTTTCATGTCCCCTACCTAAAGGCAGGGCATTCCGTTTGCGGCATCCCCCATCCCAGCCATTTCGCCGTACCTATGGGCACGGCTGTATGGCTGGCTACTAACATCTGATGCCTATCGGCATCTTTCCGTACTGCATTATTATTACTCGACATCGACTACAAACACAATCTTTCATTTTTCAATTATCCATTATGAATTATGAATTGTGAATTATAAATTTCAATCTTCTTCCTCTATGAAAAATCGCTTGAGCCGTCATTGTGCCAACATCTATATTATTTCTTAAAAAAAGAGGGAAAAGGCTTGAATAACGAAACCTTTTCCCCCAATTTTTGGAATATCAATATCGAAATAACCGATTGTCTTACTCTCCGAAGATTCTTTGCAAACGTTTATGCAAGGCTTTGCCACACAGACCACGCTCAATGATCTTACCCTGTGGATCGATGAGGATATTGTCAGGAATGGCATCAATCTTATATATAGGAGCAGCGGCACAGTTCCAACCCTTCAAGTCGGAGATTTGCAACCACGGCATCTGAATCTGTTCGATGGCTTTTACCCAAGCATTCTTTTTCTGGTCGAACGACACACCTATCACCTCAAATCCTTTTGCATGATACTTATTATATGCCTCTAACACGTTAGGCATTTCTGCCCGACAAGGACCACACCATGAAGCCCAGAAGTCAACGAGCACCCACTTACCTTCGCCTACGAGTTCACTAATCTTGTGCATCGTGCCATCTGGGGAAGCCATCTCCAAATCGGTATATTGCTGTCCGATAAAAGCTGTTTTCTCACCATCCTCTTGTTGCATCATTTCAGCAATTTCATCTTTTGCCTTCTTTAAATAGGGATGATTGGCAAACGCCAAAATCTCCTTCACCAATTTATCATACTCCTCCACACCATTGTCATAGAAGTACAGTTCGGCGAAAGCCAAAGGAATCAACGTATTACGCTCTTCCTTAAAGATTTTGTTAGCGAATGCAATCTGTCCATCCATCACCTTGTTGAGTTGGTCCATATATACCGTTTCATTCGCACTCAACTCTTCTTCGGTCAACTTGGAAAGCTTCGCCATCAGTGTCCTGTTGGGAATATCCTGCTCCACATCATACTTGGTCAAGCGTTCATTCAGAGTAGAACCTTTCAGCGTACTGTCGTTGACATTCACTGTCAACGGTGTACCATCGTTGAAAAACAACGTCATCCAATTTTTGTCCTCTGCCTTAACAGCCATAAAAGCATCCTTTGCCGCAGAGCCATTGAAAGAGAACTTACCACCTGTGACAACCACACTGTCGATATTATTGTCTGTCAGTTTGTCTATCAAGTAAATCTTCTTACCGTTATTGTCGTAAGTTCCACTGACAGAAAACTTTACTTGCTGAGCCATAGAAGACACAACTGATGCTACGAGAGCAACCAATAATAATACTTTTTTTCTCATATCTTTTACAATTTTAGTTTCTTCTTGGCATTCTCTAACTTCTCTTGAATTTGCAACATCTCATTCTGAATAGAATCAGACAATGTATTTTCACCTGATACCTGTTTTCTCAAATCATCTCTCTTTTGCTGATAGCTTTCAATCTCTTCGTCTGTGACATTCATCATCTGTTTACATTCAGCAAAACACTGTTTCATATTCTTTATGATGAAATGACTGAAAATGGCATTAGAAGAATAATCAAAATCAAGTAAGCCACTGATGCTGTTGAAAGGTTTGTCATTGGAAATGATTTTGAAAATCGAATCACAAATCTCCTCCTTGTATAATTTGCGACTATTATAAAAGTCTGCCACATTCTCAATGAACAACACATTACCCACCGTATTGATGGTTTCGATATTGGTAGAGAAGATACGTTCGGCTGTTTCCGTGTACTCAATTAGCGGTACCTGATTCATCATCAGATACTTCAACTTATCAAACTTGGAGGTATCTTCTGCTATCTGTAACTGGAGGTTGATAGAACGATGAAACATGGAATCTGCTTTTTCCACTGATTGCAGCGTGTTGTACATATCATACATCACCATCATGACGATTTCATGCTTCTCCCTTTGTTTCTTATTGTGGTCTATGACAGCCGCCGTACCGAAGGTAAGTGCAATGGACACGGTAGTAGCGAGGATGGACAACAGGAACTGCTTCGGTGTACCCATTCCGCTACCCTTCTTCAGACTCTTCGGAGTGTGTAACTTGATATTCATATCATTTGCTTATTTGGGTACAAATGTACATATTTATTTTTATTTTTGACACCTTTATCTATAAAAGGTTAACTGATTTACGCAAAATAACGAAATAATTTGTAATTTTGCACGAGAATGAACACTTGACTACAACCCATAATCAGTTTGTAATATTACAAGTTACTTTTATCTGATTAAGAAGCAGATTGGGATATAGTCATTATGACAAAAAAATGTAAAACAATGAAGAACAGAAGAACGATTCGTAAATACAGTGACAAAGATGTAGATAACCAGTTGCTCCACCAATTACTCGAAGAGGCTGAACGCACTCAGACAATGGGCAACCTGCAACTCTACAGTGTGATAGTGACTCGCTCAAATGAGATGAAGGACAAGTTGGCTCCATTCCACTTTAACCAACCCATGGTGAAAGAGGCTCCCGTGGTACTGACATTCTGCGCCGACTTCCGCCGCACTACGATATGGGCAGAGAACAGACAGGCAGACCCTGGCTACGACAACTTCTTGTCGTTTATCAATGCTGCTACTGACACCTTATTATATTGTCAGACATTCTGCAATCTGGCAGAGGAAAAAGGATTGGGACTATGCTATTTGGGAACCACCGTGTATCTTCCCAACGAGATCATCGACGTATTGCAACTGCCCAAACTGGTTTTCCCCGTAGCGACCATCACCTTAGGATGGCCCGACGAATGCCCTACCCTTACCGACCGTCTGCCACTGAGGGGAATCATTCATGAGGAAACCTACCAAGACTATACGCCAGAAAGTATCGACGACATTTTTGCCGAAAAGGAAGCATTAGAGGAAAACAAACATTTCGTGGAAATCAACCATAAGCAAACCCTCGCACAGGTGTTTACTGATTGCAGATATACACGCAAAGACAATGAAGCAATGAGCGAAGGACTGATAAAAGCCCTCAAGAAACAAGGATTTTTGTAACAACAAGCCTCATATTCTTTAATCTTCGTCGTAGTTTTATTAATCTACGCCGAAGTTTATTAAATCTACGTCACGGATTACTTAATCTGCGACGTAGATTTAAGTTTTTGATACACTATCCAAATCTTTCATGATACCTTGATTTTTGTTATAAATATGTACAAAAATGGTTATTGTTTCAATGCAACGATTTCACTATGAAACAGTTATGTATCAAAAAATTTGGTTATTTGAAAAAAAATGCTTACCTTTGCAGCCGAAAAGTATAAGGATAACGAAACTCCCGTTGTAAGGGAGGTGTATTCATTAAAGTTTCTAACGGAATCTAAATGACTGGCATGATGTGTTATCGACGCCAGCATTGTGAGCAAATCTGCTTTTTCTCGTGCTCGGGTTCCATAAATCAAAGTTTATGAAAAAAATTGAGAGAATTGTATTAGCATTATTATTTGTATTAGTGGCAAACCCATATTCTGCTCTGGCAGCAGGCAATGGAAGTAGCAGATCGACAAGCAAGTTTAATTGGGGTCATGTAATGGATGCAATCATCCAGGTAGAAAGTAGCGGAAACAGACACGCAAAGAACGGAAACCAAGTGGGTGCAATGCAAATCACACCGATTCTTGTAAAGGACTGTAACAACATCCTTAAACAGAGAAAAAGCAAGAAGAGATACACATTAGAGGATCGGTTCAGCATTGAGAAATCCAAGGAGATGTTCTTGCTTATCCAATCGTGGTACAACCCACACAACAACGTAGAAAAGGCCATTCGCTCATGGAACGGAGGAGCCAACTACAGTGTAAGGGGAACTCAAAAGTACTTCGAGAAGGTGATGAGAGCAATGAGATAAGAGAAATATCTTTATAGTTTTAATGGCTAATCCATTCTGAGGGGAACGTGATTAGCCATTTTTGTTTTAATAAATCTTAAAAAAAGAATAGTTTGTCAACTTTTCATTATCTTTGTAAATCTAATAATCAAAAATAATTTTTTATTATGACAGCATTATTAATTGTAATCGCAGTAGTAGTACTGCTCGGATTGTGGGGAGTTAGTATTTACAACAACCTCGTGAAGTTAAGGAACAATCGTGAGAACGCCTTTGCTAACATTGACGTTCAACTGAAACAACGCCATGACCTCGTGCAACAGTTGGTGGCTACCGTCAAAGGATATGCAACCCATGAAAAAGAAGTGCTGACACAGGTAACACAGGCTCGTACTGCCGCCATGAATGCAACAACCATCAACGAGAAGATTCAGGCAGAAAACCAACTGTCGAGTGCCTTGCAAGGCTTGCGTGTGTCTTTGGAAGCCTATCCAGACCTGAAAGCTAACCAAAACTTCCTGCAATTGCAACAGGAGATTGCTGACATCGAGAACAAGTTGGCTGCTGTTCGTCGCTACTTCAATACGGCAACTCGCGAGTTGAACAATGCGGTACAGGTATTCCCATCGAACATCTTCGCCAATATGTTCGGCTTCAAGAAAGAGCCAATGTTCGAGGTATCAAAGGAAGAGCGTCCAAATTTAGAAAAAGCACCAGAAATCAATTTCTAAGGAATGAAATACGTAGGAATACAGACCCAAATCCAGCGCAACAACATGATGAGCATCTTGTTGTTGCTCTTGTTCCCCATCATCATCTTGGGCATGATTTGGGTGTTCCTTGCACTTCTCAACTATTTTGGCAACGGGTATTACAACGAGTACGGAGAGTTGGTGAACGAACTGAACTTGGCAGAGGTAAACTATTACTTCATAACCACCATACCGTGGGTAATCGTGGGCGTGGGTATATGGTTTTGCATCGCCTATTTCTCTAACACCACCATGATTCGTAATGCCGTGGGCGCACATTCGGTAACGCGCAAGGAAAATCCGAGATTGTATAACATCGTGGAAAACTTGTGCATGACCTGCAACATGGAAATGCCGAAAATCAACATCGTAAACGACCCTGGGCTCAACGCATTCGCCAGTGGCATAGACAGCAAGAGCTATACGGTAACTGTAACGACAGGACTGATGGACTTGCTGAATGACCAGGAATTAGCAGGAGTCTTAGGCCACGAACTGACGCACATCCGCAACCGAGACACACGTCTGCTTATCACGAGCATCATCTTCGTGGGAATCATTTCTACGGTGATGTCGTTGGTCTTGCGCATGATGAACAACGTGATGGTGTTTGGCAGATACCATGACAACGACCGTGACGGGCGAGGCAGCGGACTGTCGTTTATGCTCATCTTGGTGGTTGGCATCATCTGTTCATTCATTGCTTACATATTCACGATGATTACCAGATTTGCCATTTCTCGCAAACGTGAGTATATGGCTGATGCAGGTGGTGCAGAACTCTGCGGAGACCCCTTGGCATTGGCATCTGCGCTGAGAAAGATTTCGGGAAATCCTGGATTGGGCAGCACCAATCGTGAAGACGTGGCTCAATTGTTCATTATCCATCCCAAGGATATGGTAAGCGGCTTCTTGGGATTCATGAATTCTCTCTTCAGTACCCACCCAGACACCGAAAAGCGCATAGCGATATTGGAACAATTCTAAAGAATGAGTCTATACGAGAAGAGGATTTGCCTTTGTTGAGCAAATCCTCTTTCTTATTGCTATGATTATCTTTATCGCCTGATAATCAGACTTTATTCCGCAGACTCTTTTTGGGTCAGTGATTCTTCCGTAGGATAGCGTTTCAGATTCTCCACGAACTCATCAATCTTAGCCAATTCACGTGGAATCTTGATGTTTTGCGGACAATGAGGCTCGCATTGTCCACATTGGATGCAATGGTCGGCTTGTCGCATCTTGGGAACACTACGGTCAAGTCCGATAAGATATTCCCTACGGTGTTTGCGATAGTTCTTATCCCCCACTCCATACGGCAACCGTCCCTCGTTCTTACATTTATTATAATGGATGAAGATGGCAGGAATGTCTATACCATACGGACAAGGCATACAATACTTGCAATCGTTGCAAGGAATGTTTTCCAAGCCAACAATCTTCTGAGCCACATCCTTATGCAAATACTCCTGTTCTGCTGGAGTAAGCGGTTGCAAAGGGCAATAAGTCAGGAGATTGTCTTTCAGATGCTCCATATAGGTCATTCCGCTTAACACGGTAAGCACACCTTCTGGAGTACCCGCATACCTGAATGCCCATGAAGCTACAGAGCGCTCAGGGTTACGTTGCTTCAATTCGGTTGACAAGTATTGAGGCAGATTGGCAAGTCGTCCGCCTAACAAGGGTTCCATGATAACGGCTGGTATTCCTCGTTTGTGCAACTCATCATAGAGGTAACGTGCATCGGTATTGCGGTCGTTAATCTCATTGGCATAATCCCAATCGAGATAGTTCAATTCTATCTGTACGAAATCCCATTTGTATTTATCGTGCATGGAAAGCAAGTAATCAAAGACTGTAATGTCTCCATGATAAGAAAAGCCAATATTTCTGACTCTTCCCGCCTTACGTTCCTCTACCAAGAAATCAAGCATCCCATTGTTGACATACCGAGTATTGAACGCCTCCATGCCGCCACCACCGATGCTATGCAACAGATAATAGTCGATATAATCTACTTGCAGGTCTTTCATGGACTTTTTGTACATCGCAATGCTGCCCTCTCGAGATTGAGATTCGGGATTGAAGTTGGAGAGTTTCGTAGCCACGAAATACTCACTTCGTTTATGCCTGCTAAGAGCGATTCCCGTGTGATATTCTGACTTACCCTGACAATAAACAGGACTGGTATCAAAATAGTTCACACCGTGCTCTATGGCATAATCCACTTGTTTATTGATCATATCTTGGTCATAATCGTCTTGATTCTCAGTCTTAGACGGCAAACGCATCATACCATATCCTAACAGCGACACCTTATCGCCTGTGGTGGGATTGATACGATACGTCATCTTTCCAACGGGAGGTTCCACTTGTTTTGCATATTCATCAATCGCTTTTTGTTCAGCCTTCGACTTACACCCCGTAACGATTGCTGCTGCCGTTACTGCTCCTCCACCAAAAATCTTGAGGAACTGTCGGCGTGATATATCTTTCTTTTCCATGGTTAAATCTGCTTATGTACTTCGTGTCCTTCAACGTAAATGGCTGAGAATGGACGAGCGGGACACAAGTTTTCGCACGCTCCACAACCTATACATGCACTCTCATTGACAGCTGGGACGAATGGTGAATTTTCATCGTCAGCATCTAATGGCACCATTTCGATGGCACCCGTGGGACAATGACGGGCGCAATTGCCACAATCCACTCCATTGGTCAGTACAAGACAATTCTTCTTAATCCAAACAGCATGACCGATTTGAATAGACGACTTGTCTGCAAGGGTTATCGGGCGAATGGCTCCTGTAGGACACACTTCTGAGCATCGGTTGCATTCGGGACGGCAATATCCTCGTTCGTAAGAACTCGTGGGTTGCATGAAATGGGAGAAGTCTGAGGATGGACGCAACACATCGTTCGGACATTCCGACACACACAACTGACATCCTGTGCAATGCTTAGCCATGTTATTGGCACTCAGCGATCCTGGAGGAGTGACGGGTGTCTGACGATTTGGAATAACCTTATCGGCTATCGCTGCCAATCCACCATCTACCTTTTTCTCTTCCTGAGCCCATACAGCGGTTGACATCAATGCCGTAGCCATGAGGAATGAACGCTTGCCTTGATCAGGCTGATTAGCCGTTTGCGTATCTGATGATGTTTTTTTCATCGAGTACGACAATGCTCCAAACTTACACTTATCAAGACAATTGCCACAAGCTACACATCTGCTATAATCTACGGTGTGAGTCTGATAATCAATACAGGAAGACTTACAATTCTTGGAGCATAAGCTGCAATTGCGACATTTGTCTGCATCGAAACGTATCTTGAACAAAGAAAAGCGGGAGAAAAAACCGAGAACTGTTCCAACAGGACAAATAGTATTGCAGTATGTACGACCATTACGCCATGCCAAGACGAAAATAACAATGAACGTGACAAGTGCAACGGCAAACGTGGGAATGCTTCTCAGCCAAACCTCTCTACTATAAAACGCATAGCTGTCAGCATTCTCTGCGATGGCAGCAAAGACGTTGTTAATCAAGAGGTAAATAGGTTGAAAAAGGTTTTGTACCATTCTTCCGTATGCACTATATGGAGATATTAATCCGAAGATGGCAGGTATTCCTAATATGAGCGCAATGACAAATATACCCAACATCACATAACGCAACCAATGAATGGCTTTGGAATAGCTGTACTTGTTTTTCTTGCGATGCAATCGGGCTATGACATCCTGAAAAACACCCATCGGACAAATGATGCTGCAATATATTCGACCGAAGACAAGTGTGAGTATGAGCAGCAATGCTACTACGATGAAATTCATCGCTAATATGGCTGGGATGAATTGTACCTTTGCCAGCCATGACAACCAATGGTGCAAAGTTCCCGTGAAATCCAGGAACAACAACGTAATCAATACGAAGAAAACGGCACCAAGCGTGATTCTAATCTTTCGCAACATATTATTCTTGTATTTGTATTATCAATATCTAATGTATTATCAAGACACTCAACTCATATAAAAGCCAAATGGGAATAGAGACAATCATCAACGTAAATGCATCGGTGGTAGGAGTAATCATGGCAGCTATGATTAAGATCAATACGATAGCATGCCTACGGTATTGTTGCATCATTTGCTTGTCTATGATTCCCATTTTTCCCAAGATCCAGGTTACCACTGGCAATTCAAAGACCAATCCCATCATCAAACTCAATATAAATAAGGTGTCCATGTATGATTGCAAGGTCAACATATTGGCAACGTCTGCACTTACCTGGTATGTACCTAAGAATTTGAGTGTGAAAGGGAATATCAAAAAGTAATTGAGCAAATTTCCCAAGATAAACATGATGTACGCACTTCCCACTATGCCTACAGCATACTTGCGTTCATTGGCATATAGAGCAGGAGAAACGAAATGGAATATTTGGTACAATATATAGGGAGAGGCTAACAAGAAACCTACATATATGGCAGTCTTGAGATGTATCATGAACTGCTCCGTCAACCCAATATTCATCAGATTAATGTCAAAGGCAGTGACGTGCAAAGCCCTATAAGTGATAAAGTCGCTCGATTTAGGTGCTAAAACTATTTCAAACAATTCGTCTTTGAAGAAAAAGACTACCAAGGCAAAGGTAACTGCAACGACAACTATGCGAAAAAGACATCCACGAAGTTCATCGAGATGCTCCCAAAAAGTACCGATATTTTCGTTCCCAGACTTCATCTATTCCTTCTTGGAATCAGGATGAACATCATCTAAATCTTTCTTTAATTCATTCGTTGCCTCATTCACCCCTTCTTTAAAACTCTTGACACCCTTACCTAATCCTTTCATCAACTCAGGAATCTTCTTACCACCAAAAAGCAGCAGGAATATCAGTGCTATAAGAAGAACTTCCGGCATTCCAATTCCAAACATATTACTTATATTTTATTTTAAACGCACAAATTTAAATATATTTTTCCAAAAGAGAAAAAAATACAAAGAAAAACTAAGAAAATTCCATTACTTTCTCTTGTCATTGATACAAACATAAAACTTAATGAAAAAAAATTTCTTCCTAAATAACAAAAGAAACGGGACTTTAGACATGCTTTATCACCATCGTGCGGAGAGACCGGGATTCGAACCCGGGATACGCTTTTGACGTATACACGCTTTCCAGGCGTGCCTCTTCAGCCACTCGAGCATCTCTCCTTTTCAAAAGCGAATGCAAAATTATATAATTTTCCTCAACTAAAGATAGATTGGATTATTATTTAAAATTATTTAATATCTCCAGAGCCTCCAAAGCACTATTTTCAAAGACCAAAGATGCGTTTCACATTCTGGTTTGTGCAATATGCCACCTCTTCTTTCGACAGATGATAAGATTCTGCCAATTTTTCCAGAACGTTTACCACGTATGCACTCTCATTACGTTTTCCTCGATGCGGGACGGGAGCCATATACGGACTATCTGTTTCCAAGACTATTCGAGAAAGGGGAACCACAGATGGAAGCACTTCTGGCAAATGACTTTTCTTGAAAGTCAATACGCCACCAATGCCAAGTACGAAATTCTCGAAAGAGAGCAATTCACGTGCTTCTATCTCATTACCTGTAAAACAATGGAACACCCCACCGGGAAGGTTTTGCTCGTATTTTCTCAATATCTTGACCAATTCGTTTTGCGCTTTCCTACAATGAATCATCAAAGGCAGTTGCGTTTCCACAGACCAACGCACCTGTTCCTCAAACGCCTCCAATTGCTGTTTCTCAAATTCACGAGACCAATAATAGTCTAACCCCACTTCTCCGATGGCGATAAAAGGATGGGAAGATTGAAGATAGTTAGACTTCATCGTATAAAGTACATCACGAAAATCGTCTTTCACTTCTTCGGGATGAAGTCCGACCATCGGATAAGCAAAATCAGGATACCTGTCACAAACCTTTAGAATGCTTTCAACCGACTCCAAATGAATGGCAGGCAGGAACACCTTGGTTATTCCTGCCTCTTTTGCCCTTTGAATCACCTGTGGCAAATCCTCTGCATATTCCTCACCGTCTAAATGAGCATGAGTATCAATTATTTCTACCATATTTACATATATTCAGACCAACTCTTAATGTCTATATCATCAAGACTTAACGTACAAAAAGCATTGATAAAAGCACTTGCCAAACGACTGTTGGTTATCAACGGAATGTTTAAGTCGATGGCAGATCGCCTAATCTTATAGCCATTCGTCAACTCTCGAGGTGTCAAGTCTTTGGGAATATTCACCACCATATCAATTTTTCGTTCATGAAGAAGCGTAATTGCCTGTGGTTCCATACCTGTTTCAGATGGCCAATATACCCGTGTGTTCCCCACTCCATTGTCTGTCAGGTATTTACTGGTGCCACCCGTAGCATAAAGTTCATATCCGTGCTTTACCAACATACGAGCCGCATCCAGCATGACAGCCTTTTGCTTGGCTCCACCCGTAGAAAGCAACACCGTCTTTTGAGGGATTCTATATCCAACAGAAAGCATACTCTTCAACAAAGCCTGATTGGTGTCATCGCCCAAGCAACCAACCTCACCCGTGGAAGCCATATCTACTCCGAGTACAGGGTCTGCCTTTTGCAAGCGATTGAAGGAGAACTGTGAAGCTTTGATACCTACGTAATCAAGATCAAACAAATTCTTATTGGGTTTCTCAACGGGTAAGCCCAACATCACCTTTGTAGCCAACTCAATGAGGTTGAGTTTAAGCACCTTGCTCACAAAGGGGAAAGAGCGAGAAGCACGCAAATTACATTCTATGACAAGAATATCATTGTCGCGAGCCATATACTGGATGTTGAACGGACCATTGATGTGCAAGGCACGAGCAATCTGGCGACTTATCCTCTTGATTCTTCGCACTGTTTCCACATACAATTTTTGAGGTGGGAACTGAATCGTCGCATCGCCAGAATGCACTCCCGCATACTCAATATGCTCCGAAATGGCGTATGCAAGAATCTCACCATTACGGGCTACCGCATCCATCTCAATCTCCTTGGCATGTTCGATAAACCTGCTCACCACTACGGGATGGTCTTCGCTGACATTGGCAGCCAACTTAAGGAATCTTTCCAACTCGTCCATATTTGAACAAACGTTCATGGCTGCACCCGACAGCACGTAAGAAGGACGGACAAGAACGGGGAAACCCACCTGATCAATAAACTGATGAATATCAGACATAGACGTGAGCGCACTCCATTCTGGTTGATTGATTCCGTTTTCACTCAGAAGAGCCGAGAATTGAGCACGGTCTTCCGCATGGTCAATATCCTGAGCAGAAGTTCCAAGAATGGGAACATGCTGTTCATCAAGTTTCATGGCAAGGTTATTCGGTATTTGACCACCCGTTGAAACTATCACGCCATAAGGACATTCCAAATCAATAATGTCCATGACACGTTCAAACGTGAGTTCGTCAAAATACAAACGGTCACACATATCATAGTCTGTGCTGACAGTCTCAGGGTTATAGTTAATCATCACCGAGCGGAAACCTTCACGTCGAATGGTCTGCAAGGCTTGTACACCGCACCAATCAAATTCCACTGACGAACCGATACGATAAGCACCGGAACCCAAGACCACGATAGAACGTTTATCTTGCTCATAGTCAATATCGTGATGAGGATTGTTTGTCTCTACTCCCGTATAGGTGAGATACAAGTAATTGGTCTGTGCAGGATATTCAGCAGCAAGAGTATCAATTTGTTTCACCATTGGGAAGATGCCCATACCCTTGCGTTTGTTGCGCAACAACACCATAGCCCGATGCATACTGCCAACTTCCTGTTCAAGTCCTACAGCCCTTGCAATCTGGAAATCTGAGAATCCGTAGGTTTTAGCTGTCAGAAGCAAAGACTTATCCAAGTTATTTACGCTCTTTAAAGCCTTCAGTTGCTCATCAATATCTATGATATGTTTCAGTTTCTGCAAGAACCACTTGTCTATCTTGGTTAATTCATGAATCTGATCTATCGTATAATCCTTATGCATTGCCTTGGAAATGATAAAGATACGCTTGTCTGTAGGTTCACGAAGAGCCGCATCTATGTCGGGTATCTCCAATTCCTTGTTTTCCACAAAGCCGTGCATACCCTGCCCAATCATGCGTAAGCCTTTCTGAATGGCTTCCTCGAAATTTCTGCCGATAGCCATGACTTCGCCCACAGACTTCATGCTCGATCCCAATTCCTTATCAACGCCACGGAATTTAGAAAGATCCCAACGAGGAATCTTACAAACCACATAATCCAATGCTGGCTCGAAGAAAGCACTGGTAGTCTTTGTAACGGAATTTTTCAATTCAAACAATCCGTAACCCAATCCCAACTTGGCTGCCACGAAAGCAAGAGGATATCCCGTTGCTTTACTTGCCAAAGCCGAAGAACGAGAAAGGCGGGCATTAACCTCAATCACGCGGTAATCTTCACTCTGTGGGTCAAAGGCATATTGCACGTTACACTCTCCCACGATGCCTATATGACGGATAATCTTGATTGCCAGTGCGCGCAACTTATGGTATTCGCTATTGGTCAAGGTTTGTGAAGGAGCAATGACGATTGATTCGCCCGTATGTATTCCCAATGGGTCGAAATTCTCCATGTTACATACGGTAATGCAATTGTCGTATTGGTCGCGCACCACTTCATACTCAATCTCTTTCCAACCTTTCAGACTTTTTTCGACAAGCACCTGTGGAGAGAAAGAGAATGCCTTCTCTGCCAGTTTGTTCAATTCCTCCTCATTATCACAGAAACCACTTCCCAAGCCACCCAATGCGTAAGCAGCACGAAGAATCACGGGATAGCCCAGTTCTTGCGCCGCATGACGAGCTTGTTCGATGGTTTCACAAGCCTCACTCTTAATCGTTTTCACGTTGATTTCACTTAACCTCTCAACAAAGAGCTCACGGTCTTCCGTGTCCATAATGGCTTGAACGGGAGTACCCAGCACTTGCACATGGTATTTTTCAAGCACACCAGTCTTGTAGAGTTCCACTCCGCAATTGAGAGCCGTTTGTCCTCCAAAAGCAAGGAATATCCCATCAGGTCTTTCCTTCTCAATGACGCGTTCCACGAAATAGGGTTGTACGGGAAGGAAATATATTTGGTCAGCCACACCTTCAGATGTTTGCACCGTAGCAATATTAGGGTTGATCAGTACGGTCTTAATGCCTTCTTCCCTCAAAGCCTTCAATGCTTGTGAACCAGAATAGTCAAACTCGCCTGCTTCACCAATTTTCAAAGCTCCCGAACCAAGGAGCAATACCTTTTTAATATAATTATCTTTCATCTGAATCTATGGGCTAAAGTGAATTAATAAACTGATCAAAAATAAATTCCGTATCTGTAGGTCCCGAACAAGCCTCCGGGTGAAATTGCGTAGAGAACCAAGGATTTTCCTTGTGTTTAATTCCCTCATTAGAACCGTCGTTCATGTTGACGAAGAGTTCCTCCCAGTCGTTTCCTAAACCATAGGTTTGCACCGCGTAACCATGGTTTTGGCTGGTGATAAAGCATAGGTTTGTACCAACCAAACGTACTGGTTGATTATGTGAACGATGACCATACTTCAACTTATAGATAGAAGCACCGGCAGCCTTGGCAAGCAACTGGTTTCCCATACAAATGCCACAAATAGGTTTTCTGCTCTTGTTCATCTGCTTTCTCACAATCTCTACCGTTTCCTCGCACATATCTGGGTCGCCAGGACCGTTGGTCAGGAAGAGACCGTCAAACTCATCATTCGTATAATCATAGTTCCACGGTACACGTATCACCTCTACACCACGATTGATCAGGCAACGGATGATATTGGCTTTTACACCACAATCTACAAGCATCACCTTTTTACCAGCTCCTTCATTGTAATGGATAATCTCTTTACAACTCACTTGTGAAACGAAGTTTACACCCTCGTAATCTGCATTGGGAATATGATTAGGTTCTTCATCAAAAATGATTTTCCCCATCATGACTCCCTGCTCACGCAACACCTTGGTCAGATGACGAGTGTCTATCCCCGTAATACCTACAACGTGTTCTCTTTTCAGCCAATCAGACAAACTTTCTACGGCATTCCAATGCGAGTATTCCTCACTGTAATCTGCCACGATAATAGCCGACGCATAAATCTTATCGCTCTCCATGAAATGAGGAATCGACTGTGAATCAAAAGAAAACGGAGGAACACCGTAATTACCAACCAAAGGGAAGGTTAATGTCATGAGTTGTCCAGCGTATGATGGATCAGTCAAGCTTTCAGGATACCCCATCATAGCTGTGTTAAACACCACTTCACCAGCGACTGGCGCATCATATCCGAAGGATTTTCCCCGAAATGTAGTTCCATCGCTTAAAGTCAAGGTTACTTTCTTCATTTCTACTAAATATTGTGTTTGTATTGATAATAATTCTCCACATAGTTCACGTAGGCTTGATTACAAAGTTTTGTACCGCCCACGGTAGGGTATTTACCCGTAAAGTACCAGTCTCCACGATGATGAGGAATGGCTTGATGTAGTCCGTCAATGGATTGGAAAACAAGTTCGATGGGTGTGGAGACATCTTCTGGTCTAAGCATTTCCACCATTTTCTCGTTGATTTCCTCCACCGTGAAGGGCTTGTATATACGACGAACGGCATTACTCATGTCAGCCGACGATTTTTTCAGTTCTTCCAAACAATCCTTATACGTTTGCTCTATGACATGATGCAATCCTCTTTCCTTTAGCAACTCAATCGTTGCCCTGAAAGCACAAAATTCTTCCAGACGAGGCATGTCAATGCCATAATAGTCTGGATAACGAATTTGAGGAGCACTACTGACCACGACGATTTTCTTGGGTTGGAGTCGGTCTAATATCCGCAAGATACTTTCCTTCAATGTAGTACCCCTGACGATGCTATCGTCGATGATTACTAAATTGTCTTGATGAGGTTTGATACTTTCGTATGTAATATCATAGACATGAGAAGCCAAATCATTGCGGGAGTTACCTTCGGTGATGAATGTTCGCAACTTGATGTCTTTCCATGCTACTTTCTCGCTACGTACATATTCGTTCAAAATCTCCTCAAGTTCTTCATGGGTAGGGAAATGTCCTAATTGCTCTATCCTTTGAATCTTCTTTTCGTTCACATACCGTTTAAAACCATGAAGGAGTCCATAAAAAGCCACCTCTGCGGTATTGGGGATATATGAGAATACGGTATGATCTGTATCATAGTCAACAGCCTTCAGCACGGCTGTCGTTAACTGCTCGCCCAGTTTTTTTCTTTCATTGTAAATGTCACGGTCAGAGCCACGACTGAAGTAGATTCGTTCAAACGAACATTTGGAATCGCCTTTTTGAGGTATGATCTGATCGATGGCACATTCTCCATTTCTCTTAACCAACAATGCATTTCCCGGAAGCAATTCATTAATCTCATCACAGGATAAGTCGAAAGTGGTTTGTAAAACCGGTCTCTCACTCGCCAAGGCTACAATCTCATCATTTATATAATAATAAGCAGGTCGGATTCCCCAGGGATCTCTCATGGAAAACATCTCACCGCTGCCAGTCATTCCACAAACCACATAGCCACCATCAAACTCTGGCATGGAAGTCTTGAGTACATTGCTCATTTTCACATGAGAGTCTATATAGTCCGTAATTTCCGTGTTTTTAAGTTCCATGGCATTGGCAACCGTAAAGTTTCGCTCAACCTCGCGGTCAAGACGGTGTCCCATGAACTCAAGCATGATGTAACTATCACTATAAATACGCGGAAATTGACCTTGTTGGGTAAGTTTGTCAAAGACTTGCTCAATATTAGTCATGTTAAAGTTGCCACACAAGCAAAGGTTCTTTGCCCTCCAATTGTTACGTCTGAGAAACGGATGAACATAAGACAAGCCTTTCTTCCCTGTAGTGGAATACCTGAGGTGTCCCATGTACAATTCACCTGCAAAGGGAAGATTGTTTTTAACATAGTCAACATCATTCAGCAAATCAGCGGAAAGACCGTTCAAATGACTGTGTACGGAAGCGAAGATAGTCGTAATGGCATCTTTACCCTCGGCTCGTTCACGAAACATATACTCATTGCCTGGATTCACGTCAAGCTTCACACAAGCTAAGCCAGCACCTTCCTGCCCACGGTTATGCTGCTTTTCCATCATTAGGTAGAGTTTGTTGATGCCATACATCCACGTACCATATTTCTCTTGATAATACTCTAATGGTTTCAATAACCTAATGAGTGCTACTCCGCATTCGTGTTTCAATGGTTCCATGTTCAAAAAAGATTATAAAAAAATGAAGAATGATTAGCCATACTGTCTAAAATCATTCTTCATTCTTATATTTCATAAACTTATTATCGTTAATTTCTCAAGATGTTGACTAACAACGAGGCAACTGAGGTAACAATACCGATGAACGAGAACCAGATGGTAGTAGATGAACCAATACTTGAGTTCTTTGCCAACACCTTATTAGGTTCTACATAAATAATGTCATTCTGTTGCAGATAATAATAAGGTGAATTGATAATGTTAGCATCATTCAAATTCAGTCTGTGATACTCTTTCTCACCCGTTTCCTTTTCTCTGATCAAGATGATATTCTCACGTTTACCGTAAATAGAAAGGTCGCCAGCAGATGTAATAGCCTCGATAACACTCATCTTTTCGGTTGTTACAGGAACCACTGTTGGATGGTTCACGGCACCAGTAATCGTTACACGGTAACTTGACATTCTAACCGTCACGATTGGGTTTTCGGTTTCTGCCAGATATGGTTTGATTTTACCTTTAATCAAATCTTGACATTCATTTTTCGTCAAGCCTTGTACATGGATTTTTCCAATTACCGGGAATTCAATATTTCCCTCATTATCTACCAAATATGTCTGAAGTGAACCATAACCACCACTGATGGAAGAATTAGATGCACTTAAATGACTTCTAACAATCAAGTTGAATGGAGCTGCGGCAGCAGGGTCAGTTGTATTAACCGTAATAGTCAGATTATCCTTTGGCATGATGCGAGCATCATAAAGACCCTTAGATGGAGCCAAACTAATACTATCTATATTCTGGAAATATGGAATGGTTTTACTACTAACACAACTATCCAACGTCAGAATAATTGAAAAAACGATAATAGGAAATAATAATTTCTTCATGTTAATATGAGTATATTTCATTAAAACGGTGCAAAATTACTACTATTTTTTGACATTGGCAAAGAATTTATTAATAAATTACTCGATAGATGAATAAAATCCATCAATATTTTTTTCTGAATTTGATGATTGCTAAAAATATTGGAGAGGTCTTTTATAATTATATAATATGTGACCAGTGGTTTTATATATAGTAACCAAAGGTTTTATATATAGTAACCAAAGGTTTTATATATGGTGACCAACGGTTACATACCAAGAAACCCACATTCATCCATCATAACTTGACAATATACAAAAAATGGGGCTACTCGAATTGGTAGCCCCATCAACAATTGAAATATTAATAGAATTTGAAGTAATTCTTTGCATTATAGTAAGAAATGTCTTCAACCATACGAGAGAGAGATTCCATATCATCTGGAAGAAGTCCTTTTTCTACATCGTTGCCTAACAAATTACAGAGCAGACGACGGAAGTACTCATGGCGAGGATAGCTCAAGAACGAACGAGAGTCTGTGAGCATTCCAACGAAACGACTCAGAAGACCAAGAACAGAAAGAGCATTCATTTGGCGAGTCATTCCATCTAACTGATCATTGAACCACCAACCAGAGCCAAATTGTATCTTTCCTGGGCAAGAACCGTCTTGGAAGTTGCCAAGCATTGTAGCAATCACCTCATTGGCACAAGGATTCAACGTATATAATATGGTACGCGTGAGTTTTCCCTTCATGTTTAGTCTATTCAAGAAGTTGCTCATGGCACGTGCCGTATTAAACTCACCAATAGAATCAAAGCCTGTATCTGCACCCAGCTTATTATACATCAATGTATTGTTGTCACGGATTGCACCATAATGGAATTGTTGGGTCCATCCAGCATCATTATCCATTTCAGCCATGATGGTAAGGAAGCAATTCTTATATTGGCGAACTTCGTAAGCAGAAAGTTGCTGACCGCGCATGGCTTTTTCGAAGATTGTCTCAATCTGTGAGTCGGTATAAGGCTCGTCATAGAACTCTTCAATACCATGGTCTGAAAGTTTACAACCATTCTCTGCAAAGAAATCATGACGTTTCTGCAACGCATCAACCATATCAGCAAATTTCACGATGGAAACACCAGCCACTTCACCAAGTTGTGCAACATAGTCAGAGAACTCAGGCTTTTCAATATTCATGGCTTTGTCAGGACGCCAAGCAGGAATCATCTTGATTTCAAAACCGCTCTCACGTGTTTGCTTATGATAGCGCAAATCATCAACAGGATCATCCGTAGTACAAACACACTCCACATGATACCTGCGCATCAATCCGCGAGCAGTGTATTCTGGTTGTTTCAACTTTTCGTTACATTCGTCGAAAATCTCACGTGCAGTTTTAGGACTCAAAAGTTTCTCAATGCCAAAAGCAGTCTTCAACTCCAAGTGTGTCCAATGATACAAAGGATTTCTGAAAGTATATGGTACGGTCTCTGCCCATTTCTCAAATTTCTCCCAATCAGTGGTGTCCTTACCCGTGCAGAAGCGCTCATCTACACCATTTGTACGCATAGCACGCCACTTGTAATGGTCACCACCAAGCCACAACTCGGTAATGCTCTTAAACTGATGGTCGTCTGCTACCATTTGAGGGATTAAATGACAGTGGTAATCGATAATGGGCATCTTAGCCGCATGATTGTGAAAAAGTTCCTGTGCAGTAGCTGTCTCAAGCAGGAAGTTTTCATCCATGAATTTTTTCATAATTATAATTTTAAGTTGATAAATTTCTTTATTTAGGTTTTCTATTCAACATGCAAATATACAATATTTTTTTTGCAATCAGAGAAATTTAAACTATATTTGCAGAATAAATCACGTAAACGATAACGTATATGAAGTTGAAAGTTATTCCCAAGCGTAACAACAAGGTATTGCTCATCTATACAGGAGGAACAATTGGTATGGGAAAGAATCCTCTTACCAGTGCTTTGGAACCATTAGATTTCAACCATCTACTTGGAAACCTGCCTGAGATGAAATACCTCAAGACGGGTATCGATGTCTATCAGTTTCCCACCCCAATGGACTCCAGCAACATGTGTCCAAAGACATGGGCAGAGTTGGTTAAGACCATATATATTCATTACGATGATTACGATGGATTTGTTATTCTGCACGGTACCGATACGATGGCTTATACGGCTTCCGCACTATCGTTTATGTTGGAAAACCTCACCAAGCCAGTTATTCTCACGGGAAGTCAACTGCCATTAGGACAATTGCGCACCGACGGTAAGGAGAATTTAGTGACAAGTATTGAATTGGCTTCTACATTCAATTCTGAGGGATTCCCAATGGTTCCGGAGGTGTGTATTTATTTTAGCGGAAAACTATTAAGGGGCAACAGAGCCACTAAGCAAAACGCTGATGGATTCAATGCTTTCGACACTTTCAACTACCCACATCTGTGCGATGCCGGTGTAACCTTTTCATTCCATGAACACCATATTTTAAAACCTGACTATTCCTCACCCATGATTCCTCATACCGACATGGATTCTAACGTGGTGGTTTTTTCCCTGTTTCCAGGCATTCAGGAGAACATCGTACATCATGTACTTATGGCTCCCGAATTGCGAGGTATCGTCATGAGAAGTTTTGGAAGCGGGAATGCCCCACAGTATAAATGGCTCATTCAATTATTAAAGGAAGCTACACTAAGAGGAGTAACCATTGTAGATATCAGTCAATGTGTTCAGGGAAGCGTGGAAATGTCACGCTACGATGCTGGTTATCAACTGAAAGATGCAGGAGTTATCAGTGGATACGACAGTACCGTTGAAGCCGCTACCACTAAGTTGATGTATCTACAAGCAAGATATTCCGATTTTCATATCATCCGAGACCTCATGAACAAGTCGGTAGCTGGGGAAATTACCATTTAAAAATCATTTATTCATTTATAAATAACAACATTATGAAAGATTTAAAAGGAACAAAAACAGAGAAAAACTTACAAGAAGCATTTGCAGGTGAAAGTCAAGCACGCAACAAGTATTCTTATTGGGCAAGCAAAGCCAAGAAAGATGGCTATCAGCAAATAGCCGCAATCTTCGAGGAAACAGCAGCCAATGAGAAGGAACACGCTAAGATGTGGTTTAAATTACTTGAAGGTGGAGCCATCAAATCTACAGAAGAGAATTTGAAAGCCGCAGCAGAAGGTGAGAATTTTGAATGGACTGACATGTACGAACGTATGGCAAAGGAAGCTGAAGAAGAGGGTTTCGATGAGATAGCCGTAAAGTTCCGTGCCGTAGCTGCCATTGAAAAGGCACACGAAGAACGTTATCGCAAATTATTGAACAATATCGAGGAAGGTATCGTATTCTCCCGTGAAGGTGACGCTATCTGGCAATGTCGCAACTGCGGACATATCGTAATCGGCGCAAAAGCTCCAGAGGTTTGCCCTGTATGTGATCACCCACAAAGTTATTTTGAACTGAAAGCCGAGAACTACTAACTTATAAGATGATTCTTGTCTTTTGGTAGTTATTGCGAAACACTTTTGGCGTACAACCTTTTTTACGTTTGAAGATACGGTTGAAATTGCTTAGGTTATTAAAGCCACAATTATAGCTGATTTCTGAGATACTAAGGTTGGTGTCAACAAGCATTCGGGAAGCAAAGCCAAGACGAATGTCAATAATGTAATCACTCAGTTTCTTGCCAGTATGGATCTTGAAAAAACGACTGAAAGCACTTGGGCTCAAGCCAGCTATACTGGCAAGAACTGACAAACGTATCTCGTCACGGTAATTATCGTTGATGTAATTCTTCACTTTCATGATTTGCTTACTGTCATCTTTATCTATTATCTTTGAATAACTGGATGACGCAAGTGTATGACTTCCATCACATTTAGACAGTTCATACAATATGGTAAGGAATTGGGTTACAGCATAAAAACTATCCTTGATAGAACTTAAACTGTTGAGCATGGGATAAACTTTCATGATGGCACTCAAAGGGAAACATAAGCCTTTTTTGGCCTCGTCCATCATCTTACGAATGCTGTTGAAGGGATTTCTACTGAAGAAATTATCATCGTTCAGATGAAAATAAAACTGAATAGTAATCTCTCTGATATTATCACTCGCGCATTTATATTGTTCCCAAACATGTTCCAAGTCTGGACTGGTGATTAACACCAAATCATAATTGCCAATCACCTCACTGGAATCTCCAACTATACGACGTACTCCCGAAGCATTCTCAACGAAATTGAGTTCAAAAACTTCATGATTATGAATGGGATAAGTAAATTCCTTTTTCCTTCTGTCAGCGATGTATAACACATCCTTACTCATCAAGGGACTTATCTCATGTATAATGCGTCGCTCGTCAGCCATAGGGAGGAAAATTAGATTCTAAGTTCCTTTAAGGTAGTTGCTATCTTTTGCATGGTGGTGATGCGAGTGGGCACCAAAGGCAAACGGAGTTCATTCTGAATCATTCCCATCTCGTGTAACAAAGCCTTCACTCCTGCTGGATTACCATCAACAAACAACAAACTGTATAATTCCGTAAAACGATGATGAATCTTACGAGCTGGCTCATACTCTCCCCTAAACTCATATCTAATCATTCGAGAAAATTCCTTGGGCAACGCATTTCCTATCACAGAAATCACACCCGCTGCGCCACTGGCTATCATGGGGAACGTTAAAGCATCGTCACCACTGATGACATCAAAGCGAGATGGTTTGTTCTTGATAATCTCATCTACTTGCTCAAGACTTCCACTTGCTTCCTTGATGGCGACAATATTCTCGCAATCATTGGCCAAACGAACTGTTGTTTCTGCCTTGAGATTGATACCAGTTCTTCCAGGTACGTTATAGAGTACCACTGGTAACGGACTGGCTTGAGCTATAGCCTTGAAATGCTGATACAGTCCTTCTTGTGATGGTTTGTTGTAATAAGGACAAACACTCAGAACACCATCTATTCCACTCCAATCCGATGTCTTGAGTTCTTCCACGACAGCAGCCGTATTGTTTCCACCACATCCCATCAATATTGGCAACTTTCCTTGGTTGATATCAATGACAAGTTGTTTGATCTTATCTTTCTCTTCTTTTGTCAAACAAGGTGTCTCTCCTGTAGTAGCTAATATACAAAAAAAGTCTGCACCATTATCCAACTGATATTCCACCAATCTTGCAAGTGCCTCGTAATCAACGGAACTATCAGACTTGAAAGGAGTTATCAATGCTATACCTAAACCTTTGAAAATATTATTTGCCATGATTTTTCGTGTTATCGCTCTCTTAACGGTTGCAAAGTTACGATTAAAAAATGAAATTGTAACATAAATGACTCAAAATTTTCGCACAATGCTATATTTTGAAAACTATACGTAGCAAAAAGACTTATTTCATTACTTACTGCCAATATAGAGGAATAACATTCCCAATAACACGATGCAAAGGTCTAAAATCTTGCTCTTTAAGTTCTTCTCATGGAATATCAAAGCGCCGAACAAGAAACTGACTATCACTGAACCACGTCGAATCATGCTTACTATACTTATCATGGCTCCCTCTAAACTCAATGAATAAAAGTAAACGAAATCGGCAGCACTTAAAAACACACTGATAAACACGATGCTCCAATGCCAATGAAAGGGAGTGTTCTTGTGCCTTGTTGGCCACCATAACAGTATCAACATCAATCCCATCAAGAAACATTGATAAATATTATACCAACTTTGCACCATCATACACTCCAACCCTACTCCACCATCTGATGGTGAAGCCATTAGATACTTGTCGTACAAACCACTGATTGCACCTAACACGGCAGCCGCAACGATAAAGTACACCCACTTATCATGTTTAAAGTCTATTCCTTCCTTTTTCCCACTTCTGCTGAGCATGAAAAAAGAAATAACGGCAAGCCCCACTCCAATCCATTGATACATATTCAATCGTTCACCAAATATGAGCATCGCACCGATCAACACCATCACTGGGCGCGTGGCATTAATAGGTCCCACGATTGTCAATGGTAAATGCTTCATCCCGAAATAGCCGAATATCCATGAGGAAAGTACGATAAGACTTTTCAATACGATATAACGATGCAATTCCCATCCGCCTGACTGAACGTGGAATATGCTTTCATCAAGAACATGTGTTGTGGATGATAAAAGTATAAACGGGAGAAATATCAACGAAGAAAACAACGTATTAAGAAACAATACCGGAATGACGGCATTGCCTTGTAATGCTTCTTTCTTAAAAGAATCATAGCATCCTAATAAAGTTGCCGATAAAAAAGCTAAAATTAACCACATCCTGAAATCAATTATTATCCATAAACCAATTATTGGTATGAAACATCTTCTAAGAACAAGGCGTGACCGGGCATACTCTCACCTGCCGCTGTTCTTGTCTTATTTTCTACTATCTGCTTAAAATCTTCTAAATCTATGCGATGTCTGCCCACATCAATGAGTGTTCCCACCACGGCACGAACCATATTCCGCAAAAACCTATTTGCTGTTATTTCAAAATACCATGTTGTGGGTGATGTCTGGTGCCATTGGGCATGAGTAACGTGACATATTGTAGTCTTCACATCAGCTCCCGTCTTGCAAAAAGATGCAAAATCATCTTGCGTTAACAAGAAACGAGCCGCCTCGTTCATGGCATCAAAGTCTAAATCGTAATGTGTCTCACAGGAATACGCCCTACAAAAAGGGTCTTTGTGCGTATGTATATAATAATGGTAGGTTCTGGATGTAGCACTGAAACGTGCGTGCATGTCGTCACCTACCCTTTCAATCTTTTCCACGGCAATGTCTCTCGGAAGGATTCTGTTCATGCGATATGCTGTCTGTTTCAGATTCAACAATTCCTCAACATCAAAATGAGCTACCATCTTTCTTGCATGAACGCCGGCATCTGTCCTACCTGCTCCAACAATCTCTATAGGTTGGCGCAACAAGGTGGATAAAGCGCGTTGAAGTTCCGCTTGAACGGAACTTCCATTAGGCTGAACTTGCCAACCATGATAGTTGGTGCCATCATAACTAAGATGTATGAAATACCTCGCCAATTACTTCTTTCCCCAATCGCGTTTTGCTGCTCTTTTAAATGCCTGACGATGAAAATTATCCTCAGCATTGATAATCAAAAACACTTTACTTGCTGGCAATATTTTCATAAACTGATTGTGATAAGTCTGTTGTAATTCCTTGATTTGCACATCCAGTTTGTCTCGTTCCTGTATCACTTTCTTGCAAGCACTCTCGTCACTGATGTCCGCATGCCTACATCTACGCAATTGATCAAAGAGTGAGCGTTGCTCTTTTTGCATTTCCTTATATAATGGAAAGAATGCTGCTGCCTCTGTGGGTGTCAATCCTGCCGACGTGGTAATGAATTGCTCAAGCTCTGCCTCAAAACGGGCAGGGTCAAACTTTTGCCTGGGATTTTGCGCTTGTAATGGCGCAACACCCATAAACAACATTAGCAATACAGAAAATAATGTCAATTGTTTCTTCATTTCTTCTTTCCTCTATTATTAATGTTCTGAAACATAAGCGTACATATCCAAATTATCCATCATCGTATAATCTGCCGCCTCATCGATGGCAGAATAAGATGTCGTATTTTGCGCTGCGGTAAATTGCTTATTCTCCGTATTCTCTGAAGAATGCAAATACATCCCCACACTGAAGATTGCCACACAAATACTTGCAGCAGCAATGGCAAGGGGACGATAGAGATGCCATTTACTGGGACGCATCTCAATGACACGTGCCTCTTCTTCTGGCAATTTCTCCATTAGATCTTTGACGAATCCATCGAAATAGCCATCAGGCACTTTGAAAGGCTGAGCTTTTCCAAATTTCTTCTCCAAAAAGAATGTTTCCTTCTCCATTGTTGTTATGTTTTGTATATTTGACGCAAAATTATATCAAAAGTTTAATCGCGATTCTTAAAAAATTCAGTTATTTTCTTTACCGCCAAGTGATAACTGGCCTTTAACGCCCCTTCACTCGTGCCCAAGAGCTTGCTAATCTCGGAATATTTCATCTCATCATAATATCTCAACGTGAAGACCATACGCTGAACCTCTGGCAACCGAGATATGGCTTCTTGCAATTGGGCCTGTGTCTCGTCGCCATCGAAATACTCGTCTGCCATCAACTTGTTTGCCACGCTTAAATCCTCGTCTGAACTCAAGAAAGAAGAAGCCTTCTGCTTACGGACAAAATCCAACGACTCATTGATGGCTATACGATAGAGCCACGTAGAGAATTTCGACTTGCTCTGAAACTCATCAAGGTTGGTCCATGCCTTGATAAACACGTTTTGCATCACGTCGTTGGCATCATCATGATTCAATACGATACGGCGAATCTTCCAATAAAGCGGTTCGCTATATTGGCGCACAACCATCGTAAACGCCTGACGTCTGGTCTTCGGGTCAGATAGTTGTTCCATCATCATTTTCTCGTCGTATGCCATCTTTTATCTCTTTTACATGTAATTACGCAAATGCCCTGTCATTACCTTATCATAGCCATACACGTCTTTGTATTCCTTCAGTTCTCCTTTCTCGTCGGGGAAGATGGTATAATATAATATGTAAACAGGAACTTCTGGCGTTACCTCCAACGAACGAATGATCTTGTCCTTGTCGAGAGTGTCTTTTCTTTCCACCACTTCCCCTGTCTCTGGGTCAACGTACGTACCTACTTCTTTCTTACTTACGTCTGCGGTCATGGAATACTCTATTTTCTCAATGGTGTTCTTATCCTTGTCTTTCAACATGAACACTGCCAAGTCGAAAGGTTTTTGCACACGGACACATCCATGAGACGCGCCACGGTAGTCTCTGCCAAATGCTCCAGGCGATGAAGTATCATGCAAGAACACGGAAAACTGATTGTCAAACCTGAAGATGATTCTTCCCAATGAGTTTCCCTTACCACCTTCTTGTACGACCATGTAATTGCCACTCTTCAGCATACTCCACGAAACCTTATAGGGCTCTATGCGTTTCCCCGTTTTACGGTTGCGAATGAAATAGCGATGGTTGTCAAACCATTGCTTATTTCCTGCATGACGTACAATCTCCTTTTCCACAATACTCTTGGGGATAATCCATTGGGGATTCATTTCCATGCGTTTGATCTTACTCGTAAGCAAAGGGGTCTTGGTTTTATATTTGCCACAAACCACACGCATAGCCAGTACATCGGAACCATCATGCGCATACAACTGGAAGGCTGGCACATTGACCAATACATATTTGTCGGGAAAGGTCTTAGAGTCTTTCATCCGCCACCTGCATCTCTCTAAATTGCAAACCAACTTGTTCTTCTCATCACCACCAATCTTCTCGTCACCCAATCGTGCCAACAACTTATTATATAATGAGTCATTGGGCTGTATGTCTTTCAGGAAATCTCCTAAACAATGATGCTGAACTTTGGAAATAGCCAACTGATAAAATCCACTTGACGGATGTTCGATAGGTACGTCAAACAAAATCTCATAACAGATGGAGTCACAACCATTATTTTTGACTTGTTCTTTCTCGTCTATCCTATTCAACAAATGTGTGGGATTCACAAAGCCATAACGCTGCCCTGCAGAGTATCTCAAAAAGGCTTTCGTCAAATTATACTCTAACCGCGCCATCACTTGGTTGATGTCTATCGTATCTCCGTCATCGATGAAATCCAACTGTCGAATACGTTGTAAGTCTTTGTCAATCTGTGGTATGGCAAACTTCTTCTTATCGAAGCCCATTCGTTCCACCATGCCCAGATACTCCATCAACGTGTCTGCCCGTTGGTCTAACCCCTGTCGGTCTATCCACAAAAAGTCTCCGCCGTCCAGGTAATACCCACGGGTGCGATAATCCGCAATCATGGAATCGTTGTCTTGCCTCACCAGATTTCTTATATATTTTCGTATCTTGTGAGAGTTCAAGGCATAGCTCGAACTCTTCATATCTTCGAGGGCTTGCAAATCAACCTTCTGATATGGATTTACAATATTATCATGGCACGATTGCAAGAACAATGCCATCAATAACAATCCCAAAACATGTTTAAGGAAAGTCACAAGAAGTTTTTATCTAATAGAGATTTTGCGTACGACCTTGCCTACTTTTACGATGTAGCATCCTTTTTGTAAATTCAACTCGTAACGCTTGTCAATGCCATCTACCTTGATGCTCATCACACGAACGCCTGCCACATTATATATATATAATGTCTGTCCAGCGGCATTTGTCACATGCATCGTAGATTCTACCACAGATATTCCTATCGTCTGAGCCTGGGGCAATTCTGTTTCGATAATTTCTATGGCTGCATTGGCGTGGGTCACAGGGAGTCCCAACATCAATGCACTGGCTAATGTTATTTTAAGTATGGATTTTATCATGACGTATACGTTTTATTTGTTGCAAAGATAAGAAATTTCAAGTAAAATATGTGTTCAAATCAAGACAAAAATCATGATTTAATATTATTTAACGTCAAAACACATGCCTTCCTCTGTCAATGTGGTGTTTTTGAATATTTGCCGTGCCTCTTCAAGGATGCTTGATTCGTCATTATAACGAGCACTGTAATGTCCTAACAACAAATGGCCCGCATGTGAGTCTCTTGCCACCATAGCGGCTTGCTCCCCCGTGCTGTGGTAGTAACTTATTGCCCTATCCTCATTCGTCTTGTCATACGTGCTTTCATGATAAATCACGTTCACATCTTGCAAAAGTTGGTGTAGTTGCGGCATATATTTCGTGTCGCTGCAAAAGGCATAGCTCCTTGGCTTATCGGCAGGGGTAGTCAGTTTGGTATAAGGTATCACCTCACCGTCTGGACTCACCCAATCCATTCCCATCTTGATATTCCCGAACTGGCTCTGAGACACTCCATAAAAGTCAACCATTTCACGATTGATATGGGGCAACGTGGGTTTCTCCCTAAAAAGGAATCCGCAACAGTTGACACGGTGTTCCAGCGGAATCGACTCTATCGTCAGACTTCTGTCTTCATAGATAATCTTGTGCTTGCTGGTATCTACCGCATGAAACTCCACCTTGTAGCTCATTCCATTACAAAACATGTCTAATTGAGCATGGAGCAAAGGTTCATATTCTCCTGGAGCATAGATGTGTATGGGGGCGGTGCGACCCAACAAGCCAAAGGTGGAAAGCATACCTATTAACCCAAAGCAATGGTCGCCATGTAAATGCGAAATGAAAACGCTGGTGATACGATTAAAATGAATGTGGGAGCGACGGAGAGACAACTGAACGCCCTCTCCACAATCCAACATAAACATCTTCCCGCGTATCTCTACTATTTGCGACGTGGGTTGATGCTTGTAGGTGGGCAATGCGCTTCCACAACCTAATATATGTATCTTAAACGGTTCCACTATTTCTGTCGTTTGTAGGCAAATATGCCTCTGCTATTCTCTAAGTAAAGACTGTCTGCACCTAACATATTGATGTTGAACGTGTCTGAATTAAGCAGCAACTTGCCGTTTAAGATCTTCCATGAAGTCCAAGGATTCGATTCAGCCGTGATGCTCGACTCCACTACTCCTCCTTCTTGTATCTCGAAGTTCTTGTCAAGACTCGTCCACTTGCCCATCAGCGTTGTCAAGTTCAGCACTTGCGTTGCCACCAGTCCTTCCTGCGTGTTCTTACCGATCACCGCCATGCGGTCACCTACGAGCAAGCCACCTTGAATGTCGGCATCTTCCTCTACCATCATCGTAAACATCAGGGTATCACCCACATCGGTAATGAGTTGCAGGGTGTGCATGGCTGTAGCCTCTCCGCACGTGCCATATACCGTTGAGTCTGTTTCCATCACCAATTCTTCTTGGGCGACGCTGTCGCTATCCACTTCTGGCGCAGTTTGTTTCGTCTCATGGCAACCTGTTATCATCACCATTGCCATACATATTACGATAAAAGACAATCCTAACTTTCTCATCGTTGTCATATTTATTATATGTAAACACTATCTTTCCTACACGCAAACATATCCTTTACCTCACGCAAACACTATCTTTCACGTTTCTCCATTTCCTTTGCCTCGTTCCATAAAGCATCCATCTCTTCCAAAGACATCTCTGTCAGTGGTTTACCTATCTTGATGGAATGTTGCTCAATGTAATTGAAACGGCGGATAAACTTCTGGTTGGTGTGCTCAAGGGCATTGTCGGGATTCAACTTATAGAAACGAGACACATTGATGATGCTGAACAGGAAATCGCCCAGTTCGTCCAAGGAAGCTTCTTTGTCTCCCTTGTCCAAGGCCTCTTCCAGTTCTTTCAATTCTTCACGCACCTTATCCCATGCGCCTCTTTCATCCTCCCAATCGAAACCCACGTTACGAGCCTTGTCTTGTATGCGATAAGCCTTGATCAATGAGGGCAATGACGCTGGCACACCTGAAAGTACGGTCTTGTTTCCGTCTTTTTCCCTCAACTTGATTTGCTCCCAGTTTTCCAACACCTGTGTCACGGTCTTGGCATCGGCAAACTCCCTTTCATCCTCCTTTTCCCCGTATGGCAACGGCTTGGGATGAGGCGCTCCCACCTGTGAAGGATGGTAAACGTGGGGGTGGCGGAAAATCAACTTGTCTGAAGCTTTGTTACAAACATCAGCCACATCAAACAAGCCTTTCTCCTCGCCTATCTTGGAATAAAAGCAAATGTGCAGCAACACATCGCCTAATTCCTTGCATATCTCATGCTCATCGTCGCGCACAATGGCATCACTGAGCTCGTAAGTTTCTTCTATCGTATTGGGGCGAAGGCTCTCGTTGGTCTGTTTTCTATCCCAAGGACATTTCTCCCTCAATGCGTCCAACACATCGAGGAACCTCCCGAAAGCCTCCATTTTCTCTTCTCTACTGTGCATTTTCCTTTGTCATTCCTAACAATCAGCAAAGATAAATAAAAATACTGAGATAGAGAAGAATAAGAAAAAAAAATTCAAGAAAGTACCATTCTAATAGGTTTCATGGAATTATATTGTTAATGTTATAGTTGTATCTGCCAATCCCGAATAGAAACGCAACGGCGGTGAGGAGTAGGCTCCTAAGACTATGCGAACACCATTATCGTTGCGTACCTATTCGTGATTAGTTAAGTTCTTTTTCATGTTCTTTGGGAAGGATGCGCTAATCTCTGAAAACAGGGCGAACGCAGTGACCTTTGCTGGGGATTTCGTTACCCCAAATGGCGTTGCCCGAACCGAAGGAGTAGCTGCAGGCATCGTAGAACGAGAATTTTGGATCATTCGTAGAATACCAGTAGTCGCCCCATGAGCCAACACTGTTGAGGTCACCATTCAATCGATGGCCGGCGGCTGGAATGAAGATGCTATTACCGTTAATCTTGCTGGTGAACTTATCGCCTTTCACACCGTTGAACGTTGTCCATTCACTTGTACAATTTTTATACAACTCCCACCAATCTTCATAGTTAGGAATATACCAATTACCACCCCATTTTACGTGAGCAACGTCGTACTTTGTGCCACTTATGTCAGTGCCAATATTCACGTAATCACCATTTTGGTAATACTTGTAAGTACTATCATTATAAACCTCCTTTACCTCAGTCTCGCCCCAAGCATAATAGCCTCCGTATTCCTCGGGGGTCGTTGCACCTACATTGCAACTTGCCCACTTCGTACCAGAGGGTAAACCAAGGTCAATCGCTTCATGGCGATTACCGAGAATTATACCAACCAACTCTATGACATCAGTGACATTCACATTACCGTCACCATTCAAGTCATACTTGCTACTCTGTACAAATGCACCCGATGTTCCCAACAATAGGAATGTGAAAAATAAAGCTACTTTTTTCATAAAATTAGGTTTTTAAAATTAATATACCTCATGTATCTGTATGTTTGCAAATATACAACATTTTTCTGACATAATGAATCATAATTGAAATAAATTTCCATTTACAATTATCTTCAAGAAAAAAAAGGGTAATGATATAGTTGTTGGCATTGGCAGTGCCGAAGGCACGATAGATGACAGGCAGGCGGTGAAGCCCGAAGGGCGTAACCCCTGCTAACATGAGCATTTGTGTATAAAGTGCCGAAGGCACGACAGAACAGCCTTGCACAATCGGTTCTGTCACCCCTATCGGGGTTCGATTTGAAACGCTATCATTGAAGGGGTTTCGCTCCGCTTCACCCCTCCCTGTGTTCTTTTGTCCCTTCGGGACTTATGCCAACTGCTATATTATTGCAAAAAAAAGTGACCAACGCAAACGCTTCATTTACAATGTGTTTCCATGGTGGAAAAATCTCTTCACTTTGCATCATGCCAAAATCCATTGGTTTATCAACAATAAACTGTACCTTTGCAACTCTTTTTTAATAACCAATTTTTGATAAACAACTATGACAAATGTAAAAGACTTACAATGGGAAGAAGTGCCAACCAATTGGGCATTGTGTTTTAACCATGATTGCAACAAATGCGATTCGTGCTTGAGGTATGTGGCAGGAAGCATAGTGCCAAGGGAATTAACCGTGAGCAATTGCGTCTTACCCAATGCCATTCTGAATGATGGCTGTTTACACTATGCGCCAACACAAAAGTGGAAGTATGCCCGTGGATTCTCTCGCATCTTCGAGCATGTTTTGAAGAAAGACTTCACCTCGATACGCTCCTCATTGACTGATTATCTAAGAGGCAAACGCTATTACTACGAATACAAACGGGGTGAAAAGCGCTTGTCACCAGAGCAACAAGAGTACATCCGACAATTGTTTAGCAGCTTCGGCTATACAGAGGAATGTTTCGACCAATACGAAGAAGCGTACCATTTCTCATGTTCTAACAGACAAACATCATGATACCATTGAAAATAATGACAATTATCAACTATCGAGATTGATTCTCGACAAGTAACTATGCAAGAAACCATCGGTCACTATATGTGTAACCGATGGTTTCTTGCATGGTGACCAGTGGTTTCTCACTTGGTTACTTCATGGGAACGAGAATACGGATAGGTTCTGAAATGGAGTAACCAGTCAGAAACAACTATTCCACAATCTTCACCGCAATGGATTTCAGTTCTTGCCAACCAGCACGGTCGGTCAGGCGAATCATGAAGTGATAGTCACCCGTATCAATATCAGAGGGGATATTGATATTAACACGTGACGTATAGGTACGTTGACCAGAGGGAATCGTATAGTCTTGGTTGAATACCCAAGGTTTCACTGGTGTTTTCTCTTCATGATGCTCTTCTTCTTCACATTCTACCGATGTGGTACTATGCGTGTGATGCTCGAAATTATTGTGAATTTCAATATTATAATTTCCCAATTCCACATCATCGGTAAACGTATAGCAGAAAGGAATCACCTCTCCACGATGATATTGCTGACAATCAATCGGATTGGCAGTGATACCCATATCAGAAATCGCAGGTTTTGTCATGTCTTTCGACGTTTCATCATCAGAGCCACCACATGCACTCAACGTGCACAATACAAAGAGCGATAAAATAATCTTTTTCATCTTTTGTCGTATTATCATTTATTTGTTATTGTTATTTATTAAAAATCCCATCCCAACATTATCGAGAAATTGCGCCCTGGTTCAGGAACGTCAATCAGACGATAATAACTGGTATGGTCATAGTAGCGGCGATTCAGCAGATTGTCTGCATGAATAGCCACTTTAAGCGTATTCTTACCCAAATCAAACTGCTTTCCGGCAGAGGCATTGAGTGTCCAATATCCATCTGTAGGCTTTTCGGGCGGCACAATCTCGTCTTGTTTGCCCACCACATGCGCATTGATACCCACAAATCCCTTTCCCTTCCAGTCGAACGAATATTTCACTGTTGCATCTACCGACCACGGTGTAGAGAACGGAAGGGTATATCCCTTTTTCTCGCCCGATTTCTGACGAGAATACAAGTATTCGCCTTTTAGTTCTGCCTCCCAGTGGCTACTGATTTGATAGGTCATCTGTGCCTCGAATCCGTAGCGTAACACATGAGCTTGTCTATATTGATAGAGTTGCAAGCCCTCTACATACTCAGCCGTGGGATTCAAGTAGATATAATTGGGGAAATAATTGATATACGGATCAAGTTGAAAGGACAATATATCATTTGCCCAACCAATACCCATATCCAACTGATACGACTGCTCAGGATCAAGAGAGTTGTTGCCTCGCTCATAGCGGAAGATATGATAGTTGATGCCATCAGCCCCTAACTCCTTGGGGATAGGCACACGAAAGCTCTTACCGACATTGGCTTTCAGCACCCAGTTACCTGTGGCATAATTGATTCCAGCCGACCATGTGAAACTATTGAAGTAACGGTGCATGGGCGTAGAACGTTGCTGGTATATAGAATCATTACCAACCGGCGTCTTGTACCAGTCATGATAACCATGAATATGCGTATGAGCATGGTCGTACCTGATACCCGCATTCACCACAAGATTTTTCATGATGGTGTAACGATCAAAGGCGTAAGCCCCGAAACTTTTTGTCTCGAAGTCGGGTATGATAAATCCCCACCCTGCCCTTCTGTTGTGTTGGTATTCACCATTCATGCCCACATGAAGCAAATGGTGTTCGCCCAACGCATAGCGCATGGCAAGAGTAGTGGTATAGGTACTTTTGTTGAATCGTCGTTCCAACGAGCCATCGGGTTTAGGCATATATCCATGCGAAATGGGTTCAGAACATTCCTCACGCAGATTATTCTGGTAAGAGAGATTGGCCTCGAAAGAAAGTACTTCGTTGCGCCAAGTGGAATGACTAAGTACTTTCAAATGATTAACCCACTGATACGGCAGGTCAATGTCGCGGCGGGAGTGGTCGTAGTCTATATCCGACAAACGTACTTCCAACCCATGCGCATTGGCAAAGAATCCACTCTTGGAATAACTATTGGAGACATGCAAGTCGGTATGGAAATGATAACCTGCATAACCAATCATCACGCTACCGTCATGTTCCTTACCTGCAGTATTGCGCAATCGCCCATCTTTCAGACGGATATAATAGGAATAATATTGAATGCTGTCTGTAGGCACCCGATAGTCGGCATAATCAATGAGCGTCAGGTTGGCACGATAGAAAAACCGCCCGTTTCGTCCGCCAATCTTGGCAGAAGCACCAATCTGCTCATTGTTGGAGCGCCCGAAGAGTTGAACACTACCTTCCAATGGTCTTGTGGGTTCGTGGTTGGTGTACAGACTAAGTACACCACCTATGGCATCAGAGCCGTATAGCAATGCTGCGGGACCCTTGATAACCTCGGCACGGTCAATGGCAAACTGGTCTATCTCTAACCCGTGGTCGTCGCCCCACTGTTGTCCTTCATGTTTGATACCATCCTCCGTAACAGCCATGCGGTTAAAGCCCAAGCCACGAATGGTAGGCTTCGACTGTCCACTGCCAATGCTCATCGCCTTGACTCCGGGAATGCCTTGGAGCGTCTGCATCAAACTACCCGAAAAATGCTGCTGCAGGTAATCATGACTAACCTGTACGCCAGTCTGCGAAGACTTCATCTGGAAGTCGTGCTGACGGTTACCCGTTACCGTAACGCCCTTGAGCGTAATGGCACTATCGGGTACTACACATATCGTCAGTGCAGCAGCCAGTAATTGTGTAATCATCATTTCTGTCTGTCTTTATAAACCAACATAAGCCAACTTCTTACCATGAGAAGTCAGCAAGTAAAAAACATGTTTATAAAAGAACGACTGGTGGGGCACGAAGACCAACAATTCCCTTCATGCCATGAAGGACATGAACGGGAAGAAGAATAAGACGTATCTTATTCATTGGTCGATAAGGAATAACTACGGCAAAAGCTATAGCTAAATAAGTCAGACTGATAAACTGGCAGAGTACGCACGAATGATACAATGCCATCGATGCGCTGAAATGACCAGCGTGTGGTTGGTGATTGACACAAGACACACACTCGTTTTCAAAAGCCAATTGATTATCATGGGTATGAACAGTCGAAAAAACAAGTATTGGCAGATACACCGCCAATAAAAGCCAACTTGCTATGATTCTTCTTGTTTTTCCTTTCATCCTGACAGAGAACTTTAGTTCACCGCTGCAAAGGTACTACAAAAAAATGAATTAGATATAAAAATGTACACAATTATTTTTCACATCAGCCTAAAAGATACAGGAACATTGTAGGCGACTCTCACCGTGCGCCCATTTTGCTTTCCTGGAATCCATTTGGGCATATTGCTGATAACACGCAGAGCTTCTTTATCTAATAAGGGAGAGACAGAACGAGCAACTTTGACATTAGTAACAGAACCGTCTCGTTCAACGACAAACTTAACCACTACTCTTCCCTGTTTCCGCTCAGCCTCACTGATATGGGACGGATATTTCACATTGTCTTGTACATATTTCATCAACGCCTCATTACCTCCTGGGAAAGAAGGCATTTGTTCCACCACATCATAAACCTTTCCTGTGTAATCTTTCTTATGGGACGTTTGAGACTGGGCATTCACAAATTGTTTTGCCACTTGGAAGAAACGTTCAATATAGGTTTCGGGTTGAATGTATTTCCAAAGGGGGAGTATTTCATTATCTTCAAATATTAACTTTCCCTCGGAATTATAATAAGCTAAAGAACCTACACTGTATCTTTTGTATTCAAAGTCGTATTTCAACAATTGTACGATATATGAAAGAGTCATATAGTGATTGGATTGCGTCTCTATCATCATACGTCTTCTCCACGTAGTCAAATACTCTGGCTTTATCACCATCTTTGTCCATAACATATAATGATCCTGCTCATCCTTTTCACATGGAGAATAGGCATAGTAATCAATTTCCTTGTCATCAAATACTTTCACGTATTCTTGTGCGGAAACGGAATATGACGACAATAGCAACAAAAGAATAAATAACGTTTTCATCATCTTAAACTTCTTATATTTCTGCAAATATACAATATATTATCGAGAAACACATCTTATTAATCGTAAAAAACACCAAGAATACGCTAAAATATGAATTATTGATTTTGAAATGCCATATATGCGGAAAAGAAATACAAATTCTTCCATCAACTCTCTCTAAATTCGGGATTTATGTGTAACTTTGCATCCGTTTTACGAAAGTATATATATCAACATAACATGGAATTAGCAACAAAGTACGACCCACAGGCAGTGGAGTCGAAATGGTATCAGTATTGGCTTGACAACAAACTATTTAGTAGTAAACCCGATGGTCGTGAACCTTACACCATCGTGATTCCCCCACCCAACGTGACAGGTGTGCTTCACATGGGACACATGTTGAACAACACGATTCAAGACATCCTTGTGCGTCGCGCTCGCATGGAGGGAAAGAATGCTTGTTGGGTTCCTGGTACCGACCATGCTTCTATCGCTACAGAGGCAAAGGTGGTGAAAAAACTCGCTGGTGAAGGCATCAAGAAGAGTGACCTCACTCGTGATGAGTTTCTCAAACATGCTTGGGATTGGACACATGAGCACGGTGGTATCATCTTGCAGCAATTGCGCAAATTGGGTGCATCGTGTGATTGGGACCGCACAGCATTCACAATGGATGAGAAACGTTCAGAAAGTGTCATCAAGGTTTTTGTTGACCTTTACAACAAAGGACTCATTTACCGCGGCTTGCGCATGGTAAACTGGGATCCAAAGGCATTGACCGCCCTCTCTACCGAGGAAGTGATTTACAAAGAAGAGCAGAGCCATCTCTATCACTTGAAGTATTATGTAGCAGAGAACTCTGAGGACTCCGAGAACTCCGAGAACTCCGAGAACGTCATCCACCACGATGAAAAAGGCTATTATGCTGTAGTGGCTACCACTCGTCCAGAAACCATCATGGGTGATACCGCTATGTGTATCAATCCCAAAGACCCCAAGAACCAATGGCTGAAAGGCAAGAAAGTAATCGTACCATTGGTGAACAGAGTGATTCCCGTGATAGAAGACCGCTATGTAGATATTGAATTTGGTACTGGTTGTCTGAAAGTGACACCTGCCCATGACACCAATGACTACATGCTTGGCAAGACACACAACCTGGAAACCATCGACATATTCAATGCAGACGGAACCATCTCTGAGCAAAGTCCTTTGTATGTGGGAATGGATCGCTTTGCTTGTCGTAAGCAAATCGCCAAAGACCTGCAAGAAGCCGGACTGATGGAAAGAGTGGAAGACTACACCAATAAAGTTGGTTATTCTGAGCGTAATCCCGACACAGCCATCGAGCCACGTCTCTCTTTGCAATGGTTCCTCAAGATGAAGCACTTCGCTGATATCGCCCTGCCTCCCGTGATGAACGGTGAAATGAATTTCTACCCTGCTAAATATAAGAGTACCTACAAAAACTGGTTGGAGAACATTCAAGACTGGTGTATCAGTAGGCAATTGTGGTGGGGACATCGCATTCCAGCCTATTACTACGATGCTGAAGACAACTACGTGGTAGCTGAGAATGCTGAAAAGGCATTGGAATTGGCACGTGAAAAGAGCGGCAACCCCAACTTACAAGCTTCAGACCTGCGCCAAGACGAAGATGCTCTCGATACTTGGTTCTCCAGTTGGTTGTGGCCAATCTCTCTCTTCGACGGCATCAACAATCCTAACAACGAGGAAATCAACTACTATTATCCCACCAGCGACTTGGTAACCGCTCCAGACATCATCTTCTTCTGGGTGGCACGCATGATTATGGCTGGTGAGGAATATATGGGCAAGTTCCCATTCAAGAACGTGTACTTTACAGGAATCGTTCGCGACAAGTTGGGACGTAAGATGTCGAAGTCGTTAGGCAATTCTCCTGACCCATTGGAACTGATAGACAAGTTTGGTGCCGACGGTGTACGTATGGGCATGATGCTCTCTGCTCCCGCAGGAAACGACATCTTGTTTGACGAAGCTCTTTGTGAGCAAGGTCGTAACTTCAACAACAAGATTTGGAATGCCTTCAGACTGGTGAAGGGATGGACGGTATCAGATGAGTCAAATACCGCATCATCCAACAAGATTGCCGTTGATTGGTTTGATGCCAAACTGAAGCAAGCTAACATTGAGTTGAACGACCTGTTTAGCAAATATCGCATCTCTGAGGCATTGATGGTGGTATATAAACTCTTCTGGGACGAGTTCTCCAGTTGGTACCTGGAAATGGTAAAGCCTGCATATATCGACGGACAAGCTCAGCCTATCGACCGTGAGACATACGATGCTACATTGAGATTCTTCGACACGCTCTTGAAAATGCTGCACCCCTTCATGCCATTCATTACCGAAGCATTGTGGCAAGCACTTTATGAACGCAAGGATGGCGACAGCATCATGCGAGAGAAATTAGAAGTAGCGAAGCCAACAGAAGCAGACATCCAATTGGTGAATGACATTGAGAACATGAAGCAAATCGTGTCTGGCGTGAGAATGGTTCGTAGTCAGAAAAACATTGCCCCAAAAGAGAAGTTGGAATTGTTTGCCATCAGCGAAAATCACTTTGAGGCATACAATGGCTTGATAACAAAGATGGCAAACCTATCAGCCATCAACATCACCAATGAAAAGAGTGCGGATGCGAGTGTCTTCATGGTAGGAACGGATGAGTTTGCCGTGCCATTAGGCAACTTGATTGACGTGGCAGCTGAAATAGCTAAGCAAGAAGCACAACTCAAGCATTTGGAAGGATTCTTGGCAGGTGTGATGAAAAAACTGTCTAATGAGAAGTTTGTCGCTCACGCTCCCGAAGCTGTGGTAGCCTTAGAGCGCAAGAAGCAAAGTGACTCAGAGGAAAAGATTGCAGCACTCAAGCAGTCTATTGCAGAGTTGAAGAAAAAGTAATCAGTACTCGGTTCTTAAAACCACATCATAAAAAAGAAGCCATTTCTCAACCCGATATTGGGTTTTGAAATGGCTTCTTTTTTATGGCGTTATCATCTACTTAAATGGTAGATACCAATTGTCTGGGTTTTTAAGATCCTTGAGAGGCGACTTGTAATCCAACTTACGAGCAAGCCAAATGCTTCCAAAGTTGGCACCATAGAGACCAGTGTCTTCATTCTTATGACGAGCCAACCTACATAAGTCGTAGAAACGATTACCCTCAAAAGCAAACTCCAATGCATACTCATCACACAAGACATCTTCTAAGGCGTTGATGCTATCTTGCTTTGTAGTACCCACCTTAATATTATAGATACGAGCAAGTTCTTTCATCTTTAATCCAACGATAGAATCAAGCGTATAAGCAGAACGACCTGGATAGTTGCCATCACCTACAGCACCTGCACCATGCTGGTGAATACCAAAGTTAGTCGCAGTATAGTTAGACGTAGTCTGAGGTGGGAACTTAGAGATATTCTCCGCAGAGAGGAATGGATAAGTGTTTTGGAACAGATTACGTGTCTCATCGGAGATATAGGTACGTGCAGAATCCAACAACGAGGCAGTGATACCATCTTTTAAGATAGCAAATGCTGCGTCAAGATAACCAAGACGATTGAGTGCCTCTGCAAGATGGAGGTAAACCGTAGTGGTACGATAGAGAATGATGTTACCATTATTGAACTTATTTATCCAAAGTTTGGTTGAGTCTTCTCCTTCGCCACGTGTGACAGTGCTTTGATAACGCATATCACCCAACTTGGCATTGTTGACAAACTGCTGGCGCAAGCCACCCGTTACACTTTTGAAGTAATAATAATCAGTACTGTCAGACAAGGTGGTATATGATGCAGATGGAGTAATCTGTATCTCATCCATACGCAAACTATCAATAAAGTTTGATGTAGAATAGTAATTATAGCCAAAAGCTTGTGGTACACTGGTGGTCACACCACGAAGACGATTCACTGCCATTGGTATGTAGGTGATGATGTCTGTCGTAGAATTGTTATTGAAAACAGAACTCCAAGACAATCCAGACACAGTACCGTCAAAATCGGATGGCAACTGAGAAAGACGATTATTACGTGAACTACCTACACTTAATGATGCAACAAGAGACTGTGCCCATTGTTGGCCAGCACCTGGTGCAACATCAGTAAGGAATGTTGTGTAATGACGAGCTGCCTTGTCGTACTGCCCTGCCTCAAGGTACATTTCACCCAAGATAACGTCAACTGGGATGAAGCAAAGAGAAGGATACATACGCTTGGTTTGTCCCCAGTTGGTAGAACCGATAATACCATAACTAACAGCATAAGAAGGAACACTAAGACCAGAATAACGCTCCAGGTCTGGAGCCAACTGCGCAACGATACCTTGGATGTCCAACTGAGGATAACTATTGTTATTGATTTGAGCAATCGTCACCAATGGTTCGGTAAAGAAAGGCACCTTGCCATACACGCGAGCCAACTGCAAGTAAGCCCATGCACGGAATGCCTTGATAGCCGCATACTCATTGATTACCACGTTGGTACTACCAGTACGCAATGTGGTATCGCGGTGAGCAATGTAGTAATTACAATTGTTGATCACACGATAATACACATACGCACTGTCATACTTATTGGCAGTAGTAGCAGAGAAATTAGCCAACTGACGGAGATTGTTATCAGTATAATAGGTGGTGTTCACCAAATCTCCTTGCATCTCTCCTTGGAACACATATTGGTCAGCCAACTGTTGCATAGCCTGCATAATGCCAAAGCCATAGAACACGGAGTCGGTCTTGCTGTTTAGTTCTTTGTCAAACAATTGACGCGTACTGTCTGTTTCAAGCATGTCGGAACAACTTGAAAAAGCGAAAAGACCGAAGGCTGCTATCGCAAAAATTATTTTTTTCATATCTATTTATCAGTTTATATGTTTTATGAGTTTTGATAAATTGAGCATCAGCCCAACTCGTCTTCAACTACTATAGATTGATTTTGACTCCAAACTGGAAAGAACGACCTTGAGCAAGGTTTCCGCAATCAATGCCTTGATAGAGTACGCCATTGCCAATGCTAAACTCTGGATCACTGCCAAGATACTTGGTAAAGGTAAGCAGATTATTGGCTTGTGCCCAAATGGAAAGACCTTGTAACCATGTCCAACTACCAGGAACTGGTACACGATAAGTAAGGTTAACGGTCTTCAAACGCAAATAGCTGCCATCTTCAATCCATCTGTCGCTGAAACGATTGTTGCCCAATGGGTCATCGTAATTCAAGCGAGGAAGAGTAGTCTGTTGACCTTCGTAACGCCAGTGTCCCACTTCGGCTACTTGTTGGTTGTAAAACGTGCTTCCACTATTCAACACTGAACGCTGATAATTGTACACGTCGTTACCCAAACTGTAATTGAAGCTGAAGCTCAAGGTAAATGCTTTCCAATTAACAGAACCGAAGATGTTACCATAGATGTCAGGGTTTGGATTACCAATGATGGTCTTATCCTTCTCATCAATAACGCCATCATCATAAAGGTCTATGAAATGAACATCACCTGCCTTATATTCCTGAGGATTACCAGCGGTGTCTATCATATAAAGATACCCATTCTTACCAGCGGTACGTGCATCAGCATCGGCTGCAAACACACCATTGGTCTTGTAACCATAGAACACTCCTACAGGATTACCTACTGACGTAAGAATATTATTGTCACCATAGATAGATGTGGTGAAATTACCATTAGGCAACTTCTTTACCTTGTTTACATAGTGACCCATGCTGGCACCAATCTCTACGTTCCAATCTTTTACGACAACAGGCTTACCGGTAACGGTCAGTTCAAAACCTTGATTCTCCAGTTCGCCACCATTCGTCCAGTACATATTGATACCACCGATGGGGTTCTCGAATGACTTCAATGTCAACAAGTCACTTGTTCTGCTAAGGAAGTAATTGAAATCAATACCCAAGCGATTGTTCAACATATAACTCTTCAAGCCTATATTGAACTTTTTACTTGTTTCCCATTTGATTTCCTCATTACCGATATTATTCAACTGAGCACCCGTAGCAATGTAATTGAACTTAACGGAAGAAATGCTGGTACGTGCGGCATAATTGCTAATGTCATCATTACCACTCATGTCGAAACCTGCCTGCAAACGCAAGTAATTGATACCAGAACGTTTGGGGAACCACTTTTCATTGGTAAGCACCCAACCCAATTGAACACTTGGGAACAATGCCCATCTTACTCCAGCCAACTTCAAGCCACCTGCGTTTTCACCAAAACGACTGTTTGCCTCTGCTGACAATGAAACTGTGGCAAAGTAACGGTTCATGTAATTATAATCCACATTACCATACCAAAGCATGTTTTTCCACGCATCATTGGTACCCTTGATATGAGGATAGCCTGTAGATGCACTCAAGGATGGATTCTTGTCATTGGTATAACCTGTGTACTCAGTACGCAAGTCGTTGTCATCAAATGAGAAATAGCTATACTTGAAACCGGCAAATGCGCCTAAGGTATGACGACCATACTGATGATGCCAATCAATGTGCGTATTGCTCACCACGTTAATCTCCTTTGAGAAGAGAGAAGCGGTCATACTGGTAACACGACCTAAATCGGCGATTTCAAAACTTGGCATTCCTGAATATGGACGATAATAGCGCTGAGAGTTTCTATCAAGCGTATAGCTGAACATCGTGGTAATGCTCAGACTGGGATTAAACTGATAGGTAGGCTCAACCCTTACGTTGAAATAGGTATTCTCTGCCTTGTTTTTGTTATCACCTTGAGAGTTTTCAAGAATGGCAACAGGGTTAGCCAAAGAATATTTATCACCTAACTGACTGTAAATATCATCATAATCGCTCAACAAACTGGAGAATCCACCGATGATGGCATTGTACTGATAAGGACTCACAAGTGGAGACTTAATCAGCGCAAGGAACGTTGGTGAAGTAATGGCACCAGCGGAGAAGTCAGCGGGTACGCCATCATCAAACACGTTGTTGTTGGTACGACTGATAGAAATATCGAAACGTGTCTTCAAGTTCCACAAGATATTAATATCCGTATTGAAACGAACGTTCATGCGATTGAAGTCATTCTTCTTGGCTGTTGACTTAGCATCCATATATCCAACAGACAAATTGTACATACCGATATCATCACCACCCTGCACATTGATGCTATAGTTTTGGGTTAAAGCGGTACGATACATATAATCAGCCCAATCGGTATCATTATGATACGTATGGTAATAATAACCATTAGGATCATCGTTTAAGAAACGATATTGGATGGGTTTATTACGCTCAGTATTTTCTTTGACTGTTCCCAACATCTCCGTAGCGTATGTACGATACTGGGAAGCATTCATCAATGTTGGCAATTGCGGTATGAGGCTAATGCCTGCATAGATATTTGCATCAATACGAGTTGCCATAGAATGACCGCGCTTGGTTTCGATAAGAATCACGCCATTGGCTCCACGTGCTCCATAAAGGGCTGTGGCATTCTTCAACACCCTAACCTCTGCAATATCCTCAGGTGAGATATTTGCCAAGATATTATTGAACTGACCGCTATGCAACGACTGGCGATTCTGCTGCATATCCTGCTCGATGCCATCAACCACGATGAGAGGCTGAGCATTGGCATTCAGTGAATTGAGTCCACGAATGAACATGCTTGCACCTGCATCAGGAGCGGCTGAACGCATAATGCTATGCACATCACCACCTAATTGATTGGCGATGTCATTGTCAATAGTCACACTATTACTGTTGGCTACGAATTTATTTGTTGCCGTGTAATCAGTACCGTCAGCATACATTTCTCCGAATGCATCTGGCAACATGAGAATGCGAATCTGCTGCAAAGAGTCGTTCGTGTTGACTGCAACTTGTTGAGACAAGAACGAAGGTGAATGTACAAACAAACTCGTCGTAAACGTAGGTACGTTAATCTCGAATGTACCATCAGCCTTGGTCATGGCAGTGTACATCTCATTGCCAAGTGTACGCAACTGAATACCAGCAAGAGGTTTCTTGTTAGCTTGGTTAAGAACAATACCGCGCAATTTTGCCATCGGATAGTTCACCACTTTGGTTTTCTTCCGTGGAGGTTGCTTGATGGAAGTTTCAATTTCCTCCGTATCGTCATCCTGAGCGAATACGGGAGCTGCAAAACTGATTGCAAGTGCGCAGAGAACAAATCTGAGACCTTTACTCTGCCTTATATTATTAATCATACTTTTCATAGTCGTTTTACTCCTTTGTAGCTGCATATTCGTCCATTTCAGCAGGTCGTAAGATGATAGCGGCAATACGCAAGTCACGGGTATAAGTAGCCATCATCTGTCGATTAAACACACTAAAGTCGGTAGTAATCTTCAAGTTGGGGTACATCTTTTCTCCCAATCCTCTATAGGCAACAGGGAACGTGATGGAGCCAACTCCTAAAGTATCAACCTTGGTTGGGTCATTTTCCAGCTTCACGGCAAAGTGCTTGGAAGAAGTGGTATGGTTAGCACCCGTCCAAGTTTGGGCAAGTGTACCCTTTTCATTACAATAGCTCAAGTCGAAGTCAAGCTGATTGGGACGAGCTTCCACCAACGAGTCATTCACGTCGATATTGGCAGGAACAATGACACAATATAAATTATAAGTAGTAGATAACACTCCAGGTAACTTGATGTCGAGTTCTGGCTTGGCATAGTTACTCGTAGGCTCTACCCAAAGATAACTTAATGATCCATATTCAAATGTACCCTTAGCAGGATTAGGATTTTCACAAATAACAACATGGTTATTTCCTGTCCATGAGATAGCATTCGTAATAGGAGAGATATGAATTTCGGGATTCCAGCCTTCCCAAGGAAGGACAGCAAGAGAGTCCACGATACGAGCATAGCCATTGCTCATCTTGACCTTTTCTTTGGTTTGTGCCAAGAAATCAGTTGGATTAGACAATGCGTTATACGTCGTAGTCAGCAAGGTGTCTGTATTTTCAGCAGACGCATCTTCCACCCAACGATTGTACCTATCATTATTATTGAAAATCAAGTTATTCACAATAGCACGCTTGGTAAGCGAGTCAGACAAATACGTATTGTTGATGGTTGTTGTCGTTGTAGGAATGTTAGTAGCTGAAATAGCACCATCCAAATCCTGTGCAATCGTTGTCTGGATATAGTTATAATAAGGTTTAATTTTATTATAAGCTTTCACCCACGCCTCATTGGTAGGCATCATCATTGTATATGAAGAGTCTTCATGTGCAATGCGGGCACGCAACGTATTATACATCGAGTTGGTAGTAATCATCACTGAGTCGATGTAAGTCTGCTTACCATTTACCGTAGGACCAACCACACTATTGCTTTCGTCAAGATACACATTCTCATAACGTTTGAAATACTGTTCCAAAGAATCAATGCCATCCCGTTGGAAAAGGTATTCATAAATGTTAGGATAGAATGTAGCCGCACCGTTCAACGTGTGAATGACACCGTTTCTGCTGGGCAGATTAACCGTATTAACGGGAACGTCGGCATATAGATACTGATTATTTCCCTCAAAGTTGAAACTCTTCTCGTTGAGTGCATGAATACGCTCGTTTACTGAACCGGAAACAAGATGGTTATAATCTGCTACGTGGCTCTTGACAAAACGATAGAGTACAGTGGCATTGTCTTGATTCAACAACGTCTCTGCATCATACGTTCCATCTAATGGAGCCCATACGGTATAGAAGTGCGATTGTTGCAATTCTTTGTTAAAGCCGACTTTCTCGATGATTTTCTTGAAATTCGACAACTGGCTGTTTTGCGAGATGTTTTCCCACAATGTCAGTTCTGCTGAAGCATTCGCATCTACAGGCACCTCATTGTAATCATCGAAGTCGGTACATGATGAGGCAACCAGCATTGAGGCTGCCGTCATCATTATTCCTATATATTTATTCACTTTCATATCTTTGTCAATCTTTTATAGATTCATAGTCGATTCTTTAATACCAATCTTCAGAATACTGGTCGTTGTCAATGACACTGATAGGAACAAATTCCACAAAGTCAAGCTGCCACTTCAAGTCAGAGTCGTCATTGATTACGTTCTTGTAACGGAACCAGAATTCTTCACTTTGCTTGATGTTAACACGACCCAAGATTCTACGCAAGGTAACCACACCATCTCCACGACAGTTCTTGGTGGTCTTGGTATCACCATCATCACCTGGGTGACCGCAGAATGCATACGGACCTCTCATGTAACCACGATTGCGCATAGCCTCATCGGTACCGATACCCATGTCATCTTCCTCATAGAAAGAAGTCCAACCGATACGTGGGTCACTTTCTTGGATACGAACGTCAAGAGGAATGCTCAATGCAATCATCTTCTGAACGTCACTTGACGTACCATAGTAGAACTGCATCATACCGCCGTGTCCCATTGGAGAATAGAACAAACGGAACTCATAGATACCTGATGGTACAGGAGGAAGTTTTACGGCGAGGTCATATTGTCCCCATCCCTGGAAGGCATCAGCCTGATAAGCACGATAGTCACCCTTGATGTTGTACCTGAGCTTGGTTTGCTCACCATTATAGCAAATCACGTTGTCAAAGTAGTTGATCGGGAACGCAAGACGTGCACCACTTCCACCACCATTCATGGCAGAAACCTCGTTCATATAGAGGTAACGGAAACCATTGTTGATAAACTCTGGCAAGAACGTTGTTGCCTCAAAGCGAAGACGCTCGTTGAGTACGCCATTAGGAACCTGAGAATTGTAAACCAACGGTTTGTTGATTGGATGGATATATCCGTTATAAGCCGTGATGTCCCTACGCTCAATCAGCACACCCTCGTCAATGAGTTGGTGATTGGTACCCATCGTACCCACCTCATTGGTCAATGTGTTGAATGTACGATAGCGATTGATGTAGAGGTTCTTCCCTGGTTGTGGTTCCCAAATCTTCATCAAAGTATGGGGCAACATGGTCTCATAGTAATCGTATGGTTCTGCACCATTCACGTAGTTCCATTTGTCTTGACCGGCTGCCACACCTGCCTTGTCCTCAAATACCAATTGGTCTTGAGCCATTGAAGCAAACAAGATATGGTATGCGACAAACATGTTCAGTGCATTGAAGCGATTCGTGTAATCGTCACCCGTACTTACGGTATAGCCCAACTCACGCATATAGTCGTACCATTGTGGAGCATTGGCATATACATTATTGGCATACTTCACCAAATCGTCGAAGCTGTTGATGCCATGCGCACGGAATACCTCATCACTTTCCGCAAACACCGTATAGCCGACCTTACATTCGGTTGGGCAATACAACTCACTACCATTCGTATCGGTGATATCGGCAGGTTTCGTATAAGTGATATTCTTGGAAGATGCAACGATGGCTTTAGCCAAGCCCGTCTTTTGCAAAGCCTCATTGAAAATCCTGAAGCCTTCCAATCTGTCAAAGGTATCGCCTAAGTTACGAGACGAACGAGCCACCACCTTATTTACTTTATGTACCAGTCCATTGGTCACCTCATTGTCTTCACTGATAATGATAGACGTATCATTCAATACCGTCTGTCCCAATGAGTCAACCCTTGACGAGATAGGTCTGCCGAGCATGGTTGAGATAGTAGCACCGCTACCGCCCATCTCTATGATACTATACAATCCATTGGTCAAGTGGTAACGCGCGATATCATTACACAAGGAGTCTGTCAATCCCTCCAAGGAGTTTGAGGTCATTCCATTGTGTGGAACAACGGCCTCGGGGTCATTATACAAATTGTTGATGTATATTTTCACGCCCTCGTTGGTTGGGGCGAAACAAGTGTATTGACCATACGAAGCCATCATACGATCAAGCCTAACCCTTGACAAGATATAGTTGAACGCCGTCAAGTCGCTATCTTTCTGGATGAAAGACTCTACAGTCTCTCCAGTAAAGGTATAGAGGTTCGACTCGTCTGGTTCCTTGTTGCAAGAGCCCAGTACCAACGACGCCACCAGTAATACAAGTCCTGATTTAAATATTGTCTTATTCATAATTCTTCAACCTTCCAATTAATAGTTCTTTTTATACTCGTCAGCATCGCTGTAAACGGGATTTTGTCGCAAATTGGGATTCACGTCAATATCACTCTGATTGATAGGCATGTAAAGATAGGGCTCCGTTCGCATCTTCGATGCTGCTGCTGCAGCACCAGAAGTGTACTTCCTTGTAGCCAAGTTCAACATGTTTACGTCGTTGCGAACGAACGCCTTTCCCTTATCATTTTGGTCTGCAAGTGTGGTGGTGTAATCCACACCATCGACGTGACGGAAATTGTAACGAAGCAAATCGTACCAACGCTTTCCCTCGAAACACAGTTCACGCAAGCGTTCTTGCAAAACCAAATTTTCCATCAGAGTCTTGGTATTGAAAGAACTCCATTTCAAAGAGTCGTTGCCAAGGTTTCCGCTATACAAGCTTCTTGCATTGACATATTGCACGATATTAAACGCATCTCTCAAGATGGGATCTGTGTTATCTGCTGCAAGAGCGGTCTCTGCCTCAGCCTTCATCAACATGACATCCGACAAGCGATAGAAGATGTAATTCTGAGCAAAACGATCATAGCCACGGTCGGTAGAACGAGCTTGTCCTGTCATACCCACAGGATTGGTAACGTTCCATGACATCTGGGCAATCATCTTTCTAACGTCATACGACTCTGCGCCAGTACCCACAGCATAACAGTTTTGTAAGTAACGATAGTCGCCTGTTTGCGTATATACCGCAGCACCATTTCCTACGCTTCCAAAGATAGACGAAGCTTTCATATAACCATTAGGTGAGGTGTTGTTACGGTATTTATACAAGAACTGGCAAAGGGCAGAGTTGGCATTGGCTGTTCCGTTGTACTGCAACTCAAAGATACTTTCTTCCGCATTTTGTGAGATGAAAATGTCATCAAACGCCTGCATTCCCTCAGCCAAAGGATAGAGTTTGGTCTCCACTTCGTTGCGTCCAGGGATATGCTGTGCTCTCTTCGACTCGATGACCTTATCACAATATTCCACACACTTCTGATAGTCTGTGGGGTTGTGCATGATAGAGCCACGCCACAAGTAGATGTCAGCCAAGATAGCATTGATGGCATCACGATTGATATGTCCCACCCTTCTCCAATCGGAGAACGCGGTTGGGTCAAGTGCCGACTTCTCAGCCTCTACCAAGTCATCAATACAACGTTGTAATACAGAATCGGGACTCATCTGAGGAATGTTCATTTCCTCACTGCTGGTCATATAGGCATGGGCATTGTACGGCACATCCCTGAAATTACGAACCAGAAAGAAATAGCACAATGCTCTCAAAGCACGCATCTGTGAGCAATCAGTCTTATAGTCGCCTTCCGTGTACGAAGGGTCAATAGACATCACAGATTCAGCACGTTGCAAGACGATATTGCAATTGTTGATAACAGAATACAGACTGCCCCAAGAAGCATACATGTTGTTGGTCTGTATATTCTGTGCGTCAATTTCAGTCAATGCCGTAACCACGGAGTTAGACGAGATAGAGCTAACGGGCAACAACTCATCTGAGCGGAAGTCACCCCATACAATCAAACGACTCATCACGTCGGCGGAGAGCATGGACTTGTAAGCTCCCTCAACCATCAACGACACGTCAGACTTGGTTTTCCAAAAGTCTTCGTCCACCGTCTTGTCATCAGGCAGCAGTACGGTGTCCACACATGACACCATCAAAAGACTTGCGAATATAATTGATAAATACTTTTTCATATCTTTCCTTTTTTAGAATCCAATATTGATACTTGCCGTAAATGATTTTGAACGCGGTGTCTGAGAGTCATCAACAGCCAATCCCCAACCACTGGCAGAGATTTCCGGGTCTGTTCCACTATACCTTGTCCAACAATATAAGTTGTTTACTGAGAGGTAAATCTGGAGCTGGTTGAGTCCCAACTTCTTGATTTGTTTCTTGTCGAAGTTGTAAGCCAACTGAAGGTTGTTGAAACGTACGAAAGAACCATTCTCTACATAACGGTCAGAACCTTGGAAGTTGTAACCTGAGTTATACATGGCACGTGGCATAGGCGTGATGTCACCATCCTTGCGCCAACGATAGTTCACCGTAGAGCATTGGTTATAGGTATTAAACATTTCTTGCAAGTTCAGACGAGCAAGGTTGATAACCTTATTTCCGAAACGATAGGCGAAACGAGTCTTCAAACTCCATTTGCCATAGCGGAACGTCAAGTTGAAACCACCTTGCACCTTGGGTTGTGAATTGCCTAAGTAAACAATGTCAAGGGCGTTGATTTGTCCGTCATTGTTGATATCCTCATACATGGCATCACCACCTTGGAAGGTATAAGTAGAAGAGTTGCCATCATAATTATAAACAAGGTGTTGTGGGTGTCCCTGACTGGTCATCAGCACCTTTCCGTCAGAGCCGAGCACCACTGGGAATGTCTTTCCACTTGCCAACTCACTGTTAATCCATGCCTCATAATCGGCAGCATTCAGATTATGTTCCTTCTGGTAGTTCTCCAGATAATCATAGCTATACTGGTAAACGCCCTTATAACGGAATCCATAGATAGATCCCAAGGCATTACCCACCTGAACGCGGTTCAGATAACCTGTGGTATTCTTGTTGGATGGACGTGTAGTAGCAATCCACTCAGAGTTGATGGCATCCAACACACGAGAATCCATCTCCTTGATTTCATTGAAGTTTTGTGCAACGTTGATTCCAGCATCCATCGAGAACTTACCTATCTTGAGGAAGCGACGACCATTGACGTTCAATTCCCAACCATCATTGTTCATCTGTCCCACATTCGCATAGGTTACTTTCGCATATCCCGTGGTAGATGGAATACGCACGTCCTTCATCAAGAGGTCTTTGGTCTCCTTGTGATAATAGTCGAACTCAACCTCAAGCATATCATTCAGGAATCCGAAGTTGGCACCAAAGTTGAATGAGGTGGTAGTCTCCCAACGCAAGTCATCCAGCTTCAAGCCATCGATAGCAGCAGTAGTCAACAAATTATTGCCATTACCGTATGAACCGGAGCTGGTATTATATGTTGAGTAGAAAAGGTAATCGGCATCTGGAGCCTTACCGTTGATACCCCAAGAAGCACGCAAGCCTAACATAGACAACGCCTTACCTTTCACTGCCTTCATGAAAGGCTCGTCAATGATGTTGTAACGTAAGCTGACACCTGGGAAGTAAGCCCACTTGTTCTTGGGTCCAAACTTAGAGTTTCCATCAGCACGGAGAGAGAAGCCTAAGTTGTAGATACCCTTGTAAGAGAAGTGTCCGTTGTAAAGTAAATTCTGAGAATTGGAACAGCTGTTTCCGCTCGACATACCATCGGTTGGCAATACACCGTGAATGGTTGGCGAAGTAATGCCATCAGGTAAGTCATACTGGGCTATATACTGAGAATTGCTCTTCGACGTTGACATCTCATATCTGAGAAGCATCATGGCACTGAAGTCCTTGTTCTTAAAGTAAGGAGTGTATTGCAACTCTGCTCTTGCTCCAATCTTCAAACGGTTCGACTCAGAGTTGGTACTTGAGTTATAACCTGTGCTTGTCCAGATATCGGTAGCTACCGAAGCGGGATGGTACGTTGGCACGCTACGAGCGTAAATATCGAAGTCAACGCGTCCGATGAACGTCAGACGGTGTTGCTCCTCACCTACTCCCAGCAACTCATATTTCACCGTGAAGTCTGGCGTGATACGATAGGTTTGATCTTTCTTCCAAGCCAAGTTTGCAATGGCAATTGGATTACCCAAGTTACGTACGGACTCTAACTCACGAGAAGAATAGTTGCCTGAATAAGGTGTCAATCCTGATGGGGCCGTGGGATTCATCAAGTAATACTCATCCGTATTGGTACCATCTGCGTTTTGACGATATACACTCATGTTAGGAGCCAACTTCTGTGCAATACCCAACAATCCACTGAAGTTTTGGAAGTTGTTGGTATAGGTCAATGCGAAGTTGGTAGAGAACAAGATACGGTCACTCACATTATAGTCCAACACAAGACGGGTTGAGAAACGATCGAGCTTCTGCTTGATGATAGAACCTGTCTGGTGGTCGTAACCAGCAGAGATACGGAAACGAGCCTTCTGACCTCCACCACTGAGATTCAAGTTGTATGAGTGCATCTGACCGAACTGCTTCACTTCTTTCACCCAATCAGTATTGTTGTTCCAGTTTTCATACTCTGACCAACTGGGGTTGTAGTTCAACTCGGCAATGTTTGTTGTGGCATTGGAAGCCTGTGAAGGATTGTAAAACTCCTCCTTCATCAACATGGTATAGTCGTCACCATTCAGCAACTTATATCCATCTGGCTGCCAGGTACCTGTGAACTTATAAGAGAAGTTCACGCGAGTCTTACCTCTTGAACCACGCTTGGTTGTAATCTGGATCACACCGTTGGCACCATTGGCACCCCATACGGCGGTAGCGGCAGCGTCCTTGAGTACTACGATGTTAGCGATATCCTCAACGTTCACAGACAACAACGAAGCATATTGCTCCTCATTGGCATTGGCGAAGTCGAACGACTCATCTGGATTATCGAAAATCTTATCATCTACAACAATCAGTGGTTCTGCGTTACCATTGATGGTGGTCACACCACGAAGACGCATCGTCGTACCAGAACCCAGGTTACCAGAGTTGCTCACAATATCCAAACCGGCGATTTCACCTTGCAGCGCCTCGTCGGCAGACGTGAACGACATACCTTCCACCGATTCCATGTCGAAGGTTTGTTGTGCCACGGATATTTCTCGTTTAGGGATAAACAGACCTCCCGACCCTGTACGGGTAGCCTTGACGGTTACCTCCTGCAAGGTGGTAGATTCTGGTTCCAAGACAATATCAAAAGTCTCAGTGTCGCCAATGGGAATAATCTTGGTCTTGTCGCCTACAAAAGACACCACCAACTTATTCTTTCCACTCTTGATCTCCATGGAGAAGTTACCATTGACATCAGTTTGGCTTGCTGATACAATACGGTTGTTAGCATCACGTTCTACCACGTTTGCCATCATGATAGGTCCCATATTGTCGCTTACCGTACCGGATATACGCTTTTGCGCCATCATTACTTGCGTAACCATGCAAAGCAAAGCGGTAAATATAATCTTTCTCATTATGTTATTCATTTTTCATTCCTCCTATTTATTCGACATACGAAGGATCCCATGTCGGTTTGCCAGAAGAATCCCTATAAAGGTACAATGGGTCAGTAATCTCATGAACGGCACAGAACGATGAGGTTGTGATTTCCGTTGCATTCGTCCTTGAAGAATTGAACCAATAGTCACGTGCCATCTGGTTAGAAACGGTAGCGTTGTTCTTGGCATTGACAGTACGTGAGAGACCAATCTCATCCTTGATGGTAATCTCACCGTTGCCACCGCTAATCTCTATTTTCTTAGCCAATCCCAACACATCCGTTGCCAATGTTTGGTACTCACCTCCTGTAACGACGTTATCAGCATACAAAGAAATGCTTTGGAAATGGTATCTCACAAATTTACGAATGGCATTGATCATCTTCTTTGCCTTGTTACGTACCTCAGAACTTGCCTCATCACCGTAAGTATCAAACAACTCCTGGATTTCAGTCCAACGGGGAAGTCCGTTGGCGTATGCCTTCTCCATGGCAGCATTGTCTGGCGCATAGAGCGTATAATTATAGGTGTTGAACAATTTCACGTTTTCGTCTAAGCAAGCATTGGTAACTGCATTGTTTCCAGTACCATAGGTAGAGGTAAACACGATGTATTGGTCTTGTTCGGTGGTACCGAATGAATTTCTGTCGGCAGAAATACCTGCCCATGTGAGAATATTGTCGGCAGAGAAACCAGAACAAGCCTCATAGAACTCTGTGAATTGGTCGTAATCACGCAACACACGTGACACACTACGTTGTGGGGCTTGGATGATATGGTCGATACGGAAAGCATCACCATTGCTCTGGTTGTGTACAGACTCTATCTTAGACTTGGGAACATTGTCGCTCTCAATCTGACCACCACTTGCCACATATCCGCCTTCCTTGGCATTTTCCACATAAATAGTACCGCCATGCTTGGTTTGGTAATAATGGTTGGTACCTAATTTCTCACCATTGCCCAAAAGTACGGTGTGGTAATTCAAGATATCTATCAACTGAGAAGCACGTTGCTTGATGTCATTCACCTCACCGATGCGTTGTCCGATAGAGCCATCAGCCACGTTATAGTAGAATCTCTCACAACGAAGGCTTGGGTTACGGGTAGCGTCAAAATAGAAGTGCAACACTTCTGGACGACTATGTCCCAATGACGTGGGATCAATATAGTACTGGTCGAATGCCTCATCATCGGGAATGAAGAATGCGTAATTGGCACTCATAGCCAACAGGTAGAAACGGAAGTCCACACCTAAATAGCTACGGTCTTGGATAGCCCAGTTCATCACGCGCATATCGGGATAAGAAGAGGCTGGAGCCAACACAGCTTGATATTCGTCTGGTGCAACCATTGAGTTCAGAATGTAGATGACACCATTATTGGCAATCTTGATGTCATATTTGCCATCCTCCTTTTTCTTCAACAGTTCGATGTTCATCTTCATGTTCTCTGAAGCATCGTTGATGATAGAACCAAACTTGCTGGGTACTGTCTCTACGAAAGAGTTCTTCATCAAGTTTCTCACAAACGCTGTCAACACCTGTGGGTTACGAGCGTGGAGAGAGTCGAGGTTTTCCAAAAGGTTGCTCTCGGTATTCTCCTTGTCACCATAGATGTCAATCAAATAAGCACCATTGCCATTGGGGAGGAAATACTTCTTAATGGCATCGTTGTCAGGCACAAACATGGCACCCATGTCGGTGATGGTGTAGTCGATGGAAGAAACGTTGGCATGTGATGGGTAATACTGGTTCCATCCTGGGTCGAACGACAGGTAACGTCCTTGTCCCAACGTCTTGCCGTTGGGGTCAACAACCAATGAGGCGTTTTGAGAGCGTGCACTCACATATCTCACTTGGAAGATAGAGTCGATGGTGCTCTTCCCGTTTGCCACAGCCCAGTCGTTGTAGTTGTTGGTCGTTACACGGTCGAAGTAAGGAGCAGAGAAATAATCGAGCACCCTACTGAAGATGCTTGTTTCATCATTCTCCCTCAACACCTGTGCCATGTTTCCTGGAGGCACGAGCACATCCCTCAACTGCTGGATATAACCATTCATACAAGTAACGTCGCGGTTGATGATGCGGTCGTTAAATACGTATGCTGGTTTTTCCTGGTCGTTATACTCCTCACCTGTCAAGATAGCGAAGTCACTTTCAGAGCCATCGGTAGTGATAGAGTTGTTGACCATCTGCTCACGGGTGAAGTGAACCATCATAGGACGGGTATTGTCACATACGATGTCAATTCCCTTGTAGTGTTTTGCCCACCAACCATTGTTCTTGGGCATGTCGGCAGGACCGTACAAGTGAGTAACAGAGTCGATGACGTTCACAGACGTAGGGTGTTTCAGAGCCAATCCCTTCGTCACGCTACCACCATTGCTGACGTTAGACAACATGTCAACCAGCAAGGCATTGTCAATCATCGATGAGTAGAGTAACAGTTTTTTCTGTGCCTCGGACAAGTCTTCATAACTCCTCACGCCCCAAGAGTTGTCTTGGAAGAAACGAGTGAAGGCCTCATCATTGGCAGGGAAAATTGTCTTACTACCTGTTTGGGAGAGGGTGCTTGCATAGTCCAGGTCGTTCACCAACCTCAAATACGTATTAAACGTACCCGTCAGTCGGCTCTGGTCAGCTTTCTGCAATTCCTCATAAATGCTTCCACCAAGCCACTCAGGTTTAGTTTCAGCATCCACTTCCTCGTACTTGTCCACGCAGGAAGTTACCATTCCCGTACAGGCGAGAGTGATACAAATGATGAATTTTTTCATGTTTTTATATAAGTTAATAATTTGTTTGATCAAAACCAATTAGTTATAACTACTTTATTGGTGCAAATTTAATCTAAAAAAAGTAAATTACCAAAAGATAAGAGGGTAAAAATGGCTACTAATGGTAATTAATCAAAAAATAAAGGCAAAAAAACAAAAAAACAAGATATGAGTTAACATATAGTCGTTCCCATTGGGTACACTATCAAGAAACCATCGGTTCCAAGCATAGTAACCGATGGTTTCTTATATGGTGACCAGTGGTTTCTGGCATAGTAACTTTTCTGTTCATGATATGCGAAACCGCTCAATGTATGTCATTCGAGTGTCAATAAGGCAAGGCATTCTTCAAGTTGTTTTTCATCACTTGCATATTGGGTTTCCTTACCTCTTCATCCTTGATGCTCGTACCCCCATACTGGGCGTGCATTGCCTCTTGTCCAATGCCATGAGCCACCTCACCGACGGTTGGTTTCACGGGATTGACCATCCACTCCGGCACATTGTAGCTCACCGTCAGGCGATGATTGGTCTCCGGGTCTTTTTGGGGGAGTACAAACGGGTGATGTACGTGTCCGTTCTTGTCGAAATATGCCATGTACAATCGTGTGTAGTTACCATCTTCCCTGCGTGAAGAGAAGAGAATCCATCTGCCATTGGAAGACCAAGAATGATAACTTTCCGTCAATGAACTATTGGCCTTCTTCAAGTCGATCAACGCATTCGTTTTCAAGTCTATCATCATGAGATCTGAAGAATGATGCCAGATATGGAATTGACCGTAGTCAGCCATTGAAAACAACAGGTAACGACCGTCTGGCGACAGGCGTGGGAAAGCAGCACTCTTGTCAATGGCAGCAGCATCAAACACCATCTTTTTCTCGCCAAAGGTCATGGTTGACTCATCGAAAGACCTGCTATAGATATTGTAACGAAGTGCCTGATAATCACTCACTAACCTTTCTACCAAGCTATCATCCTCCACGTTCACGTTTGCCGATACGAAATAGAGTGTCTTGCCATCAGCACTCCATGAAGGAAACGACTCAAACTCATTGGGCGCATTGTCAATATCATACACCTTATTGGCTTCCACATCGTAGAGAATCAAGTCACTGGCAAAGTCCATCACCTCTATCTTCTGCACGTCCATCGTATGAAAGACCTGATAGGTTTTGTTGACCGAGTAAGCCACAAGATTTTTCTTGGGATGCCAGGCAGGATAGACACCAGCTGAAAGTGTGTTTTCTGTCTTGAGGTCCACCTTTTTCACATGGTCTCCGTCAATGAATACCGTACCACCTTTCTCCTGTCGCACATGGAATTGTGAACGTCCCGTTCGATTGTAATCCTGTGGAACATGGCAGTTGATACATTGTCCGTTTTCTTCATTGTCGTAGAAAAGATTATCGTAAATCACACGTTCGTCAAAATTGGTGACGTTTCGTTGACAGATAGACAAATGGCCGTATCCTTCGTATGAGGGTGGAATCAAGCGGTAAGTGATATATGGGTCCACGTCTTCCATTGCCACCCTGTTTTTGATGGATTGATACAACTGCCATTCTCCGCCCGTCTTCACGTAAATATCGGTAAAGACGTGCTTGCCCTTAGCAGAAGTCAACAACACATTCCAGTCATCTTCAGGTATCATGACAGTGGAGCCAGCGCAAACGATTCCTTCCTGATCGATCTCAGAGAAAATGTGAGTGATAAACTCTTCACCCTGCTCTAAGATATTGAAGTTCATCGGTGCAATATTCGGTGGCAACACCGCATCGTGATTGTCGGGATAGACCTTAGCCAATCGGTTGACTGGTGTTGCGTGTTCTGGTACGGAAACACCACAACTCACCATCGTAAGTGTCAATATGACGAATAAAATCCAATGCTTACTCATGTCAATACGTGATTATATCGTCCACATAAAAGAAATAATACCAATAGGTTTGCCCAAACTGGGGTTTCAAGGCAGACCGACTGTAATTGTCATCAGCATTCTGCCGAACCTGATTGAAGAAGTCGGCATATCGTTGCTTGGTCGCATCACTGACGGGAAGTCCTGTTATATCTACCTGATACATCTGACTAAACAACAACACAGCTTCTTGCAAATGAGTGGGCAATTCGGTTGCCCGCTCTTCATCACTCAGCCTTTCCCACCATTTACCGAAATGTTCCCAAAACACGTCACGGTCTTTGCGAATCAAATTGCACATCAGGGAGAGTTCGAGAACAGGTTTCGTTCCTTCCGTGATAGGAGAATAGGTATTTAAGATGAATCCCTCAACCACACCTTGGTCATAATCCAAGCTGTTTTGATATTGCATGAGTTGCTTGATTTCATCTATTTCTTCATTAGATGGTGATTCAGTTTGATAGAAAGTACGTGCCAACAAGGAGGAATATTTATCTGCCAGACGTTCCTCTCCGTTTACCAATGACGAATAATACATATATCGCAGATATTCAGGACGCAAGCCATATTCCACACATTCCTCCATACCCCAACGGTATGCGTTGTTGGGAATACCGAAATGATAATACAAGGCTCTGCCTCCTATCAGTTGCAGATACTGCACGTCACGGGGAGCATCGTAGGCTGCGGAACCTTCGGGATAATAGAATGCGGCATCTGCCAAATGTCCCAATCTCAACAGAGCCAATCTGGTAAACATCACCTGTAAGCGTGTGGGTGTCTGTGGATTGTCTAAGGCAACATCCAAAACATGTTGGTAATCCCTTCGCTCAATGGCTTGTTTCATTTCTACGATTGCCTTGAAATTATCATCACGCATGGTTCCATGCCACGTATAGAAACATCCGATGGCGAACAACACACAAGAAAGATAAAAGACCTTGGCATTTTCCTTTTTTTGACGCAGGAAAGTCAAGCCTATAAAAAGCAAGAAACTAAGAATACACGGAATGAAATAAGCCAATTCCGTGGAGATACGATAATCGGGCAAGCCTTGGGTGTAGATGGAAGATTTCAAGGAGAAGACATAACCCAATCCATACAACACTTGGGGAACCACCAAAGCAAGGACGATGGCACAAGCGGCAAAGGCAAATCGCCATTTCTTACCATCTGCCACTTCCATCAACGCGATAAGGCATAATGCACACTCAGCATAAACACCCAAAAACCAATAGCCTATCGTAGAGAGCAAAAGAAGGAACACACCTTTACACACTACATTCGACAAGCCCTTCCAACAACCGATGAGTCCTATTGCCGACAAACATCCTAACGGTAAGGTAAACACGATGGCTGGTGTCTTGAGCAGATAAAGGAAATATCCTATCTGTGAATAGTTGAGCAACAACAATAAGGAAGGCAACCAACAAATGCCGAATGCGTCGTTGGAAACACGAAATGCCCACTTGACCATATATGCCAATGCGACAAGAACAGCGATAAGCAAGAGGGAGCCCAACCAAGGATAATAAAAACAAGCTTGGAAAAACGAAGCTACATAAAAGAGCAAGCCCCCCACTCTGCCAATCATCTCCTTGACAAAGAACGAATCGAAGAAAAAAGGAGTCATGTCAGCAGTTTCAAGCAAGAACGACTGGCACAGACTTCCGTAAAGAATCCATACGGAAAAGAGAATGAATGATATGGGAAATAAAAGGTGCTTGAGTAGTTTCATTCCTTCAAAGTGAAAAAAGAGGCTGGCTCACAAGAGCCAACCTCTTCATATTAATAATGCGTGATTATTTCACGATATACTTCTTGCCATTGTAGATATAGATACCCTTTGGCAAGTTCTGCAAGTTGTTGCCTACACGTGCACCAGAGATACTATATACACCATCCATGGTCTTCTTGACAGGTACGAGGTCATCGGCAAACACGCCCTTCACACCCGTTACGAATGCATCGAAGTTGGCTGTTGCACGATTCAGCATCTTCAGCCACTTGGTCTGTGTAGCAGGATCATTCGTTGCAATAGCATCGATACAAGAGTTCACGGCATTGCGAACAATCTTTGGCTCGTTGTTGGTTTCAATAGCCTCTGGATCCAACAAACCAAGCTTGCTCTGTGCGTCAGCAACGGCAGCCTCTAATGTTGACTTCACAGTTGCTGCATAGTTGTTGTAGTTGCCGTAATAGTTAATCTTGTTGCTACCAAAAGCATAATTATTGCAAGTACCATCATGTGCCAAAGCATCCAAACCAAACTCATACTCAGTAGGAACATTATCGGTCTTGTTCAAAGTGATAACAAACCATTCGGGATAATCAATCACTCTATTGCCATCTGCAACCATTCTTCCATATCCCAATGTATCAACATATACGTTATAGGTATGTATATCTATAGAGCCAATAGAATCTGGAGACTCAACAGCCTTTGCATAATATTTAATACCAGTAGGAGTTCCATAACCAGTATCGCGACTACCGTTCTCATTGTAAGCAAATGCTTGACAAATGAACTCGTATGCACCAGGAGTACTCAAAGTAACCTTTTGTGAAATCTTATTCATGGCATTACCAGTCCAACCGCGCCAAGAAGAAATGCGTGAGCCACCCTCAAATGTATCAGATGCACCATATTGGAAGCAACCCTTAGCTTCACCTGGGTTCACTACATCCCAACCAGTAGCTGAGAAGTACTTGGTGTTACCACCACTATATTGAGTGAAGTTAGGATTAACAATCTCTACAGGAGCTGCGTTAGTGTATGTTGCGGTAGAGAACTCGAAGTCTTTCTTTGTAGAAACGATATTGGCAAGAGCCTCCTCAAAGTTGGTCACATCCTCGTCAGAACGAGTTGCAGTAACACCATTGATCAGTGAGTTAGCACGGTCGATGGCAGCCTTGAATGCAGCCTTAGCTGTTGGGTCTGCACCAGCATTAGCAGGATTGTCGTATGAAGCCTGTGCATCTGGCATTACAGCAACGAGGTCTGTATAAGGCTTGTTGTAAGCATAGTAATTCTGGATGTCACCACGCATGTTACGCATGATCTCTGTCAGAGAGTCAGCTACTTCCTGTGACTGAGGTGCTGCTACCATTGCAGCATAGTCAGCCTCATTCTTGTCGATACCAGTCTGCAAATCATCCTTACCCCATGGGAACTCAGCCTTTGGCTTGATGACGATAGCTGAATCGATCATCACACGAGCAGCATTGGCATTAGCCATGATGGTATTGTTGAGAATATAAGCAGCGATAGACTCGGCAGCATCTGCACCTACCTTACGCAAGAATGGATTTGCGAGGTCGATCTGTCCACCAAGCTTGGTACCGTTAGTAAGTTGTGGATGATAGAAACCAACCTTCAAAGTCTCACCTTCCTTCAACTCACGAAGAATGTAATATGGTTGGTATTCACGCGTGTTGAGCGTACCGATTTCTACTGAATCCTCACCGAAGAAGAGTTTGCAACCCTCTACTTGAGAATCATAGTTTGGAGTGTAGCGAAGAGCAGAGCTTGTACCAGCCATCACATATCCACGAACGTCAATCTTGAACATGTACTTACCTGCTGGCAATGCCTTCTCAATGTAAGCATATCCTGCGGCAAGGTCGTAAGAAGCCTGGATGTAATCGTATAACTTCTCTGGATCATAACTAGAACCTGTGCGGTGGAACCAACGTCCACTACCGCCCCAGTGCCAGTCACCAGAACCTGTAGAACCATTGCGAAGATCAGGCATAGCGGTAAACTTACCATTGGTAATGTTACCACCTTCGATGAGGTCGTAAGAATTGATGTCTAAGTAAGAGTTAATCAATCCGTCATACTCGAACATGAATGATTCCATAGCAGCGGGATTGTCGAGGTCGATACCCAAAGCCTCACCATTACCAGATTGCAAGCAGTATTCCAAAGCCTCTGTAATAGCGGGAAGGTCTTCACCCTTTTCCGTGAAGTCCTCAATAGCGAGCAATTCCTTTGCCCATGCCAACTTGCGCTCAGCGATACGTGTATCATAAACACTCGTTACCTCACGAATCTCGATGTCAGTAATCACTGTCTCAGGAGCCAAGCGACCGATAGCCACGTTGATGTAACCATTAGAACCACCCGTTACGGTGTCGGTAAATGCAAAGTTGTACTCTGTCCACTCAGAACGGATAGCCTGTGTGGTAGCAACTTGCTGGAAGCGCTCGCCATCCTTCGTCATTGTACCATCAGCATTGGCGTAAACATCGATGTAGTTAGCACCGCCGTATGTTACTGAAGATGTCGTAGCATCGGTAGCCTTCACCTTGAGGCTAACGATATAAGTCTTGCTGGGCTCGAAAGGCACTGACTGGAAGATATAAGTACCAGTTTCACCGTCAGCGTTGGTCAAGCTCATCAAGATGTTTTGACCTTGAGGACCTTGTCCTTCCTCAATAGACCAAAAGTCTGGACTGATTGCCTGTCCTGCGGCATCAAGCCAAGAGTCATAAGAAGCGAAATTACCATTTTGAATGATATTGTCGCCAATAACCTTAAACTTCGCTTCCGTGGTAAATACATAATCACCGATGTTGGCGGCGAATGATGCACATACACTCATGAAAGCTACTAACGATAAGAGTAATCGCTTTTTCATAAATAAATGTTTTAGTTAATAAAATTATAAAAAGATTGTATCATTTTCCAATTTGCAAAAATAAATATTTTATTTTAAATTTCAAACTTTCATGTTATTTAAATGATAATTCACACGTTTTTTATATGTAATTTATCAAAAATCATAGGATTACTGAATGAAATCATGGAGCAAGTTTAGGCTTCAATTCATCAGGCGAATCCTTGGTAAACATGTTTACTGGGGGAGCCTCTTGCTCGAAGAGATGAGTGATTACACTGGGTTGTAACGTCAGTGATGGTTGGAAGGCATTGCTTTCCATATACTTCAAAATAGCATAGCGCATTTGTCGAGCCACAATGCGTCTGTCCAAATCGTGAGAAATGTCCATCGTGGTCATCAACAACTTACCATTCAGTACATTGGCTTCAATCAACATTCCCAATTTTCTACTTACGTGCCACGTATCAATGGGTTGTACGATGGGTTGGTAATCAACAGGAAACTCTGAGAGATTCATCACCTGAGTCTTGTTGACAAGTTCCCACCATTGCAAATCCTGCCAATCATCCGTGGGGAAATTCTTGAAGATGGGATGTTTGTTTTGTATGTACGCTCCCGTGGTATGAGGAGGACGCATCTTAAACCAACTGGTATTCCAGAAAACGGGGAGATACGTGTGTTTCACGTCGTTGCCGTAGCGTACTTTTCCTGCAGCGGTAATCAACACCTTTCCACCTTTCTCCAATGTTTGAATAGCCTTGGCATCAAGGGAATCCGTGAGGTAGATTGAAGATTGAAGATTGAAAATTGAAGATTGAAGATTGGAGATTGAAGATTCATTGGGCGATGGATAAACCCAGAAATCCCAATGGTTCTTATAAGTCTCTTGCGTATTCAAGCAACGTACATTGACGCAGAGAGTCAGTTTGGTGGGTTGTTGGATTGAGGAAAGGGATGCTTTCACCTCACCTAAGGCGATGTTCTTGCCAACAGGAGCATTGCCTTTACACAACACACCTTGTAGATTCATCCCCTCTATCTGATAAGTCACTTCCACTCCATCGTGTTGAGCATCTGCAGACAACAGTTCTGGCGATGTTTGATAGAGTTCTATGGGCACTTGAAGGGTTTCCGTATTCTCATAAACAAACTTGGGAAACTTTGCCAACGGTACAACTGGCGCACAGAACTCTCGCCATTCATCAGCATTGACATATCCTTTCTCTCGCCAAAACACATTCAATGGTCCAACCAAAGCCGTACCTTGTCCGCTATAATCATTCAATGCCAGCAACTGGAAACCTGCATAATCCTTGGTGCGAAGATTGCGTTCAATCTCATATTTATATGCCAATACCTGTAGCTTTCCACTGGATTTCAAGAACTTCTCTGCCTGATTCTCCATTCCTCGGTCATGCAACAAGTCACGGAAAATCTCGAAGTTGCCTGGTTGATAGGCACAATGACGATATTGCTCTATCTCCTTGAAATCGGGAAAAGCACACCATTGTCCTTGCTCATGGGCAATGATAGGTGTCTGGTTGGGAAGAGAATCCTTGTAGTTACGTGGAAACTCGATGCCAGAGAAATAATCGTCAGCTGAAGAAGGAGCCTTTCTATCCCAGTCGAGTCCTCTTGCTCCACCTTTCACATGATACTCTGAGCCAAAGTCCCAAGCCCATCCGCCACCGACAGAAGCACCACAATACACCTTCGTAGGATTGTATTCGCGCATGGTTTTTACCCAATCACGACAATAGGGAACCCAATCGCCCGCTGGTTCGTTACCTGCTGCCATCATCACAAACGACGGATGGTTGCCGTAACGGTCAATTATCGCCTTGCCTTCATCTATGAGATACTGGTCAATAGCCATTCCTCTACGCAACTTAACTCCGTGGTTTGGCCAAGACGGACCTTCTGGTTGCAGATAGAATCCTATCCTGTCGGCTGCCTCAAATGCTGCCTCTGGCGGACAATACGAATGGAAACGGATATGGTTCAATCCGTATTCCTTGCATTTCTTGAACACTTTCAACCACGATTCCACATCCATAGGAGGATAGCCCGTTTCAGGGAAACAGCAATTCTCTACCGTTCCGCGAAGCCAAATGGGTTGGTTGTTGAGATAGAACTGTCGTCCATGAATGGAAATATCACGCATTCCGAAGGTGGTACGTACCGTATCCTTGCCGTAAATCACGCTTAGCTGGTAATATTCGGGATGGAACTCACTCCACAGATGACAACTATCCGTCATGTCGAGTTCCATTTCAATCATACCACTATTGTCTTTCTTTCCGAAGAACATGGCTCCTTCCGACTTGACCACGTGCTTTTTGGTACTATTAACCAATTCTGCTTGAATATGTACGGAAGCCGAAGAACGCCCCTTGATTTTGCGTTGACCAAGCGTAGGCGTATAATCGTTCATGATGAGACGCAAGATTGCCTTGTGGTGAGCCACATCGGGAAAAACGTCGATTCGCTCCACAAAGCATTTAGGCTTGGCTTGCAACTGAATCTTTCCCACCATTCCGTTCCAGTTTCCCTGTGTCTGGTCGGTCACACTATGAGAGTCTTGTCCTACACAAACATTCTCTATCCCATTGTAAACCTTAATCGCAATGACATTTTCCTGACCTACAAGAACGTAAGGAGTAATGTCAAACTCATGGGGAACGCTGAGCGACATCTCATGACCAACCTCATTGCCATTGACAAACACGGTGGTTTCGATGTGTGGACGTTCCAAATACAAGATTACGCGATTCTTTTTCCACGTCTTGGGAATGGTCACCGTCTTCCGATACCATGCCGTTCCGACGTATTGTCGGGAAGGAGTAAGGAAGAAAGGAAACTTCATTTGTCCCTCTATCCGATAACGTTCCATGTAGGGATTGAAATAGAAAGACGAATCGTAGAGCGACCCTGTCCATTGGGTATTGACAGATACGATGTTGCCTTTTCCGTTTGTCAGCATGGAACCTGGCAATTGGATATGGTCTTGATAAGTGGCGGTGGGAGTTGACTCACCTTGTTGAAATTCCCATTGCCCACGTAAGTCTATCGTGGTTTGTGCCTGAGCTTGTAAGGAAAGCATCATACAAGCGGCAAAGAATAGGTGTTTAAAATGTAGCTTCATGGTTTGTATTTGGTAAACATGGTGTTTGAGGTTCGTAAAGGATATGTTTGTCATGGGTAAACAATATGTTTAATCGCCACAACCCTCTCCCCTACCGACGTATCGGCTTCCTTGGGGAAATAGACAGGTTCGTTTGCCTGCATGGGAAGAATGCGTAGCTCTAACGTATGTACGTCTTTTGGAAGTCGCCAAAGTCCGTAATAGAAGTTCTTTCCGTTATAGAAATTGTCTGCAACCAACTTTCCTCCTGCATATAGACGTGCGCAATCGCCTTGGTATTGAATCTCCATCAATCCCTTATCATCGGCAGTAATGTCAATCTGATACACGGCAGCCTGTCGGTAATCATCGTCTGTGGGAGCCTCAGCAACCTTGGCTGGTCCTTTGACGATTTGTCTCTGCGTTCCCGCTTCCTTCAGTTTCTTCCACGACATTTCAGATTGTTGCACATTGGGGGAATGGTTTTCCAAGAACAATCGTTGTGCCTCTTCCTCATTGAGCAGATAGATATTCTTGTAAATGGGCTTTGCCAATCCTTTTGGCTTGAGATTTTTCATCAACCGATTGCCCACCTTGAGTTCAGTTGGAACACCTTTTACTTGCATCAAGTAGATATTTCCGTTTCGCTTCCTCACCAACTGAGCGGTAGAATACGTGATTCCTTCTACGTTGACGGGGAAGATAGCCACGCAACTCGCAGGAATGGTCATGGGTTTGCTTGGGAAACGAATGCCACAAACATCAAACTGTATGTTTTTCTTGGCTGTCAGATTGGCAAATCGCTCATAGTTGTTAACGAAGACGAAACCGCTTTGAGCTGATGAACGATAGCTCCAACGTAAATAACTGTCATCGTGCTTCACAGATTCCTTATCTGCACAAGGGAAAGAAGCATTCATGGGAGCCAACGTCTCACCGAAATCCTGCATGAAAAGATGAAGTGGACGAAGGGTATAATAGGTGGGATTCAGTTGTCCGAACTCTCCTAACGGAGCCTGAAACTCATAGCTTTTCACGGGAAGGTCGTTGTTGGCTGTTCCCAAAGTGTGTTGCGTTTCGTTCAACGTGGTGTTTCCTTCGGGATTCGTTCCTCCATGATACATGTAATAACCCAACAAATTGCTTCCTGAACCCAACTTCACCACAGCCATCGACAAGGCATCTATCGGGTACATATACACACGACGATGATAACTGGTGACCATTCCACCCCCTAACTCACACGTGAAATAGGGATAATCATGGTCGCTCTTGGAAATATGTTCTTCTTGCTTGCCCAACAAATCGGTTCCAATGGCAGTAGAACTACGGAATGCCTTGAAGTGAAATGCTTTCCAATAATTGCCAACACCCTCTTTGACTTCCTTATCCCAGAATCCATCGGCGTAATCTCCATAGAGAGGAATCATCTCACCATAAGGTACGGGAGTACGCAACTCTGGCCATCCGGTTCGTGTAAAGAACGGTAAGTCGTAGCCAATGCGTAGAGCTATCTTCTTCAAAGACATCAGATAGGAACTGTGACCACGGTATTCGTTGTCAAACTGACAGGCAATGACGGGTCCTCCATCTTTCCATTGCAAGCCTTGAACCTGCGTGAAGATTTGCCGATAGAGGCGTTCGGTATAGAAAAGAAAGGTGCTGTCTTCGCTTCTCATCTTACATCCCTTGGAGAAAAGCCAATCGGGAATACCTCCATTGCGCACTTCACCATGACAAAACGGTCCTAACCGAAGAACCACAGGCAACTGTTGCTCCTTGCAAAGTTCGATGAAACGCCGCAAATTGCGTTGTCCGCTCCAATTAAACACGCCTTCTGTTTCCTCGATATGATTCCAAAAGACATAAGTAGCGATGATGGTCACACCTCCATCCTTCATCTTTTTCAATTCGGTTTGCCACTCGCCTTCGGGTAAACGTGAATAATGGATTTCTCCCATCACAGGAACGATGCGCTTACCATCCATGATTAAACTCTGAGAATCCCACGTAACGGTGGGCGACTGGGCAAAAGCGTGATTGACAAACAAGCAAGACAACAACAGAAAAAGGGCAGACAAACGATGTACCATCATCTTTATTTCAAATAAAAAGTTAGTTATTCAAATACCATTCATAGAGTTTTTTCACGCCTTCCTCTATCTCTACGTGATGAGTCCATCCCAAAGAATGCAACTTGCTCACGTCAATGAGTTTGCGAGGCGTACCGTCTGGCTTGGAAGAATCAAACTCCACTTCTCCCTCAAAGCCAATCGTAGAAACGACCAATTGCGTCAACTCACGTATGGTGAGTTCTTTTCCTGTTCCCACATTGATGTGACAGTTTCGTATCTCTCCCAATGAGGGAATGGCTCCACCACGTCCTTCACTATGATTGCGGTCAACTACGCCCGACGCACTTGTTCCATAGAAAACGCTGGAGTATTTCTCGATTCCGATAATATCGCTGAAGTTAACGTTGAGCAATAAGTGAACACAGGCATCAGCCATGTCCTCACTCCAAAGAAACTCTCTCAGTGGTTTTCCTGTTCCCCATAGCACCACCTTATTATTATATATACCATAATGAGCGAGTGCCTTGAGAATTTCTTCTTTTGTAAATGAAGAATGAAGAATGAAGAATGAAGAATTGTTGGATGGAGTTTCTTTCTCGCAAGAGTTGATTGATGAAGCAGTGTTAGATGAATCCTTGTCATTCAGACGTGATTCTTCATCCTTCAATCTACATTCTTCATTCAACTCCTCGATGGGTCTTTTCTCCAAATCCCTACATATTGCCTCCCAGTTTTCATCATGTATCATCTTCGCTAGGTAAACCTTTCGCATGATGGCAGGCATTACATGAGAGTTTTTAAGATGGAAATTGTCATTGGGACCATAGAGATTGGTAGGCATTACGGCAATGTAATTCGTACCGTATTGCAAGTTATAACTCTCGCACATCTTCAATCCGGCAATCTTGGCAATGGCGTATTCCTCATTGGTATATTCCAATGGCGAGGTGAGCAGTGCGTCTTCCTTCATCGGTTGTGGGGCATTCTTGGGATAGATACACGTGCTTCCCAAGAAGAGCAACTTCTTCACACCATGTGCGTAAGCCTCGCTGATGACATTGCATTGTATCTTCATGTTCTGCATGATGAAATCTGCACGATACAAAGAGTTTGCCATGATTCCGCCAACAAAAGCTGCCGCCAACACAACGGCGTCTGGACGTTCTTCATCGAAGAACTTTCTCACTGCCACTTGGTCTGTTAAGTCGAGCTCTCGATGAGACTTACCGACCAGGTTCTCATATCCTCTCGCCTTGAGGTTATTCCAAATAGCGGAACCCACAAGGCCGTGGTGTCCCGCTACATATATCTTTGAATTTTTGTCTAACATATACACATTACATTTGTGATTTCAAGTGAATCTTTTTAACAAATTTCATGTCGTGTTCTACCATGATTTTTACCAGTTTCTCGAAGGATGTCTTTCGTGGATTCCATCCTAACGTTTCCTTGGCCTTCGATGGGTCACCGAGAAGTTGGTCAACCTCAGCAGGGCGGAAATACTTAGGATCAACCTCTACCAGCACTCTACCTGTTGCCTTGTCGATTCCTTGTTCGTCAACACCTTCTCCACGCCATTCCAGTTCAATACCTACATGTTTGAATGCCAATGTTGCAAACTCTCTCACGGTGTGGTATTCGCCCGTAGCTATCACATAGTCGTCTGGCTCTGGCTGTTGCATCATCAGCCACATACATTCGATATAGTCTTTCGCATATCCCCAGTCGCGCAAAGAGTTCAGATTACCCAAGTAAAGCTTGTCTTGGAATCCTTGAACGATACGGGCTGCGGCAAGCGTAATCTTACGTGTCACAAAGTTTTCACCACGTCTCTCGCTCTCATGATTAAACAAAATACCATTGCAACAATACATCCCGTACGACTCACGATAGTTTTTCATAATCCAGAAGCCATAGAGCTTGGCTACGGAATAGGGAGAACGGGGATAGAAAGGTGTGGTTTCCTTTTGCGGAACTTCCTGCACCTTACCAAAGAGCTCTGATGTGGAAGCTTGGTAGATACGACATTTCTTCTCTATTCCTACGATGCGTACAGCCTCCAACAAGCGTAGCACACCGATGGCATCAGTCTCTGCGGTGTATTCTGGTACGTCGAAGCTCACCTTCACATGACTTTGAGCTGCGAGATTGTATATCTCCGTGGGCATTACCTCGGCGATGATACGAATCAACGATGACGAATCGGTCATGTCTGCCCAATGCAGGTTCACCAAACGTTGCTTTTTCATGTCACGTACCCATTCGTCCAAATACAAATGTTCTATTCTTCCCGTATTGAATGATGAAGAGCGACGAAGCAAACCATGTACTTCATAACCTTTCTCTATCAAAAACTCTGCAAGATAAGAACCATCTTGCCCTGTAATACCAGTTATTAATGCTATCTTTTTTTCCATAATTCTTGATTAAATACTATCACTCGCCACTGAATTGTTTGATTCGTTGTTCTTCCGACAATTTACAGATAAGTAATGTGCCGTCTTTCTCTGCCACGATGTAATCATCAAGGCCTTGAATAACCACCTTCTTCTCTTGCAAGGTGTGGACGATGCAATTGTGAGAGTCGTACATGGAAATATCCGGACCTATGCAAGCGTTGCCGTAAAGGTCGTGATGAACTTGATTCAACAATGAGCCCCATGTTCCTAAATCACTCCAACCGAAACTGGCAGGACAAACAAAAATCTCTGAAACCTTCTCCATAATGGCGTAATCTACGGAGATATTCTCGCATCGAGGATATTGTTCGTCTATCTGAACCTGTTCTTCGGGAGTGCCATAGACATCGTTCATTCCCTCAAAAATCTTACTGATAGACGGTTGATAGACACGGAATGCGTTGACGATGGTATTGACATTCCAAATGAAAATGCCCGCATTCCAATAGAAATTGTTCTGCTTGATATATTTCATCGCCGTTTCCAGGTCGGGCTTTTCCCTAAAGTTGTCCACACGATAGATTTCCTTGTTGCGAGCCGAACTTGTAGATAAGTCTGCCTGGATGTAGCCATATCCCGTTTCAGGTCTATTGGGTTTCATGCCTAAAGTTACGATTGCATCGCTCTCACCAGAAAACTTCAAACACGTTTTCACCACACGCTGAAACTCTGTCTCATTGGTTACCACATGGTCACTGGGCGTTACCACGATGTTAGCCCTTGAGTCTTTCGACTTAATGCGCCAACTCACGTAAGCGATACATGGTGCCGTGTTGCGCCTACATGGTTCCAACAAAATGTTTTCTTCGGGAATCTCAGGCAGTTGTTGCTTGACAATCTCGGCATACTTCTTATTTGTCACCACCCACATATTCTCATACGGGCTTATACCCTTGAACCTGTCGAGCGTAAGCTGTAACAATGAACGACCCACACCTAAGATATCAATAAACTGCTTGGGAGTTTCGACCGTACTCATGGGCCATATACGACTTCCCACGCCACCTGCCATGATGACCACATGGTTATTCTTCTTTGCCATAGCTATTGTTTATTTTCGTGTAGAAAATGCAAAATTACTAAAAACCATGGGATTAGACAAATGATTTTAGATTATTAACTCAAATAATCTCAAAAAAAATTTCAACGTGTTTCTTAGTGGCCAATTTTTCTTCTTGCTTGATGAGGAGTAAATCACTATCAGAAATGCCTAAACACTTCTGATAGTGACTCTAAACATGGTGTTTACTTGCTCCAAACCATATATTTAGCCTTCGCAAACATGGTGTTTACTTGGTAATACGGAACCAGTCGATGTCTAAATAGCCTTTGTTGCCCTTGATGTCGATGGGTTGTGAGGCAACCAAACCTACTTTTGCGCCTACCCACTTGCCTTCTTTCATGGTCAATTCATCACCGACTGCCTTGAACGACTTTCCATTGGTGCTGTAGGCAAAAGTACACTTACCATTGCTAACCTTGGTTTGCAGATAAACATCAATATAGAGTGCGGGATTGTAATTGACCTTATCCTTATCGGTAGGCTTCAATGTGGCAAGCACCTTCACGGTCTCTTCCTTTCCCTTATCGGCAGCCTTGCAGGTTATCTGTTGCAATTGGAACTCTTCCCCTACCCTTTTCACCACCAAAGCAGAGTAGTCCATACCGAACATGATAAGTCCACCATATTGTTTTTCTGCCTTGGCAGCGAAGCGAACCTTCGTAGTTGCGGTAAACACGTCGGCTGGTGTCTTCTGAAGCAACATAGCGGGATTCTGCCATTGGTTGACAGGAATGTTTTGTGTACCTAACTTATAACAGAAAAGTCTGAAGAAGCCGTCAGCGGTGGGCATTCCGTACAATTGATGGTAATCTCCTGCCCATTGCCATTGCTTACCCAATGCGGGTTGATTAAATTCGTCAGATTCCACTGGATTGCATTTAGCCACGGGAGCAGAGGTCTTGGGCTTTCTGTAAGTGGTTACGGGTTCGCCACAATATCCTTTCTTGGGTACGGTTCCCATCACGGGCCAATTGTCTTTCCACGTCACGGGTTGCAGATGAACCACACGACCATAGCATCCTTTATCCTGGAAGTGCATGAACCAGTCTTCACCAAATGCGGTGTGAACCCATCCTCCTTGGTGAGGACCGTTTACGTTGGTCTTTCCTTGTGCCAAGACGGTCTTGCACTCGTAGGGTCCGTATGGAGACTTGGAACGCATTGCCAATTGCCAACCCTGCTCTACTCCTCCTGCTGGACACATGATCCAATACCAACCATCTCGCTTATAGAACTTAGGTCCTTCTGCCGTGCGATTGTCATTGCCTCCGTCAAAAACGATGATGGGGTCACTGATGGCTTTCGTCCCGTCGGCAGAGAGTTCACGAACGGTAAGAATACTATTGAAGCCTGCACGACTTCCAGCCCATCCGTTCACCAAATAACATCTGCCATCATCATCCCAAAGGGGCGTGGTATCAATCATTCCCTTACCGGGAATCACGCAAACAGGGTCTTCCCACTTTCCGTATGGGTCTTTTGTCTTCACCATCATCACGCCATTGTCGGGGTCTCCCCAATAGATGTAAAACTCTCTTTGGTGGTAACGAATGCTGGGAGCCCATACACCATTGCCATGTTGTGGAGCTGGCGAATCGGGGAACTGCCTCTGCAATGCGTAATTGATGATGGTCCAGTTCACCATGTCCTTGCTGTGCAAGATGGGAAGTCCTGGAATATTGGCAAACGAACTTGCGGTAAGATAATAGTCTTCTCCCACGGCAATCACGTCAGGGTCACTGTAGTCGGCATTGATTACGGGATTGGTGTACGTACCGTCTCCGTTGTCAGGGCACCACACTTCCGATACATAGTTTTGAGCCATTGCGCTCAAGGGAAGCATCATCATTCCAATCAAAAATGTCTTTGTTCTCATTTCTTTTTTATTTATAATTTCAATTTATTCATGTCTTATTTCATGCTCGTTTGAGTGGAGAAATGTCAAGGTGATATGTGCCGTCATACTTCACGCACATCAGCATGGGATTGACAAACTTGGATTGCAGGGAAAGGGCTACATGTCCCATCGTTCTCCTTAGATTCAATTCCACACAAGGATGTAAGCGATATTGAGCATCTTCCTTGACAATCATCATATCCACCCCAAATGGTCCTATATACTTATCACATAGGTATTTTTTCATTTGTTTTATGATCTCATCCTTCACGTTTTCCAACACTGACAAGGATATATATTGAGAAATCTCACGTAGTTTATATTCTTCAGACGCAAGAATGTTGCCTGTGTAACCACCCAGATTGGTCAAAAATAAAGAAATCCCAAGGTAATTGATACCATTGACGGTAGATTCAAACTCTAAGGCGAAGTCAATGACACGTCGGTAATAGGGTTCTGTCATGATTCCTCCTTGCCTTTCAATGACATTCTTCGCCCATCTCTCATGTGACATATATTGTTGCTCATTGACAGCATATCGCACTCCTCTTCCACTGCAACTCCACGGTGATTTCAAGACTATAGGGAGTGAAAACGGTGGTAGTGAAGTGACGAAAGATGAGCTTCCCACCAACTCGTCGTACTTTCTCGTTAACGCTGGTAATAAACATTCGGAAGCCCATTGACGACTGCTCACGGCTCGAATGCCAGCCAATTGTCGCTCAGACGGTAGAATCTCAATGGGTATCTGTAATCTTTTCAACTGATGAACGATGGAACGGTCCCATCCCCAAGGACTTACCATATCTATAGACAATTGAGGGATTTGCTTGGAAGTGACGAATTGCACGTCTGCCACTTGACAATCTATTCGCTGAAGCCCCTCTTGTGCAATCTCCACATCATCCACCCAAACGCAATCACCATCATCAGCCCAAAGAGCAGGTAAAAAGGATAAATGCAATCGCATTTCCCTCCCTGCCCGCGGTGAGGTAAACTGATGAAGATCGGCAGCTAAAGCCATCTCATGTTCGGGATTGAATACATGTAGTTTCATGGGATTTGTAAATCTCCTTTATTCATAGCAGACTTGAGATGATAATCAAAAAAATGAAGACTCAACACCACATTTTTATATTCTGATGGTTCTACGGAACCTCTCAGTTTATTGGCAGATTCCCAGAGGCTTTCCTCGATTGTCTTTTCTTTTATTATTTTCTTTGCCATGTTTCGATGATTTCTTCTATTACTCATTGAATCGTAATCAACACTTACATTTTTCAACTCGTAACGACATAAATAGGATATATTGTTGCAAATATACAAATTTATTTGCAAACTCACTCATTTTTCTGCCAATTATCAAAAATATGACGTGAAGAACACATGATAAAAGTCATAGCGGGAAACCAAACCTCTTCATTTTTATTTTCAGAAATAATCAAACAAAAAAACAACGTGAAAAATCTCAAAGGAGATGATAAGGCATCTAAAAAGAGGGTTTTTCAAGGTAAAATTACTTGTTTTATCACGTAACATATATAGTTATCGCCACAACTATATACTTTACGAGCATAACTATATATGTTAGCGAGCTTAATATTCATGATAAAAAAGCGCAAAATAGCCGTTTTTCTGCATAAAAATACCAAAAACAAGCGTATAAACATAATACAGTTTTCATAACACACTCATAATCAGTCTATTACAAAAATCTCCAAAAATCAGCTATTTTTGGAGCGACGGAGGAGTTGGTGAAAAATATCGCAAACTGGAGCCCCCTTTTTATCACTTTTTATTGACAAACCGAGACACAACACACTTTCGTTTTGCATTCACTCAACTTCCTTGTAGCAATGACATGAGAAGTTAGCCAAAGACTCTGCAAGGCGAGCATCAACAGCTTGGAATGTATCTCTATAGATTGAACAGAATGACGCGAATAAATACGAAGGAGAGCAACTTGACAAGTTATATCAGCCATGAAAACCAAGTATTTTACGTTTATTCACATTTAATCATTATTTTTTAATATAAATGTAACATAATTGTAACATATTGCAGTTGCAGATAATCAATGTTTTTTATAACTTTGCAACATATTTTAAAATTATCATAACTCAATGGAAACATCTCAAAACTATTTGTTTTTGGTGCTGAAGTTACTCGGTTCTTTGGCGTTATTGATGTATGGTATGAAAACCATGAGTGATGCCTTGCAGAAAATGGCAGGTCCACAACTGAGACACGTGTTAGGAGCCATGACAACCAATCGGTTTACAGGAATGCTGACGGGTGTGTTTGTGACAGCTGCCGTACAGTCGTCAACAGCAACCACCGTGATGACGGTTTCTTTTGTCAGCGCAGGACTGTTGACCTTGGCACAAGCCATATCAGTCATCATGGGAGCGAATATCGGTACCACGCTCACGGCATGGATTATGTCGGCTGGTTTCTCCTTCAACATCACCGATTTTGTTTATCCCGCCTTTTTCATCGCCATTATCCTGATTTATAATAAACGTCGCCGAGTAATTGGAGATTTCCTGTACGGTATCGCCTTTATGTTTTTAGGATTAGGAACCCTGCGACAGACAGGTATCGACATCAATTTAGGCGAACAGGAAGCGGTACTCAATTTCTTCTCCAGTTTTGATCCAAACAGTTATGTAACCACTCTTACATTCCTTCTCATCGGTGGTATATTGACCATGTGCGTGCAATCGTCAGCCGCAGTGATGGCTATCACGATGATACTCTGTTCATCGGGTGTACTCCCCATTTACCAGGGTATTGCATTGGTGATGGGTGAAAACATCGGTACAACCGTTACCTCCAACATCGTTGCCATGTCGGCTGGTACACAAGCAAGACGAGCAGCATTTGCACACATGTTCTTTAACCTATTTGGTGTTTGTTGGATATTGATTATCTTCCATCCATTCGTCAATATGGTATGCAGTCTTGTGGGATATGATGTAACCATGACAAAAGACACGGTGAACAATGCCGAATTTCTGGCAAATTCAGCTAAGTTGAGTTTCGTCCTCGCAGCATTCCACACTTGCTTCAACTTGGTGAACACAGGTATCTTGATTTGGTTTATCCCCCAAATAGAAAAGTTGGTTTGCTTTGTTATCAAAACCAAGAAAGATGACGAGGAAGAAGACACACGCCTTCAATATATACAAGGTGGCTTGATGAAAACTCCAGAAATCTCTGTGTTACAGGCACAAAAAGAAATCACGCTCTTCGGTGAACGCATACAACGCATGTTTGGTATGGTCCGCGATTTGGTAGAGGAGAAAGATGGAGATAAATTCAACAAGCTCTATAGTCGTATTGAGAAATACGAAGGTATCAGCGACAACATGGAAATAGAGATTGCCCGCTATCTGGAGCAAGTGAGCGATGCTCACCTATCCGACGAAACAAAAGAGAAGATTCGTAGGATGATGAGGCAAATCAGTGAAATTGAGAGTATCGGTGACGCTTGCTACAACCTAGCTCGCACACTGAACAGAAAGATGCAATCCAATAAAGACTTCACCGAGAACCAGTATAAGCAAATTCACAACATGATCAAGCTCACTGACGACTCGCTTACACAAATGAACATCAACTTAAAAGGAAGACGCGAGGAGCTGGATATCAATGAGACATTCCGTATTGAGAACGATATCAACACATTACGCAACCGCTTGAAGACCGAAAACATCCAAGCCGTAAACGACCATCAATACGACTATGCCATCGGTACGATGTACACCGACTTTATCAGCGAATGCGAGAAATTGGGCGATTATGTGGTTAACGTAGTGGAGGCAAGATTGGGAAAGTAACAACATTGTAATATCTTCGTAACCATAACTTAATACCATTTGTTATGAGTATCGGCCGAAAGGCAGTACCTTTGTAGCATACTCATAACAAATGTTTTTTATGGATAATACGAATGATTATTTGATGGTCTCCATGAAGATTTTGGGGGCACTTGGTCTGCTCATCTTTGGTATGAAACTGATGAGTGAATCTCTACAAAAGATGGCAGGTCCGCAACTGCGACACATCCTTGCCAGTATGACTACCAACAGATGGACAGGAATGCTTACAGGCGTATTGGTGACATGTGCCGTACAATCATCATCCGCAACCACAGTCATGACAGTGTCTTTCGTCAATGCAGGCTTGCTAACATTGGCACAGGCTATCTCCATCATCATGGGAGCCAATATAGGAACCACGCTCACGGCATGGATTATCTCTTTAGGTTACAACTTAGACCTGACGGCTGTGGTCTTCCCGGCATTCTTGATAGGTATGATTCTCATCTATCGGCATAAGCATCGCTTCGTGGGAGAGTTTTTGTTTGGTGTGGCTTTTATGTTTTACTCTTTGGTCATGCTTAGTCAATCAGGCAAATCACTCGACTTGGCAAACAATGAAGCTGTAGTCAACTTTTTCGCCTCGTTTGACACGTCAAGCCATCTCACCATTATTGCATTCCTTCTGATAGGTACCATTATTACGTGTATCGTCCAGTCATCAGCTGCGGTAATGGCTATTACCATCATGCTATGTTCCACCGGCGTATTACCTATATATATGGGTATCGCATTGGTGATGGGTGAAAACATTGGAACAACAGCCACAGCCAATCTTGCTGCATTAGGCGCAAACAGACAGGCACGAAGAGCAGCGCTCGCCCACTTGATTTTCAATGTGATCGGTGTGACTTGGGTGTTATTGGTTTTCTATCCTTTCGTAGAAGGTGTATGTTACCTTTCGGGATACGATGTAACGGCTGGAGGACAAGCCGAGAAACTGCCTATCGTATTGGCCATGTTCCATACTTGTTTTAACATTACCAACACATTATTGCTCATAGGATTTATACCACAGATAGAAAAGATTTGCAATAGAATCATCCAAAATCAAAAGGAATCTGATGAGAATATCCTACAATTGAAATATATCCATTCAAACTTGATACAGACACCAGAAATCGCTGTCTTGCAAGCTCAAAAGGAAATCGTGAACTATGCCGCAAACATACAGAAGATGTTTGGTATAGTGGAGACACTGCTCAACGAGAGGGATAACGACAAACAAACAACAATTTTCAAACAAGTAGAACAACTTGAGGGCGAATCTGATAAGGTGGAATTAGACATTGCTGATTTCTTACAGCAGGTGAGCGAATCTACCCTATCAGACGAGACAACGACAAAAATCAACCTCATGCTCAGAACTATCGGAGAATTGGAGAGTATCGCCGATTCGTCCTATAACCTGGCTCGCATCCTCAACCGACGTACAGAAACAGACAAAGACTTTACGGCAGATCAGTACATACAACTGAACATGATGACAAGACTGACCAACGAAGCGCTTACGCAAATGAATCTCGTCATGAATGGTTTCCGTGAAAACCATACCATCGAGGAGACATATCGAATAGAAAACGACATCAATACGATGCGCAATAGAGTGAAAGCGGAAAATATCAACAAGCTTGAAGAGCATCAATACAAATATGCCGTAGGTGTGATGTACATTGATTTCATCAACGAATGTGAGAAGTTGGGAGATTATGTGGTAAATGTGGTGCAGGCAAGATTGCGTTAAAAACAAGCCAATCAAGTTTATATTTCAAAAAAAACAACTATTTTTGCACCAACTATCATTCTTCAATCTTACTGACCCATAAAATATGAGAAAGATTCTTATCGTAGATGATGAAAAAGACCTATGCGACATCTTGTATTTCAACCTGCAAGTTAATGGATATGAAGCGAGTGTGGCTTATTCCGCAGAAAAGGCGTTGGAACTCCTGCAAGAAAGTAAGTTCGACCTAATGCTACTTGACGTGATGATGGAGGGGATGTCTGGGTTTGAACTCGCCAACCACATCAAGGGGATGGTTCCCATCATCTTCATCACCGCCAAAGATTCGGAAGAAGACATGCTAAAGGGATTCCAACTCGGTGCGGATGATTACATATCAAAACCATTCTCAGTGCGCGAGGTCTTGGCAAGAGTAAAGGCAGTAATAAACAGAACATGTTCGGATGAATCGAAAAACATCAATTACAAAGGTTTAAGCCTGAACATGAACAACAAAACCGTTACGATAGACGGCGAAGACGTGCAACTGACAAAAACGGAATATGAGATATTGAAACTGTTGATTAGTGAACAAGGACATGTATTCTCTCGCCAACAACTCATAGAACGTATATGGCCAAAAGACGTTATCGTAACCGACCGCACCGTGGACGTAAACATCACACGACTGCGGAAAAAAGTGGGAGAATATGCGGTAAACATCATCACACGACAAGGATTCGGTTATTACTTTGAAGCATGAAAAATTTATCCGAAGGACGAAAGATGTTTTTCAGCGTCATGGCTATATTCATGATTTACGCTGCCATTTTCATTGTCTTTGAAGACTATGACAGAAACATCAATCAACCCTTCGGAGAACCGAGCGATTGGCATTTGCTGGGATTTTCCATCATCATATTCATTATCTTGGCATATATCCTTAAAAGGTATGCTCATAGAATGGATGAGAGAATCAGTAGAGAGCAAGCAACAAAGGAAAACGAGATGCGTAGGCAACTCACACACAACATTGCCCATGAACTGAAAACACCTGTGGCAAGCATCCTCGGTTATACGGAAACCCTACTCGACCATCCAAATATCGATGAGAAGACAAGGCACCTTTTCATCTCACGCACACAAACTCAGGCACAAAGGCTCACGGCATTGTTACAAGACATCTCGACACTTAACAGGATGGATTATGCTCCACACGTATTGGAGAAGGAAAACATCAATGTTTCCATCTTGGTTTCGGAAATAGCACAGGAGACTTCTCTTGCCCTATCACACCGAAAAATGACTCTTCACAATTGTTTGCCTGAAGATATATGGGTTTACGGAAACCCATCACTTTTATATAGTATTTTCAGAAATCTTTTCGACAATGCTATCAACTATGCAGGGGAAAACACGACCATCAAGATTTCTGCACATAAACAAGAGCCTTATTGGAAATTCACATTCCACGACAATGGTCAAGGTATAGCCGCAGAGCATCTTCCTCGAATCTTTGAGCGTTTCTATAGAATAGACAAAGGACGTAGCCGCTCTATGGGTGGTACAGGACTGGGATTGGCAATTGTGAAAAACGCTGTATTGATGCATGGTGGAAACATCTCTGTAGAGAGTAATAACGGACTCACGTTTACGTTCTCGCTAAAAATATAATAATCTCACCAATGCATATTGCCACGTTAGAACAATTGGAGAAATAACTTCTTTAAAGATATTCCATGAGAGTATAATATCTACCTCATCCATCTCACTCACTATTGCATAATCAGGTAAAGAAAAGGTGAGATTATTGCTTTGGTATGGATTAATATGCCTTTCTTCTCTATATTATAACGCCATTTATCGCATGACAAGACTCAAAATCCCATTTGTTTGCTTTATTTTTGAAAAATTCATGTGTTTTTATTTGTTAGTTCAAAAAAACTTTGTACCTTTGCATTCACTTTTGAAAGCATAAGTTCGGGATTTAGCGCAGTTGGTAGCGCACACGTCTGGGGGGCGCGAGGTCGCTGGTTCGAGTCCAGTAATCCCGACCAGATTAGAGTTAAAGGGTTGGTTTCCAACCCTTTAATGTTTGTCGGGGGTAAAATGGTCGATGAAAAATCGGCAGTTACTTTCTTGTTTTATTATGGCTCAAGCGAAAAAACATAGGGGTAATCTTACAAACCTGACCACGGAGTATTGCACTTCTAACGACCGATTTGGGATAATTCTTGTCTATAACATGTTTGGTTTGCAGATTATTTGCTTTTTCCGCATCGTGTCATTCAACTTATCTTGCCGTAAGCAAGGTATTGCGGAGTCGGCTTTGAGAAGAAAATTATCTATATAGGGAAGATGCAACATTCCATATAGAGAAGCGGCACTTGTCAGTCTGGTTTACGCGACCAGTCTATAGTCTTGCGGTGTTCTTCTTTATGGGACTCCCCTACGAAACCTACGCTCATCCACCTGGGGTCAATCGCAGTACAAAATATTCTAAAAAAGGCAAACGTGGCATTAGGCTAAGAATAAGGTCTATTATGTGGTGCTTATTATGTAACAGCGTAATACGAGCATGGAATTAAGATTTGTTTCGGTCTGTTTTGACCCAATTTAATCGGTGAAGAATATACAAATCCAAATATTGAGTGATGAGTATAGAATGGTGAATATTTTCTACCATTTGATGATAGGCATATTTGCATTAAACTTCCCCCACATCACAGGATGTTGGAAATCCATTGACTCTTTGGTTACACCTTGATGTACGAAGTCGTACAATTCACGGGCAGTGATGATACGGTCACGATTGTAGTCTGCCCCACCCCTTAACGCACGCTCTAAGTATAGCGTAAAAAGGCTATTATTGAATATTGTTTCAGAAGAACGTTCTTGTGAACGGGAAGAAAGGAAGAACATCACGTTCATATCTGTGACAGATTGGTCTTTTTTGGCATTCTCTTTTCTCATTTTTCCAGAGTAACAAGCATCGGCAAATATCACTTTATTACGTGCCTTGCTCTTTTTCATCATGGAAAAAATGTCTTCATAATAAACATGAGTGTCATAAAAGAACAATCCGCCAGGAAAGCCATGACCGCTGAAATAGAAAATCACGACATCTTCAGCTTGAGCTTTAGAAAAAATACTATCTAAACTTTCTAAAACATTCGATGATGAAGCTGCGCTGTCTGTCAGACATAAAGCTTCTGAATTACCGTTCCTACGAAAAATCTTATACATTGTCTTTGCGTCAGTGGCACTCACACGCAAATCCATGTTTGTGTCTGGATAATCAGACACCCCTACACACACGATGTAAGTTTTTGCCTGTATCCAAGACACAAAACACAATGAACATACCAGGAACAGAATCCTATATTTCATAATCAAAAAATAGAAGACATATCAGCATCCTGCATATAATCAGGCATATCGGGAGCCACCTCTGGATTATCAGAAGAGTTCTCGTCTATATCCACAGCCTTAGAAGCCTCTAATGGAGCGGGATGAGAAGTTGCCGACTCTGGTACTATCAATTCGGCAATCTCTTCAATGATCTTTCCCACTACCCCATTGCCTTCCTCAACAGAAGCATCATCCACTAACGTTACTTCTATCTCATCAGTCAATGGTTGATCCTCAGATTCACCTTCAGCTACTATCACCACATCAGATTCGGGCGTAGATTCCACTTCTGTTTCAACCACTTGTACAGGATCATCAATATGATCAGCAACTACATTAACTTCCACTTTCGGTGATTCCTGATTAGTAGAATGTTCTTCGACATTTATTGGATTAACATGCTCATTCACGTCAACAGAAACAACTTGTTCTGGTTGGCTGTTATGCTCTGCAGAGCTCAGATCAACATCCAAATACTCTTCTGGCACCAAATGAGAGACGACCGTAGCCTTTTCCAAATCACTCTTATCATCCCATTCCTCTGGAGAACAAGCTACGTAAGCCCCATCCTTATATTGGAAGACACCATCAGAGCCAAGTTCCTCACGTGCCTCATCAAATGCCTCATCAAAAGATTTGCTGTCATCGACATGGAAAAGTTCACGTCCCATATTGCCCAAAGCATAAGCACCCACTCCAAGCATGATAGCACTCACGCCACCTATTGTCACAGGTTTCCAAACTGATTTTACATCAAGTTTCTTTTCCGTTTTTTTCAGTTCATCTAAATAATCATTCAGAAAAACCGTCTCTTCATTGTTCGTATTCATAATCATTATTTATTAATTCCATTGCAAATGTCGTAATAATCATCAAAAGTACCAAACAAATTGAATCATTATACACGAACTATATAGATTACTACACGAAATGTCAAGCTAACACTTTATAACGCCACACCAATACCGATAGTAACACGATTTGCCTTGATATAATCCTGCAAGTCTTTTTTGAGTGCAAAACGATATTGATAGCCAAGACGGAAAGCAAAATAGCTATATTTCACAACAATACCAATTGTAGGAGATATTGCAAATGCAGCATTGGTCTTTTTCAAATTATAATTCTCTTCTCCAGTTTTTACAACCAGTCCCTTCTTATTATCGTCAGGATATGGAACCGTTTTCACTGGGTACACTTTATCCTCAAACTCTCCATAGTAGGGTTTATAAGCAAATCCAGGACCCACATAGAACCACACAGGATTGGCAATCTTATGTGTAAAGCCAAAAGAAATATTCACCTCAGGTTTGTCGCCATAGGTGCAAGAACCTCTCATTGCATCAAAAATCTTCCCGTTAAAATCTAATTCAAAGAAGCCACCCGTCTTTTTCGCCTTATATCCACCGACATGAATACCAATAGGACTGTCACCAGTCAATGCCAATTCATACGTCAATACGGTATTATGATTTTTTCGAGCTATCTGATATGCTTCTATTTCGTTTAATCGGGAAGCAGCCATTCTGTAACTTTGGCATTTATCATCTATCACCTTTTGGTAAAGTGTTTTCGCTTTGTCGTACTCTTTCTGGTTATAGAAATATTCTGCCCTATCAAAAACAGCCTGACAATCTTCCCTAAATTTCATAATACAATCATCCCTTTTGCCTGAAGCATAAACATCATACGAGTTTAATTCCACCACTCTGCTATATTCCATACTTGCCTGACGATAATCAAGTAATTCAAGACTTTTAGCCGCTTTGCTACGATAATACATGATGGTATCAACCAACTGAATGTTTTTCTCGTTTTCTTGTGTATTTACGTCCGAACATTCCCTTGCGAGTTCAAATTGGTTTCGGGCTTCCTCATAATTGGAGTTTTTCAGTTCTTGTATTCCTTTATTTCTGTGTCCCCTATAACAACCAGCATCTATCATACTGTTTGGGTCAATGATTTGATAAGACACCAACTGTTTGGGTTCCAATTCAAGGCTAATGTTATATGCTCGATAACCAGGAGCAGTGATAGTCAATTCACGTCCTCTATATTTTCTTCCTGTTGGGAAGACAAGGTAATACAAGGAATCTGTTCCCTGCAAGTCACTCATATAAACATTGACCTCTTTATCCATCGACGATGAAAAAGACAATGGAATTTGATGGTTACACCTAATCAATACTGCCGCCTCATCATCTTCTCCCGAATAGATGTCATTAGGTTGAGAGATGTCAGTAACTTCAAAAACATTCTGTGCTATTATGATTTGCGTAGCAAATACCATAGCCATCAACATAAATAACTTTTTCATATCATTACTTTTATTATATTATACATTCTATATTAGTTATCTCGTTATACGGAAAGAACCAAGATGGAACACTTGATCTTCCTGTGTTACCACTTTTCCTTGCTTATCCTTATAAGGTTGCCATGTACGTACCTGTATCAAAGGATTGTTTTTATCCCTAAAGTCAATCAACAAGAACAAATACCCTTCGTCACTATACCTGTTAGTATGCCAATACTGTTTCAAAGTTACACCATATATATCATCATACTTGGGATGTTGGGCAACGTCAATATCTTGAAATGCCACATTAATATATTTAGTATTCTTGAAGACCCTTTCAAGATTAGCCAGGTATTCAGCCTTGGTTTGCTTGGTATAAACCACACGGTCATTATTCAATCTTATCTTGGAAATATCCGTATTAGGTTTTTCAGATACCACCCTACCAGTAATAATCAAGGCCTTATCTCCAAAGACACTACGCAACAGTTTTAGATCCTTACGATTATAGGCAGTTCTGAAATTCTCCACGAAATTAACGATAATCTGTCTTCGAGAATAATCCAAGTCGGTTTTACAATCCTTTGATGTCATAATGGCTTCATATCGATGCATTTCCATTGCTACGGAAATATTAGAAATCTTTCCGTCTTGTGAGAAATCAATGGAAATCTCTTGCCTTTTCTCAGCTGAATCAGCCTCATCAAAATCCACGGGAATGCCCCTTACCTGCCATCCAGATGATGTTTTCAGACATCTACAAGCTAACTGAGAAGAAGGGCAACTCATAGCACTCGTTGACCATATTTCATCTAAGTTGTCAAGAGCATCTTTAGATATTATATCTTTAGACAACCTGACAGATTTAGATTGCTTCTGTTGGGCTAAGTTGATTGCATCCAAGAGAGCATTGACATTCGACTCTATCTTAGCCTTTAATACGGGGTCTCGCATACCTTCAATAATCTTGAAGACCCCATTCGAATGAACAGACTCAATAAAAAACAGCAGTAAGACTGAGAGCGTTAGTAAGCGGTATGAATAAACGTGTTTCATTTTGTTTTATTTTCTTTAAATAGTGAGCGAATATTATCTTGTGGTATGTTACTATATAAATCTGCCTCAATTTGAGACTTGTCTTTCACCAAGTCACGAGTATCAGCTGACACCTCAAAAAGATGGATCAAGTTCTTATTGGGATTGTGAAAAACCATGACACCATTGATTTTCTTCTTGTCGATAGCCGTAACAAAGCAATATAAATCCATGGTTCGAGCAAGCAGGTTAAACATATTGCTCATGGGCATTTTCAACTTCTTGACCACGTTTCCGTATTGATGATGGGTTATGAGAATGGTATGGTCATTCTTCGCAACCTTGTTCATCAATAAATTCACGAAAGACTCAAGAGGATAACGAGCATCGTATATTACGTCATACTGATGCCCATTACGTCTCACATAGTAATCAGAACAGAGCGATTCCACTTGGAACGATTTACCAATCACCTTGAAGATATTGTCTTCACTGGTTTTCTTCAAAATGCTGTTTGAAGGCACAACCGTAGTTTTCACAGACGTTGGTGGCAATGCCGTCTTCAACTCATTGTATAACAAGTTGTCTGCATCCACCTTGTCCATACCTGCATTTTGTCCCTTTGCTACATTCACGATGAGCATTGACAATAAGCCCATCAACAACAACTTTATTTTCATATCAATCTAATTGTATTTCAATTTGTTCTTCAGGATTTACCTCACGATGTTTCTTCTTAGAAGATTTCTTTGTTTTCTTTTCTTCGACAATCTTTGGCTCCTGTTCGGTTTTCTTCATCTTTGTCGGACCATAAACTATTCTTGGCTTGACTTCGTTTTTCGTATTTTCTTCAGCCTTTGCCAAATTACTTTCATGAGCCTTTTTCTTCCAATCTTCACTTTTCAAAGAGTCTTTTTCCACTAAAACGCCATTAGCATAACATTCTGCCAAAGTTATTTGAGCTTGTGGAAAGCCAGCTTCAGCTGAGGCAAACAAAAGGCGACGAGCCTCGTCATAATCACGATTAACACCTTTTCCCTCCATGTAGCAAAAAGCCAAATTGTATTGTGCCTTTGGAAAATTTTGTGCAGCTGACAGATGAAACCACCTTGCCGCAGATTCGTAATTCTTAATGATTCCCTCTCCAGCATAGTAAGCATAGCCCATACAGAATTGCGCCTCGGCATTGTTCATGTCAGCAGCTTTCTTGTAGCATCCCACGGCTGCGGAATACTTACCTTCCCCATACAAAGAGTGACCTTTACTCAACCACTCTTGTGCACTTTCCTGGGCATTCACCATCAGAGGTGCAAGGCACGCTACAAATAATGATAACAATCTGCAAATTTTCATATACTCATTAACCTTTATACTTCTACTCCATTTTTCACAGAAACATAAACACTTCCATCTTGGTTGAAATAAGTACCGTTGTAGGGTTTTCCTTGTTTAAATTCCCCTTCAAAATACATACCCGTTTCCTTGATGGAATATCGTCCTTTATCGTAATAATCGTTGGACCAGGAACCATGATAACTATCGCCATTGTTCAATTTCATGATTGCATACGAGTCATTTCGTTTACCTGCACGATACTTCCCCTCGTAAACACCTTCCGCATAAGTTCCGACACCTTTTCCTTCGGGACATCCATCCACCGTTTCTCCTTGATAATGAAACTGAATGTCAGGATTGCCATTTTCACCTTTCAAGGTGTAATCCAACTCTTTCACCTCTCCCTTAGTTGACTGAAGAGCCATTTCGGTCTTCTCTTTATCAGATTCTTTACCATCGTTTTGCTTGGTCAGAGTAAAGACCAACAACACTATCACCGCTAAAGCAGCAATTGCGGTTAATATCTTTGATTGATGCAAAGCAAAGAATGATGGTTGTTTAGATGGTTCTTGATTTGGTGTTTTGACACTCGTATCACTCTCAAGAATCTGAGTTTCCGCATCATCATCAATGATAGGAGTCATTCTTTTCCCGTTCAAGGCATTGATAAACTCATCCATACTTTGATAACGGTCTCTTTTTCTAGGCGACATCGCCTTCTTGATTACATCCCAAACATCTTGTGAGACATAATCAGGTTTAGCAGGAAGTCCATTATCCAACACCTCGCTTGCCTCTGGGGGAGTCGATCCCGTGACAAGTTTATAGTATGTTGCACCTAAACTATAGATATCCGAAGTAGGAGAAAACTCATGGATAGACTGTCTGTATTGTTCCAATGGTGCATATCCCTTACTGATTCCCACAGGAGTGCTACTCGTTTCATTTCCACCTTCATCATAATTTTTGGAAATACCGAAATCAATCAATTTAGCATCGAGATTGTCGTCTAACAAAATATTGCTGGGCTTGACGTCGAAATGACACATGTGCATATTTACATGCATGTATTTGAGCGCATCTGCTATTTGTAAGACATATTTCTTTGCCAAGTCATCACTCATAGCACCATGTTCTTTGACATAATGGCGAAGAGAATGGTTTTTCAAAAACTGCATCACGTAATACACGGTGTTGTTTTCCTCAAACACGTCTATTACCTTTACAATATGAGGATGATCAAGTTTTGAAAGGTTATATGCTTCCTTGATAAATTTTCTCTTATATCTCTCTATTTGCTCTTTGCCACCCTTGGTTGGTATAGAGACATCAAAAGTGTGGTCGTCACGCACGCAGGAGTCTTTCATAAAAAACTCTTTGACCGCTACGGGAATATCAACTTTCACTCCTCCCAGCACACCTGAAACTGCGCCGTGGGTAATAGCTTTATAAGTAATACCAAATCCACCTTGTCCTAAAACGGAATGAATGGTATATGTTCCATTTTTCAGTTGAGTATTGGCTTTCAGTTCCATATTAAATCTAATACATTATTTATTAATAAAAGCATAAGACAATAATTGCAAACAAAATGCACAAGACGAAAAAGGCTATCTTCCACCAGTCTATATTTCGGCGCGGAGATTGCTTCTCCTGTTCTCTGGAATTTATTTCCTTAGCCTTTTCATTTCCTTCCAAGTACACATTATTTATATGAATGATATATGCGCTATGATTATCAGCATTATTTGAAGAATTTTCTATCAGCCAATTTCTTTTTTCTTCATCAGATAAATCTTGACGGGAAATCAGATTCAGCAATTCATCATCAGAAAGATTCTCAAGCATTCCATCTGAAAGCAACAAGAAATAATCATCGTCTTGTATGTCAGCAATATGTTTAACTTCAACGTCAGATTGGGCTATTTCCTTATCTACCCTGATTGCTTTGGTAATAACATGACGTTGTGGAAAAGAAGATACATCCTTTTCCGACAAGACACCAGCGTCTAACAAGTCGTTTACCAAGGAATGGTCGCGAGAAACATAAAGTATCTCATGGGAACGAGGGCGAATATGGTAGATTCTACTGTCACCGACGTGAGCAGCAAAACATCCACGATTGTGAAAGCAAAGCATGGTTAATGTTGTTCCCATGCGATTGTCTTTACCTTTCACTTTTCCCAACAGTTTCTTATAACTATACGACAAAGCCTCAAAGAACAATTTTTCCGAAAACAAGCCACCTGACCGCAAATACTCAGACAATTGCTCACAAATGGTAGAACTGGCGATTTCTCCCTTTTCGTATCCTCCCATACCATCGCATAATATAAACAAGCGATCAGAACATGAAGCATGTTGATGCAAGGGGAAAATACTATCTTCTTGGTTTTCCCGCCTTCCTTGTTCGTAGATTGACATCGGTTGATAGAAAGAATACAACATGGGCTTTAATATTCAGTGATGATAAAGGTTATTTTTCCAAAGCAAAACGAATCAATGTATTTCCCATTTTTATCTCATCATCATGAGACAAAATCACCTCATCGTCTTTCTCTAATTCGACTCCATTGATGAAAATGGGATTCTTGTTGTTGCCATTGGTGATAATGCATCTCAGTTTTCCACTGCTGGTCTTCACGACATTGACATTTGCATGTGAACGGCTCATGTAAATATCACCGCACTGAATCTGTACGTTAGCTGTAGATTGACTACTGCGACGTCCCACTACGTTCATGCCGACATTCAGCTCATAACGAAGTCCATCATAAATAAACATGGCTTTTGAAAAATGGGTCGTAGGCAATACCGTCTCTAAGCTTGTCTCTTCTTCATCAATGCCAGCATCTACCGGTATCGGTTTTTCCTCTTCCTTTTCCACACGGAACCGAATCTGTAAGACACTGCCACACTTAGGACATTTTATTGATTTGACCGCTTCATTCTTAGAGTTCCGAACCTCTAACAAGACGGAACATTTCGGACATTTTATTCTGACTGTATTCATATCATCATTTTTAATGTTCTTCCAAGTAAGTTGACGCTTCTGACAATCCAGCCTTGGCAGCCTTGTTCATCCACATCTTTCCCATAGAGCTGTCTTTATTGACACCCAATCCTTCACAATAACATTTTCCCAGCATGTACCAAGCCTCCACCTGAGCTGGAAAACCTTGTTCGTTGTATGATTCATCTTGGGCATTTTCATTGTTGGCAGCCAAACGCAACCAAGTAATAGCTTCTGAATATTTAAACTTATTGATATAATAGGCAGCAAGGCTACTTTGCATATAGACATTGCCCATCTCAGCATATTTGAGAACCGTTTCCAAAGCAGCAGATGTTGTTGGCCAATTCAAGCAATGGAACACAAGATCTATCTGAGCGCAGTAATCACCCTTGTCTGCGGCAAAAGTGTACCATCTGATTGCCTTTTCCTCGTCTGGCAACACACCATTGTAACCATAATCCTTGTCATATAAATGTCCAAGGCAATGGCACGCTTTCACGTCTCCGTTCTCGGCAGCTTCAACAAGACCATCATTATATCTTGAATAATCAACTTTCGGGGTACGCGAATAATTGTTGTGTGAAATCTTTCCAGTCCTTGAATGGTCTGTTCTCCTTTTTGTCTCATGAGAAACACGTGGCGTTTTACGCTCTTCTGTCTTGTTGACGTTTGACTTCTGTGTTTTCACGACTTTCTTCGGTCCTGAGATAATCCCTTGTGCATCTGCCTGAAGCGCACTCAAGGAAAACATCAACATGATAAAAAACAATTTCAGAATGTTCATACCAAAGCTATTTTACGTAAAATACATGTTATCAGCATCTATCCCGTCACCACTATCTGTAACTTTGGGATCAATATAGTCAACTTGCGTGGAAATGTCCACCTGATTTTGGGAAACATCTAAAACATCTTGATAATCGCTTTCCTCGTAATCATCATCCATATCAATGATAACGACATCTTGATCCTCATTGCCATTAATCATCATCATGACCTCTACATCAGAAATATCTCCGCTCGAAATGATGTGAACATCATCGTCTATGTCTTCATGACCCTCTTCAACAACCATTACCGATGCTTCTTGGTCATCATTCATTGCTAAATTTACAACAGGTTCCTCCTCTGAAACAGGCATCGTTACATCGTCCTCATCCTCGGCAGATAATTCCGGTTCCACCTGACTTACATCTTCCTCTTCATAAACCATATCTTTAGCATCGCTATCTACCATGTTTACGTCTGCTAAATCTATGGTTTGGTCTTCCGAAACCTCAACGTTGTCGTTCGCATAGTTGTCGTTAACTTCTACCACATCCAATGCAGAAGGGTCTATTTGTTCTATGATGTCATTTTTTTGTTCTTCCGGCAAATGTTCCCACTCCTCTTTGGTAGCAGTGGAATACACATTTCCTTTCCACGTAAATGCGCTATGAGCCCCCCGTTGCTGACGTGCTACTTGAAAAGACTGCTGGAAAGAACGTTCTGAAGACACATCATTCAATGCCGTATCATCCTTTCCCTTGGAATGATACGCTGCATCTCGTTCTTCCAGTCTCTTCATAATCTGGGAAGAAACCGTGGTAAACATAATGGCAGAGAATGTGCCGATAGTGATAGGCTTCCAGATAGAAGCTTTATTTTTTTGTTCCATTTCACTTACAAATTAATTACCATGCAAAGATACATATCAAAATGGTAGGATAAGTCATTTAAATAGATTTATTACACAAAACACCCCGATTAATGTACCAAATTTCATTGAAAGTCAAAATTCACCTTACAATGAGGGCAAGTTTTATTTTGCTTCAACAAGTCATAGGATTGGGAACCCAGGAAATGATGACACTTGGGGCACTGGTATTCCTGTTGGAACTTATCAGTCAATGCCTGCATTTCTTGAGGAAGTTTAGACGAAGCAATATAAGCTTTAATCGTAAAACCCAATGAAATAAGAATGGCAGCTACATACAAGAGGATGTAAAGTGTCTCGCTCTTCTGGATAAAGTTCAAGACGATAGCCAACATGGTTATCAATCCTGTGGCCGACTTCAAGGTATTAAACTTGCGTTCGGCTATTTGTTGCTGGAGTTTCTTATCTTGATAATCATCCCAGATCTTCTTTAAATGAGAGACATTGACGTTTTTAGCCAACACACCATCCACATACTCCCATCGCAGAGGATAATGAGAACTTCCCAGTTCTATCTTATCTGTTTTCGACAATTCCTTCTTCTGAATGCTAATGCCATTGACGAAGGTCTCGTTTTCAAGTTTCAGGTTCTCGATATAGAATTTGCCATCTTTTAACACCGACATCTTGCAATGTTGTCTGCTGACTGTTTTGGGCACACTTCCCACTTCGTCAAACAAATAGTTGAAATTGTCAACTTTAGCGCTAAGTTGCGAGTTTTTTTCCTCTCTTCCGAATATGATGTCCATAATTAACTATTAGAATTAACAAATATATTTTTCATGTTCTTCAATGCTTCCTTGGAAATATCCAATGTGTATGTAAAAGAAATACCGTCTGACAAGACCAACTTATGTTTAAGTGTATTGATCTGAACTACATACCTGATATTGACGATAAACCTTTTACCGACTCGCATGAATATAGCCGCCCGCTCGTGCAAATTATCTGCAAGTGTCTGTTCCATCCGTGCGAGATTCATACATATAGGGCAATTTAGTTTATTAATAAGGACGATATGGGTGTAATTACCATCTGCCTCAAAATAAACGACCTTAGAGATTTCAATTCTGTATAATTCATCTCTGGAATTAAACAAAATTATATCTTTGTTCATATTTGATTAGTTAATTGTATTGAGTTTTATAATGTGCAAAAATAATCAAAATAATTTATTATATCAATTTTTTGCTTAACTTTTTAAACTCAACCATGTTATTTTCAAAACAATTGCGTAACTTTGCACCATATTTAGGAGTATTGAATATGGTTAGACCTGAAGATATCATACAAGTAAAAGCATTCGCACGACAAGATGGAGCATTCTTGTCGTTGTTGTGGATAGCCAGTTTTGCTTGCATTGTTTATGCCTTTGGCTCATCTATGGGCAACTTGTTGATGATGGCTACGCCTTTCTTCGTGGGATGGCGACTGATTAAATTCAGAGAGTATGCGCTGGATGGAGTCATCTCTTTCCGTCGAGGCTTTGCCTACTCCGTCTATACGTTCTTTTACGCATCGCTGATTTTCATGCTCGCACAATATTTGTATTTCAAATTCCTGGATCATGGCAACTTTATCACGATGATACAAGCTGCCGTCAACACGCTGACTCCCATTTACCAACAGGGAGGAATGAACATCCAGGAAATCAAGGATACCGTAGAGACCATGCGGACGTTAGGTCCTATGCAATGGGCTTTTACGTTCATGATGCAAAACATGTTTATCGGCATGGTGGTGAGTATATTTATCGCTTTGATATGCGTGAAGCGAGCCCAAAATAAGAAATAAACGAATGAAACATAATATGGATATTTCAGTAGTAGTACCCCTTTTCAATGAGGATGAGTCTATTCCCGAACTGTTTGCTTGGATAGACCGTGTTATGAAAGACAATCATTTTTCGTATGAGGTGATATTCATCGACGACGGTTCCAATGACCATTCATGGGAAATCATTGAAGACCTCAAGATTCAATCACCCTTTGTGAAGGGCATTAAGTTTCGTCGCAACTACGGCAAGAGTCCTGCTTTGTATTGTGGATTTAAGGAAGCGCAAGGCGATGTGGTCATTACGATGGATGCAGACCTGCAAGACTCTCCCGACGAGATACCTGAACTGTATCGTATGATTACCCAAGACGGCTACGACTTGGTGTCGGGATATAAGCAGAAACGATACGACCCTATCTCCAAGACCATTCCTACAAAATTGTTTAATGCCACTGCCCGCAAGGTGAGTGGTATCAAGAACCTTCACGACTTCAACTGTGGATTGAAGGCTTATAAGAACGAGGTGGTAAAGAACATCGAGGTGTATGGTGAAATGCACAGATACATTCCGTATTTGGCAAAGAATGCCGGTTTCGACAAGATAGGCGAAAAGGTGGTACACCATCAAGCCCGCAAATATGGTTCATCTAAGTTTATGGGCCTCAACCGTTTTGTCAACGGGTATTTGGATTTGCTCACGCTTTGGTTCCTGAGTACGTTTGGCAAGAAGCCCATGCACGTATTCGGATTCTTAGGTTCCATCATGTTTTTCATCGGATTCATGGCGGTGCTTATCATTGGTATCGGCAAGTTGTATTGCCTTACAAACGGCATTCCCCAACGTCTGATTACCAGTTCGCCGTGGTTCTATATTGCATTGACCACGATGTTAATCGGAACACAATTGTTTTTGGCAGGATTCCTGGGCGATTTAATCAGTCGTTCCTCAAGCAACCGAAACGATTATCAAATTGAGAAAAAGATTTAATGAGTATTTGGATTTGGGAATGAAAGAGTCTATACAAATAAATATAACTAAGATGACTGACAGGAAGCGAAAAGGTATTGAGAAAGCAAGACATGGCTCTCGCCCACTCTGCGTATTGCTTTTCCTGCTTTCATTCTTCGTGTCTATGATTCTTCCTTCCTCATGCACGTCTATCGACTGTCCGTTGAACAATCGCGTGTATGCTAAATTCAAATTGTCGGGAACCGTCACGACTATTTCAGATACATTGAACATATCCACCATCAAGGTGACTGGAGAAGACTCCGTACTTATCAACGATGATGTAGAAGTGGACAGTTTTATGCTTCCAATGAGTTATAGAGGTGCAGAAGATGTTTTCTATGTACGCATCAAGAGCAAAAGCGGAACATCTACCTTAGATACGCTCAAAGTGAAAAAACTCGACCATACACATTTCGAGTCGGTAGATTGCAAGCCCTCTTTCTTCCACACCATCACTGGAGTGGAGAGCACACACCATCGGATAGACTCTGTAGTAATCAAATTAGAATACGTAACTTACGATGATTCGAAACCCCATTTTTACATCTATTTCAAGGATACTGGCAATTAGCGTCTTCCTCCTTATATATATAGGTGCAGATGCTCAAACGAAAAAGAAGATCATGGCTGAAACGGAAGACAGTATTTCTCTTTTTCGCGGATTGTCTGTTTCTTTTGATGCGGTTGGATTGGCTCAATTGGCATTTGGTGATTATGGGCAATACGAAGCAGCTCTTCACGTCAACCTCAAGGATAAGTATTTCCCTGTGGTGGAATTGGGATGGGGCAAGGCTAATTCCTCTGACATTATCACCACGATTACATATAAGACCTCTGCACCTTACGGTAGGATTGGCTGTGATTTCAACATCATGAAAAACAAGCACGATATTCACCGCTTATATGCAGGATTCAGATATGCTTTTACTTCGTATAAGTTTGACGTGTTTAGTTCTGGCTTAGAAGACCCCACTTGGAAAAACAAGGTGGAGTATGAGGCGATGGGCGTAAAGGCTAACTACCACTGGTTAGAACTGGTGGTAGGCGTAGATGCAAAGATTTGGAAGTGTTTCAGATTGGGATGGAGCGCAAGATATAAACGAAGACTCTTTCACAACGATGGGGATATCGGCAACACTTGGTATGTGCCTGGCTATGGCAAACAAGGGAATATACGATTAGGAGGTACTTTCAACATCACCATAGAACTTTAACCTTAAAATAACCAATCTATCATGAAAAAGAAATCCTTAACTTGGCAGTTGCCTTTCTTGATATTGTTAATCGTGGGAACGGTGCTGATTATCCGCCAGCAACGTAACACACCGTATCAAACCAACAAAGGGTTTATCTTCGGAACGGTGTTTACCATCACCTATCAGTACGAAAAGAATCTAAACGACGAGATTCTGGCGGTATTGAATGAGGTGGACAACTCGTTGTCGCCATTTAACAAGAACTCCATCATTACCAAAATCAACGAAAACATACCTGTAACGCCTGACAAGATGTTTGTCGAAGTGTTTCAACTGGCTAAAAAAATATCCACAGAAACAAATGGAGCATTCGACATAACCGTGGCACCTATGGTCAATGTTTGGGGATTTGGGTTTAAGAACGGCACGTCTCCCACGAAAGAAGTGATAGATAGCATCAAGGGTATCGTTGGGTTTGAGAAGGTGAATTACCAAGACGGGAAGGTGTTGAAGCAAGATCCACGCATCACACTCGATTGCAGTGCGATAGCTAAAGGATATGGTTGCGACATGGTGGCTCGGCTCTTCCGCCAGAAAGACATCAAGAACTTCATGATAGAGATAGGTGGTGAAGTGGTAACAAGTGGTATTAGCGAAAAAAGAATACCATGGAAAATTGGTGTTACCAAACCCACTGACGACTCGCTCAATACCAACCAGGAATTGCAAACAGTACTCAACATTACCGATATGGCAATGGCTACGAGTGGTAACTACCGCAACTTCTATTATAAAAACGGAAAGAAATACGCGCATACCATCAATCCCAAGACTGGCTATCCCGTACAACATAACATTTTGTCGGCTACTGTATTGGCTCCAAACTGTGCTACGGCTGATGCCTATGCCACATCGTTCATGGTGTTAGGTATGGAAAAGGCAAAGCAAATCCTTGAGAAACATCCTGAATTGATGGCATATTTCATCTATTCCGACCCAAAAGGGCGTAATGCCGTGTGGTATTCACCATCCATGAAAGGAAAAACCATTGAATAGTTCGTTCACCATATTCGACAAGCTTCTTGAACTTCCCTTGTTTCAAGGCATGAGCAAGAACGACATCGCTACCATCGTGGGACAAAGAAAATTTGGGTTTCATAAGGTGGCTGAAGGGAAAATCGTGGTGAAAGACGGTGACCCTTGTCATTCTCTGCGATTCCTGCTCGACGGTGAACTATTCGTCACGACGGAGGCTGATGACCACGGCTATCTGTTATCGGAAGAATTATATGCGCCTAATATCCTCCAACCAGAACACATCTTCGGATTGTCGCAACGATACTCACGCACTTTCACTACAAAGACACAATGCAGCATCTTGTCGATTGAAAAGGGAGAAGTGGTAAAACTGTCTGAGGAATCGGAAATATTCAGAATCAATTTCCTCAACATCCTATCCACCCAAAGCCAAAAGCAACAACGCAATCCTTGGCACATACAACCCAAGGAATTGGACAAGCGAATCTCACGGTTTATAGAAACACACTGCATCCGACCGGTAGGTTATAAAACCCTCAAGATTAAGATGGAAAGACTTGCCCATGAAATGAACGACAGCAGATTGGATGTTTCAAGGGCATTGAACAGGATGGAACGGGAAAAGCTCATCGTTTTACATCGTGGAATGATTGAGATTCCTGCTTTCGAGCTATTAATTATGTAAGATTCGTTAAAAAAAAAGTATATCTTATCTCTTATACAATTTATTTTGTTATTTTTGCATATTAACATTGAAACATCAGTTAGTATGAATGAAAATTGTCAAGAGAAAACAGAACGCATCAATCCTTTTTTTCAACAATATAACACACCGCACCACACCGTACCATTCAGCGATATCAAGATAGAAGACTATGAAGAAGCCTTTATGGAAGGTATTCGCAGAGACAATGAGATTACGGCAAAAATTATCAATGACTCTGAAGAACCTACCTTTGACAACACGATTATCAGAGTGGATCGTGATAAAGGTGACGAGTATTATGAATTGTTGGATAGGGTTTCCTCGGTATTTTTCAATATGCTGAGCGCAAACACTAACGATGAGATGGATGAACTGGCACAAAAGATGAGTCCGATACTCACTCAACACGCCAATGACATCATGCTCAACGAAGACTTGTTCAAACGTATTAAAAATGTATATGAACATCACCGTGAGTTAAGCCCAGAGGAGCAAATGCTGCTTGATACAAAATATGATGGATTCGTAAGAAGTGGCGCATTGCTCGACAAGGATGGGAAAGAGAAACTCCGCAAACTCACAGAAGAAGCCAGTTTGCTATCCTTGCAATTTTCACAAAACTTATTAAAGGAAAACAAGGCTTTCAAGTTGCATATCACCGATGAACAACAATTAGACGGCTTACCAGAGACTGCCCGACAAGCTGCGGCTATGACGGCAAAGGAAGAGAACGTGGAAGGTTGGGTGTTTACGCTCGATGGACCGTCGCTCTCTCCGTTCATGACTTATTCTACGCAAAGAGACTTGCGCGAGAAGATGTACATGGCTCGTAACACCGTATGCACACACGACAATGAGGAAAACAACCTGAAAATCTGCCAAAGATTGGTTAATCTCAGACGTGAGGTTGCTCAATTGTTAGGTTACGACACCTTTGCCGACTATGTTCTCAAACATAGAATGGCTTCCAATATAGAGCATGTTTACAAACTTTTCAACGACTTGCTGGAGGCTTATACTCCTACTGCCAAAGAGGAAGTGAAGGAAGTTGAGGAAATGGCCAAGGAAGACTTGGGAGACCAAGAAATGATGCCTTGGGACTTCGGTTATTACTCCCACAAGTTGCAAATGAAGAAATACAACCTTGACTCGGAAATGCTCAGACCGTATTTTCAACTTGACAAGGTGATAGACGGTGTCTTCGGATTGGCTAACAGGTTATATGGAATCACGTTCAAGGAGAATAAAGACATCCCCGTTTACCATCCCGACGTGAAAGCCTACGAGGTTTTTGATAAAGACGGCAGTTACCTGGCGGTGTTTTATGCCGACTTCCATCCTCGCAAGAGCAAGCAAGGCGGTGCTTGGATGACAGAGTACCAAGGACAATGGATAGACGAGAAAGGTGTGAACGTGCGTCCTCACGTCAGTGTGGTCATGAACTTGACTAAACCCACTGAAGAGAAGCCAGCATTGCTGACATTGGGTGAGGTGGAAACATTCTTGCATGAGTTCGGCCATTCCTTGCATGGTATGTTTGCCAATACTCGATTTGAAAGTTTGAGCGGAACCAACGTATGGTGGGATTTCGTGGAGCTGCCTTCTCAGTTCATGGAGAACTACTCTATCGAGAAAGAGTTTCTCCGTACTTTCGCCTTTCATTATCAAACGGGCGAACCTTTACCCGACGAACTGATTGAGCGCATCGTTCATAGCAGAAATTTCATGGCAGCCTACTCGTGTCTCAGACAAGTGAGTTTTGGCTTGTTGGATATGGCTTACTACACCCAGAAAGAAGAGTTCAAGGAAGACATCATTCCTTTCGAGAAAAAGGCTTGGGAACGTGCCCAAATCAGGAAGCAACTGCCCAACACTTGTATGACGGTGCAGTTTTCACACATCATGTCTGGTGGATATGCAGCAGGTTATTACAGCTACAAATGGGCAGAAGTGTTAGATGCAGATGCTTTCAGCGTCTTTAAGAAAGAGGGTATCTTCAATCAGGAAACAGCAAGTAGATTCCGCGAAAACATATTATCCAAAGGTGGCACAGAACATCCCATGACATTGTATAAACGATTCAGGGGACAGGAACCAACCATTGACGCTTTGTTGGAAAGAAACGGCATCAAGCATAAACAATAACGATAGCAACATGAGCGACAAACAATACAAACTCGACAAGAGATACTTGCGCATGGCAAGAATATGGGCTGAGAACAGCTATTGCAAGCGCAGACAGGTGGGAGCCCTCGTTGTGAAGGAAAAAATGATTATCAGTGATGGCTACAACGGTACACCGAGTGGCTTTGAAAACGTGTGTGAGGATGACAACAACGTGACCAAGCCATATGTATTACACGCTGAGGCAAATGCCATTACCAAATTGGCAAGAAGCAGCAACAACAGCGACGGTTCTACCTTATACGTTACGGCTTCGCCTTGTATTGAATGTGCCAAACTGATTATCCAATCAGGAATCAAAAGAGTTGTGTATGGTGAGAAATACCGACTAGAAGATGGTATCGAACTATTGAAAAGAGCAAATATAGAAGTAATATATATAAACCCCGATTTGAATGAATCAGAATAAAACAAATAGATTTATGCCCATGCTCTTGGCACTTTGTGTTGTCATAGGCATCTTGATTGGTACGTTCTATGCCAATCACTTTTCTGGTAATCGTTTGAATATCATTAATTCAGGCAGCAACCGCCTGAATAACTTACTGCATATCATTGACGACCAATATGTTGACAATGTCAATATCGACTCGTTGGTAGAGAAAGCCATCCCACAGATTCTCTCTGAACTTGACCCCCACTCCGTTTACGTGAGTGCCAAAGACGTTGAGGCAATTAACGATGACTTGAAAGGCTCTTTCTCGGGTGTGGGTATAGAATTTACCATTCGTGAAGATACCATCCACATCCAAAACGTCATCAAGAATGGTCCTGCAGAACGGGCGGGATTGTTAGCCGGAGACAAGATTGTGATGGTTGACGACCAACCTTTCGTGGGTAAGATTGTTACCAACCAAGAGGCTCAACATAGGCTGAAAGGTCCCAAAGACACGAAGGTGAAGATTGGGGTTATCAGATATGGACAAAAAGAGGTACAAAGCTTCACCGTGACACGTGGGGAGATTCCTCAAAAGAGTATTGCTGCCACATACATGATTGATGACAACACGGGATATATACGCATCAAGAATTTTGGTGAGACCACTTATCCCGAACTTCTCATTTCTTTGGCTGAATTATCTCAAGAGGGATTCACGAACCTCGTGATTGACCTGAGAGACAACACTGGTGGATACCTGCAATCTGCTGTGCAAATGGCTAATGAGTTTCTGCCTAAGAATAAGTTGATTGTCTATACCGAAGGAAGAAAATCTCCAAGACAGCCATACAAGAGCGACGGTCATGGCAGTTATCAGAAAATTCCACTTATCGTGTTAATCAACGAGGGTTCTGCTTCTGCATCAGAAATCTTTGCCGGAGCCATGCAAGATAATGACAGGGCTACCATCATCGGACGCCGCTCGTTTGGCAAAGGACTTGTTCAACAGCAAATAGGATTTACGGATGGCTCGCTGATTCGACTCACCATCGCACGCTATTACACGCCTTCCGGCAGATGTATTCAAAAGCCATATACGGCTGGTGATGAAGCGGGATATGAGCAAGACCTGATTGCACGTTATGAACATGGTGAATTTTTCTCGCAAGATAGTATCAAGCACACGGGACCAACCTATCACACGAGTATAGGTAGGGAGGTGTATGGAGGCGGTGGTATTACTCCTGACATATTCGTTCCGGAGGATACTGTCAACATGACTTCATACTTTAAACAAGCAAGCATGAGTGGACTCATCCTACAATTTGCTTATACTTATACGGATAACAATCGCCAGAAGTTGAGCAACTATACGGAGATGAAGCAACTTTCTGATTATCTTCGTAAGCAAGACACGGTGGAGAAGTTTGCCGTTTATGCTGACAAGCATGGATTAAAACGTCGAAACCTGATGATTCAGAAGTCACATTTGTTGCTGGAACGTTACATCAATAGCAGAATCATATACAACATCCTGGACGAAGAGGCTTGGAACAAATACGTCAACCAGTTTGACCATGTTTTGGAAGAGGCTCTCAAGGTATTTAAGAACAATGCTTCTTTCCCCACATTGCCCACAGATAACGCTCATACAAAGAAAGGCAAGAAAGTGGCTTCGTTAGACAACACCTATTATAAAATGTCTATACGAAATGCCAATAACATAACGGCTAATAAAGCCTGACATCAATAATCACCAATGCACCAACCGACTCATTCAGGCGTTTGACCAATTGATGGCGCATCATGGTTAAATCCTGTCTGAGAGCGGGATTGGTGATTTTCACAAATAGGGTCTGGTTCTTGATGAATTTCTCTTCAGTATATTTGGCTACAATGTTTCCCGTTACCGTCTCCCATTGGTCTATGAGTCGCTTTTGCTGAAGTGGAGTCTCCAACCCTTGCTCACGCAACACCAAGTTTAAGATGTCGTCGATTTGTTGTACTTGTCGCTTAAACATGGGCTTCCTCCTTTTTCTCTATAATATTGCCTTCTGATACCGTAAACAACTTATAATCAAACGCACTTCTGTGAAGGATTTTATCCAAATGGTCACGATTGGTATCGGTAATGAATATCTGACCGTAATGATCGCCTGACACAAGGTGGACTATCTGCTCTACTCGATGGGCATCCAACTTGTCAAATATATCATCTAACAACAACAATGGCGTGTTCTTGGACGTGGTACGTTTCAAGAAATCAAATTGAGCAAGTTTCAATGCCAACACAAACGTCTTCATCTGTCCTTGGCTTCCCTCTCGTTTCATCTGATAGCCATCCAACAACATTTCCAAGTCGTCACGGTGTATTCCATGCAACGAATAACCAATTGCCCTATCCTTGAATCGGTCGCGTTGAATGACTTCCAATAAAGGACCTCGTTGACAATGAGAGACATAATTCAACGAAACAACTTCCTTTTGTTCGGATATTTGTTGGTAAATATGTTGGAATATAGGTATCAATTCCTGCACAAATGACGCTCGCTTTTTAAAAATGATTTCTCCATTGGCAGCCATCTCGTTTTCCCATATTTCCATCAAGGTCAAGTCGGGTTCATTCTCCATTTTCAACAAAGCGTTTCGCTGTTGCAGAGCCTTGTTATAATTAGACAATGCCTCCATATATGCCACATCGTATTGAGAGATGACCATATCCATCAATCGTCTTCTCTCCTCACTCCCTCCTTCTATGAGAGAGGTGTCAGAAGGCGACACAAACACCAACGGAATGAAACCGATATGCTGGGATAGTTTCTTATACTCTTTCTTGTTCCTTTTAAAATGTTTTTTCGAGCCACGTTTCATCCCACAATAGATACACTCCGGCTCACCATTGTCGGTCTCATAGAGTCCTTCTACCATGTAAAAATCCTGATCATGGGAAATGAGCTGAGAATCTATGGAGTTGTAAAAGCTACGACAAAACGACAAATAATATACCGCGTCGAGAAAATTTGTCTTTCCCGCCCCATTATGACCAATCAAACAATTCAGCTTAGGCGACAAATCCAAATTAGCCGACTGAATGTTCTTGAAATGTAAGATGGATATATTCTTTAGAAACATATTTTTGTGCAAAGTTAGAAGTTTTATCGTCAGAAACAAAAAAAGTAGCGAATAAATTTCAATATGTGCAAGATTTTCTGTAATTTTGCCACGCTTTTTGCAATAATAATACGACAACAAATAAATCATAACAAATAATGGCTAATAAAAAACAACAGGGAGTTATTGACGTTAACGAAACTCTCAACAAATCAGAGGCCTTCTTCGACAAATACAAGAAGACCATTATCATTGCAATTATCGCTTTATTTGCAATTATCGCATGTGTATTCCTTTACCAAGCTTATGTTTCTGGTCCCCGCGAAGACAAGGCAAGTACAGCTTTAGGACGAGGACAAGAATATTTCATGGCAGAACAATTTGACAAAGCTCTTAATGGAGACGGTGCAGGATATACGGGATTCTTAAAAATCATCAGCGACTACGGAAGCACTGACGCTGGTAACCTCGCAAACCTCTATGCAGGATTGTGCTACGCAAACCTCGAAAAATGGAATGAGGCAGTGAAGTACCTTGACGCATATTCTCCATCTAACGACGCAATGATCAGTCCTGCTGCCATCGCTGCATTGGGTAACGCTTACGCTCACGTAAACCAACTCGACAAGGCTATCAGTGCATTGGAAGAAGCTGCTGACAAAGCCGACAAACAAGGTAAGGATGGTATCAACAACAGCTTGTCTCCTACTTTCCGCTTGCAAGCAGCCATGCTCCTTGAGTCTCAAGGCAAGAAAGACGAGGCTTTGAAGAAATACGAGGATATCAAGAAAAAGTACACCACCTCACCTCTCGTGCAGAGCCAAGAGATTGATAAGTACATCCAAAGATTGTCAACGAAATAATGGCAACCGCATTACACAACCTCTCGGAATACGACTTGTCTAAAGTGCCCGATGCCAGTAACATGTGCTTTGGCATTGTGGTTTCCGAATGGAATCCTGAAATCACAGGGGCTCTGCTCAATGGTGCTGTAAGCACACTTGAAAAGCATGGTGCCATACCAGAGAACATCCATGTAAAGACCGTTCCTGGTAGTTTCGAACTGATCTACGGTGCTCATCAGATGTGTCTGAACGACGGATACGATGCAGTGATTATCCTCGGTAGCGTCATTCGTGGTGAAACACCTCACTTCGATTATATCTGTCAAGGTGTAACAGAAGGAATCGCCAGGTTAAATGCCACCTGCAATGTTCCTGTGGTATTCGGCTTACTTACCACCGACGATTTCCAACAAGCCAAGGATCGTTCGGGAGGCAAATACGGCAACAAAGGCGATGAATGTGCGGTAGTAGCTATCAAAATGGCAAAATTCTAAAAAACAAGAAAATCATATCAAAATAGTTCATAGTTGGTACAGTTATTCAACTATGAACTATTTTTTTATCATTATACTTTTGGAACAACAAGGAAAAAATATCACTAAAATGATAATTAAAAGCCAAACCTATCAGACTTTCAATATCCCATCTATCTCATGTTCCACGAACGGTCCTTCCTTCACTTCAAAAATCACGCTGCCAGATTCTAAACATTCCAATCCGTGCCACGTATTCTTGGGAATGTCCACACCATAACGACCGCTTTCACTGCTCAGCACGATGCTATCTATTATCTCACCATTGTCATTGTACGTATTCACACGTACCTTTCCCTTCAATATGATAAATGTCTCGTCTTTCGTCACATGGTGATGTACGGGAATCTGAGTACCTATCTCTAACGCATTCAGAAAACGATGACACTTGTCGTTCAGACTTTGGTGAAAGTTATAGTTCATTCTCAGACGAGGCGACTTCTTTGCCTTTTCCACCACCTTGTCTATTAGTTGTTCATCAATGATTTTCATGACATATTCCGATAAGGTTCAAGATTCTAAGCCAAGACATACACTTTCGTACTGCGACGTCCTGAAGACACAATACCAGATTCTGGCGCACCGTCTAATCGTTGCAATTCCAACGTAGCTGTTGTCCTGGAGAGTCCTGTCAAGTTCACATAGTCGGAAATACGCATCACCGCGTTCTTTTCCAAGAACTTACGAGCCAATGCAATGCGCTCTTCCAACGAGTATTCCGACTTTTTCAGACGGCTCTCCCCTGCCCTTTTCAAGTCATCACACAAAGCATCAGTATTCCTCACCAGTGCCTTATCAGCCCGAAAGGAAATACCTGTCACATGCAGACTCTGCGCATTACGTTTCTGTTCATCCTCCTCAAACGAGTCGAGTTCCTTTCCTTTCATCACGCCCAACTTTCCGCCGAACGTACCAATGCCATCTATCTTCACCGAATAGCCATTGGCAATACGAAAAGCCAGTTCGTGCGCCACTGCCTCCAATGCGCCTACGACAGCTCCCTTTGAAATGCCACTATGCTTGGCACAAGCTTCCAAAAACTCATCCGATTCTAATTTGCCGAATGTCTTGATTCGATAATAAGCCTGTGTGGTACCCTTTCCGTTGAGGTCTGCCATTTCTTTCTTGATGTACTGTGTCATATTTATACGTATTGTTGATAAAAACTTGTTGATTTCCCCGACAAAGATACAAAATATGATTGATATTTCCAAATCCGTGTCGCAGATTAATAAAACTACGTCGAAAATCAATAAAACTACGTCACAGTTTACTTAATCCGTGACGCAGATTAAAGAATATGAGTCATTATTTTCATCTTTTCCTTCCATGATAGGATAGTTTTAAGAACCATCCATTATCTTTTTCTTGGCTGGTTATTTTCTTTTTTTTCTCTCACCGTTAGGTTTTTCCAAAAACATTTCATATCTTTGTGGCGATAATAATTCTCTACCTGAATTTATTTATCGCTCAAGAAATCAAGAGAATAACATAAAACAAAAATCTATGAAACTAAACAAAAAAAATTCAGAAAGAAAAAGGATGTCTGGCCTACAGATGTTAGGATTGTTTATCCTGTCATTATTCGGGGCTATGAATGTTCAAGCACAAAGCGCAGTCTCTGTGGGAACTCAAGTGACATCAGAAAGTGCATTGGAAAGTGGAAAAGCGTATGTTCTCCAGTCAACAGCTTCAGGTACGCCGTACATAGAAGACGTAGGGACATATTACAATGTACCTATGAGCCAAAATGCTGCCACCACCGCATGTGTTTATTACATCATTTCAAATGGTGATGGCACATGGAAATTCAAAAACATGGAAACAGAGAAATTCTGGGGTAAGCCTGTGGCTTCAAGTGCTACTCCTGCCACATCAGGTTTTATTCCTTCAGACGAATCTGCAGCGGGGAATTGGACATTGAACTTCAATACCAACGGTACATTGAATCCCTCTTGCAATGGATTTTACATCAATCGTTCAAGCGGAAAGTTACATGCCTGGACATCGGGTATTGTCTGTAAAATATTTGAAGTAGGAGAAGCACAGGAAGCCATTACTCCTACTGCCTCGGATATTTATACTCTCAACAACACCAACAGCTATCGTGGAGCCCTCATTTATAACCCTGGCCAAAGCACCAAGTGGGTATGGTCGAGCGGAAAGAGCGGTACGTTTAACGCCACTTCTGCCAACAGTCAATGGATACTCATGCCCACTGGTACCAATGGACAATATTATCTCTACAATGTAGGTGCAAAGAAGTTTGCCATTCCCGTAACAGGCGGAACCTATCCCGGCTATTCATGGGCATTGTCTTCTGATGCCGCAGCCCTGACTCTTAATCAACAGAGCGACGGAACATACAAGCTCAAGACTGTATCAGGGAATCTCTGTGTATCTGTAAGTAACAATTACGAAGGTCCTATCATCAACTACGATGATATAGGAGCACAGTTCACCATCACCAAGGTAGGAGATGCCAGCAGCGAAGTAACCACGCAAGTGACCAATGCCGTGAACAAACTCATTCACAAGACCACTCCTCTATCTGCTGTTCCATCAGAGGATGGTTGGTATGCAATCCGCATCAAGACAAATGCAAATTATCCCGACTATTTCGTATTTACTCCAGAAGAAGAAATCAACTATAACGGCACGTCATACGCATTGAATTTCTACAATGCAGCCAAAGTTCGTCCTGCCATTGACAATGCCACCTATTACTTCCGCATTGCCAAGGATGGAAATGGCTATGATTGGCAAATGCCCAATGGCAGATATCTCTATAACAACGTCAATAAATTCCCCGTTTCCACGGAAACGGCAACAGCCATTACGATAGACCATTCCGATAGTGGTTTCCGTTTCTACCACAACAACGGTTCCTATACACGCTTTGGAGTGCCTTATTTGCTCAACAACACTTACTTCATCGGTGAAACGGGAAGTGGTGGAAATGCATACTACGACATCTATCCCATTTCTCTCGCCAATGCAGGCTTGACAGCTTGGCAAGTATTGAGTGATGATGCTCCAGCTTCGGCACAGATTACCTGTTCGCGCACAGACGTAAGCGGACTCACCAGCGTCTATAAGAATGGTTATTTCTTCCTGCCTTCAAGCGTAACGCCAGAAGCCAGCGACTTCTTCTTGCCAGGCGGTGCTTCTACCACCGTAGATGCCACGGCTCATACCATTACCATTGCGTATAATCCCGACCTCGCCATCGTGAAAGAGGGTGTAACAGTGGAACAAGGTTGGCAGACAGCCGCACGTGGTGAAGAGGTGATGTTGCTGCGTGTCAATGCCGCACCTTTCAATGCTCCCACAGGAGTTACAATGAATGTGAGTCTGAAAGATGGCGCAGAGAGCAACATCTCTAAGTTGACCCTCTACGAAGCATCATCAGCATCTCCAGAGATTCTCTCTACAGGTTCTGGTGCTCCCACCAAGACCGTGATTTCAGAAGCCACCATTGCCGGTTCTACCGCAACATTCACTATCGATAATTTCTCTGCCGGTACACATTATTATTGGATTGGAGCTACCATCACAGAAGGTGCTGAGCTTGGTGCCATCGTTGATGCAGCCGTAACAGACATTACCTATACCTACAACAACAAGGAAACGACGCTCGACCTGACCTCTGTTGGCGACCCATCAGACCGTGGTGCAATGGTATTCAACGTACACAGCTATCCTTTCCTGCCACGTGACAATGGCAGTCGCGTATATCGTATTCCGGCTCTTGTAACGGCAAACGACGGTTCACTTGTAGCAGCTGCCGACAAACGCTACGAAAGCTATACCGACATCGGTGGCGGACACGTAATCGACATTGTAGTACGTCGCAGTACTGACGGAGGTAAGACATGGGGAGATCCCGTTATCGTAGCAAAGGGACAAGGCACTGCCGACAATGCCAAGTGTGGCTATGGCGACCCATCACTCACCAAGGGTAAGGATGGCAAGCTCTATTGCCTCTTTGCCGCTGGCAACACGGGATATTTCTACGGACTGAACCGCATCTGTATGTCAACATCTGAAGATAACGGAGTGACTTGGACGGAGCCTGTAGATCTCTTTGAAACTGGTCGTATTACTGACCACACCCAATATGGATTGTTCGACTATTTCGTAACCTCTGGTAAGGGTCTCTATACCAACGATGGAATCTTGATGTATCTGATACCTGCACAGTGCTACACCGATGCCGGCAAGTCTGCTCACATCAGCAACTCCAACGACTACCTGTTCTATTCTACCGATGATGGCGCAACATGGCACATCGACACGACACCAGTATATACGGGTGGCGACGAAGCTAAGTTGGAACAGATGGCAGACGGTACGCTTATCGCTTCGGTTCGCCAAGCTGGAAACCGCGGATTCAACACAGGTACGTACACCAAGAACGATGATGGCACCGTGACCTTCAACTGGGATACGCAGACCACCAACGCAACTCTCTACCAGCCCTACGCCAACAACCAGGATATTATCTATTACGACCGTGAAAAGGGTATCTTATTCCACACCATGACGAAAGGACAACATGCCAACCTCAATTTGTATATGAGTTCAGACAATGGCTCTAATTGGGTACACGTATGTCAGTTTCAGCCAAAGGGTGCCCGTTATGCAACGATGACCAAGTTGGAAAACGGAGACCTTGGCATTCTCTTTGAAGACCAATCTCTGAATGCCGCTGGAGGTTATACAGACTACAACCACTACCCCATCAATTTCCTGACTATTGCCAAGGAACAGATTGAGGAATGGATTAAAGATGTCAGCGTAGAAGCATACGACTTTGATGCCAACTTCGACAAGGTGTTCATCATCAAGAACTTTTATCCTGCAGATGGTAACAAGAGATATGTTCGCTCTGCTAAATACAATGAAGCCAACGACCTCATTGTTTATCGCACCGATAACGCCGACGAAGCAGCAGAGATGCTTATCTTGGAAGACCACCAAAATGAGGGATACTATTATGTATATGACTTGAAAAGCAATTACTACCTGAAAGCATCAGAAAATGCAAATAACGGTACGGATTGGACTTACAGCACTACGCCCGTCAACGTGAAACTGATTGACAACACGGCAAACCACACTGATTGGATTCTTACCGATGGTCATATCTTTCTCATCCAAAACAGCGAAGGCGGAATGGCTAATGCTTATAGCGGCGTTAACGGCAACCAAGTGAAGAACTGGAATGATGCCAATGATGTAGGTACCAACTGGTACATCTATGCCATAGACAAGAATACGACAAGTGACGTGTTTGTGGACCCTACAGCTCTATACTACATTAAGAATGCCGACAACGGATGTTATTTCGAGACTGGCACAGACGGCAACCTCACTCGTAACACACAGGGTACGGCTGCCAAATATGCAATCGTTCCTGTAAAAGGACAAGAGGGTTATTTCTATCTCTTTGATACCGAGAACAACAATTTCGTGGTTTCTGAGGAAGCAACAGGTGATGGTGGTCAGTGGACACGCTCCACAACCACACCTACTGCCATCAAGATTACCAACAACATCACCAACCAGTACATGGATCGTGCAGCATGGAATCCTTCCACCATTATCTACCTGCTTGGCAGCAAATATGCCAATCGTTACGGTGGCGGTATGTCGGGATTGGTTAAAAACTACAATGCACAAGCCGACAAAGGCAGCCATTGGTACATTGAGCGTGTGGACAACAGTACTCCCGCCGTGGTGGAACTGAAAGGTGTTACCGAGAATATCCAATCGCTTGTGGAGTCGGTTGACGAAGCCAAAACACAACTGCAATATACCGCAACCGTGGGTAACGCAGGATATGGTACCGTGGTCGTACCCTTCGACGCTGACGTGACAGGTGGTGTAGAAGCATATACAACCAGTACCTTGGATGGCGACAACGTGGTATTGAACAGCATTACGGAAATCACCGCCAACACACCTGCCATTCTCAAGAATCCAGGAACCTTGGTTCTCTCAGCAAAAGACGAGACGATAGAATACAAAGACAATCCACAATATGGACTGTTGACTGGCGTTTATGCCAACACCACCTCAAAAGAAGGTACTTACGTATTACAAAACCAAGGCGGAGAAGTGGCTTTCTATCTTGTAGGAAGCGAGATACAACCAGCTATTCGTCCTTTCCGTGCTTATCTCACGGCACCAAGTGCTGCAGGTGCAAAGGCTTTGCATTTTGCATTCGGTGAAACTAACGGCATTGACAGCATCGAGAAAATGGACACCACTATCATTGAAGGAGTTTACAACCTCGCTGGTCAACAAACAGGAAAAACACTGCAGAAAGGTATTAACATCATTCGTAAGATAGACGGAACCATCCAGAAAGTTATCATGAAGTAATATCTTTAAGCAAACGAATTTATTCACACATTAATTATAAATAGAGATGAAAAATAATCAATATATCGCACCAAGAACGAGCATCATTTCCGTGAATGGTGAAACAGAAGTGTTGGCTGGATTAAAAATCGTGAACAGTAAATTTGCGATCGAATCAGATGTACTTTCAAAAAGCAGCAATACAAGTTTCTTTGAAGATACTGCGACACGCAACTATTGGGAATATTAAGATGATTAAAATGAAACGAACATCAGTCACAGATTTGTTCCGAGATGGTGAACGTTCATAGATAAAATTGGACGGTATTCATGTTGAAAGTTTTTCTTCAAACAGAATACCGTCCGTTTTTTATGTTCTCTCAACTTGCTTATCTTTGACATAATGGAATCACCATCATGATAAAAGGTAAAAAAAACATAAAATACTACATTAAAAAAATTATATTTTGACAATTAGGAATTAATTCGTACTTTTGCACGAAAATTTAATCCTAAACAATATGATTGAAATTGGTGATAAAGTTCCTGACTATTTAGGGACAGACGAAAACGGGAACGAGATTAGAGTGCAAGACTTTGCCGGTAAGAAACTCGTATTGTATTTTTATCCAAAAGACAGTACGCCTAGTTGTACGCAAGAAGCGTGCAATTTACGTGACAATTATGAGAAGATGCTGGCTAAAGGTTATGCCGTTGTTGGCGTAAGCGTACAGGATGCAAAATCGCACAAGAAGTTTATCGAGAAGCATCAATTGCCATTTCCCCTGATAGCTGACACTGAGATGGAACTCAACAAAGCCTTCGGAGTATGGGGAGAGAAAAGTATGTTCGGAAAAAAGTACATGGGTACGCTACGCACCACTTTCGTCATCAACGAGGAAGGTATCGTGGAGCAGGTTATCAAACCGAAGGAGATTAAAGTAAAGAATCACGCAGAACAGATCTTAGAGGAATAATCTCCATTCTGCTACACATTATTATATATGTTAGAACAAATCGAAATCAAATTGAGTCCACGGAAACGTGGATTTCATTTGATAACCAACGAACTGACATCGTTGCTACCCAAACTACCTAAAAAGGGATTGCTGAACCTTTTCATCAAGCATACCAGTTGCGCACTGTCTATCAACGAAAACGCAGACCCAGACGTGAGATTGGATTTGGAAACCGTTTTCAATAAGATGGTACCGGAGAATGCGCCTTATTACATGCACATTCTTGAAGGTTCTGACGACATGCCTGCACACGTGAAATCTGTGGTAGTAGGCACAAGTCTTTCTATCCCCATCACCGACGGGAGACTAAACTTAGGCACTTGGCAAGGAATATACCTATGCGAGTTCAGGAACTATGGGGGTGCAAGAAGAGTCGTAGCAACAATTATCGGAGAATAATTTTAATTTCTTATCATTATGGGACATTTATATAATTACAAACAAAACAGATTATTTATGCTATTGATAGCATGGCTATGTAGCATAGGAGCATTCGCAATTGACAATGTGACGTTTGACGTTTTGAATAGCTGGGGGGGTAGCCAATATTCAAGTTATTTTGGAAAGACTGTCAACGTTACAATAACGAACAAGACATTCAATGCGGGTGAATGGACAGGTGTGGTATTTCCATTTAGTGCGTCAAAAGCTCAATTAGACGAGACTTTTGGAGAGAATGGATATACCATAGAAGAGTATTCAAGTATTGATGGAAATACAATCAATTTCACTATCATGCAGACACCTACTGTTGTTGCAGGAACACCTTACATCATGAAGGTGAATACGACAATAGATAATCCATCATTTAATGGAGTGACATTTGCCAGCAACATTTCCGATTCATGGATAGACAAGTCGATTGATACTGATTTATCCATACGCAGTCATTATTTTAAAATATGGACTTATCAATATGTAAACGGACAAGGATCTCCCACTAACGCATGGACAATAAGTCCATTAGGCGGTTTGTATAATTATCTTGCTGGTGAAGTACCATTTAATAACAATGGACATTTTGGAGCAGAATGTTTCTTTTTTTCATCAACCAAAGGAAATGTTAAACTCACACTGAATTTAGAAAAACCATCAGGAGACGATGATATTACTATAGAGCCTACTACTCTTGAAGGAAAAATAGCATTGCACCGACAGCTTACCGATGTTCCAACCATTTATCTTACAATACCTTTGGACGACATTTATGGGGGGACAGACAGTTGGGGAAAAGAGCAAAATGCTGACGGAACAGATAAATATCGTAGGGCAACCATCCAAGTAGTAGATAAGTCGGGGAACCTTGAAGAGTTTACTGATGAAGGCTTAAGCATTAAGGTTCGTGGCAACTCAACGGCCTCAGTAGGAAACGGTAAACGCCCTTATAGACTGAAATTTGACAAAGACGTAAAAGATGCCAACGGAAACGTTACAGAGACACATAAGCACGACCTACTTGGGGCTGGATACAAGAAACGTAATTGGACGCTACTTGCTAATGCCTTTGACAATTCCATGATGCGCAACGCTGTTACCTACCATATTGGCAAATACGTTGGTATGCCATTCTGCCCTGGCTATAAGTTTGTAGATTTAGTTATTAACAATGAATATCGTGGTACTTACCAAGTTTCCGACCAAGTTGAAGTAGGTAAAAATCGTGTTGACATCAACGAAGATACAGATTGGTTCCTCGAAGGTGTTGCATGGACTACTATGGTAGAAGAACCTAATACAACCGATGGAGAACCGTATTTTTGCATCAAAAATCCCGAACCAGCTACTGAAGCAGAAACAGCTGCACTTGTGCAAGAAGTAACCAATTGGCGTGCCAACTGGCTAAATTCTTTTAACAATGGCACATGGCAAGACTACAACGATTTGGAATCTTTGGTAAAATACTACATTGCTATTAATCTCACTGGTGATCTTGATGGATGGTTTGTCTTTAAAGGCTACCGTTCTCCCACAGGTCCATTCATTTGGGGACCACTTTGGGATAAGGATTTAGCTTTCGGCAATCATGGAGATGCAAAAGATAATCTACTGGTAGAGAATTACAGCAAATGTAATTTTGAATGGAAGATTCAGGCATTGCATAATGACAAGGTTTTTATGTCAGCAGTGAAGACAAAACTTGATAAATTAATCAGTGAAGGGCTCTATGATAAACTTGTTAATGATATAGACAATATTGCAGAAGATATAGATCAAACGCAGGCATTAAACTTTACTAAATATAATATTAATGATGCAAGTTGGGCGAAGGTGCATTTCCCAACATATCCAGAATATGTCACACAGTTGAAAGAATGGATAGGATTAAGAATTAATACTGTTAAAACTAATGTTGACGAATTATTTACCGCTTGTGGTGGTGAAATCATCCAACCAGTTATTCATCAACAACTCACTGACGTGCCAACCATCTACATTACTTCAAGTTCTATGAATGCTGACACGTGGGATGCAACTGCAAACATGGAAGTATTTGATAAGAACAACATGATCGGAGGCAACAAGGTGTTAAGCGCTGGAGCTGTGAGCGTGAAATTCAAGAGTGATGGAACGGCAGCAAAACCTTCTTATCGTCTGAAGTTCGCCGCAAAGACCCCATTCTTGGGCACTAAATCAGGCAACTACAAGCAATGGGTATTGGAAGCTAACGACGATGACCCAACCATGCTTCGTAATGCATTGACCAAAGAGTTGGGCGACCAAATGGGCTTCGCCTTCACCCCAGGTTATCAATTCGCAGATGTTTACGTGAACGACAAGTATATGGGTACGTACCAAATCACCGATAGAGTGAAGGTGGAAAGCGGTCGTGTATTAGCTTCAGACAAGGATACAGACTGGTTGGTTGAGATTGCATCATCAGGTGAGGTGGATACACGCACGGATGGCAATGGTGACCTGTATGTTGCTGGTGATACGAATACACCTTATTTAATTATCAAGAACCCAGACAAGGATGATTTGACAGCAGACCAGCAAACTGTATTGGCTAATGAAATAGGCACGTATTTCAACACTACATTCTGGAATAACATCAAAGATAATGTAGATCAAACATCATTCATCAATTGGTATATCTCTACTGAGATTCTTGCCGCTTATAAGCAACTGTCAAGTACTTATACCTACAAATCTGCGACAGACGGCAAATTGTTCTTCGGTCCTCTATCAGGAAACGAGAAAGCTTACGACAACAACAGTAAATATCCGATGGACATGACAGACCTCAACACCAATGGTTCTTATAACGGAATGATATTCACGAGAGCCGACTATGGTGTGATGCGCAATAAGTTGCAAGACCTATGGAAAGAGGATTGGTTTAAAGAAGCCGTTCTTGCCAAATGGAACAGCATCTATGGAGCCAACGCATCGACAGACGTAAAAGCGGCATTGAAATCTAAGCTCACTGCCTTGTCAAGCGAAATAGCACAGACAAAAGCATACAACTATAAGACAACCGCAGAGGGCGGTGCTGGATGGACACTTGAAGGAAGTTATGAAGACCAAGTTTCTGCCATTTCCACATACATAGACAATCGTTTTGCCTATCTCGATAAGAAATTCAATGAGTTGGCAAATGCCGAAGACATCCTTATGGGTGATGCGAATGGAGATGGGCTTATCAATATTACCGACATTGTCATAACGGTTGACTATTCTCTTAGTAACCCATCAGAAGCATTCCACTTTAAAAATGCTGACATGAATGGCGATGGAATAATCAGCATCACAGACGTAGTACAAATAACAGACATAATTCTTAATGCAGATTAATTTATGAGAAAATTATTTTTTATCCTTTTGAGCATGGTAACCTTGGGTTGCTTTGCCCAAAAAGGTTTATCAGTTGAACCTTTATCTCTGTCACCTGGCGAGACAGGGCAACTTGTGATAAATCTAACGCAAGACGAAGACGAGTTTTGCGCATTTCAGTTCGATCTCTCCTTACCGGAAGGAGTAGAAATCGTGAGTGCAACTGATGAAGAAAGTAACACTTCTAACAAATGGACACTTAACACCAATCGTATTCACTACACTGATGGAGCAAACACCCCCCATAAGATTAGTTCTTATAACAAAAGTGGAGCTATACGATTCATGGTTTTCTCTATGTCAGGTACTAAAGTCCGTTTTAGTGGAACATCTGGTGCTATCATGTACATTAATGTCAAAGCAGCGGATGATTTAACACTCGGCGAACAAAACGTTACTGTCAAGAATGTACAACTTACCCTTACCAATGATTTAACAAGAACATTTGTTCAAGATAATTTCACATATACCTTTACAGGTAAAGAAAAAGAAGAAGATTATTTGTTGGGTGACGTGAATAATGACGGAGAGGTAGATGTTTTCGACATCATGGATGTGCAATCATACATCGAAGGCAATGAACCTGAAGTATTTATCTTCAAAGCCGCTGATACAGATGAAGATGAAGATATTACCATATTCGATTTAATGGATATAATTGATATCGTTTTAAATAATTAAAAGTGTTAGAGTATGAAATCAATAATAAAAATAAAAATTACACTATGCTTAATTGTTTTATTTGCAATTCCAAACATAGTATTGGCTGATGACATTACAATAGGTGATGTTACATTTGTTGAAGGTAAAGAAGTTACTTTTGATGTCGTTTTAAATAATCCATCAAAAATGTATACAGGTTTTCAATGCGACATATATTTACCTGAAGGATTAGAATATGTTAGTTTTTCACGTAATAATGAACGTTTGCAATCACAACACACATCAACATTTACATATAATAGTAAAGGATATTATCGTCTCTTAGTTTATTCTATGCCAGCAACGCCAGTGGCAGGGACGTCTGGAACTATCATAAAAGTTACAGTTAGAGTAAAGGATAATCTGGATCCAGGAATTACAACTATTGATGTTAAAAACAAAAAATTTCGAGATTCAAACAATGGAAACAATATTTTTGAAGAAACATCACAAAATTTTATACTTGTAATAGAAGCAAAAATTGGTAATTCTGGTTATTGTTCTTTCTCATGGCCACGTGCATTAGACTTTTCAAATTGCCAGAACTGTGAGAATGTCTTTATCGCTAAAGACCAGGGCAATAATTACGTAAAAATTTCGTCTCTTGACAACAAGCTGGTTCCTGCTAATACGGGTGTTCTCATCCAAGGAACCCCTGGAGATGTTGTTAATCCCCAAACAACAGACAATGAGGGAACGATTGACAACAATTTGTTCATTCCCACATCTGAAGGTACATTCACCGTACCCAAAAAAGGAGATGCTTGGGCATTAGCAGTAAAGAGTGGCAAGACAGGATTCTATCCATGCGAAGCTGGCGTTGTCATTCCCCAATACAAATGCTATTTGCCTGCCAGTTTTAGTGCTAAGAGTTTCATCATGATTAAACAAGAAAACCCTGATGAAGACCTCGTAAGTGAGGATGCTGGTATCGTTGACGGCATCAACACCCTAAATGGCAATGATGCACAAGACACATACTACGATTTACAAGGTCGTCGTGTATCTACCGCACGTCATGGTATCTACATTCAAAACAACAAGAAAGTCATCATCAAATAAACAAGAAACATATTACATGGAAAGACATTATATTTCACCCTATATCAAAATCAAACAATTTACATTCGAGAGAAAGGGCATCATGCTTGAGGCTACCTTCTTCAAGGGCGATGACGAGGGTCCAAGCATTGGAGACGGTGATGAGATAGAAGCCAAGCAATTCAACTTCAATGTCTGGGAGGAAGAATAATCCTTCTGAAAACTCATTTCACAAAATACTAACAACTTATTATGATTAACAGACAACTATTACATCCTGAAAGTATCGTTGTGATTGGTGGTTCCAACAATATCCACAAACCTGGTGGAGCCATCATTCGCAACCTTATCAATGGTCATTACCAAGGCAAGCTACATGTGGTGAATCCCAAGGAAGACAAGGTACAGGGATTAGACGTGTTTCATCAAGCGAGTGAAATTCCCGATACCGAACTTGCCATTTTGGTTGTAGCCGCACGCTTTTGTCCCGACTATGTAGAATACTTGGCAAGAGAGAAAAATGTCAAGGCATTTATCATCATCTCAGCAGGATTTGGCGAAGAGACAAAGGCTGGTGCAGAACTCGAAAAGCAAATTCTCGACTCATGCGAGAGATACGGTTGTGCGCTCATCGGTCCTAACTGCATCGGACTATTGAATGCCTGGCATCATAGCGTTTTCACCCAACCCATTCCCCAGTTACATCCCAAGGGTGTGGATTTCATTTCTGGTTCGGGAGCCACAGCCGTATTCATCTTGGAATCGGCTGTCATCAAGGGTTTGCCATTCCATTCCGTTTGGTCTATCGGCAATGGAAAACAAATTGGTATTGAGGATGTATTGCAATACATGGATGAGAAATTTGACGCGGAAAAGGATTCTCATGTAAAACTCCTATACATCGAGAACATTTCCAATCCCGACAAATTACTCTTCCATGCCAGTTCGTTAATCCGTAAAGGTTGTCGCATAGCAGCTATCAAGGCAGGTTCCAGCGAGAGCGGTAGTCGAGCAGCCTCCTCACATACAGGAGCCATTGCCTCCAGCGACTCCGCAGTAGAGGCATTGTTCAGAAAGGCAGGTATCGTAAGATGTTTCTCCCGAGAGGAACTCACCACTGTGGGCTGCATCTTCTCAACATTAGAGAACACGCAGAACCAATCCAACATGAACATGAGCAAGTTTGCCATTGTCACTCATGCTGGTGGTCCAGGCGTGATGCTCACCGACGCGCTATCCAAAGGCGACTTACAAGTACCAAAGCTTGACGGTGAAAAGGCAGAAGAATTAAAATCTCTCCTTTTCCCTGGTGCTTCTGTCTCCAATCCCATAGACATACTCGCCACGGGAACCCCAGAGCACTTAGGACTTGCCATCGACTATTGCGAGAAATATTTCGACAATATTGATGCCATCATGGTTATCTTCGGTACACCAGGATTGGTCAACGTATATGAGGCATACGACGTGCTTCACCAAAAGATTCTGGAATGCAAGAAACCCATCTTCCCCATTCTCCCATCAGTGCATACTGCTGGACAAGAAGTGGAAGACTTCTTGCAAAAAGGACACGTCAACTTCTCTGATGAGGTAACGCTTGCCACGTCATTGGTGAGAATCTTGAAGACTCCCCTACCCGCTCCCCCAGAGGTAGAGTTGTTTGGTATCGACGTACCGCGCATCCGTGAAATCATTGGTGGTATTCACGAGAATGGTTACATCACGCCCAACAAGGCACGAGAGTTGTTGAGTTGCGCCAAGATTCCGTTGGTTCCTGAGATGGTTTCAACGTCGAAGGACGAATTGGTTGCCTTTGCCGAGAAAATCGGCTATCCCATAGTAGCCAAGGTGGTAGGTCCCATCCACAAGAGTGACGTAGGCGGCGTTACGTTAAACATCCGCACGGCAGAACATCTCTCCTTAGAGTTCGACCGAATGATGCATATCCCCGATGCCAAGGCTGTCATGATACAAAAGATGATGAAGGGCAAGGAGATATTCATTGGTGCCAAATACGAAGAGAAATTCGGTCATGTGGTGATGTGTGGATTGGGAGGTATCTTCATCGAAGTGCTCAAGGATGTTTCCAGTGGCCTTGCACCACTCTCCTACGCCGAGGCTTACTCCATGATACACTCTCTACGTGGATATAAGATTCTGAAAGGAACCAGAGGACAAAGTGGCATCAACATCCAACGATACGCCGAGGTGATTGTGCGTCTGTCCACTTTGCTTCGCTTTGCCACTGAAATCAAGGAAATTGACATCAATCCGTTATTGGCAGATGAGAACGACGTGATTGCCGTTGACGTAAGAATATTAATTGAAAAATAACTAAATATTTATCACATGGAAAACAAGAAATACGGTCATTTCGATGACGCTAACAGAGAGTATGTAATTACTGACCCCAAGACTCCGTGGCCTTGGATTAACTACTTAGGGAATGAGAATTTCTTCTCCCTGATTTCCAATACCGCTGGTGGTTATTCCTTCTTTAAGGATGCTAAGTTTCGCAGACTCACACGTTATAGATATAATAATGTCCCGATGGATAATGGGGGCAGGTATTTCTATATCAAGGATGGCGATTGCATCTGGAGTCCTGGTTGGAAACCCATGAAGACTCCGCTCGACTTCTATGAGTGTCGTCACGGTATGAGCTATACGCGCATCACGGGAAGGAAGAACGACATCGAGGCAAGTATGCTCTTCTTCGTTCCACTCAACACATGGGCTGAGGTACAAAAGGTTACGCTGAAAAACAATTCTAAGTCTGTACGTAGTCTCAAACTCTTCTCTTTCACCGAATGGTGCTTGTGGAATGCGGCTACCGACATGGAAAACTTCCAACGCAACTTCTCTACGGGCGAAGTGGAGATTGAGGGCAGTGTCATCTATCATAAGACTGAATATCGTGAGCGTCGCAATCACTTTGCTTTCTACAGCGTCAACACGCCAATACAAGGATTTGATACCGACAGGGAAACATTCGTAGGTCTTTATAATGGTATGCACGAGCCAGAGGTTGTACTTGAAGGAAAGCCCCGCAACAGTCATGCACACGGTTGGAGTCCTATTGCCTCTCATTATATAGAGGTAGAGTTGCAACCCGGAGAGTCCAAGGATTTCATCTTCATGTTGGGATATGTAGAAAACGAGCAAGACAAGAAGTTTATCGCTCCACAAGTCATCAACAAAGAAAAAGCTTACCAAATGATTGCTGCCTTCGATCAAACGGAAAAGGTTGACAAGGCATTTGCTGAACTGAATGAATATTGGAACCGTTTGCTCGACATCTATGTCGTCAACACGGGCAATGAGAAGATTGACCGTATGGTGAACATCTGGAACCAGTATCAATGTATGGTTACGTTCAACATGTCACGCTCTGCCTCATTCTTCGAGAGTGGCATTGGTCGTGGCATGGGTTTCCGTGACAGCAACCAAGACTTGGTAGGCTTCGTACATCAGATTCCCGAACGTGCACGTCAGCGTATCATCGACATTGCCAGCACACAGTTCCCCGATGGCGGTTGTTACCATCAGTACCAGCCACTCACCAAACGTGGAAACAACGACATAGGCGGCGGTTTCAACGATGATCCTTGCTGGCTGATATTTGGTACCGTGGCTTACATCAAGGAGACGGGCGATTTCTCTATCCTCGATGAGCAAGTACCGTTCGATAACCAACCGGGAACGGAGGTTTCTTTGTTCGAGCACCTGCGTGTATCATTCAATCATGTGGTAGAAAACTTAGGTCCTCACCAATTGCCGTTGATAGGTAGAGCCGACTGGAACGACTGTCTCAATCTCAACTGTTTCTCATGGGATCCTAATGAGAGTTTCCAAACCACGGAGAACAATAGCGAAGGAAGCAAGGCTGAGAGTTTGATGATTGCAGGATTGTTTGTCGTAACGGGCAAGGATTATGTAGAGCTTTGCCGTCAGATTGCTCTTCGCAGCAACAACCAAGCCGACAAAGACTTCTACATCAAGGAAGCTGAAAGAGCTTGCCAGTGTGTAGAGGCTATGACTGAAGCCGTGAAGAAAGATGGATGGGATGGCGAATGGTATCTTCGCGCATACGATTTCTATGGCAACAAGATTGGAAGCAACGAGAATGAAGAGGGTAAAATCTTTATCGAGAGTCAAGGATGGTGCAGCATGGCTGGCATCGGATTGGAAGACGGAATGGTAGCAAAAGCTCTTGACAGTGTCAAGGAAAGATTGGAGTGCGAGCATGGTATCGTTCTCAACAATCCCGCATTCACCACCTATCATGTAGAGATGGGCGAAATCAGTTCTTATCCAGAAGGCTATAAAGAGAATGCAGGTATCTTCTGCCACAACAATCCTTGGGTTATCATTGGCGAGACAGTTGCCGGACGTGGTAACGACGCGTGGAATCATTACCGCAAGATACTGCCTTCATACGTGGAAGAGAAATACAGTACGCTCCATAAGGTTGAGCCATACGTAAACTGTCAGATGGTGGCAGGTAAAGATGCTTATAAACCAGGTGAAGGAAAGAACAGTTGGCTCACGGGTACAGCTGCTTGGATGTGGTACACCATCAGCGAGTTTATCCTTGGCATCAAACCTGATTACAATGGCATCTGCATCGACCCATGTCTGCCCGATCATGCTAAGGAATACACCGTTAAGCGTAGATTCCGTGGGGCTGAATATCTTATCACCGTCAAGAATCCTGATGGCAACCAAAAGGGTGTGAAATGTATCACGGTAGATGGTAATCCCATCAATGGCAACATCGTTCCATTCATGGAAGGAAAACACACCGTGGAAGTGATGATGTAGTTTTTTTCATTGACCATTGATTATTGACCATTCTTTAAATTGAGCAAAACTTATTTGCATCGATTTTCCAATGGTCAATAATCAATGATCAATATTCAATGGTCAATGGTCAATATTCAATGGTCAATGGTCAATATTCAATGGTCAATGGTCAATATTCAATGGTCAATGATCAAAAGGTTTCGGCTTCTTTCAAGCTCAATGCTCGTGAGTCTTTCTCGCTCAAAACCAAATCCTGCGGATTGATGGGCCATTCAATGGCAATATCCTCATCATTCCATTTAATGCCAGCCTCAGCCTGGGGAGCATAGACATTATCCACCTTATACGTAAACACAGCCTCTTCACTCAGCACCAAGAATCCGTGAGCGAATCCACGGGGAATAAACAATTGACGCTTATTCTCCTCGCTCAATTCTACAAGCACATACTTGCCAAAGGTAGGTGAACTCTTTCTGATATCTACTGCCACGTCTAACACTTTTCCCTTGATGACACGTACCAACTTGGCTTGCGAAAATTCACCTTTCTGATAATGTAAGCCACGCAATACGCCATAACTTGATTTCGATTCGTTGTCCTGGATAAACGTCACCTTACCTACATGTTTGTCGAAGTCCGCTTGGTTCCATGTTTCCATGAAATATCCTCTTGCATCTTGAAACACCCGTGGTTCCAAGATATAAACACCTTCAATAGCTGTTTCAATATAATTCATCTTCGCTTAGTTGTTCTAAAAAATTTGTACAAAGGTAATCATTTCCCGTGAAACCACAAAACTTCTCTACTTATTAAATTTTATTCAATGTCAAATAGTACGACAAAAAACCGTCTTTGTTTTTTTGTCTTCCAGAGTTAGGAGAACGAAAAAATGGGTAAAAACAAGCAAAACATCACTTTTTTCTCGCTAACATATATAGTTATGGTCGTAACTATACGTGTTATGAACGTAACTATATATGTTATTTCGCTAATTGAATATGTTACGAACACGCAAAAAACTATCTTATTTTGTGCAAAAACATGCTTTTTCTTTTAATTCCGCACTCAACAAAACCATAAACCATTGATTTACAATCACATATAAAAACATCAAAAATCGGGCATTTTTCCAACCAAGTTACAACTCGTTTGAAAAAATGCCCGTATTTTGGCACCTAAATTCAGAATTTACATGACAAAGATTAATGTTATTTGCACAAGATTGTATTCACAAAAGAAGTAATCATTTTCAGCACCTATACAGGACGTCAGCAAAACTGACGTGGACGGTGACAATGCTGCCACGGTTCCAGGCGGTTTTGCCGCTTGCATTGTATGCAATACTATCTATCGCCAGCTATTCTTTCAGCCATTGCATTTAAGTAGAGGCATTGCGCTCTCGTTATCACCCTTTTCTCATAGTGAAACTCCAAAGGGCTTACTTGCAAGAGTAATCCTTTAGCACAAGCATCAAAGCCCTCACCAGAGGGCTTATATAGTTTCGGGAAGCCGTTCTCCCTAAGCAGGATGATGTTGTACCCTCGGTTCATAGCTTCTCGCAGAACCTCTTTCTCCTTTGGCGAGATAGCAGCACTGACGAGTACGCCACCACGTTCACCACATGCCAGCCACTCCGCTTTTAGGTGGGCGTTTTCCTCGTCAGTATTGCGTCGGTGTACAATGACAGCCATCTTGTCGGGAATATCCAATAAGAATCTATTACCAACCACCTGACAACGCTCACCTATTATCTCCATACCAGTGAGTACGGTAAACAAGTTTGGGTTCTGACGCTTCACCATCAATCGGCGAGGGTTGTCATCAAGATAGTGTTTCCAGTTGTCCAACTGACCGTCGTGCATGAGAATCTTGTCGCAGTAGCCTTTCTCAAACAAGCCCTGCCTTGGTGGTTCATTCATGTTATACAACTTCCAATAGACATTGTTACATCCTGATTTAAATCCTGCCATTACTTTCCCAAGATGTTTACCTTCTCCCATGTCCTCATTGACTCTTACGATTAAATGTAAGTGGTCAGGCATAACACATAATTTCCACACTTCCACCTGAGGATAAAATTGGTGAATCTTTTTCTGCTCTTCTTGAACAATAGTGCTTCCGAGAGCAGAATACTCCACATAAGGAGCCACCTCACCCTTTAAGTCTCCCTTCAAAGTACCCAATAGCGGCCTACGATCCTTCACCACAAGGGTCAGCATGTACGTTCCCTTGCGGCTATAGTCGTGCCATGAAGTACGTCTCTTCATCGAGTGCTGTATCTCGTGTACCTCCATACCTGTAGCTATGGCTTCTTCTCGTGTCATAAGGTGTAAAACGTATTAGATTTTGTGCAAAGGTAATAAAAATTATGGGATAACAATTCACATCAGTTGAATTATTCAGTTTGTTTTTATATCTTTGCCATTGTTTTGAAAAAATGAGAATGAAATCTTTCATCGAAATATCATCATTGTCACATGAGGGAGTGGAGGTTTTTGCCAACCTCACCGAAGCCCAGTTGCGACATCGTTCAGACCCAGAGAAAGGAATCTTCATTGCAGAGAGCCCGAAGGTCATCAATGTGGCTCTGAATGCAGGATATATTCCAAAGGCATTATTGTGCGAAAGAAAGCATATCACGGGCGATGCAGCCGACATTATCAGCAGATGTGGCGACATTCCCATTTATACGGGACCACGAGAACTGTTGGCTTCATTGACAGGTTACACGCTAACCCGTGGGGTGCTCTGTGCCATGAAACGCCCTGTGCTGCCTGATGTGGAAACACTCTGTCGTAACAGCAGGCGAATCGTGGTAATAGACGGAGTGGTAGATACCACCAACATCGGCGCCATCTTCCGCTCAGCTGCTGCCTTGGGTATTGATGCCGTGCTGCTCACCCGCAACTCCTGTGACCCATTAAACCGTCGCGCCATCAGAGTATCAATGGGTTCCGTCTTTCTCGTACCTTGGACATGGTTGGATGATTCACCCAACACCTTGCACCAATTCGGATTCAAGACGGCAGCAATGGCTCTGTCGGATAATTCCATTCCCATCGACCATCCCATCTTGGCAGAAGAGCCACGATTAGCCATCGTGATGGGAACAGAAGGAGACGGATTGCCCAAGGAAACCATTGCCGAATCCGACTACGTGGTACGCATTCCCATGTGGCACGGAGTTGACTCTCTCAACGTGGCTGCCGCAGCCGCAATTGCCTTCTGGCAACTACGAGTGAGGTGAGGTTTATCATGAAATGACAAAGAATTTCAAATTGAGCAAGGAATAATTGCCCGAATTGAAAGAAATTTTGTACTTTTGCACGGATTATGTACAAAATGTTATTAAATTCATGAAATCTTGTGCCATTTTACTACTGCATTGTCCTGACAAACCAGGTATCATCTCTGAGGTGACCAAGTTTGTAACCGACAATAAAGGAAATATCGTTTACCTCGACCAATATGTAGATAGAGAAGACGGTATGTTTTTCATGCGCATACAATGGGAATTGGAGAAATTTCTCATCCCAAGGGAAAAGTTATACGACTACATAGACACACTATATGCCTTGCGCTATAAGATGACGTTCAACTTGTATTTCACCGACGAACGACCGCGAATGGCGATCTTCGTGAGCAAGATGAGCCATTGCCTATACGACTTGTTGGCAAGATACAAGGCTGGTGAATGGAACGTTGACATTCCCTGCATTGTTAGCAACCATGAAGACCTCAGATATATTGCCGACCAATTCGACATCCCCTATTACGTTTGGGCAATCAATAAGGATCATTCCAACAAAGATGAGGTTGAGCAGGCACAAATGGCATTATTGAAGGAGAAAAAGATTACGTTTGTGGTACTTGCCCGATACATGCAAATCATCGGTGACAATATGATTCAGGCTTATCCCCACCACATTATTAATATTCACCACTCTTTCTTGCCAGCCTTTGTCGGTGCCAAGCCCTATCACCAAGCATGGGAACGCGGCGTGAAGATTATTGGTGCTACCAGTCACTATGTCACCTCTGAGCTGGATGCAGGACCCATCATCGAACAAGACATCGCCCGCATCTCTCACAAGGACACGCCTGAAAGTTTGGTACTGAAAGGCAAGGACTTGGAGAAGATCGTTCTCTCACGCGCCGTGACCAAGCACATTGAGCGTAAGATATTGACATTTCACAACAAGACGATTATATTCAGCTGATGAAAATAGCCATCGTAAAATACAATGCAGGTAACATCTATTCGGTGGTGAATGCCTTGAATAGATTGGGAGTAAATCCCGTGATTACCGACAAGGCGGAGGAACTGATGTCGGCAGACAAGGTGCTGTTTCCTGGTCAAGGAGAAGCGGGCACTACCATGAGATATTTGCGAGAGCACCAATTAGATGCGCTCATCAAGGAATTGAAACAACCTGTATTGGGCATTTGCGTAGGGCAACAGTTGTTATGCAGCCATTCCGAAGAAGGCGATACCGATTGCATCGGAATTTTTCCCGTTGACGTGAAGCGATTCCAACCTCAAAGACACGAAGAAAAAGTGCCTGCCATGGGATGGAACGACCTGACCATCACGCCATCGGCAAGCCTTGACGGAAACATCTTTCAAGGATTGGACGAGCATCCATACGTTTACTTCGTACATAGCTACTATGTGCCTGTTTGCGAATGGACCATTGCCACAGCCGACTACATACACCCCTACTCTGCCGCCTTGCGAAAAGGCAATTTCTGGGCTACCCAGTTTCATCCCGAGAAGAGCGGAAACGTAGGCGAAACGATTCTCAAGAACTTTTTAGAACTATGATAGAACTCATTCCAGCCATAGACCTGATTGACGGTAAGTGTGTCAGACTGACCAAAGGCGACTACAATCAGAAGAAGATATACAATGAGAATCCCGTGGAAATAGCCAAGGGGTTTGAGGAGATGGGGTTCCAGCGATTGCATGTGGTTGACCTCGACGGAGCTCGCTCGAAGCACATCGTCAACGTTGACGTGCTGAGAGCCATCACCACGGAGACCCATCTGACGGTGGACTTCGGCGGAGGCATCAAGTCGGAAGACGACATTGAGAAGGCGTTTGCCAACGGAGCATCTATGGTGACGATCGGCAGCATAGCCGTTACACAACCGGAATTGTTTCTGAAATGGCTCGACCAATATGGCGCAGACAAATTGATATTGGGTGCAGACGTGAAGAACGGCATGATTTCCATCAACGGATGGAAAGAAGACTCAGCAGAACAACTGCTCCCATTCTTGAAGAAATACATCGACCACGGCGTGAAGAACGTCTTGTGTACGGAGATTTCAAAAGACGGAACGTTACAGGGACCAGCCCTATCTCTCTATCGTGAGATCATGGCTGCCTATCCACAATTACACCTCATTGCCAGTGGCGGTGTCTCATCCAATGAAGACATCATCGCCTTAGAGCAAGCAAGCATCCCAGCCGTTGTCTTCGGCAAGGCTTTTTATGAGGGAAGAATCAACATACCAGAGTTATTGACAATCAAATAAGCATCATATATTGAGAGGATTAGCAAAACGCATCATTCCCTGTCTTGACGTAAAAGACGGAGAGACAGTAAAAGGAACCAATTTCGTCAACCTGCGCAAAGCGGGCGACCCCGTGGAACTGGGAAAGGCTTATAGCGAGGCTGGAGCCGACGAGTTGGTGTATCTTGACATCACGGCAAGCTTTGAAGGACGTAAGACCTTTACCGAGATGGTGACTCGCGTGGCACGAGAAATCAACATCCCGTTTACCGTAGGCGGAGGCATCAATGCATTGGAAGACGTGGAGAGACTCTTGTATGCGGGTGCCGATAAGGTAAGTGTCAATTCGGCTGCCATTCGCCGACCACAACTCATCAACGAGATTACCAACAAGTTTGGTTCTCAGGTTTGTGTGTGTGCCATCGACGCACGCTACGACGAAGACGGCTGGCATTGCTACGTGAAGGGCGGTCGAGAGAGAGTGGAGTTAGGTCTTTTCGACTGGGCAAAGGAAGTGGAACAACGGGGAGCAGGAGAAATCCTCTTTACCAGCATGAACCACGACGGAGTGAAAAACGGTTACGCCAACGAAGCATTGGCAAAACTGGCAGAAGACTTGTCAATCCCCATCATTGCCAGCGGCGGTGCGGGATGCAAGGCACATTTCCGTGATGCGTTTACCATTGGCAAGGCTGATGCTGCGTTGGCAGCCAGCGTGTTCCATTTCGGTGAGATTCCCATTCACGAACTAAAAGAATATCTTCGCCAAGAGGGTATCAATGTGAGATTGTAAAATGTTTAAGGAAAGAACATGATGAACATGAAGATTGATTTTGACAAATTAGGAGGTCTTGTTCCTGCCATCATTCAAGACGCAAAGACAAAGAACGTGCTGATGATGGGATTCATGAACAAGGAAGCATATCATAAGACCATCGAGACGGGCAAGGTGACCTTCTGGAGCCGTACCAGAAATTGCCTGTGGACAAAGGGTGAGACATCGGGCAACTACCTGAACCTCGTCAGCATTCAAAACGATTGCGACAACGACACCTTGTTGGTGAAGGTAAATCCCATCGGTCCTACCTGCCATACGGGAACAGACACCTGCTGGGGAGAGACGAATGATGCTCATCCCCTACTCTTTCTCTCTGAATTGCAAGACTTCATCGAGAAGAGGCACGAGGAAATGCCTGAAGGGTCATATACCACCAAGCTGTTCAAGGACGGTGTGAACAAAATGGCACAGAAGGTAGGAGAAGAGGCATTGGAAACCGTCATTGAGGCAACCAACGGCACCAACGACAAGTTGGTTTACGAAGCCTCTGACATGATGTACCACCTCATCGTATTGCTCACCAGCAAGGGATTGAGAATAGAAGACATTGCTCAAGAACTACACAAGCGCCACGACCCTACCTGGGACCAAGCACGCAGACTGAAAAAGGCATCAGAAAAATAAATCATCAACGGAAAAGGGCAAAACCATTCCGCCAAAATAAAACATAGAATCCATTATGTCATTATTGATAGATTACAAGAAAGCCAATGTTTACCAAGGCGACGCCTTAATCTTGAAAGACGTAGATTTCAAGGCTGAGGAAGGTGAGTTTATATATATAATAGGTAAGGTGGGCTCTGGCAAGAGTTCATTGCTGAAGACCATGTATTGCGAACTTGACCTTGACGAAGATGATACGGAGAAGGCTGAAGTATTAGGGCGCAATCTCCTGACGCTGAGAAGGAAAGAGATTCCCGCCCTGAGAAGAGAGATGGGCATTATCTTCCAAGATTTCCAATTGCTCCACGACCGTAGTGTCTATCGTAACCTCAAATTCGTGCTTCGCGCTACGGGATGGAAGAAGAAAGCCGACATCAACACACGTATTGACGAGGTGCTCACCGCCGTAGGTATGCAAGACAAGAAGGACAAGATGCCTAACGAACTATCTGGCGGCGAACAGCAACGCATTGCCATTGCACGCGCCTTGCTGAATGACCCCAAGATGATTGTAGCCGACGAGCCAACGGGAAACCTTGACCCGGAAACGGCAAGCAACATCGTGAAATTGCTGAAAGACATTTCGCAAAAAGGTACTACCGTGGTGATGTCAACGCACAACATACCCATCATCGACCAATATCCGGGTACCGTCTATCGTTGCAAGGAAAACGTGATAGCCGACATTACCAAGGAATACAACAAAATGGATAAAAAAGAACTGGAAGAAGAAGAGGAACAACAAAAATAAATACATAGCCTATGAAAGTAATGAAATTTGGAGGCACTTCTGTCGGTAGCCCCGAAAGAATGAAAAACGTAGCCTCATTGGTAACTGAATCTGGCGAACCTACATTTGTAGTGCTTTCTGCCATGAGTGGTACAACCAATTCTCTTGTGGAGATTTCGGACTATTTGTACAAGAAGAACCCCGAGGGTGCAAACGAGATCATCAACACCTTGGAGAAGAAATACATGGGACATGTGGAAGAACTCTACTCTACGGAGGAATACAAGCAGAAGACACGCGACTTCCTTCATGAGGAGTTCGACTACCTTCGTTCTTTCACCAAAGACATCTTTACCAGCTTCGAGGAAAAGAGCATCGTGGCACAAGGCGAGGTGATAAGCACGAACATGATGACCAACTACTTGCAGGAGTGCGGTATTCAGACTTGCTTGATTTCTGCTCTCGACTTCATGAGAACCGACAAGAACTCTGAGCCTGACCCACAATACATCAAGGAGAAGTTGAATGCCATCCTGAACGACAAGAATGATTTCCAAATCTACATCACTCAGGGATTTATCTGCAGAAACGCTTACGGCGAGATAGACAATCTCCAGCGCGGTGGTTCTGACTATACCGCCTCCTTGGTGGGTGCTGCCATCAATGCAGAGGAAATACAGATCTGGACAGACATCGACGGAATGCACAACAACGACCCACGTGTGGTTGACAAGACGGAAGCCGTGCGCCAACTCAACTTTGAAGAGGCTGCCGAGCTGGCTTACTTCGGTGCGAAAATTCTCCACCCCACTTGCATCCAACCAGCCAAATACGCAGGCATTCCCGTGAGGATGAAAAACACGATGGATCCCAAGGCAGAGGGTACAATCGTTGACAACGTCATCGTGAGGGGAAAAATCAAGGCCGTTGCCGCCAAAGACAACATCACCGCCATCAAGATCAAGTCTTCACGTATGTTGCTCGCTACGGGTTTCTTGCGTAAGGTCTTTGAGATTTTCGAGAGTTACCAAACGCCCATCGACATGATTGCCACCTCTGAGGTTGGTGTCTCGATGAGTATTGACAACGACGCACACCTCAACGAAATTGTTGACGAACTGAAGAAATATGGTACCGTTACCGTAGATAGCGACATGACCATCATCTGCGTGGTGGGCGACCTTGACTGGAGCAACCTCGGCTTCGAGACATTGGCAACAGAAGCGATGAAGAACATTCCCGTGAGAATGATTTCATACGGCGGAAGCAATTACAACATCTCATTCCTCATCAAGGGCTCTGACAAGAAACGTGCCTTGCAGAACTTGAGCGATATGTTATTCAATAAGGACAAATAACACAAACACAACACGACACAAATGATTAAGGGTTCATTTCCAACAGAACGGTTCCAGAAGATGAAGACGCCCTTCTACTATTACGACACAGACTTGCTCCGCAAGACGCTGAAGGCCATCAATGACGAAACCCGAAAGCACAAGGGATATGTGGTTCACTATGCCGTGAAAGCCAATGCCAACCCCAAAGTGCTGAACGTGATTTGTCAGGCTGGATTGGGAGCTGATTGCGTGAGTGGCGGAGAGATAGAGGCTGCCATCAAGGCTGGCTTCCCTGCCAACAAGATTGTGTACGCTGGCGTTGGCAAGAGCGATTGGGAAATCAACCTGGGACTCCAAAATAACATTTTCTGCTTCAACGTGGAAAGCATTCCTGAACTGGAAGTCATCAACCTCCTGGCAGGAAAGAAGAAAAAAGTGGCAAGGGTCTGTTTCCGCATCAATCCCAACGTAGGTGCCCACACCCATGCCAACATCACCACCGGATTGGCAGAAAACAAGTTTGGCATTGCCATGGGAGACATGGAAAAGGTGATTAACGAAGCGAAACGAATGAAAAACGTGAAGTTCATTGGTCTGCATTTCCATATCGGTTCCCAAATACTCGACATGGGCGACTTCGAGGCATTGTGCAACCGTATCAATGACTTGCAAAACCAATTGGAGAAGCATCGGATAGTCGTTGAAAACATCAACGTAGGTGGCGGACTGGGCATCAGCTATGACCATCCCAACCATTTGCAGATTCCTGATTTCAAGGCTTACTTTGATACCTATGCCAAGAAGCTCAAGCTACGCAACGGCCAGAAACTACACTTCGAGCTGGGACGTGCCGTGGTTGGCCAATGTGGTTCACTCATCACACGTGTGCTATACGTGAAAGAAGGAGTATGCAAGCAATTTGCCATCGTCGATGCTGGAATGACCGACCTCATCCGTCCTGCCCTTTACAACGCTTACCATCGCATAGAGAACATCAGCAGTGATGAGCCCGTAGAGGCATACGATGTGGTGGGACCCATTTGTGAATCAAGTGATGTGTTTGGTAAGGCTATAGACATCAACAAATGTCACCGTGGCGACCTGATAGCATTGCGTAGCGCAGGTGCTTACGGTGAAATCATGGCAAGCCAATACAACTGTAGGAAGCTGCCAAAAGGATATATAAAAGAAGAATTATAAAATGCTTATCGACCTGACATCGATTTTAGCAAGTGTCATTCTCATTGTACTTGCAGTAATGAGTTGGTTTTCTAACCCTTTCTTCAGGGCGAGAAATCTTTTCGCACCCAATCTTTCCCTCGACGAAGAATCTAATGAGGGGGATGATTCCGCCGGAGAGACTCGTCTTCCTGCCCAGGAACCGTCGTTCAAAAAATGGCCGCGAATATCCATACTCATTACCGCTCACGACAATGCACTGGAACTTGACAACCATCTTCCCACCTTGCTCTCACAAGACTACCCTGGTATCTTTGAAGTGATTGTAGTGGCGGAAAAGGGAGATGGCTCAACCGAAGATGTATTGAAAAGATACTTGAACAATCGCCGGTTGTATTACACGTTCATCCCCGACTCCTCACGTTACATGAGCAGAAAGAAACTGATGATCACCTTGGGCGTGAAAGCTGCCCGCTACGAATGGATATTGCTGACTGAAGCCAGCAGCACACCATTGTCGGACACGTGGTTGAAGACCATTGCCAAGAACATGACTCCAGACAATAATTTGGTGCTCGGCTATAGCAATTACGTCAAGGAGGCACCTGCCTACTATCGCTTCGAGCAACTGAGAACATCATGTTATTGCCTGAACAAGGCGAAGAATGGCATTGCTTATCGTACCAATTCCAATAACGTTGCATTCAGGAAAGAAGACTTCATCGGCAAAGACGGATACAGGGGAAACTTGCAATTCCTTCGTGGAGAATACGATTTCTTGGTCAACAAATATGCGAAGAAGGAAAAGACGGCGGTGGAGACCGACATCAATGCGTGGGTAGTAGATGCCAAGCCGTCTAAAAAGTTATGGAGGCAGCAACACGCCAACTATCTTTGTGTGCGCCAGCATCTGAGAAGGAGCAAGCGATTCCGATTGATTTACAACTTTGACCATTGCCTGTTCCACCTCAATTACTTGGCTATTTTGTTGGCATTGGTTTTCTCCATCTTCACCTCTCGCTGGATCATCACGGGCATAGCTGCACTCATGCTTGTCCTCACCGTGCTCGTTCGCACGAGGATAGCTCGCCAGGTGCTGAAACGAGCCAAGACACAGATTCCCGTCTGGAAGATTGTACCTTACGAGATTTCCATCCTCTGGCGCACCATCAAGTATTTCATTTGGTACATACGTACCGACAAGACAGAGTTTTCAAGTCATAAGGTATGAGAATCCAGATATACGCATCAGACAAGACACGGAATGATGAGACCAGCGGTCCGTTGATTTCTTCATTGGAGCACGCTTACCGCGAGCAGTCGGGCGTGATTCTCACCGACGAGAATCCCGACATCGTACACATCTTCGGAGCTTGGGAGCATGAAACTGCCAAGTATGCAGCTCTCCTCCATAAGAAGACCATCCCTTACGTGTATTCTCCATTGGGAGGCTTGATGCCCTGGAAACTGAAAAGAACCTCTTTGGAAGAAAGCCAACTTGTGTTGTACGACTCGCAAAAGAGGATGACCATGCAAGCATCCATGATTCATGTCTGCGGACAATTGGAAAGGCAGTCGGTAGAGAATACCACCTGGAACAAGAACATCATTCTCCTCAAGAACCCGGTCGTCACCAACGACATCTCCGTGGAGACAATGACAGAGGAGATGCTGAAGACCTACGGGGAAATCATTGCCAGCTACCATTTCAAGGTACACGAGGAGATACAAAACAAAGTAAGCAACTTAGAGGAAGAGGATGAAAACATCCGACTCATCTTCGGGAAAATTCTGGCGGCACAACACCAGTTTCATCGCGGCTATATCATGCAGGAAACGTTAGACGACCTGTCACACGTGATGACTGCCGCCGACTACGACGAGGATGCGATGGAAAACCTGTTGCGCAAGCATCGGCTCGATGGGTTTGCTGCCCGACTGGAACAAGTGTTGTTAGACAACTCTACCCTCACCGAGGGGTTTACCACCCTACCACCAATACAAGACAAAGGAACAGAACAGATAAAAGAATCCATTACACATTACCAACAATAAATCGATTCACTATGGCAAAATACGATATCAAGAACGACATGCGTTACCTGCAACTTCTCTCACGGTCATTCCCCACGATTGCAGAGGCAAGTGCAGAGGTCATCAACCTGCAATCTATCATGTACCTACCCAAGGGAACAGAGCATTTCCTGGCCGACTTACATGGAGAGTATGAGGCTTTCCAGCACGTACTGAAGAATGCCTCTGGTAACATCAAGCGCAAGGTGAACGAACGCTTTGGTGACACCCTGCGTGAGATAGAGAAAAGGGAGCTATGCACACTCATCTATTATCCTGAGCAGAAACTGGAACTCGTCAAGTCTAAGGAGGAAGACATCAACGACTGGTACCACATCACTATCCACCAACTGGTGAGTGTCTGTAGAGACGTGTCAAGCAAATATACACGTTCCAAGGTGAGGAAATCGCTGCCAAGCGACTTCAGTTACATCATCGAGGAACTGTTGCACGAAAGAACTGACGATGCCAACAAGGCGGCATACGTGAACGTCATCATCGAAACCATCATCTCTACGGGACGTGCAGACGATTTCATCATCGCCATCTGCAATGTCATCCAACGACTGTCCATCGACCAACTCCATATCTTAGGCGACATCTATGACCGTGGACCTGGCGCTCACCTGATCATGGACATGATGAAACGTTATGACAGATGGGATATTACATGGGGTAATCACGACATCCTATGGATGGGGGCTTGCGCCGGCAACAAGGCGTGCATCTGCAACGTGATTCGCCTTTCATTGCGCTACACCAATTTAGGGACGCTGGAGGATGGCTATGGCATCAATCTCGTGCCATTGGCAACCTTCGCCATGGAGACATACGGTGATGACCCCTGCAACGAGTTCCAACCCAGTTTGAGCGGCGGAGCCTCTAACATCGACGAAAAGACCATTCGCCTGACGGCTTTGATGCACAAGGCTATCTCCATCATCCAGTTTAAGGAAGAGGCAAAAATATACGAGCGTCACCCTGAATGGAACATGAAAGACAGGGAACTGCTGAAGTTCGTCGATTACCAAAAGGGCACCATTCGCTTGAACGGCAAGGAATATGAGTTGTTGAGCAGTTGCTTCCCCACCATCAACCCTGATAATCCCAATGCACTTACACCAGAGGAAGAGGCGTTGATGGACAAACTGTCCCACTCGTTCCTGGTAAGCGAGAAACTACATAAGCACGTCAAACTGCTGCTTCAGCACGGGTGTATGTATTCCGTGTTCAACAACAACCTGCTCTTCCACGCCTCCGTACCCATCAACGAGGATGGCAGCCTGAAAGAAGTAGAAATCTACCCTGGAAAAAAATACACGGGCAAAGACCTCATGCACTCCATCGGCATGATGATTCGCTCCGCCTTCCAAAACGATACGGATGTGAACGAACGCAAGTACGCCATCGACTATTTCCTCTACCTATGGTGCGGAAAAGACAGTCCTCTCTTCGACAAATCGAAGATGGCAACCTTTGAACGTTATTTCCTTAAAGAAAAGGAAACGCACGTAGAGGAGAAAGGCAATTACTTCAAATATCGTGACGACTCAAAGATTGTAGATCGTATCTTAGACGCATTTGGACTGACGGGCGAAAACCGCCACATCATCAACGGACACGTACCCGTACACGTGATGAGCGGCGAAAATCCCATCAAAGCTGACGGTAGATTGATGGTGATTGACGGTGGCTTCTCTCAAGCCTACCACAAGGAGACGGGCATTGCCGGCTACACCCTTGTTTATCATAGTCGTGGTTTTGAATTGGTTCAGCACGAACCATTTGCCAGTGCTTCTGATGCCATCCTTCGTGGCACAGACATCAAGAGCACCATTCAGATTGTGGAAATGGCTAACAGGAGAATGCTTGTGGCTGACACCGATAAGGGCGAGGAATTGCAAAAGCAAATCGAAGACCTCAAAGAACTCTTATATGCCTACCGACACGGCTTCATCAAAGAGAGGGAAAGGAAGAAATAAAGAGTATATGCACAAAGAATCCCTTCATTTTTTGAGGGGATTCTTTATTTGATTTGATCAGGAAAAGACATTTGTCACTTGTCACATTGTCACATGTGACAAACACACCTTCACATCATTTATCGATAAGAAAATAAGGAATTATTTTTTATATTAATATATTATTATAATAATATATCAATTTCTCTCATTTATAAATGTTGAAGGTACTAATGTCACATGTGACATGTGACATGTGACATTTTTAAATTGTGTCTTTTCCTGCACCATCTTTCCGTACTGCATAAACTATGTATAAGCATTGCATAAATATTCTTTGCGCATCGTAAACACTGCGTTTTGCTTTTTTAACACGAAAGTGGTATTTTCTTAACAGATTTTTACACCTTCTTAAAGCCCGATTTTTGGTGATTGGGGATTTAAGAAGTAACTTTGCATCATGATTAGAGAAAAAGTGGTGAGTGGTGAGAGGTGAGAGAATAGCTAAGGCTGATGGGATCTTTGACATGTGAATCTTTACGCCCCTGCGGGATTACTTAATAAAATAGGATGCCAACAAGCATATCACTCAAAAAAATCCCTTCGGGATGAAGGGATTTTGGATGTGTGAGTCGGTTGTTAGAAAGGCAGGTCGTCTGCGCTCTCCCCTTCTGTGGAAGAAGGTGGGAAGGGAGCTTGTCCGCCATCCTGTGCGGGAGCCACGGGGGCAGCAGGAGCAGCAAAAGCAGCGGGCATGCCCTGTGCGCCCAACGAAGCAGGATCAACCAAACGAACATCAAATGCGCGAATGCTGTTGAACCATCTGCCTTGATACTCATGGGCATCTATATCAAATGACACTAACACCTCTTGTCCTACCTGGATATTAAAACGTTGCAGACGGTCAGCACCAAAAACAGAGAATACCATCTTGTGAGGATATGACTCATGAGTCTCTATCACAAAATCCTGCGCTTTCCATTCTCCACGTGCCGAGACACCTGAACGAGGTTCAAGTGCCTGAATAATTTTACCTTGTAATTCCATTCTTTTATTGATTTAAGCTGTTTTTCGTTGCGAAATTAATAAAATAGTTCTAAAAAAAGAAACTTTTCATATTATTTTTTTGTTTTGACCATTGCTTTTTTGTATTTTTGTGCCTAAAAAGAAATAATTTAAAAATACAGAAAAATGAGATTTACCATATCCAGTAGCTTGCTCAGCAACCGTCTGCAGACGTTGTCGAAAGTAATCAATAGCAAGAATGCACTGCCTATACTCGACAGTTTTCTTTTTGAAGTATATAATAATCAAATCGTTATCACGGCAAGTGATAGCGAGACGGTGATGAAATCCACCCTGACGCTTGACGAATGTGACGGTGAGGGAACATTTGCCGTACCCAACCGCACCATATTGGATGCCGTGAAAGAATTGGCAGAGCAGCCGCTCACCTTCGACGTAGATACGGAAAAATGTATCATACAGATTTCCTACCAGAACGGTATCTATAAGTTCACCACTCAGAATGCAGACGAATATCCACGCTCTCAGAGCATCCCCGACGGAGCCACGGTAATCTCGGTAGATGCTGCCATCCTGAGCGACAACATCACCCGCTCTATCTTTGCTACGGCACAAGACGAACTGCGCCCCGTGATGAACGGTATCTACTTCGACCTGACACCAGAAGGGTTAGCAATTGTTGCCAGCGACGGTCATAAGTTGGTGCGCAACAAGAATTTCAGCATCAAGAGCGACATCCCTGCTTCATTTATCATGCCTAAGAAGCCTGCCAACCTCTTGAAGAACGTATTGGCAAAGGACAGTGGCGATGTGGTCATTAAATTTGATGACAGGAGCGCAGAAATCAGTTTCTCCGACGGTATGCTGGCTTGCAGACTGATTGAGGGCCGTTACCCCAACTACAACTCGGTAATTCCCCAAAACAACCCGAACCAACTCACCATAGACCGCAAATCGCTCATCGGCACCCTGCGCCGTGTGTTACCTTTTGCCAGCGAGAGCAGTCAGCTCATCCGCTTCCATTTAGAAACAGGCAAGTTGGTTCTTTCATCCGAAGACATCGACTTCGCTACAAGCGCCAAGGAAGAAATAGCATGTGAATATACGGGACAGAACATGAACATCGGCTTCAAGGGCAGTTCGCTGACCGAGATTCTGAACAACCTCGACAGCGATGAAGTAATCATCCAACTGGCAGACCCCAGTCGTGCCGGTATCATCATCCCTGCCGAGCAACCAGAGAACGAGGATGTGCTGATGCTCATCATGCCTATGCTTCTTAATGAATAACGACCATCAAACGACACATCAGTTCACATGAAACTACGTCTCACAAAGCCCCTGATAGTCTTCGATTTAGAGACTACGGGGCTTGATTTGGTTAATGATAGGATTATCCAAATATCATATATCAAGGTATTCGTTGACGGTAAGGAGGAGAGGAAAAACATCTTCATCAATCCAGGAAAACCCATTCCTCCCGAAGTAACGACCCTGACGGGCATATCCAACGAAGACATCGAACACGCTCCCACCTTCAAGGAACAGGCACCAATGCTGAACGAAACCTTCAAGGGATGCGACTTTGCGGGATTCAACTCCAACCATTTCGACATTCCCCTCTTGGCAGAGGAATTCTTGCGTGCTGGTATAGACTTCGACTTCTCTCACGCTCGCCTCATCGACGCACAAACCATCTTCCACAAGATGGAAAGGCGCAACCTGGCGGCAGCATATAAGTTTTATTGCGGAAGGAAGATGGAAGAAGACTTCGAGGCTCACCGAGCCGACCAAGACACGGAGGCTACCTACCGAGTGCTACAAGGAGAGCTGGACATGTACAATCCAGAAACACAGGTGGAACCCGACAAGCACCTGCCCAACGACATGGACACACTGGCTGAATTTTCAAAGACCAACAACAACGTTGACTTTGCAGGGCGCATCGTCTGGAAAGATGTTACCGATGAGAAGGGAAAGCCCGTGATGGACGAACAGGGGAAGCCCGTGCAACAAGAAGTATTCAACTTCGGCAAGTACAAGGGAAGAAGCGTGAGCGAGGTATTGCGCTTTGACCAAGGATATTTCAGTTGGATCATGAACGGTGATTTTACCAACAACACCAAGCAAGTGCTTACGCGCATTCGCTTGCGTGAATTTAACAAACGATAGCAGATGATGATGAAGAGAATTGTATATTTACTGACTTTCATGGCTTTGCCCTTCATGGCAAACGCCCAGGAGCTACAGGCAAAGGTAACCATCAACCACAACCAGATACAGGGTACCGAGGCGGGAGTGTTCGAGAATCTTCAGCAGACGCTCGAACAATTCATCAACGACCGCCAGTGGACAAATCTACAATTCCAGAAGAACGAGCGCATCGTGTGCAACTTCAACATCACCGTAACCAAGTACGACCCATCGTCCAACCTGTTTACATGTACGGCTCTCATACAAGCCAACCGACCCGTATATAATTCGGCATATACCACTACATTATATAATAATAAAGATGCCAACTTCAATTTCCATTTCGCCCAGTTTGACCAGCTCAACTACAATGACGAGACGGTGGACAACCAACTGACGGCTCTCTTAGCCTACTATGCCTACCTGATTATCGGGCTCGACCTGGACTCGTTTGCGCCAATGGGAGGTGAAGACGTGCTTCAGCTCTGCATGAACCTTGCCAACAATGCCCAAAACCTGGACTATCCCGGATGGAAGGCTTTCGAGAACGACAGAAACCGCTTTGCCATCATCAACGACTACTTGGACGGAGCCATGCAACCCTTCCGCCAATTGCAGTACGACTATTACCGTACAGGACTTGACGAGATGGCGAACAACGTAGAGCGCGGACGTACCAACATCTCTACCGCATTGGAAAACAACTTGAAGAAATGCCACGAAGACAAGCCGCTGAGTATGCTCCCACAGATATGGACAGACTACAAACGCGACGAACTGGCAAGCATCTACCAAGGCAAAGGTACGCAAAAGGAAAAGGAGACCGTTTACGACATTCTCTTCTCTATCAATGCCAGCCAAAACACGGCATGGGAAAAAATTAAGCAATAATGTTAAGACAACTCCATATCAGGAACTACGCACTCATCGAAGAACTGGATATCCCCTTTCACCCGGGATTCTCGGTCATTACCGGTGAAACGGGCGCAGGAAAGAGTATCATCCTCGGAGCCATAGGATTGCTCCTGGGGCAACGTGCCAACCACTCACCATCCCTGTCAACGGGAAAGAAGTGTACCGTAGAGGCACATTTCGACATCAGCAATTATGACCTGCATTCTTTCTTCGAGGACAACGACATCGACTACGATCCCGAAGACACCATCTTGCGTAGGGAAATCAGCAGTACGGGCAAAAGCAGGATGTTTATCAACGATACACCCGTGACTCTCTCCGTGATTCGCGAATTGGGCGAACAACTCATAGACATTCATAGCCAGCATCAGAACCTACTGCTCAACAAAGAGGATTTCCAACTGAACGTCATCGACATCCTCGCCTCCAACCAAGCTGCACTATCCGACTACAAGCAAACATTCGTTGCCTATAGCCAAGCCAACAAGCATCTGGATGAGCTCATGGAGGAAATAGAGCGAAACAAGGAAAACGAAGACTTCCTCAGATTTCAATTCAATGAACTGGAAGAGGCGAAACTAACGGATGGGGAACAAGAGGAGCTGGAACAGATGAGCGAGACCATGAGCCACGCCGAGGAAATCAAAGGGGCGCTCTATGACATCAGCAACACCCTCAATGGTGAGAAGAATGGTATCGTCAACCAATTAAAGACATCTGCGCAACAACTACGACACATCGAAAGGGTGTTTCCCGTAGCAGAGGAGTTAGCCTCACGATTGGAAAGTGCCCATATCGAACTGAAAGACGTGGCGCAGGAGATAGAAAGCAAATTGGAGGATATCGACTTCAATCCCCAGCAATTAGAGATGCTTAACGAAAGGCTCGACAAGATCTATTCGTTGCAACAGCGTTTCCACGTAAGCACCATTGCAGAACTGCTACAGATACACCAAGACATCAAGGAGCAACTGTCGCACCTGAACAATAGCGAGGAAGAACTGGACGACTTGCGCCAACAGGTGAAAGACCTCATGGCACAATGCACCAAGAAAGCCCAGATGCTGACAGACATCCGTACACAAGCAGCCAAAAAGGTGGAAACGGAACTGAAGCAACGCTTGGTTCCACTTGGAATCCAGAACGTCAGGTTCCAGATACAATTCTCCTCCAAGCCACTATCCTCAGACGGAGCTGACAAGGTGGCATTCCTCTTCAGTGCCAACAAAAGCGGAGAGATGCAACCCATCAGTCAGATTGCTTCTGGCGGTGAGATTGCCCGTGTGATGCTGTCGCTCAAGGCAATGATCAGCGGAGCCGTCAAACTACCCACCATCATCTTCGACGAGATTGACACGGGTGTGAGTGGCAGAGTGGCTGAGCAGATGGCGCAGATCATGCACGAGATGGGCGAAAACAAACGCCAGGTAATCAGCATCACTCACCTACCCCAGATAGCGGCAATGGGCATCAACCATTACAAGGTGCTCAAGGAAGACACCTCTACAGCCACCGTCAGCAAGATGTCGCTATTGTCATACGATGAACGTGTGGCAGAGATTGCCCAGATGCTCAGTGGCAGCGACATTTCGCAAGCGGCAATGGATAACGCCAAGGCTTTACTCAAGACAAATAAATCATTATAATCATCAAAACCAATTATGAAGAATATATCCCGATTATTCATCGCAATTATATGTTTGTTGTTCACCACTCATGCCATCAACACCTTGGCTCAGCCATCGTCGGTGATACAAGTGGGGCAATCCATCTTCTCACTCACCACGTTTAAGGCAGACGGTACCATCATCGCCTCTACCCACGGTTTCTTCATTGGCAACAATGGTGAGGCAATCAGTCTATGGACACCCTTCATCGGAGCAGCCAGTGCCGTGGTGGTAGATGCCAATGGCAAGAAGATGGACGTTGACGTACTCGTAGGAGCCAACGAACTGTATGATGTCTGCAAGTTCCGCGTGAAAGAGAAATCACATTCGGTGAAGTTTGCCAAGAATCCCGCCAAATCCGGCAATAAGGTTTGGGTGGTGGGCTATTCCGTCAAGAAGCCCAAATGCAAGGACTTCTCTGTTGACAAGGTGGAGCAGTTCATGGAGAAATACAACTATTACATCTTCCAGGGCAAGGCTTTGGAAAACACAGAGGGTTGCCCATTTGTCAACTCCAACGGCGAGGTGATCGGCATCATGCAACCGTCTAAGTCTGGCTCTGAGATTCACGCCACCGATGCGTCATTTGTCAACACGTTCACCGTGAACGCCCTAACCATCAACGAGCGCGTATTGCAGCAATCGGGTATTCGCGTAGCCCTTCCTGAGAAAGAAGACGACGCATTGCTGACGTTGATGATGGCTGGCAACAAGAACGACTCTCTCACCTACGAACGATACATCGACGATTTCATCGCAGCCTTCCCCCATTCAGCAGAGGGCTATTTCTCTCGTGCCAAGAACTTAGTGAACAACAACGACTTTGAAACCGCCGACAACCTCATGTTAACGGCTATCGACAAGGCAACGAAGAAAGACGAGGCACACTCTGATTATGCCACCTTGATTTACCTGAAAGAAATCTACAAGGCGAATATGCCCTACGAGAAATGGTCTTTGCAAAAGGCTTTGGACGAGGCTGACAAGGCTTACTCCATCAATCCATTAGCGGCTTACCAACACCAGAAAGCGCAAATCATCTACTCGATGGGCGATTACCAAAAAGCGTACGACTCATTCATGCAACTCACCCAGTCAGATATGCGCAACGGAGAGCTGTTCTATGAGGCGGCACAATGCAAGACCCTGCTCAAAGCCGAGAAAAGCGAAATCATCCAATTGCTCGATAGTGCCATCAGCGTAGCACAAAGCACGGGCAGGAACAATGCTGCTCCTTATTACCTGGCACGAGGAAGACAATTTGACGAGATGGGAGAATACCGGAAAGCGGTGATGGATTACAACCAATACGACACGCTGATGTTCGGTCGTGCCAGCCACGATTTCTATTACATCAAGTACAAGTGCGAGTCGAAAATCAGGCAATACCAACAAGCGCTCAACGACATCGCTCACGCCATCGTCATCAACCGTCGTGAACCGCTCTACTATGCAGAAATGGCATCTTTGCAACTGAAAGTCAACCAATTGGAAGAAGCCATCACCACGTGCGATATGTGTATTCAAGTGGATTCCACCTATGCCGACCCGTATATCATCAAGGGCATTGCCTTGGGAGAACTCAAACGAAAGGATGAAGCAAAAGAGGTATTCCTCAAAGCCAAGGAATTAGGCGACGAACGTGCCGACGGATTGTTGGAGAAATACAAGTAAGTTTATCAAGTAAACATATAAAATATCAAACGGTCGTATTTCATAGATACGACCGTTTTTCATATAGATTGTCCTAATCATTTGCCAATAAATTCTTTTTAAAATATTCTGACAAAAAATATTTGCGTAAAATTTCAAATTAGGAGTTAAGGGAAACAAAATAATGGATTTTGAGAACAAAATTATATATTATTTCCCGTAACTATACGAGTTACGGTCATAACTATATATGTTACGGTCGTAATTCATATAGTTAGCGAGCTTACTTGATATGTTATTTCTGCTCAAATCCGATGTTTTTACGCATAATTATACCACATAGGAATGTATAAATATACGAGCAATTTTACAACAACCTAATTGTCAGCCCATTACAAAAATGGCACGAAAAGCACATTTTTTGTAGTGACGGAGGAGTTGATGGAAAATATCGCAAAATAGACAACCGTTTTTAGCAGTTTTTATTGACAAAATGAGGGGGTGGTTTAGAGAAAAAGGGGTGAGGGGTGAGAGGTGAGAAATATGATTTGGAGAATAAGATGCAAGAAGCAAGAAGCAAGAAGCAAGAAGCAAGATGCAAGAAGCAAGAAGCAAGAGAATAGTCTTCATGGTCAATCGTCAATCGTCAATGTTCAATGGTCAATGCTCAACGGTCAATGGTCAATGCTCAATGCTCAATGGTCAATGGTCAATGCTCAATGGTCAATGGTCAATGGTCAATGGTCAATCGTCAATGTTCAATAGTCAATGTTCAATGCTCAATGCTCAACCTTCTCGTTTCAGCTTTTGCCTCTTTCCATCTTGGAAAATACTTGTCCATGACAGCATAGAATTCCTTACCGTGATTGGGTACGATGAGATGAGCCAACTCATGCACCACCACATGTTCCACGCACCACTCAGGCAACAACAAGAGATAAGCACTGAAACAAATGTCGTGTGTCTTTACGTCGCAACTACCCCAACGAGAAATGGTAGAACGATAATACACATGACGGGGCGATACGTTCATGAGACGAGCATATTTCTCCACCATCGGCAGAATCAGTTTCTTCAATCGTTCCAATGCCTCATCACACTCCTCTCTCGTATTCAAAGGCAGTTGGCTAAAGAAATCGTACCGTTGTTTCTGTCGCTTGTAAGTATTTTCCCTCGCCTTTCCTATCCACTCCTTGTTTTCCTCAATGAATTTCTCAACCACCGAACGAGGTGTTCCGATGGGAGCAGACACGTGAACGTCACCATTTTTTACCACGCTCATGCGCAGAGCCTTTGTCTTCCGATAAGTAACTATGATTGCCATACGATTAATTTATACTCTGCAAAATTACAAAAAACAAACAATTGGGCAAATAAACACCATATAATTTGTTTTTTTTAGAGGATAAGGCAGTCGTTTCAGATATTTTTAGTAATTTTGCATATTCATTTCAAAAAAATTATTTATAACGTTATAATTTTTATGAACTACACTTTATTAATTACCGTTTTCTTGACGGCTGTTACCTTGGTGTTGGCTGCATACGTCATCGCCAAGCTAATCGGTCCGCGCTCGTACAATACGGTAAAAGGAGAACCCTATGAAAGTGGTATTCCTACCCGTGGTAGCTCGTGGCTACCCGTGTCGATAGGCTTTTACCTCTTTGCCATCCTTTTCCTGATGTTCGACATAGAGACCGTGTTCCTCTATCCCTGGGCAGTCGTCGTTAAGCAGTTTGGTCCGATGGCACTCGTCAGCATCGGTTTCTTCCTGTTAGTACTGGTATTTGGCCTTGCATACGCTTGGCGGAAAGGAGCACTGGAATGGAAGTAAGAAAACCGCACATCAAGAGTATTCCTTATGACGAGTTTAAGGATAACGCCTCATTGGAGAAGCTTGTTGACGAACTTCATGAGGGAGGCGTAAACGTAGTGGTAGGTTCACTCGACCAAGTCATCAACTGGGGACGTTCCAATTCACTTTGGTCACTCACCTTTGCCACCTCATGCTGCGGCATCGAGTTTATGGCAGTGGGATGCGCCCGTTACGACTTTGCCCGTTTTGGTTTCGAGGTTACCCGTAACTCGCCTCGCCAAGCCGACTTAATCATGTGTGCCGGTACCATCACGCATAAGATGGCTCCCGCCCTGAAACGTCTGTACGACGAGATGGCTGAGCCCAAGTACGTGATTGCCGTAGGCGGATGCGCCATCTCCGGCGGACCATTCAAGTCGAGCTATCATGTGGTGAAAGGCATTGAGGAGATTGTTCCCGTGGATGTTTTCATCCCTGGTTGCCCTCCCCGTCCTGAAGCTATCATGTACGGCATGATGCAGTTGCAACGCAAGGTGAAGATCGAGAAATTCTTCGGTGGCGTGAACCACAAGCAGACGAAGGAAGAGCGCGAGCTTGGCGTTTCCAACGAGGAACTGATCTATGGCAAGAAGCCTATGGTCATCAACCAAGTGCCAGAAGACTTCGTAAAAGAATTAAAATCAGAAAAGACGGTAGCACTGGCTAAAAAAGAGGAGGCAGCAAAATGAAACTGAACAATCTCGTATTTGATTTCGATAAGTTTGCCTCCGAGATGGCGAACTTGAAGGAGAAGAAACACTTCGACTATTTGGTGACACTGGTTGGCGAAGACTTTGGAGAGGAAGGCTTGGGATGTATCTACATCTTGGAAAACACCGAAACCAACGAGCGTACATCCGTGAAGATGATTGCCAAGCAAATAGGTGACAACTACGTTATTCCATCAGTCATCAACTTATGGAAGGTTGCAGACCTACTTGAACGAGAGGTGTATGATTTCTTGGGTATCAAGTTCTTAGGACATCCAGACATGCGACGTCTGTACTTACGTAACGATTTCAAGGGATACCCATTGCGTAAAAACTTCAAGGCTGATGGCAATTATACCCTTGAAGATGACGTGGAACCCAACTATGGTTATGAATACTCTATCGACCAGAACGGCGAATTGGTAGAAAAGAAAAATACACTCTTCGACGAAGACGAGTATGTAATCAACATTGGTCCTCAGCATCCAGCTACCCACGGTGTGCTTCGTTTGCAAACCGTACTTGACGGTGAGACCGTGAAACGCATCTATCCCCACTTAGGATATATCCACCGTGGTATTGAGAAGATGTGTGAATCGATGACCTATCCCCAAACATTGGCATTGACAGACCGTCTGAACTACCTTGCTGCCATGATGCACCGCCATGCTTTGGTAGGCGTGATAGAGGAAGCGATGGACATAGAGCTGACAGACCGCATCAAGACCATTCGCACCATCATGGACGAGTTGCAACGTATAGACTCTCACCTATTGTTCTTAGGCTGTTGTGCTCAAGACCTTGGTGCATTGACCGCATTCCTCTATTGTATGCGCGACCGCGAACACGTGCTCAACGTGATGGAAGAGACAACGGGTGGACGACTCATACAAAACTACTATCGCATAGGTGGATTACAAGATGACATCGACCCCAACTTCGTGAAAAACGTGAAGGATTTGTGTAAATACTTGCGCCCCATGATACAAGAATACATGGACGTATTTGGCGACAACGTGATTACGCACAACCGATTGGAAAAGGTGGGACCGATGAGTCTGGAAGATTGCATCAACTACGCCGTTACCGGTCCAGCCGGACGTGCTTCTGGATGGAAGAACGACGTGCGCAAGAACCACCCATACGACATGTACGACAAGGTGGAATGGAAACAAATCACCTTGACAGGATGCGACTCTATGGACCGTTACTTGGTACATATCCAAGAGCTCTATCAGAGCCTCGACATCATCGAGCAATTGATTGACAACATCCCAGAAGGCGACTTCTACGTGAAGCAGAAAGCCATCATCAAGGTGCCAGAGGGACAATGGTACTTCTCGGTGGAAGGCTCTGCCGGCGAATTTGGCGTTTACCTCGACTCTCGCGGAGACAAGAGTCCTTACCGCGTGAAATTACGTCCAATGGGCTTGAGCCTTGTAGGAGCACTCGACGCGATGCTACGTGGACAGAAGATTGCCGACCTCGTGACCACGGGAGCCGCCATAGACATCGTGATTCCCGACATCGATCGCTAATCGGAATAAATAACTATCAATGAAAAATTAAAAACTATGTTCGATTTTTCAATCATAACACAATGGTTCGACAGTCTTCTCCGAAACACGTTAGGTCTCGGCGATTTCTGGACGATTCTCATAGAGTGCGTGCTGGTGGGCGTCATCATCTTGACCGCTTACGCCCTGCTTGCCATTGCACTGATATTCATGGAGCGTAAGGTCTGCGCCTATTTCCAGTGCCGTCTGGGCCCGATGCGTGTAGGACCTTGGGGAATATTCCAAGTGTTTGCCGACGTGTTGAAGATGCTCATCAAGGAAATCTTCTTCGTTGACAAGGCAGACAAGTTCCTGTATGCGCTTGCTCCGTTTCTTGTCATCATCGGCTCGGTAGGTACATTCTCCTTCCTGCCCTGGAACAAGGGAGCCAACGTGCTCGACTTCAACGTAGGCGTATTCCTCATCACCGCCATCTCGTCGATTGGCGTATTGGGTGTATTCCTCGCAGGTTGGAGTAGTAACAACAAGTACTCTGTAGTGTCAGCCATGCGTGCCGCCGTACAGATGATTTCTTACGAGATGTCACTTTGTCTTTGCTTGATTACCGCCGTCGTCATGATTGGTTCCATGCAAGTGAGCGAGATTGTTGACTATCAGACAGGTCCCTGGAACTGGCTCATCGTTCGTGGACACATCCCAGCCATCATCGCATTCATCGTATTCCTCATTGCAGGAAACGCAGAGGCCAACCGTGGCCCATTCGACATGGCTGAGGCAGAAAGCGAGCTGACCGCCGGTCACCACACCGAGTATTCTGGTATGGGTTTCGGTTTCTTCTATTTGGCAGAGTTCCTTAACCTCTTTATCATTGCCGGTATTGCCACCACCGTATTCTTGGGTGGATGGGCTCCCGTAAACATTGGCATAGAGGTGTTTGACAACGTGATGAACTACATCCCAGGTATCGTATGGTTCTTGGGTAAGGCTTTTGCCGTAGTGTGGCTGCTCATGTGGGTGAAGTGGACGTTCCCCCGTCTGCGTATCGACCAGATATTGAAACTGGAATGGAAATATCTTATGCCGCTGTCGCTTATCAACCTCGTGCTGATGACCGTCGTGGTAGCACTTGGCATCTATTTTAAATAATGTGTTAGAAAAACTAGAAAATCTAGCATAACTAGAATTACTAGAATAAAAAACAATGGAACAGAATAAATCATATTTCGGCGAACTCGTGGATGGTGTGAAGACACTGGCTACCGGAATGAAAGTAACTCTGAAAGAGTACTTCACCGCGAAGTCAACCGAGCAATATCCCGAGAACCGCAAGACAACGCTGCATGTGGCAAGTCGCCATCGTGGTCGCCTGATATTCAAGCGCAACGAAGACGGCAGCTACAAATGCACGGCTTGTACATTGTGTGAGAAAGCTTGCCCCAACGGAACCATCAAGATTACCGCTCACATGGCAGAAGATCCTGAGACGGGCAAGAAGAAGAAGGTGCTTGACGACTATCGGTACGACCTTGGCGACTGTATGTTTTGCCAGTTGTGTACGAACGCCTGCAACTTCGACGCTATTGAGTTTACAAACGATTTCGAGAATGCCACGTTCGACCGCGACGCCCTTGTGCTTCACCTTGACAAAGAGGTTTATCAAGGCGGTTCGTTGCCAGGTCTCATCAACGGAGGCGCACCTCTCACCATCGGTAAGTTTAACACCAAAACCAAGTAAGGAACTATGGCAAGATTAGTAATGTTTTGCATTTTGGCGATCATCATTTTAGGATCAGCCATCATGTGCGTAACAACCAAGAGGATTATGAGAGCCGCAACGTTCCTGCTCTTCGTTCTCTTCGGTGTGGCAGGTATCTATTTCCTGCTCGACTACACGTTCCTCGGTGCCGCCCAGATCAGCATCTATGCAGGAGGTATCACGATGATGTATATCTTCGCTATCCAGTTGGTGTCTAAGCGCACGCTTCAAGGCTTGCAAGAGCACATCAAGGGCAGTCGTGTCATCACGGGTGCGCTGGCTGCGCTGATTGGCTTCGGAACGGTAATGATTGTATTTTTCAAGAACAAATTATTCGACCTCATGACTCCGATGTCAGAATGTACGGAACTGCCTATGGCAAAGATAGGAGCCGACTTAGTGGGTGCCGACAAGTACGGATGGGTACTCCCCTTCGAGTTTATCTCTATCTTCCTGCTTGCCTGCATCGTAGGTGGAATCATGATAGCAAGAAAGGAGGATAAGCAATGATACCCGTTGAATGTTATTTCGCACTGAGTGCCATGTTGTTTTTCATTGGCTTCTTTGGTTTCGTTACACGTCGCAACCTGATTGCGATGCTTATCTCCGTAGAACTCGTATTGAACGCTGTTGACATCAACTTCGCCGTGTTCAATCGCATCCTCTTCCCGGGACAACTCGAAGGTTTCTTCTTCACACTCTTCTCAATAGGTGTGAGTGCAGCCGAGAGCGCTGTCGCTATCGCTATTATCATCAACGTTTACCATAACTTCAAGAGTGACCAGGTGAACAGTATTGAAAACATGAAATGGTAATGACTATGTACGAATATTCATTTTTGATACTTCTTCTACCGCTTTTGTCATTCATTGTGTTAGGACTTGCGGGAATGAAGATGTCGCACAAGACGGCAGGCCTTATCGGTACCTGTACGCTTGGTGTGGTTACTGCGCTCAGCTATTTTGCTGCATTCCAATATTTTACGGCAGCTCGTACGGCTGAAGGCATTTACCAAACCATTGTGCCTTATAATTTCACATGGTTGCCATTAGGCAACTTGCATTTCGACATGGGTATCTTGCTCGACCCGATTTCGGTGATGATGCTGATTGTCATCTCCACGGTGTCGTTCATGGTACACATCTATTCTTTCGGATACATGCATGGTGAGAAAGGTTTCCAGCGTTACTACGCTTTCCTGAGCCTTTTCACGATGTCTATGCTTGGACTGGTACTTGCCACCAACATTTTCCAGATGTATATGTTCTGGGAATTGGTGGGTGTGAGTTCATATCTGCTCATCGGATTCTATTATCCCCTTCACGCTGCCGTGGCTGCTTCCAAGAAAGCATTCATCGTGACACGTTTTGCGGATATGTTCTTCCTCATCGGTATATTGATATTCGGCTATTACACCGAGTCGTTCAACTTCTCGTTTGCCGGCGATATCGTGATGGGTGCAGGAACCACGCCATTCGTAACTGGCAGTGCAGCCAAAGCTGTTGCAGCAGGAGCCTTCATCCTTCCTACGGCACTCGTGCTGATGTTTATCGGTGGTGCAGGTAAGAGTGCGATGTTCCCATTGCACATCTGGTTGCCAGACGCAATGGAAGGTCCTACTCCTGTCAGCGCACTTATCCATGCTGCTACGATGGTGGTAGCCGGTGTGTTCCAAGTAGCACGTATGTTCCCATTGTGGATTGAGTATGCTCCACAAACCATGTCGGTGATAGTATGGATTGGTGTCTTCACCGCCTTCTATGCAGCGGCTGTGGCTTGTGCCCAGACAGATATCAAGCGTGTACTCGCCTTCTCTACCATTTCTCAGATTGCATTTATGATGGTGGCACTGGGTGTTTGTCTGCCAGGACACGAGGCAGTGCTTGACAATCACACGCAACTGGGATACATGGCTGGTATGTTCCACCTGTTCACTCACGCCATGTTCAAGGCTTGTCTGTTCCTTGGCGCAGGATGTATCATTCATGCGGTTCACTCTAACGAGATGGCTTTGATGGGAGGTTTGCGCAAATATATGCCTATCACCCACATCACATTCCTGATTTCATGTTTGGCCATTGCGGGAATCCCCTTCTTCTCTGGATTCAGTTCTAAGGACGAGATTATCACCGCATGTTTTGCCTACAGTCCTGTAGTGGGATGGATTATGACAGGTATTGCTGCCATGACCGCCTTCTATATGTTCCGTCTGTACTACGGTATTTTCTGGGGTACAGAGAACAAGGAAGCTCATGAGCATCATACACCACACGAGGCTCCATTGACAATGACCGTTCCATTGATTATCCTCTGCTGCATCACGGTGGGTGTAGGTATTTACACCACGCTTGGCGGATTCCTTGGATGGGGTGGTTCGTTTGGCAGTTTCGTAAGTGCCAGCGGTCAGGAATACACCATTCACTTCGACACTCAGATTGCTTTGACCTCTACAATTATCGCCATCTTGAGTATCTGCTTGGCAACCTATATATATAAAGGTGAACAGCAACCCATCGCCGACCGTCTATACAAGACGTTCCCCAACCTTTGGCGTGCTGCATACAAGCGTTTCTACCAAGATGAGATTTGGCAATTCGTTACCCATAAGATTATCTTCCGTTGCGTTTCTATGCCTATTGCATGGTTTGACCGTCGAGTGATTGACGGAACATTCAACTTCATGGCATGGGGAACCAACGAAGCAGGCGAGTCGCTCCGTCCTTGGCAGAGTGGCGATGTACGCCAATACGTAGTATGGTTCTTGACGGGTGCCGTAGCATTAACATTAATCCTGCTTTGCATTTAATCCATAAGAAAAATGAACACATTAAGTTTATTCGTAGTTATTCCCGTACTGATGTTGCTTGGCTTGTGGTTAGCCAAGAACTTAAATCAGGTACGTGGCGTGATGGTGGTTGGAGCTTCTTGTTTGTTGGCTCTTTCCATCTGGCTGACTGTGTATTTTGTTCAGCAACGTGCGGCAGGAAATACCGACGTGATGTTGCTTACCTATAGTGTACCCTGGTTTAAACCATTAAACATAGCTTACGCGACAGGTGTAGATGGCATTTCGGTGGTGATGTTGCTGCTTTCAAGTATCATCGTATTCACTGGTACGTTTGCCTCATGGCAACTCAAGCCACTCACCAAGGAATATTTCCTTTGGTTTACCCTTTTGTCAACGGGTGTTTACGGTTTCTTCATCTCCATCGACCTCTTCACCATGTTTATGTTCTATGAGGTTGCCCTTATCCCGATGTATTTGCTCATCGGTGTTTGGGGAAGTGGAGCGAAAGAGTATTCAGCCATGAAGCTGACACTGATGTTGATGGGAGGTTCTGCCTTGCTCATCATCGGTATCTTGGGTATCTATTTCTTCTCTGGAGCAAGTACGATGAACATCATCGAGATAGCGGAAATGCACAACATCCCCGTAGCTATCCAGAAGGTATTCTTCCCATTCATCTTCATCGGTTTCGGAGTACTTGGAGCCATGTTCCCATTCCACACATGGTCTCCCGACGGTCACGCATCAGCGCCAACAGCCGTGTCTATGCTTCACGCTGGTGTATTGATGAAGTTGGGAGGATACGGATGTTTCCGTGTTGCCATGTATCTGTTGCCAGAAGCAGCACAAGAATTGGCTTGGATATTCCTCATCCTGACCACCATCTCCGTGGTTTACGGTGCACTCTCCGCATGTGTACAAACTGACTTGAAGTACATCAATGCTTATTCATCTGTTTCTCACTGTGGTTTGGTACTGTTTGCATTATTGATGACCACTCAGAACGCTTGTTCAGGTGCCATTCTCCAAATGCTCTCTCACGGTTTGATGACAGCCTTGTTCTTCGCCTTGATTGGTATGATTTACGGAAGAACGCACACCCGTGACGTTCGCAAGTTGGGTGGTTTGATGAAGATTATGCCATTCCTCGCCGTAGGATACCTCATTGCAGGTCTTGCTAACCTTGGTTTGCCAGGCTTCTCAGGATTTACCGCAGAAATGACCATCTTCGTGGGATCGTTTGAGAACAACGACACATTCCACCGCGTATGTACTATCATAGCATGTACGTCAATCGTGGTTACCGCAGTTTACATCTTACGTGTAGCGGGCAAGATATTGATGGGTAAGGTAGCAGATCCCCATTACGAGCAGTTGACAGACGCCACATGGGACGAGCGTGTTGCCGTAGCCTGTCTGATATTCTGCGTTGCAGGTCTTGGTCTTACACCATTCTTCTTCAAGCCCATCATCGATGACGCACTTATTCCAATTCTCTCAGTTATTAATCCCATGTAAAATCAGAAAGATATGAACTACGGACAATTTCTAAATATGATTCCAGAAGCAACGCTTGTTGCTATCTTGATAATAGTGTTCATCGCCGATTTTGCGCTGAGCAATAGCGAGAAGAAACATAGTGTATTGCGCACGATGACCTTGATTCTCATGGGATTGCAATTTATCCCCTGTATAGTAACGGAGTCATCTACGGCATTTGGTGGATTGTATTTCACCACCCCAGCCGTAAGTGCCATGAAGGTAATTCTCACTGGTGGAACATTTGTAGTATTGCTGATGGCACAGTCATGGTTGCAAAACCATGAAATCAGCAAGAGATACGAGGGCGAGTTTTATATGCTTGTCATCTCTACCCTTCTCGGTATGTACATGATGATGTCGAGTGGACACTTCATGATGTTCTTCCTCGGTCTTGAAATGGCTTCCGTTCCCATGTCATGTTTGGTTGCAATGGACAAATGGAAGAAGATTTCTGCAGAGGCAGCCGCTAAATATATTTTGACGGCGACATTCTCAAGTGCCATCATGCTCTATGGAATTTCATTTATCTACGGAGCAGTGGGAACACTCTATTTCGATGACGTAGCAACCCGCCTGACAGCCACTCCATTCACGATTGCAGGTTTGGTATTCACGTTTAGTGGTCTTGGTTTCAAACTTTCATTGGTACCATTCCATTTCTGGACTGCAGATACTTACCAAGGTGCGCCAACATCCGTTACTGGATATTTGAGCGTTATCTCTAAGGGTGCAGCCGCATTTGCGTTGTACGCAATCCTCATCAAGGTGTTTGCTCCTATGGTACAATATTGGGAGTACTTGCTCTTTGTTGTGATTGTACTCTCTATCACTATCGCCAACTTATTTGCCATTCGCCAGAAAGAACTCAAACGATTCATGGCTTTCAGTTCTATCTCACAGGCAGGATACATCATGTTGGCAGTTGTAGGCAATTCGGCTATGGGCGTTACGGCACTGATGTTCTACACATTGGTTTACGTAGCAGCCAACCTCGCTGTATTTGCTGTTATCAACGTGGTAGAGCAAAACAATGGTGGTGCAACCAATATGGATGCTTATAACGGTTTCTACCAGACCAATCCCAAATTGTCATTCCTTATGACATTGGCTTTGTTCTCCTTGGCAGGAATCCCACCATTTGCAGGTATGTTCAGCAAGTTCTTCGTGTTTATGGCAGCAGTCAATGGTCACACTCTTGACAACCCGATAGGAATCTTAGCCTATGTAGTGGTATTTATTGCCTTGATTAACACTGTGATTTCACTTTACTATTATTTGCTTATCGTGAAAGCGATGTATATCAAGAAGAGCGAGACACCACTTCCTACATTCGAAAGTGATGACAGTACCAAGTTTGCCCTTGCCATTTGCACGGCAGGTGTCGCACTGTTCGGTGTTTGCTCGTATGTTTACGATTGGCTTAGTGGCGTAAGTATTGGAGCTTTGCTATAAAAGTTCAAATCATAATAGAAAAAAGATGAGAGGTTATTTATCTCTCATCTTTTTTGATTAAATCTTTCACCACTTCCCCGCCGATTATCAAACCTGCTGTTGCTGGAACGAAGGCATTGGATGCGGGTATTGCCCTTCGGGAATTGGAAGTATTCATCTCCTCGTCAATAGGTTGTTCTACGGGAGTTATAGGTTGTTCCTCACTATACACCACCTTTAGATGTTCTATACCTTCTTTTCTCAAGGTTTTTCGTAATATTCTTGCCAAAGGATCCATATTTGTCTCAGATAAGTCTGCCACTCGAAAAGCAGTCGCATCAATTTTATTGGCAGCACCCATGGAAGAAATAAGTGGGACATTCATACGATGACAGCGCCTTATCAATTCCAACTTCGCTTTCACCGTATCAATACAGTCTATCACATAATCAAACATTCTCAGATTGATTGCATCCGCATTCTCTGGCAAATAAAACATAGGTAAACCATGAACTACACATGCTGGGTTTATATCCAAGATACGTGATTTTGCCACATCTACCTTATATTGTCCCACGGTTGATGTCAGAGCGTATATTTGTCGATTGATGTTACTCCAACTCACTCGGTCATTATCAATAAGGGTTAGTTGCCCTACTCCACTTCTTGCAAGGACCTCAACAGCATATCCGCCAACACCTCCGACACCAAACACGGCAACATGCGATTTCTTCAATGTCTCTATCGCTTCTTTACCAAAAAGCATTTGCGTACGAGAAAAACGATTTTGCATTTTATTCCCAATAAAAATTAAATCAATGTGAAAATGAGACCTAATCTTGGCTATTCATTTGCAAAGATAATGATTTTTCAGTACTTTTGCATGACAATATGAATAAAATTATACAATTAATCGCCATTTTACTTTTGTTTGCCTCATGCAATGGCAACAAAACTGGTCATACATTAAAAGATGGTGACACCATTCATTTCCAATATGCAGAGAATATAGAAATGGTGAAATATCCCTCTTGTATTGTAGTAAGACTGAAAAATCCGTGGCGTACTGGAACATATCTTCACACATATATATTAACGGAATCCGATCATTTCGATTCTCCCCAAATCAACGGAACAACGATAAAGATACCTCTCCAACGGAGTGTTGTCTTCAATACCGCACATGCCTCTTTAATCGGGATGTTAAATAAAACGGGGCAAATCAAAGGAGTTTGTGATTTAAAATACATGAACCTACCCGTTATTCATCATTTCGTTAAACAAAAGACCATCGTCGATTGCGGAAACTCAATGTCGCCGGATATTGAGAAGATTATTGATTTAAAGGCTGATGGCATTTTGCTCTCTCCTTTCGAGAATAGTGGTGGATATGGGAAATTGGAGAAAATAGACATTCCCATCATTGAATGTGCAGACTACATGGAAACTTCTGCATTAGGGCGCGCCGAATGGATGAAGTTTTATGGCTTACTTTTTGGTTGCGAACAACAAGCTGACTCTCTCTTCGATGTGGTTGAAAGAAACTACATGCAACTCAAGCAAAAAGCAAAAAATTCAACCATTCAACGGTCTATCATCACCGAAAGGATGACTGGTAACACCTGGTATGTTGCAGGAGGAAGAAGCTCTGTAGGAAAACTTATTGCTGATGCTAAAGGCATATATGCTTGGAGTGAAGATCAACATAGTGGAAGTTTGGCATTGCCGTTCGAGACAGTATTAGACAAGGCTGGTCATGCAGACGTATGGATTTTTAATGATAGCAATAATCCCCCCCTTACCTATCCACGTCTTTTGTCCGAATATCACGGATATTCATCCATGAAAGCCTTTCAAGACAAACAAATCTATGTGGTTAATTCCATGCAAGTTCCATATTTCGAACAAGTGTCATTTCGTCCCGACTGGTTGTTGAGAGATTATATCATTCTCTTACATCCTGATTTAGACTTGGGAGAACTCAAATACTTCAAGTCTTTGCAATGATGAACGCAAAAAGTACACACTGTTATATCATATTGATATTGGCTGTCATCATTCTGTTGATGGCTAATTTGATGATAGGATCCATCAAAATCCCCATCAGGGATATTATAGACATTCTCTTTTCCCACTATGAAGGCAAGGAATCATGGCGTTTCATCATTTTGGAATCTCGATTGCCACAAGCCATTACAGCGTTTTTTTGTGGCGGAGCTTTATCTGCCAGTGGATTGATGTTACAAACAGCATTTAAGAATCCATTGGCAGGACCTTCCATCTTTGGCATTTCAGGAGGTGCAGGATTGGGAGTTGCATTAGTCATGTTGCTCTTTGGTGGTTCAGTCAGCACATTGTCATTTTCTGCCACAGGGTTTATGGCCATCTTTCTTGCTGCTTTTTTCGGTGCGATGGTCGTAACTGGAATTATTTTTCTATTTTCTTCCATCGTAAGAAGTAATGTCATGCTTCTCATTATTGGCATCATGATAGGTTATCTGTCTTCTTCTGCCATATCCCTTCTTAATTTCTTTGCTACCGAAGAAGGTGTTCGTTCATATATGGTTTGGGGAATGGGTTCTTTTGGGGGTGTTTCCCTGTCACAACTTCCTTTTTTTGCGACCATCACCATTTTAGGACTCATTGGCTCATGTCTTTTGATTAAACCATTAAATGCCTTACTGTTAGGCGAGAGATATGCGGAGAATTTAGGAATCAACACCATCCGAGTGCGCAATTTGTTGCTATTGGTTACTGGGATATTAACTGCTATCACCACAGCATTTTGCGGCCCTATATCCTTCATCGGTTTGGCAGTACCACATATTGCCCGTCTTATGCTGCAAACAGACAATCACATACAGCTTCTCCCTATCACCATCCTTACAGGTTCTGCCATTGCTCTCCTATGTAATGTTATTTGTTACCTTCCTGGCAGTAATGGCATTATTCCCCTAAATGCGATAACCCCATTAATAGGCGCTCCCGTGATTATTTATGTGATAGCAAGGAATCGATAGAAGTAACAAGGTTATTTTAACCCGAAAAGCAACTGTGTAAATTTATATTTCTTTATGATATAATGATAAAAGAACATAGGGAGGAGCACCCCAAGACCTATTCCAAACATCGTTATCAAACAAAAGGAAACAGAATTGCTCATGGTCTCCTGATTGAATAGAGACATCTTTACTAATATCGCTTTTGCTAATCCTTCAAACGAAGTATGAAAAAGATAGATAAAATAAGACGAAGATGAAAGTAGATAAAAGGCCTTATTTATCACTGTATTTTTAACTTTTTGCAATTCTAATGACATAGACACTATGAATGCGATACCAATAAATGCAAGAATGAATGCTAACCACGGATTCCCAATACAGAACCTAAAATAAAGCCATTCTAATACACAAAAGACCATTAAGTAAACAGACAAAGGTACTTTCTTACAAATACTAAAATAACGTTTGTTGTCATATACAATAACTCCAACCATAAAGAAGATTAGCATCTTTTGAGTTTCTATCAAGCAAAAATTTGATGTCACATGAAAGGGATAAAAATGGACTATCATTGCAATCCCCAAAAGAAACAACCTCTGCAACTTTGTTTTAAAAAAAGGAATCAACATGAAAATCCACCACAATGCCCATACAAACCATAAGAAATAACCAGCCTTTGGTATGTAAAACATTTCCAAGAAAGCAAAATAAGATCTTGGATGCTGAACATATACAAAATCTTGACTCAGCAATTTAGTTGTTATAATAATCAAAGAACAAATGAAATAGGGAATTACAAGACGGCGCACTTTCTTCAACAGAAACTGACCATATTTCTGTTCCCTATATGTTAAAGAGTAAAGATATCCACTTGCAAACATGAACAATGGCATGTGAAAAGTATAAATAACCTTAATCAACATCACATACCATTCTGGCGAGTAAGGAGGATGGAAATGTCCAATAACAACAAGAACGATGCAAATTGCTTTGGAAATATCAATAAAGACGGAACGACTCATACTCTTTATTTTTTGATTTCCCTTCATACAAGACAAGAGCCAACAAGAACATGACCATCAAGCCCTGTGATTGCACAAAGGTAGTTGCCGCTATTGATTCTATCATTAAAAAGCCAATAATTAGCAATCCTGTTTTAAACAGCTTAAGATTTCCATTCTTTCGATAATTTCTTTTCAGTAACACAAAAATCCAATACCAGAAGTAAAAGAAAAGAGCAATACCGACTACACCAAACTGAGCTAAATCAGGAAAGAATGTATCACATAGGTACATGCCTTGAATAGGAGACAAGCCAAACACCGTGTCCAACTGATATTTATAATATAGTGGTGAGTAATAGGTGGCAGCACCTATATCAGCATACGTACCAAACCCAGGACCCAATGGCAAATAATCATTCAACACGTTAAGAGAGGTGATATACATAGATGCCCTACCAGCACTTTCCAAATTCTCTTCGTTATATGGATTTATAAAATAAAAATAAATTTTATCTTTAGCATAATAGAATATGACCAACAACGCAGACAATAGTAAAAGGATATTTTTTAAACTAAACCTAAACTTAACCTTTTCTGTATAGAAGATGACAACTATCACAAATAAAATAAAGAAACCGACAGCTTTCATTCTAAATGACAACAAGGCTATTGCCATAATACCAATAGAAATAATAGAATTTGTCAATGAGTCTCGAGAAGTATAATAATAAAAAAGAGCAAGACCAGAAACTGTCATGGCAAAATACGCAGGGTGCCGATAAAAAAGAAGCATTCTGTCAGTAAGAGCTATAGCCAAACAACCAATTGACAATAATAGAATCAATTTAGACAAATATTTCTTGAAACTATCATCAAACGTAAAACCTATCATATAAACAGAAAAAAAAGTCAGGAAAGGCTTTACATGAACGACAAAACTCATATTTATTGCATCGGGATTGATGGATAACAACCAAGAATAAACATAATAAAAGAAAAAGATACCAGCAAAGACATAAAATGCCTTTAAGAAATTTGCATCAAAATATTGCTGTCTTAACATCGACAAGAACAAATAACTTGCCAACGAAAGCGCAATCAATTCATCAACATAAGAATATCCAATAGATTTAAGTGCCTCACAAAGAAATAAGCCGAACACGAGGCACAAAGTCATGAATATTTTGACAGATATGGAAGTTCTATTATTGATAGGCATTATTACATTTTCGGTTGAATGTCATTAGACATTTGTACTTGCATTAGTTGAAAACTGTTGTCATATACTAAACTAACTTGCAAAGTTCATGAAAATTTTCGAGATATGCAAGAAATTATTTGAAAAACTTGGATTACCATGTAACAAAACCTATCAAAAGAAAAACCTGCAAAAACTGTATTTCTGAAATCTTATTTATAAAATTGCACACAAACGGGCTTATCAACACGTATGCGTTTTCGGGTTTTCTTGAGCAATCCCGTTTTCAAATCTCTTTCATATACTTGAATAACATTATCGTCCCTACATGCACAAAGTAAGAATTTACCATTGGGCGTGATATTAAACTGTCGTGGATGAACACCCGTTTCCTGGTAACCTATCTTTTTTATCTTTCCCGTTTTCTTGTCAACAGAAAAAATTGCAATGCCATCATGTTTCAGCCTGTTGCTCGCATAAAGGAATTTTCCGTCTGGCGAGAGATGAATGTCTGCCCCACCCCTCGCATTGATGGTATCTGTAGATATTTCCTGAATAATCTCCAGTTCTCCCTCATGGTATTTAAGTACGGTCACCTTACTTGACAATTCTCCCATCAAGTACATATATTGATTGTCTTTGCTGAAGACAAAATGCCGCGGACCTGTACCAAGACTTACGTTGAAAGGCTTGAACACCCTAACAGAGTCTGTTCTCTGGTTATCGAGACGCAGAAGTTGGTCACCACTGAAATCGGTCATAAAGATATACTTCCCGTCTGAGGTGAAACGGGCACAATGAATGTGAGGTTCACTCTGCCGAATGGTATCAGGTCCTCCCCAACTTCCCGTGGCTAATGTGAAAACACTATCCAAAGCATTCTTTTTCAATAAGAACTCACTCATTGAGCCACCAGAATAGTTGGCTGTCAACACTTTATCTCCGTTTGTTTCCACATAGCAAGGATCAGTGCCATGCGTATTCATAGAGTTGATGACCTTCATTTCACCCGTTTGCTTGTCATACGAAATTGCATAAACACAAGCATTCTCATCATTCAGTTCACTAACCGCATAAATCACGTTTCCTTGTTGATTAAATGTCAAGTAAGAAGGGTTCGCAATCTCTAAAGAAGACAAGGAATTCGATTCTCCCGACTCTTGGTCGAACTTATACGAATAGATGCCTTCGCTACTTCCATCCGTATATGTGCCAACAATCATCTGAACAGCATCTTCCGGCTTAACTTCCTTCTTACAGGAAATCATCACAAGTAACAACAATAACCAACTAAGTTTTTTATATATCATATCAAAGCAGCCTATTTAAGCCCTCAAAATTAAGAAAAAAAAGTTGTTCACCGAATTATTTTTGGGATTTTATCAATTTCTACATAATATTTTCTACTTTTGCAGAATAATTTAACAATATGGAAAAAGATTTTGAAACACTTTGGCGTGAAAACAAGAAACGTATTTTAGAAACTGACCCCGAATATCGAAAGATCATCGAAAGCTATAAGATGAACAGTGGAGCCGACTGGCTGCTCTTTGCCCTGCCTGCTGTGATTGCCATTGTCATATTGGATTGGGCTCCATTAGAAAAAGAATTACTCAATTGGCTCATTGGAGCCATTGCTGCTATCATCGTATTCGTACTATGTGTTTGGGTCAAGTCATCTCTCTCAGGCAATCGTTCCCTTGATGAAGTGGAACAAGAAGTGAAAAGCCGCTGCCACGAATGTTATGAGAAAACGGGTAAGTTGGAATAGAACATCAAAATTAGAAAACTCAGACAAACATCAAGTCGCTCATCACTGAGTCGCTCACAAACAATCCTTTCTTCGTCAAGGCTATAGAATCATCTTTGAAGGTTAGCAAACCATATTTCAGATGATTCTTTGCCTGTTTCAAAAGATAGTCTTGATAATTCTCTTGAAGATGATTCAAGGCTATACCCTCTCGCGTACGCAATGCCGTGGTCACCATATCGTTATATCTCATATCATCGGTTAGCAGTTCTCGTTCAGCGGGTAATTCTCCCCGACAAATAGCCAGTATATAATGTTGAATATCAGCTACGTTCCATTGTCTTGAGTCGATGTCATACGAATGGGCTGCTGCCCCAATCCCTAGATAAGGCACGCCCTGCCAATAACTGCTATTATGGCGTGAACGATAACTACCACACTCATGTTTCCGTGCGAAGTTGCTGATTTCATAATGTTCAAAGTCGGCTTTTTCCAATCTTTCCATTAAAGTCTCATACATCCTCACACTCAGTTCGTCCTCTTCGTCCTGTTTTACCAGACCATTCTCTATCTGTTTTCTCCTTATATTATATAAAGGTGTACCTTCTTCGTACATCAAGCTATAGGCAGAGATATGTTCCACATCAAGAGCCACCGCCTTGTCAACATCACTCATCCATTCTTCCAGCGTCTCACCAGGGAAGCCAAACATCAGGTCGATACTGACATTCGCTATCCCCGCTTGTCTTAATCTCTCTATGGCTTGAGTCACCTGCAAGGCAGTGTGTCTTCTTCTCAAAAAGCGTAACCTTCCATCATCGAAAGTCTGAACGCCCATACTCACTCTATTCACGGGTAAATCCCTTAAAGCCGTGGCAAAAGCAGGTGTCACGTCGTCAGGATTGCATTCTATCGTCACTTCCGCATCATCATCCACACAAAATAGTCTGTAGATACAATCAAATATTCTTTTCAATTGATTAATTGTCAGTTGCGAGGGAGTACCACCCCCTAAATAAATAGTTGACAACTGTTGAAACAGCACGTTTCCACATCTCATCTCCATCTCACGACAAAGCACATCCACATACGAATCTCGTTTCTCCAACGATGTGGTGGAGAAAAAACCGCAGTAGATACACCTACTCTTACAAAATGGGATATGAATATATAGACCAGCCATCTAATAGCGACATTTTACATCTGTTTTGATGCAAAAATACTAATAAGTTATAAAAGGGAAACATTTTTTTAAGATTTCTTTTGCCATTCGTCAAAAAATGTGTACTTTTAACGGCGATATGCAAATATGTCGCTTTAAAAGTTGACTTTTTACTAATAACATAAATCTATTGATATGCGTATTTATCAAACCAATGAAATTAAGAACATTGCCCTGATTGGCAGTGCGGGTTCCGGCAAGACCACTCTTGCCGAGTCTATGCTTTTTGAGAGTGGTATTATCAAACGCCGTGGTTCCGTTGAAGCAAAAAACACGGTGAGTGATTATTTCCCAGTTGAGCAGGAATATGGTTATTCCGTGTTTCCAACCGTATTCCATGTAGAATGGAACAACAAAAAGCTGAACATCATTGATTGTCCGGGTTCTGACGACTTTGTTGGTGGTGCTATCACAGCCCTCAACGTTACCGACCAAGCTGTCATTCTCGTCAATGGTTTGTATGGTCCAGAAGTAGGTACGATGAATGCTTTCCGCAACACCGAAAAGCTTCAAAAGCCTGTGATCTTCCTCGTTAACCAACTCGACCGTGAGAATTGCGACTTCGACGTGGTAATGTCTAACATGAAAGAAATCTACGGTCCTAAGTGTGTTATCGTACAATATCCTATCGTTACAGGTCCAGGTTTCAATGCCGTTATCGACGTGCTCCTGATGAAGAAATACAGTTGGAAGCCTGAAGGTGGTGCTCCTATCATCGAAGACATCCCCGCAGAAGAGATGGATAAGGCGCAAGAACTTCACGCCGCATTGGTAGAAGCTGCCGCAGGTAATGACGATTCTTTGATGGAGAAATTCTTCGAGGAAGAAACGCTTACCGAAGACGAGATGCGCGAGGGTATCCGCAAGGGTCTTGTTACTCGTTCCATCTTCCCCGTCTTCTGCGTATGCGCAGGCAAGGACATGGGTGTTCGCCGTTTGATGGAGTTCTTGGGTAACGTGGTTCCTTTCGTTGACGATATGCCTACCGTTGCCAACACCAATGGCGACAACATCAAGCCAGACTCTAATGGTCCTGAGTCTATCTTCTTCTTCAAGACTGGTATGGAGCCACATATCGGTGAGGTTTCTTACTTCAAGGTGATGAGCGGAACCGTTAAGCCAGGAGACGACCTGACCAATGCTGACCGTGGTTCTAAGGAGCGCATGGGACAAATATATGCTTGTGCTGGTGCCAACCGTATCGCAGTAGATGAGATGAAGGCTGGCGACATCGGCTGTACCGTTAAGTTGAAGGACGTGAAGACGGGTAACACCTTGAACGGCAAAGATTGCGACTGGAGCTTCAACTACATCAAATATCCTAACTCTAAATATTCTCGCGCCATCAAGTCAGTCAACGCTTCTGATATGGAGAAGATGATGGCTGCCCTGCAGAAGATGCGCCAGGAAGACCCCACATGGGTAGTAGAGCAATCCAAGGAATTGAAACAAACCATCGTTCACGGTCAAGGCGAGTTCCACCTCCGTACCTTGAAATGGCGTTTGGAAAACAACGAGAAGTTGCAGGTGAAGTATGAGGAGCCAAAGATTCCTTATCGCGAAACCATTACCAAGACAGCACGTGCAGACTATCGTCACAAGAAACAGTCTGGTGGTGCTGGACAGTTTGGTGAGGTTCACTTGATTGTAGAGCCATACACAGAGGGAATGCCAGACCCAGTAACCTATAAGTTCAACGGTCAGGAGTTTAAGATGAACATCAAGGGCAAGGAAGAAATCGACCTCGAATGGGGTGGCAAACTTGTATTCATCAACTCTGTTGTAGGTGGTGCTATTGATGCTCGTTTCATGCCTGCCATCTTGAAAGGTGTGATGGAACGCATGGAGCAAGGTCCTCTTACTGGTTCTTACGCTCGCGACGTGCGCGTTATCGTTTACGATGGAAAGATGCACCCAGTAGATTCTAACGAGCTTTCATTTATGTTGGCAGCCCGTCAGGCATTCTCAGCAGCATTCAAGGAAGCTGGTCCAAAGATTCTTGAGCCTATCTACGACTTGGAAGTATTGGTACCAGCCGACTACATGGGTGATGTAATGAGCGACTTACAGGGTCGTCGTGCTATCATCATGGGTATGGACAGTGAGGCTGGTTATCAGAAGCTGACTGCCAAGATTCCTCTCAAGGAACTCTCCAGCTACTCTATCGCCTTGAGTTCTCTCACAGGTGGACGTGCTTCATTCACCACCTCCTTCTCCAGCTACGAGCTTGTACCCAACGACATCCAGCAAGCTCTTATCGCTCAGCACGAGGCAGAAGAGAAAGAAGCAGAATAAGGATTTACATATATCTATATTAAAAGAACATCCAATCATTCTTCATTGGATGTTCTTTTTCTTTTCCCACGAAAAATGTCTTGAAAATTCTGAATTTAGGTGCCAAAATACGGGCATATTTTCAAACGAGTTGAAACTTGGTAGGAAAAATGCCCATTTTTCGCCAACAACGTATATCACTAATAATAAGCAACTTACAAAAACGAAGAACAGAAAGTCAAGTCAAAAACTGCATTTTTTCATCAAAAAAGACACTTTTCAGACATTCATAACATATATAATTAGCACTCGTAACATATATAGTTATGCCCGTAACATATATAGTTACAGTCATAACATACATAATTACGCTCATAATCATAAATTTTACATGGAAAAACACATATTTTTGACCATTACAACCCAATTTTCCACACTTCCATTTCTAGATTGCAAGAAAATCCAAACAAGTTTTTGTCATGAAAATGGATAAAAAATGTTTAGTGTTGAGTGTTTAGTGTTTAGTGATAATTAGATTCTCTCGCTTGGCTATCAATCTCCAAATCATTTCTCTCACTCCTCACCCCTCACCTCTCACCCCTCCTTCTCTAAATCATCCTCTTCCATCTCAACATTTTTTTACGTTTTCTTATTTTTTTATTTGATTTTATTTGGCAGTAACAAATAAATTGATTACTTTTGCACAGTTATTACAATAAAATTGTATAACCATGAGAGTGGTCAGTGTACCATTTTCCACAAAAATTATTCCAAAGACAGGTTTAACCTGTTATTATAACAAATTGCTAATCAACAAGAAAGTAACAATTAAACATATACACAACATGAAAAAATACGTAAAACCCTTTGTGAAGGAATCAGAAATTGAGACCGACGAGATTTTGGCAGGATCAGAGTATCAAGGCGAAGTAATCAACAATGAGCCCATTGAAGGTGAGGAGACTACTGGTGGCGTTCCTGCCAAGCAATTCAATGTTTGGGAATAATCTCACATAAGGGATCTTAAATAAGGCATGCATTGCAATCAATAAATTATTAACACTTTAATTAAAGGATTATGAAAAAGTACGAAAGACCCGAAATCAAAGAAGTAGAAGTTGAATTCCAACCTCTTCTCGAAGGTTCCGATGTTGATCCACAAGGACCAATCGGTGAAGACTGGTAGAATCATTTTTCTTTGATTCAAAGAAGTACGAAGTCGCAAGTTCATTCTTGCGACTTCTTTATTTTGTTAATAATCAAAAATTATTCACACATTTTCATCGTTAAGTCAATTATTCTTTGTAATTTTGCGCCCGCAATGCGAAATCAAAAAAATATTGATTAAAAACTTTAATTAAAGAGACATGAAAAAGTACGTAAAGCCATCCATCAAGGAGATGGAATTGGAACTCCAAACTATCCTTGCAGGATCAAGCATTGAACCTTCAGGACCCATCAGTGAAGGATGGTAGAGTTTAGATGAATACGTCAAAGAATGGAGTCGTGGGATAAGCCTACGGCTTTTTTCATTATATCCCCTTTCCGCTCTGTCGTACCAGTTGTACCATACTCCGACTAATCAATATTTACTTTGTAAATTTTGTTAGACCAATAATTATTAGTACCTTTGTAGCCATTATTTTAGCAATTGTATCCATTGGGCTGCGAGAATAATTCTCAACAGCGGCAATCCAATAGAAACTTTAGCCTTTTTTCTTGTGTCCACAAGACACAAGGGGAGGTGTTTTTGTGTGGATTGCATAAAACTCTTTGAACTTATTAACAATATTTTATTCGATTGATATAGAAAAAAGTGCAAATACCTTCTATTTTCAAACTTAACTCAGGAGATAAAAGAACACAAACTGTTAAAAAAAATGTTCTTTGGTCTTTCTTAATTAAGGGGATTAGCATTATCGTGTCACTGATAATGGTTCCCCTTACGCTTGGTTATGTATCCAGTGAAGTGTATGGAATTTGGCTAACATTATCTTCTGTTTTACATTGGCTAAGTTTCATGGACGTTGGATTTACTTTAGGATTAAAGAACAGATTGGCTGAAGCTTTGGCACACGAAGATTACGAAAGAGGAAAAAGCTTGGTTTCAACAACTTATTTTATGATGGCAATCATCTTCATTCCACTAGCTGTATTTTTAATTCTGATTAGCCCTCATATCAATTGGTGCTCTTTTTTCAATATTAGCTCAAAATATGAAGCGGACGTTTTGCTTACAATCCAATTGCTATCAGTTTTTCTTGCTTTACAAATGATTGTCAACGTGTTTGTTTCTGTTGTTGCTGCATATCAAAAAGTAGCTTTGTCATCTTTATTCAATGTCGTTGGACAAGTATGTGCACTGATTGTCATATATTTAATGACCAAGTTTATTCCACCATCACTTTCAAACCTTACCTTTGCCTATTCGTTAATGCCAATCATTGTAGTAAGCATATTCACAATAGTACTTTTTCATGGAAGATTCAAAAAGACACAACCAAGCATTCAGTCTATCAACACCCATTACATTAAAGATTTATGGTTTCTTGGTGTAAAATTTTTCATCATACACATCCAAATGATTGTCTTATACCAAAGTACCAATATCCTAATTTCAAATTTGGATGGTCCAGAAGCCGTTACTCAATATAATATCGCATATAAAGTCTTGAATGTTGTAATTTTAGTTTTTACTATCATCCTGGGACCACTTTGGCCTGCTTTTACTGACGCATATTCGAAAAAAGACTATTTCTGGATGAATAAGACATATCATCGGATGGTGCAATTATTCTTTCTCATTTGTATGGTCATTATTGTTGTAGTTTTGCTTTCTCCATTTATTTTCAAATTATGGGTTGGTGACAAAGTTTCCATACCATTTATAATGACTGTTTTTATAGCCCTTTACACCTTAATTCATTGTTGGGATTCATTACAAGTTATCCTTATCAATGGTATTGGGGCAGTAAAGCTACAAACATACGTCACACTTATCGGGATAATATTTCATATTCCGTTAGCTTTATTCTTAGGGAAGTTTATTGGTATTTATGGTGTGATTATTTCCATGTGTATCATCAATTTAATTTATTGTTCTTTCTTCACAATACAAATAAAAAAAATATTACGAAAGTCAGCCCATGGCATTTGGATAAAATAAGATAACACCAATGAATTTTATTAACAAATTAAAAAGATTAAGGAAAGCCATTAAATGGGCCATCGCTTGCACACCTTTGCGTTCACAATTGGGTTTTTGTGCAGAGAATGCAATATTTGGATATCCCATGACAATTTACAATCCTAAAGGACTCTTTTTATATGAAAATGTAAAACTTCTGCAGTTTTCCTGCATAATTAATTCTAAGCACGAAAATGTAATTATAAAAAAATATACTTCAATAGCAGCTCATTCTACATTTGTAACCAATAATCATGTGAGTACAGTATCAATACCCCAATTTTTATTAGGACAATCTCATATCAACGATAAATCTGGAGACATTATTGTGAATGAAGATTGTTGGATTGGTACAGGTGTAATTATCTTAGCAGGAGTGAACCTGGGTAGAGGTAGTGTTGTTGGTGCTGGTTCTGTTGTAACAAAAGACATTCCTCCATACGCCGTTGTTGCTGGAAATCCTGCTAAAATTTTATCTGTTAAGTTTTCCATCCCTCAAATCATTGAACATGAGAAAGCATTATATCCTGAAAAAGAGCGTTTCTCTCTCGAATATCTCCAGAATTTATTTGACACTTATTTTGAGGGGAAAAAAGTATATGGTAAATCAAAAGACTTAGACGAAAAAGCTATAGAAGCCATTAACATCGTGAAGCAAAAAATCCACTATATAGAACCAACCCTTCAATAATTTACAATTAACACAAATTTTACAAATCAATTTGGATTTATTATAATTCTTTACATAGTTCAAAAGAACAATAAACGACTTTAAAATGGTATCCCTCTTCAAGCAAGACAAAATAAGAACATTTGAGTATTTCTATTTTTTTGTCATGGTTTTGTATATGGCACAAATAGATAGCAATACCTCTCGAATGATAGGAACATTATCACCTCCTTACTTTCCATTTTTTCTCCCCATTATATTAACCATAGTATTATTAGACAGGAACAAAGTAAGATTTAACGACAAAAGGCTCATAAAAATAACATTAACATTTGCGATTTGGACCGTTTTGTTGTTTGCTCATAAACGAACTTATGGCAGCGATCAATATTCATACTATTTCTTTTTGTTCTACAGCATTATTATTGCATACATACACATTCAGGTTTTTGGGAGAAAAATATGTACACTTTATGAACATATCATGGTAAGGCTATGCCTTATTTCTTTAATCTTATGGGGAATAGCCGTTTTGTATCCTGGAAGTGCCTCATTTTTCAGAAATTTTCCCGAAACTGCAACAGGAAGAAATGTATTATACGTATTTAAGTGGTTGGATTCAACTATCAGAGAACAAGATATCGTTAATAATGGGATATTAAGGAATGCAGGATGCTCATGGGAACCTGGAAGATTTGCTATAATGGTATTGTTGGCACTATATTGCAATTTGACAAGATGCGGCATTAAGTTTAAAGGTAATATAAGTGGTGTAATTTTGTTATTAGCGATGATTTCCACCCAATCTACAACAGGCTATGTGGGAACTATTGTTCTATACAGTTTCTTTGCGTTAAAGAAATTTGACCTAAAATATATACTTGCATTTTGTATATTTGTCGTACCAATAAGCTACCAGTTTTTACAACTCAATTTTATGCAAGAAAAAATTGAAGAACAATTAGATATTGATGATGACCTGATAAGAATTAACAAGTCGATGGATTACGTGAATAAAGTTAAGGAATCTAATGAATATACAGGCTCATTAGCTCGTTTTCCATCCATGTATTTTGAAATCATTAATATTGAACATGACCCAATCCTTGGATATGGAAAAAATGTGGGTAAAAGTTATTTCTCTCAAAGAATATCTGGAAACTATCTTTTAACAGGCGGATTATTAAAAATATTCGGACAATACGGAATCCCATTAGGTTTAATCTTATATTTAATATTATTACAATCATCTAGAGCATTGGGACGCGAATTGAATGTACGCAAAAGTGCCCTATTTGTTATAATGCTTATATCATTAACTTCATATTCATTTTTCACATCCCCCATATTCATGGCTTTTTGGTTTTATGGCTTATTCCGAAAAGAGGATAGTATGTTAGTTTCTGCAACAGAAGAGGGAGAAGAAATTATTGAAGACAAGGCTTCTGAAGAAATAGATAGTCAAATAAAAGAATGAGAATTTTTTTCATCCTTAAAAACACATATCCTAAAGGAATGGCAAGTACTACCAGAGTACATGCCTATGCAAAAGGATTCTCTGGACAAGGAATAGAAACACACATTTTACTTCCTATATCTTTGGAGCCACACGGTAGCATTCAGAAAAATACACTTAATGAAGGATTTGACGAGAACGGTGTTCATTACAAATATATGTCAGGTTCTTCCCTTCGTGGGGACAACATCATCAAGCGACAAATCAATGACCAATATGGATATTGGCACACCCTACTCTACTTGATAAAAATTCTCAGAAAAGATGATCAAGTAATCATATACGAAGGAGGATGGTTTTGGCAGTTGATGTGTATTTTAGCTATACATTTAAAAGGCGCAAAGGTAGCAATGGAATTGAATGAGCTGCCATACGTGTTCGGGAAACAAACCAAGAAAATAATTGCAAAGCGCAACATTTTATTAAAACATGTGTTTCCACGATATGATCAGTTTATTGTCATTTCAGATAACCTTCAGCTATTAGCACAACAATACGCACCTAAAGCAAAGGTGATCAAGGTACCTATCATTGTAGAAGAATTGACAGATCCTATCTCTGAGGATAATAGTCCTATTGACAAACCATATATCCTGCACACTGGCACATTGAATCAGAGTAAAGACGGAATATTAGGGCTCATAGAGGCATTTGGCAAAGTCTGCCAACAAACAGATATTCCCATACAATACTTATTTACTGGCTATTTGGAAAAGTCGCCTCAAAAAGAATATATCAAAAAATTATTGGTACAATATCATATAGAAGATCGCATAAAGTTTTTGGGGTATTTGGAAGAATCAGAATTGAGGCACTATCAACGACATTGTACACTCTGCATTATCAACAAATACAAGACATTGCAGAACAAATATTGCTTCTCAACCAAGTTAGGAGAATATTTAGCCTTTGCACGGCCAATAATAATGACAAATGTTGGAGAAGCTACCAATTACTTGAAAGATGGAGAGAATGCCTACTTGGTAGAACCTAACGACACAGATAGTATGGCAAATAAGATTTTACATATTCTCAATAATCCAGAAGAGGCAACAAGAATTGGAAATGCAGGGAGAAAATTGGCAATGGAGGTCTTTAATTGTGACGTACAAGCAAAACGCTTAATCAGTTTTTTTGAATCTTAATGAAAATACTCCACGTCATACCCACCCTTTCTTCTGGAGGTGCAGAAAGATTTGTAATCGACTTAACAAATGAGTTAGCCAAGTATGACGATTGCCAAATAACTTTATTGACATTCAAGAAAGAATCCAACAACAATGATTTCTATAAGCACGAATTGTCAGAGAAAGTGACATATAAAAACTTAGGGATTGAGAAGGTAAGACTGAAAGACTTATTCACCATATATCGAACCATCAAGAAAGAACAGCCCAACATCGTACATTATCATTTGGCAGGAACACTCAATTTGATGTTGCTTACCATCCTACTCTATCGTAAACCCATTTACATAGAAACAATACACAGCGACATCAAGGCTATTGTTGGATCAACCAAAAGAGACAGATGGATTAAATCGTTTTGTTACAGAAAAGGAATTGTTAAGGTTTGCACCATTACTCCATCAAATGAAGTAGCATTTAAGAAACAATTCAAACGGGATTGTGCTGCCCTCATCGTCAATGGACGAAAAGAGTCTTTTCCGAGTAAACTATTTGAGCAAAGAAAACAAGAGATTAATAGTTACAAGAAAACTGCGAACACATTAATATTCACACATATCGGTCGCTTCACGAAAGCAAAACATCAGAAATTGCTTATTACTGCATTCAATAATTTCGTAAAAAAAGGGCATGATGCCATTCTGCTCATCATAGGTAATGGTTTTGATTCCCCTAAAGGAAAGATATATCAAGCTCACGCTTGCGAAAACATACATTTTTTGGGAGAGCAACATGATGTACAAGACTATTTGCTCAACAGTGACGGTTTTTGTCTATCTTCCATATTTGAAGGAATGCCGATTACATTAATCGAATCATTCTCATGTAGATGTATACCCATCTCCACACCAGTGTGTGGAGCAATTGATTTCATAGAAAATGGGAAAAATGGTTTTCTCTCTAAGGATTTCACTAAAGAGGCATATTTGGAAGCTTTAGAAGATTTTGCCCACCACCATCAACAGATTGAGAGAAGTGATTTGACAAAATTATTTCACCAACAATTTACGATGGAAATATGTGCCAAACAATACCATAGGTTATATACCCATTTTTCTTAATGCAAATATAATTACTTCATACATGCTTAATATTACCTACGTTTTGAGCTGAAAATCAATGGAACAGCACAACAGGCTCTTGACCAAATTAACAGCCGTGGTTACACCATTCCATACGAGACGAATGGTAGGAATGTAGTAAAAGTAGGAGTAAGGTTTTCCACAGAGACGAAAAACATAGAAGATTATTGTATTATTTTTTAGAAAAGTGCCTACACAAATGTGTAACTCACTGAAGAAAACACATTACAGTGTGTAAGGAAGGTGTAGGGAGTGTAAGAAACCTACACTAAGTAGCCAACACTCAACCATTATTAATAATGACAGTATATATCATTACAAAGCAACCTTTTCCCAATGGAATGGCAGGAACCAATAGAGTTACATGCTATGCTCAAGCAATCATTTCACAAGGAATACAATGCAAAGTAATTATTTTCACTCGGACTGAAATATATGATAAACAACCAAAAAATTCTCAAAGTAGTGGTAATTTTGAGGGCATTGAATATACATATATAGGAAAAACACCTATTAGAAATAGATTTGCTCTTATAAGAAAATATTTTGATTTTCATGACAAAGTTGGTTTACTTTTTTATTTATGGAAAAATCTAAAAAAGAATGATATTGTAATCAGTTATGCAGATCGAGATGTAGAACTCATCAATATTGTTATAAGAACAACACATCTAAAAAGAGCAAAGTTTATAAGGGATCTTTGTGAACTCCCTTATGGAACTGGCATAGAAACGGAAAAAACCACAAAAAAAAGGAAAATTGTTTTTAATAAAATTTTTCCGAAATGTGATGGTATCATTGCCATTTCAGATTCTTTGCTATCTCTTGCAAAAAAATATACAAACAAAAATTGCAAACTAATTAAAATACCAATTTTAGTGGATTTTGAGAAATACAAATTACCAGACAACTCTCAAAGCCATCCATTTCCATATATTTTTCATTCTGGCACATTATACGAACAAAAAGATGGTATTTTAGGAATGTTGGAAGCATTTGGTAAGGCTGTATATAAATTAAAAATGCCGATTCAATTCATATTGACAAGGAATTTGGATAAGTCACCACACAAGGAACAAATAAATGAGATCATCAACAAATACGAAATAAAAGATAAAGTGTTATTTACGGGCTATCTCAATAATGAAGATTTGAAGGATTATTTGTCAAAAGCATCTCTTGTTATAATCAATAAATATCCCAACCAACAAAACGCATACTGTTTTTCCACCAAATTGGGTGAATATTTAGCTGCAGGGAAACCTGTTATCATCACAAAAGTTGGAGAAGCAATAAATTGGTTAAAAGGCGGAGAATCTGCATATATAATAGATCCAAACGACACAGACTTATTGGCACAAACTATAATTAGAGCTTTTAATGACCCTATAAAAAGAAAAGAAATAGGAAAGAACGGTCAAAAATTATGTAAAGAATCTTTTGATTATAGGAATTATGGGGCAATATTTAGTCAGTTTTTCTCTCAGTTAACCCTATAAAGGCAACGAGATTGATCATTATAATCCTCAATCACCCTTATTATAATTAAAATGATTTATAATTCATTCAACTTCCTTATATTATATCCCTTTATCTTTTTGCTGTATTATGTAATACCTGCGAAATACAAAAAGATGAGGGATTTGTATCTCTTAGCTGTAAGTTATTCTCTTTACATCAGTTGGAAACCTATATATGCGCTTATCCTTTTGGGTGTAACGGCATCCTCATACATAACTGGAATACAAATAGAAAAAGCCAAGAAGTCCAAACTTGTCATGCAAATAGGCATCATCGTTACACTGTTGCCATTGCTCTTTTTCAAGTATTTCAATTTCATCAACGATCAAATTGTAGGTTTTCTTGGATTATTTGGTTGGCACATCCAGTTTCCTGGATTAAATTGGGCAATACCCATTGGTATCTCATTCTTTACATTTCAGTCGATGGGTTATATCTGGGATGTGTACTACAAGAAGACCACATCAGAGAAAGATTTCCTCACATACGCTCTCTTCATCTCGTTCTTCCCTTCATTGCTTATGGGACCTATCAACAAAGCTACACTTGTTATCCCACAAATAAAAAACATGCGACCCTATTTTGACTATCCAAAAGCAGTGGAAGGATTGAGAATGATACTTTGGGGAATGTTCATGAAAGTAGTAGTAGCTGACCGAGTTGCCATTTACGTAGATACGGTGTTCTCTCATTATATAAATTATACAGGTATAACCTGTCTTGTTGCTTCCATCCTGTATTCCATTCAGATATATTCAGATTTTGCAGGATATTCTCTCATGGCTCTTGGAGTGGGAAAAACATTGGGATTTGAATTAACAGAAAACTTTAGAAGACCCTATTTCGCCATAAGTGTTACTGATTTCTGGCATCGTTGGCACATTTCGTTGAGTACATGGCTCAAAGATTATGTCTATATCCCTATGGGTGGAAGCCGATGCAGCAAGACGAGAAATTATTGGAACATCTTCATAACCTTCCTTGTAAGTGGTATTTGGCATGGAGCAAACTGGACTTTTATCGTTTGGGGGTGTATGCATGGATTATTTCAAATCATAGAGAAAGTGATTGGAGAACAGAAATGTAAATATGGATTATTTGGTAAGAGCATCAAAATCATCGTCACTTTTATTTTCATTAATTTTGCCTGGATATATTTTAGAATGCCTACTTTTTCAGACGCAAATAACGTAATAAGCAGGATTTTTGATTTTAGCCTTCCTATGACTGTATACTTAGGAACAATGTGGAGTTACATCATCATCGCTATCATTATTTTATTCATTAAAGACTTTAAAGATGAGTTTTTCCCTGAACGTTGGGCATTTGTTCATAACAAACGAAGATGGGTACGTTGGTGTTCATACGTTTCTATAATATGGTTAATCATGTTAGCGGGCGTGTTTGGTGCAGATCAATTTATTTACGCAAACTTCTAAGACATGAAAAAGTTCATCTTTAAAATAATATTATTTGCCATTATTATCATTATATCCGATATCTTATGGGGATTCTTTTTCAGATATTGGTTTCATAATATTAATTCTGGACATATTGGTAAAGCCAATTACATTTCAGAACAATTAGATGAAGACATCCTCATTTTTGGTCCATCCCGTGCAGAATTCCATTATAACCCAGCAATCATCACAGATTCATTAGGAATGACATGTTACAACTGTGGTGCAAGTGGTCATGGAATCCTAACCGCATACGGGAGATTATCCATTATCAAAGAACATCATCAACCAAAAGTTATTATTATCGAGGCATCAAGAGACTTTGACATCATTACTTCAGACAACAATAGATTTTTAGGTCTTTTCAAGAAGAATTATGAGAGAGGAAAGATTGCCGAACTATTCAACGACATAGACTCAACCCAAAAATACAAGATGTTAAGTCAGATGTATAGATATAATTCTAATTTTACCCATAATCCAAAAACTATATTCAAGCCCTTTCACGGTAAATATAAACCTGATAAATTACGCGGATTCTTGCCACAGAAAGAAGTGTTTGATTCGATGAAATTAGCCCCTTCCCACATGAATAGTGACGGAGAAATTGACTCTTTGAAACTACGATACATAGAAAAATTTATAGATTTATCTAAAGGTGCTCAATTATTTTTTGTGTCATCCCCCATCTGGTATGGAATGTCTCCTGAACACTTAGCACCTATCAAAGATATTTGTAAACGTAGAAATGTCCCATTTTTGGATTTCTCTAACGATCCTAAATATGTACACAACAATGCGTTTTTCAAAGACGGAAAGCACTTGAATGACAAAGGTGCAGACGAATTCACCAAAGATTTGGTAAGAGTCCTCCGACCAATGTTGAAGTTGAGATAATAGGAGCTAACTATACAGTGATGCCAAGGAAGACATTGTATAATAAGACAAAACAAAAGTATTAACATGAAAAAACATAATATACTATACAAAATCAGAGGAAAAATAATTCATTATTCTGCAATTTTTTTATCAGATGAATATTATTTAAAATTATTATTTTATCATCGCTTAGGTTATAAACTTAATTTAAACAATCCTCAAACATTTAATGAAAAACTTCAATGGTTAAAGCTAAATGATCAGCGTGAGGAATATTCCACAATGGTTGATAAAATCGAGGCTAAGAAATACGTTGCATCAATAATAGGTGAGAAATACATTATTCCAACGTTGGGTATTTGGGATAATGTCAATGAAATCGAATGGGACTCATTACCTAATCAATTTGTCATTAAATCATCGGACGATAGTGGTGGCGTAATCGTATGTAAAGACAAGACTACACTTGACATAGAAAAAGCAAGAAAAAAACTTCAGAGGAAAAACAATTATTTCAAATACAACAAAGAATATCCCTATCGCAACTTAAAACATCGAATAATTGCCGAAGAATACCTGGAGGATGAAAGCAAATATGAACTAAAGGATTATAAAATTTTTTGTTTTAACGGAGAGCCAAGGCTGTTATTCGTAGCAACAGACAGATTAAAAAAAGGAGAAGAAACTAAATTTGATTTCTTTGATTTAGAATGGAATCATCTTCCATTCACCAATGGTCATCCAAACAATCCCAATCCTATTAAAAAGCCAACAAATTTTGATGAAATGCTTTGTATTGCTCGTAAACTATCTGTTGGTATACCACAAGTAAGAATTGACTTATATAATTGTAATGGTAAGATATATTTTGGTGAAATAACTTTTTTCCATTGGGGAGGCACTATGGCTTTTAAGCCCAAAGAATGGGATTATAAGTTGGGAGAAATGATACATTTGCCAATTTAATAACAAGAACACTATTTGATATGATAAAAACGAAGGAACAACTTAAATTTTACTTAAGAGAAGATAGGAAACGTAATAATGTTTCTTCTAATCAATTATCGTATATACTTAGATTATTAATTCGTGAAGATCATGCTTGTATTTTTCATTATATAAAAAACTTACGGCATTGTGAATATCATCTGAACAATTCTAAAAATAATATAATCCACAAAATCCTCTTTTTATTTTACAAAACAAGAATGACCTACTTAGGTTCAAAATATAATATCAGCATTAGGCTTAATAGTTGTGGATATGGGTTGAGAATAATGCATTTAGCTGGTGGCGGAGGTGTCAGAATTGGCGCAAAAAAAGTAGGTAACTATTGTGGTTTTAACGCTGGGGTTCTTATCGGACAAAAAGATGGAGAAGATAATCGCCCTATTATTGGAAACCATGTTGCCTTTGGTCCAGGAGCAAAAGCTTTTGGCAACTTAATAATTGGTGACAATGTCTTTGTCGCAGCAAATGCTGTTGTGACAAAAGATATACCAAATAATTGTATAGTTGGAGGCATTCCTGCTAAAATAATAAAGAACACGAACAATCAATAATAGACACTCAAACTAGTGATATTGATTAATTAAGAAATTGTATTTTTGTTATGAATAAAATAAAAAGACTACTTTATTTCAATTCCATCGCTAAAGAAATGTGTGGACATTCCAAATGTCTGGATATTTTATTTTCAAGGCTTTTTCTGAAAGTCCCATATAACCTATATGTTGATTTGTGTTTTTATGATGTTCCCTGGAATGAACGTTCTAAATATATTCTAGACCATGCTATTTATGCACTTCGATACAATCCCGGAGTAACGAGAACAAATCATGATGACAAGCGTGATATAATGAAAAAGATATATCCATATCTCAAAAGAAAGATTATTCTGGATACATCAACTATGTCAAAAAGCGATTTTATTGCATTTTGTGAGGGTTTAGAATCTTTCTTCTATAAACCAACAGATGGTGATAGTGGAGTCGGGATTAAGAAATATTATATAAAAAACTACAAAATTGAAGATTTATATCAAATAATCAAGACATCAAAAGTAGGCATTTTGGAAGAAACAATTAAACAACACCCTAAAATGATGTCTTTAAATCCAGATGCAGTTTCTACTATTCGATTTATGATATTTAAACATGAAGCTGGAGCTAAGATTTTGTTTTCATCATTAAGAACATCAATAACAAAAGGTTCGGTCATAGATAATGCAGGTGCAGGTGGTTGTTTTGCGAACATTGATATTGAAAAGGGTGAAATATGGAAAAATGCTTATTCGGAATGTATTGCATTTAAATCATTCACAAAAGATTTGAAGCCTCTTATTGGCAAGGATGGTATTGAGAAACACCCTTTGACAGGAACGAAATTTGTTGGTTTCAAAATACCATATTATAATGAAGCAAAAGAAATGGTTTTAGAAGTGGCAGACAACATTAATTTTTTTAACCGTAGATTATTAGGTTTCGATATTGCAATTTCCAAGGATGGTCCCCTTATCGTAGAAGTAAATGCCAACAGACCTGGAATCTGTGCACTTTATCAAATAGCGAGAAAAGATACGCCATTGAAAGCTAAATTTGAAAATATGCTTGAAAGTTATTCCAACAATTGAAAATACGAGTTTGGAGAATAATATGATAACTATTATTATTTAGTAAGAACAGTAATGAGTAATAAAAGGAAAATTTTATTCTTTACTCCTCCTTCGTGCGGCGGCGCAGAGCGTATGACCGTTTTCATAGCAAAGATGCTACCACGTGATCAATTTGATGTGACATTTGTTATTGTTGGAAGGAGCATGGGTGACATCGTTAAATTCATTCCTTCAGATTATCGCGTAAGACTGATTTGCTTAAAAAAAATATGGCATGGAGGTATTTTCAGAATTTGGAATATCATCCGCAAAGAAAAGCCTGATATCGTATTCAGTTCATTGTTGTATTTGAATGCTCAATTAATTCTTGCAGCAAGCCTTTTTAAAACCAAAGTTATAGTAAGAAACAACATTTCTTTCAATGAAATTAAACGTAGAACAAAAGCTTTAATCATTCGTACTACATACAAATGGGCAGACAAAGTCATAGCTCAACAAAAGGAAATGTACGATGAAATTATATCATATACTGGAATATCTCCAGAAAAGGTTATCACTTTGCATAATCCTATCGACACAGAGTTAATTGATGAGAAAGCTAAAGCACCATCACCATATAATAAAGAAGATAAATCTATTAAATTTGTTTGGACAGCTCGTGTTGATAGAACAAAAGGTCAAGATATACTAATTAAGGCATTTGAAATCGTACACCGAGCAATTCCCAACAGCAAGCTATACTTAGTTGGCAAATATGACCGAAACGACTTATTCTTTCAAAATTTAAGGCAATATATAAACGACAACAAATTAACTAAATGTGTGTTTTTCACTGGCTTTGACGATAATCCCTACAAGTGGGTAATTAATGCAGACTGTTTTGTTATGCCGTCAAGAAAGGAGGGGCTACCTAATTCGCTGATTGATGCCATGTATTTGGGCAAACCAGTAGTGGCTACGATTTGTATTCCTGTCGTGTCAAGAATTGTCAAAGATGGATATAACGGAATATTGGTTGTGCCTGAAGACATTAAGGCTATGGCAAGTGCTATGCAGAAAGCCTTTCATTTTAAGGATTTCAAAATGACATACATCCACGCGAGTAAAGATGATTTCATATCAATCTTTAGAAGTATATAGTATTATGAATAAGCAAACAATAAAAACGACAGCTCGAAATTTCCTTTATCGTTTCCGCCAAATAGGTTATGATAGATTCTATCGCATAGTCATTCGTAAAAATGATATCCAGAATAAAAAGGCTATTGGAGAAGAAGAATGGATTGAAAAATGGTCTCTTTTCGGTTTGAAAGTTAAGCCAACACAATATAGAGTTTTTAGTCATTACATCGGTTACAATATTAATATCGTGCCCGAAGATATTTGTCATGATTTCATTGAAACAATATTGAATCCAATGCGTTTTCGTGGTTACTATGCCGACAAAAATGTTTTTGACAAACTCTTTCCAACAGGTTACCTCCCACGTACTCTTCTAAGAAAAATTAATGGAACATATTACGATAGAGATTATCAACCAAAAGAATTGGATGAAATGCAACTGTTTCAAGAACTTGATAATTCTGAAACAAATAGAATTGTTATAAAACCGAGTGTAGGAGGAATGTCAGGACAAGGCGTAAGAGTGTTTTATAGAGAAAGTGGAACTATAAATAAATGGTTAGAAAAAAACACTAAAGAAACATTATCCTTAAAATATATAGAACACCATTACGGTTCAAACATAATCATTCAAGATGCAGTACAACAAAGCGACTATACTAGTCAGTTTAATCCTTCTTCTGTCAATACACTGAGACTCGGTGTTTATCGATCAGTTATAGACAACAATTGTCACATTATGGGAGCAATTATGCGTATAGGGGGCAAGGGTAGTGTCGTGGATAATGCACATGCTGGTGGATGTTTTATTGGTATACACCCTGATGGTTCTTTTTGCCATGAAGTTTGTAACCAATATGGTCAAAAACAATCTATTTTTAATGATATTGATTTTACGAAAAACTACTATTATCCAAATTGGAAAGAAGTAGTAAAGTTTGCAGAATCTGTCGGCAAATATATTCTTCACCATCGCTTGTTGGCATTAGATATTGTAATAGATAAAGAGGATAAACCTCATTTGATAGAATTTAATGTCGAGGGCTTTTCTTCATGGTTATTTCAATATACTGTTAGTACAGCTTTTGGAAAATATACTAATGAAATTCTTGAGTATTGTAAAAACAAACAAGATGAATTAGAAGAAATAGTCCATCTCTGATACTTTATGGAATTAATCATCAAAAAAATAGCAAGAACCACATATATTTATCTTTTTTAAAAACATGATAAAACCTCGAAAAATACTAAATAAATTAAACAAGAATCCTCTTTTATTTGGAGTATTCTTATTACGAGAATTTAGTTCACTTATCAAAAATGATAAAACCTATCTAAGATGGTATTATTATTTTAACATGCATAGAAGTCTCAATTTAAAAACTCCCACCACGTATAATGAAAAGATTAATTGGCTAAAGCTATATGACCGTAAACCACTATATACAACTTTAGTTGACAAACTCAAAGTCAAAGATTACGTAACAAAATTAATAGGATCAGAGCATGTTATCCCAACACTCGGTGTATGGAAGAGAGCAGAAGATATAGATTGGGATAAGCTGCCCAATCGCTTTGTTCTCAAAACGACTCAAGGGGGAGGGAATATAGGGGTAATGATTTGTCGTGATAAATCAAAAATTGATAAAGAAAAAGCTATAACAAAGATGAATGCCGCTCTTAAACAGAATTTGTATTCTTCTTCACGTGAATGGCCATACAAGAACGTAGAACCACTGATTTTTGCAGAAGAGTATATGGAAGACGAGCACGGAGAACTACGAGACTATAAATTCTTTTGTTTCAATGGAAAATGCAAAATGCTATTTGTCGCAACAGAACGCCAAACACGTGAGGAACCATTCTTCAACTTCTTTGACGAACACTATAACCCATTGCCATTCAAGCAAGGACATCCTGTCAATCCTATTCTTCCAGAAAAACCAGAAGGTTTTGAAGAATTGATTCGCATAGCGGAAGAATTATCTAAAGGTCTCCCACATGTACGTATGGACTTATATATCATTAAAGGAAAAGTATATTTTGGAGAATATACTTTCTACCATTTTGGAGGTGTTGTGCCTTTTGAGCCTTCATCGTGGGATTTGACTTTAGGTAATTTGATTAAATTACCACATAAAATATAAAAAGTTGATTCAGAGATGAAAATAGATACTATATATATGTTCGCTGCATTCGGAGACTTATCCCAACCTCATGCAGGTGGAGGGCAGAATTCTGCGAGAAGATTGAGAGAGACGTTGACATCAATGGGAATCAACGTTAAAATATTCAATAGGCATTGGAATCATAAGAGTTATAATTTATTTGATTCAATATACAAGTATTTATTCTTAATTATCGACATTTTCCTTTGGTTTTGTTTCTTGTTGTTAAAAAAAAGGAAGTATTCGCCTGTTTTGTTTTTAAGTTATACTGGAAAACTGTTGCCCTTTGATTTTGCCGTAGGAGTTATCAGTAAGATTCTTGGATATAAATCTATTTTTTATTTTAAAGGCGGTGGTGGTTATTCATCCTATCAAAATGGTAGTCTCTTATATAGACTACTCTTTAAACTAACAATGAAAACTTTCGATGAAGTAATGACTGAAGGGAAAAAAACTATTTCTTTGGTTAGTCAAACATCACATGTTCATACTTTTTATTTGCCTAATTATATAGAAAATGACTTTACACCCCCATCTTTACCAACAAGAAAAATGGATGAATTGAATTTTATTTTCTTTGGTAGAATAGATGAAAACAAAAATATCCTTTTAATTATTGACATTTTTAATCTTTTATGCAAGAAATACTCAAACATTAAACTTCAATTAGTGGGATCAGGTACTGAAGGTTATGAATCAATGGTGCATAATAGAATCCAACAATCTCCGTATAGCCAATCTATCACTTGGACTCCCAAGGCAAGCCATGCAGAAATTAAAAAGATACTTCCCTATCATCATTTTTTCATTTTCCCTTCATCTGAACGTCAAGAAGGACATTCAAATTCTCTAAATGAAGCAATGGCATGGGGACTGATACCTATTGTAAGTAACCACAACTTCTTGCCCGAACTAGTTGAAGAAAAATTCCTTGTTGCTGATAATTACAAAGCAGAAAGTTATGTATCAATTATATCTCATATAATTGACCATCACAAGATTCTATATTACTCTGAAATGATGTATAATATCGTTAAGGAAAACTACACTGAAAATATAATAAAGGAAAAACTTTCCAATGAATTTAATTTGTTTCTCAAAACTAATTATTAATAATTATTCATCAACTTAATCAAAGTTGATTGGTTACGAGAAGAAAGTTGAGGAAAAAGTGATTTTTACAATCTGTGGTATATTTAAGAAATAAAAAGGAGAAAAAAGTCATGCTGGTATTCGGCACTAGACCCGAAGCCATTAAAATGGCTCCTTTGGTTAAGGAGTTTGAAAAACATTGTGACAAGTTCGAGACCATAGTTTGTGTTACCGGTCAACATCGAGAAATGTTGGATCAGGTACTTCAAATATTTGACATCAAGCCTGACTACGACTTGAATATCATGCAACAAAAGCAAGACTTGTATGACGTTACAAGTAGAGTGCTGTTGGGTATGAGAGACATATTAAAAGAAGTACGACCTGACGTGGTCCTGGTACATGGTGACACAACGACATCGACAGCTTCTGCATTGGCTGCATTTTACCAACAAATTCCCGTTGGACACGTGGAGGCAGGATTACGTACATATAATATATATAGTCCGTGGCCAGAGGAAATGAACCGTCAGATAACGGGACGTATCGCTACATACAACTTCTCTCCCACTCCACTAAGTAGGGATAATCTCTTACGTGAAGGCGTGAAAGAGCAACAAATTACCGTAACGGGAAATACAGTGATTGATGCTCTATATTGGGTGGTTGACAAAATCAAAAACAACACTCAGTTACAAAATGAGTTAAAGGAAACGTTAATATCTTCCGGATATGACGTAGAAAGGCTCAACGATGGGAAAAAAATGGTATTGATAACGGGACACAGAAGAGAAAACTTCGGTGAAGGTTTCATCAACATGTGTACTGCCATCAAAGACTTGACATCAAAATATTCTGACGTAGATTTCATTTATCCCATGCACCTCAATCCTAATGTGAGAAAACCTATCCATGAGGTCTTTGGTGAGGATTTGTCTCATTTAGGAAATATGTTTTTCATCGAACCACTCGAGTATCTAAGCTTTGTTTATCTAATGGAGAAATCAACCATTGTGTTGACAGATAGTGGAGGAATACAAGAAGAAGCACCTGGACTCGGTAAGCCAGTCTTAGTGATGAGAGATACAACGGAAAGACCTGAAGCATTGGATGCAGGAACCGTAAAACTCGTAGGAACGGATTACGAAAAAATAGTCGATAACGTTTCTAAACTCTTGGAAGACGAAAAAGAATATGAGAAAATGAGCAAAGCCGTGAACCCATACGGTGACGGCAAGGCCTGCGGAAGAATTGTATCATTTATAGCAGAGAAATAAATAAGTTCAACATTTGTATGCCAAGGAATTATCTATTAATTGATATATACCAGAATCATAATTATGACTTCATTCATGATTATATTGGAGTTCCATTGATAGAAATCAAGCCTTCTAAAGCATACAATAATAAAGTAAAGGCATGGATAATTGGTTGCTTGAAAGCTATCAAATGCAGTTCTAAGAATGACAATATCATTTGTGTATTCGATTTCCAAGCGGTTCTATGTTCTTTCATCTGCTCTCTTTTGTTTCTTCAAAGAAGATTTATCTGCATTAACATCATGCTGAAAGATAAAAACACTTGGAGAAACAGGATAGTATCATTATTATATAAAAGAGCTATAACAAAAGGCAATTTCACGGCAACAGTCACTTCTCCTGAATATGGAGATTGGTTGAACAAAAAATTAGGAACTCACGTGGATTTTGTTTTATTGCACGATGTGTTTCACGAAAGATACCTCCATCAGTATCAAGCAGAAATCAAAAGCGATGTATTTTGTGGCGGATGGAATGGAAGGGATTGGAATTTCATGTTGAATGTGGCAAAGGCTATGCCAGACATATCTTTCACCTTAGTCATGCATACAGGAGTTAAAGATTCATTGAATGAAGATATCCCCAATAACGTTAAGCTACATACAAGTATTAGTTCAAATGATTTTTATCAACTATTATGTGAGTCGTCTTTGGTTTGCCTTCCACTAAACACTGAGGCTCCCGCTGGGTTACTCGTCTTTTTCCATGCAGCAGCAAACAAGAAGATGGTAATCACTACTGATACCGTTACCACTCGTGAATATATTGGCAAAGATAGAGGAGTTTGCTTAAAAAACCACATTGAAGAGTGGACAAAAAACATTCGACAGTACCTTACGGACAAAAAAACAACAGAAATATATGCAAACAACATGCTTGATTTCCTGCAAAAAGAATGCTCTGAAAAAAAGTATGTTGAAGGTATAGAAAGGATGATACATGGCTAATGGTTTGAAAAAGAAGATAAAAAATACCGCAAAATTCACATTGGGGGCATTCAATGCTTGGATAAATGGCGTTAAGATTGGCAAACATGTCTATATAGGAAGACACTTCAAATGTAATGTTAGAGAAGCAGGAAGCGTGGTTATCGGCAATCATGTAGGAATCTCGACTAATTCCACATTCCTCACTCTACTTCCTGACTCAAAAATTATCATTAGAGACCATGTAAATATTTTCCATCATTTTCAAATTAACAGTGCAAATTATGTTGAAATAAAATCGAATGTAATTATTGCACCATTTGTATTTATTTGTGATCATAATCATAGATTCGAAGATATTTCAAGACCAATAGCGGGACAAGGCATTGACATGAAGCCAAATGCACATATTATCATTGATGAAGACACATGGATAGGAACAAAAGTAACGATTTTAGGGACTGTTCATGTGGGAAAGCACTGTGTTATAGGTGCAAACTCTGTTGTGACAAAAGATATTCCAGACTATAGTATAGTTGCAGGAATACCCGCAAAAATCATCAAAAGGTATAACTTTTCCACTAAACAATGGGAAAAAGTGTAGATTATTTATGACGAACAACATACCCCATCCAACCGATGCAAGCATTATCTTGACTTATCGCTGTCCAATGCGATGTCAGATGTGCAACATCTGGAAGAATCCAACTAATAAATCTGAGGAGATTCAAGCAAAAGACTTGAAATCTTTACCTCAATTGAAGTTTATCAACCTTACTGGCGGTGAGCCATTTATTCGAGAGGATTTAGCTGACATTGTAGAAGAATGTTATAAACATACTCCTCGAATTGTCATCTCTACGTCTGGATGGTTTGAAGATCGTGTCATAGAACTGGCAAAGAGATTCCCTTCTATTGGTATCCGCATATCAATAGAAGGTCTGAGTGAGAAAAATGACGAGTTACGTGGACATCAAGGTGGTTTTGACAAAGGATTGCGCACATTGTTGAAACTCAAGGATATGGGATTGAAAGACATCGGCTTTGGATGTACTGTCTCTAATCACAATTCCAAAGACATGCTTTCACTTTATCAGTTGTCGAAAGCAATGGGAATGGAATTTGCTACGGCAGCTTTCCACAACTCATATTATTTCCATAAGGATGATAACGTGATAACCAACAAAATAGAAGTTTGCAATGACTTTAAACAACTCATTGAATGGCAATTGAAAGAAAAGCATCCTAAGAGTTGGTTTAGAGCATGGTTTAACATGGGACTAATCAATTATATTGAAGGCAAAAGACGTATGCTTCCCTGTGAGGCTGGTAGTGCGAATTTCTTCATTGACCCATGGGGAGAGGTGTTTCCATGCAACGGATTGGAAGACAGATACTGGAAAGAATCAATGGGGAACATCCATGATAAGACCTTCATGGAGATATGGGAAAGCGACCAAGCTCAACATGTAAGGGAAATGGTGAGGAGATGTCCCAAGAATTGTTGGATGGTCGGAACAGCATCACCTGTGATGCACAAATACATTAAATATCCTCTAAAATGGGCTTTAAGTAATAAGTGGAAATCTATCAAGGGAGAAGTTCCTTGTCTCAATGCCCAATGGCATGACGTAGGACAAGATCCGTGTCAAGGGGATTTAAGAGAGAAATACTGATTTTACTACTTCAGTAAATAGAAGTACTAAATTTAACCCTAACATTTAAAATGAAACATATCGTAGTGACGGGAACACGAGGTATACCTCACGTAATGGGTGGAGTGGAAACACATTGTGAAGAATTATACCCAAGAGTAGTTAAACGTGGTTTTAATGTTGATGTCATACGCAGAAAGAGTTATGTCAGTGATGGATTAAATGAATGGGAAGGTGTTGGATTAATCGATTTATATTCCCCAAAGATCAAAGCTTTTGAAGCTATCGTTCATACTTTTCTTGCCATTATTAAAGCTAAATTTATTGGTGCAGATATCATTCATATCCATGCTATTGGTCCAGCTTTGCTTACACCATTTGCCCGTATGCTTGGCATGAAAGTGGTTTTTACATCTCATGGTCCTGATTACAATCGAGAGAAATGGGGATGTTTCGCAAAAGCCATGTTGAAATTAGGAGAACGATGGGGAACAAATTACGCCAACGAAGTAATTGTCATCTCAAATGAAATCGACCATATATTAAAGGAAAAACATCATCGTAACGATTGTCATATCATTCCCAACGGAGTACCTGCTCCAATATTCCAAAACGATACCGAGTATTTTAAGTCTTTGGGGGTGGAAAGCAGAAAATATATCTTGGCAATGTGCAGAATCGTTCCAGAGAAGAATCTGCACCATTTGATAGAAGCGTATGCAAAACTGAAGAAGCAAGGATTAGCCAATGACATTAAACTCGTCATTGCCGGTGACTCAGACTTTGATGATGACTATTCTAAACGTCTAAAAAAAATGGCAAAGGAGAATGATGTTATTATGACAGGATTTGTGAAAGGCAAAAAGTTGCAGGCATTGTTGTCCCACGCTCGTTGTTATGTACTTCCATCCTCTCACGAAGGACTACCTATTGGTCTATTAGAAGCCATGAGTTATCATTTACCTGTTATTGTCAGTGACATTCCCGCACATACAGAACTCAAACTTGGCAATAACAGTTATTTTCATTTAGGCGATATCGAAGATTTTACACATACATTAAATAAAAATATCGAAACAGATTTCCAATCTGTCGAGTATGATATGTCAAGATATGATTGGGAAAACATTGCCGATAAAGTCTGTGATGTTTATCAGGTGTGTTTCAAGAAAAACAAGAAAAATTGAACCATTTTATCCTCACACGCTTTAATCTGAAACTTTGGTGGAAAGAAGATAAAAACCACCAACCTATCCAAACTGAAGAATGGTTGGAAGAGAGGTTTCGTTTGTTTGAGCGATATACATGGCCATCATTAAAAGCGCAAACCTGCCAAGATTTCAAATGGATTTGTTTATTCGATAAAGATACTCCCAATCGCTTTAAGGAACAAATACAAAGATACCAAGAAGAATGGAACCATTTTCTCCCCTACTATTGTGGAGAAAAGGAAACAAAATTGTTTCAAAGTTACTTCAGACATTTAGTCTATAAAAATTCCGACCCAGCACAAGAAGGTTTACTTACCACCTATCTGGACAATGACGATGCCCTTCATCAAGACTTCATCAAAGAAGTGCAAATGAAAGCCAAATGTCTTAAATACAATACCATCATCTCCTATCAATATGGTATTCAGTATTATGAGGAGTTAAATATCGCCATTAGGATTCCATATAAAAATAACCATTTCTTATCCTATTATGAGCGATTAACAGAACATCTCAAAACTGTCTGGGGATTTTGGCATTTCTCCATTTTCAAATACCCACATCTTGCTATTGAATTAGTCAACAATAAACAATGGCCTTGTTGGATAGAAACAATCCATCAAGGAAATATTGACAATGACGTGAAAATGACCATACATCATCATTTGTTGACTAAGCAAGACTTACTTTCTGATTATGGTATAAACCAATCACTTTCTAGAAAAAAAAGTATATGGTTCAAATTCATACTACTTTTTTTTCCAAGATTTGCTAAACAAATAATAAGAAGGACAAAGGATAAATACACAAAACATGATGCTTAAATTAAGAGACATTTGCATTATTGAAGATATTGAAGAGCTTCAAGCAATTCCAAAGGGAAAATATATTATCAATTGCATTAATGCACATTCATACAATATTGCTCAAAAGGATTATACTTTTTCTAAAGCTCTGATTTCCAGCGACTACTTAATTCCTGATGGAGTAAGTATAATCATGGCATGTAAATGGTTAAAAGCTAAAAGTAGGCCTAAAAAAAGAATAACAGGATGGGATTTGTTCTCTCTTGAAATGAACAAATTACATTCAGAGGTTATTAGCGGAGAATATCAAGTTCGTCAAGGAAAGGGAAAAACACCGATTATCATGTTTATGGGTTCTTCGGAAAAGGTTTTAGGAATGATAAAAAATAGAATGAAGGAAGAATTTCCTATTTTTGCCATTTCCACTTATTCTCCTCCTTACAAAAAAACATTTTCTGATGAAGATAACAAAGCTATTATTCATGCTATCAACAATGTGAAGCCCGACTTACTTTGGGTTGGTATGACAGCTCCAAAACAGGAGAAATGGTTATATGAGCATTGGAATGAATTAGACATTGATTGTCATGTAGGATGTATTGGTGCCGTTTTCGATTTTTATGCTGGCACTATCAAAAGAGCTCCACAATGGTGGTTAGATCATTCACTCGAATGGCTGTATCGATTATTGAAAGAACCCAAAAGGATGTGGAAAAGATACCTTTTAGGCAATCCAATTTTCTTATATAACATCTTCAAGGAATGGATCAAATAGAACTTTATCTCACTTTTCTCAAATGGTGCTTAAATCCAACTGACCAAGCATCCATTAAGGATATTATGGAGCAATTGGATTGGCATGGAATGAAACTATTTGCCAAGAAACAAAAGATTGTTGGCATTTATTGGTATGCCATGCAAAAGCATCTTAAATTAAAGGATGATATCGTTCTTGATTGGATGTCGTCATCTGTCAAGATTCAGCCTACCAATCAAAAGGTTTATCAACAATGTGTGGAAATCACCAACTTTTTCAAAAAAGAAGGATTCCGTACTTGTATTTTAAAAGGACAAGGTAACGCACTTCTTTATCCAAATGCATACACAAGGAATCCTGGTGATATTGATATCTGGGTTGAAGGTGGGCGTGATAAGGTGGTTGACTTTATCTGCCGTATAAGTCATCCTAAAGAGGTGGTTTACCATGATATTGACTTCCCTTATACTGATGACATTTACGTAGAGGCACATTTCATTCCTGCTTATTTAGAGAATCCATTTCTTAACAAGAAACTACAAAGATACATCAACGAGGTTGCTGATAGTCAGTTTAATAATGTTGTTGATGCACCCGATGGAATTGGGCAATTTAGTGTACCAACGTTGGATTTCAACATTATATACCAATTGCTTCACTTAGATAAACATCTCAGAACAGAGGGAATTGGCATTCGGCAAATCATTGACTATTACTATCTACTCAAAAAATGGGGTGATTCTGATGTTTCTCAGCACAACCAACGAAATATCGCCAAATATCTCAATGAATTTAAGTTGATGAAATTTGCCAGTGCGGTGATGTACATCATGCACCATGTCTTAGGACTTGAAGAAAAATATCTAATAGTTCAGCCAAACGAAAAGGAAGGAAAGTTCTTAATGAACGAGATTTTGCAAAGTGGCGACATGGGCAAACGAGATCCACGACTCAAGGGTATGCGTAAGACGAATGGATTACAGAAATTCTTGAAATTGGAAAAATTTAAGTTACGTTTAATAGGACATTATCCCAGCAATGTTATTTGGATGCCATTCCATGACCTCTATGTGCATTTTTTCTATATCAAGAAATACCAAAAGAAATACAATCTTCCTGGTAAGGAAAAAAACTAAGAAGTAAATCCTCTCCACTTACGGGTAAACTTTTCATAAGGAATATACAATATTTCCTTGGGCGCATTTGGTAAATACTTGATATAGTGCCGTAATATTACCAAGATACGGTTTTCCTCTACTGCCTTTCCGAAATTTCCTCCATCATTTATATCCCTCAGAATCTTATTTGCAAGCGTTGACTTTTGGGATTTCAATTTGGTTTCATTCAATACCAATCCTAATTGCTCAATCAATATATTCATCATGGCTTGGAAGAATTCTTCCAGGCCTATTTTTTTTAGGTTGTTTTGCAACTCATCGAAATCTATCCGTTCTTGCGTTGAATGAATAAACACTGCCAAGTCGCACAATTGACGCAACCCCACTCCTTCCTTGATAACATGATAAAAGATGTGTACAACTTGAAAGAACACACTATCTGTAGGTGACAACACAGGAACCTTAACTCCATTGATTTCCACATCATCATGTCTTACAAGAGCTTCTTCCATCTTCTCATTGAAAAAGCGTTGGTTCTTAGGATAGCTAAATATCGATAAGATACGATGCAATTCATATTTAGATCCATCAATACTAAATGCCAAGTGTTTTACTGGTATGGATGGGTCAAAATGCAAATCGGTCTTTTGGGCAATCAGTTCACGTGCCTCTAAGAAATGAGACTCCCCACAATAAACATCTATGTCTCCCGATTGTCGTAATTCAGGATGAGGATACAACGCTGCCACGGACTGTCCCTTTACAATGACAAAAGGGATATGGTGACGTTGAAAGAACATACAAAAATGCGTTACGTCAAAATTACGTTTTTGATTGTCTTTCGTAACTTTCTTGACAATGGCAAGCGCTTTCAAGGTATATTCTTTTCCGATGTGGATGTCATGATAAACCAAACTATTACAAAACAAGCCTGCCACAGATTGTTTCTTGGCTTCTTCGATATAATCTTTAGCTTGTTGAGGAGATAAAGTTACATTACCTATTGGCTGCTGCCAAAGTTCTGCTCGCAATATGGTATAAAAAAGTTCATCCATGTTGCAAAGTTACAAAAAAAGTTTTAACTAATCATTTTTTTTGCTATCTTTGTGCCATATAACGATATTTGATATGAAATATTTCATTATTGAAAACAAAGAACAACAAGGTCCATTCTCCATTTATGAGTTGAAAGACAGAGGAATCGGTTCCGACACACCCGTTTGGGCTGAAGGCATGAGTGATTGGACTCCCGCTGGAAAAGTGGACGAATTGAGAGACTTCTTATTCAATACCAATGACAAGTCAACTTCCCCACCCTATATTTCTCCTCGGTTATCACATGATAATGAACAACCAGAGGATAAGACATCCAATCGCTACGGTTGTTGGATTATCTCTGTCATCATCTTGTTAGGAATATTCATCTTCCTTTTTATCACGAATCCCGATAAGCAACAACATAAGAATGCCATCAAAGACAAAATTGTCTTGGCTTTAGACAAGCAAACAGCCAACAGCAATAGCATTGTGGGGTTGGGCGTTCATTTAGTGGGTAAAATGTTTGTCCATCAGGTTTCTGACAAGATACTCGAGGATATGCTTGACTATCACAACTATGGCATTTTCTCTACGTGCAGTGTCAATCTCAAGGATAAGGCACATACCGTCTCATACGGTTTAGTATCTTTTATCATTACTGCCAATGAGGATGACATAGCGAAGTATTTAGACGAAAATATGCCATCTTTGCAAGACGTGTTGAAAATACCTGAAATCAATTTTGAAAATGATAATAGTAGCACATCAAAAGGCAACGATAAAACAATTGCGCCAAGAGATACTACCTCTGTCGATGAGTCCGACTTAGGTAAAGATATTCAGGAGGAATTGGTCAATTCTATGGGTAGAATCATCAAGAAGGAGGTCGGTAGGAATACGGACAGCACAACCAGCGAGAACATTGGAAAGATTATCGATGACATCATCGAACTCATCCAATAAATCTCCCAAATGGTCTTATTCGGCTACCGAATTGAGAATGCCCTCGATGACACCCTTGATTTCGCTACCGATTCCCAAGAGTCCGTTTGTCACTTTATTCTTGACTCCCGTTACGAAATAACCTGCACACTTGCCTTCCAACTGTCCTATCTGCTTACGTTCAGCGGACGTATAATCATGCTTATTGATATTGTTGCGAATCTTCTGGAACTGATTGGCAGCCTTCTTCCAGTCGGCCAGATTGTAATATTCACTATTGTCACGTAGCTCGTAAGAGAAGTTCTCCAACTGGCTGAGAGCGCTCTGCTTGGTTTGGCAAGAACTCATAGACAACAATGACATCAATACCATCATCAAGGATGCAATCGTAGATTTCATTTTCATATCATCGGTTGAATGGGGTTATACGATGCAAATATACGGAATAATCATTTGAAATGTTCATTTTGACTACATAATTTAATATTTAATATGAAAAAGAACCTTATCCTATCATTCCTCATGGCAATGAACACCTTATCTATCATTGCCGCTGACAACACCTTTAAGGTGGTGAATCCCGACTATCAAAAAAGTCCGTTCACGGGTATGACTCGAAAACACTGGATAGAAGCCGACAAGTATTTGCTTGAAGGTGCTTTCCGTCATATCAAGAGTCTTGATGATCCTATGTATTTCCAACGATTGGGTGACGTATGTTATCCCAAAGACGAGACCAATGCCAGTCGTGTTAGAGGTGCTACCTTGGAAGGTATGGCACGTACCTTGTTCATGGCCTCAACACTGATTCACGAAGATCCCAACATTGAGATTAACGGTATCAACTTGGCGCAGTATTACCGTAGGCAACTCACGTTGTTAGTTGACTCCACAAGCATCCAGTTCGTGGGACATCGTGGAAAGCGTGGGCCATGCCAAGACTTGGTGGAGTTTGGAGCTTTAGGCATTTCTCTCTTCATCTGTGGTGACGTGGTGTGGGATCCTCTTCCAAAAGCAGTAAGGGATTCTCTCTATTCCATGATCGAAAGCTATGCAGACGGACCTACCATTTCGCAAAACTGGCGATTCTTCAATGTTTTCCCAATGTCCTTTTTCAAGACGAAGGGCTATCAAGTAAATGACGAGTTACTGGTAAAATACGTAAAACTATTGATTGGCGACTATCGCGGTGATGGGTGGTATTGGGACAATCCTAACTTCGATTACTATTCCATGTGGGCTTATCAATTATATGGTAAATTGTGGTCTAAATTTTTCGGAGAGAAATATTACCCAGAACTGGCTGCCCAATTCGAGAAGAACTACCAGGAGATGTTTACCAGTTATCCATATATGTTCGACCGTGAGGGTAAAATGATTATGTGGGGTCGTTCTAACCTTTACCGTTTTGCCTCTACAGCTCCACTTCCTTGGGTAGATGGTAAAAGTGCCAACTTAGGTTGGATGCGCAGAATTGCCTCTGGTTGTTTGTTACAATTCCTTGAAAATCCTGATTTCCTCTATTCCGACGGTATTCCCACTCCAGGATGGTTTGGACTATTTGACCCTGTATTGCAAGGATACAGTTGTCGTGGTTCCGTATATTGGTGTGCCAAGGCTTTCTTGCCTTTGCTCCTCACTGAAAAAGATGAATATTGGAGTACCACCGAGAATGAGGGTGCATGGAAAGAAATGCAAACAGGTAATGTATATAATCACTGGTATGCAAAGCCTAAAATCCTCTTGACCAACTATCCCAACTCTGGTGCTTCTGAGATTCGTGCATATTGCGATTATGACATTTCTCCTAAATGGTCAGAGAAATTCCGTGGTAGTGAGCAATATAATCGTTTGGCATATAATAGTTTGTTCCCTTGGATGGCAGATGGTAAGAATGGTGAAGTATCCATGAACTATGTGGTGAAAACCAAAGAGGGCAAATGGGATCCTTTACGCCGGTACACCATTCAAAGTTTTGAGAATGGTACCATGACACGCACAGTATGGCCTCAAGCAGATAAGGATTTTACGATGACACTGAAAGATACTCCACTGCCTGACGGTATGCTTCGCGAGGATGTCATCAACACGACAGGCTCTTCTTCTGAGATTCGTCTTGGTCACTATTCATTGCCTAAGAAAGACAATTTCGTCATCACGCAACGTGTTGTGTCGATAAAAAAAGCAAAAGCGTATATCATCAACAATGGCGAATATGAATTGGTCATGATTCCTTTGGCTGGTTGGAATCAAGTGGAATTTGTCAACACAACCGACCTTCACCCTGTTTCCAAGGAAGCTAAAACGATCAATGCCATCACTACCGCCCAGAAAGATTTGAAACTCAAAACTCTTCTCTTGTTCAAGAAAGGTAACTTCAGCAAGAAAGAACTGAATAATTACGTCAAAAAATATCAATAAGATATTAAAAGTTAAAAAAGTAAAGGAGTTTAGACTTCATGTCATTTCTCTATAACGAGAGAATGAATAAGAGTCTAAACTCCTTTATTTTTATGTGTCGTTTGCTTTTTTACCTTTTGATCACCTTCGTGCTGTGTTCTGCATTGGTTCGCACCAGGTAAATACCGTTTGGCAATGTAGAGACGTTGATGGTTGCTTGTCCGTTGGCTAAACTTCCACTCAATACTTGCTGACCACCCATATTATACAAACTTACAGATGTAGCAGCATCATCTCTCACACCAAAGGAATCGTGGGCTATCATAGGATAAACATGCAAATCACTCTCTGTCACCTGTTTTACAGATTCTATCCTATCAACGAAATCAGGATCATCGCTGATAATAATCATGCCGATCTTCTCCTGGGCAGGATCTTTGGTTGATACGGTTACACCTGTATCGGTGTTATCTACTTGATAACGAATACGAATATTATCTTTCTCGGGACCATACGGACGGGTTCTCAACACGGCAGCCACATTCTTGTTGAGGGTTTGCATCTGTACCAAAACCACTGGATCTGTATAGGTGTTTCCATATTCCACTTTCTTCAAAGAACTTGCATTGGTAAACGAAATCAACGTATCTCTTACCGTGTACAACTTACCTGTGCCATCGATGCTGCTTCCCTTGGCGATAGCGAAGAATGAAATATCTGCCTTTACACGCGACTTATTCTGTTCGTCATTACCCTTTTGACGTTGCAAGACTACTTTAAAACCCGTTGGTGTCACATCAAACACACGCCACAACAAGGGATACATGGTAGTTGTATAGATAGGTGTAGCCATAACCACGGGAGCTTCAGCAAACGGCTTGGTAAACGTGAAATGTGCCGTATCGCCTACGGTAACTGAAGAAATGTTACCTGCTTCGTATGGTAACGTGCCTATTTCACCTGTTCCTGTTTTTGCTATGATATAGGGAGACATTTCTGGTGAGGAAGTCTGGTAATATTCGGTCTCAGTGTACAATGGCAACGATTCCAAGTTAGATCTAAAGAATGAATACATTCTGCCTTGTCCCGTATTCTGCTGGAACACTCTATATACACGCTCCACCAGTGCGATTCGGGCATTAAGATTGGTTACACTACCAAAGACCACGGCTGGTTGTTCGAGATATGGTTCTGAGAAATAGCTATATGAATCATCCGTAGAAACAGCATTAAACACACCATATTGCACATCACCGTTACCAGAAGATGCAGAACCACTGATGATATTATACACCTCATCTGAATATCTGCTTTCATTCTTATAAGATAGTGTATGAATGCGATAAGAGTAGTTTCCAGGACTCGAAACAGTATCTTTATAAGTATAACTACCAGCTCCATCGAGTACATCTACTTGACCTACTACCTGCCATGTTCCCTTATCCAATTTTCTTTCTATAAACATAGAGTCGTTCAATTCACCATTGGCATCCTCCCATTTCAGGGTTACGATGGTAGTACTTGGATTAAAAGCAAGATTCAAACCATAGGGGCGTGACATTCTTGTGTCTTTCGGCACGAATTGCAATTCTGATTTATATCCAAGTCCTGTATTCATCTCCTTGTAGAACTGTCCCAATGGCGTAAGTGAACCATTCTTGTAGATTCTCGACGGGTCGCGCTCACTGTTCCAATAGAAATAACGCTCGATATATTCCCAACCATTCAGTCGGTTCAATATCCTACTCATTGCCACTTTATTGTCTTCTTCGGTCACACCAGAAGCAAAGGCACCATTACTATTCCATGATGCTCCCCACACGAATTCAGAAATCCAGATAGGACGACGGAACGTATTAAACCATCCTTGTAAGTTAGAGAAACTACCCTCTGCCCAATAACAGTGAGCATCTACGATGTCGCATCGCCAACCACGGGCATCAATGGAATCCAAAAATTCCTTGATGAATCCAGACGCATTCCAATAGTCACTGCCATCCCAAGACGAAGGTGTACAAAGACGCATACCCGTACGCATCAAGCTTTGCCAATTGTTGAGAATGGTTGCCAAATCTTGCTGATGGTCATCAGCAGCATTGCGTGGTTCATTGTTGGTCTTCAAGTTGGGTGAATAGTTTACACTTCCACAAGCAGCTGCAGAAGGCCAATCCTCATAGATGTGATGTGGCACACACTCGCAATCCATGCCACGGTCTTCTCCCAATCCAAACGAATAACATCCTTGCACGTTCAAGGCTTGTGTAGCATCATACGACGTGTTGTTTGCCAATCCCTTCTTGCTGAAGTCATTCCATTTAAACACTCGATAAGATGAAATCCTTCCTTTTAAGATAAGAGGAAGGGTTGCCATTTCCAAGTCTTCCTTATCGGCAATGAAGCAACGGCTGTAGCCACGTCCACTCTCACCAATGGCAAACGTCACCATATATCCTCTCTTCAACTTAAAACTCTTGATTCTGTTGTTGAGTTTGGCTGATGACAACGTGTTCATGAATCCACCAGAATTTTCCAATCCGAAGTCATTGCACGACTCACCGTCATAGTTTTCTTCCGAATAGACGGTCAACGGTTTGATACTTCCAGAATAAGGGAAAATGATGGCACCATTGTTATACATTCTTACCTGACAATTACTGCCATTTACAGCTTTTGCGCCGTTGATGGTGATATATCCTAATTGCTTGGCTGCCAAACTGGGACGTAGATTGTCAAGTATCACCACGGCATGATCAGTATTTACGATGTCAATACTTCCTGTTGTAGTAAAGGGAGTGGTTGATGTTACATGGTAATCCACATCGTCAGTCAATGTCAAGGCATTCGTTACCTGTTCTACGGTAGTTGACGTATTTCCTGCCAAAAGGGGCATGGCAACGATTGTCAATAAAGATAATAATAGTTTTCTCATATTTACGGTTTTTTGTGCTTTAAGAATGCAAATATACACAAAGTTTCGATTATTACCAAGATTTTCATCAATAATATGGTTGAACCACGAAAAACTGACAAATTACTTTTCAATATCAACCTTTTTTAGTAATTTTGCAACAAATTGCACCTATCAAGAAGTAGGATGAAAGTTACAGACAACATTAAAGAACAAAACAAAGAGAGGAAAATCTCATTTGAAGTGCTCCCTCCCCTGAAAGGAACGGGAACGGATGCATTGTTTGCCACCATTGACATACTGAAAGAGTTTAATCCTCTTTACATCAATATCACCACCCACCATAGTGAATATGTGTATAAGGAATTGGAAGATGGCAACTTTGAGAGATTGCGCATACGCAGAAGGCCAGGTACAATTGCCATTGCTGCCGCCATCCAAAACAAGTACCATATTCCCGTCATTCCACACGTCATTTGCAGTGGTGCTACAATTGAAGACATCGAATATGAATTGCTTGACCTGCAATTCCTGGGAATCTCCAAGCTCTTATTGTTGAGAGGTGACAAAGCCAAGGACGATAAGTCTTTCAAACCAATCAAGAACGGTCACACACACACCACACAACTCATAGAACAGGTGAATCGCTTCAATGAGGGCTTTTTCGCAGACGGTACTCCCATCAAGAAGTCAGGAATACCGTTTGAGTATGGTGTAGCTTGCTATCCCGAGAAACATGAGGAAGCTCCGAACATGGAACTCGACATGCAATATCTTAAACAAAAGCAAGACTTGGGAGCTAAGTATGCCGTGACACAATTGTTTTTCGACAATCGGAAATACTTCGAGTTTGTAGAGAAAGCAAGGAAAATGGGAATAACCATCCCCATCATTCCTGGCATCAAGCCATTTTCCAAGCTCTCCCAACTGACGATTGTACCCAAGACTTTCCATTGCGACCTTCCGCAAGAACTGGCTTTGGAGGTATTGAAATGCAAGACTGATGACGATGCTAAAGCATTGGGCGTTGAATGGAGTACACAACAATGTAAGGAACTGTATGCAGCTGGTGTGGATAGCATTCACTTCTATACCGTATCAGCCGTTGACATGGTTAGACAAGTGGTGGAAAACCTATTATAGAAAGAAATGAAATTCAGCGAGGTTATAGGACAGAAAGAGGCTATACTGCGATTGCAGAAAATGGTTGACGAAGACCGTGTACCACATGCCATGATGCTCTGCGGACCTACGGGTAACGGAAAAATGGCGTTGGCATTGGCAATGGCTTCTTATCTGCTGGGAGAAAGAGAGGAAGAAGCCGTGGATGATGGTTTGTTCAGTATTGAACGTTGCCAACGTTCAACACAGGAAGTCCAGCACTCTAAAAATGCCGAGGCAATGCTAAAGAAATGGCAACATCCTGACTTGCATTTCTCTTATCCCGTGATTAGACCTACAGGAAAATCGGCTGAGCACAAAATGGTAAGCGACGATTTCACCAAGGAATGGCATGAATTGTTAATGGACGGACCTTATTTCACGCTCGACCAATGGTTAGATGCCATGAAAGCAGCTAACCAACAAGCCATCATCGGTGCAGGGGAAAGCGATGACCTTACACGCAAGTTGAGCTTGAAATCCAGTCAAGGTGGATATAAGGTTAGTTTGATTTGGTTGCCAGAAAGGATGAATCAAGAATGTGCCAACAAACTCCTCAAGCTACTCGAAGAACCTCCTGCCAAGACCGTTTTTATCATGGTTAGCGAGGCTCCCGAGCAATTGATGGAAACCATACGTAGCAGAACGCAACGCATTGACATCAAACGTATTGACGAAAAAGACATAGAAGAAGCTCTCATCAAACGCAGGGGCATAGAGACTGAGACCGCACATCGCATAGCAAGACTGTCGAACGGCAATTGGCTCAAAGCCATCAACACACTGGAAGTTGGCAATGAGAACAGTCAATTCCTTGAAATGTTTATCTCATTGATGCGTCTCGCCTATACACGCAACGTGAAAGAATTAAAGAAATGGAGTGAAACGGTGGCTGGGTATGGCAGGGAAAGACAGAAGCGAATGCTCTGCTATTTCATGCAGATGATTCGTGAAAACTTCATGTACAACTTTCATGTGGCGGAAGTGAATTACATGTCGGAAGAGGAAGAAAACTTTGCAAAGAACTTCGCCCGATTCATCAACGAGGCTAATGTGATAGAAATCAATAATCTATTGGCACTCGCTCATCGAGATATAGGACAAAACGCCAATGGCAAGATCGTTTTCTTTGACCTTGCCTTGCAAATGATAGTACTGTTAATAAAAAAATAAGAATGGAATTTAAAGATATGGAATTTCACGTGTTTCGTGACTCCGACAGAGGACTATCCCATAAGGGTTGCGGAAGACAAGATAACAAGTTGAACACTTACGACTGGTTGGCTGACGTTCCAGGTAACAACGAAGATACCGACTTGGTGGAAGTGCAATTCAAGAACACTCGCAAGGGGTATTACCATAACGTAAACAAACTTGAACTGAAAAAAGGTGACATCGTTGCCGTGGAAGCAAGCCCTGGTCATGACATCGGTGTGGTGACTCTGACGGGAAGACTGGTGAAGCTGCAACTCAAGAAAGCTAACCTCAAGTCGGCTGACGACATCAAGCGCGTGTTTAGGTTTGCCAAGCAAAGCGACATGGACAAATACTTCGAGGCAAAAAGTCGGGAACACGCCACAATGATACAGAGTAGGCAAATTGCCAAGGATTTGGGATTGCAGATGAAAATCGGCGACGTGGAATATCAAGGAGACGGAAACAAGGCTATCTTCTATTATATCGCCGATGACCGAGTGGACTTCCGACAACTCATCAAGGTATTGGCAGAGACCTTCCACGTGAGAATAGAAATGAAGCAGATTGGTGCAAGACAAGAGGCAGGGCGCATTGGCGGTACAGGACCATGCGGTAGAGAACTGTGTTGTGCTACATGGATGAAGAATTTCGTCAGTGTGAGCACGAATGCTGCTCGTTTCCAAGACATTTCACTTAATCCACAGAAACTGGCAGGTATGTGTGCCAAATTAAAATGTTGCCTCAACTATGAAGTTGATGATTACATGGAAGCTTCACGCAACTTGCCGAGCAAGGAGGTGGTTCTGCAAACATTGGACAATGAATACTATTTGTTTAAGACTGATATCCTCTCCGGAATGGTTACCTACTCCACCGACAAGGGAGTGGCAGCCAATTTGGAAACAATCACTGCCCAACGAGCCAAGGACATCATCGACATGAACAAACAAGGCGAGAAGCCATTGTCTCTAACCGAAGACGGAAACATTAGAGAACACAGAGGACACACCGACTTGTTGGCAGGAGCAGACATCAGTAGGTTTGACAAGAGTAAACGCAAAAAGAAAAGAAACAACAAGTCGCCACAGAATGCGAAACATAATGGAGGTAACTCACCCAAGAAGCAAGACCCACAACAAACTGAATAAGGAAAGGTAATCCATGAAAAAATTGCCGTTTCATTTCAACGTCTCACATACAATAATGTCAGCAGTTTTGTTGCTGACATTATTGTCATGTAACGACAATATCGTATATTACCATTACATCTCTACCCCTCTGTCTGGTTGGGATAAGAACGACACGCTTTATTTTTATTTGCCCAAGACAAAAGTGGAAGGTAATTATAGCGTAGATTTAGGACTACGGGTGAACGATGCCTATCCTTTTACCAGTTTGACTCTTATTATCCAAAAGACTTTTTTTCCTTCCATGACAGTCTCTTCCGATACGATTCGATGTAGATTGAGAGACGAGAAAGGTGAACCAAGAAGACAAGGAGTGAGTTATTACCAACACACGTTTCACATTGATGACTTGCAACTACAGCAAGACGACTCTGTTCAGGTGAACATCAGGCATAACATGAAACGTGAAATGTTACCAGGAATAGGTGACGTGGGCATCGTGATGAAACAATACTAAGTTCTAATCAGATTTCTTCCTGCATCTATTCGCAAGAAGATGAACAACAAGAATGTAAAGCCCCACAGCGAACTTCCACCGTAGCTGAAGAATGGTAACGGTATTCCAATAACGGGAGTAAGACCAAGTACCATTCCTACGTTGATAAACACATGGAATAAGAATATGCTGAGTACACAATAGCCATAAACCCTGCCAAACTTAAACGGTTGGCGTTCTGCCAGATGAATGAGTCGTAATATCAAAGCCAAGAACAACAGTAGTACACCTGCCGACCCAAAGAATCCTTCCTCTTCACCTACCGTACAGAAGATAAAATCCGTGTCTTGTTCTGGTACAAACTTCAATTTTGTCTGTGTACCATTAAGAAAACCTTTTCCCAACAATCCTCCCGAGCCAATGGCAATCTCACTCTGATGCACATTATAGCCAGCACCAGCCAAGTCTTCCTCCAAGCCCAACAACACGTTAATCCTCACTCGTTGATGTGGTTTCATCACATCGTTTAGTACATAGTCGGCAGAATAGAAAAACGCTACCGATCCCATCGTAAACAAGGATATTAAAAAGTAATCTCTCAGTCGTTGGCTCATACTCTGATAAATCAGGTAACCGATAAGACCTGCACACAAGGCAAGTTGCACCCAAACGATGTCGAAGGGAATGACAAACTCAGAAAACAACAAGAAAATAAGTGTGATGGCAAAGGAATAATACAATATCAATCGTGAGCGCTTCTTATCCTTGCAATACACATAAACCATCGCAGCAGAGAAAATCTGTATGGACAGCAACACGATGAATTTACCCACTGACGTTGGCGTGTCCCACAACCAATTATGCTCGTACTTGATGCCCACAACAAAATAGAACACCAAAGCCACACCCGTAAACAAGATGCTTCCTGGCATTCCGTCACGATAAAAGACAAGAAAGAACGACAAATACACCAATGCCGAACCGGTTTCTTTCTGTGCCACAATCAGCAACATGGGCAAGAACACCATCGCACATGCCTTGATGAAATGGCGCGTTTGTTGGATATTAAAGCCGAAGGTACTCATCAACTTTGCCACAGCCAATGCCGTAGCAAACTTGGCAAACTCAGCAGGTTGAAAACGCAATGGTCCTAACACAATCCAAGAACGAGAACCTTTGATTTCGTGAGGATTGAATATGGTAAAAAACAAAAGAATACAAAACAACCCAAACACGATATAGGCAAAGGTATCATAAAAACGGTCATCAAGCATGATAAGCACAAATCCTAAACAGATTGAAGTGCCTATCCACAAGATTTGCATACCAGAACGAGTATCCAAACTAAAAATGTCCGTGTCACCGTAGGTATAAGAAGCACCGCAAACACTGAGCCAACCAAAAGTAAGCAAAGCCAGATAGATGCCAACCGTCCACCAGTCGAGTGAACCAAGTACACTGGGTTGTTTTTCAGTTCCTTGAACCATTTGCACTATTTTTATAAATGTAATCGTAACTAATATGGCGACTCTGGAAATAATTCGCCCGTATCTGAGAACTCTTAGACAGTTCTCCCTTGATATATTGCTCCATCATCAACGCTCCGATAGGCACACCAAACTGAGCACCAAAGCCTCCATTCTCCACATAAACAGCGATGGCTATCTTAGGATTTTCCATCGGTGCAAATCCCATAAACACAGAGTGGTCACGACCTCTGTTTTGTGCTGTTCCCGTCTTTCCGCACACGGCATAATCAGAGCGGTTGGCTGCTCTACACGTTCCCCCAAGCACAGACGAACGCATACCCATGACCACCCATTCGTATGCTTGTTTGCTGACCTTGGTATAATGGCGACGCGTAAACGTAGTATCCAAAGCTTCGCCTTGAATCTTACGCACTACATGAGGCACGTAATAATACCCACGGTTGGCAATGGTGGCTCCCAGGTTGGCAATTTGCAAAGGCGTCAGGTTGACCTCACCTTGTCCGATGGAAATACTGATGACGGTCAAGCCATTCCAGGAATTCTTGTATGCCCTATCGTAAAACTCAGCATTGGGAATCATACCTCGTTTCTCACCTGGTAAGTCAACACCCAACTTATACCCAAATCCCATCGACACCATGTAGTCGCGCCAAATATTCATGGCTTGTTGCACATTCTTGTATCTGTCCCTGTCAGACATCATGTCGTAAAAGCCCCAACAAAAGTAACCGTTGCAGGATGTACTGATGGCTGGAACAAGACTCAATGGTGATGGGTGACCATGACAGCCAACCCTCAATCCACGAAACACGAACCCATGATGGCATGAATAAGCGGTTTGGGGCGTGATAATTCCTTCATTGAGAAACGTCAATGCTTGTGAGGTCTTAAAAGTAGAACCAGGAGGATATTGTCCCATGATAGAACGGTTGAGCAACGGTTTTCGTACATCTTTCTGCAGAGCCTGATGTCCCTTACCACGCTGACGACCTACCATGTTACGGGGATCATACGTAGGTGACGACACCATACACAACACCTCTCCCGTAGAGGGTTCTATTGCCACTATACTACCTATCTTGCCTTGCATCAAACGTTCGCCCAGAGCCTGTAGCTTGAGGTCGATACTTAATGTCAGGTCTTTACCTGCAATGGGACGGGTGTCATACTCGCCATTCTTGTACCTTCCCTGTATTCTACCATGAGCATCACGCAAAAGAATCTGAACACCTTTCTGTCCACGCAGTTGTTTTTCATAATATCGCTCAACACCCAACTTACCAGCATAATCGCCAGGCGAATAGTAGTCGTCTTCCTTGATGTCACTGGTTGAGACTTCTCCTACATCACCCAGCACATGGGCTGCGTAAGGATAGTTGTATTGCCTGATGCTACGTTTCTGTACGTAAAAGCCTGGGAAACGAAACATCTTCTCGAAAAACACACTGAACTCCTTGTCGGAAAGTTGACTCATGAACAACTGCTGCGTGAATCGTGAATAGCCAGGGTTTTTGCTACGATCCTTGATGTCTCTCATGCGCTGGTCGAAAAACTCTTTCGTTATACCCAACGTACGACAAAACTCCAGTGTATCCAACTTCCCGTTTGCCTCGCTCATGATAACCATCACGTCGTAGGCAGCTTGATTGTAAACCAACAACTCCCCATGACGGTCTGATATTGCGCCTCGTGAGGGAAATTCGATTTTCTTCAAGAAGGCATTGGAGTCAGCATTTCGCTTATAGTCATCACTCAGCAATTGCAAGGTGAATAAGCGAATGATATAAATGACGACAATGGCAATAGCCACTCCGCCAATCACGATTCTTCTCTTTTCAAGTTCAAAATCCTTCACGCTTCAGTAGTAAATCTATGAAAAAGATTATGATGAGGTACGCAATCTCTCTACCGAGATAATCAAAAGGGCTGTCAATGCCGTAGAACCGAACACACTACCAAGCCATTGCAACCAATGAAACAGGTTGAAGGCTTCTAAGGTATAGAAGGTCAGGCAATAAATGAAAACGAGTAACACCGTGTACCATGAATACTTGGAATTACCCAGTGTTTTCATCGTTGGTTGAAAATTCTCCTGACTGTCGCGTGGCATAAACAATTCCAGCATGTAAGGTTGAATCAATCCTATCAATGTCATCGAAGCCGCACCAACGCCTGGAGTGTTAGAAACCATGTCAACACAAAGTCCTATCGCAAAGCACCACGCCAACACTCCCCATCGGGGATAGTTGATACGAAAAGTCAGGGTTATATAGACATACATCATGGGCGTAATGCAATCAAACAAACAAATCTGGTTGCATATCAATGCTTGTACCAACAGCAGAAGCACAAACATGAAAATATACCATAGAAGTTCAAACTTCATCTATTCTCGCCCGTATTTTGAAAACCTTCCTTATTCTCAACCACATTCTTTTCCTTGGCCTTGATACCAAGACTGTCCTGCGCCTCGTGCATGATGTCTATTCTTTCTTTCATCAAGGCATCGTCGATAACACATACGTCACGCAAGTTGCCAAAGTCGGTGGACAGTTTCACCAACAAACGATACGACAAGCCATCAGACGAGTTGTAAACGCGCATGATGGTACCCACCAATATTCCTTGTGGGAATACGGATGAATAACCACTCGTTACCACCTTGTCGTATATCTTGAACTGAGCGTGACGAGGCACATCATCCAAATAGGCATACGCCGAAGAACCGCCTTCCCAACACAAATAGCCGAAATAGTTTCGCTTTTGGATGGTACAACTGATATTGGAACTGGAATTGAGGATTGGGATGATTACCGAGTAATGGCGGGAAACCATATACACGATTCCCACGATACCATTACCGCTCACCACACCCATATCACGTCTTACCCCATCGGCAGAACCCTTATTGATGGTCATAAGATTGTTGCGCTTGCTCAACTCATTGCTTACCACCTTGGCAGGAATCAACTTGTACTCTTGCAACATACGCAACTGTTCCCGATAGAGAATGCTGGAATCGCCAGAAGCACTTTCTAACTGTCTGGTCAACGAAGCCACCTGGCGTTCCAGATAAGCGTTACGGTAAGTAAGTTGCTCATTGATCTTTGCCAATGAGAAAAACGACTCCACGTCAGAACTCCATTCCAACATCTTTCCCGACACCGCATTGGCGGACGAGAACCACACGCTCCCTTGATAGCTATTATATTGAAATAGCAAAACAAAACTCACGACCTCCAGCAGCACAAAAACAAACCAGTGGTTGTATTTTGCCAAAAAAGCTATGAGGTTACGCATTTGTTATCTCATCAAGAAAGAGAATTTATCTACGTTCTTCAATGCTACGCCAGCACCTCTTGCCACACTGTGCAATGGGTCTTCTGCGATATGGAAGTCGATATGAATCTTGTCCTTCAAGCGTCTGTCAAGTCCACGAAGCAATGCACCGCCTCCAGTGAGGAAGATACCATTGTGTACAATGTCGGCATACAACTCTGGTGGTGTCTTCTCCAAGGCAGACAACACTGCATTCTCAATCTTGGCAACGGTCTTGTCCAAGCAATGTGCAATCTCCTGATAGCAAACGGGTACCTCCATTGGCAATGCAGTGATACGGTTAGGACCATGTACCACGTAGTCTTCTGGTCCCTCATCGCCAAGGTCGGTCAAGGCAGAACCCACGTGAATCTTGATACGTTCAGCCATACGCTCACTGACTTTCACGTTGTGCTGACGACTCATGTATTCTTGGATATCGGCAGTGAGGTCGTCACCAGCAATACGAATGGAGTTGTTGGAAACGATACCGCCCAAAGAAATCACGGCAATCTCCGTTGAGCCACCACCTATGTCAACAATCATGTTTCCTTCAGGTGCTTCCACATCTATACCTATACCAATAGCGGCTGCCATTGGTTCGAAAATCAAATATACGTCACGACCGTTGGCGTGCTCGGCACTGTCTCTAACGGCACGAAGTTCCACTTCAGTACTTCCTGAAGGTACACCAATCACCATACGCAACGAGGGTGAATAGAGTCTGTTGCCTGTGTGTACCATCTTAATCAAGCCACGCATCATCAATTCGCACGCAGTAAAGTCGGCTATCACGCCATCACGCAATGGGCGAATCGTACGGATATTGTCGTGTGTTTTTTCATACATCAACTTAGCCTTCTCGCCTACTGCAATCATCTTGTCGGTATGGCGGTCGAGGGCAACGACAGAAGGTTCATCTACCACAATCTTATCATCACTGATGATGATAGTATTGGCAGTACCCAAGTCCATCGCTATTTCCTGAATAAAAGAAAAAAATCCCATGTCTTAGTTTTGTTACTTATTTATTTGGTCAATTTTCTTGGGGAAGTAAGAGTTCAGACATCCTTCCTCATTCCCTGTTTCTCACAGGAAAGTAAGGAAGGATTACATTGTCCATACTTCTCGTTTCCCTTCACATCTACATTATTGTTTGCTAAACCAGTCGTGAATGGCTGTATCATAATGACTGCTCACCCCAAAGGCACGCTCCGCAAATTTCATACGGTCTTCCATCGTGGTCTGCGCACCCTTTTCGTTTAAGAGGTTAAGCAACATGCCATATTCAGCCTTGCTCGGAACGATAACTACATCCTTGAAGTTCTTTGCACCGGCACGAATCAGCGAGATACCACCTATATCTATCTTCTCGATGATGTCTTCCTGTGATGCTCCACTTGCCACAGTCTGCTCAAAGGGATACAAATCCACGATCACCAAGTCGATGGCAGGAATATCGTATTCCTTCATCTGCTCCAGGTCTCCCTCGTTGTCTCTACGAGCCAAGATTCCGCCAAACACTTTGGGATGCAAGGTTTTCACCCTACCGCCTAAGATGGATGGATACGTGGTAACACTTTCCACCGTCTGGCAATCATATCCCAATGACTCGATGAACTTCTGCGTGCCACCTGTTGACAAGAACTTCACGCCTTCATCATTCAATTTCTTAAGCAACTCATCCAATCCGTCCTTGTGAAAAACGGAAACGAGTGCTGTCTTTATTTGTTTTGTCTCCATCATATTAACACTTCCTTTACTTATGAGAGCGCAAAGATACGAAAAACGATTGAACTGACAACGCTTTTCGCCAAGAAAAAAAATATTTTTATGTGTTACTTGACATAAATCTTTCTCACCTCATTTCCACGTTTCTCAATCACCACTCCACGCTCTGGCGTCAACACACGCTGACCACGTAAGTTATAATATTCCACAGCCTTTTGCGCATAGTCATCTGATACGATTCCGTCAATACCATCGGCAACTGCATTCTTAAACTGGTCAATGGCAGCTTTGAGTGCATCGTTTTCGGCACTTGCCTCGTCCTCCGTCTCTGCTTGGCGATAGGTAAACACATCCTCTGCATGTTTCAAGGCATTTGCCAATTCAGTTTTGGCAGCATCCGAAATAACATCACCATGTTGTTCAAGCTCTTGGTAAGCCTCGTTGATATTCTCAGCCAATCTACGATAATAAATATCTACGTGGTATTCGGCCGTAGCTTTCCATGTACGATAGCCATTCTTGAAATAAGTGGTAAGAGTTGGGGTAAACGGACTTACACTTGTCAGACCTTCTTGTGGAAGATAATACGACAATCCTGCCTTGTCACCCAGCAACATCGTGTTTTCGTTTGCCTCAGTTGTATATGTAGAAGCATACATGTTTCCATCGAATGCTGTCATCATGGTATCGGTGCTCACCGTCACGTTTTCAGCAGAGATAGCGTTCAGTCCGTCTTTATCTGGCAAATACATGAAGATGGTATTGGCAGGTATTTCATCCACATAGTTCCATGTAAGATAGCGCACGGAGGTATTGATTTCTCCAGGAGTCTTTACTTGCATCCCGTAAGGTACGGTTGCCGCAAACGGAATCACGCCATCATGCCACTTACCCGTTTCCGCATGATCCAAGACGAGCTGGGCTTGACGAGCAACGAACGGTTCTGTTGCATGAAACTCGTATGCTGTATTGATAATCAGGTTATCGCATACACCATTGACCACCACATTGGTAGCACCAGGTACCTCATAACTGGTATAAATCACGGCATTGGGGTTGGCTATAGTAGGCTTCTCCACCATGTCTTTCACCGCCTTCATATCGTAAGAACAGATGTGCGAGTCGTTCAGCATGTTGACAAACAACGCATCATTCCATGTTCCTGATACAGTGGCACTTCGCCCGTTTACTTCAACGGCAAGGTCAGATGGACGGACGGTGAAATACACGATGGTATCTTGTGTTTCAAACTGGATGCTGCCTTCGGTTACGGCGTGTGGAGCCTTATCCATATATGCACGATAATAGGTTTCGGGTTGCAACTTATCAAAACTGAACACCACGTCTTTTGTCTCTCCCTCCGTAATGGTAAGGGCAGTGATGTATTTGTTGGTTACCTTGCTCCATGTCTTCGCATCTGTATTGTATTTCTCCAAATAACATCTTAACGTAGGCTGGCAGAAAGTACCGTCATTGACGAATTGCATGGAAACATTTGCCGTGGTATTGTTCACGGTCTTGAAACTCATTCCGTCAACCACCGTCTCTTCTCCACCGGCATCTACAGTAAACGACTGAACGCGAAGGTCTGCAACCGATGGTAACACTTCTACGCTGCATGAATCAAGGATTCTGTTGTAAGCATCGCAAATGAATATCCACGTTTGCTGAGCTCTGGTCGGTTTGTATTTAAACGTCAACTCACATTCCTCATCCACTGGCATGGGGTCGGTAATGTTCATGCTTTCCTTTGAAGGCAATGCCTGTCTGGTATTGGCAAGCAACTTCACGCCTTGTGCGTAAGGTATCGTTCCGTGATTGGTGAATTTCACCTTGATGTTCGATTCCGTACTTTGGTAAAGCTTAACGTCTTCCAATTTTGCCTCAACGTTAGGACGTGTAGGACGGAAGTTCAAACATCCTCTCTGATCTTTATTGAAACCGTTCATACCCGTCTCATCATCCACGGTAAACCATCCGTCTCCTTGTCCACCCCAACCGAAATTGAAGTGATACAAGCCAGTGTTTGAATCGTAACCGTCAAGCACCACGGCGTGGCCATTGGCATTACCAGCATCGTCGTATTGGGTTCCGCCATAGAGCATCGGACTTCCTGCTATCAGACTTTGGTAGATGACTTTCTCCCATCCAGCCTGACTATAGTCCCATTTGCCAACATAATCGTTAGCCAACAAGAACTGGTTTCGCAAAGCTCTTCCCGCCTCATCGGGCTGTCCTCCCGTTGACGAACCGTATGTAAGATAAGAACTGGTACCTACGGCAAACATCAACTTGGCAACGGCATCGTCTTGCGCCGTAGAGCCATGACCAGACATCCTCATGATATTGTAATTAATGAAGGTGCCTCTGGGAAGTGACGTGGTGACGGGGAAGCCATAACTGTATTTAGGAGTGTCATACATCAACGTGTCGGGAACGTCACGATGATAGTAATAGACTATTTGTGAAGCCGCAGTAGCCACACATCCCGTCACAGCCCTACCACCACCATCGGGGTTGGTGGGACAAATATCGTTATATGGCGACGACTGATGCCAATGGGTCTTTAACAATGGCAATACCATTTGCCAATTGGCTTTAAAGCCTTCTACTCCTCTCTTCGCAGCCAGCAAACGTTTCCTGATGCCCATGCGCGCCTTTGTGCTTTGTGGTTGGCTCTGCACCCGTGCAATCTTCTTTGCCCAACTATCGAGCATATCCTTCAAAGGTAAGGGCAGGTCTGCCTCATCATAATTGCCACTCTCCGTATATCCAATAATGGGAACGGTGGAATCGTCACCACTCACAATGACATATCCCTTGCCTTCACCTCGTGAAAACACGTAATAAGGGGCAATTGGCACGTTGTCATCCGTGATGTCATTCACACCCATAAACTCTTGGGCAACATTTCTTGCCTCACTCTTAGTAATGGGGTTTGCACTAACTTGAAGGGCTGCAAACAATGAGAATATCAAAAGGTATAATTTCTTGTTCATAATAACTTGATATTTTTGTGCAAATTTACTGATTAATTCTGGATTATACAAATTGGCAAATCAAAAAGTTCGGATGATTATTTCTGTCAGAGTTATTGTATGGGAATGAGCAACGACAAGTATGGTCACGGTAAAAAGCCAATGGAAGATTCAAATTGTCAATAAAAAGTGATAAAAACTGCTCTCTACGTTGCGATATTTTCCACCAACCTTTCCGTCGGTCAAAAAAAATGCCTGTTTTTTAGTCTTTTCATAACACACTGATAGATAGGACTTTATAAAACCAACCGTATATTTATGCAATCAAAAAACTACTTTTTATGCAGAAATAACATCATTTTTGGGTATTTATAACATATATAGTAGGCTTGCTAACATATAGAGTTACGCTCGTAATGTATATAGTTACGGTCATAATGATATATGTTACGCAAAAAATCGAATGATTTACGTCTCTATAAACATCATTGGGAGTTCGTTAACATCTCCTTTGAGTTTTTTCAAGAATTTTTTTTGTTATAATATTTCAGAATGTTAAATATCAGACGCACATCATTGTTTTGTCCGATTAAGAATAATTAACTCCACCAACTAACATATTTCCGCCAAATCAGCGTATATAATTATGTAAGTACATAAAGATTTTGAACGAGTTTTTCTCGAAAAATATAATAAAGGTATAACAATAAAACGAAACAAATATGAAGAAAACTATCATTACCATCCTGCTTGTCCTCGTCACAATGGCGGGGCAGGCGCAAAGTCCTATTCCCGAATCCATCGTAGATACTTATTGGCGCAATGAGGTAACGGGCGATTGGGAAATTGGATTCACAGAAAGTTGTGCCATCTATGACTGCAAAATATGGCAGTACGGCAATATAAACGAGAAGAATGGAAAAGTTGTTCTTGCGTTGAATAATGGCAACAAGACGCTCGACGTGACCATTGGAAAGCAAAAAGGAGGCAAGTGCAAGATGACCATTGGCAAGCATAAGAAACAGACATATAGCCTCATTACCACAAGGACGTTATCTTATTATCCGCAACCAGACCAAACGTCGTTTATAGACAACGGCTTTCAGGAAGGCGATTCCGCCACAATCATTGGCTGGATAAAAGACTATCCTGAATCGAAAGGAAAGAGCCTCGCATTTGAAGCAAGGTTCGGAGGATTCGTACCTGGTAGAAGTTCAACCATCAAAGGACAGACCGATACAAACGGGCACTTCACAATAAAGGTTCCCATAGAGAACACCCAAGTGGTATTTGTACACGCGTACAACCATTTCATGGATCCCTGTCTGGAGCCTGGCGATACTATTTTCATTTTGAATGACGACAAGAACGACAAGATGCTCTTTATGGGTAGAAACGCCCGTTTGCAGGATGAAATCTTCGCAGTAAGTGAAGAGTATTTCGCGAAGATGCATGACATGGAGTATAATGATGTTCTTGACGAAAACAGTACTGAGGAACAAATGCGGACTTACGCAAACCTGCGTTTGGATGTTTACCACAAGAATGAAGCAAAATTAGATTCTTTGTTAGCCCTTCACCCAACGCTTTCACGCAAGTTTGAGGAATCCGCTCGTATGCTGAACCTTAGCAGAATGCTTAGTGACATATTTGATATGGATGCCAACACAGGACATGAGTTTCCACAAACTGTGATTGACAACATGCTGGCAGAGGTAAGGAAGAATGCACGCAAGCCCTATTCTATGTGGCATGAATTTTACGATTTCCCTTGGATGTACTTGCAGCATGCCATCTTCTCCACGCCCCGGAATCATAATCCAATCATATTAAATGCAGACTTAGCCCTCCAATTAGAAAAGGAAGGGTGGTTGACGTTAAGTGACGAAAATCGTGAACTGTTAGAAAAGAAAGATATCAAATCGCTTAGGAATGTTATTTTAAAAGCCTTGAATGAAAAGACAGCAGCAGAAGTGATAGAATGGGAATTCCAGTTGGCAGATTCCATCTTCACCGACCCTGTGCTGCGAGAATGTGCCAAAGCAAACCGTGTCTATGGCATGTTAGATGCAACGAATCGGCCACTCAACAAATCCTACTTGGAGGCTGCCAACAGGATACAACTGCCTGCCGTCAGGAACGCCATCTTGGCGAAGAACGCGGAATTGACAGCCCTACAGAATAAGCCTATGACATTTACAGGTTTGCGCCCTTCTTCTGATGTAGCCGACATGAGCGACGGTGAGAAGATACTGCGAAAGATTATTGAGCCGTACAAGGGCAAACTGATACTGATGGACATCTGGGGTACATGGTGCGGCCCTTGTAAAGAGGCTCTCTCGCATAGTCAGGAGGAATACGAACGGCTAAAGGACTTCGGCCTCGTGTATCTGTATTTGGCAAATAATAGCAGCGACGAATCGTGGAAGAATGTCATAAAGATGTACGACATCACTGGTGACAATGTAGTGCATTACAACCTGCCAGACGAACAGCAGAAGGCTGTCGAGCAATACCTGAATGTAAATGCTTTCCCAACATACAAACTCATCGACCGTGAAGGCACCATCCTTGATGCCGATGCCGACCCTCGCAACCTTGAAAAATTAGCAAAATTGTTGGAACAACTGAAATAAATCGAAATGAATATGAAGCAAATCATCATCACTATCCAGTTCGCCCTCGTGGCAATGGCGGGGCAGGCGCAAGAGCCATTCTTCCGGACAGACTCGGCATTCATCATCGGAAAGGTTAATGGAATCGCCCCCCAAGCAATGCCTAAGCAGATTATCGTTGCATGGAACAACGCCATGACCAATAACATGAGGGACAAGACGGTTGATGTATCTGCCGATGGCGATTTCACTTGTCGGATGCAGTTGCATCACCCTGTACTCAGCAATTTGGTAATCTCCGAGAATAATATGGTGCCGTTTTACCTCATGCCGGGCGAGACGCTACACATGGAACTGAAACAAGATGCTGACGGACATTGGACTTGCAATTACGGTGACGGCAGCGCGGCGAAAAAGGTGGAGCGTCTGCTGAAAGCGAACCTCGACTATACCAATGAGTACCGCATGATGATAGCGGACAATAGCGACTTAAAGCGTCACACGGCATTATGCGACAGTCTCATTCGGGCAACGCTCGGGAACATTGAGGCGATGGCCGATGCCCGACAGTTCACTCCCTACGAGCGGCAACTGGCTCAAACGATGGCAACAAGCGCAATTTGCCAAGGCTTCTTGTTCCGACATGGTGAATTATGCCGTGCAGATTTGAACCGCACCTTTACCGACAGCCTATACAGGGCCGAACTCTGCGCTCCCGAATACTATGCCCCACTGAAATACCTGCCATTGAATGACCCCGTCCTTTTCGTTCCATACCGTTATTCCCCATTAGCAACAGTCTTGGCAACGACCCCAGTCTGCGCCTTGGCCACTTTCATGTCGTATTATGCCGTAGAAATCCAGCAACTGCGTCAGGCGATGAACAGAATGACGGGCGACGAGGACAATCTGCTGACTCAGATGGCCATGATGCAAATACTGCCAAAAGGACTGACAACAGCTGCCGAAGCATACGTTCATCGCCAGCAAGCACTGGCTGACACGACACTGACGGCAGAAGACCGTGCGGCGTGGGAAGCGTCCCCATACGTGCCGCTCGACACCGTGCGCCATCGTGCGCTCGACGGATTCACGCAGCCCGAACTGCGCAAGGAGGCTGAACGTCTCTTCACCGCCACGTTCGACGAATCCATTGCCTATCCCATCCCCGAAGGTGATGGCAAAGCCTTGCTCGAAAGAATCATCCAGCCCTATCGCGGTAAGTTCGTGCTGATAGACTTCTGGGCGATGTGGTGCGGCCCATGCAAGCAAGCCATAGAAGAAAGTCGTGACCTGCGCCGCCAGCTTCAGGACAATCCCGACCTGCGGCTCATCTTCATTGCGCAAGAGGATGCCCCCGAGACCAGCGAAGCCTACAAGCAATATGTCCGTGAAAACCTGCTCGGTGCCGACTGCTATCCCGTCAGCCATAAGGAACTTGGCCAGATGATGGAACTCCTGCGGTTTGGCGGCATTCCTCACTACGTCACCATCTCGCCCGACGGCCAAATCATGCGCAACTCGCTTAACTACTTTTCCAATAACTACGATTTGTTCTTGCAGAGGTTAGACGAAATGAAAGTAAGGCTATCGGGAAGTAATGAGACTAAAAATAAGAAACGAATATGAACAAGCAACCCATCATCACCCTCCTGCTTGCCTTCGTTGCAGTGGTGGGACAGGCGCAACTGATGGAGCAGCGAGAGCAGAGTGAAGTAAACTCCAACTATGCCGAGTCGCGACAAAAGAAGAAAGAAAGTCAAAAGCATCTGCCAACGTTCCAGTACTCAAAAGAACCTGCCGTTTTAAACGGAATAATTATTGGGGATAGCTCGCAAAGACCAAATAGCGTGAGAGTTCGCTACCTATTGAAATATACATCGGGGATGGAAGATGGCTTGAGACAAGCAAGTGCTGATGTGGATGCCGACGGAAGATTCAGTCTGAGCCTGCCTACGGGTACAACGTTAGATTGCCACGTAGCAGTAGGCGAATGCCGTTTCACCTGCTATGTAGTGCCAGGTCAGACGGTTTCGTTCAAACTTAATCTTAAAAAGCAGAAAACGCAGGGGTTAGCAAAAGCGCTGACATTCGGCGGGCTATTGGCTGACTTCAATCACGATTTGGTATATGCTACCGAACGGGGCATCAATCCAGAAACCATCTATCGTGACATAGAAGCGAAGCGTAACATGGGACAACTGGCTGCCGAACTGCCCGAAAAGAGTGTGCAGGGGTATTTTAACTATTTAGACTCCACATATCACCGCATCAATGAACTGATAGATGCCGACCGTAAGATTGGTAGCGCTTTCCGCGAGTTTGCCAAGGTCGTGAATCACTATGAATGGAGTGGTATGATGCCATTCTGTGGACAATCCATCCAGTATGCTGGCATTGATACAGACGAGGCGTATGATGCTTTAGAGGGACGGTTGCGTCAACGTCTCGATAGCTGTATGCAGGATGACCCTTGGGCAAATCCTGTGCTCAGCTATGTCATGTGGGGAATGCCCGAAACATTCGTCACGTCGTATGTCAGTCGGCCAGTGAAGTTGCCTGCAGACTATCAGCAGTGCTATCTGGCATCAAAGTACCTGGAGCAGATGGGGGCACAGAAACAGTTGCTTTCCGAGACGCAAAAAGACAGTGTACAGATATTCTTACCTGTTTTAGGGCAGGATGTGTTGGACTATAACGAACGAATGGAGCGGGAACTCTCATTCGTCAGCGAGCAGGGATTGTCCCGCATCTGTACCCTGCCAGACAGTACGAAAGATTCTGATGATATTCTTTCGGCTCTCCTAACGGCATATAAAGGGAAGCCCGTATTGTTAGACCTCTGGGAAACCACTTGTGGCGTGTGCCGATTTGCCTTCAAAGATATGCACGATAAGAAGAAGGAACTTGCTGGTCGTATCCACTTCGTCAACATCGCCAGTGAGAACTCAGACCTTGCCACCTGGCAGCGTCTTATTCCCAACTACATCGGCGACCACTACCGTCTGACCAAGCAGCAACTTCAAGCATTGCATCGGCAGATTCCATGTGAGACGAGCGGCGTTCCCGTCTGGGTGCTTATCAATGCCGACGGCACTATTCACCACGCTTTCAAAGGATGGGGCGGTCTTGACCGGATGATGGAAGAATTGTCGCCCGTGCTATAGAATAGTAATTTACAGAAATAATCAAATAGAAGCAATGAACAGGAAAACCATTATCCCCACACGCTATTTCTATAATGTGTCGGTCCTGATCCCCTTGTAATTAAATTATTGAAATGAAACACCTGACACCATATCGGCAAAACGAAACATCCCTCTCACCGGTGAGGGGGAGAGGGATGGTGTTATTTCAAATTATCCAATTGAGGCAGGTCGCCAGCTGCATTCAACGAGTTTATTTGTTCAATGGCCATACGATTAAGGCGGATGGCACGTTCATATTGGGGCAATCCCAACTTTATCAGTTCCGCATTCATACTTTCCATATTAACAAGGACTATAAGCTGTTTGAGAGTCGCCTCGTCACGAATATTTCCTTTGCTGTCTGGATGAGCGTCACGCCACATCTTAGCTGTCATTCCAAAAAGTGCAACATTCAGCACATCGGCTTCATTGGCGTATATGAACGACTTTGCACGAGAAGAAATATCTTCTGGCACCAAATGGGCCTTAATGGCATCTGTATGAATACGATAGTTGATTTTTGCAAGCGCGCGGTTCAGATTCCAGTTAAGCGACAGGCGGCTATTTTCGTCAGACTTCAGACGAAGGTAATCTTCAACGATATAAAGTTTAAACTCAGGGGAAATCCACGATGCAAACTCAAAAGCAATATCCTGATGGGCAAAGGTGGCCGCATACCTTCCTTGCTTCGACTGCATTCCAATGGCTCCCGTCCGTTCTATCCAAGTTTTAGGAGTAAGTGCAAAGCTATTCAGCCCAGACTGGCTTTCAATTGCCTCGAATTCGAGGCAATTAAACTGAGGATTGTGAAGTCGTTCCCAAAGCCCAATAAAACGAATAGTATTGCGATTGCGCATCCAGTTCTGAATCACATAACCAGGATTCTCTGTGGTACGATATTTGGCAATGTCCGTCAAAGAAAAGAAATCGCCAGTAGCACCCAGGTAGCGAACCTCTATGGCATGACCATCAGCTATGATATTTATTTTTTGCATAACGATAACAATAAAATGATTCTAACTGCAAAGATACGATAATAATTCGGAATAATTATTCTAAACAAGAAATACTTTTATGAACAAAAAGACAATCATCACTATCCTGTTCGCCCTCATCGCAATAGCAGGGCAAGCACAAGTGAAATGTCACATTGAAGGCAGGTTTGTTGATGACAAATGGGGCGATGAGGTTGTCATCTGCAAGATAGGAACAGACCTACGCGTCAATGATGCACCAGAATTGCACCACAAAGCCGTGAATGGCCACTTCGAGTGCGACATTGAAACGGACGTTCCTGAAATGTACGAGGTCATACCCTATAAACAATATGTAGAGACCTCAAGTTATTATTATGGATGGTTCCTCGTGGAGAACGGAAAGGTAAGGATAGAAATCTACGGTGACAAGGCTCCAAAGATAGAGAGCAATGGAGCCGAAGGCCGACAGCATCAGGGGATGGATAGCGTTGCAGGTGTTCGGTTTCGCAACGAAATGGAGAGCATAGACCACGAATTGGAAGAGAGCAAGGAAAAATACTTCAAGTCCGAATTTCTGTCACTCATGCAGATAGCGGAGAATCTTGATAGGGACAGTCTGCCCAGGGCATACGTTGATAGCATTGAGCATGTAATGGATTTCTACTATGACAACGAACGCGAGAGCTATACAGATGAAGGATGGAAGTTGTTCCAACGTTCCAATAGTTTAAACAGGCTCGACTACCCATTTCGGGTAGCGTATTATGAGCAGCATCCCATGCTATGGGCTTACTACCAAGTGTTGCAGTCTATTGAAATGCTCAAGCATGCGAGCTTGTACCAGGATTTCGACTCCTCGCCGCATGAACAAATGGTCGCACTCTACGAATCTAAACTATGCAATTTGTATAAGGGGCATCCCGTTCACGAGCAGATTACCACAGCCCTTACTGCCCTTCGCTTTCAGCCTGGCAAGCCCTATATCGACTACAATGTCCGCAACAATGATGGTCAACTGGTTCCCATCTCTTCGCTCATCCGTGGAAAAGTGGCACTCATTGACCTATGGGCATCGTGGTGCGGTCCCTGTCGCCGTCATAGCAAGGCTATGATTCCCGTTTATGAACGGTATAAGGATAAAGGATTCACAGTCATAGCCATAGCCCGTGAACGCAAGCGAGAAGATATGGAAAATGCGGCGAAGAAAGACGGTTATCCTTGGCAGAGCCTCTTGGAACTGAACGACAAAAACGATGTGTGGCGCAAAAACGGAGCCGGCAATGGCGGAGGTGCAATGTTCCTCATCGACCGTGACGGCACCATCCTTTCCACCTCCACCGATGCTGAGGAACTGGAGCCACTCATCAAGAAAGCACTGAACATTGAATGAGACATGAATAAGCGAACCATCATCGGACAAGGAAAATTGTGAGGATTGTCAAATCTCGTCGTAATAAATTTACGGGGAATGGATAAGGCAAATAAAGAATATAGTTAAATTGATTTAAGGAAGTACGAAAAATCATACTTTAGGTTTTTCAAATCAGTATTTCTTCGTATCTTTGCGACGAAAGTACGATAAATCATACGCTGATGAATATAGGAACAGTGATTAAGGAGCGCAGGGCATTGTTGGGAATCTCGCAACAAGATCTCTCGGATTATTCCGGAGTAGGCATCTCTACTGTCAAGGATTTGGAGCGAGGAGTGGGCAATCCGTCGCTCCAGACACTACGGAAGATACTGGATGTGGTGGGTATG
>DJXW01000016.1:520943-521404 GCA_002449845.1 Prevotella sp. UBA6994
GTAAAACAGACCGTTAAATAGCATAAAGGATGAGAAAAGTGAATGTATATTATGGTGAAGTTTATGCCGGGCAACTCGTTGAGTTGTCAAAGTACAACTATGAGTTCACATACGATGATGCTTTTCGTGCCGACGGCAGTACACCTCCAGTTTCTGTCAACTTGCCCAAGAGCCAGAAGGTGTATCACTCAGAGCGTATCTTTCCTGTTTTTACCAATATGTTACCCGAAGGAGCCAACCGCAGGGCATTGTGCAGAGCGAGGAAAGTTGACGAAAATGATTTCTTCGGTATGTTGGAGATGATTTGCGGTATGGATACTATCGGGAAGTTTGTACTTAAAAGACCGGAAGAATGAAGACGATAGAAGTTTGCCCATCGACATTACGGTCAGGTTTTACCACTTATTCGCCCCAAGCCATCAAGGAATTGTTTGATGGTGTGGTGGTTTCGCCCTTTATTG
>DJXW01000016.1:521512-524722 GCA_002449845.1 Prevotella sp. UBA6994
AGCAGCAGGCGATGGAGAACATGAAAAACATGTCAATTTCCGGTGCTCAGGAGAAATTCTCTGCCATCATTGATGACGGGAAAATCCGTTTGACTCATGAAGGCGAACAGGCCACTTATATCATAAAGCCTGTACCTTTTAACCTGAGTCTCTCCACGCGCAAACAGATACCTGCCAACGAGCACCTGACCATGCAGATTGCATCTCAGATTTACGGCATTCGCACAGCCAGCAATGGTCTGTGTTTCAGTAGTAGTGGGCAACCAGTGTATATCACGAAGCGATTTGACGTGGTAAACGGCATGAAAGAAGGGGCGCAGGAGGATTTTGCCACCATTCTGCAGATGACAGAGGAAGGCAGCGACAGCAATTTCAAATACCACGGAAACTATGCACAGATAGCGGATGCTATCCGGCAGTTCGTGCCAGCATGGATGCCACAGATGGAGCAGTTCTTTCGGATGGTAGTGTTCAACTATCTGTTTGCCAACGAGGATGCCCACATGAAAAACTTCTCATTGATTAACAGAAACGGCGAGTATTTACTTACTCCCGCATACGACCTTATCAATACCTGCATCCATATCCAAAGTGGCAGTGACCTGGGACTGCTGGGGGGGCTCTCGCCAGATATTGAGAAAAGTGATGTGTATGGGAGGACTGGTCATCCTTGCAGGCTGGACTTCGAACGATTTGCGGAAAGAATTGGATTACCGAAGAAACGTACTGCCTCTGTGCTCGATATGTTTATGGAGATTCCACAAGAGACATACACTCTCATCAATCACTCTTTTTTGGATGACAAGATGAAACGCACTTACAAGCGTGTTATAGAAGAACGTAAAACACGTTTTATCCGACAGTCGGAATAACCTTAGATTGTTTAACAAGAAAGATGATTGCTCCGAAGCTGAACGGAACAAAAAATGCCATTCGTAGAAAAGGGCAAATAATCAAAAAAGATGCTTGCTTGGCGTGACAATTCGGCTATTTGCGTCTATATATAGTAGAATGGCAAACGAAGACAACATCATCATACAGCGCATATGCAACGGCGATACTAAGGAGTTCTGCCTGTTGGTAAAAAGTCACGGTCCTGCCCTCATGACCTTTGTGGGGCGCATTATCAAGCAGCAGGAGGATGCTGAGGACGTGCTTCAAAACACCTTTGTCGCTGCCTATGAACATCTGAAAGACTATGACCCGAAGCGGGCATCGCTATCGACGTGGCTACAACGAATAGCCTACCATGAGGCGCTGTACCATCTGCGAAAGCGAAAACAACAGGTGCTGATGCCACTTGATGTGGGCGACGACGTTACAGATGAACTGCCAGCGACGACAACAGCAGAACAACTGGACGAGGCCATTGAAAAACTGCCACCGGAAGACCAGATGCTCTTGCAGCTCTACTACTTCGACGAGCGTCCTCTGAAGGAAATAGCCTACATAACAAACGCATCTATCGACTCTCTCAATCGTGAAGTATCACGGCTTAGCAGCCAACTTTACCGAATACGCCAACGACTCAAAATCATCCTAACACGCATGGACAATGAATAACGATAAAGAACTTTTCCGACAGGCACTACAGCGGCAAAACGAGCGAGCCGCAAGGATGCAGATGCCAGATGACATGGAGCAGCGGGTGAAGACGTGCATCGATGCACAAGGAGATAAGCCCAAACGCAACATTCTTCTGTTCGCATTAAGAACAATAGCATCAACTGCAGCCGTTATACTTATCGGACTTTTCTTGTATGTATATGAACCGGCAAAGAAGACGAGCAATGGCCATAACTATTATACAACTGACTGGACAGGTGGCTGCACGCTGAAGAATGTGTACACCAGCAAACTGCGACCTGATCAGAAATCATTTAGTTACATCCAATTAAGAAAGAAAATGTATGAAAAGAATTAGTTTATTTTTTCTGCTCATTGTAGCAGTATTGAGTTCATGCCAACAGCAGAACATCAAAATGCACACCATCATTCACTCTGATGGTACTTGCGAGCGCATGGTCAGTTACTGCAATGTGATGACACAAGAGGAACGAGATTCCCTTTTAGGAGAACATTTGAATGGATGGTCACAACCTATGCCTGAATGTCTGTGCATTGATGCTTTCTATAAGAGTTATACAGAAGTTGGCAAGGATGATACTGTGAAAGCTACATTCTCCTGTCCATTCTCGTCCGTGGAAGAGATGTGTCAAAAGACGCCACTGCAAATGAACGGTGTCCGCCTCAAGTCAAGTGCAAAGTTGTATAAACGCTTCCGCTGGTTCTTTACAGAATATACATTCACGGAGACCTTTGCCTGTGTCCGCGATTCATTCAAGCTACCGCCCGTCAATTATGCAGACGAAAATATTGTCAGTTATTGGTTTACTGGATATCCAAACATCGTCGAAGGACTCAGTGGAGCGGAAACCATGTCGAAGCTGAACGAGATTGAACCTCTAATCAATAAATGGTTGAACGATAATTTTGTCAATCTGTGCTTTGACTACATCGTGAGCCACTACGATAGCATCCCCAATCCACCTGTCAGTCGTCAACGTTTCATTGAACTTAAAGACTCTCTCGTGGAATTTGCGACAAAAGGAAAGAATGATGTTTTAGAAATACAACCCAAAACAGTTTTCAAGGATTTCTTTGGTTCTGATTCCTATGCTGTGTTCTTCGATGAAGATAGCAACTACGGGAAAGAACTCGGGAAAGCATTTAACGACCGATTGAATATCTTCTCGTTCAATGTTCCTTACACCCTCTCAATGCCAGGCACAGTCATTGATGCAGGGACAGGCATCTGCAAGGATGGCGTTATCTACTACCCATTAACTGGCGAACGACTTATTCCCCAAGACTATGTTATCTCAGCCAAGTCAAGGGTTACCAATATTTGGGCATATATCGTGACGCTGCTTATTATCCTGATAGCCATTGGTAGTTGGGCTTATAGCAAGAAACCTAAATCAAAGAATGATTAAATCGAGCGGAACAATGAACAAGAAGGGCGAGCAATAAACAAGCTCACCACCATCACCATCCCGCAGGAATCAATAATAACAAAAACGATTTGCCCCATTACAATAACAAAACATGACGTTTGTCGGTGACAAACGTCATGTTTCATGATGCAAAATACTATATCTATTTTTATTAGTGTCCGCTAAAAATCCTCTAATCCCAATTATCCTATCC
>DJXW01000023.1:0-63099 GCA_002449845.1 Prevotella sp. UBA6994
TTCAGCAGTCCCTGTTCCGTCATCGCAAGCGTGACCTACAGCAGGATCCCGATGCCTCTCTGCCCTGGGAGATAAACACGCTCAGGGACAGGGCTCCTGAAGAGGTGGCAATAATCATGGAGGGCTTGAAGCAGTTGCCTTACGATGTCATCATTGACTGTCCGGGCAACCTCGTTGACCCGAATCTCGAAGTCATCTATTCCAATGCAGATATTGCAGTGGTACCTATTCACTATGACAGCGATACCCTTGATGCCACGCAGATGTTCTGTGAGATATTTAAGGCTCATTTCGGAGCGAAGATATTCTTCGTCCCCAATGGCATAGTTTCGGTCGAGGAAAGGCGTGAACACCTCCAGCAGGAAAGAGACAAGGCCATTGAGCAGCTGAAAGCCTATGGTACAGTAACCCCAAGAATAAAGCGCAGTGTGGTCATCAGCGACTACAACACTTTGCTTCCGCTGACCATATATCAGAGGAATGCAGTCAAGTATGCCTTTGAACCCATTATCAATGAATTGCAGGAAGGAGGTGAAGAATAATGGAGCCAGACAATACTTTCAGCGGTATCTTCGGCAATAAGCTTTCAACACGGCACAAGCCAGAGCCTATCGCACAGCAGGAAGATACTCCTGCCATCACGGATCAGACTGTAGAAGACCTCACTGAAGACTCTGGGCAAAAGACCATAAAAGAAGAACATGAACCAAGTGCAGGAGAGAAGACTATCCGCAAGCGTGGTCGCAGGAGGAAGGGCATTGACAGTACCGATGGAGCGACCGCTGACAAAACTGGGCACTTCTCTTGCATCTGTGACAAAGACCTCATAGCAAAAGTCAGGGCTATCGCCTGGCAGGAGCACTTAACCGTTAGGGCAGTTGTTGAAAGCATGTTCACCAAGTGCATTGCTAAATACGAGAAGAAACGGGGCCCGATTCAGATTGAACCTAATCGACCGTCTGAAGAACTCTTCTGACTGTAGCACCGTTTATCCTGTTGTGCAGACATAGAACTGAATACTGGTTCCCTGTCTGCACTTTTTGTATAGCCATATAACGATGGCATCCCTATACACCATGAAAGAGTATAAGCTTATAGGCATATACACATCCACGACGTATAGGGGTATATCCTTTACTAATAGATACCGAGTGTAGGCTTACTCTCCGTATAGCATTATAGTGTGTATAAGGATATACAGAGTATAGGTGTATAGATTGTACACACCTATAGGGGATATTGGCATATACGGTTACACCAAGTATACCTGTATAGGGATATAGCATGTATGAATGTATAGGGATATAGGTGTACAGTTTTTCAACAGCATGACGGCATGGTAATGTATAGTCCTATACAAATATATCGTTATACTAAAACTGAGTTTCAACAATCCCTTTTGTAGTAGCCTGTTGTATGACCCTATATTGAGTATAGTCCTATAGGTGATATACAATCCGACTCAAATGGGTGGCTTCGACATGCGTTTTGCAGATGTGGTTAAATGCGCAGCAAATCTTGTTATGCCAATGGGCTGGAAATGCACGGCAGATTTCTCGGCACTAAACTATCCCATATGCTCATTTTCCTTTTCCCTTCTTTCAAAGATTTGCGACAGTAGGCCGTCGGAAATGTCCTCGTCCTGGAACCGACGCGATGTCTTGTCGTTCAAGCAACGAAGCCACAGGAGCCTCAGAAATGCCCCAATTCGCGGTTTCGCCATCCCAGAGGTGTGATTACCCACGAAAGGATTTTGACGCTTCCTGAACCCATTTTCGAGTCTTTGTAGAGGCTTACACACTGGCAAGGCCATCCGTCCACACCTGTATAGTCATTTTTCAAACCTACGGGCACTGGGCTTGCCCATGTGCCACATTTTTACAGTATCGGGAAGCTCATTACCCGTTCCGATTTTCATCGGACGGAGATTTGACCAGATAATTCTGCAAGCAGAGGTCATGGAATCTGGCATGAAGGTGTTCCCACACATGGTCGGCGATGAATGGCAGCAATAAATCTCTGGCAATTTTATCCAGTCAGTCTAATCGGCTTGCCGATGCCACTTTTTCAAAGTCATGGGAAGCCTAATACCCCTGCCGTCATTCGAGGCTCGGGAGACTGACCAGATAAAATTGCGAGCAATGGTGATTGTAGTGACTTTGAAAACTCTTCGGGCGACTGTCATCCTCACGAAGGGAAAGTGATGGCATGATGCCATGGAAACTACTTGTCCATACTTCAAACGAGCTTGCTCCGCGCAGCAGAAGATGACCTTCCAAATCGTGTTAATAACAGTTAACACTAATTAGGCTTAGAACTTTTGAAAAAGTTCCTTCTCCGCAAGCCGTCTGAGAGTGCCATTCAGATGCGCCGGAGTTCGCTCCGTTTTATTACCCCAAACGAAATGAGGTGCATCCTAATCCACCCACCACAATCGCCAACTGACGAACTTCTGCGGAGTATGGATAGCTCAACATTACGCAGCAAATATCAATGGTTACTGTTCGCATTTTTGCGCAGCAAGCATAATATGTATAAGAAGTCTGTTGCGACATGCGCTTGGTATAAACCTTTCCAGTTATCTTTTGTTCCAAGACATCTTGGCATTCTTCGCGACAAAGCCCCGTCACGTCATCACGACGAGGCGGGGCTTTAGTGCCTATAGGTCTTTGAACGTTTTCGTTAAGCCAAATGACCAAAGACAAACTCGTTTGTACTTGGGCATGGCGAGAAAACGAAGGCGATGCCAACAAAAATTACTTTGTTTCGCTCGGCTCTGCCTTGGCTCAGCCAAGAACTAATCTTCTTTACTCGCTCGGCTTTGCCGCTTGGATCGTCCAAGAACTTTACTGCTTTCTTCCTTTCTTTTTATCTCATATTTTGGGGGATTGCCATTGTGGATGAGGTTCATGATTTCGTGGATGTCCTCGTCGGTGAGGTCTTCTTCGCCAAAGCAGGAGTCATTAGCGAGCGTTAAATGGCTCGGGGTGAACAGACTGCGCAATATGCGGCGACGTTTCAGCCAGTGTCATGCGTCCTCGAAGAACCAGCCGATGCGGGTCCAGAAGAGGGTGGTGATGATGCGTCTGTTCATTTATTCTTTCTCTAACTGTTCATACGGCTTGGGCCTTGAAATCAATTCTCCTGTATCGGAATTAACCATACCAACGGTTTTCTGGAAATTCCTGTTGAGGTCGCCTTGTAACTTCCACACCTTCTGGCGGGTTGACATTCCATAGTTCTTCTTTGGATACTGGTAAATAGGGAAGTTGCCCTTCTCTATGCCGATGGCTTCGAAAGTGTAGAGCAATTCTGTGTCATAGAGTTTGAGAATCAGGCCTGGTAGCCCACCAAACTTCCACGGCCCGCGACGTATGGGAATCTCCGTAGTAAACCACGCCACAAAGTTGCGTCCGCGCCAATGACATCTGGCCTTTTGGCAGCGATGCTCGCAGATGATCTGTGTCTCTTGTGAAAGAGTCCATTTCATAGTGGGCACTGGTTCGCTGTAGCGGTAGTGTTTGAAAATGCGGAACGGCATCGTGGCCCATTCTGTCAACGTGTCGCCCTTGATGAATATGGCCGACCACTGGTACTCGCTCCAAGTGGTTCGTTCGCGACCCTTCATCCCGAGAAAACGTTGGTACGAGGCGGCTTTGGGATGCTGTTTGTGCCACTTCTCGAAAGTGTTGTCAGCCTCTTCTGCGAACAAACTGCAATACTTTATGCAAGTCTTGCCTATCTGTAACTGGCCGAGGTCAATATAGGTGTCCATCTTGTTGATGTCTTCCGCATTAAGAGCGTATAGAATCCTGATGTCTGCCCTGTCAATAACCGTGCGTTCCATGGTTCCCCGATAATATGGGTCGGGGCATCCTCCACTACCTTGCTTCTGCTGAGCAAGTGCAAGCTGCACAATCATGAGCAGCATTGCCATTGTGATAATCATCTGTTTCATCATTAAAGTCTGTAAGGTACACTAAAATTGAAAATGCAGCGGACGGGCTTGCCGTCTTTCTGTGCGGGTACAAACTTCGGAAGTAACTTGGCTACGCGTAGTGCTTCGTTGTCGAGCAGCGGATCCACCTCGCGGATGACCTCAAAGTGCGTGGGCGTACCGTCCTTCTCCACCACCATTTGCACTATGACCGTTCCTTGCAGTTCCTTCTTTACCGCCTCCTCGGGGTAATGTAGGTTCTTGTTCAGAAAGTCGAGCAAAAATGTCACAGAGCCCTTAGTATCATACTTGGGGCGCACATCGGGATTATTACAGATACTGTCCTCGGCATTCTGCGGCACGGAGTCCTTCGGCACTACTATTGTTGTGTCGTTCACACTCGCGTTTCCGCCATTCTTGTTTTGGGCATTGCCCGTGCAGGATGCTCCTGCCATTGCTACCACCATGAGCAGCGAAGTCATAATTTGTTTCATTGTTCTTTGTTGTTTTTATAAGTGTTATAACAGTTTAAATCTAATTGTACCGATGACGTTCCTCGGTCGCAGTTGCGAGGTCTGAGTGTAGATATCGAGACCGGAGTAGTTGACGCGGGTGTACTGGCGCTGGTCAAAGAGGTTGTTGAGTTGCAACTCCAGGTCGATGCGCTTCAGCTTAAGTTTCGCAGTAACATCACCGAACCAGGCATGGCGGTTCTCGGCAGTCAGGTTATTATAGTTGTCCTCAGCGGCGATGGTCAGTGTGAGTTTCTTGGTAGGATAGACGTTCATGGAGAGGCGCTGGGTACTGCCGCGCACATTTCTTGACCCACTATCATTCCCATTTGTATAGCTCTTGCTATAGCTGAAGCCACAACTGTATATCACCCCCATCCAACTCAACGGGCTAAATGACAATGCGCCACCAAAACTAATGCCGCGACTTTTGTATTGATAGAGTTTGCCACCGACTAGTTCTTCACCGTCGGAAAAGCGATAGCCTCCAAAGGTATGGATTCCACTTCGCAAGAAATCAAAGCCTTTCGTCAGTTCGCCGTTGATATGGTAGCTGTTGGCCACAGTGGGCTGGCTTACAGCAGTGACAATACTGGTTGCTCCTTGATAATCATAGCCGTAAATTTGATTTTCGTGGGTGCGATTATAGCCTATCTCCACATTTCCGAACAGAGCCAGAGGAACATTGCGGTAGTGTGCATTAGCCTCGGCATTGATTTTTTTTGTCTCGGAGAGTTGTTCCACATACGAGCGTTGGAACGAGCGGTAGTTGTTCATGATGTAGCCGCTGTATATGCCGCCTGGGTCACCTACGGTCTTGGAGTAGTAGGCTCCTGCATGAGCTGACCAATAGCGTCCAAGCACATAGTTTACGCTAAGCGACGGGGACAGCAGCAGATGCGTATAGCTATGGCGGTCGTTCCGTATGTGGTCATCAAGTGTCTGCGAATATAATTCTATGGGCAAGCCGAGCGTAATAGAATAGTCTCGGGTGTCGTACTTGTAAGACTGACCGAGCACAACAGTATAGGTGTTATACCATAAATCATTAAAGGAAGAGTAGCCGGGCACTTCAAATCCATCGAGAGCAGTCTTTATGCCATGGAGGTTCGCACTGGCACCCAACCCGTAGTTCATGTGAAAATGTTCACCAAGGAGGATGTCGTATTTTGTAGAGAACTTGGCTGCGATGTGGCGTGAGTCAATATCCTGTGAATATCTGTCCATATCATTAATTACACTCAGCGTATTTGGTCGTTGCGAATAGCCTGCAGAGAAATGAAGGTCAAACAGGTTCTTGCCTATGGGATGGGTGGTGTTGAGTGTGTTGCTCAGTGAAAGTTGTGGGCGGCGGAAATGCTGACCGACATACGAATTGCCACTGGTGGCGTTGCTGGCAAGCAGCCCTTCACAGTCATCCGTATTCCAACTGGCATCCACTTTCACTACATCGGCAAAGAACCCATTGGGAGAGTTTCTACAATACCTTAATTGTCCGTTCAGATTATGCAGATGGGTCTCGCTGGTTAGTGTCTCTTCCGTGACAAGTCTGTGGCTTTCTGCAAGGAATAGGTCCGTTTTGGAATAGCCCTCGCGGTTGATGCGGTCATTATAGTAGCCCACGTTGAAGGTTATATCGTTGTCAGTATTCAGTTTCTCCAAATGATTAAAGCTGACCACGTGCGAACGATTGTCGAACGTGCGCTTCTGTGGTAGTCCCGACCCGCTGGGCATCACCGCACTCATGGGACAGAAGGGGTAGAGACCGACACTGTTAATGCCCGAATAGTGGGCCGTCAACTCTTTACTCACATCGTCGCCCGCATTGTTGCCCTTGTAGAGTGTCATATTCTGCCTCCGCTTGGCGAAATACATACCCACGACTTCTGCCGTCCAAAGGGGATTGTCGCCGATGGTCTGCGCCTGCTGACCGCCCCCGCCCAGCATCGCGTTAACGGCCCATGTCCCTTTGGCCGAATCCTTCAGTTTCAGATTGACGGCCACGTCCTCGGTGAAATCCTTGCCTTGCAACACTTTCTTGGCCTGATGGCGTTCCATCACCTGTACACGTGCCACATCCGAGGCATTGATGTTGTTCGTAGCTATACCATAGCGGCCTTGTAACAAGTCCATTTCTTCCACATAGAAATGTTTAATGGCCTGTCCATTGTAGAAGATGCTGCCGTTGTCTTTCACTTCTATGCCCGGCATACGGCGCAGCACGTCGCCAATGACGCGGTCACCTTGCTGCTGATAGGCTCCGACAAGGTAACTGACTGTGTCGCCATGCTGCTCTATTTTTGTAGCCTTCACTACCACCTCTTTTATTTGCATCACCTTCTCTTCAGTACGAATATTCAACGTCTGCGAGCGGTTGGCCACTATTCGTGTTACATTGCCTATGCCTATGCCTGCCGCCGTCACGGTCACACTGTCTGCTGAGGTCGTGAACTCAAGGCGGTAGTACCCTCTCTCATCTGTGTCGGCAAAGCCCAGGATACTGCCCGTACCCTTCGGGGCTATGGTGACGTAAGCGTCCACGGTCTTGCCCTGCGCATCGAGCACGGTGCCCTCGATGACGGTCTTCTGGGCGTTGGCCATCAGTGCCGCGAGGGCGAGAATGGTGGTGATGATGAGTCTATACATATTTATTATGGGTGTTATGAGGTTACTGAACAGCTCCGCTGCATCTCCCGACGAAGTCGAGCGGTGTGCCATGGGTCTTTTTTGTTTACTCGCTCGGCTATGTCGCTTGGCTCGGTCAAGAACTTTCTACTTTATGAAGTATGCTATTATTTCATTCTGAACTTGAACGGCACTTTATATCGACAGCGAACTTTGCGTCCGTTCTGCTGTCCCGGTTGCCAACGTGGCATCATACGGAGTACGCGCATGGCTTCTTCTGTCAGCCTGTCATCTGGCGATTGCAACACATCATAATTAGACAGACTGCCGTCCTTCTCCACTACAAACTGCACAATGACACGGCCCTCAATGCTATCGGTCTCGGCGCTCTCGGGGTAGTGCATATTCATATTTAGGAACGTCAAGAAAGCATCCATGTCGCCGGGGTAGGACGGCTTCACCTCCACATCATCGAAGTCGTAGATAGTGGTGTCCTCGGGGATTCCTAATACGTGCTCTATGGCTCCGCGTACGACGCCATTTGGATGGATGGCGGATGCCACGGCGATACCCGTAACCAGTCCCACAAGAATGAACATAATCAGATGGCGAAGGTCGAAGAAACGACGGCGCAACTCGGTTCGCAAAGTGCTACGAACGTTGGAGATGGTTTTACGGACGGTGCCCACGGTGATGCCTCGCGCTTCGGCAATCTCATCGACGGTCAGCCCTTCGTCGTAGAACATCTGCCACACCTCGCGCTCGGCCTGAGGCAGACGCTGGAGGCGCGACGCGAGCCACTCGGAGTTTTCGCGCTCCTCGGCCTCTTCTTGCGGTGTGACCTCGGTGATGGCGGTGCTATCTTCGTCCACCAACTCCACTTGCGTCCGATGTCCGCGCCACATGTTGACGCAGACATTACGGGCGATGCGCAGGATGTAGGCATCGGTGAGTTCCACCCTGCCGCGCACGTTCCATGCCCGGAGCCACGTCTCTTGCACCACCTCCTCGGCCTCGGTGTCCGAACCGAAGAATTCGCGGCCCATCAGCATCAGCCGTGGACGCAGCCGTTTCTCGATCTGAGCAAACTCAAGCTCATTTGTATGATCCTTGTTCATAAGTCTTCACTTTTGGTCGTTCTGCCTATATAACACAAAACACCCCGAAAGTTTACCCATAAAAAATGTTAAATATCCGTTACCCCTATCCCTCCTTTCTGCTGGTAACGTGCTATGATGCGTGATTTGACTTGCTCTAAGCGGTAAGCCATGTAGTCGCGGCCGATTCGCTCCGCTTCCTGACTCTGGCGGTAGTGCTCATCAAGGTCTGCACCATCGACGACATAGACGGTGCAGGACTTGTCGGCACGGATGGTGACAGGAGCGGCGTCGCCGTCGAGACAGTAGGGATAGTTGCCCACAAGGTCGCCCGCAGCGACGGTCTCGACAGTACTCTCGCCACCTTCGTAATTTCGGACAAGGTAATGGAAACTTCCGCTCTCAATGTAACCGAAGAGGCGGACGGCGGCTCCCTCGGCCTCAAAGATGTCGCCATGCGAGAAGTGCATGAGCCTGCCATGGCGCAGACAGTAGTCGCGCAGGTAGGCCAGGGCCTCAGAATAATGTTCTTTTTGTTTCATACGCTCATGATTTTGCAGTTTTTTGCCTACAAAATAACAAAAAAAAGCGTAAAAAACAACTCGGCGAAGCCCGAAAACAGGTCGCCGAGGGTGCAACTCTAAAACTAGTTTTAGAAATTCAAGAAATATTTGGCTCAGTTGAGCGTCTTTTGAGCCAAAAGTATGATGGGAAGACTGTTTGGCTTTATGTCTTTCCGAATGTAATCTCCTTGCGGAGTTTGCTCAGGTAGATGGGCGTGATGTTGAGGAACGAGGCGATGTCCTTCAGCGAGAGCATCTGCACCACCTGCGGACAGCGGTCGATGAGACGACGGTAGCGGCCACGTCACCGTCTGGCGATGGGTGAAGAAGTTTGACTGGATACAGGGGAGAAAGGGACGTAATAAAAGAAAAGCGAAAGACAGTGGTAAGATGTTGGCACTGTCTTTCGCTTTATAACATTACTATTCCATGTAAAGACTGCAGATTAAGTAAAGCAGTTATTTACTATGCTCGTATATGTCGTTGAAAACTGCCTCAATGAAGATGATGTGATAGATATTCCACTCTCGGAATCCGACCATCGCTCTCTTGTCATTGGCAGACCTCAGAACCATTAACTGCACTTCTGGCGTTATCTCGGTAGGCAACTTATTCTTCATTCTGTCATGAGGCAAAAACTCCCACCCATAGTCATGGCGTTTCTCAATAGCCATTTGTTTCCATCCCAAATCAGAATACTTTTTGAGGCGCAAAAGAAAATCCTGAAAGAACTTGGCTTTTACGTCACCATCAAATGAAACCTTCTGAAGATATTTGAAAGAAAACAAAGGATAGTCAATCATAGCCATTCGGTCAATGTTCGTCTGATTGATATTCTTTTCGCCTTCTGGCAGTTTGATAAAACCTTTTGCTATGATAGCAGCATCCTTTTTCCTACGCTTAGTTGCCTTGCTGGTATGCCCCATTTACTTGAGTCTTTTCTTAAAATAAGTTTTCAATTTGTCCTGAGCTATTTCATTTCCAACTCCTGTTGGGGTCGAACTCCAAGGCATTTCTGAATGAGTCATATTCATCAATCCAACAGCTGAGTAAGCGCCATATACTCTAAATACTTCGTCAAAAAGAGCTTTTTCTTTAGGACCTGCAAAAGCAAAATCGCTTTCTTCTGGCTCAATACCATTACGGCCATAAGTTTTGTAATGCTCATATACAACAGGTACAACAGGACCATACTGCCATGCTTCTATTGGCTCATTAAAAAGAGGCTCATTGAAGTATGCCAAATGAAATCCTTGCTCATAATAGAGCATTTTCTGCAATTTGAGATTAGTCAGCAAATCACCGCCACCGTTGTCAGCGGCTCGCTTCAATAACTCATTTGCTATATCCATTACATTGTATGCCATATCTGTAACTGTTTAATTGGTTTCTGGGCGCAAAATTAGCAATTATTTCTTTAATTACATAATATTCGGTACATTTTTCCACATTATTAATACTTATAGGAGCAATAATAGCAACATTAAGCACTACTTCGCAGAGAACAACATCATCGTCTATACCATCAACATTACCAAGACTGCAAAGGAGATTAGTCTGGGCAACCTCATGCGGTGGCTGGCTCGAGGCCGGCGGGCTGGCTGTCGAAGATGTCGCGGATGTCGGCTCCCCACTCGCTGTAGAGGCCGTTGTCGCGCGAGAAGGTTTAGAGGATGCCCATGCGCTGGATGGTGATGGTGCTGTCGGTGACGCGGAGGGGATGCGGGTCGCCATCCTCCAGGTAGAGCCATTCGCCACCGCCCTTGTCAACGAGGGTGACGGTGGTCTTCGCCGTGGGCTGGATGAGCAGACCCGTGGGCGTGGTCGAGATGTTGCACTCGTAGAGCTGGTTCTCGCGGTCGAAGATGAGGCAGGAGGTGCCGTCGCCCTGCATGGAATAGTGTTGCTCGCCGCCTTGCGGGTAGGCCACATGGCGCAGCACCCATGCCCTGGTGAGGTCGAGGCCGTCGCTGGACTGATCCTGAGGGTCGGAACAGGCGCAGAGGGTGAGCAGCAGCGTGAGGATAAGAGCGTGTTTCATACGTCGCGGACTCCTTTCTTGCAATAGCGACTGTATATGTGTGACTTGACTTGTCCTAAGCGGTAGGCCATGAAGTCGCGGCCCATGCGCTCCGCCGCCTGACTCTGGCGGTAGTGCCGTTCGAGGTCTGCGCCATCGACGACATAGACCGCGCTGGGCACGACGGCGACGAGGGACGTGGGGGCGGCGTCGCCATCGAGACAGTAGGGATAGCAGCCCACAAGGTTGCCCGCAGCGACGGTCTCAACGGTGCTTTCGCCACCTTCGTAATTTCGGACAAGGTAACGGAAACTGCCGCTCTCAATGTAACCAAACAAGCGGGCGGCGGCTCCTTCGGCCTCAAAGATGTCGCCATGCGAGAAGTGCATGAGCCTACCATGGTGCAGACAGTAGTCGCGCAGGTAGGCCAGGGCCTCAAAATAATGTTCTTTTTGTTTCATACGCTCATGATTTTGCAGTTTTTTGCCTACAAAATAACAAAAAAAAGCGTAAAAAACAACTCGGCGAAGCCCGAAAACAGGTCGCCGATGGTGCAACTCTAAAACTAGTTTTAGAAATTCAAGAAATATTTGGCTCAGTTGAGCGTCTTTTGAGCCAAAAGTATGATGGGAAGACTGTTTGGCTTTATGTCTTTCCGAATGTAATCTCCTTGCGGAGTTTGCTCAGGTAGATGGGCGTGATGTTGAGGAACGAGGCGATATCCTTCAGCGAGAGCATCTGCACCACCTGCGGACAGCGGTCGATGAGCCGACGGTAGCGGCTGCGGGCGGTGTAGCGGTAATGGTCGAGGTCGCGCCCATAGACCATCTTGAACAGGTTCTTCAGGATCTTCACGTCCATCTTCGCCATCTTCGGGTCGTTGTCGAACAGTGCCTGCAGCTCGCGTCCGCTGATGATGCGCACCTCGCACGGCATGTCCGCCTCGATGCTCACCTCCGACACGTCGCCGTCGAGACAATAGGGGAAGTCGGCCACGAACTCGCCCTCGAAGGCGAAACCCGTGCAGTAGTCCTTGCCCTCCTCGTCGTTATGCACCATGTACTTGAAGCAGCCCCGCTCCACGAACGCCACCCACTGTGCCGGCTCGCCCGCCTCTTCCAGCGTCTCGCCCCGCTCGAACGTTCACCGTTCCCCGTGCTCCATGCAGTACTCTCGCAGGAACTCCAAATCGAGTCCCTCCTTGTATGTGTTGAATTGCTTGTTTGGTGTCATATTCGTCAATTATCTGATTCGTGGGTACAATGGTAGTCATTTTTCAGCACAAATCGTTTCTTTTTGTTATACCACAGCCTTGTTTTAGACAAAATTTTCTTAAATTACGCGCGAAACGATGATTTTATGCCTTCTTCTCAAGAAAAATGTGTACCTTTGCAAATCGATTAATGCCACTTTTTTAGTGGACTCAAAGTTTAATTATGGGAAAGCCATTCAAAGGAGAGTTGGAAAAGCTTGCGGACACCATAAAGTGGGCAGAGAAGCAGGATGTGACGCGTCTTGCTAAGTTCCTGTTTGAGGAGAACAAGGAAACCCCATTGGTGTGCATTGGCTCTGGAGGCTCCTTTAGTGCCTGCCATTATGCAGCTCAGCTCTATCAGCAGCGTAACGGTGTGCTGGCACAGGCTATGACTCCTTTACAGTTGATGTATGCAGGGCGGGATATCATAAGGGATTGTAAATTACTCTTCCTTAGTGCCAGCGGCAAGAACAAAGACATATTGAATGCCATCAAGTATGGCGTGAAATATAACGAGGCAGGTATGATGAGCCTGACCCTCAGAAAGAATAACCCTACTGAGGAACTGCTACAGCAGTACCCCAAGGTACAGCGTTGGAGTGAGGATATACCTACTGAGAAGGACGGCTTTCTGGCCACCAATTCACTGGTCGCAACATTCACACTGTTAAGCCGCAGTTATGACTCGGTTCCTGTTAGCAAAGGAATCTCACAGAATGGTACATATTCCAAGAACTATGAATTTGACCTTTCTGCTATTCAGAACTTCTTGGTGCTATATGGAGCCGCAGGTGAACCCGTAGCATGGGATATTGAATCTAAGCTTACTGAGGCAGCTTTAGGTTCTGCTTTGCTAAGCGACTATCGTAACTTTGGTCATGGCCGTCATCATTGGTTTGCCAAGCGCAAGGAGAACTCCTGCATTATTGCACTGATAAGTCCAGTTGAAAAGGAGTTGGCAATTAAAACCATCAAGAGCCTGCCTGTGGATGTTCCAGTCATTTATATTGAGACTGAGTTAGAATCACCTCAGGCATCTATAGATATGTTGCTTAAGGCATTCATCTTTGTCCGTGATTTGGGCGTAGCCCGTGGCATAGACCCCGGACGGCCGGGGGTTCCTGCTTATGGCCGTTTACTTTATAACTTGGATTATTACAAGCTGACTAACCGCATTTTACCCAAAGAGAATACCATAGATGTTGCGGTACGCCGTAAACTGGGTGATGCTGGAAAAGAGAATGCAGCCTTGTGGGAGCATTACAGTCAGGCTTGCAAACGGTTCGTGCTGCGACTCAATAGGGGAAAATACACTACTGTAGCCTTTGACTATGATGGGACTCTGTCTGCAAAAGACCGTGTCAGCAGATATACAAATGGTCTTAGCGATGACATCCGTGATGCATTGGTAAAGCTTCTTGATAATGGAGTTGAGATAAGAATTGCTACCGGTCGTGGAAAGTCTGTTGGAAAATCACTCAAAGAGTCTATAGATAAGAAATACTGGTCTCAGATCAAGGTGGGCTACTATAACGGAGCCTGCTTGCTGACACTTGGGGATGAAAAGAAACTGGAAGCTTTCCTAGACTGTTCCTTTGACCCTGAGTTAAAAGAATTGGAAAAAGAACTGATGCGTAGAATCTCGAAAGATTGTATTAATTACGAGTTATCAGAACGCAGGCAGCAATTATCGATTGAGGGCGAAATGACGGCAGAGGAGTCTCAGATTATCTATGACATCTGTCGTGAAATCATCTGGGACAAACAGCTCAAGGGCATTCGCGTATGGCGCAGTAGCCATAGCATGGATATCGTGGTTTACCACGAGGTAAGCAAACTGAATGTGATTGAAAACCCCGATACGACCCTCTGTATAGGTGATTATGGCAGTGTAGAAGGCAACGACTACGAACTGCTTACAAGCCGTGCTTCACTGAGCGTTGATAAAGTGTCAAAGAATGCAGACAGTTGCTGGAACATAGCACCTTCTGGTGTATATGGTCTGGACGCAACGCTTTATTACCTAAGCCGTCTTACTGTAAAAGACGGCGTCATTAAATGTAAGTTTAGCGTATGAACAGCAACTTAGCCAACCAATTACTTGCTAGCATCATGAAGTGGGATGCCCAGACTTTGGCATCTGAGCGTGCTGCTTTGGAATTCATGGGCAGCATGAAATATGATGGTTATGACCGCTACATGCCTGGTATGCGGTTCATGAGCAGTTTGGTGCAGTGGTTGAATGATATTGATGAGGCTGACCGCGATGAAGCGTTCAAGTTTATTAAGGAGCGGCTTGTATTTATTTCTTCTACTCAGATGAACTATCTGGTGGATTTGCTGTACGACTCAAAGATCCGTCCTTCATTGTTGGATATGGCCACATCAGAAACTGGGATGAGATCTTACATGCGCTCTAATGCGAAGGTACGTGAACGATTTGAGATAGAGAAACGCTCCTCGTTAGTGATTGGCTTAAGTGACGGAGCACATACTGATATTCTGCGTCGTAGCGCCCAGTTCAATAATGAGCAAGTGCTTACAAACTACTATCCTGACGGTAAGAAACTAAAGGATATGTTGGAGGCACTCCGTAAAGATGAAAAACTCAAAGGGATAGAGAATCCATATTTCCATAGGGTATTCTTGATAGATGATTTTACCGCCAGCGGCAAGAGTTTTATCCGCTTTGATAACGAGGATGGTAAGTATCATGGCAAACTCAAAAAGATTATTGATGAGCTTTGCACCATTGGCTATCCTGAAAGAGGACAGAAAGTTGAGCACTTAAGCTACTTACTGAAACCTGATCTGGACGAAATACAAATAGATATATTGTTCTGTATAGCCACAGAAAAAGCGATAACCAATATCAAAACTGCCCTTGATGCTTATTTGGCTGTGAAAGATACACCAAGAAAGGTTACATATACCATCCATGTGGTTCAGGTTCTGGAAGATAAACTCTCAGATGATATTAAAGCAGACAAGAATCTGGTTGATGTGTTGAAAAAAGAGAAGCATTTTGTCAAGGAGGCTGTTTTGTCTAAGAGCTACTCTGTAGGAAAGGATGACAATCCTTGGTTGGGATTTGATGAATGTGCACTACCTGTAGTGTTGGCGCACAATACGCCCAACAATTCACTGCCTATTATTTGGCAAGATGCTGAAAGATTCCATGGTCTGTTCCCCCGTATAAGCCGCCATTGATTGTATGAATATTTATAAGAATCCATTTGCCATACGAGCCTCTGAGCGAATAGAAACTGACGAGATGTTCTTGGAACTGTTCTCGTCAGAGCCTTTGGTTCATTTGGAAGAGAAAAATGATCAAGGAAAGCTATGGGGCTGTGTAACCAGCATATTAAGCTCTCCCGGAGCTGGAAAAACCACCTTGTTACGTATCTTCTCACCCTCAATACTTCAACGTATAACAGAGCGCAATAGTGCTTATAAGAAGTTGAAGAAACTGGATGTGATTGACAGCGAGCGAATCAAGAAGTGTGGAGTCTATCTCCAGTTGGGACGCGACTATGAGTTTTTGGAGGATGATGCTTTGTTCAATGAAGTTGAGCAGAAACGGGTATTTCTTTCTCTGCTGAATGCACGTATAGTGCTTGCAACCCTTAAGAGTTGCATGTCGCTTGCCGGTATCAAGTATACGGCGCTGGATCAGATTACGTACTCCCCAGAAGAACTGGTTCCTGAGTTTGGTGACTTCAAGGCTGAGTTCACTGGTAAGGAACTGCTGGACTGGGCAGCAGAACAGGAACGTAGAATTTGTGAGTTCCTGGATAGTTTCGTAATGCCAGATGAAGGCATCCAAGGCAGTAACAGCCTGTTCGCCCTAAAAGCCATGAAGGCTTCGTGGTTTACATACAAGGGTGAGCGGCTATGTGATGAGTTTATTTTTCAGATAGATGATGGTCACAAACTGACTAAGAAGCAGAAAAAGACCATCCGTGAAGAGGCTGTTGAATTGCGTTTACCGGTTACTCTTTGGATAGCGGAGCGTTTGGAAACCCTCTCCACAACAGATATTTTGAGTGACAAGAATATCAAAGACAGGGATGACCAGACCATTCATCTGGAAAACGCCAAGAAGGGTATTTTCAACCCGATGGTGAAGAATATCTCCACATTGCGCAGCGCATTCTCTACAGACGGAATCATTCTCGCCAGCGCACTGGCCAGTGATACGACTATCAATTACAAGGCCCTCTACAATGAGGCTAGTAAGAAATACCAATCTCAACTGGAAAAGCTGCATAACTATGATAACTATCAGGAATGTGTTGCAGCTATCAATACGCAGGACCCCTATGAGCGTGTGCTCAATATGAGGGCATTGTTGATGCATGCATCCCGCCAGGGTTCGGGTGGCGTTATGAATCTGTTTGGTTATACCGCACAGGACTTGGAGTGGATAGTTGGTCCGTTGATGCCAATGGTTAAGGAAGTAATGCCAGGGGAAATAGCAAAGCTGCCTCAGTATTATGGATTCTCTACTTTGATAGATTTGGCAAGTCAAAACGTAGAGCAATTCCTAGACTTGTCTGCCAAGATGTATGAGCTGCTTGTCGCAAAGAAGATTTCTGATCCATCTCACTATGTGCTGACAGCAGAGGAACAGGATGGTATTATTAGAGGGTTTGCAAAAAACCGTTTGGAAGATATCAAGCGTTTGCCCAGAGGGAATAAGATATATGGGTTCTTGATGCATTTGATTGATTTCTGCCGTGAAGTGACCTTCACGCCCAGCTATTCCTATAGGTCTGTTACAGGCTTTGCTGTGAAAGAAGAGAATTCCGGTAAATGGGGTAAAGACGGTTTCTGGTTCCAAGAAGAAGCTAATGATGAGTTGTCAACAATCTTGAAAGACTGCCTTTCCTATAATTTCCTGATGAAACAGGGAATCACCCAAGGAAAGAAAGACCAGAAATGGACTATATTCTACTTGAATAGTTGGTTGTGTGCCTATGCTCATCTGCCGCTTGAACGTGGTGGTTGGCGCCCCCTTACACTTCATAAACTGAATTCGTGGCTATGAATAAGCGTTGGGAATCATACGTAATGTATCACCAGAATCAAGAGCTGGTGAAGTTTTGGAAGGAATACTATCAGGACAAACCTGACGCTAAAGTTTTGTTCCTGCTTGGAAAGGGTTTTGACCCTCGTATGAACAATATTCTGAAACTCTTCTTGGAAAACAATCCCGGACGGAAGTTGGACTGTGTCGCATTTGACTTTCCAAGCGAAAAAGACCCAGAGGAGAACCAGAAACTTTACGAGATTAATACCAAGAAACTGGATGCGCTGAAGGAATTGTATGGCTTTGGCTATGAAGTGTTAACCATTGACGGCACATTACCATGGGATAAACGAATAGCTCAGATGTGCCGGAAGGTCATTGATAAAGAGCTCAACGAGTATAACGATGTCATACTGGATGTCAGTTCACTTCCTAGAGCATTCTACTTCAATATTGCCAAGGCCTTATTCAAGAAGATGGAGGGCGACAAGAAAAAGAACTTGTTCTTTGCTGTGTCAGAAAATGTAGACATTGACGAGCAGATAAAGAAGACTCCGGTAAATGAGAACATTGAACCCTTGGTAGGCTTCCGTTCTATGTCCAGCCGTGAGGCTAATCTGGATAGAATCAATATTCTGATCAGTCTGATGGGAGAACAGAACATCGATATTCTGAGGAGTATCTACAATCACTTCCAACCATCAGATATGTTCCCTGTTTTGCCGTTTCCGTCGAAAGACCCACGGCACTCTGACTATCTGATGCTAAAGTATCACGACTTCTTTACAGAAAAACAGTTTACAGAGCCTCAGAACATAACTTACGCTGATGAGCAGAATCCGTTTGAGTTGTACCGTATTGTATCCAATATGATACAGGCTCATCAAGCTACCTTCAAACCTATTAGCGATCATGTTTGCTTTGGTATTGCATTGCTAACAAGTAAATTGTTGTCTTTAGGTGCTTTGCTTATAGGTTTGGAATACAACAAGTGTGTGGCTATCTATAATGTGAGTTCAACGAACTATGAGATAGAAGATGCCGGCAAATTTGAGCAAATCAACCAGACCAGTGAACCCTTCCTTCTTTGGATAACAGGCGAGGCATACAATGAGAATTGAATGATTTTCCACCTAAACAGTGTTAAATATTGAAGAAAATTCGCTGTATGTTGAGAAGTTTTTATACTTTTGCAGAAAATTCTAATTATGGAGAGAATAAAACGTAATGACTATATAGCACAAGTTTCCAGCTTACTGGGCAAAGGAGAGGCTGTGGTGCTGACAGGACACAGGCGTGCCGGAAAGAGCTGCATCCTGGAGTTGCTCTCTGATGAGTTGAGTGCTAATGGCCACGTGATTTATATCGATATGGAGAACCCCGCGAACGCAGACTTGACATCGTTCCGTGAATTGTCGGAGAAGATTAAAGCTGGCGTGGTGGAAGGTTGCCGCAACTATGTGCTGATAGACGAAGTGCAGGAGGTTGAGGAGTTTGAGAAAGCTTTGCGCTACTGGGTGAAGCAGGACGGTGTGGACGTTGTGGTGACGGGCAGTAACGCGGCTATGTTGTCGAGCGACATTGCATCGTCGTTTGCAGGCCGCTATCATCGTGTACATGTAAGCAGTCTGGACTATCGGGAGTTCCTACAGTTCTATGGCCTGGAGGATTCTGACAACGCATTTTCGCAGTATCTGCGCTGGGGAGGACTGCCATTCCTGTACCGCGTTCCCTTGGAGGATGAGCGGACCAGAACAGAGTATCTGGGTAGTATTTATGACACAATCTTCGTGAAGGACATTGTCCGCCGCAAGAATGTGCGCAATGTGTCACTACTTGACAATCTGGCCCGGTTTGTGGCAGACAATAGTGGGAAGGTCTTTTCTGCCAACAGTATATCCAAATACCTCAAGGTTAGTGCTATGGCCGTGAGCGCAAATACGGTGGGTGAGTATATGGATGCCTTGTGCGATACCTATATGATAGACCGTGTGAAACGCTATGATATTAAGGGAAAGAGCGTTTTTGAGCAGCAGGACAAGTACTATTTTGAGGATTTGGGCCTGCGTAACCACCTGTGTCGCGACAAGCGCAGCCTGGATATGGAGAAGGTGCTGGAGGGAGCCGTCTATCTAAAACTCAAACGCAGCGGCTATGATGTATATGTGGGACAACTGAATGGAAAAGAGATTGATTTCGTGGCTCGTCGGGGCGACGAGTTGAACTATGTTCAGGTGGCCATGCAGGTGAGCGGCGAAGAAACTTACGAGCGCGAGTTTGGCAACCTGAAACTGATTAAGGACAATTATCCCAAGTATGTGGTGACCATGGACCCGAATGTGGGATTGATTCACGACTCAGGTATAGTGGCCTGTTCCGCTAGACAGTTCCTTTTGGATCGTATATCTTGAAACTTTAAACATGAAACTTGAAACCAAAAATATAGTACTTGGCGCAGGCCTGATAAGCCTTGATGTGTTGATTTGGGATGGGAAGCTAATCCCTGTAGGCTATTATGTGGGGGGTACTTGTGGAAACGTGATGATGATTCTTGCCCACATGGGGTGGGAGTCATATCCTATTGCACGTCTGGATGAGACCAAAGACGCTCAGAGAATAAAGGAAGATATGCTTAATCACAACGTGCACGTTGATTTTGTCTCTACCGGCGATGGTAAGACTCCGGTCATTGTGCAGCGTAACTTTATCAATAAAGATGGCGTTCCTACTCATAAATTTGAATCTCGTAACAACGTGGGGCGGTTCTATCTTGATTTCAAATCATTGACATTAAAGCAAGCTAACAAGGTTATTGAGAAGATTGACTTTGTACCTAAAGTGTTCTTCTTTGACCGCGTATCTCCTGCAATATTGAAACTGGCATCTGTTTTCAAAGAGAAAGGTTCTGTTATCTTCTTCGAGCCTTCCAGCAGAGGCGGTGATGTCAAGTTGTTCAATAAATGTGTAGATGTTTCTGATATAATCAAGTTCTCTGACCAGCGAATAAAGGATATCCATCAGTTTGATGTCTTAAAAGACAAACTGTTTATTCAAACACAGGGCGCGAATGGTTTGAGTTTCCGTCTTAATTCTGAATGGATTCATCTGGAGCCATTTATGAATGACAATGTTGTTGATACGGCTGGCGCAGGTGACTGGACAGCGGCTGCGTTGATTAACGAATTGTATAAAGATATAGAAGTTAAAGAGATCAAGAGTCTCACGTTGGCAGGTTTAAAAGCTGCTTTGAACCAGGCGCAGAAAGTGGGTGCAAAAAGTTGCTCTTACGAAGGTGCCCGCGGCATGATGCAACAATAAAAAAACAAAGGACGGAGATATAGATAAAATAACAGCAAAAATCAAAACTATACCAAGAAAGAATTTCTATGTTTCAACTCCATTTGAGGAGTTAATCAATTATCTGTTATAAATTTGCATTTGCTTTTTGAATCCTGCAAGTGTTACAGAAAGTTAAAAATGTTAAATCTTTATATTTTGTATTTCTTCCAGAATCCAAGTCGTCACTTTTCTACCGTTTAATACGTAATTAATTCATATAAAGCAATTTACAAATACAAAGATTGTGACAATTTATCCTTTGTTAAAGTTAAGAAATCTTCACCAATTACTATAGATGAATCTACATTTCCCACTCGTGCCAATATACCATTATATGTTCCTATGGGAAGTGGGAAACTATACAGAGCAGCCGATTACTGGAAAGAATTCAAGGAAGTTATAGAGGTTGAGAATATTGACGACTATGTTCAAGGTGAAATATTCACGGCACCCGTAGACCTTGTTAATGGAAACACGATTCCCATGACATTCAAAGTAATTGATGCAGGTAGGAAGTATGTGACGGTGGGCGATAGGGAGTGTGCTTCCATATTGACCACTGCAAGCGGTGGTCTTATTATTCCTGATACGATCAATGGCTATACGGTGACCGAAATTAATTGGAATGCATTCAAGGATTGTAATGAACTGACTTCCATCTATGTTCCAAAGACAGTAAAAAGTATAGGCTATGATTCGTTCCGAGGATGTAGCAATGTCATTTCAATGGTTGTTGACGATGAGAATACGGTATTTGATTCTCGTAACGATTGTAATGCTATTATCGGAAAGTCTTCTAAAACTCTCATAGCAGGTTGTCAAACTACCGTTATCCCAAATGACGTTGTAAAGATTGGTGACCATGCATTCTATGGACAGACAAGTCTCACATCGATTAATGTACCTTCATCGGTAAAGAGCCTTGGCAGTGGAGCCTTTTATGATTGTCACAATTTGGAAACTGTTGAGTTACAAAACGGATTGACAACTATTGGCAGTTGTTCGTTTCAAAATTGTGTCAATCTTGTTACGGTGAATATTCCGTGTTCAGTGAATAAAATCGAAGACTATGCTTTTTTAAATTGCGGTAGTTTGACTTCTATTTCCATTCCAGAATCTGTTACCTCAATAGGTGGATACGCATTTTACAAATGTGGAAATCTAACATCTGTTGTAGTAAGAGTATCAGAACCGTTACCTATCATATCAAATGTTTTCACAAATCGAACCAATGCCACACTCTATGTTCAAAGGGGGAGAAAAACTGCATATCTGACTGCAAATTTCTGGAATGAGTTTAAGATGGTTACAGAGATAGGTGACGTTAATAGTGATGGTATGATTAGTGTTACGGATGCGGTAGCTATTATTAACATCATATTGGGTAAAGATGGCTCGAATACCTTAAAGATTTCAGCAGATCTAAATAATGATGGCACCGTTACAGTTTCTGATGCCGTGAATTTAATTAATAGCGTTTTAAATGATAGTTCTTATTCAAAAGAAAATGTAATGTTTAAGAATGAATAGATAATCTATAAAGTAATCTGAATGAATGTAAAATCACATGCGAATTTAAACTTTTTTATGGTTAAAATGCATGTGATTTGCATTTATTCATGAGTATACTCTTTTTTCTGCTTTTGTCATGTAAATTCTGAATTTACCCCTTAATTTACGGGCATTTTTTCAAATGAGTTACTACTTGGTGGAAAAAATGCGTGTTTTTTGAGGTTTTTGTTAGTGGCTGAAAATCAGTGGTTTGCGAATTTGTGTTGTGCTTTTATAAATCAGAAACCGTGTTTTTTCATCAAAAAAAGCATGTTTTTGGGCTTTCATAACATATCAAGTTAGCTCCGTAACATATATAGTTATGCTCGTAAAGTATATAGTTACGGTCATAACTATGTACGTTACGGAGAAAAACATGATTTTTACTCCCATTTAACCTGATTTTCCGCTCTTCTATTTCTGGTTTGCAAGAAAAACCAAACAAGATTTTGTCGGAATAATTCTGAATGTTCAATTCACAATTAATAATTCATAATTCACAATTGACAATTCACAATTCATAATTCATAATTCAAAATGATTAATGGGATAAATTTTTCTTATCCAAGTTTATACTCGCCCGTTCGGATGGCAGCAATGACACCACCGTCAATGAGCAGGTCGGTACCTGTAATGAACTTAGCATGTTCGCCAAGCAGGAAGGCGGCAGCCTCGGCAATCTCGTCGCTGGTGCCTGTTCGCTGGGCAGCAGAAGCATCAATCATGCGTTGGTAGCCCTCGCCATTGGCATTAAACTCATCGTATGCAAGCGGTGTGACAATGACTCCTGGTGAGATGGTATTGATACGGGCACGACGCTTGCGCCATGAGGTAGCTGCGGCACGTTGAGCCTGCAAGTGGTTCATGCGCTTGGCAATCATGTAGGCAAAGCCTGAGTTCTGCATGGCAACTTCTTTGATGAAAGGGATGTCCTTCAGAATCTCGGTCGGGGTATTCACCAGTTCAATCTCGATGTCGTTGGGAATGGGGTACATGTAGGCAGCCTGACTTGATATGATGAGACCAGCGCCACCCTCAGCCATCACTTCGCCAAAAGCATCAACGGCATAGCCCGTACCCACCATATCGAGGTCAACGATATGTTCGGGATTGGCCTGATTGGGCGATGCACCTGCCGTGTCGATGAAGTACATCACGGGACCCAGTTCTGCTGCCCTCCTTGCAAATGCCTCCACGCTTTCCTTTTGCAAGGCGTTCACCTTGATGGTCTCTACATCATAACCACAACGACGGAAATCTTCACCGACGCGCTCCAATGCCTTCTCACTAATGTCACCTAAGAGGATTTTCTTTCCAGCACCGATGCGGCGCACGATGGCTGTTCCCATGCTACCGGCACCAAGAAGTGCCACAACCTGTTTCTGTTCGTTTCTGTCGAATACCATAGTCGTAATCTTTAAAAGTTTATCTGGCTGCAAAGATACAACAAAAAAGGCAATCCGCCGTTACACGAATTGCCTCTATATTTTCACATTTTGCAGAAAAGCACAAATTCCTATTTCATTCTTCAAACGGATAAGTTTCGTCGTAAATATCACTCAGCAGTTTCTCTTTGAAGAGCCAGTGAGCACCAGGGGCAATGTGTTTGGATTTATAGCCTTTCAATTGGGCAGAGAGCGCACTGATGGAAGTTTCTTCACCATTGTAGCAAATTCTCCGTTCTGACACAATCGTGACGGTTATCGTTGGGTCGTCTTTCCATTGCAGTATATCACCCTTTTGCATTCCCATTTCGTAGAAGTTAAGCGGTGGACGATGAATCTGTGCCTTTGCCGATGCTGCCTTATCGTCGTCGGTCAAGTCGCTTTCAAATAATCATTCAAGTCATAAGATGGATCTAATGCTATATCTTTCAACTCATCAGTCAGTTCTTTCTCTTTTTCCATAATCGTAAATTATTGATTAGTATTTTTTATTTTGCTCCCTTTTTTCTGTTACACTCCTTACACAGCATTTGGCAGTTCTCGGCTGTTGTTACGCCACCCTCTGCCCATGGCGTTATGTGGTCGCCCTCCATTTCTTCCAATTCAAAGTGCTTTCCGCAATGGGTGCAGATGCCATGTTGCCGCTCGTATGCTTCACGTTTCTGCTTCTTGTCGAAAGTACGGAAAGAGAGGTCGCGTAAGTCACCACTCAGCACATAACTGTAAATACCTGACTTTTTCATTATCTCGTCGTCTTCCATCAAGTCGTGTATGCGCTGTTCCAGTTCTGCGGTGTCATAAATCTTTTCGTGGTAATTGTCATAGAGCAAGCCCCAATCCAAGCCTTTCATTTCCTTGCGATACTTGATGAACGTAGAGCGTACCCAAGTGACGATTGCCGAGAAGTAAGCCCATAGTTGGTTGGCATTGACATCTTCCTTATGTTTCGACATATATTCGCTAACCTCTTTGATTCCTTCACGCCTTGCAGCCCACTGAAAAACAGTGTGCAAATATGCTTGTTCACGTGCTACGCCATTTAGCAAGTCTGCTGCCATCTTGTAGGCTGGGCATCCGTCTTTTGAGAAATGCCGACGTGCATCTGTTACGAAAGGCCCGACATAGACAGCATTTAGGAGTTCTTGGTCAAGCAGTCTTTCCCCTGCAATATTGATAACCCGGAACCAGTCAAGTTTCTCTTTGTCTGTTCCTTTACAGAAGTAAACCGTCAATTCGTAGTTCAAAAACTTTTGCTGCTCGTCTGGTGTTAGCGAACTAAAATAAAGGATGCCACGGTCTGGGTCTTCGATGTTAAATTCATGTGTAAAGTATTCGCAAATTGAAAGAGTGCGTTGCTGACCATCAATCATTTCAAACTGATCGTCGTTTACCACACTCCAATACATGATGTTAAGCGGAAAGCTTTTCAAAATAGTATTCACGACTGCTTGCTTTTGCTTTGTATCATATCTGAACTCTCTTTGATATGGAGGGCGAATGTCAAGGCGTCCACCATATCCACGCACGCCGTTGTCTGGGTCATTCGTGTAACCAGCCACAAGGTCACGAACCGTAATCGTCTGCTGCTTAATATCCATCGTCATTCTATTTTGTCAAGTTGCTCAACGAATTTCGTAAAGCCATAGTTATGCACAGAGCACTCCTTGATGTCCTTTGGCTTCTTCTTTTGTTTCAGTATATAGTCGTATGCTCCCTTGGCACCGTCGCTATTTTTGTTGTCTGCGTCAATAAACGAATCTTTCCCTTTGATGCTCTTATTAACAATGTTGACACATCGGTTTGTGTTTTGACAATCCTTTTTATTCGTATCGACAAATGGTATCAGCCAACACTCTATCTCATCAATACAGATAGCAAATATCAGTCTGCTCTTGTCAAAGTCTTCTGGCAGACGATTGCTAAGATTGTCGCAGACCTCTTGCCAAAAGGCTCCCATGTCTGTCAAATCATGCTTTACACCATACTCTTCACATACATCGGTATCAATCTGCACTACGATATATTCAAAGTCTTCCTTCAGGGCTTCAACTATCAGTTTTTTCTCTTTATCCTCAAGATATTTCATCACTAAGCCCCAGCCACCAGGACCGTCCTGTTTGCCGTCCTTGGTTTGTTTGGGATTTAATGGTAATACCCACAGGTCTTGATCTTTCAAATATCTGGTGATAATATGACGAAGCACCCAGAAGTCAGAAACGCCCTCGCTTACAATGCCTATCTTTTTGCTCATAGTAGTTAGAAATTATCGGGTAGTGCGCCAATTAAACCAGACATCCACAACTCAGAAAGCGACATCTTCCTGTCCTCACGATACTTCACACGCTCAATTTTAGTATGCCCATCAATGTCACGGCGACAGACAAATAGGCGGACTTCATCATCTGACAAATCCATACCGTCAAGCACAAATGGATTGTGAGTTGTCAAGATGACTTGTTTATCATTCTCCTTAGTTGTTTTTACCAGATATTTAGTCAGACTTTGGCAAAGACCTGGATTAAACGAAGTCTCAATATTATCAACTGCAAAGAACTGAGGAGTATCTTTACTATTGAACAGAGTCAAAAAAAACAGCAAATAAAGGAATCCTTCATTCGTGCTTCTTTGGTCGAAACTATGAAGAGACTCTTTCAAATATTTATCACCGATGGAGAGTTTATACTCATTCGTTAATAGTCCGTCGGGAATGTTAAAGCCATCGAACCAGTCGAGCATCTTCAATCCCTCGTTGATGTTTAAAAACAAATCCCTGTAATCTTCATTGGTACTGATGCTTTTAAGATATTGCATGAGACCTTCCCCACGAATACCAAGGGGGTAGATTGGTGAGTCTTTTACTTCGCGTAAAAAATTCTCAACAGGACGGAAGGAAAGAAAAGAAGCAAACTCTTCTATAACAGCCACGACTTGATACATACCATACTTAGTCTCTTTTCCATCCGTTGACAAAGTAGAAGCTATTTCAACAAAATTCTTCCATGTCTTCGTCTTCTCTTGCTGGAACAGGTTGAAGTTGATACTGTATAATTGATTATCAAATCCATTGATGTCAAAATAGATATGGTTGTCATTTTGCTCTATATCATCAAATGCATTTGTCATGAAAGTCGGTTCAGTTACCCGAATGTTCCTGTTTAATAAAAATTCGGTGTCAAGTTTGTTTTGGTGAGCAGCTGAAGCCATAGTGATTGCCTCCAATATGTTTGACTTACCGCTACCATTTGTTCCAATAATAACATTGAAACGACCTAAGTCAAGTGTTAAATCGACAATGGACTTATAATTTCTGATTCTTATGTTCTCTACCATAGTTGAAAGCTTTCTGCAAAGATAATGAATTATTTGAATAAAAGTTTTATTTGAACTTTATTTCTTTATTTTACGGATAAGGATTCTTGGATAGGTTTGGATGTAAATCTTTCCATCTACTTTATAATAAGTCTTTCCTAATGGTGGTGTCTGAACTTCAAGCACAGCACCATCATTTAGTTTTGTCACTCTACTTTCCTTACCGTTCCTGTCCACCTGTATTTGCTCGCCATAGGTTTTGCTCGCCATTCCAAACCAAGTTTTAGTAATACCTAATATATCAAATTGGTCGGGATTGTATTTGTCAAGGAAAGTAACGGGTACACCCATTACGCCATCATAATCACAAGGAATATCTTCTGTTTTATCAATGTTAATAGCATCAAAATTGTCAAATGTAGGATATTCTTCGGGTGAATAATGCTTATACAATATAATATCTTCGTGTCGCTCCTTATAGTCAAGATTTGTAAACCATCTTACACCTTTGACACGAATATACTTCCGTCCGCTTTCATCTATACCACAACCAGCTGCATTTAATTCATAATCGTCTGGCACCCAAAACTTTCGGTCTCCGCTATGGATGCTTGCACCCATCCAAACTTTTTTTTCTTTAATAAGTGGAAAAATCTCCTTTGTAGTATTTGAATTCACATTTCCAATTATCAAGAACTTCTTATCATATTCTATCAATTGCGCCACATATTCACGGAATAACGAGAATGGTGGATTAGTAACCACAATATCTGCCTGTTTCAAAAGTTCGATGCACTCACGACTACGGAAGTCGCCATCACCCTTTAGCGGATGGATACCAATTTCTTCTGGGTCGGGAATGTTATTGCCATTCTTATCACCCTCATATATCAGATAGACAGCTTTTTCGGATTGGTGTTGACTAAAGAGGTCTGCATCTTGATTTTTGTAACAAGTCGTGATAAGCCGTTTTAATCCCAAGAATTCAAAGTTATAGGCAAAATATGTGAAGAAATTGCTGATACGCGGATCATCGCAGTTACAAAGTACTGTCTTACCACGGAAATGCTCCCGATAATGTCTTAGTTCATTGTTAATGTCTTCCAGTTGCGTATAGAATTCATCCTTCTTTGCCTCTTTAGCTGCATTCAGATTCTTGTTTGCCATACTTGTACGCTTTCGGTTTTCAATTAATTGCTACAAATTTACTCAATTTTATCAAGTATTGAGCGAAAATCGTACAAAAATGCTAATTTTTAATAGTTTTAGCTTGAAAAGTATCATTACTGGTACATCGTTTCAGAAAACAACAAGCTTCCAAAGTAATCTTGCAGCAAAGGGGATTAGAGTTAATTGCAACAAGTCCAAAATACTCCTCTCGGCCAAAGGATGTTCAACGGGAAATTTCAAGGTTTTAACTCGGAAATAACCGTTTACTACAATAGAAAATCTAAGGATGTCTATAAAGTTGAGACGGTTATTGAATCAAGGAAAAAAGAATTTATTCAAGGTATACTCAACAAATGAATTATAATAAATACCTTTCATGGGCAAATAACTTTAGAAAATACGAATGTTAGGAACAATGTATATTATCTTCCATGGGTTCTGGATTATTACAAGTACGGTTGCATTCCTGTGGGTATGGAAGAATTGAGAGTGTCCTGAATCAAGCTATTATGGCGCTTCAAAGCAGACAGTGTGAGAAGATAAAGACTGCCATCATATCATTACAGTGTCTCTATCTCATCTCGCCCCAATCCAGTAATCTTGCAAATCTCCTCTATGTCGTAACCCCGACGCTTCATCCGTTCGGCAGTCTGGACGAGGCTCTTGTGGGCTGCGGACTCAGAAATGACCACCTCGTTGTGTTCCCAAGTGTCCCAGTCAGTTTCGAAGAGATAGCGGCATACTTGCTCGCGAAGGGGCGGCAAATCCTCCTGGATAACTTTCCATACTGCATCGGGGTCTATCTGATAATAGTCGTGTACCAGCACATGGCGCATCTTGGCTATAAACTCCCAGGGAGTCTCGGCGTGTTCACGGCAGAATGCGCGTGTGAGCTTATAGGCTGCTTCGCCGATAATCTCAATGCTCTTCACTATGCCGTAGTATCTCAGATTGTCGGCATCAAGTTCATCCCTCGACTTGAAGTCCGTGTTGCCGAGGATACGGTCTATTGCCTCAACAATATGTTCCAGACGGTCGCGGTCTCTAACGAGTTCTCTCATAAATCAGCTTTTTGTCTTGGTCCACACTTTCTCTCACTCTCGGTCGAAGCATCTTTTCGGGCACGATGTCAACGGGACGGTCGAGAATCTTCTCTAACTCACAAATCATTGCTGCATGTTTCAGCAGACTTACGCCTCCCTCGTCAAATTGCACAAGGATGTCAACATCGCTCAACGGCGACTCATCGCCCCGGGCGTAGGATCCGAACAACCATGCACGCTGGATAGGCTGAGTCTTGAAGTAGTCGGCTATTGTCTGCTGCATCATCTGGGTACTCATAAGGGTCTCGTTTTAGAATCTGGTGACAAAGTTACAACTTTTTTCGGAAAGTTGATGCGCTTTGCCGTTAAAAGTAAAAAAACGGGCGAAGATGCATCGTTTTGTCACCTTCGCCCCAGCTATTTTTTTGTTTGCTATTCCACTCTTATCCAGCGTCCGCTGCGCTTCACCAATCGCATGGTGTCGCTGAGCGTCCATGTGCCATAGCTGCCCCAGATGGTGGCGGTGATGACCGAAGTAAATGAAACGCTGGCAGAACCGTCGCTGTTTGAGGTCACCACGACATCGCGCTTCTCTATCTTGTGATACTTCATCGAACCACTCGCCACCTCTTCTAGCCACTCGCGCTTGGTCTGCGTCATGCCTGTGATGTGGCGCAGGATGATGCCGTCGTCCATCATAGCTCCCAGCCGCACGGTGTCTGCCGCAATCATCGCGGCGTTCCAGTCGTCTAGGAATTGCTCTATCTCCTGTTTTATCCTATCCATGCTTGTTCCCTTTTCGCTGAATGTCACACTCTCAATCTCGCTTACGGCAAACTGCCGCTCCGAGCCGTCCTTCATCCACACACGCATGGTCTGCGCCTCACAGGCACTGACGAGCAGCATGCAGCATATCTTGGAAAGCAGCTTCTCCATATCAATACGATGCGAAACGGTGATTACACTCCAGGGCGTTGATGTGTTGCATCTCGTCGGGAGTCAGCTCGAAGTCGAAGATGTCGTAGTCCTCGGCAATGTGTGCGGCGTTGGAGGAGCCAGGAATGGCGATGGTGCCGCATTGCAGGTGCCAGCGGAGCAACACCTGATAGGCAGACTTGTTGTGAGCCTGGGCGATGCTGGTGATCACCTCGTGCTCGGAGAGGGGTTTGATGCCCGTGCCGCGACCGCCCAAGGGGAACCATGCTTCGAGGATGGTGCCCATCTTGGCGATATGCGCTTTCACGCTGCGACTCTGATTTCTTCATCATTTACACCTTTTATTATTCTAAACTCTTGATAAACTTTGCAGGATTGCCACCCACTATTGTATTGGGTGCTACATCCTTGGTGACGATGGCTCCTGCAGCCACCACGGCATTCTCGCCGACGGTCACGCCCGGCAAGATGATAGCCCCCACGCCAATCCATGCGTTGCGGCAGATGTGTACGGGCTTGCAGCGAAGCACCATGCGATTTGCAAAATCATGATTGTCGGTAACGATGCGCACGTTGGGACCAATCATCACACCATCGTCGATAGTGATGCCGCCAGCCGCCATGCACGTCAGCGAGTGGTTCACGAACACGCCCTTGCCAATCTTCATCTGACAGGCGAAGTCAATCTGAATCGGCGGCATCAGATAACTTGTCTTGTCGAGGCTACCTCCAAAAAGTTCCTCTTCCAACGGACGAATCAGCTCTGGCTGTGGAGCCGTCGTGTTGATTTTAAAACAAATGTTAGCGCAGTCGGTCATGTGCTTGATAGCCTCTGCATACTCGGGTGTTGCCATATCGACATCAGCCCCTGAACTTAATTGCTTGAAAATATCCATATTTGCGAAAGTTTTTATTACTGGATGCAAAGGTACGACGAAAGAGGGAGCAACTTGTTATCCAAATTGCTCCCATACTTTCAAATATTGCAGAAAGTTTACTTTTGACGGTACTCTGAAGGTGATTTGCCTAATAGTTTCTTCACATATCGAGAAAAATGTGAAGCTGTCTCGAAGTTCATAAGGTCGGCTACCTCCGTCAGCGTCTTAGACTGGTCGTTCAGTAGTGTAACAAGTTCGAATGTGGCATAGAATGTAATCCACTGTGAGGCAGGCAGCCCCGATACGGAATTGCTGATCTGCGAGAGGTATTTAGGTGTGATGCAAAGCACATCAGCATAATAAGCCACGTCACGCTGTCGGCGGCAATCTTGTTGAACCTGTGAAAGAAAACGGAGGAAGATACGGGCTGCATTATCGGTGGTTTCCATCTGTGACATCTCATCTGAATAGACAGTCCAGAGATCATAGAGAAATATCTGCATCACGCGCCCGAGAATTTCTTCCTTGAATGGCGAATCAGGCTGTTGGATCCGATGGCAGAACAAGTCGAAGTCTTGATTCATCAGTCGCAGTGACTGCTCATGAAGATGAAACGACGGATTGATACGTATAAATATAAAACCTTTTGAAGCCCAAACCATTTCCGGATTGAAACGTGAAAGGAAGTCACCTGAGGCAATCAGGAAGTCTGCTTCAAAATCCTTAGAATAGTTCACCTGTTGGATGGTATTCGACATTTGCCAAATCACCAGATCGTCCTTACGTGAGACGAATCCTTGCTTTCCATCTGAGAACCGCATTTCTCCATTCCGCACAATGATGTGTACATGATACATACTAATAAACTCAGACGGCATTCGTCTGTCCCGTATTGTGTTCAAGAGATTACATCCATTTATTCCTACCATCTGTTATCGTCTTTTCATTTCAGATGCAAAAGTACGATTTTTTCGGCATTTCCTTATAAATCGAAACTTTTTTCTTGTTGTATCTTACGGTTTTTTGACGTTTGGTAAAAATAAACGAAATATTGTTGGCTGTTTCGTAAAAACTGAGTAACTTTGCACACCATAAATAAAACAAGGAAAAACAAAGATGAAACATCAGTTGAGAAGTGCTGTATGTACAGAAGGAAGACGCATGGCTGGTGCACGTGCGCTTTGGGTGGCAACAGGTATGAAACAAGAACAGTTTGGCAAACCTATCATTGCCGTGGTTAACTCATTTACTCAGTTTGTACCAGGACATACACACCTTCATGAGATAGGACAAATCGTAAAACGAGAAATAGAGAGCCTTGGCTGTTATGCAGCTGAGTTTAATACCATTGCCATTGACGATGGTATTGCCATGGGACACGATGGTATGTTGTATTCGTTGCCTTCACGCGACATCATTGCCGACTCTGTGGAATACATGGTGAATGCACACAAGGCGGATGCGATGATTTGCATTTCCAATTGCGATAAGGTAACGCCAGGTATGCTGATGGCTGCCATGCGCCTCAATATTCCTACGGTATTCTGTAGCGGTGGTCCGATGGAAGCTGGACGATGGAGAGGAGAGAACGCCGACTTGATTACCGCCATGGTGAAAGGTGCAGACCCCTCAATAAGCGACGAGGAACTGAACGAGATAGAACATTGTTCTTGCCCAGGCTGTGGCAGTTGCTCAGGTATGTTTACTGCCAATTCGATGAACTCATTGACGGAGGCTATCGGATTGTCTTTGCCAGGCAACGGAACGATATTGGCAACCCACAAAAACCGCATCCAGTTGTTTAAGGATGCAGCTCGCCAGATTGTAGCCAATGCTTGGGCATATTATAAAGACGGTGATGAGAGCGTGTTGCCACGAAACATTGCCACGAGAGACGCATTCCTCAATGCCATGACCTTGGATATTGCAATGGGTGGTTCTACCAACACCGTCTTGCATCTGCTTGCTGTAGCCCAGGAGGCGGGTACGGAATTTAAGATGGAAGACATCGACCGTTTGAGTCGTAAGGTACCCTGTCTTTGTAAGTTGGCTCCCAACACGCAGAAGTACAGTGTGCAGGAATGTGGTCGCGCAGGTGGAATCCTTGGCATACTCAACGAGTTGAATAAAGGAGGCTTGGTGAATGGAGAAGCCAAGCGAGTAGATGGCTTGACGCTCGGTGAAGCCATGAGCAAATATGATATTACCGCAGACGAGATAGACGATGAGGCTCAGCGTATCTATGAGAGTGCCCCTGCCAACCGATTCTCTATAGAGATGGGTAGTCAGGACAGTAAATGGGCATCATTGGACAAAGACCGTGTAAATGGTTGTATTCGTGACCTCGAACATGCCTATACCAAAGATGGAGGCTTGGCAGTGCTGTTTGGCAACATCGCACAAGACGGTTGCGTGGTTAAGACCGCTGGTGTGGATGAGTCGTTGTGGCATTTCAAGGGTCCAGCCGTGGTGTTTGATTCGCAAGAAGCTGCATGTGACGGTATCTTGGGCGGAATGGTGAAGGCCGGCGATTGCGTGGTCATTACCCATGAAGGTCCGAAAGGTGGTCCCGGAATGCAAGAGATGCTCTATCCGACGAGTTACATCAAGTCGATGCACTTAGGTAAGGAATGTGCGCTGATTACTGACGGACGATTCTCGGGAGGAACGTCAGGATTGAGCATTGGACATATCTCGCCAGAGGCAGCAGCCGGAGGTAATATCGGAAAGATAAAGAGTGGAGACATCATAGAGATAGATATTCCTTCTCGTTCCATCAACGTGCTGTTGAGCGACGAGGAGTTAGCAGAACGTCCACAACAGCCACTCACCCGTGAACGTCATGTAAGCAAGGCATTGCGAGCATACGCCAAGAGTGTGAGTTCAGCTGATAAAGGTGGCGTGAGAATTATAGATTAGTAAGATGAAAGAGATTATTTCAGGATCTGAGGCATTGATGCGCTCATTGGTAAACGAAGGTGTGAAGACCATCTTCGGCTATCCTGGTGGAGCCATTATGCCCGTATTTGATTCGCTCTATGGTTACACAAGGGGCGAGAACAAGAAGTTTGACCATATCTTGGTGAGGCACGAGCAAGCAGCCACTCATGCAGCCGAAGGGTTTGCGAGAGTGAGTGGTGAGGTGGGTGTGTGCATCGTCACCAGTGGTCCTGGTGCCACCAATACCTTAACGGGTGTGGCAGATGCGATGATGGACTCTACGCCAATCGTCGTCATCTGTGGACAGGTGGGTGTGGGTGCACTTGGTACGGATGCTTTTCAAGAGGTTGACTTGGTAGGTGTATCTCAGCCAATATCCAAATGGAGTTACCAGATACGTAGGGCTGAAGACGTAGCGTGGGCTATCAGTCGTGCATTCTATATTGCCCGTAGCGGAAGACCTGGACCTGTGGTAATCGACTTCCCCAAAAACGCACAGATACATACTTGCGAATGGAATCCCGTGAGCGTGACAAGCGTCCGTAGCTACCAACCCTATCCACCATTAGAGAACGAATGCGTGGAAGCTGCGGCTGAGTTGATTAATTCTGCAGAACGTCCATTGGCATTGGTAGGGCAGGGTGTGGAATTGGGCAATGCCCATAACGAACTGTTGGAGTTTCTGGAAAAGGCAGACATTCCTGCTGCCTGTACATTGTTGGGATTGTCAGCACTCTCCAGTGCACATCCATTAAATAAAGGTATGTTGGGTATGCACGGCAACTATGCGCCCAACGTGAAGACACAAGAGTGTGACGTGCTGATAGCTATCGGTATGCGCTTCAGTGACCGTGTGACGGGATTGCCTTCAACGTATGCCAAGCAAGCAAAAATCATCCACTTAGACATTGACAGAGCAGAAATCAACAAGAACATCAAAGATGATGTGGCAGTGGTAGGCGATTGTAAGATGTCGTTGCCAGCCATTACCCGATTGCTGCGAAAGAACAGTCATCGTGAATGGATAGATTCGTTTGAGCCTTTACACCAAATAGAATTGGAAAAAGTAATCAATCCCGCCATTCATCCCACTGAAGGACCCTTGCTGATGGGCGAGGTGGTGAATGTCGTTGCAGAAGCAACAGAGGGCAATGCCGTATTGGTGAACGACGTGGGCTTAAATCAAATGTTCTCTTCCCGTTATTTCAAGTATCTCAGGAAACGCTCCATCGTGACCAGCGGTGGATTGGGAACAATGGGATTTGGATTGCCAGCTGCGGTAGGGGCAACTTTCGGAGATCCCAACCGTACCATTTGCGTGTTTATGGGTGATGGAGGTTTCCAGATGAGCATTCAGGAATTAGGTACGATTATGGAGCGACGTGCTCCCGTGAAGATGATATTGCTGAACAATAATTACTTGGGCAATGTGCGCCAATGGCAGGATTTGTATTATGAGCATCGCCATTCATTTACAGATATGATGAACCCACGGTATGAGTTGATAGCCAAAGGCTATGACATTCCGTATGCCGTGGTGACAGACCGTGCCGACCTGCAAGACAAGGTGAGGGAAATGTTAACTACCGACGGACCGTTCCTCTTGGAGTGTGCCGTGAAGAATGAGGAAGATCTTTTGCCGATGACAATCCCTGGTAGAAACGTCAATGAAATGTCTTTAGAGGCTGAATGGTAATGATGATAATGGAATGAGATTATGGAAAAGGTGAAGAAATTATATACGTTGTTGGTTTACTCGGAGAATATTGCTGGTATCCTCAACCAGATTACGGCAGTATTTACGCGGCGACAGGTAAACATCGAGAGTTTGAACGTGTCGGCTTCGAGTATCAAGGACATTCATAAATATACCATTACCGCTTGGAGCGATGAGGAACAAATCATCAAGATTACCAAGCAGATAGAAAAGAAGATTGACGTGGTGAAAGTGAATTATTACACTGACACGCAACTCTTTATACATGAGGTGGCACTGTATAAGATAGCAACACCCGTGCTGTTGAATAATCCAGAGGTTTCGCGTACCATCAGGAAGCACGATGCACGTATGATGGAAGTAAATCCCACATATAGCACGGTGCTCTTGGCAGGACTGACCGAGGAAATCGTGGATTTGTACCAACAATTAGATGATTTCGGTTGTTTATTGCAATACACACGAAGCGGTAGGATTGCGGTAACACGGAGCCATGAGGAGTTGGTAAGTGATTTGATTAAAGACGCAGAATAAAAATAGAAAACTAAATCATGCTTGATAAAGTAGGAAAATACGAGTTTTTGGCAGAACCGTTCCATTGCGATTTCTCCAAACGCTTGTTTATGGGGCATTTAGGAAACCATTTGCTCAATGCGGCAGACTTCCACAGCAATGACCGCAATTTCGGAATGAACTATCTTAATACCATCAACAAGACATGGGTGCTCTCACGCCTTGCCATTGAGATGGATGAAATGCCGGCAGCATATACCCGATTCTATGTGGAAACGTGGGTAGAGAACGCCATGCGATTCTTCACGAATCGTAATTTCAAGGTGACTGACGTGAAAGATGGTAGAGTGTATGGGTATGGACGAAGCGTGTGGGCTATGATTGATACGGAAACGCGTCAACCTGCCGACCTCTTCGACATCAATGATGGTGACATTAAAAATTATATCTTGTCAGACAAGGAATGTCCCATTGCCAAGAGCTCAAGGGTGAGAATGAGCGATAATGCAGAACTCGTGCGTACGATAGATACCAATTACAGCGACATTGATGTGAATGGTCATGTGAACAGCGTGAAATACATCGAACATGTGCTCGATTTATGGGATTTGGATTGGTATAAGTCTCATTGTCTTAAACGATTGGAGATTGCATACGTAGCAGAGAGCCACCAAGGAGACAAACTCAGTTTCTATCGTGAACAAGATGCTGATGGCGATTATTGTGTTAGAATAGTTAGAGACGATGGAACGGAAGCATGTAGGTGTAAAGTGAGGTTTGTGGACAATAGCTGATACTGTCGGCAAGACTGGTGAAATGGATTCTTTCAGTAATGATTTATCAGTAAAATCCGCTATTTTTGTATATTTTTGAAAGAAAGTTTGGCGGTGTCGTGACAAATTGATAACTTTGCAGTCCGAAAAAAAGAATTAGAATCATTTAAAAATAATAAACTATGGCAGAAATGAATTTTGGTGGCGTGATTGAAACTGTAGTCACCAGCAAAGAGTTTTCATTAGAGAAAGCACGTGAAGTACTCAAAGACGAAACAATTGCCGTTATTGGATACGGTATTCAAGGACCTGGTCAGGCTTGTAACCTGCGAGACAATGGCTTTAACGTAATCGTTGGTCAACGTGAAGGCAAGACCTACGAGAAATGTTTGGCTGACGGATGGGTACCAGGAAAGACCTTGTTCTCTATTGAGGAAGCTGTGCAGAAAGGTACTATCATTTGTATGCTTCTTTCTGATGCAGGACAGATTGCAGTTTGGCCCAAAATCAAGCCATATCTCAAGGCTGGAAAGACCTTATATTACTCACACGGATTTGCCATCAACTGGAACGACCGCACTGGTGTGGTTCCACCAAAAGACATTGACGTGATCTTGGTTGCACCAAAGGGATCTGGTACTTCATTGCGTACGATGTTCCAAGAGGGACGTGGATTGAATTGTTCATACGCCGTATATCAAGATGCAACGGGTAAGGCAGAGGAGAAGACCATTGCCTTTGGTATCGGTATCGGTGCTGGATATTTGTTTAAGACTACTTTCGAGCGTGAGGCAACATCTGACCTTACAGGTGAGCGTGGTTCACTGATGGGAGCTATCGAGGGATTGCTGGAAGCTCAATATGAAGTGTTGCGTGAGAATGGACACTCTCCATCAGAGGCATTCAATGAGACCGTTGAGGAACTGACCCAGAGCCTTGGTCCGTTGTTTGGTGAGAAGGGTATGGATTGGATGTATGCCAACTGCTCTACCACAGCTCAGCGTGGTGCATTGGATTGGGCTCCCCGTTTCCGTGCAGCTATCAAACCTGTTATGGAGTGGTTGTATTATTCAGTAAAGACTGGCAACGAGGCTCAAATCTCTATTGATGCCAACTCAAAGGCTGACTATCGTGACGGCTTGAACAAAGAACTGGAGGCAATGCGTAACATGGAAATGTGGCGCGCAGGAGAGACGGTTCGCAAACTTCGTCCAGAGAATAATTAATAGAAAATATAGTGTTCAAGGTAACATGAGAGTGTTTACCTTGACTAATCATAGAGGAAGCGCATATTGACAAATGTGTCTTCCTCTTTTGGCTTTTTTGCTTTGGTGACTTTACAAATCGCATATATTTACGTCTTATATATAAATTAATGAGGTAAAGATGAAAAATATAGTATTTCTTATTTTGTCGTTATTGGTATGTCATGGTATCAATGCGCAAATGATTAGTCATAGGGTTACAGAGTTTAAGGATTATCAACCTGCCGTAGTGGAACTCACCAGTGGAAAACCATTGAAGGTTGGTGCGGCTAACATATTCCTGAAGAATAGCAAGTTGCTGTATAAGAGCGGAACGAGAGTTCTTGAAGCCAAACTTGCCAATGTGAAGAGTGTGAGTATCGGTGGTAAGTATTACGTGAAAATAGATACCATCTTGGCTTATCGTGTAGATACCGTTGGAAAGAATGGTCTTTATTGTTCTCCTACGATAGACATGGATGCCTACAAGATGGACATGGCAAACAAGAGGCATATCACCAACTTTGAGATAGGTAGCCAGGTGAACATGACTGCTTTGGAAAGTACGGAGGAAGAAGCCAATGAGTATCCCTTGCAGAACAATTATTACATAGAGTATAATGGCAAGTTTGTCAAGGCCCATGAATTATATGTGTTGAGAGCCATTCCTAAGTCAAAGCGAAAGGCATTCTGGGCTACCGTGCGAGAAGTGGGATTCTCGTGGATACATGAGGAAAGCTTGATGAAATTGTTAAGGGTAATAACAACAGAGGGAAGTTCAAAATAGACTTCCCTCTGTGATTTGTTCTTGTTGGCTTTCGTCGTTTCCGAATCGTTCTATGAACGTGTCTTCTGAAATAATCTCTATGCCCAAGTCTTTTGCCTTTTTGTTTTTACCCGATGTAGAAGTGATGTCGTTATTGATGAGGTAGTTGGTGGAACCGCTCACGCTGCCAGCCACCCTTCCCCCTTGACTTTCTATATACGCTTTCAAGGCATTTCTGTTCTTGTAATGATGCACGTCGCCGGTGATGACAAACGTCAACTTGTCGCATTTTCTGCCTTGTGGTTGTGTTGATGCTTGCGATACGTTTATCTCATCTATCAATCGTTGTACAATCTCTTGGTTCTTGGGTTGTTGAAACCAGTTAACGAATGATGCCGACTTCTCTGGTCCTATCCCTGGTATATGTGCGAAGAAGTCACTTTGTGTTGCTTCGATGGCAGAAGAGATGAGTTCTTTGATGGGATAGGCGGAAAGCAATCGCTTGCAAACGTCGATGCCACACATGGGAATGGTCAATGCATAGAGCAGTCGTCCAGCATCTACGTCTCTTGACTTCTCGATGGAGCGTACGATGTTAGTAGCCGACTTCTCCCCAAATCCATCCAGTCTTGCCATTTGTTGGATGTAGTCTTTCAGGTGATAGATGTCTGCATATTCACTTATCCATCCCAAGTTGATGAATCTTGCCAATGTTTGTTCTGAAATTCCGTCGATGTTCATACCTTCCTTGGAAACGAATCGGGTGAATTTCTTCAATTGCTTGGCTGGACAGTCTGCGTTAGTGCAATGCAGGGTGCGAGTACCGCTGTTGGCGCTGGTAACGATTTCTGTTGCATGGTGGCATACGGGGCATTGAGTAGGAATGTCCAATGTTCCAACTGTCTTTTCCACCTTGATGACTTTTGGGATTATCTTGTTTGCCTTGATGACAGAGATGCTTGTTCCTTTGCCGCCAATGCCCAATCTCTCGCATTCGCTGATGTTACAGAGCGAAGCACGCTTGACGGTAGTACCTTCCAATTCTACAGGGGTGAAGATGGCAACGGGTGAGATGGTACTGGCAGCGCATGACCATTCAATTTCTTGCAATTCCGTTTGTGCGGCTTCGTCTTGCCACTTGAATGCTAAGCCAGCTTTGGTGGCATGATGGCCTGTGATAGAACCTGTTTGAGCAAACTCGGTATCATCGAAAGCAATCACCAATCCATCTACGGGGAATGGGTTTTGCTTATTGGTTACCCGTTGGGTCCACTTGTCTATTGTCGTTTCTACGTGCTCGATAGAGGGAACGGCAATCAGTTCGTGTTCCACGGTTGACATTCCGTTTTCTTGGAGGAAGTCCATTCTTTTTCCCCATGATTTGATGTCCTCGTCAGTATATACTAAGGTAAAGGGAATCCATTGGATGTGTCGGGGCTTTACCTCCTCTGGATCTTTCAAGGATAAGGAACCAGATGCCAGGTTACGAGGATTGGCATAGTTCTCATCCGACTCGATGAGGAAACGATTGAAGTCTTCGTAACTGATGACAGCCTCACCTCTGATAACAGTATGTCCTTTGTAGTTGATTTGTTGTGGAATACCTTGAATGGCATGAGCCAGATGAGTGATATTGGTTCCAATATGACCATTGCCACGTGTTACGACTTTCGTCAATCTACCATTGTCGTATGTTACCACGAGAGTCAATCCGTCTAATTTCCATGAAATCCAGATAGGTTTGCCTTCTGCCCATTTCACCAATTCGCCAGTTTGCTTGGTCTTTGCCAAAGAGAGGGCGGCAAACTCGTGTTCTTCCTTTTGTCCCTCGGTATTGTCTTCAGATACTTTTTGAGTGGGGGAGTCTTCCAGTATCTGGCCAGTCTCCTCTTCTAAGCGTTTCAGTTCGTCAAACTTAGCATCCCATTCGTAGTCGGTCATTAGTTCTTGCCGACCATTATAATATGCGTCTGATGCGAGATTGAGCTGGTCAATCAATTGTTGCATCCGTGAGGTTTTGTCTTCCATTGTTGCTAATTAATTATCTAGTAATTCTAGTAATTCTAGTAATTCTAGTATTTCTAGTTATACTAGCTATACTAGATTTACTAGTTTCCTAGAATTCTATTTCTTTCCTTCGAGTAGCTGCTCAAGCTCCGTAATTCTTCTTTTCGCAGCTTCCAATTCCTTTTTTAATCGAGTTATTTCTTCCTTTTGTTGATTCCTATATCCTAGTCTTGCAGCAGTCATTCTTTCTTTGATGCCCCCTTCAGTTCTTTGTTCTAATTGCTTACAATAAGTGGTCATCATTTTATCTATTTATTGATATTAAGGTTTGTGTTTGCAAAAATACAAATAACTTTTATCGTTTACAAATGTGCCTGGTCTTTTTTCAAGAAAAGAAAGATGAATTGTTGATTATTTTGTGTAATTTTGCATCAAAATGTAGGATTATGAAGGTTATAGTCAGTAACGAGATAGAACAAGTTTGTCCCAATTTCGTGGGAGCTTGTGTAGAAGCGGATGTGGTGAATACCACCTATTGTGAAGGGTTATGGAAAGATATTCATGCTTTAGAAGAACAATTCAGGCAAGAACTGACAACGGAAAGCCTGAAACAACTTTCTGGCATTGCTGCTACACGTAGGGTGTATAAGGCTTGTGGAAAAGATCCTTCACGCTATCGTCCCGCATCGGAAGCACTCATTCGTCGTATGTTGCAAGGCAAGGAATTGTACCAGATAGATACGTTGGTAGATTTAATCAATCTCGCCAGTATCAAGTTTGGCTATAGCATTGGCGGTTTTGATGCATCTAAATTTGTTGGCGATACGCTTACGTTGGGCGTTGGAAAGGCTGGAGAACCTTACGAGGGTATTGGGCGAGGTATGATTAACATTGAAGGACTTCCTGTCTATCGGGATGCAATTGGTGGAGTTGGTACGCCCACAAGTGACAACGAGCGCACGAAGATCACCATTGAAACAAAAAAACTCCTCGTCCTCATCAATGGCTATGATGGTTATGAACAATCGGTACGTGCCAATGCCGAATTTATCATCGAATTGGTGAATAAGTATTGCTCGGCAAAAAATGCCACGTACTTTGTGTATTAAATGAAGAATGTAGAATGAAGAATGAAGAATCGGCTAACGCCATCGGCTTATGTTCAAATGATTCTTCATTCTACATTCTTCATTTACAATCTGATTATTTCCAATAGTTTCCTGTCTGCTTCAGTCCAATTAAGATTCTCCATCTCTTCAAGGGTGAGCCACTTGTAGTCAAGGTGTTCCAGCATCTTGAAGTCTGTATCACCACCCTTACAGAGATAGGCAGTTAATTTTACCTTGAAGTCGGGATATTCATGGGTGATGCTCCCCAATTTCTTACCTACGTAAATATCCCAGTCCATCTCTTCCTTGATTTCCCTGACCAGTGCTTCGTGGTAAGATTCTCCTTGTTCTACCTTTCCGCCTGGAAACTCCCAATGTTCTGATATATATGGGAAACGAGACCTGCAACGCTGCATACACAGATACTTGTCACCATCTTTCACTACGGCTGCCACTACACGTGATTCTTTCTTTTCCATATTTGATAGATTTTAATTGCCTACAAATATAATGCTTTTCAATATGTTTTCCAAATAATGGCGGTTTTTTCTTCATAAATAACAAACTCGTCAATATGCCAACACATACCACAAGTCTTGGAGTCGTTTCTCAGGATCCCACTTGTTGTCAAATGTCCAGCGGGCAGTAATCTCATGGAAGAGAGGACTGCTCGTCGCTTTTTCCAGGTTGTTGTTCAGCCATCCGCTGTTTCCTCCTTCTCGTTTGCAACCGTAGTAATAGGTACGTTGTCCCCACGGACATGGATCGAGCACCTTGTCCGTGTATGCGTAACTGATGTTAGAGTCTAATATTTGGTCAGACAACTTGCAGTTGACGAGGAAGAATTGCGAGTCGTGATGGTACCTTCCAAGTGGAGTGGGGCGCTTGGCATCAAATTGTGAGTTGGTAATAACCAACTTCTTGGCTTGGTCTCCACGTCCGTCGTGCCAGATGATAGCCCGTCCGTCACCATAGAAGCGACATCGAGTGGCGTAACACCAACCACGAGGACAAAGGAAATCTACTCCCGGGCAACGTAGGTAGAGGTCGGCATGGTAATACATTCCGTTTCCTTCGGGTGCCCATAGCGACAAGGCATCGTTTCCGTCTGCCCAGATGTTGCTGTTGATGACGATGGTACGTGTAGCTCTTCCAAACACTGCCATTTGGTGAGTGGTCGTGTTCTCTATCGTCGTTCCGTAATTGTTATATACGGTCAGTCCGCTTATCACGCAGTCATCTGCCCCTTCTTGCAATACGATCACGCCATTTTCCACGGGTTTGCCGTGATATTCGGTGATGGCTCTTGTCTTTGCCGTCTCAGCCAGTACGATGATGGTGCTGTCACGTTGTTCGCCTACAAGTACAATGTTGGGTCGGTCAATGATGACCTTTTGGTTGTATGTTCCTTTCTTGATATAGATTTTATATGGCTTTGTGGGTGAGGAGGGTGCTTTCTCTATAGCTGCTTGTATGCTCTCGCCAGGATTCACGATGGCATCAAAGTTGTTCATGTCTTTCTTGGGCTCACGGTACATCTGTATGAGACCATTCTCGTTGGCTCCTTTTGTTTTCAAGCTGATGCTTACCTTGTGTTCTGGGTCGTATTGATCTGCCCATTTGTCGTAAAGGTCGTATATCTCAGCTGGACGACTACCATACCAAGCATATCCATTCCTACGCTCTGGTCCGATGTCCGACAGATGGCGACGAGGAAGACCGTCACGGTCGCATACGTATGGCTCACAGAATTTCAAGTCGTAATAGCGTCCCCATAAGGGGGTGGCATTGGCATCTTCCACCAAGCGTGTGTCACGGTCAGGACTGCCCCAACTCCCTGTGCGTTCTATGCGGAGTCCAGTCAACTTATAGGTATCAAACCATTTCATCGCTCCGTGTACGGCTTGTTTGATTCTGTCGTCGGGGTTAGGCAATTCCATGAGCAGTTTCGTGATGTAAGCACTTTCCTGTGTACAATATGAAGGTAATTCGTAAGCACGGGCCTTGGCAGGTTGATAGGTGTCACGGTCATGTTGCTGGCACCAAACGGTAGGCTTGCCATTTACACGAATCTGTGTGGCGAGAATACATTCCACGCCTTTGTCGAATGCTGTTATGGCTCTTTTGCGTATCTCCTTATTGGTCAGTTTCCCCTCGTATGGTGATTTCTGTTGTGCTATGTCACGGAGTAAGAGCATGGTGTTGACCATCGCGTCGTCGTTGAAGGTGATGTGTATTTGATAACCGTGCATCTCTGGCCAGAACTGCGGCCAACCACCGTTCTCGTATTGTCCGCTCAACAAGTATTCTACGGCTTTGTTAAATCCCTCACGGTATTTCTTGTCCTTGGTGGCTTGGTACAGACGAGCCAAGAACTTCATTTGCATGGTCGTAGCATTGTTGTCAATGGTAGAATCGTCTTTGCGGTTCTTGTCGTTCAGTACCTTTGCCCGTTCTTCCTCGCCAAGCGCACGTGCCATGTCGATGTTTTTGGGCCATCCTCCCGTTACGCGTTGGTAAAGGAGCATTTGGTCGCCAATTCTACGTGCTTCATCGGTCTTGAAAAATTGAGGGTCTGTTGCTCTCATGAGGTTTTGTCGGTTTTGTGACGAAATGGATATTGTCACCAAGCAGACAAGGAAGGTTAGTAATGCTCGTTTCATAACTGTCAATATTGTTTGATGTTTAGACGAAAAAAACGGCATTTCGTTTAATTTTTTTGTCAAAAAAAGTTTGCTGTTACGCTGCCACGTCATATTTTCGCTTATTTGTTGTCATATCTTGAAAATTTTATATATCTTTGTTGCGTCATAAATCTATCAAATATGGGAATCATTATCGGAATAGACGTGGGCATCAGCACCACGAAAATCGTAGGAATTGATAACAAAAGACAAGTGGTAGCCCCCATCCGCATCAAGGCTACTGATCCTGTCACGTCTCTTTATGGTGCTTTTGGCAAGTATCTTTACGACAACAATATCCACCTGCAAGATGTGGAGAAGGTGATGCTGACGGGTGTGGGTAGTGCTTATATAGACTCACCCGTCTATGGATTGCCCACAGGCAAGGCAGCTGAGTTTCTTGCCGATGGATTGGGTGCCAGGTATGAGAAAGACTTTAATCGGATGATGGTAGTGAGTTGTGGCACGGGAACGTCCATCATCAAGTGTGACGGTGATGACATCAAGCATATCGGTGGCATCGGTATCGGAGGTGGTACGATGGCTGGGCTTTCTCGTTTGTTGCTTCAGACAGATGACATACAGCATGTGGTGAAGTTGGCACAAGAGGGTGACATCTCCAAGATCAACGTGCTGATTAGTGACATTAGTGCTAAGCCCATTCCTGGCTTGCCGATGGACGCGATTGCTTCTCTCTTTGGTAATGCGCAGACCAATGCTGCACCTGCGGATATTGCGCTTGGCATTATCTGGATGGTGTTGCAGTCGATATGTAGTGCTACGGTGTTGTCGTCAATGGGTAGTGGCATCAAAGACCTCGTGATGATAGGCAACCTCACAGCTTTGCCTTTCTGCGACCGTGTGTTTGCTGCCAATGAGAAGATGTATGGCGTAAAATTCCATATCCCACAACATGCTGAGTTTAGCACGGCGATCGGAGCCGCATTGTGTTATTTCAGGAGTAACGAGTAATAGGGTACTGATTGAGATAATTGAGTTATAAGGGAAATTCCTAATCTTTTTAGGGATTTCCCCTTTTCTTTTAGGGATATCCCCCTTTTCATCTGTAAAATTATATTCTATATTTGCAAAGAATTAAATTTTAATATTTATGAAACGTTTACTATTACTACAATGGTTCTTGTTGGCTACGGTCATGGTATTGGCGCAGGATGGCTCACCTCAACAGCAATTGACGGCATTGCAGGATAATTTTGACCATTTTGCAAAGACGTACCCGCAAGAACGAGTTTATTTGCATTTTGACAACACCTCCTATTTCAAAGGTGAGCATATCTATTACAAGGCATACGTAGTAGATGACGCATCTTTGAAACCCTCTGACATGAGTAAAATCCTCTATGTAGAATTGGTTAATCCCATTGGCTATCCCGTGGAAACACAGAAATTGATGGTGAGAAACGGACAAACCAGTGGATCTTTCCTCTTAAAGGACACTCTCAATGCTGGTTTCTTTCTGGTTTGGTGTCTCTCCGTAATATGGAGAACGCAAGTGATGAGCAAACCAATGGGAAGACAGATGCCAAGGCTATTCCTGCCATAGACAAAGCCCGACCTATGGCTGATTTTAACAAATGGCACAGCTATAAAGACTATAAGTTCGACCAAGCCTATATGTCGTATTTCAACTATAAAAAGATACTCATGCTGCTGGGACTTGATGGGATGAACATCACTCTTGTTGACGCACCCCCATACGGAAACCAACCTGTCTTCCGTGGACCAGGTTTCTATGGGTCTGAAAAGAATCTCGCACCAGGTATGCGCTTCTTCCCACCAGATATCAACTTCAGTCGCCTCTATCTCTATGCCGATGCTGACGATAGAAGTTTGATTCATCAAACGGGACAGTACTTGGAGGTGTTGACGCCTTATATCAATGAGAGAACTAAAAGTATCCGAACACCATTGACTTCGATTATCAATTTCAAGACCGACTCTCTTTATCCTGCTGGAGTACCACAACCTGATTTCTATGGCTATCGTATCAACTTCCAGGGATTGAGCGATCCTGATGAGTTTTATCGTGTAGATTATAGTCTTGATCCTCTTCCTGAATTGGGAGATTATAGACGTACATTGTATTGGAATCCAAGTTTGACAACCGACAGTGAGGGACGTGCCAAAGTGGAATTCTATAATAATGGCTTTACCCAGCGTATCAGCATTTCGGCTGAAGGTGTCACGCCCAATGGGTTTATTACAAAGGATAAGGATAGGTGATAAAAGTGATGTCTGTGGAAAGGGATTATTTGACGATGAAGAAAAAAACACTTTTCCTTTTATGGCTGTTTCTGCTCTTGCCAGGAACAGCCATAATGGTTGCGAATCCAGTCCATTCTCCAGAATGTGAGGACAAGCCTCCCATTCATATTGTATCACGCGTGGTTGATAGTCGCACTGGTGAATATTTGCCCTTTGCGTCTGTTTACATCAACGGGCAAAATAGTACCATCACCAATGCCGAAGGTGAGTTTGTGATTGATGCCGATTCTACTGACATGTTAAGATTCAGTTATGTGGGTTATTTGACCGCTTATGTACCAGCCAAATCCATTGGCAACGTGGTGAAACTTAAGACCCAAGGAAAAATGCTTGATGAGGTGGTGGTGTTCGGCACCGATTATATCATACAAAAGGTAATGGAACGGCAAAAAAAGGAATATAAAAAACATAAACGTAAGAAATCAAACTTCTTCTACCGGCAGGTGGGATATACCGACAGACAGTGTAACTCCTTTCTGGAAACGTTCTTTTCTGCGCGCGTAGCTTATCAGTTGAGTGACTTGTCTCTCGTTACTGGTCGTTATGTGGCAGTGGCGAGCCTTCGTACCATCAACCCTGCTAATTTCTTCACTTTCGCAGAGGTTCCCATTTTCTCTTCAGAGAAGAACATTCCCTTCTCCAATCAACTCGTACCATTGCATCGTGGCTACGATAGGGCATATAAGACTGATAAGGAGGTCATCAGTGATGGTGAACGGAAAATTTATGTACTCTATTTCGTACCGCGCAATTCCAAGCGATGGGCTATTACGTGCCGCATCTATGTGGATGCAGAAACTTTTCAAGTGCTGAAGTACGAAGGGGTGGGAGATGGCGAGATGGTGAGTCACATGGTGATGAAAAGGGGTGTGGTGTGTCCTATCTCCCATTCGTTTGTCATCGATTTTCAACATGAGAACGGTTTTACAGAAGTGAGAAGTGTACACTTTGAAACGAAATACGAAGCAGACAATCATACTTTCAAGACTACAGGCATATTGTTTAACGTGGCAGATCGTTATGTCAAAGGGAAAGAATCCTTGCATTTTGATGATAATTTGATGAATATCATAGGAACACATGGGCTTGACAAAGATTTCTGGCAAAAGAATGAAATCGTAAAACGTACACCTATTGAGGAGGAAGCTATAGAAATCTTTGAACGGGATAACTTATTCGGCGTGTATTGAATAGATATCCTTTTAATAAGAAAAGTTCCAGTTGGTAACAATCTAAGAAACCATCGGTCACCATATAAGAAACCATCGGTTTCTCGCATAGTGACCGATGGTTACCATGCAAGAAACTTTTCTGAACATTACTATTCTATAAGAAGTAAAAGATGTTGGAATGCGGAAGTTGTTACGTGGATTTCCGTGTGAGATGTTATAGATTAGTCCATTTGCACTAATTTGCATTATTTTTGAATTTGCGAAGATAGACGAATATTAAGGTTAACTTTTGCAGTGAGGAAGATATGCGATTTCTAAAGATGGCATGACAAGCAAGTCCGCATTCATCAAGGCGCGAATCTTTGGAGAGCCATTTCATGTGGTGACATTCGACAAGAGTCAGCATGAATATTATGCCAAGTTGAGCGACTTTCATGCTCAGTTCCGTATGGTTGGCAATAACTATAACCAAACGTTAAAGGAACTAAAGTGTCATTTTTCAGAACGCAGGGCAATGGCACTTGTATGTAAGTTGGAGAAATACATGATGCAGTTGGTGCAGATTATGCATAAAGTGATAGAACAGACAGATAAATATAAAAATACAGTGAAGTGAACTTGAATGATTCGATGAAGATATAAGGTGAATTATTGACGATTACATCTATTTTTGATATAAAATAGCCACATTTCTTTATCTATTTCAATGAATACGGGAAAAGTTTTGTATATTTGCAGCAAAATAATCAATGAATTATGTCGAACAATCAACAGAACGTGATGCTAAATCGACTGAAAGCAGCCTTAGCAGAACAAGGGAAAACCAACCGCTGGCTATCAGAACAACTGGGCAAGTCAGAGAACACCGTTTCCAGATGGTGCGCCAATAAGGTGCAACCATCCATTACACAATTGAATGAGATTGCACATGTCTTAGAGGTTGATGTAAGAAGTCTAATTAATCCAACAATAGAATAAAGCAATGGCTAAAACGAAAGAAGAAATACAAGAACTGTTATCAAATCCTTTATTTGTAGAGGGACAAAAGAGCAACTATATATCAATTTCTGAAAAAGGTGATATTACCTATATTGAGTATCATTGCAAAAATGGTGCGAAACGAAAGTTGCAGAATCCTGAGGAGTTTGTGCAGGCAACAGCATTTTTGAGGCTGATAATTGAATATAACTATTCACCTCTGAACATTTCTGTAAATGAATCTGTTCAAGAAGGCTCCTCAACAAAGGAGGCTGATATCATTGTTTACAATGACAATAATAAAAAGATACTGATTGTTGTCGAGTGTAAGAAAGAAGATATTAACGAACGTCAATTTCAGATTGCTGTCGACCAAGCATATACATACGCTCATGCTCTTGCAGGTCAATATGTTTGGGTAACATCTGGTATCAGAAATGAGTATTTTGAGATAGTTGAGCTATTCCCTGTTGAAAGGATAAGTATCTCTGATATTCCTAGGAAAGATGGAAAGGTTGACAGATTCAAATATGTAAAAGGTGGAAGAGAACCTCAGCCAGGAACAAAAGCAGAACTAATGCAGAAATTCAAATCTGCGCATGATGCATTGTGGGGCGGTGGTGCACTAGCTCCAACAACTGCTTTTGATGAATTGGATAAACTAATTTTCTGCAAAATATGGGATGAGAAATGGAAAGAAAATGATCCGAAGTCAAAAGGAGAGCCTTTTGCTTTTCAGATAATATCATATCTAGAAGATCATGATGATAAGCAAAACACTAAAGCAAAGACAGAACTTGAAAAACGAGTTCGGCAACTATATGAACAAGGGAGGAAAAAGGATCCAGAGGTATTTAAGGATGACATCAAACTTGATAAGCATAAAATATATACTGTTGTCCAATATTTACAAGACATTAATTTGTCTAAGACAGATTTAGATTCGAAAGGATTGGCTTTCCAGAAATTCATGGGCGAGTTCTTCCGTGGTGACTTTGGGCAATTTTTCACACCTGATTCTATTGTGGACTTTATAGTGAAGTCTATAGGAATTAATAAAGATTGGAAGATTCTTGACACATCCTGTGGCAGTGGTGGATTCCTTTTACATGCATTGAAAGAAGTACGAGATGAAGCCGATAATATCTATGATGATGAAATTGGCAGTGCTTCATGGAAGAATTATTGGCATGAGTTTGCAGAAAAGCATCTTTACGGAATCGAGATCAATGAGCAAATCTCCCGTGTGGCTAAAATGAATATGATTATTCATGATGATGGTCATACTAATATCATCACAAATGATGGTTTAAAGAACAATAAAGCAATAGAGATAGAAAACAGAAATCTGAATTTTCAAGATGGTACTTTCGATTTGATAATGACCAATCCACCGTTTGGTTCTTCTGTGAAAGCGGATGAAGTAGGTTATTATAAAGAATACGAGTTTTTTGAAAAAAATCTCGGTATTACGGAATTAAAAGATCGCATTATTGATGACAATAATAAGAACAAGTGGTGCACTTCTCAAAATACGGAGGTATTGTTTTTGGAGCGGTGTTACAAATACTTAAATGAAGAAACCGGATACTTAGCTATTGTCATTCCAGATGGTGTTTTAACAAATTCCACAAGTCAGTATGTACGCGATTGGATTTTAGAGCATTATAGAATTTTAGCGGTTGTTTCTTTACCACTACATACATTTTCACATGTAAAAGCAGGAGTGAAGTCCTCTATTTTATTCTTAAAGAAACACCCAAAAGAGTTGACCAGGAAATTTGAACAGGCCCTAACAGAAATAAAAATCCAAGTTCGAAAAGAAAAAGGATTAGATAAAGAACATCGTTCTGAAAAAATTCTAGAACTTTACAAGGAATCTTTTTTCAACAACTCTGAAAATTATGATATTCAGATGTATGATGTTAAAAATGTTGGCTATGATGCAACAGGAAAAACGGTAGACGGAAACGAACTTGTTTCAGTTGCAAATGAAATCAGATCCTATTTTTCTAATTCAAGAATAAAATCAATACAAAAACTGAGTCTGACACAAAAGGTTTCTTCCATTATAGGCGATAGGTTTGATGTTCAGTTTCATGCGGGAATTAAATCCGTACTTGAAACCATAAAAGTTGTTCCTCATAAATTATTAGGTGAAATTGCTGAGTTTTCTTCAGAAGGATGGGATCAAAAGTCTTTATTCGTTGATACGTTCCCATATATTGAAATAAGTGCAATAGACACCTTAACAGGAAATATTGCAAATATTGAATCCATTCCGATAAAAGATGCACCAAGTCGGGCAAAAAGAATAGTTAGGAAGAATGATATCTTGGTATCAATGACAAGGCCTAGTCGTGGTGCTATATCCCTATATGATAGAGATAATATATCTATTGCTTCTACTGGTTTTGCAATAATTAGAGGAACTGACAAATGTATACTAAAAGAGTATTTATTCATGGTGCTAAGAACTCCACTTTCATTGGAGCAGATGGCTCTAAGAAGCACCGGTGGTAATTATCCTGCAATTATTGAATCTGAGTTGAAAAAAGTTATTATTCCCATTCCTACACTTGAAGTTCAAAAAAACATAATTGAAATAATTTCAAAAATGAGATATAAGGCAGAACAACTAAAAAAAGAAAGTGACGCTTTGTTAGAAGAAGCAAAACAAAAGATGGAAAAATTAATATTAGAATAGTTATGGCAAAGTTAGAAGGAATTATATATAAAACATTTGACCATTATGTGGTTTTGAGAGGTTTTGCCCCCATCAAGGATTTAGCTGAGATATCTCATAAACCAGACTCGTATCAACGTCCTGCAATTACTTCACATAAAGATGACATTATAAGGTTCTTGGGTGATAACAATAATGAATACAGATACTTCCCTGAAATAACATTGGCTTGTAGAGTTAATAATTACGAAGAACTAATTCGAAGTATTGGCGGTGCAAATGATGTGGATTGGGAGGATGCAAAAGTTGTTCCTGGTTTGAAAGTATTATGTCAAAAGTTGCCGATTACAAGTTATAGAGCACGTCATGCACATCTTGTAAAACATAATAACAATGATCTTGTTCGTGTTGATGGCAACCACCGATTGGAATCTTTTGATAATGAAGACGACGAAATCTGGTTAGAGTACAATATTAAAGAAATTGGAAAGTTAATAGTGCCATTTACTGTCATCTTCTCTAATGCCGATGTTGCTGATAAATTTGAAGCAGGTATTTTCCATAACATCAATTTTAAGCAAGAACCACTTAGATTAGAGGCCAGTTTAAGGATAATTATAGATGTTGATGCGTTTGAAGATAAGGAAAAACTTGGGAATGAATATCCTTTAGCAATACAGTTAATTAAACACATAGAAAATGCTGATTTTAGAAGTATCCCATGGCTCCGAAATCATAATAGCATTGAGAGAGATTATTATAGAACATCATGTTTGAGGATTATTCAGCTTCTTCAAAAACAAGAAAATGTTATTCTGAAGAAAAAGGAAGAAGCAGAAAAGTTATACAAGAATAGTAATAGTGAGTATAAAGAAAAAGAGAATTCAACAAAATCAACAGACGAAGAAATCGTGTCTTTGCAGAATTCATTACGTCAACAAGAAATTGAATATCCTGATTTTAGATTCCGAAGTGAATATCGAGAGACAAAGGATAAGCTAAAGAATGCTAAGAACCGCTATACGATAATAGTTCGAGAAAGAGACGAACTTAAACATTCCTTGCATTATTATAATTATGTTGCTACTAAATGTACCAATTATTTACAAAAAATTAAAGATGTAAATAGTATTGAGAATGTAATATATAAACTCCAATCAGTCTATAATGAATTTGATGAGCTCCAACGGGGTAATATCGCTTTTCTTTGTGCTATGGTATACTATGCGCTTTTAGACGAAACCCAATTGAATGCCTTTATAAAATGGGCGCAGATGAATGGTATAAACCAAATAGTAAGCCCTGATGATCTGTCAGTAGATTCATCATCAAATCTCATCGATATGTTTGAACAAATATATCAATCAAAAAAGAATGAGGTATTTGTTTCTATGCAATTTGGAGATTCCCAGAGCGAACTGATTTACGAAAAAATTATACGGGCAATAGAGTTTTTCAATCAAAAACATAGCGACATTCGTTTGAATTTGCACCCAATTAGAATAGACAGGACAATAGAACAAAACACATATTCTATTCAGGATAAAATATTGGATGCTATTCAGAGTTGCAGTCTGATAATTGCAGATTTAAGTAGCCACAACATTAATGTGTATCATGAAATAGGATATGCTATGGGTATTGCAAAATCAAATAGAATGATACCGAACATGATTCTTTTATATAAAGAGGATACAGACCATAATAAAGACAAAACAGATGTTGATAAATTTGTAGGGTTTAATCTTCGCAATTTATCTCAATTGCGATTTAAAGACTATGACCAACTTGTAGAAGGTCTGGTTAAACGATTGGAAAAACATTATGGAGTATAGAATGAGGCTAGAAAAATAAAAAATCGAACAATGCAAGACCGTGTATGTTATTATTCTAAGGATGATTTATTTGCAGGGCACTATCTGGAGATGGCAGAAAAACGCATCCAGGAAGTAGCAAAAGGTGATGTGCCTACAGATTTGGAAGGCATCATTGAACTTTGGCATATCAAGCGCATGATGGATGATGAATGTAGGTTTTCAGAATGGACAGATGAGTATTATAATACATTGAAGCAATCCACAAATGAATATAGCAGTATAATAGCAAAATTCTTTAACGGTCTAGATCCTCAAATGCTCAAAATTGAGTTTGAGCAAATGGAGTGGACGTATAAAAAGACTTTCTGGCAAATAATAGATGCATACAAACTATATAAACTAATTGAACCAGAAGCTTTACGTGAGATATTGACTGCAAATATCAATAATTTACGTGAAGTTTTAGAGTGTCAAGGTATAGTTGAAAAGTTTAGAAGTGTTATACGTGAAATACTTTTGAGCAATGTAAATAGTGCTCATATTATTCTAGATAAGTATGTCGCTAAACGGGACATATATCGAGATGTAGAGATATATCTTCCATCAAATCTTACTATTGAAGATAAAGAGCAGATACTTATCAATTATTTACAGGGTGATAATCCTAATGTGAACTATGTAAGGTTGATTACCCAAATAAAAGATGATAAGAATAATATAAAGATTTCGCCCAAGACAAGACTTCTTGCTAATAGATTGGAAAAGAAACTTAACGAAGAACTTTTGAATGATCCAAGGACGGTGACAACGCATTGGGCAGTAGAAGTCCAATTTGTTGATAAAGAAGAGGCGAAACCTGTTGGATTTAAAATTAACGAAAAAGGAATCCCAACTTACATTTATAGTATTCCATATATAAGAGAATGTGACAATACAAGACGTGTTGTAAATTGCATTTCACTTTTTGGATGGTTAAATAAACACTTCTTGGTAAATCTGATAAATAAGAGATCTGAGGTTGACACAATAGAATCCTCATTAATAGATAAAGGACGAGACTCTTATCCTTCTTATATGAAGTTTGATCATAAAAACAGGTTTTCATTGTACCAACTATATGCATATGAAGAGGTGTTGAAAAAGAATGGCAGTTCTATTGAAAACGAATTAAAGCAGTTTTATGAGTGTCACCTAAAAGAGGAATATGATTATCCAGGTTTGCCTATAAACTTGCCCAATGTTGATGATTCTGCATTAAACAAATGTCGCGTATTATGCCCAGAACTAGATGCTGTTGTACATCAGTACAGCGCATTTGTGGAAGAAAATGAAATAGACAAGGATTTAATTAGCTTATCAAAGCCATTGAAGGTCGAAGAAGGTAAAAGTTTATTGGCTAATAAATATTATGAAATAGCAGAAGGTAATAATGAGATACAGAATGTACTATGGGGAATATTAGGCTCTGGAAATTCTATATTGTCTCATGTTGCCCCATTTAAAGATAAAAATTATCATTCTTTGATAGAACTACTTGAGAATGAGACGAATGTTCTATATTCGAATTATGCAGAATTCCAGAAGCATCATTTAGATTTCCTTATACAACAGGAGATTATTGGTGTCAATTCTGACGGATGTATTTATATTGTTAACCAATCAACAATCAAGGTCTTGAGGTCTTTATGGGAATATGGAGTATGCTCATATTGGCATTATAATGATGAAGAACGGCAAGTTCTTGATGAGATGCTTGCAAAGGGATGGCTTGTGAAAGATGATCACTTGTTAAGCAAACCTGAACGTGACTACTTTAGTTATTATCTTGATAACAGTAAATTTACTAATGGTATGGCTTATCGGAATCATTATATGCACGGGAGTACACCTCCAGTAGAAGATGAAAATAAACATTCTGTAGCATACATAATTTTTCTTAAATTGCTAACCATTTTGTTATTGAAGATAGAAGATGACTTATGGTTAGCAAAGAGAGCATTTGCAATTCATGCAATTAATGAGATTGAGGATAAGAAGAATCCTTCAAATAAGCAGAGAAATATCAATTAAAATAATCATATGGGCAAAACAGTAACAACATATCTAATAGACAGAGCTCCGAAAGGGACTCAATATGTGTTTAATTGCTGGTTAACTCTCATGATTAGTGGGTAAATATAATACACTTAATGGGTAACTAAAAAAGAGATGTTTATTACAAAATGAATTATGGCAGGAGTAAACATATTTATAAGTTCTACATGCTATGACTTGTCGCAAGTCAGGCCAGATTTGCGTGACTTCATATCAGGCTTAGGGCATAATCCGAGGATGTCGGAACAAAATGATTTCCCAATAATCCCGTTATAAGGAATAAGACACTTATTATATGGATAGAAAAATAAAGATAATGGTTGGTTCAACTGTATATGGTTTTGAAAATGAACTATATCAGATTGTGGCTCTGCTGCATTCTATGGGCTATGAGGTACTAAATTCACACGTGGGGACAATCAAGGTGAATCCCAATTTGTCTAATTTGGAGAACTGCCTAAATGCTGTTGACGAATGTGATATATTCTTGGGAATCATTAGGACTCATTATGGTACAGGGATTATTGGTGATAAAAACATTGCATTTGAAGAAATTAAAAGAGCTATGGAGCAGCATAAACCTTATTGGTTTATGGTGCATCGGGATGTCGTCTTTGCCAGGAAACTATTCGGGAAGATAAAAGGAGCCGATAAAATTGAAATACACAGAAACGACTTCTTTGACAAGCGATGCTTGGATGTTTATGAATATGTAATAAAAACAGGCACTGCAATATCGGAACGTACAGGGAATTGGGCACAAGAGTTTTATAGTATTAATGACATCTTTACGTTTATCAATACGCAGTTTGGCGACAAGAATTTTGTAGAATCCATTTTGAAGCAAGGAAAATAAGTTATGGATAATAAGTTCATTATAGATAATCTGCTTATGCAGAACGAAAGTGAGCATTTAGAGTTTAAGGCTCATTTTGACGAGCGTATCGTTGCCAAGGATGTAACGGCAATGCTGAATGGTAGTGGGGGAACGATTCTTATTGGTGTCAATGAAGAAAAGGCTGTTGTGGGTGTGTCATTAGACTTAAATGTAAAGAAGTTGCTTCATTCTTTGATGAACAAAATACGTCCATCAGCCCCTATTGATGTCCAATCTGTGGAATATGAGGGCAAGACCGTTCTTTTAATAAGTGTCTGGGAAGGTGCTCAGAAGCCTTATCTGTATGAGGGAACAATCTATCAGAAGGTGGGCTCAGAAGGAAGTATTGCATCAGCTGAGGCAATTAGCAATATGTTGCAAGACAGAAAGGAATCGGACTATAATTGGGAAAGGATGCCAGTCCTGAGTGCAGATATAGAGGACTTGGATATGGCTGAAGTCCGAAAAACGATAGATGGATTCTATACACTGAAAGGTAATAGGTTTCAGGATGAAGAAGAATTCCTGATGAATGAAGGACTGCTTCGGAATGGTAATTTGACGAATGCTTGTATCATGCTTTATGCAAAGAATCCAGGACGTTTTATTCCTCAGACAGCAATGAGGCTTTCTGTCTATTCTTCTGATTCACCAGCAGATTTGATAGATGCTCATGTGTTCGATGGCTGTATCTTTAGAAATGTTGATGCTATCTTTCAGTTCTTAGATATGACTTATTCTAAAAGTGTTAAGGTTGACGGGGTGTACAGAACAGAGAAATGGAATTATCCAAGGATTGCTGTACGGGAAGGCATTATGAACGCTATCGTGCACAGGGATTATAATGCAGTCAATGGGTTTATGAACATTTTGATTTTTCCTAATCGCATGGAAATCATTTGTTATGGGAAGCCCCTTATCAACTTGACCGGAAACTTCTTGTCAGCAGGCTATTCTGTATTACGCAACCCAGACATTGCTCATCATTGTTATTATCGTCAACTGATAGAGATGATGGGAACAGGAATCCCCAGAATGATTCAGGATAGTAAAACGAATGGGTTTGATATCCCCGAATTTGTTGTGACTAATGATATAGTAAAGGTCACCTTCCCTAATATTATGCATCTTCGTGAGGAAAACAGAAATACCGATGATTTGAGGCTATATTTTGAGGGAATAATTGAGGGAATAATTGAGGGAATAAGAAATGATGTGAAGAGTAAACTGGTAACAATTCTTTGCTTATTGCATGAACGACCAGGACTGAGAGCAAATGTTATAGGAGAACAAACCAATATACCTGTTAAAAGCATAGAGCGATATGTGAATCTACTTAAAAATGCGGGACTTCTATATTATTCTGGTGCAAAAAATACTGGCGGGTATTACTTGTCTAATCATATCCTGAGGGAATAAATGAGGGAATAGATAAGGGATTGAACAACGGAAATGTCTTTATTGGGGTGTAACTTTAAAGCACCAGAATTAAATATGGGAGAAGTAAGTTTTGATTCGACATCAACAATAAAAGGAATGATATTTCAGTTCCTTGTTGCATTGGAGCGTTGCTTTGAAATGCAAGAAGGACAGTCTGTGTATATTGAACGTTTTGGTGATGTTTCTGTAATTGGCAAAGAAGATGCCATACAGATTGAATCAAAGTATTACAAACGAGATTTGTCTGATTTGGACGAGAATGTATGGAATAGTATCTCGAATTGGACGGACTCTTCTTTTTCTTTAGAGGAGTTTAGTTCGTTAGTCTTACTGACCACGCAAAAAGTTGGAAAGAGGTCTAAATGGAATGGTTGGAATGAAAAATCATTATCGGAACGAAAGACTGTATTGGATGAGATACGACGGAAACGGAGTAAATCCGAGAAAATAGCAAAGATATTTGAAAAGGTGTTTTCTCCCGATAATTCATCTCGTCTTGAGGATATAGCAAAGAAACTAACTTTAGATTATCTACCCATTGACAATGTTAGTTACTATAACAAGTTGCGAGACGTTCACGGTAGTCATTTACCAAAGATACAAAGAGAACGCTATATCAATGCATTATATGGGTATATCATTAATCCTCATGCGATAGAGAACAATTGGGAAATCGGTTATGACGCCTTTAGCAAGGAGAAAATGGAACTTTCCAAAAAACTACAAGAAAACACGACTTTATTTCCCGAAAAGATTAAATTAAAAGATATTGATACTAAAAAATACACAGAGAGTCCCTTTGTACAGAAAATAAAAGATATTGAATACGATGAGGTTCTGCCAGATGCAGTTTCAGATTATGTTCATACAGCCCAAATGCTCATGCAAGAAATCAAGATTTCCCCAACTATAAAGAAATCGTATGATGAATATGAGAGTAATCTTGAATATAATTACAAGACAAAATATCGTAAAGCTAGTAGGAATTGTGGAGAACATGAAATCATCAACAAATCAAAGGACTTTTATGATGACATAACTAGTTCTAACGATGGAACTTTTCACACGTACAATTACATTCCACCTTATTTCCATAATGGAGTTATGCATATTCTGGCCGAAGATAATCCGGAAGTAGTTTGGAAACTTAATAAGAAAGATAATGAGTAGGCTTGTTGACAATATATTTACGTTGCAAAATAACGTATTCGCCCTTACACCTCTGCTAATATCATTCTACAAGAATTTGCAGAGTAGAGAGAAAGATATGCTTTTAGCATATTTCGTCTTTCCACTTGTCCTAAATCAAGACTGTATAGAGAATATAAAACAATTGAATCGCCATTCGCAACTTAGCCGGATAACAAGAGATAAGGATATCATGGCTGGATTCGAAGAAAGATTTGAGTCTTATAAAGACATTACAAATAGATGTTTGCAATATGCATTAGATTGTGGATATATCGAAATAGACAAGAATCTGACAGTTCGTGTGATATCAAATGAGCAGTTGTTTACTGACCCTATATTGACAAACAGTTTCAAACTCTCTTCAATTCTATATAGAGTTTTTACAAGGAATGTAATTAACACATATTATTCATTTGGAATTAAGAAATTATGAAATGCCATATCAGTTACTTAGGTGTTGTTGACAAATATGATAATTGTCATTATATAAGTTTCCAAGAGGGGCTTAATATTATTACTGGGCGCTCTTCTACGGGTAAGAGTGCTATCATAGAGATATTTGACTATTGTACTGGAAATGGGGAAAACACTGTTCCAGAAGGAGTGATAACAGAAAATGCTCAGTTTTACTTTGTAGTACTTGTTTCAAAGGACACGCAACTTGTCGTAGGAAGGAATCAAAGTGAAAACACTACAAAGGCTTTCTACAAAATAGAGTCGGAAGTATTAGATGTTGATAATCTTAGTATGGACTATTTTGGAGAAGAGTATTTTATTCCGCTTAATGACTTCCGGGTTGAGTTAGGGCATTTCTGTGGCTTGAATATTTCCGAAACCGATGAAGACAAAGAGTCTATAGATTTTCGGGGGCAAAAGAAAGGGAGACCTTCTTTTAGAAACATGATTTCTTTTATGCTCCAGCATCAGAATTTGATTGCAAATAAACATTCATTATTTTATAGATTCGACGAAAAGGAGAAACGAGAAAGGGTTATAGAAGAGTTTAAGATATTTGCTGGTTTTGTGGATCAACAATATTATCTTCTATGTCAACATTTAAAAGAGAAACGAAAGCAATTGGAACAGTATAAAACAGCGAATTTCAAGTATGAGGCGAATAAAAAAGAGATTGTACAAGAAATATCCGATCTTAGAGACAACTTCTATGCTATAAGTGGAAAAGAATTGTTTCCTGATATACCAAGTGAAAGTCTTCTAAATGCTCCCAAATTGTATATTGACAAGTTGGAAGCATATGAAATAGAAGTGAATGAGGTTTCCAATGAATATAAGAAGAGGTATGTTCAATTGAGTGAAGAAAAGAATAGTCTTTTGGCAAAAAGAAGAAAAGCAACTATTCGATTGGAGAGAATAATGTCTTCGATTGAATACGCGAAGAACTATAATAAGGAAATTGATAAATACAAACCTGTATCAGAAGCAATTAGGGCTGATGTGGAGTGTCCTTTTTGCCATCACACCACTAATGTAACTGCAACAGAAACAAACAAGCTGACAGATGCTATTAATTGGTTAAATAGTGAACTGCAAAAGTCACCTCAAAGGTTAGATTCTTTTTTACCTCAGAAAAAGGAAGTCGAAAAAGAGATTGCGGACATCGATGAAAAGATAAGAGAATTGAACAACAATTTGAATGTGATTCTAAAGACTAATGAACAATTAGAGAAGAATAAGTCTTTAGAGGAACAGTCTCTGAAAATAAAACTAAAAATAGAAAATGTACTTGAGTGGTCGTTAAAAGAATCTTTAAATCTGGCACATTATAACATCGAAGGGGTTCAGAAAGAAATTAGTGATTTGGAACAGATTCTTTTCGAAAGATACAATATTGAAGGGAAATTGTCTGAGGCAGAGAATTTCATTAATAAATCTATGAATGAAATTGGGGGCAAACTGGATTTTGAATATAAACCTATCAACCTGCATTTTGATATTAAAACATTTGAATTATATCATCTTAAAGAGGGGAATAAAAAGGTTTATCTACGCTCTATGGGGAGCGGAGCAAACTGGCTATATTCCCATGTATGTCTTTTCCTTTCATTACTACGATTCTTTTCATCGTTAGGAGATAAATCCTTAGTGCCAACAATACTATTCTTAGATCAGCCAAGTCAGGTGTATTTTCCTGCCGTGATTGATTCAAGTACAGAAAAGTTTGATGCAGAAAAATTAAAAGAAAAGGAAAAAGGGGAAAAAGGAAAGGATGAGGTTGATGATGATATGCGAGCTGTGACAAATCTTTTTCTTCAAATAGCTGATGTATTGAAATCCATAAAGAAGCAATATGGGTTCACCCCTCAAATCATCATTTCTGATCATGCCGATAATTTAAATTTAGGTGAGAATTATACATTCGAGAACTTCGTTAGGAAAAGATGGCGTAAAGAAGGTGATGGGTTAATCAATATAGATAAAGTTAAGACATCAATTGACATGGAGCCTGATCAGATGTAAATATTTGGAATAATAAAGAATTATATTCGTTATTTTAGAAAAAGAAATCAAGATATGACAGAACAAGCATTACAACAATATCTCATCAAGCAATACCCAAAGAGGATGAGGGTTGTGAGTGGAAGGAATTCAAGAACCTGAAGAATGACTTTAGTGGTCATGAGAAGGATGATGTCATCTCCTATGTGTCGGCATTGGCAAACATGAAGGGTGGGCATCTGGTAGTTGGTGTTGAAGATAAGACTTTGAAGATTATTGGAACAGATACATACAACTATACAACTCAACAGGCGACACTTCGACTGACTAATTTGTGCGCCAACCTGTCAAGTGAAGGATTGGATATTGAGGAGTTCGTCACGGAGGACACCCATAAGACAGTTTGGGTGATTCATATTCCAAAACATCTGCCAAAGTTACCTGTCTATGCCCATAACAAAGCATGGCAACGGATAGAGGACTCGTTGGTGGAACTGACACCAGAACGTCTGAATGCTATTTTGGAGGAACAACTTTTTGCCCCAGATGATTGGTCGGCTGGTATCGTAGGAAATGCAACTTTGGCAGACTTAGATGAACTGGCAGTCGCCAAAGCCCGTGTGATGTACAAAAAGGTACACTCAAAGATTCCTGTCAACGAAATTGACGGTTGGTCGGTAGAAGAGTTGCTGAGTAATAGTGGTATCATGATTGATGGCAAACTTACTCGTGCTGCCATCATCTTATTGGGTAAACCAACGGCAGTGTTCAAACTGAGGCCTGCGGTTGTGGAAGTGACCTGGACGCTACGCGATGCAAAAGAAGATGTTGTTGATTACGAGCATTTCACGGCTCCATTCATATTGACAGTGGATGAGATTCTTGGTAAAATCCGCAATCTGACCATGCGCGAGTTGCCAGGAGGAACTTTGTTCCCTGATACGATGAAGCAGTATGACAACTACAGCATCCGTGAGGCTTTGCATAATGCCATTGCCCATCAGGATTATACATTACAGGAGCGCATCAACTTTGTTGAGAATCCTGGCTATGTGTATTATGAGAATGGTGGCAGTTTCATTCCTGGCACTTTACAAAAGGCATTGGCTATTCGTGGTCCTCAGCGTCATTTTAGAAACGAATGCCTTTGCAAGGCAATGGGACATTTCAATATGATTGATACTGTAAGCCGCGGCATCAAGAAAATATTCGATGAGCAATGGCGACGCCACTTCCCAATGCCAGACTACGAGATTGATGCTGTCAATAAGGTTGTTGGTGTGAGGCTCTATGGCAATGCCATCAACGAAAAATACACAAAGATACTGAAAGAGAACAAGACCCTTACTTTGCAAGAATGTATCGCGCTTGATGCAGTGCAGAAAGGGCACCAGATTAACGAAGAAACGGCAGAGGATTTATTGAACAAGGGACTCATTGAGGGAGAATCTCCTAATTATCAAATTTCGCTGGGTGTTGCTAAGATAACACACCAATTGCCAGAATATACTCGTGTCAGTGGCTTGGAACGTTCAAAATTAAAACAAATGACACTGCAATTTATTCAGAATGCAGGTGAGGATGGAACTATGCGTGACGGTATCTATGAGTATCTGAAAGTCGCAATGCCGAGCAA
>DJXW01000023.1:63178-67569 GCA_002449845.1 Prevotella sp. UBA6994
AAGACGAAAGAGCAGAATCTCCGTTTGTTGGGAAACATCCTTAAAGAATTGAAAGAGGAAGGTGCTGTTTCTTTGAAAGGATTGTCGTGGTACGAGGTGAAACCAAATCCAACTAAAAAGGACTAAAACCGACTAAAACCGACTAAAAGTAACCAGAACCGATTAGAAATAGTCAAGCATGATCGTTTATAACCATCACAGAGGTTGCCTGCATAATGTGATGCGACAACCTCTGTGATGGTAATTGGGAAAATATATTCAAGGGATGTTGTTACTTGTCAAGCATAAATACACGATAACCCTTTACACTTCCTGGAGCTCCCTGCTCCGCACGTGGCAGATATTCGAGGGCTTTCACCGTTTGCGTACTGCCAAGGTCGATGACGATGAGATGTGGGAATCCCGAACCCTTTGTGGTTTGCCAATACGTACTCTCTTGCAGGTCGTAAACCTTGTCGAGCGTATGGTTGCCGTTCTCGTTCTCCGAGTTGGCATACTTGGCAACCCACGGTTCACGACTCAGACGCTTGCCGTCGGTACCTTGCAGATAAAGTTCTGCTATGGCTGCCACATCGTCTCCGCTTTGGGTTGACGTACATTCGATGGCAAGATAACGACCCTTTGCTGCTTGTGGGAAGGTAACTGTTTGCCATCCATTGCCTGACTTGAAGTTACCAACTATCACTGGAGTGGCTGAGTTCAGGTCGGGCTTGTCGCCGATATTGTTATGTTTGTTGCTCTTTTCAAGTTGTAATTTATTCAGCTCTGGTTTGTCCTGACCCCACACTACAGATTCTTTCGGACCGACGATGTCGAGGACAATCACCTCATTCTTACCCTTCTTCAACCAGCAACCTGGCACGTAGAGTGTCTGCTGCGGACCGATAGACCAGATGCGACCCATGGCGTGGCCGTTCACATACACCTGTCCCTTGCCCCACGTCTCGAAGTTCAGGAACGTGTCGCCCACTTTTTTCAAGTTGAAGTAGCCGCGGTAGTAGCCGCGACCGCCCATCATCTTGGCATCGTCTTTGAAATTTTCTATATATTCATTGCTTTCTGTAGCAGATGATCTTTTAAGGGCGAGCAAAGCCGTTTCGTACTCATCGTTGACGAAATATTTCTCCCAATCGTGTAATGAGTAAGTGACATCGTGCTTACCTGCCTTTGAACTGATGGTGACATTGCCGATGATACCCTTGAAATCCTTGATGGCACGTCCAAAGTTGATACGTCCCATTGCCTCGACCACAATTACAAGCGATGAGCCTGCCTTTGTGGGAGGAATTGTAAGGCTCTTCTCATTCTTCACACGGTCAATCTTACCGATATACTTGCCATCAATAAATATCTGCGCAAAGTCGTGGAAGTTGGCTGTGAGCACACTCGAATGGGGTAGTTCGGGCAACGTGGTGTAATAGGCAGCATAACCCCAACCTAAGTTGTGGGCCTCGAAAGTAAGGTCATCGGCATTGCCATCAGTATTCAGACCGCCATTAGCATACATCAGCGGTGCAAACTCCTTCAGTTCATACTTGGGCACAGTGATGATGGGGGCGGCGGGTTTGGGTACGGAAGGTAGTTTCTTGTCGCTGTACTTCTGCATCATCTCTCGCAACTCGTAATATTTTGGTGTTGCATGTCCATACTCATTGATTGGTGCATCATAGTCGTAGGAGGTGACGTCGGGGGCAAAGCCAGGACTGTTGGCACCAGCCCAGTGACCGAAAGAAGTTCCTCCATGAGTCATGTAGAGTGAGAACGAGATTCCTTTTGACAGCATTTCGTCCATACCTGCAACCATGTCTTTTGCAGGACGTGTCTCGTGGCGAGCACCCCATTTGTCGAACCAACCACTCCAGAATTCAGAGCACATCTTTGGTGCATCTGGACGAAGTTCACCGAGTCGGCGGAACTGGTTGTCTATATTGGCTCCAGTGCCGAAATTCATTGTCCATACAAGGTCGTCTAATCCGTTTTTCTCAAAGTTGGAACTCCAGTCGCATTGGAACAAAGCCAATTTCTCTCCATAAATAGAACGAAGGCAATCGCGGATTTCAGAAACGTATGGTTTATCCTCGCCATAACTTCCGTATTCGTTCTCCACCTGTACCATGATAATCGGTCCACCTTTCTGGATGGTGAGTGGAGCAAGCTGTTCGCCTACTTTCTTCTCAAAAATCTTCACGCGTTCCATAAAATATGGATCGCGCTCGCGCAGGCGTACATCTTTTTTCTTTAATAGCCACCAAGGCAGACCGCCCATTTCCCACTCGGCGCAAACGTATGGGCCAGGGCGCACGATGACGTACATGCCGTTTTTCTGTGCCAGACGACAGAACTCAGCCACGTCGTTGTTGCCCGTAAAGTCGAACTGTCCCTCTTTCTGTTCGTGGATGTTCCAGAAGATGTAGATACAAACGGCATTCATGCCTAATGCCTTGCACATCTTGATGCGATGTTCCCAATAGGGGCGGGGGATACGTGGATAATGTACTTCGGCAGCTTTCACGATGAAAGGTTGTCCGTTCAGCAGGAACGTACCTTTCCCTACGGTGAAGTCGCCACTTTTCTTCTGAGCAGCTTGTGCCGTAGATGGCAATGTCAGCAAGGCGAGAGCCAAGCTAATCATGGAAATCAATCTTGGTAGTTTCATGTTTTTTAGGTTTTTGATGTTTCTTTTGCAAAAGTAACTAAAAAATGTGAGGAAGTTCCTTTTTGAGTGAAATTTTTTGCGTGTCTCATATAAATGTAATATCTTTGCAACCACTTTAAGGAAATATCAAACATTAAATATCATCATAAAAATGGCAGACAATAACAATCCACAACAAGGACAATTCCAATTAGGCATCAGGCCAGAGGTAGCACAAGGCGTATATAGCAATCTTGCATTAATCAGTCATTCACATAGCGATTTCGTCATTGATTTCGCACAGGCTTTGCCAGGAATGCCCAAGCCTGATGTGTGCAGTAGGATCATCATGGCTCCTGAACACGCCAAGCGTTTGTTGGCAGCCCTGCAAGACAACGTGTATAAGTACGAACAAGAGTTTGGAAGGATAGAAATACCCAACCAAACACCACGCACTATTGCACCTTTTGGAAACAATAAAGGTCAAGCATAGTAGATTTGAGTTGTAAAAAATGTTAATATAGTCTATATTTTGCAAATTTAGGCAGGATATAGACTTTTTTATATCTATATAATTAGGTGAATTGCGGGAAAGTTTGTACCTTTGCAGCCCGAAACGCCATGTGGAGTTGAATCCAATCCAAATAAGGAGAAATGGGCTTTTCAAACAGCTTGATTATTAACGATAAAAATATATAAATTAAAAAAGTAAAATTATGCCTACTATTTCACAGTTAGTAAGAAAAGGCAGAAAGGAATTGGTTGACAAGAGCAAGTCACCAGCTTTGGATTCATGTCCTCAGCGTCGTGGTGTGTGTGTTCGTGTTTATACCACCACTCCTAAGAAGCCTAATTCGGCAATGCGTAAGGTTGCCCGTGTTCGTTTGACAAACCAGAAGGAAGTGAACTCCTACATACCAGGAGAAGGACACAACCTTCAGGAGCACTCTATTGTATTGGTACGTGGTGGTCGTGTAAAAGACCTCCCCGGTGTACGTTATCATATCGTTCGTGGTACACTTGATACCGCTGGCGTGGCAAACCGCACACAACGTCGTTCTAAGTACGGCGCAAAACGTCCTAAGGCTAAGAAGTAAGAATAGTGAATGAGGTTTTGAGTTTAGAGAGTTGGGTAAGCATGTAGAGATACAGTTTCGGAACTACGGTTCGCAGTACAGAGCCAAAACTCAAAACCCCAAACTACTAACAGGAAAAAAAGTTAATAAACCGTTTTGCTGGAGATTTGTTAGAAACAGGTTGAGTAAATGTCCGAGTGCGGACGTTGAAGAACATCAGAAAGACAGCCCCAAGCAGAATTAATTAAAATATAAAATGAGAAAAGCAAAACCAAAGAAGCGTCTGGTATTACCAGATCCAGTATTCCAAGACACTAAAGTGTCAAAGTTCGTCAATCACTTGATGTATGATGGAAAGAAAAATACCTCATACGAGATTTTCTATAAGGCTCTTGACTTGGTGAAGGACAAGATGGCTAAAGAGGAGAAGGCTCCATTGGAGATTTGGAAGCAAGCATTAGACAACATCACTCCACAAGTGGAGGTGAAGAGCCGTCGTATCGGTGGTGCTACATTCCAGGTTCCTACTGAAATCCGTCCTGACCGCAAGGAGAGCGTTTCAATGAAGAATATGATTAATTTCGCCCGTAAACGTGGTGGAAAGAGCATGGCTGAGAAGCTGGCTGCCGAGATTATGGATGCCTATAACAACCAAGGTGGTGCTTTCAAGCGTAAGGAAG
>DJXW01000023.1:67660-68016 GCA_002449845.1 Prevotella sp. UBA6994
GAGGCTAACCGCGCATTTGCTCATTTCAGATTCTAAAAAGGTATAAGGTAAAAAGGTTTTAATGTTTTTAAAAGGAAAAGAAAATAAATAATGGCAAATCGCGATTTACATTTAACGAGAAACATTGGTATTATGGCTCACATCGATGCCGGTAAGACCACAACGTCTGAACGTATCTTGTTTTATACGGGAAAGACTCATAAAATTGGTGAGGTACATGATGGAGCTGCAACCATGGACTGGATGGCACAGGAGCAGGAGAGAGGTATCACTATCACTTCTGCTGCTACTACGTGTAACTGGACATGGAACAATAAATCATATAAAATCAACTTGATCGACACTCCGGGACACGT
>DJXW01000023.1:68080-69182 GCA_002449845.1 Prevotella sp. UBA6994
CTCCGGGACACGTTGACTTTACCGCTGAGGTGGAGCGCTCTTTGCGTGTTTTGGATGGTGCCATCGCTACATATTCAGCAGCCGACGGCGTTCAGCCACAGTCTGAAACCGTATGGCGTCAGGCAGACAAGTATAATGTGCCACGTATCGGATACGTGAACAAGATGGACCGTTCTGGTGCCGACTTCTTCGGTACGGTAAGACAGATGGAGGAAATCTTGGGCGCAAAACCTTGTCCTGTGCAGATTCCTATCGGTGCTGAGGAGAACTTCAAGGGCGTAATCGACCTGATTAAGATGAAGGCTATCCTCTGGCACGATGAGACAATGGGTGCTGAGTATGACGTGGAAGAGATTCCCGCTGACCTCTTGGACGAGGCTAACGAGTGGCGTGAGAAGATGATTGAGCAGGCTGCCAACTATGACGATGACTTGATGGAGAAGTATCTCGACGGTCAGGAAATCTCAGAGGAGCAGCTTATTGCCGCTATCCGCAAGGGAACCATCTCTATGGATTTGACTCCAATGGTGCTTGGTTCTTCTTACAAGAACAAGGGTGTACAGCCATTGCTCGACTATACATGTGCATTCCTTCCTTCTCCATTGGATACGGAGGCTGTTGTGGGTACCAACCCCAACACTGACGAGGAGGAGAGCAGAAAGCCATCAGAGCAAGAGCCTACATCTGCACTCGCATTTAAGATTGCCACCGACCCATACATGGGACGTTTGGTGTTCTTCCGCGTTTATTCTGGTAAGGTAACTGCCGGATCATACGTTTACAATCCACGTTCTGGCAAGAAAGAGCGTATCAGCCGCTTGTTCCAGATGAACTCTAACAAGGAAATTCCTATGGAGAGCATCGACGCTGGTGATATTGGCGCAGGTGTAGGTTTCAAGGATATCCACACAGGTGACACCCTTTGCGATGAGGGTCATCCTATCGTGCTTGAGTCAATGACATTCCCCGATACAGTGATCTCTATCGCTGTAGAGCCCAAGAGCCAGGCTGACATTGCCAAACTTGACAACGGTCTTGCTAAGTTGGCTGAGGAAGACCCAACATTCACCGTTCGTACAGACGAGCAGAGTGGTCAGACCAT
>DJXW01000023.1:69281-73060 GCA_002449845.1 Prevotella sp. UBA6994
TCACCTCGATATCATCATCGACCGTTTGAAGAGAGAGTTCAAGGTGGAATGTAACCAAGGTAAGCCACAGGTGAACTACAAGGAAGCCATTACCAAGACGGTTAACCTCCGTGAGGTTTACAAGAAACAGAGTGGTGGACGTGGTAAGTTTGCTGACATCATCGTGAACGTTGGTCCACGTGACGAAGACTATACCGAGTCTCCATTGCAGTTTGTGAACGAGGTGAAGGGTGGTAACATTCCTAAGGAATTTATCCCTGCCATCCAGAAGGGCTTCGAGAGTGCCATGAAGAATGGTGTGCTTGGTTCTTATCCTATGGATAGCCTGAAGGTGACCGTAATCGACGGTAGCTTCCACCCAGTGGACTCTGACCAGTTGTCATTCGAGCTCGCTGCCATCAACGCATACAAGAATGCTTGTCCAAAGGCAGGTCCTGTATTGATGGAGCCTATCATGAAGGTAGAGGTGGTTACTCCTGAGGAGAACATGGGTGACGTGATTGGCGACTTGAACAAGCGTCGTGGTCAGGTAGAAGGTATGGACGAGGCTCGTAGCGGTGCTCGCATCGTGAAGGCTATGGTTCCACTGGCAGAGATGTTTGGATATGTTACCGCATTGCGTACCATCACTTCTGGTCGTGCAACAAGTTCTATGGAGTATGACCATCACGCTCCTGTTTCAAGCTCAATCGCTAAGTCGGTGCTTGAGGAAATCAAGGGACGTGTAGATCTTGTATAAGTAACAAACAAGGAGAGAGCGCCATTGAGCAAATGACTCTTTAGTGGCACCTCTCCTCTCAAATATTCACATTATTAATAAATTATTATGAGTCAGAAAATCAGAATCAAGCTGAAAAGCTACGACCACAAGTTGGTTGACAAGTCAGCAGAGAAAATCGTAAAGGCAGTAAAGGCTACAGGTGCTGTGGTTAGTGGTCCAATTCCATTGCCAACTCACAAGCGCATCTACACCGTAAACCGCAGTACGTTCGTAAACAAGAAAGCTCGTGAGCAGTTCCAGCTCTCTAACTTCAAGCGTCTTATCGACATCTATAGCTCAACATCAAAGACTGTAGATGCATTGATGAAGCTCGAATTGCCTTCAGGAGTAGAAGTTGAGATCAAAGTGTAATAACAAACCATAGCATTTTCGGGCGAACGATTTGAATGGCTCGTCTGGAATGCTTAGAATTATTAATCAAATAAAATTATAATTGAAATGCCAGGATTAATTGGAAGAAAAATCGGAATGACATCCGTTTTCAGTGCCGACGGTAAGAATGTACCGTGCACTGTTATCGAAGCTGGTCCTTGTGTTGTTACCCAAGTAAAGACCGTTGAAAAAGACGGTTATGAGGCTGTTCAATTAGGTTTCGCTGAGGCAAAGGAGAAGAGAACTACCAAGCCTATGCAGGGAATCTTCAAGAAAGCAGGTACAACACCAAAGAAGCACTTGGCCGAGTTCAAGTTTGATGAGGAGTATAACCTCGGAGACACAATTACGGTGGAACTCTTTGCAGATGCCGAATTTGTCGACGTTGTTGGCACTTCTAAGGGTAAAGGCTTCCAAGGAGTAGTGAAACGCCACGGTTTCGGTGGTGTAGGTCAGAGTACTCACGGCCAGGATGACCGTGCTCGTAAACCGGGTTCTATCGGTGCTTGTTCTTACCCAGCTAAAGTGTTCAAGGGAATGCGTATGGCTGGTCAAATGGGCGGTGACCGTGTTACGACCCAGAATCTTAGAGTGTTAAAGGTAATTCCAGAGCATAACCTCATTCTCGTGAAGGGTTCTGTAGCTGGATGCAAGGGTTCAACCGTATTAATTCAGAAATAATGGAACTTAACGTATTAAATATCAAGGGTCAAGAAACTGGAAGAAAGGTTACGTTAGACGAATCTATCTTCGCCATTGAACCTAATGATCATGTGCTTTATCTTGACGTAAAGCAGTATCTTGGTAACCAACGCCAGGGAACTGCAAAGGCAAAGGAGAGAAGCGAACATGCTGGTTCTACTCGTAAACTTGGTCGTCAGAAAGGTGGAGGCGGTGCACGTCATGGTGATATCAACTCTCCATTGCTCAAAGGTGGTGGTCGCGTATTCGGTCCAAAACCACGTGACTATCGTACCAAACTGAACAAGAAAGTAAAGGTGTTGGCACGTAAGTCTGCCTTGACATATAAGGCACAAGAAGATTCTATCATCGTAGTAGAGAACTTCTCTTTCGATGCTCCTAAAACAAAAGATTTCATAAATATTACTAAAAATCTTAAAGTTGAGGGTAAAAAGACACTTCTTCTTTTGCCAAGTCTGGATAAAAACGTATATTTGTCGGCTCGAAATTTGCCAAGTGCAGAAGTGATGATCGCATCTACCATGAATGCGTATAAAGTTTTGAATGCCGATGTACTAATCATGACTGAGGATTCACTGAAATCTATCACTGAGATCTTAACCAAGTAAATAAAAGGAGATTATTAGAATATGGCATTTATCATTAAACCATTAGTCACCGAGAAGATGACTTCACTCACGGAGAAGCGACCCAATTGCTTCGGTTTTATTGTTCGTCCTGACGCCAATAAACTCCAGATTAAGGAAGAGGTCGAGAAGTTGTACAACGTTACCGTGGTGAGTGTAAACACGATGAACTACGCTGGTAAGCGCGTGAGTCGTTACACACGTTCAGGTCTCGTGAAGGGACAGAAGAATGCGTTCAAAAAAGCAATCGTCTTGCTGAAGGAAGGCGAAACAATTGATTTCTATAGCAATATATAATAAAAATGGCAGTACGTAAATTTAAACCGGTAACTCCGGGACAAAGGCACAAAATTATTGGCACATTCGAAGAAATTACTGCATCTGTGCCAGAGAAGTCTCTCGTTTTCGGAAAACGCTCTACTGGTGGTAGAAATAACACTGGTAAGATGACTGTTCGCTACAGAGGTGGCGGTCACAAGAGAAAGTTCCGTTTGATCGACTTCAAACGAGAGAAGGATGGTGTTCCAGCAGTGGTGAAGACAATCGAGTACGATCCAAACCGTTCGGCTCGTATCGCATTGTTGTTCTACGCTGATGGTGAAAAACGTTACATTATTGCTCCTAACGGACTGCAAGTGGGAATGAAACTGATGTCGGGTGCCGATGCCGCTCCTGAGGTTGGTAACACCTTGCCACTGGCAAACATTCCCGTTGGTACCGTGATCCACAACATTGAGTTGCGTCCGGGCCAAGGTGCTCTGCTCGTTCGTTCGGCTGGTAATTTTGCTCAGTTGACTTCTCGCGAAGGTAACTATTGTGTTATCAAATTACCTTCAGGTGAGACACGTCAAATTCTCTCTGCTTGCAAGGCTACAATTGGTAGTGTAGGAAACTCTGACCACGCTCTTGAGCAGTCTGGTAAGGCTGGTCGCTCACGCTGGTTGGGTCGTCGTCCTCACAACCGTGGTGTTGTAATGAACCCACACGATCACCCGATGGGTGGTGGCGAAGGCCGTCAGTCAGGAGGTCATCCTCGTTCACGCAAAGGCTTGTATGCTAAAGGTCTTAAGACCCGCTCGCCGAAAAAGCAATCAAGCAAGTACATTATTGAAAGAGCAAGTAAGAAATAAGTTAACAAGAGTAAATTATGAGTCGTTCATTAAAAAAAGGTCCGTATATCAACGTGTCGCTTGAGAAGAAAATTCTCGCCATGAATGAGAGTGGCAAAAAGACTGTCGTTAAGACATGGGCCAGAGCATCAATGATTTCCCCAGACTTCGTGGGACACACTGTTGCAG
>DJXW01000023.1:73126-75087 GCA_002449845.1 Prevotella sp. UBA6994
ACACTGTTGCAGTTCATAACGGAAATAAATTTATCCCTGTTTACATCACTGAGAACATGGTAGGCCATAAGCTGGGAGAGTTTGCACTTACCCGTAAGTTCGGTGGTCATGCTGGAAATAAGAAGTAAACGGGTAAACCATTTAAAATGAAACATTAATCAAAATGGGAGCAAGAAAAAGATTAGCTGCAGAAAAAAGGAAAGCAGCCCTTAAAAATATGTACTTCGCAAAGCTCAATGGAGTTCCCTCTTCACCCCGCAAGATGCGCTACGTTGTAGACATGATTCGCGGCTTGGAGGTAAACCGTGCTCTCGGAGTATTGAGATTCTCCAAGAAGGCGGCTGCCGTAGATGTTGAGAAACTGTTGCGTTCGGCCATTGCCAACTGGGAAGCTAAGAATGACCGCAAGGCCGAGGACGGCGAATTGTTCGTCTCTCGCGTATTCGTAGACGAAGGTGTTACCATGAAGCGCATGCGCCCTGCACCACAGGGACGTGGTTACCGCATTCGCAAGCGTTCTAATCATGTGACATTGTTTGTAGATACAAAACCTAACGACGAAAAAGAATAAGTATGGGACAGAAAGTTAATCCAATAAGCAACCGACTTGGTATCATCCGTGGTTGGGATTCAAATTGGTACGGTGGAAAGAATTTCGGTGACAACCTTGTGGAAGACATGAAAATCCGCAAGTATCTGAACGAGCGCCTCGCTAAGGCAAGCGTTTCTAAGATTGTCATTGAGCGTACTTTGAAACTCGTTACTATTACTATTTGCACCGCTCGTCCAGGTATCGTCATCGGTAAAGGTGGTCAAGATGTTGACAAACTGAAGGAAGAGCTGAAGAAACTTTATAAGAAGGATATTCAGATTAATATCTATGAGGTAAAGAAACCTGAGTTGGATGCTACCATCGTTGGTAACAACATCGCTCGTCAGGTGGAAGGTAAGATTGCTTATCGTCGCGCTATCAAGATGGCTATTCAAAACACGATGCGTGCTGGTGCCGAAGGTATCAAAGTGCAAATCTGTGGTCGTTTGAATGGAGCTGAAATGGCTCGTAACGAAATGTACAAGGAAGGTCGTACACCATTGCACACATTCCGTGCAGACATTGACTATTGCCAGACAGAGGCTCTCACCAAGGTGGGATTGCTTGGCATCAAGGTGTGGATTTGCCGCGGTGAGGTTTACGGAAAGCGTGACCTTACGCAAACCTATGCTCAAGAGAAGCAAGGTGGACGTTCCAACAACAATGGTGGCGGTCGTAACGGCCGTGGCGGTAATCGCAAGAGAAACAATAACCGTTAAATGTAAGAAGTTATCATGTTACAGCCAAAAAGAGTAAAATATAGAAGACCTCAAGACGGTAGGGGTAACAAAGGCAACGCCAGTCGTGGCACACAGTTGGCTTTCGGCTCCTTCGGTATCAAGACGCTTGAGGCAAAATGGATTGATAGCCGTCAGATTGAGGCAGCTCGTGTAGCGGTGAACCGTTACATGAACCGTGAAGGTCAGGTTTGGATTCGCATTTTCCCTGATAAGCCAATTACCCGCAAGCCTGCAGATGTCCGCATGGGTAAAGGTAAGGGAGATCCCGCAGGATGGGTTGCTCCAGTAACTCCAGGCCGTATCCTCTTTGAAGTAGAAGGTGTTCCTTTTGAAGTTGCAAAGGAGGCTCTCCGTCTCGGTGCACAGAAACTACCTGTAAAGACAAAATTTGTTGTTAGACGTGATTACGATAAAAACGCATAAGGTATATGAAAAGTAATGAAGTAAGAGAACTCGATGATAAGAGTTTGGAAGAAAAGTTGGAGAACGCTGTTGAACAGTTGCATCAGATGAAATTAACTCATTCAATCTCTCCTCTCGAAAATCCATCACAGATTAAGGCCTTACGTCGTGATATCGCTCGTATGAAAACAGAACTCCGCATGAGAGAACTTAATAAATAACAATGG
>DJXW01000023.1:75220-82281 GCA_002449845.1 Prevotella sp. UBA6994
TGGATAAAACCATTGTTATTGCAGCGAAGTTCAAGGAGAAACACCCAATCTATGGTAAGTTTGTCCAAAAGACAAAGAAATACCATGCACATGATGAGAAGAATGAGTGCAATATCGGTGATACCGTACTCATTATGGAGACCCGTCCTCTGTCTAAGACTAAGAGATGGAGATTAGTACAAATCGTAGAAAAAGCTAAGTAATTATGATACAAGCAGAATCAAGACTTACAGTATGTGATAACAGCGGCGCTCGCGAGGCCCTTTGCATCAGAGTGCTGGGCGGTACTCGTCGTCGTTATGCAAGTGTTGGTGACGTGATTGTCGTAGCTGTCAAGAACGTTATCCCATCAAGTGATTTGAAAAAGGGTGCAGTATCTAAGGCTTTGATTGTTCGCACAAAGAAAGAAATTCGCCGTGCAGATGGTTCATACATCCGTTTTGACGATAATGCTTGTGTGCTTTTGAACAACGCAGGTGAACTTCGCGGTAGCCGTATCTTCGGTCCCGTAGCCCGTGAATTGCGTGCCGTCAACATGAAAGTCGTTTCTTTGGCACCTGAGGTTCTTTAATATTAATAAAGTAAAGAAGTAATGAGTAAGATACATATCAAGAAAGACGACCAGGTTGTTGTCCTTGCAGGAGACGATAAGGGCAAGACTGGAAAGGTGCTGAAAGTGATAGTTGCCAAGAATCGTGCTATCGTTGAGGGCGTGAACATTATTTCCAAAAACACGAAACCTTCCGCAAAGCATCCTCAAGGTGGTATCATCAAGCAGGAAGCCCCCATTCATATCTCAAATTTGAGTTTGATTGACCCTAAGAGTGGAAAGCCTACCCGCATCAGTGTTAAACACGAGGGTAAGAATGTGATTCGTATAGCAAAGAAATCAGGAGAGGAGATTAAATAATGGAAACAGCATCATTGAAGAAAGAGTATAAGGAGAAGATCGCTCCCGCACTCCAAAAGCAGTTTAATTATTCTTCTGCAATGCAGATTCCTGTCTTGAAGAAGATTGTTATCAACCAAGGTCTGGGTGACGCTACTCAAGATAAGAAGATTATTGACGTAGCTGTCAACGAGATTACTACCATCACGGGTCAGAAGGCTTTGGCTACCTATTCAAAGAAAGACGTTGCCAACTTCAAGCTTCGTAAGAAGATGCCTATTGGCGTTATGGTTACATTACGTCGTGAGCGTATGTATGAGTTCCTTGAGAAACTCGTGCGTGTTGCCTTGCCTCGTATTCGTGACTTCAAGGGCGTTGAGACTAAGTTTGATGGTCGCGGAAACTATACGCTCGGTATTCAGGAACAGATTATCTTCCCTGAAATCAACTTAGATAACATTGACCGAATCCAAGGTATGAACATTACTTTCGTGACATCTGCGAAGACTGATGAAGAAGGTTTTGCTTTGCTCAAGGCATTTGGTATTCCATTCAAGAACGCTAAAAACGATTAAGTAATATGGCAAAAGAATCAATGAAAGCCCGTGAGGTGAAGCGTGCTAAACTCGTTGCAAGATATGCAGAAAAGCGTGCCGCTTTGAAGAAGATCATTGCTACCGCTGAAGATCCTGCTGATGCATACGAAGCAGCCCGCAAACTTCAGGCTATTCCAAAGAATGCAAATCCAATCCGTCTGCACAACCGTTGCAAGATTACCGGACGTCCAAAAGGCTATATGCGCCAGTTCGGTCTTTCTCGTATCCAGTTCCGTGAGATGGCTTCAGCTGGTTTGATTCCTGGAGTGAAGAAGGCAAGTTGGTAATAATTATAAGGACCAGACCTTTGGGAACGCTCTCAAGGTTCTGTGTCCTTACACTTAAAGATTGAAGATATTTGATTTTTAATATTGTCGGGGGAGTCCCGATTAATTAAACTTTTTAATTTTATGACAGATCCAATAGCAGATTATCTGACAAGACTTAGGAACGCTATTATGGCTCATCACCGTGTGGTAGAGGTTCCTGCGTCAAACTTGAAGAAGGAGATTACCAAAATCCTCTTCGAGAAAGGATACATCTTGAACTACAAGTTCATTGAAGATGGTCCTCAGGGTACAATCAAGGTTGCATTGAAGTATGACCCTGCAACAAAAACCAATGCAATTAAATGTTTGAAACGTGTCTCTACTCCAGGTCTTCGTAAGTACACTGGTTACAAAGACATGCCGAGAGTAATTAACGGACTGGGTATCGCAATTATATCTACGTCTAAAGGTGTAATGACAAACAAGGAAGCTGCCGAGATGAAGATTGGTGGCGAGGTTCTTTGTTACGTTTATTAATTGGAGGATTGAATATGTCAAGAATAGGAAAATTACCAATTAATATACCTGCCGGCGTTACCGTTACTTATGATAATGGTGTGGTAAACGTAAAAGGTCCCAAGGGAGAACTTACGCAGAAAGTAGATGCTTCAATCAAGGTAAAGATTGAAAACGGTGTTATCACTTTCGAGATTGACGAGAATAGCCCTGTAAATGTTAAGCAGAAACAAGCATTCCACGGATTGTACCGTGCACTCGTTAACAACATGGTTGTTGGAGTTAGCGAGGGCTTCAAAAAAGAGTTGGAATTAGTAGGTGTTGGTTACCGTGTGAGCAACCAAGGCAATATCTTGGAATTTGCACTCGGCTATACCCATCCTATATTTATCCAATTACCAGCTGAAGTGAAGGTTGAAACTAAGTCTGAACGTAACCAGAATCCTCAAATTATTCTGGAGAGTTGTGATAAACAGTTGCTCGGTCTTATTTGTGCAAAGATTCGTTCTTTCCGTATGCCTGAACCTTATAAAGGAAAAGGTGTATTGTTCAAGGGTGAGGTTATTCGTCGTAAGTCGGGTAAGTCGGCCTCAGCTAAGTAATAATTAAAGTAAATGTTTAAGAATTGATTATTATGGCAACAAAAAAAGTTGAAAGACGAATTAAAATCAAATATAGAATTCGCAAGAAAGTAAATGGAACTTCGGAGCGTCCTCGTTTGAGCGTTTTCCGTAGCAACAAGCAGATTTATGCACAAGTTATCAATGATTTGACTGGAACGACACTTGCTGCTGCCTCTTCTCTTGGCATGGAGAAGATGCCAAAGAAAGAGCAAGCCTTCAAGGTAGGTGAACTTTTGGCAGAGAAAGCCATCGCTGCTGGTATCTCAGCAGTTGTTTTCGACCGTAATGGTTATCTCTATCATGGTCGCGTAAAGGAATTGGCAGAGGGTGCACGTAAAGGTGGTCTTAATTTTTAAACGATTATGGCAATGAATAAAGTTAAAGTAAATAGTGACGTTGAATTAAAAGATCGTCTGGTTGCTATCAACCGTGTTACAAAAGTAACAAAAGGTGGACGTACGTTCACATTCGCTGCCATCGTCGTTGTAGGTGATGGTAATGGGATTGTTGGATGGGGACTTGGAAAGGCTGGCGAAGTTACCGCTGCAATTGCAAAAGGTGTAGAGTCTGCCAAGAAAAACCTCGTTAAGGTTCCCGTATTGAAAGGTACCATCCCTCATGAGATTGAGTGCTCTTTCGGTGGTGCTCAGGTATTGCTGAAGCCAGCTGCTGCCGGTACCGGTTTGAAGGCTGGTGGTGCTATGCGTGCCGTTCTTGAGAGCGTTGGTATCACTGACGTGATTGCTAAGTCAAAGGGTTCCTCCAATGCACACAACTTGGTTAAGGCAACAATTTTAGCTCTTAGTGAAATTCGTGATGCTTATACGATTGCTGGCAATCGTGGCATTAGTATGAACAAAGTTTTTAATGGATAAGGAGACGATTCAATGGCAACAATTAAGATTAAGCAGATTAAAAGTAAGATTGGATACCCTATCGACCAGAAACGTACGCTTCAGTCTTTAGGACTTCACCGTATCTCACAGATTGTTGAAGTTGAGGATAATCCAAGTGTCCGTGGAATGATAAGAAAAGTTCGTCATTTAGTAACTGTAGTTGAATAAACTTTAAAATAGGAATCATTATGAAATTAAATAATTTGAAGCCAGCTGCAGGCTCTACTCACTCACGTCGTCGTCTTGGTCGTGGACCAGGCTCTGGATTGGGTGGAACTTCTACCCGTGGTCACAAGGGTGCAAAAGCTCGTTCTGGTTATAAGAGAAAGATTGGTTTCGAAGGTGGTCAGATGCCACTCCAACGCCGTGTTCCTAAGGCTGGTTTTAAGAACATCAACCATAAGGAATATTTCGCAGTAAATTTGTCTACTCTTCAGAATCTTGCTGAAACGAAGTCTTTGACTAAGATCGGTATTGAGGAACTCAGACAATTTGGCGTGGTAAAAGGTAAAGTGTTGGTTAAAATTCTCGGTAACGGTGAGTTGAAAGCCAAGCTTGACGTAGAGGCTAATGCATTCTCAAAGACTGCCGAAGAGGCAATTAAAGCTGTAGGTGGTAACACAACTATAATCTAAAAAAATGAAGAAGTTAATAGAGTACCTGAAGAACTGTTGGAAGATTGAGGATTTGCGTCAGCGACTCCTTATCACTCTTCTGTTTACGGCTATTTACCGTTTTGGGTCGTTCGTTGTACTTCCTGGTATCAACCCGGCCATGTTGTCAAAACTGCAGTCGCAAACCTCTGGCGGCTTGATGTCGCTATTGGACATGTTCTCTGGTGGTGCATTTTCAAATGCGTCAATCTTCGCACTTGGAATCATGCCGTACATCTCTGCTTCTATCGTGATGCAACTTCTTGCCGTAGCTGTACCTTATTTCCAGAAGATGCAGCGTGAAGGTGAGAGCGGTCGCAAGAAAATCAATTGGTATACACGTATTCTTACCGTTGGTATCCTGCTTTTCCAGGCTCCCTCTTACTTGTTCAATCTGAAGATGCAAGCAAGTCAAGCTTTGGCTACAGGTGTTTCTTGGACCGTATTCATGTTTCCTGCTACCATTATTTTGGCAGCAGGAAGTATGTTTATCCTCTGGTTGGGTGAACGCATTACGGATAAGGGAATAGGCAATGGTATTTCGCTGATCATTATGATTGGTATCATTGCCCGTCTGCCACAGGCTTTCATTCAGGAAGTATCATCTCGCTTCACGGCGATCTCTGGTGGTGGATTGGTTATGTTTATCATTGAGCTTCTTATTCTCTTCGCAGTTATATGTGCGGCTATATTGCTCGTGCAAGGAGTTCGAAAGGTACCTGTACAATATGCCAAGCGTCTTGTTGGCAACAGACAATATGGCGGTGCACGTCAGTACATCCCATTGAAGTTGTTTGCTGCTAACGTGATGCCTATCATCTTTGCTCAGGCCTTGATGTTTATTCCATTGGCTATCGTACAATATCAGTCTGATAATGCCAGTTGGTTAGTACGCTCACTCTTAGATAACCGTAGCTTGTTATATAATATAATATATGTGATTCTCATTATCGCATTTACATATTTCTATACAGCTATTACGTTGAATCCTACACAAATGGCAGAAGACATGAAACGTAATAATGGCTTCATTCCTGGCGTTAAGCCTGGAAAGGATACAGCTGACTACATTGACACAATTATGTCGCGCATCACTTTCCCAGGTTCTTTGTTTATCGCCTTGATTGCCATTATGCCTGCATTGGCTGGCTTGCTTGATGTACAACAAGCATTCTCTCAGTTCTTTGGAGGTACTTCTTTGCTGATTCTTGTAGGTGTGGTGATTGATACTTTGCAACAGATTGAGAGTCACCTGATGATGCGCCATTATGATGGATTGCTGAATTCAGGACGTACTCGCAATGGTGGTGTTTCCGCTTATTAATCCGTTCTTGCGGGATGAAGATATTTCTGAAGACCGAGGATGAAATCGAGCTGATGCGCCGCGCCAACCAACTTGTTGGAAAGACGTTAGGCGAGTTAGCTAAACATATAAAGCCAGGGGTAACGACCCTTCAATTGGATAAAATTGCGGATGAGTTTATTCGAGACCATGGAGCAATTCCTACTTTCAAAAACTTCCCCAATCCATTTGGAGGGCCATTTCCCGCCAGCATCTGCACTTCAGTAAATGATGTTGTGGTGCATGGCGTTCCCGACAGTAAGACAGTTCTGAAAGATGGAGATATAATCTCTGTTGATTGTGGAACACTGTTAGATGGATTCAATGGAGATTCTTGTTACACGTTCTGTGTAGGTGAGGTCTCAGAAGAAGTTCGTCAGTTGCTCAAAATTACCAAGGAGTCTCTCTATTTAGGTATCGAGCAAGCTACTGCTGGGAAAAGGGTAGGTGATATTGGCGATACAGTACAGAGTTATTGTGAATCTCATGGTTACGGTGTAGTTCGTGAACTTACCGGACATGGTATTGGTAGAGAAATGCATGAAGACCCTCAAGTGCCCAACTACGGCAGACGTGGAAACGGACCCTTGCTCAAGTCGGGAATGTGTATAGCCATCGAACCAATGATCACTATGGGAGGACGCCAGATTTGGATGATGCCGGATAAATGGACTATCCGTACTCGTGACGGTAAGCCTGCGGCACATTTCGAACATACCATCGCTATCCGTAGAGGAAAGGCAGAGGTTTTATCATCGTTTGAAGAAGTAGAACAATTAGAAGGAGTATTGTATTAAGTAAATATGGCAAAACAATCAGCTATCGAACAAGACGGAACGATCATTGAGAGCCTTTCAAATGCTATGTTCCGAGTGGAGCTTGAAAATGGAGTACAAATCATTGCACACATCTCAGGAAAGATGCGAATGCACTACATTAAAATCCTGCCTGGTGACAAAGTAAAGGTTGAGATTAGCCCTTATGATCTTACTAAAGGGAGAATAGTGTTTAGATACAAATAATCAATAAAGATATGAAAACGAGAGCATCAATTAAGAAACGCACACCCGACTGTCAGATTGTACGTCGTAAAGGTCGTTTGTTCGTTATCAACAAGAAGAACCCTAAGTACAAATTACGTCAGGGTTAATGTTAAAAATCTGCAAAATTGATATTGTGCGGTATTTTATTTGTACCTTTGCATACTTTTTTGCGAATTTAAAATTTTTTATTTCTAATTTTTTTTAATTATCAATGGCAATAAGAATTGTTGGAGT